>NZ_JBVJNK010000004.1:700692-883215 GCF_055583745.1 Streptomyces sp. NPDC104381
GCGCAAGACCGAAGTAACAAGCCCCCGTTGTGTAGCGGCCTAGCACGCTGCCCTCTCACGGCAGTAGCGCCGGTTCGAATCCGGTCGGGGGTACAACACAGCAGTACGGAAAGGCCCTTCACCCCGGTGGAGGGCCTTTCCCGTGTTCCGCCCCGGCCGGTGCTCAGAGCCCGTACCGCCGCGCGGACTCCTCCGCCTGGGCCAGCCTGCGCAACGAGGCCAGCAGCGGCTCGTACAGCACGGCCGACGCCACGGCGGCCTCCACCTGCTCGCCCTCCGTGGGGAACCGCTCCAGCGCGTCCAGGTCCTGCACCGCCACCTCCCGCATGAGACGGGCCTGTTGGGCGAGGTACGTCACATCGCAGGGGTAGCCGAGGCGGATGAGGGTGGCCAGGGAGGCGACCAGCGAGCGGTGTACGGGGGAGAGTTCGCCGAGCTCCAGGGCCGTGGTCCAGCCGAGCTCCGAGAGCAGCCGGGCGACTTCGGCGCGCGCGGTGACGGTCTCCGGCGCTTCCTCGTCGGGCTCGGGTCCGTGGGGCAGTGCCCACAGGGCGGCCCCCAGCCGGATCGTCCGCCCCAGAGACTCGTCGTCGACGTGCGCCAGCACCTCGCGCGCCGTGGCCACCGGGAGACGGCCGACCTGGAGCAGGGCCCGTACCAGGCGGAGCCGGCGCAGATGGCCCTCGTCGTAGTCGGCCTGGGTCGCGCTGATCCGGGTGCCGGCGGGGAGCAGCCGTTCGCGCAGGTAGTACTTGACGGTGGCGACGGGGACACCGCTGCGCTCGCTCAGTTCCGACAGCCGCATCCTCCGCACCTTTCCCTCGCGCCGTTCCGTGGCGTGCTGTCACTGTCCCACCCTTGGAGGGCCGGGCTCTGCGACGGGGCGACGACTGCGACAGGTGTGCTGCCGGTGGAGAAGAGGGGGCGGAGGGCGGCGGAACGCTTCGCCTACGCGCGTCCGGGGAGTGACACCGGACGTTCCGGGAGTCGTCACCGGAGTCCTCCGGGCGCTGACACCGGAGGAAGAGGGGCCGCCACGGCGCTGGGGCGGCCTCGGGGAGGGAGGAGGGACAGGGCGGGCCGGCTCGCGCGGCCCAGGGCTCGGTGCCTAAGCGCACGGGGTTCAGCCCGTGCGGCGCAGGGCCTCGCTCAGCCGTGCCGCCGAGTCGATGATGGCCTGCGCGTGCATCCGGCCCGGGTGCCGGGTGAGCCGCTCGATCGGCCCGGAGACGGAGACCGCGGCGACGACCCGGTTCGACGGTCCGCGCACCGGGGCCGAGACCGAGGCCACGCCCGGCTCGCGCTCGCCGATCGACTGGGCCCAGCCCCGCCGCCGTACGCCCGAGAGCGCCGTCGCGGTGAAACGGGCGCCCTGGAGGCCCCGGTGCAGGCGCTCCGGCTCCTCCCAGGCCATCAGGATCTGCGCGGAGGAACCCGCCTTCATCGTGAGGGTGGAGCCGACCGGCACGGTGTCCCGCAGTCCGGACAGCCGTTCCGCCGCCGCCACGCAGATCCGCATGTCGCCCTGCCGGCGGTAGAGCTGCGCGCTCTCCCCGGTGATGTCGCGCAGATGCGTGAGTACGGGTCCGGCCGTCGCCAGGAGGCGGTCCTCGCCGGCCGCGGCCGCGAGCTCCGCGAGCCGGGGGCCGAGAATGAAACGGCCCTGCATGTCCCTTGCCACCATGCGGTGGTGTTCGAGTGCCACGGCCAGTCGGTGGGCCGTGGGCCGTGCGAGCCCTGTCGCTGCGACCAGCCCGGCGAGGGTGGCCGGACCGGACTCCAGGGCGCTCAATACCAGAGCTGCCTTGTCGAGAACGCCGACGCCGCTAGAGTTGTCCATACGACGATACTCGCGTCTCACTCTGTGAAACGCAAGTTCAATTTTCCCCGGAAGTTGCGAACCTGTACGTGCGGCCTTACAACGGCCCGCAGCCACCGCCCCGCTCGGGGGTCCGGACGGCGGCACCCGAATCTCTAGTTGGGCCGGCGAAGACGCCGGCCGGAGGGAAAGCGATGGGTAGGACACTCGCGGAGAAGGTCTGGGACGACCACGTCGTCCGGCGCGCCGATGGCGAGCCCGACCTCCTCTTCATCGATCTGCACCTGCTGCACGAGGTGACCAGCCCGCAGGCCTTCGACGGTCTGCGCCAGGCCGGCCGGCCGGTGCGGCGTCTCGACCTCACCATCGCCACCGAGGACCACAACACCCCGACCCTCGACATCGACAAGCCGATCGCCGACCCGGTCTCCCGCGCCCAGCTGGAGACCCTGCGCAAGAACTGCGCGGAGTTCGGCGTCCGGCTGCACCCGCTGGGGGACGTCGAGCAGGGTGTCGTGCACGTGGTCGGCCCGCAGCTCGGCCTGACCCAGCCCGGCACCACGGTCGTCTGCGGCGACTCGCACACCTCCACCCACGGCGCCTTCGGCGCGCTGGCCTTCGGCATCGGCACCAGCCAGGTCGAGCACGTGCTGGCCACCCAGACGCTGCCGCTGGCCCGCCCCAGGACCATGGCGATCACGGTCGAGGGCGAACTCCCCGACAGCGTCACCGCCAAGGATCTCATCCTGGCGATCATCGCCCGGATCGGCACCGGCGGCGGCCAGGGGTACATCCTCGAATACCGCGGCTCCGCCATCGAGAAGCTCTCGATGGAAGCCCGGATGACCATCTGCAACATGTCGATCGAGGCCGGCGCCCGCGCGGGCATGATCGCCCCCGACGAGACCACCTTCGCCTACCTGCGGGGACGCGACCACGCCCCCCAGGGCGAGGAGTGGGACGCGGCGGTGGAGTACTGGAAGACGCTGCGCACCGACGACGACGCGGTCTTCGACGCCGAGGTGTTCATCGACGGCAACGAGCTCGCGCCGTTCGTCACCTGGGGCACCAACCCCGGCCAGGGCGCGCCCCTGTCGGCAAACGTCCCCGACCCCGCTTCGTACGAGGACGCCTCGGAGCGCCACGCCGCCGAAAAGGCCCTGGAGTACATGGGGTTGACCGCCGGCCAGCCGCTGCGCGAGATCAACGTGGACACGGTCTTCGTAGGTTCCTGCACCAACGGGCGCATCGAGGACCTGCGCAACGCCGCCTCGGTCCTCGACGGCCGCAAAGTCGCCGACGGCGTACGGATGCTGGTCGTCCCGGGCTCCGTCCGGGTGGCCCTGCAGGCCGTCGAGGAGGGCCTGGACAAGGTCTTCACCGCCGCGGGCGCCGAATGGCGGCACGCCGGCTGTTCGATGTGCCTCGGCATGAACCCCGACCAGCTGGCCCCCGGCGAGCGCTCCGCCTCCACCTCGAACCGCAACTTCGAGGGCAGGCAGGGCAAGGGTGGCCGCACCCACCTGGTCTCCCCGCAGGTCGCCGCCGCCACCGCCGTGCTGGGCCATCTGGCCTCGCCCGCCGATCTGTCCGACGCCCGTACGCCCGCCGGAGTCCGATAACCATGGAAGCATTCACCACACACACCGGCCGGGCCGTCCCGCTGCGCCGCAGCAACGTCGACACCGACCAGATCATCCCCGCGCACTGGCTGAAGAAGGTCACCCGCGACGGCTTCGAGGACGGGCTCTTCGAGGCCTGGCGCAAGGACGAGAACTTCGTCCTCAACCGCCCCGAGCGCAAGGGCGCCTCGGTCCTGGTGGCCGGTCCCGACTTCGGCACGGGCTCCTCGCGTGAGCACGCGGTCTGGGCCCTGCAGAACTTCGGCTTCAAGGCCGTCATCTCCTCGCGCTTCGCCGACATCTTCCGTGGCAACTCCCTGAAGAACGGTCTGTTGACCGTCGTCCTCGACCAGAAGGTCGTCGACAGCCTCTGGGAGCTGACCGAGGCCGACCCCACGGCCGAGGTGACCGTCGACCTGGAGAGGCGACAGGTCCTCGCGGGCGGGATCACGGCCGACTTCGAGCTCGACGAGAACGCCCGCTGGCGGCTGCTGAACGGGCTGGACGACATCAGTCTCACTCTTCAGAACGAAGCGGACATTGTGACTTACGAGGCGGCCAGGCCGTCTCACAAACCGCGCACAATTGACGCCTGAGCAGCGCTTTTCCCGAACTGCGCCCCCTGCCGCAAGGCAGGGGGCGCAGTCGCTTGTTGAGACCCCCTCGGGCGACAACTCGCCCCAGATGGCACAATCGGTGCATGGAACGCGACAGCCAACTCGAGCTCTATGGCCACGTCGCCGACCGATTGAAAGAAGCGCACGCAAAGGTGCGCGCACTGCAAGTCCCGGAGGGCGTAAGGATGGCGCTGTCCCGGAAGCTGCTGGTCGTCACGGCCGCGGCTAAGCACGATCTCCCAGGCGCGGCAAGGCGTCTGGACCGGTTGATGAAGGACCTCGATGAGGGCCGATTCCCCGAAGGTGACTGACTCCGCGGACAGCGCGGCGGTCGACTTCGTTGCGGCACTAGGGTGATTAGCCCGTTTCGTGTTTGATTTGCGGTATATATCTGCCTAACGTGCGAAAAAGCCTGAACAGTTTCGTTCCGGCAATGTCTCCGAAGGGGAAGACGTGAACAAGGCGCAGCTCGTAGAAGCGATTGCCGACAAGGTCGGCGGCCGTCAGCAGGCCGCGGACGCCGTCGACGTGGTACTCGACGCGATCGTCCGCGCGGTCGTCGCCGGGGACCGTGTCTCGGTCACCGGCTTCGGCTCGTTCGAGAAGGTCGACCGCCCCGCCCGGTACGCCCGCAACCCGCAGACGGGCGAGCGCGTACGGGTCAAGAAGACCTCCGTGCCCCGCTTCCGCGCGGGACAGGGCTTCAAGGACCTGGTGAGCGGCTCCAAGAAGCTCCCCAAGGGCGGCGAGGTCTCCGTCAAGAAGGCCCCCAAGGGCAGCCTCTCGGGCGGTTCTTCCACCCGTACGACGGCGAAGGCGGCCGCGAAGAAGGCCACCGCCAAGAAGGCCACCGCCCGCAAGACCACGGCGGCCGCGAAGAAGACGGCCCCGGCCAAGAAGACCACCGCCAAGAAGACCACCGCGGCGGCGAAGAAGACCACGGCGGCGGCGAAGAAGGCGACCCCGGCCAAGAAGACGACGGCCACCAAGAAGACCACCGCGGCCAAGACGGCGCCCGCCAAGAAGACCACGGCGAAGAAGGCGCCCGCGAAGAAGACCACGGCACGCAAGACGACAGCCAAGAAGGTCACCGCACGCAAGAAGTGAGACCGGGCACCGCTCGTTCCTCATACGCGCCGGGCCGGGCTCCCCTCGGGGAGCCCGGCCCGCGGGCTGTTCAGGGGCCCTTTCAGAGCGTCTGCAGCGTCACGAGGGTGATCCGCAGCGAGGCGCCCTCGCCCTCGGTCTCGATCCGCACCCGCTGCCCCGGCCGCAGCAGCAGCAGCCCGCCCGCGTCGAACGCGGGGGCGTCGAAGTCCACCGGGGTGCCGTCGTCGAGGAGCACGCTGCCGGTGCGGGTCTCGGAGTCGTACGTGAACGAGGTCGCCTGCATGAGCGGCAGCCTATCGGTCCGCCGCGGGCGCCACCGGGGCCGCCAGCGCCGCGGTGAACCGCCCCACCCCCAGCGCCAGCGCGGCCCCCAGGTCCTCGCCCGTGTCCACGTCCCTGCGGACCGAATCGATGCCCGGCAGTGGCACCTCCACCGCGCCCGACGCCAGATGCCGCGCCCGTGACGCCCCGCCGAAGGCCGGCCGCAATTCCACCCCCGGCCCCGCGGAAAGAAATGTGGTCCCGATTCCCTGGGCATCGGCGACAAATGCGCGGGGAAATGCCGCCGAGAATTCGAGCACCCGCGCCAATTCCTCCGGACGCAGCGCGGGCAGATCCGCGTTGAGCACGGCCACCGCCGCGCCCCCGCTCCGCGCGCGCACCGACCGGGCTCCGTGCTCCATCGCCGCGTCGAGCCCGGCCGCCGGGGTGTCGGCCACCGCCCGCGCGCCGAGCGCGGCCAGCGCGGCCCCGGCCACCGGATCGTCCGTGACGACCACCACATCCCGCACCGCCGGGCAGGACAGCGCGGCCTCCACGGTGTCCTGGGCGAACGCCAGGGCCAGGCGCGGACGCAGATCCCCGCCCACCGCCCGGCCGAGCCTGCTCTTGGCCCGTGCCAGAGGTTTCAGCGGGACGACCAGGGACCAGGGACCGGTCGGGTCGGTGTTCGTGGCGATCTCCCCCTCCGTACGCATCAGCCCATATTCTCGCCTGCCGGTACGACAACCCGGAGGTCCGCCCCCACGGGTGAGGCGTACGGTGTTCTCCACACAGCAGAGGCCCCGGGGCGGGGCAGCACCGCCCGGAGCCCCGCACAGCTCAGGTCCTAGAGGAAGGCGTCCGAGTGTCCCGCCGCAGAATCGGCTTCTGGTACCGCCTGGCGGCGGTCATCGCGAAACCGCCCCTGGTGGTTCTGTTCAAGCGGGACTGGCGGGGAATGGAACACATTCCGGCCGACGGCGGATTCATCACCGCGGTCAATCACAACTCCTATCTGGACCCGCTGTCGTACGGGCACTTCCAGTACAACACCGGACGTGTGCCGCGACTCCTCGCGAAGGCCGGGCTCTTCAGGACGCCTTTCGTCGGAATGATCCTGCGCGGCACCGGACAGATCCCCGTCTACCGCGAGACGACCAACGCGCTCGACGCCTTCCGCGCCGCCGTCTCGGCCATCGAGCGGGGCGAGTGCGTCGCCTTCTACCCGGAGGGCACGCTCACCCGCGACCCCGACATGTGGCCGATGGCCGGCAAGACCGGCGCCGCCCGTGTCGCGCTGATGACCAAGGCCCCGGTCATCCCCGTCGCCCAGTGGGGCGCCAACCTCGCGATGCCGCCGTACGCCAAGGAGAACAAGCTCCAGCTGTTCCCCCGCAAGACCCTGCGGGTGCAGGCCGGACCGCCGGTCGACCTCTCCCGCTACTACGGCCTCGAACCGACGCCCGACGTGCTGCGCCAGGCGACCGAGACCATCATGGCCGCGATCACCGCCCAGCTCGAGGACGTACGCGGCGAGAAGGCCCCCGCCGAGCTCTACGATCACCGCAAGGCCCGTGCTGAACAGCGGCGCAAGGCAGAGGGAAAGGGAACCACGTGACGCACCCCGCGAAGGCGGCCGTCTTCGGAACCGGCTCATGGGGTACGGCCTTCGGCATGATCCTCGCCGACGCCGGCTGCGACGTCACCCTCTGGGGCCGCCGCGCCGAGGTCGCCGAGGCCGTCAACTCCACCCGCACCAACCCGGACTACCTGCCGGGCGTCGAACTGCCCGCCTCGGTGCGGGCCACGACCGACCCCGCCGAGGCGCTGCGCGGCGCCGACTTCGCCGTCCTCGTGGTGCCCTCGCAGACCCTGCGCGCCAACCTCGCGGACTGGGCGCGCCACCTGGAGCCCGGCACGGTGCTCGTCTCCATGATGAAGGGCGTCGAACTCGGCACCGCCAAGCGGATGAGCGAGGTCATCGAGGACGTCACCCAGGTCGGCCAGGACCGGATCGCCGTCATCACCGGCCCCAACCTCGCCAAGGAGATCGCCGAGCGCCGGCCCGCCGCGGCCGTCGTCGCCTGCTCGGACGAGGACGTCGCCCGGCGCCTCCAGACCGCCTGCCACACCCCGTACTTCCGGCCGTACACCAACACCGACGTGGTCGGCTGCGAGCTCGGCGGCGCCGTGAAGAACGTCATCGGCCTCGCCGTGGGCATCGCCGACGGCATGGGCCTCGGTGACAACGCCAAGGGCTCCCTCATCACCCGCGGCCTCGCCGAGACGACCCGGCTGGGACTCGCCATGGGCGCCGACCCGCTCACCTTCTCCGGACTGGCCGGACTCGGCGACCTGGTGGCGACGTGCTCCTCGCCGCTCTCGCGCAACCACACCTTCGGCACCAACCTCGGACGGGGGATGACCCTCCAGGAGACCGTCGCCGTCACGAGCCAGACCGCCGAGGGGGTCAAGTCCTGCGAGTCCGTGCTCGATCTGGCGCGCCGGCACGGCGTCGACATGCCGATCACCGAGACGGTCGTCGGCATCGTCCACGAGGGCAAGCCGCCGGTCGTCGCCCTGAAGGAGCTGATGTCGCGCAGCGCCAAGCCCGAGCGACGCTGACTCGAGCCCTACCAGCAGGTACGCTCGTCGCGATATGAGCAGCCAGAACCTCCCCCAGAGCCCTGAGAGCCCGCTGAGCTCCGAGCAGAGCTCCGATCCGGGCCGCAAGCCGCGCGTGGCCGTCGTGTTCGGTGGCCGCAGCTCCGAACACGGCATCTCGGTCGTCACGGCCGGCGCCATCATGAGCGCCATCGACCGGACGAAGTACGACGTCCTGCCGATCGGCATCACCAGGGACGGACGTTGGGCCCTCACGTCCGACGACCCGGCCCGCATGGCCATCACGGACCGGCGGGTCCCGGACGTGGACCAGCTGGCCGACTCCGCGCGGGGCGCCGTGACGCTCTCCGTCGACCCGGGCAACCGGGACGTCGTCGTCAGCGAACCCGGTTCGGTGCCCACGGTCCTGGGCGAGGTCGACGTCGTCTTCCCCATGCTGCACGGCCCGTACGGCGAGGACGGCACGCTCCAGGGGCTCCTGGAGCTCTCCGGCGTCCCCTACGTCGGCGCCGGTGTCCTGTCCTCGGCCGTCGGCCAGGACAAGGAGTACATGAAGCGGGTGTTCACCTCCTTCGGGCTGCCCGTCGGCCCGTACGAGGTCGTCCGCCCCCGGGAGTGGGAGTCGGACCGCCCCGCCGCCCGCAAGCGCATCATGGAGTTCGCCGCCGAACACGGCTGGCCGCTCTTCGTGAAGCCCGCCCGCGGCGGCTCCTCCATGGGCATCACCAAGGTCGACGACCCCTCCGGCCTCGACGAGGCGATCGAGGAGGCGCGCCGCCACGACCCGAAGTTCCTCGTGGAGTCCCTGCTGCGCGGCCGGGAGATCGAGTGCGGGGTGCTGGAGTTCGAGGACGGACCGCGCGCGAGCGTCCCGGCCGAGATCCCGCCGGTCACCGCGCACGACTTCTACGACTTCGAGGCCAAGTACATCGACTCGGCGGCCGGGCTGGTGCCCGCGCCGCTCACCGAGGAGCAGACCGCCGAGGTGCGCCGGCTCGCCGTCGACGCCTTCGAGGCGGCCTCCTGCGAGGGCCTCGTGCGCGCCGACTTCTTCCTCACCGAGGACGGCTCGTTCGTCATCAACGAGATCAACACCATGCCGGGCTTCACCCCGATCTCCATGTTCCCCCGCATGTGGCAGGCGAGCGGTGTGGAGTACCCGGAGCTCGTGGACCGGCTGATCACGGCCGCGCTGAAGCGCTCCACCGGCCTGCGCTGACCCCCGAAGAGCCCTGAGGTCCGTCCCCGCGCGGGGACGGACCTCAGAGGCTGTCGGGGACCGTCTTCCTCACCGGTGCGGCGAACGCGGACAGCGGGGTGATGTCATGGGCGTACTCCGTCCCGAGCGTCACCTCGACGTACGCCTTGCGGTAGGTGGTCGTGAACCGGGGGCCGCCGTCGCCGGACTGTTCCAGCAGCCAGTTGACGCCGTCCGCGTCGACACCCTTCGCCTGGGAATCATCCATCCTCGCGGGCCGGGGGACGCCGCAGCGCAGTACGATCGCCCCGTCCCCCCAGCCGGCGGTCAGGTCCGATTCCGGCGAGGGGTCACTCCGTTCCAGGTCGTCGACGGTCTCCGGCAGCTCCCTGTGCAGTTCCTCGCAGTACCCGGCGGCCTCGGACGGCGGCGTGGGAACCGCCACCGAGGGCCGGTCACCACCGGAGGAACAGCCCGCCACGACCAGGACACACAGGGCGGCGGACGGAGCGAGAACACGGGATCGGGGGGACCGGCGGCGGGTGTGAGTCACCGGACCAGCGTAGACAGGGGTCAGAGGTGGACGACCGGGCAGGTCAGGGTTCGCGTGATGCCGTCCACCTGCTGGACCTTGGCGACCACCATGCGGCCGAGCGCGTCGACCGTGTCGGCCTGCGCGCGCACGACCACGTCGTAAGGGCCTGTGACGTCCTCTGCCTGGATCACTCCCGGGAGCTTGGCGATGGTCTCGGCGACGATCGACGCCTTGCCCACCTCGGTCTGGATAAGGATGTACGCCTGTACCACGGAACCTCCAGGGCGGCCACGAGGATCATGTGGGGGAAAGGGACGCCACGTTATCGCGTCGCCCGGGGCCGCGGGGAGACCTACGGGCCGGTTGACGCCCACAGCGTGGCGTACGCACCACAGAAGTTGACGTATCTCTTGACGGTACCGACAGCAGTGGGGGCTCGCGACCGCAAGCCCACCGGTGCGTACGGGGGACAGCGACGCCCGTACGCACCGGGGCCACCGGCTCCCGTGGGCCGTCCGCCCACGGTCCGGACCTCCGGCCGCTGAAGCAGCCCGGACAGGTGTCCGGTGCGATAGATGAGAGGTGAGACTCGGTGAAGGGAACCGTGGGCGAGTTGGGGGAGTTCGGGCTCATCAGAGAGCTCACGTCCCGGCTCACCACCACTCCGGCGGTACGGCTGGGACCCGGCGACGACGCCGCGGTCGTGGCCGCTCCCGACCGCAGGGTCGTGGCCAGTACGGACATCCTGCTGGAGGGGCGGCACTTCCGCCGCGACTGGTCGACGGCGTACGACGTCGGCCGCAAGGCCGCCGCCCAGAACCTCGCCGACATCGCGGCCATGGGCGCCGTGCCCACGGCGCTGCTGCTCGGTCTCGTCGTACCGGCCGATCTGCCGGTCACCTGGGCCGGGGAGCTGATGGACGGGCTGCGTGACGAGTGCCAGGTCGCCGGTGCGGCCGTCGTCGGCGGCGACGTCGTCGGCGGAGACACCATCACCGTCTCGATCACCGCGCTCGGCGACCTGCGCAACCACGAGCCCGTCACCCGGGCCGGCGCCCGGCCGGGCGACGTCGTGGCCGTCACCGGGTGGCTCGGCTGGTCCGCGGCCGGATTCGCCGTGCTCTCCCGCGGGTTCCGCTCGCCGCGCGCCTTCGTCGAGGCGCACCGGCGCCCCGAGCCGCCGTACCACGCGGGCCCCGCGGCGGCCGGGCTCGGCGCCACGGCCATGACCGACGTCAGCGACGGACTCGTCGCCGACCTCGGGCACATCGCCGAGGCCAGCAAGGTCCGCATCGACCTGCGGTCCGGGCTCATCGACATCCCCTCCCAGATGTCCGACATCGGGCAGGCCGTCGGCGTCGACCCGCTCCAGTGGGTGCTCACCGGGGGAGAGGACCACGCCATCGTGGCGACGTTCCCGGCCGACGCGAAGCTCCCCGCGCGCTGGAAGGTCATCGGGGAGGTCCTCAACCCGTCGGCGCTGCCCCAGGTCACCGTCGACGGGGCGCCGTGGACCAGCAAGGGCGGCTGGGACCACTTCGGATCCATAGAGGACGCCTGAGGGCCTGCTCGGCAAGTCCCTCCCGCGCCACTCCCCGAACACGCCCTAGTAGATTCCGGGGCATGACCGCACCTGCCCCGATACCGCCCCGTGTCCTCACCGTCGCCGGATCCGACTCCGGCGGCGGTGCGGGCATCCAGGCCGACCTCAAGACGATGCTGGCCCTCGGCACCCACGGGATGAGCGTGCTGACCGCGGTGACCGCCCAGAACTCCCTGGGCGTACAGGGTGCCTGGGAGCTGCCGGCGGACGCCGTACGCGCCCAGTACCGCAGCGTCGTCGACGACATCGGCGTCCAGGCGGTGAAGACCGGCATGCTGTCCTCGGCCGTGCTCGTCGACACCGTCGCGGATCTCCTCGCGGCGACCGGCGCTCCCGTCGTCGTGGACCCCGTCGGGGTCTCCAAGCACGGGGACCCGCTGCTGGCCGCCGAAGCCCTCGACTCCGTACGCACGAAGCTGCTGCCCGTCGCCACGGTCGCCACCCCGAACCTCGACGAGGTGGCCCAGCTCACCGGCGTCACCGTCACCGACGAGGCGGGGATGCGCCGGGCCGCCGCCGAGATCCTCGCCCACGGACCGCGCTGGGTGGTCATCAAGGGCGGCCATCTGCCCGGCGAGGCCGTGGACCTGCTGACGGACGGCAGCGAGGAGCACTGGCTGCGCGCCCCCAGGCTCGACAACCGGCACACCCACGGCACGGGCTGCACCCTCGCCTCCGCCATCGCGTGCGGGCTCGCCCGGGGCCAGGACGTCCCGGCCGCCGTACGGGGCGCGAAGGAGTACGTCACCGGCGCGATCCGGGCAGGCTTCGCGCTGGGCGACGGGATCGGCCCCGTCGACCACGGCTGGCAGGCACGCACCGCCCGCTGAAGCCCGGCCCGGGGCACAGCAAAAAGCCGGTCCACCGAGGTGGACCGGCTTTTTGGGCAACCGGAAGGCTGCGCTACGACGGGGACGTCAGCGCGCGACCTTGCCGGCCTTGATGCACGAGGTGCAGACGTTGAGCCGCTTCGGCGTCCGACCGACCACGGCACGCACGCGCTGGATGTTGGGATTCCAGCGACGGGACGTACGGCGGTGCGAGTGCGAAATGTTGTTGCCGAAGCTCGGCCCCTTGCCGCAAACGTCGCAGTTGGCAGCCACGGGTCACTCCAAAGACTTCAGATGCACTTACAGTGAATTCCGGCGCGCCGGAATCATTTTACTGAAGTGGCGGTACCGGAGGAATGTCCCGACTTTCGTCGGGCAACCGAAGCAGCATACAACGGCTGCGTCGGAGATACGAAACTACCACGGCTCCCAGGGCACTCCGTCCCGCACCTGCGCCCGACGGGCCCGTGCGCGAGGGCTACCCTGCGGTGCAGCCAGCCCCCCACGGCAGTCCCGAGGAGACCAACGGTGCCGCAGTCACCCGACGAAATCGACGCCGTCGCGGTGCGCACCTGGTGCTCGCTGGCCCTGGAGGCACTCGGCCGGGAACGGACGGCCATCGACGCCATCAACGTCTATCCCGTGGCCGACGGGGACACCGGTACCAACCTGTACCTCACCGTCGAGTCCGCCGCCGCGGCCGTCGAAGCGGTCTTCGCCGCCCACGAGACCGGCTCCACGGCGCCGGCCCCCGCCGACGCCGTGCGGGCCATGGCCCACGGCGCGCTGATCGGCGCCCGGGGCAACTCCGGGACCATCCTGGCCCAACTGCTGCGCGGCATGGCCGCCGTGCTCTCCGGGTCGGGTGACGCCCGTCACCTGAGGACCGCGCTGACGGAGGCCGCCGCCGCGGCCCGGCTCGCCGTCGCCCACCCCGTCGAGGGCACCGTGCTCACCGTCGCCACCGCCGCCGCCGACGCGGCCGGGGCCACGGACGGGAGCGCCGGCCTCACGGAGGTGGCCCGGGCGGCGTACGAAGGAGCGCGCGCCGCTCTGGCCGCCACCCCCGGCCAGCTCGCCGTCCTCGGGCGCGCGGGCGTCGTCGACGCGGGCGGGCAGGGCCTGGTGGCCGTCCTCGGCGCGCTGCTGGAGGCCCTCGGAGGGCGCCCCGAGCAGCGCGCCGTACGGCCCGCCCCGGACGTCCTGCCCCTGACCGGCGAATGCGCGGACGCGGGCCAGGACAGCGGCCCCGCCTTCGAGGTCATCTATCTGCTGGAGGCACACGACGAGGCGGTCGACAGGCTGCGGAGCCGTCTGGACGCCCTGGGGGACTCCCTCGTGGTGGTCGGCGGCGACGGCCTGTGGAACGTCCACGTCCACGTCGACGACGCCGGAGCGGCCGTCGAGGCGGGCGTGGAGGCCGGCCGCCCCTACCGGATCCGGATCACCCACTTCGCGGCCGACCGGGGCGCGGCCCACCGGGAACCCGTCCAGCGCGCGGTCGTCGTGGTCGTCCCCGGCGACGGGCTCTCCGGACTGTGCGCCGAGGCCGGGGCCACCACCGTGCTGGCCCGCCCCGGCGAGCCGCCCGCCAGCGGCGAACTGGTCGACGCCATCCGGCGCGCGCACGCCCGTGAGGTGGTCCTGCTGCCGAACGACGCGCAACTGCGCCACACCGCCGCCGCGGCCGCCGAACAGGCCAGGGGCGAGGGCATCCGCGTCGCCCTGGTCCCCACCCGGGCCGCCGTCCAGGGGATCGCCGCGCTCGCGGTCCACGAGCCCGACCGCAGCTTCGACGAGGACGTCGTCGCGATGACCTCGGCGGCCGGCGCCACCCGCTACGCCGAACTGGCCGTCGCCGAACGGCAGTCGTGGACCATGGCGGGCATCTGCCAGGCCGGCGACATCCTGGGCCTGATCGACGGGGACGTCGCCGTCATCGGCGAGGACGTCCCCGGCACGGCCCGCACGGTCCTCGACCGGATGCTGTCGGCCGGCGGGGAACTGGTCACGCTGGTCCTGGGCGAGGACGTGCCCGACACCCTGGCCGACGAACTGAGCGCACACGTCCGGGAGGGCTACCTCGCCGTCGACACCGTCGTCTACCGGGGCGGCCACCAGGCGGCGCCGCTGCTCATCGGCGTCGAGTGACACGTCGGGCGGGGCGGCGCACGGAGACATCTGTCAGTGGCGTGGTGTGCAATGGACCGCGTGTCCGCTTTCGATGAACCCCTCAAGAAGCTGCTCGGCGGAGCCACCGCGAAGGTGATGGCCGAACACCTCGACCTGCACACGGTCGGTGACCTGCTGCACCACTACCCGCGGCGCTACGAGGAGCGGGGCCGCCTCACGGCGCTCACCGAGCTTCCGCTCGACGAGCACGTGACGGTCGTCGCCCAGGTCGCCGACGCGCGGATCATGATGTTCAACAACGGCCGGGGCAAGCGTCTGGAGGTCACCCTCACCGACGGGAGCGGCAGGCTCCAGCTGGTCTTCTTCGGACACGGCGTCCACAAGCCCCACAAGGAGCTGCTGCCCGGCCGGCGGGCGATGTTCGCGGGCAAGGTCTCCGTCTTCAACCGCAAGATGCAGCTGGCGCACCCCACGTACCAGCTCCTCGACGCGAAGGACAGCGACGAGGCGGCGGACGTGGCCGAGGCCGTCGACGCCTTCGCGGGGCAGCTGCTGCCGATCTACCCGGCCTGCAAGCAGCTCGACTCGTGGCGCATCGCCAAGGCCGTCGACACCGTCCTGCCCAGCGCGCAGGACGCGTTGGACCCGCTGCCCGGGACGCTGCGCGAGGGGCGCGGATTCGTCCCCCTGCCGGAGGCGCTGCTCCGGATCCACCGCCCCCACACCAAGGCGGACATCGCCGCCGCGCGGGACCGGCTGCGCTGGGACGAGGCCTTCGTGCTCCAGGTCGCGCTCGCCCGCCGCAGGTACGCCGACACCCAGCTCCCCGCCGTGGCCCGCAGGTCCGTCCCCGGCGGACTGCTCGACGCCTTCGACGCCAAGCTGCCCTTCACCCTCACCGAGGGCCAGCAGAAGGTCACCGGCGAGATCTTCGGCGACCTGGCGACCGAACACCCGATGCACCGGCTGCTGCAGGGCGAGGTGGGGTCGGGAAAGACCATGGTGGCCCTGCGCGCGATGCTCACCGTCGTCGACGCGGGCGGCCAGGCCGCGATGCTCGCCCCCACCGAGGTGCTCGCCCAGCAGCACCACCGCTCCATCACCGAGATGATGGGCGAGCTCGCCGAGAACTGGGGGCTCTGGCGCGAAGCGCCTCTTCAGAAGGGTGGTGGCGGGCGACGGGCGGGCATGCTGGGCGGCTCCGACCTCGGCACCAAGGTCGTCCTGCTCACCGGGTCCATGGGCACGGCGGCCCGCCGGCAGGCCCTGCTCGACCTCGTCACGGGGGAGGCCGGGATCGTCATCGGCACCCATGCGCTGATCGAGGACAAGGTCCAGTTCCACGACCTCGGCCTGGTCGTCGTCGACGAACAGCACCGCTTCGGCGTGGAGCAGCGCGACGCCCTTCGGTCCAAGGCGGACTCCCAGGGGGAAAAGAGGCCGCCCCACCTGCTGGTCATGACGGCCACCCCCATTCCCCGTACGGTCGCGATGACCGTCTTCGGTGACCTGGAGACCTCCGTCCTCGACCAGCTCCCCGCCGGCCGCTCACCGATCGCCAGCCATGTCGTCCCCGCCAAGGACAAGCCCCACTTCCTCAGCCGCGCCTGGGAGCGCGTCCGCGAGGAGGTGGAGAACGGCCACCAGGCGTACGTCGTCTGCCCCCGCATCGGCGACGACGCCGAGGAGGCCGGGAAGAAGAAGGGGACGAAGAAGGGGACGAAGAAGTCCGCCCCCGAGGACGACGCCGAGAAGCGTCCGCCGCTCGCCGTGCTGGACATCGCCGACCAGCTCGCCGAGGGCCCGCTCTCCGGTCTGCGCGTCGAGGTGCTCCACGGCAGGATGCAGCCCGACGACAAGGACGACGTCATGCGCCGGTTCGCCGCCGGCGAGGTGGACGTCCTGGTCGCCACCACCGTCATCGAGGTCGGGGTGAACGTCCCCAACGCCACCGCGATGGTGATCATGGACGCGGACCGCTTCGGGGTGTCCCAGCTGCACCAGCTCAGGGGCCGCGTCGGCCGCGGCAGCGCCCCCGGTCTCTGCCTGCTGGTCAGCGAGGCCCACGAGGCGAGCCCCGCCCGGGCCAGGCTCTCCGCGGTCGCCGCCACCCTCGACGGCTTCGAGCTCTCCCGGATCGACCTCGAACAGCGGCGCGAGGGGGACGTCCTCGGCCAGGCCCAGTCCGGGGTCCGCTCCTCCCTGCGGGTGCTCAGCGTGATCGACGACGAGGAGGTCATCGCCGCCGCCCGCGAGGAGGCCGTACGCGTCGTCGCCGAGGACCCCGAGCTGGAGCGCCTGCCGGAGCTGCGCACCGCGCTCGACGCCCTGCTCGACAAGGAGCGGGAGGAGTACCTCGACAAGGGGTGACCAGGCGGATCCCCGGCGACGCCATATCGTGGGGAGCACGGCACGCGTCCCGTCCTGTGTGCCGCCCGCGACCCGAGGACAGACACCCATGACCCGCGTGATCGCCGGCTCGGCCGGCGGACGCCGCCTGGCCGTCCCGCCCGGCACCGGTACCCGCCCCACCTCCGACCGCGCGCGCGAGGGGCTGTTCTCCACCTGGGCGGCGCTCCTGGGCACGCTCGACGGCGTCCGCGTCGCCGACCTCTACGCGGGCTCCGGCGCCGTCGGCCTGGAGGCGCTCTCGCGCGGAGCCGCCCACGCGCTGCTGGTGGAAGCCGACGCCAAGGCCGCGCGCACCGTCCGCGACAACATCCGCACCCTCGGACTGCCCGGCGCCGAATTCCGCGCGGGCAAAGCCGAACAGATCGTGACGGGACCGGCACCCTCGGACCCGTACGACGTGGTCTTCCTCGATCCGCCGTACGCCGTCACCGATGACGATCTTCGGGAGATCCTGCTCACACTCCGTGCTCAGGGGTGGCTCACGGGCGACGCTCTCGTCACGGTGGAACGGAGCACCAGAGGCGGGGAATTCAACTGGCCCGAAGGATTCGAGCCACAGCGGGCCCGTCGCTACGGCGAAGCCACGTTTTGGTACGGTCGCGCCGCCTCTACGTGCGAAGACGCACGATGACCGCACCGGAGAGCGAGGGAACCACGTTGCGCCGCGCCGTCTGTCCGGGGTCGTTCGACCCCATCACCAACGGACATCTCGACATCATCGGTCGAGCCTCGAAGCTGTACGACGTCGTGCACGTCGCCGTGATGATCAACCAGTCCAAGAAGGGACTGTTCACGGTGGACGAGCGGATCGACCTGATCCGCGAGGTCACCGCCGACTTCGGCAACGTCCAGGTCGAGTCCTTCCACGGCCTGCTGGTCGACTTCTGCAAGCAGCGCGACATCCCGGCGATCGTGAAGGGCCTGAGGGCCGTCAGCGACTTCGACTACGAGCTGCAGATGGCCCAGATGAACAACGGCCTCTCGGGGGTCGAGACGCTCTTCGTGCCGACCAACCCGACCTACAGCTTCCTGTCGTCCTCCCTGGTCAAGGAGGTCGCCACCTGGGGCGGCGACGTGGCGCACCTGCTGCCGCCGACCGTCCACGAGGCCCTGGTGGAACGTCTCGGCCAGAAGTGACCCGCTGACTGTCCGTCACCAGGTGTCGGACGGGAGGCGACTGGCCTTACAGTCGTCCCGTCCGTCTCCAACAGCAGCAGAGAGTGGCGAGCACACGGTGGACGTGCAGAAGAAGCTCGACGAGATCGTCGAAACGGTCGGGAACGCCCGCTCCATGCCCATGTCGGCGTCCTGCGTGGTCAACCGGGCCGAACTGCTCGCGTTGCTGGAGGAGGTCCGCGAGGCCCTGCCCGGCTCGCTGGCCCACGCCGAGGAGCTCATCGGCGGCCGGGAGCAGCTCGTCGAGCAGGCCCGGCAGGAGGCCGAGCGGATCATCGAGTCCGCCCGCGCGGAGCGCGGCTCGCTGATCTCCGGCACCGAGATCGCCCAGCGGTCCCAGGCCGAGGCGGACCGGATCCTGTCCGAGGCCCGCCGGGAGGCCGACGAGGTCCGCGGTGAGGCCGACGAGTACGTCGACAGCAAGCTCGCCAACTTCGAGGTCGTCCTCACCAAGACCATCGGCTCCGTCGACCGGGGCCGCGAGAAGCTCCTGGGCCGCAGCGAGGGCCTCGACGAGCAGGGTTACGAGGACCCCGACTTCGCCGAGGCGCCCGAGCGCAGCGCCGACCCCGAGACGCTCCGCCGGCGGGCCGACGACTACGTGGACACCAAGCTCGGCGCCTTCGAGGCGGTGCTCGCCAAGACCCTGGAGGCCGTCGGCCGGGGCCGCCAGAAGCTGCACGGCCGGGTCGCCACCGACGAGCTGGGCGCGCACATGGCCGCCCAGGACGCCGCAGGCGGCGGTCGGCACACCAGCGACGAGGACCACTGGGCCGGCCTGGCCGAGCTCGCCACCCCCGAGCCGCAGCGCGGCCCGCAGCAGCCCTCCTACGCGGAGCCCGCCCAGCCGGACTACGCGCCGGTCGCCGACTACCAGGACCCCGTGCAGACGGGCTTCCCCGTCCAGGGACAGCCCGAGCCGCAGTACGCGCAGACGTACGGCTACCAGGACCCGCAGCAGCAGCTCCAGGCCGACCCCTACGCCGCCTACCAGCAGCAGCCCGACGCCTACGGCGCGTACCAGCAGCAGGCGTACGACCCGAACCAGCAGCAGGAGTACTGGCCGCAGCAGGGCCAGATCCCCGCGCAGCAGGGCGAGAGCGCGCTCGACGAGACCAGCCTCTTCGACACCAGCATGATCGACCTGGAACAGCTGCGCCGCTACGAACAGGGCCGCTGACCGGAGCGGGGCCCACCGGATTGGGAGCTGGGCGGTACGTCCAGTATCCTGGCTCTTCGGTCGCGTGTATGTCCGCGATCCCGGCTGCCCTCTTTCCGTCAGGACAGGGGCGGCCCACCCGAAGCCGCACCACGCACATGATCTCGAAAGCAGGAAAAGCCCTGAACGGCCACCTCGACCACCGCAGCCCTCTCGTGTTCGATACGCGCGAGCTGGGCCGGCGTCCTGGTGCCATGAAGCGGCTGACCCGCACGGCGGAAGCACCGAAGGACCTCGGCATCGACGGGGTCATCGGCGTTCCGGAGAACGCGCCCCTGGCGCTGGACCTCCGCCTCGAATCGGTCATGGAAGGGGTGCTCGTCACAGGCACCGCCCGTGCGACGGCCGAGGGGGAGTGCGTAAGGTGTCTGGAGCCGCTGACCCTGGAGGTCGAAGCGGACTTCCAGGAGATGTTCTCGTACCCTGACGCCGATGACCGGAACCGCAGCAGGACCGCGGACCCGGTCGACGACGCCGAGGACGACGAGGACAGGTTCTTTCTCGAGGACGACTCGTTCGATCTCGAGCCTGTGCTGCGTGACGCGGTGGTGCTCGCACTGCCGCTGCAGCCGGTGTGCAAGGAGACCTGCGCCGGTCTGTGTTCCGAATGCGGAATCAGGCTGGACGAGAATCCTGACCACCACCACGATGCCGTCGACATCCGTTGGGCGGCACTGCAAGGACTCGCCGAGACCGTTCAGGACGGCGAGAAGGACAACATGGGCGGCGCCGAACCGGGCGTCGACGAGAAGCAGGAGAAGTAGCCGTGGCTGTTCCGAAGCGGAAGATGTCGCGCAGCAACACGCGCCACCGCCGGTCGCAGTGGAAGGCTGCGGTCCCCACCCTGGTTTCGTGCGAGCGTTGCCAGGAGCCGAAGCTCCAGCACATTGCGTGCCCGAGCTGCGGCACCTACAACAAGCGCCAGGTCCTCGAGGTCTGAGCGGCTGGTGAGAGGCCCGATGTCTGAGTTGTCCAGCTCCAAGAAGCAGACAGACAACATCAACACAGCCTCGTCCCACACGCTTCTGGAAGGGCGGCTCGGGTATCACCTCGAGTCCGCCCTTCTGGTGCGTGCGCTGACCCACCGTTCGTACGCGTACGAGAACGGCGGTCTGCCCACCAACGAGCGGCTGGAGTTCCTCGGGGACTCCGTGCTCGGCCTGGTGGTCACGGACACGCTGTACCGCACCCACCCCGACCTGCCCGAAGGCCAGCTGGCCAAGTTGCGGGCCGCGGTGGTCAACTCGCGTGCACTTGCGGAAGTGGGCCGCGGCCTCGAACTCGGCTCCTTCATCCGGCTCGGCCGGGGTGAAGAGGGCACGGGTGGCCGGGACAAGGCGTCCATCCTCGCCGACACACTGGAAGCAGTGATCGGCGCGGTCTATCTCGACCAGGGCCTCGGCGCGGCCTCGGAGCTGGTGCACCGGCTCTTCGACCCGCTGATCGACAGGTCCTCCAACCTCGGAGCCGGCCTGGACTGGAAGACCAGTCTCCAGGAGCTCACCGCGAGCGAGAGCCTCGGAGTCCCCGAGTACCTCGTCACGGAGACCGGCCCCGACCACGAGAAGACCTTTACTGCTGCTGCTCGCGTCGGTGGTGTCTCGTACGGCACCGGCACCGGCCGTAGCAAGAAGGAAGCGGAGCAGCAGGCGGCGGAGTCCGCCTGGCGCGAGATCAGCGCCGCCGCGGAAGCACGGGAGGCGGCGGCCAAGGCCGCCGTCGACGGAGGGGTCGCCGACACCCCTGCCGAACCGTCGCCGCACTCGGACGCAGCTCCGGCCTGACCCAGGGGGAGACCCCTCGGTGCCTTGTGCACCGGGGGGTTTTCGCTGTCCCGCCCCCTGCCCACGTCCCTGAAGGAGCGCCCGCCGTGCCCGAACTGCCCGAGGTGGAAGTCGTCCGCCGGGGACTGGAGCGCTGGACCGCCGGCCGCACCGTCGAGGACGTCGAGGTCCTGCATCCGCGTGCGGTCCGGCGGCACCTCTCGGGCGGCGGCGACTTCGCGGCCCGGCTCCGGGGGCTGCGCTTCGGCACGGCGATGCGCCGCGGCAAGTACCTCTGGGTGCCCCTCGACGAGGCGGAGTCCTCGCTCCTGGGCCACCTCGGCATGAGCGGTCAGCTCCTCGTGCAGCCCGAGGACGCCGCCGACGAGAAGCACCTGCGCATCCGGATCCGCTTCGACGACGCCCTCGGCACCGAGCTGCGCTTCGTCGACCAGCGGACCTTCGGGGGGCTCTCGCTCCACGGGAACACCCCCGACGGCCTGCCCGACGTCATCGCGCACATCGCCCGCGACCCCCTGGACCCGGCCTTCGACGACGCCGCCTTCCACCTGGCGCTGCGCCTGCGCCGTACGACGGTCAAGCGCGCCCTGCTCGACCAGTCCCTGATCAGCGGTGTGGGCAACATCTACGCGGACGAGGCGCTCTGGCGCAGCCGGCTGCACTACGAGCGGCCGACCGCGACCCTGACCCGCCCGAGGACGGCCGAGCTGCTCGGCCATGTCCGGGACGTGATGCGGGAGGCCCTCGACCAGGGCGGCACCAGCTTCGACAGCCTGTACGTCAATGTGAACGGGGAGTCCGGCTACTTCGACCGGTCGCTGGACGCCTACGGCCGCGAGGACGAACCCTGCCGCCGCTGCGGCACGCCGATGCGGCGGCGGCCGTGGATGAACCGCTCCAGCTATTTCTGCCCGCGCTGCCAGCGCCCGCCACGGGCTTCCTGACGCGTGCCGACCGCTCCCGGAGCGGTCAGAGGGGCTGGAGCCGGCGGCGCAGGAGGCAGAACTCGTTGCCCTCGGGGTCGGCCAGGACGTGCCAGCTCTCCTCGCCGGTCTGGCCGACGTCGGCGGGCTTGGCCCCCAGGGCGAGCAGCCGCTCCAGCTCGGCGTCCTGGTCGCGGTCGGTGGCGTTGACGTCGAGGTGCAGCGGGAGCTTCCCGGGGCGCGGGTCACTGCTCGGGCTGAGCACGAGGGTGGGCTGCGGGCCGCCGAACCCGGCGCCGGGCGGCCCGATCTCGATGCTCCCGTCGTCCTCCCGGCCGATCTCGACGTAGCCGAGGACCTCGCTCCAGAACACCGCGAGCCGCTCGGGGTCGGCGACGTCGAGGACCAGTTCACTGATGCGGCATGCCATGCCCGTCAGTGTACGGAGGGGTGCGCGGCCGGCCCGGGACTTCTCAGAAGCCGAAGTCCTGGGTCCACCAGGGGCCGCCGGAGCCGAGGTGCACGCCCACGCCGAGCGTCTTGTAGTCGCAGTTGAGAATGTTCGCGCGGTGGCCCTCGCTCTCCATCCAGGCGTCCATCACGGCCTGCGCGTCGGCCTGGCCCCGGGCGATGTTCTCGCCGCCGAGGCCCTGCACTCCGGCGGCGGCGGCGCGGTCCCAGGGGGTCGCTCCGTCCGGGTCGGTGTGGCCGAAGAAGTCGCGGGCCGCCATGTCCTCGCTGAAGTCCTGGGCGAGCGCGGTCAGCGGGGCGCTGGTCGTGACCGGGCTGCAGCCGACCTTCGCGCGCTCCTGGTTGACCAGGGAGAGCACGGTGGCCTGGGCGGTGGTGGCGGACGGGCTCGCCGAGGCGGTGGGCTTGCGGCTCGGGGTGGCGGACGAGGTTTTGGGAGCGGCCGGGGCCTTGGCCGAGGGGCTGGACGAGGTGCTCTTCCTCGGCTCCGCGGCGGGGGCCTTCGTCCGTTCCGGCGTCTTCGTGGCGGGCTTCGTCGCGGTGGCCGACGGCTTCTTGCTCGGCTTCGCGCTCGGGGTGGCCGAGGGAGACTTCGAGGGCGCGGCGGAACGGCCGGAGCCCCGGTCCGCCTCGGCGGACGCGGAGGCGGACGTACGACTGGTCGGCTCGGCCGATGACTCGCCCTGGGTCAGCAGGTCGGGAGCGCCGCCGGCGTGGACCTGGTCGGCTGCCCCGCCTCCGCCGACGCTGTAGCTGTCGCCGCCGGGCAGCAGACCCGAGGCCACGGCCACGGCTCCGACGGCCACGGCCGCGGAGACCCCGAGGAGCCCGGCGCGCACGGGCACACCGGTTCGCTTCCGGCGGCGCGCACCCCGGCGTGCGTCCTCCGCGTTCGCCGCGTGCTGCTCAGCGGCGGGGGCCGCGCCTGCGCGTCGATGCCGTCCCATGCGCTGTGCCTTCCTCGTGCTCCGGGCGCCGTTCCGACGTCACCGTAAAGATCAAACTCACCCGTTCGGGTGAGGCTATTGCGAGGGGACCTTACGCCATGGCGGATTGGGGCGGCGTGCTCCTTGTGCAATTGGCCGGTTAGCGTTCGGGCATGAACGAAGACGCACGACTCGTCGTATGGGTACGCGGTCGAGTACAGCAAGTAGGGTTCCGCTGGTTCACCAGGGCAAATGCTTTGGAGATCGGAAACCTCACCGGCTTCGCCCTCAATCTCGACGACGGCCGGGTGCAGGTGGTGGCCGAAGGGCCGCGTGACAATTGCCACCGTCTGCTCGACTGGCTCGGGTCCGACGACACACCCGGACGCGTGGACGGCGTCACTGAGATCTGGGACACCCCGCGCGGCGGATACGAGGGATTCGCGATCCGCTGACCCGGTCCGGGAAAAGGGGACCGGATCCGCTGCGCGCACGAGGGACCGCGAGCGGTGAACGGAGGGCGCGCGGGAGCGCCGCACCCGAAATGACCTGCGGAAGGAGCCGGTACCCGGACATGGTTGCCAAGAAGCGCACGCCGTGCCAGGCTGCGGCATTGACGAAGATCTCCACGCCCTTCGGGCCCCGCAGGAGAGCCGCGCCGCATGATCGTCAGGCCGCGCGCCCCCGGGACACCCGGCCCCCTGGCGTGTGATCGTGTTGACCGTCAAACTTTTTGGTGAGACGCTGAAATCCCCGCGCACCTCAGCTGTTCGGCAGAGCTGGTGACAGCAGAACAGCAGTGAATTCTCAGCACTGCCGAGCACCGCGGGTGCGATTCCCTCACGACCCACACCGCATCGGTCGGTCACTCAGTGTGGAGGACCTCTCATCATGGCAAAGGCGCTTCTCGGTTACGTCGGCGGTTCCGACCCGCGACTCCTCGCCGAGATGCGACGGCTTCAGAAGCGCGTCCAGGACCTGGAATCCGAGCTCGTACGGATCCAGGACGAGAACGACGCGCTCAACGCCGCCGCCCAGCACCAGGAGTCGCTGCTCGACAGCATCGACATCGACGTACCCCAGGCGGAGCCCGCGCTGACCTGACCCCCCGGCCCTGCCGGGGCCGGCCGGGCCACACGCCAGCCGCTCGGGATCAACCACGAAGTCTTCGTCACGGATCGTCGTCCCGGAACGTTCCGGAACACCGGGGAATACCAGTGATCCGGTCCGCACGCGATCCGTCACGCAGGACTGTGCTCGGATGACTGCACGGCAGCACCGCGCACGATTTACAAGGGACGCTCCGGCGTCCCTTCTTTCTTTCCCCCCGGGGCCGTCGCCGGCCAATCGCTCTTCGCTTAACGTCTGATGTGCCCTGCACCTTCATCAGCGAAACCGAGAGTGAAAGGTAGAGTCCGGCGGCGTGCACCTCAAGGCCCTGACCCTCCGTGGTTTCAAATCGTTCGCCTCCGCCACCACCCTGCGGTTCGAACCCGGGATCACCTGTGTCGTCGGCCCCAACGGGTCGGGTAAATCGAATGTGGTGGACGCGCTCTCCTGGGTCATGGGGGAGCAGGGCGCCAAATCCCTGCGCGGCGGCAAGATGGAAGACGTGATCTTCGCCGGCACCACGGGAAGGCCACCACTCGGCCGGGCGGAAGTGTCGCTGACCATCGACAATTCCGACGGCGCGCTCCCCATCGAGTACGCCGAAGTGACGATCACCCGGATCATGTTCCGCAACGGCGGCAGCGAATACCAGATCAATGGCGACACCTGCCGGCTGCTCGACATCCAGGAACTCCTCTCGGACTCCGGTATCGGCCGCGAGATGCACGTCATCGTCGGCCAGGGCCGGCTGGACTCCGTGCTGCACGCCGACCCGACGGGACGCCGCGCCTTCATCGAGGAGGCGGCCGGAGTCCTCAAGCACCGTAAGCGCAAGGAGAAGGCGCTGCGGAAGCTGGAGGCGATGGGCGCCAACCTGGCCCGTGTCCAGGACCTCACCGACGAACTGCGGCGCCAGCTCAAACCGCTCGGCCGGCAGGCCGCCGTGGCACGCCGGGCCGCCGTCATCCAGGCCGATCTGCGCGACGCCCGGCTGCGTCTGCTCGCCGACGACCTGGTGCGGCTGAGGGAGGCCCTGCGTGAGGAGATCGCCGACGAGGCGGCCCTCAAGCGGCGCCGGGAGGCGGCGGAGACCGACCTCAAGGCGGCACTCGCCCGCGAGGCCGACCTGGAGGACGAGGTGCGGCGGCTCGCGCCCCGGCTGCAGCGCGCCCAGCAGACCTGGTACGAACTCTCGCAGCTCGCCGAGCGCGTGCGGGGCACCATCTCCCTCGCCGACGCCCGGGTGAAGAGCGCCACCGCGGCGCCGGAGGAGGAGCGCCGCGGGCGGGACCCGGAGGACATGGAGCGGGAGGCCGCCCGGATCCGCGAGCAGGAGGCGGAGCTGTCGGCGGCACTCGAAGCGGCCGAGCACGCCCTGGAGGACACCACCGCGCACCGGGCCGAACTGGAGCGGGAGTTGGCCTCCGAGGAACGCAGGCTCAGGGACGCGGCCCGGGCCATCGCCGACCGGCGCGAAGGGCTCGCCCGGCTCAACGGACAGGTGAACGCCGCCCGCAGCCGTGCGGGTTCGGCGCAGGCCGAGATCGACCGGCTGGCCGCGTCGCGGGACGAGGCGCAGGAGCGGGCGGTCGCGGCCCAGGAGGAGTACGAGCAGCTCAAGGCCGAGGTCGAGGGGCTGGACGCGGGCGACGCCGAGCTGGCGGAGCAGCACGAGGCGGCCAAGCGGGAGCTCGCCGGGGCGGAGACGGCCCTGAGCGACGCGCGCGAGGCGGTCACCGCGGCGGAACGCAGCCGTGCCGCGGTCTCCGCACGGCACGAGGCGCTGTCGCTCGGCCTGCGCCGCAAGGACGGCACCGGGGTGCTGCTCGCCGCCGGGGACCGGCTCTCCGGGCTGCTCGGACCGGTCGCGGAGCTGCTGACGGTCACCCCCGGGTACGAGGTCGCGGTGGCCGCCGCCCTGGGCGCGGCCGCCGACGCGGTCGCGGTGACGGGCCCGGCCACTGCGGCGGACGCGATCCGCCTGCTGCGCAAGCAGGACGCGGGGCGCGCCGCGCTGGTGACGGGTGGGGCGGCGGGCGGGCAGGTGCCCGCGCAGGCGACGGAGCAGCCGCACGCGCCCGCCGACGGCCCGGCCGCCCAGGTACCCGGTCAGGCCTCGGGGCCGGAGCACGGTCCCTCGGCCGTGACGGCGTCCGGTGCCGGGCACGGCGCCACGGGCCCGGGGGCGGCGACGGGCGCGGCGCAGGCCGGCCCGGCCCTCGCCACGGAAGCCGCCGCGCCCGCCGTCGCCGGACTGGTGCGGGGCCCGGCCGAACTGGTGGCGGCCGTGGGGCTGCTGGTGCGCGACATGGTGGTCGTCGGCACCCTGGAGGACGCGGAGGAGCTGGTCGCCGCCCACCCCGGGCTGACCGCCGTCACCGCCGAGGGCGACGTCCTGGGCGCCCACTTCGCGCACGGCGGATCCGCCGGGGCGCCCAGCCTGCTGGAGGTCCAGGCCTCCGTCGACGAGGCCGCCGCCGAGCTGGCCGAGCTGGCCGTGCGCTGCGAGGAGCTCGCCTCGGACCAGCGCGCCGCGGCAGCACGGCGGGCCGAGGGCGCGGCCCGGGCCGAGGAGCTGGGGGAGCGGCGCCGCGCCGGTGAGCGGGAGAAGTCCGGGGTCGCCCAGCAGCTCGGCCGGCTGGCCGGCCAGGCCCGTGGCGCCGCCGGGGAGGCCGAGCGGATGACCGCCTCCGCAGCCCGGGCCCAGGAGGCGCTGGAGCGGGCCACCGAAGAGGCGGAGGAGCTGGCGGAACGGCTGCTGGTCGCCGAGGAGACCCCCGTCGAGGAGGAGCCCGACACCTCCGTACGCGACCGGCTCGCCGCCGATGGCGCCAACGCCCGCCAGACCGAGATGGAGGCCCGCCTCCAGGCCCGTACCCACGAGGAACGCGTCAAGGCGCTCGCCGGGCGGGCCGACGCGCTGGACCGCGGGGCCCGGGCCGAGCGTGAGGCGCGTGCCCGCGCCGAGCAGCGCCGTGCCCGGCTGCGCCACGAGGCCGCCGTGGCCACCGCCGTGGCGTCGGGCGCCCGCCAGCTGCTCGCCCATGTCGAGGTCTCGGTCGTACGGGCCGAGGAGGAGCGGAGCAGGGCCGAGGCGGCGAAGGCCGAACGCGAGCGGGAGCTGGCGGCCGAGCGCGGACGCGGCCGTGACCTCAAGGGCGAGCTCGACCGGCTCACCGACTCGGTGCACCGGGGCGAGGTGCTCGGGGCCGAGAAGCGGCTGCGCATGGAGCAGCTGGAGGCGAAGGCCCTGGAGGAGTTCGGCGTCGAGCCGGCCGGCCTGGCCGAGGAGTACGGCCCCGAGCAGCCGGTGCCGCCGTCCCCCGCGGCGGAGGGCGAGGAGCTCCCGGCGGATCCGGACGATCCGCGCAACCGGCCGAGGCCGTTCGTCAGGGCGGAGCAGGAGAAGCGGCTGAAGGCGGCCGAACGGGCGTACCAGCAACTCGGGAAGGTGAATCCTCTCGCCCTGGAGGAGTTCTCGGCGCTCGAGGAACGGCACAAGTTCCTCTCCGAGCAGCTCGAAGACCTGAAGAAGACCCGGGCCGACCTGATGCAGGTGATCAAGGAGGTCGACGAGCGGGTGGAGCAGGTGTTCACGGAGGCCTTCCGGGACACCGCACGCGAGTTCGAGGGCGTCTTCTCCCGGCTCTTCCCCGGCGGCGAGGGCCGGCTCATCCTCACCGACCCGGACAACATGCTGACGACCGGTCTCGACGTCGAGGCCAGGCCGCCGGGCAAGAAGGTCAAGCGGCTCTCCCTGCTGTCCGGCGGTGAGCGATCCCTTACGGCCGTTGCCCTGCTGGTCTCCATCTTCAAGGCCAGGCCGAGCCCCTTCTACGTCATGGACGAGGTGGAGGCGGCGCTCGACGACACCAATCTGCAGCGGCTGATCCGGATCATGGAAGAGCTCCAGGAGACCTCCCAGCTCATCGTCATCACGCACCAGAAGCGGACGATGGAGGTCGCCGACGCGCTGTACGGCGTCTCGATGCAGGGCGACGGGGTCTCCAAGGTGATCAGCCAGCGGCTCCGCTGAGCCCTTCGTACAGCGGCTGACGCCTGCTCACATCTTCTTTACCGAATCTTCAACACTTCAACGCACCTTTTGGGCGTTCCTGGGTACTTGTGAGGGACCTCTTCGCCGGAAGTGACATATTGACTTCGAAACTTGAACGCATAACCTCAGCAATGTTGTTTTTACCTTCAAGTGGTGGTCGGCCGGAAGCTGTGCGCCACTAGGAGGGCTCACCCCCCACACCTGACGTCGCGGCCAGGTACCAGGAGTTCATGTGACCAGCACAGCGCGCGGACCGGAGTCCGGAGCCCGGGATGCCCACCCGGACCATCTCGGCCATGTCATCTTCATCACCGCAGCCGCAGCGATGGGCGGCTTCCTCTTCGGCTACGACAGCTCCGTGATCAACGGGGCCGTCGAGGCCATCCGCCACCGTTACGACATCGGGTCGGGGACGCTCGCCCAGGTGATCGCCATCGCGCTGATCGGCTGTGCGATCGGCGCGGCGACGGCGGGACGCATCGCCGACCGGATCGGCCGTATCCGCTGTATGCAGATCGCCTCGGTGCTGTTCACCATCAGCGCCGTCGGCTCCGCGCTGCCGTTCGCCCTCTGGGACCTCGCCATGTGGCGGATCATCGGCGGGTTCGCGATCGGCATGGCCTCGGTCATCGGCCCGGCCTACATCGCCGAGGTCTCGCCGCCCGCCTACCGCGGCCGTCTCGGCTCCTTCCAGCAGGCCGCGATCGTCATCGGCATCGCCATCTCGCAGCTGGTCAACTACGGCATCCTGCAGCTCGCCGACGGTGACCAGCGTGGCAAGATCGGCGGCCTGGAGGCCTGGCAGTGGATGCTCGGCGTGATGGTCGTCCCGGCCGTCCTGTACGGGCTGCTCTCCTTCGCGATCCCCGAGTCGCCCCGCTTCCTCCTCTCCATCGGCAAGAGGGACCGCGCCCGGAAGATCCTCGAAGAGGTCGAGGGCAAGAACGTCGACCTCGACGCACGCGTCAACGAGATCGAGACGGCGATGCGCCGTGAACACAAGTCCAAGTTCAGCGACCTGCTCGGCAGCCGCTTCGGCTTCCTGCCGATCGTCTGGGTCGGCATCGGCCTGTCGGTCTTCCAGCAGCTCGTCGGCATCAACGTCGCGTTCTACTACTCGGCGACGCTGTGGCAGTCCGTCGGCATCGACCCGACCGACTCGTTCTTCTACTCGTTCACCACGTCGATCATCAACATCATCGGCACCGTGATCGCCATGATCCTGGTCGACCGCGTCGGCCGGCGGCCGCTCGCGCTCGTCGGTTCCACCGGTATGGCCATCGCCCTGGCGTTCGAGGCGTGGGCCTTCTCCGCGGACCTGGTCGACGGCAAGCTGCCCAACACCCAGGGCGTCGTGGCGCTGGTCGCGGCCCATGTCTTCGTGCTCTTCTTCGCCCTGTCCTGGGGTGTCGTGGTCTGGGTCTTCCTCGGCGAGATGTTCCCGAACCGGATCCGCGCCGCGGCGCTCGGCGTCGCCGCCTCCGCGCAGTGGATCGCCAACTGGGCCATCACCGCGAGCTTCCCGAGCCTGGCCGACTGGAACCTGTCGGGCACCTACATCATCTACACCTGCTTCGCCGTGCTCTCGATCCCCTTCGTACTCAAGTTCGTCAAGGAGACCAAGGGCAAGGCGCTGGAGGAGATGGGCTGATCCCCGCTGCCCCTCTCCTCGACCGCTGCCCCGGTCCGGCCCCATGCCGGCCCCGGGGCAGTGGCATGTCGGGGGCCCGGCCCGCCGGACGCGCCGTCAGAACGGCACGGGCCGCCCGCCCGTCCCGTCCGCGGGGCGCGGCAGCACGGCGTACACCCCGGCCGCGACCAGGATGGTGGCTGCCCAGCCCAGCCCGTGACGGCCGACCCAGGAGGCGGTGAGCGGGCCGGAGAACCACTCGACCCGGGTGAACAGCAGCCCCGTCACCAGGGCGGCGGCCCAGGCGGCCATGGCCTGCCGGCTGAAGCCCCCGGCGTACCAGTAGCCGCTGCCCGGACCGGTGTCCATGAGGGCCTCGGGGTCGTACGTACGTCCTCTCAGCAGGTCCACGCCGAACACCCCGAGCCAGGCGGAGAACGTCACGCCCAGCAGGGTCAGGAACGACAGGAAGGTGTCGATGAAGCTCGTCGCCACCAGCATCAGCGTTCCGCCGAGCAGCAGACTGATCGCCGCGTTGACGCCCACGGCCCAGGCGCGGGGGACCGCGAACCCGAGGGTCTGCGCGGTGAAGCCCGCGGAGTACATCGACATCGCGTTGATCAGCGCCATGCCGATCACCGCCGTCAGGAGATAGGGCACGGAGATCCACTTCGGCAGCAGCTCGCCGATGAACGCCACGGGGTCCTTGGTCACCGCCAGGTGCGGCGAGCTCACCGCCATCACCGCGCCCATCATCACCATCGGCAGCACGGTGACCAGCGCCCCGCCCACGGCCGCGCCGACCATCGCGCGGCCGGACGCGGAGCGCGGCAGATAGCGGGCGAAGTCCGGGGCGGAGGGGACCCAGCTGATCCCGCCGGCCGCCAGGGTCCCGATCCCCGCGACCATCAGCGCCGACGGGCCGGGAGGCCGGTCCAGGACGGTCCGCCACGGGGTGGAGCCGATCAGATGGACCAGGACGAGGAGGCTCGCGGCCCCGAAGAGCTGGACGGACGTCCGGGAGCACAGGCGCAGTGCCCTGATCCCCAGCCCGGACACGAGGAAGCTCGCCGCGACGAAGCCCGTCAGCGTCACCAGGGCCAGCGTGTGCGTACGCCGGATGCCGAACGCCAGATCGAGGACCGCCAGCAGGGCGTACGAGCCGGTGACCGCGTTCACCGTCTCCCAGCCCCAGCGGACCACCCACAGCAGGGCCCCGGGGAAGAGATTGCCGCGCTGACCGAAAACCGCCCTCGACAGCGCCATGCCCGGCGCCCCGCCCTGCCTGCCCGCGATCGACACGAGGCCCACCAGACCGAACGAGACCACGGGCGCCGTGACCGCCACGACCAGCACCTGCCAGAAGTTCAGCCCGTCGAAGACGGTGAGCCCGGCTCCCACGGTCAGCAGCAGCACCGTCATGTTGGCCGTCACCCAGGTGGGGAAGAGGGTGCGGGCCCGGCCGGTCCGCTCGTCGTCGGGGACGGGTTCCAGGCCGCGGTTCTCCACGGGCAGCAGCGTACCTTTACCCCCAAACGTGGCATACCGACCATGCGGTGCGCGTCCGCAGCTCTCCGCGGCCGCGCCGGACCACGGCTGTGGCCGATACTGGACGCGTTATGGAAATCGTCATCCTTGCTGTAGTCATCGCCCTGGTCGCGGTCGGCCTGATCAGCGGGCTCGTGGTCAGCAGCCGCAAGAAGAAGCAGCTGCCGCCCTCGGCGCCGTCGAGCACGCCGACCCTCACTCCTCCCGCCGAGCCCGGCGTCGGCGAGGAGGCCGAGACGCCGCGCGACGAAGCGCGGCGCACCATCGAGGAGGTCGGTCTCCCCGGCGCCGGGACTCCCGTCGAGGACACCCCCGTCGTCATCGAGCCGGAGACCCCCGAGCTCGAAGTCCCCGAGCCCACCGCGGGCCGCCTGGTGCGGCTGCGCGCCCGGCTCGCCCGTTCGCAGAACTCCCTGGGCAAGGGGCTGCTCACGCTCCTGTCCCGCGACAACCTCGACGAGGACACCTGGGAGGAGATCGAGGACACCCTCCTCACCGCCGACGTCGGCGTCGCCCCCACCCAGGAGCTCGTGGAGCGGCTCCGTGAGCGCGTCCGTGTCCTCGGCACCCGTACGCCCGACGAGCTGCGCACCCTGCTGCGCGAGGAGCTCATCACCCTGCTCGGCCCCGACTTCGACCGCGCCGTGAAGACGGAGGGCGGCGAGGCGACCCCCGGCGTCGTGATGGTCGTCGGGGTCAACGGCACCGGCAAGACGACCACGACGGGCAAGCTCGCCCGGGTGCTCGTCGCCGACGGCCGCAGCGTCGTGCTCGGCGCCGCCGACACCTTCCGTGCCGCCGCCGCCGACCAGCTCCAGACCTGGGGCGAGCGCGTGGGCGCCCGTACGGTGCGCGGTCCCGAGGGCGGCGACCCCGCGTCGATCGCGTTCGACGCGGTCAAGGAGGGCATCGCCGAGGGCGCCGACGTGGTGCTCATCGACACCGCCGGCCGGCTGCACACCAAGACCGGTCTGATGGACGAGCTCGGCAAGGTCAAGCGGGTCGTCGAGAAGCACGGCCCGCTCGACGAGGTCCTGCTCGTCCTCGACGCCACGACCGGGCAGAACGGCCTCGTCCAGGCGCGGGTCTTCGCCGAGGTGGTTGACATCACCGGCATCGTCCTCACCAAGCTGGACGGCACCGCCAAGGGCGGCATCGTGATCGCCGTCCAGCGCGAGCTGGGTGTCCCCGTGAAGCTCATCGGCCTCGGTGAGGGGCCGGACGACCTGGCGCCGTTCGAGCCCGGTGCCTTCGTCGACGCGCTGATCGGCGACTGACCGCACGTACCCCGAGTGCGCGAAGGGCGGTGGACCCCGGAGGGTTCACCGCCCTTCGGCGTTCACCACCGGTGACATATGTAGGCGAGGGTGCCCAGCAGCAGCCTGGCCTGCGGGGGAGCGGCGGCCGTGTCCGGCACCGGCGGGCGCAGCCAGCGGACCGGGCCGAGGCCCCCCAAGTCCGACGGGGGAGCCGTGACGTACGCGCCGCGGCCCAGCGCCCGCAGGTCCAGGTCCGCGTCGTCCCAGCCCATCCGGTAGAGCAGCCCGGGCAGCCCCGCCGCGGCCCCGGGGGCGACGAAGAACTGCGTACGCCCGGCCGGCGTCACCGACACCGGCCCCAGCGGCAGCCCCATCCGCTCCATGCGCACCAGTGCGCGCCTCCCCGCCGCCTCGGGGACGTCGAGCACGTCGAAGGAGCGGCCCACCGGGAGCAGCATCGAGGCGCCGGGCACCTCCGCCCAGGCGTCCGCGGCCATGCCGAGGGTCGCGCCCGGCGGCACCTCGCGGGCGAAGTCCAGCGGGTGCGCGCCGGGGGCGGAGCACGCCGTGTCACCGCACGAGCAGGCACCGGCGGAGGCGCGCGCGCCCGGTGCCACCGCCCAGCCCCAGAGTCCTGTGTATTCGGCCACCGCCGTCGCCCCGGCCGCACGGCCGCGCCGCCGCGTGCCGGACCGCATCTCCCGGATGCCGCCGATCGTGAAGCCCATGCCCCCTCCAACGGGTGCGACTCACCGGTGGTTACGACCGGAGTACGGGACGTCCTCCGCCGCCGCGGATCCGCCGGCGCGCGGGGTGGTGTCGCAGGAGTGTGCGAAGTGGACCGCGCGCCCCTGAGTGCTTCACTCCGCTTGCTGCTGATCGCGACCTGTCAAGTGAATCGCGGACTGCGCCGAACGGGTTAACTCGAAGGGGTGGCGAATGGTGGCGTTTCTGCAACGACCCTCGCAGCGACGGTGATCGTAGGATTACCGTGGGTACTCGAAGCTGCAATTGCATGTGCAGTTGAGTATGCCTCGGACACATCGCCGATCTGTTCGACAGTGCGCAACGCCCGTACGGGCCGCGCCGGGGCACGGCATTCTGATAGAGGTTCGCGCGGACAGGTTTCGGCGGGATGGGGGCGTTCCAGTGAGTGGCAGCGGCGCAGGCGAGACGAATGCCGGGAAGCGCCCCAACGCGCAGTTGGGATCGTGGTTCGTCCGGAGCGGCTGGTCGAAGGGCGAGCTCGCCCGCCAGGTGAACCGGCGGGCCCGTCAGCTGGGTGCCCACCACATCAGCACCGACACCTCCCGCGTACGCCGCTGGCTCGACGGCGAACAGCCCCGCGAGCCGATCCCGCGCATCCTGTCCGAGCTCCTCTCCGAGCGCTTCGGCACCGTCGTCTCCGTCGAGGACCTCGGACTGCGCGTCGCGCACCAGGCGCCCTCGGTGGCGGGGGTCGACCTGCCGTGGGCGGGACCGCAGACCGTCGCCCTGCTCAGCGAGTTCTCCCGCAGCGACCTCATGCTCGCCCGGCGCGGCTTCCTCGGCAGCTCCCTCGCCCTGGCCGCCGGCCCCACCCTCGTCGAACCCATGCAGCGCTGGCTGGTGCCCGTCACCCGCGCGGGGCAGCCGGAGCCGGAGCTGCCGACCGCGGAGAGCCGCCCCTCGCGGCTCTCCGGACCCGAGCTCGACCTGCTGGAGTCGACCACCGCGATGTTCCGCCAGTGGGACGCCCAGTGCGGCGGCGGACTGCGCCGCAAGGCCGTCGTCGGCCAGCTCCACGAGGTCACCGACCTGCTCCAGGAGCCACAGCCGCAGGCCACCGCGAGGCGCCTGTTCCGCTGCGCGGCCGAGCTGGCCGAGCTCGCGGGCTGGATGAGCTACGACGTGGGGCTCCAGCCCACCGCCCAGAAGTACTTCGTGCTCGCCCTGCACGCCTCCAAGGAGGCCGGCGACAAGCCCCTCGGCTCGTACATCCTCTCCAGCATGAGCCGCCAGATGATCCACCTCGGCCGGCCCGACGACGCACTCGAACTCATCCATCTCGCGCAGTACGGAAGCCGGGACTGCGCCACCGCGCGGACCCAGTCCATGCTGTATGCGATGGAGGCCCGCGCCTACGCCAACATGGGCCAGCCGAGCAAGTGCAAGAGGGCGGTCCGGATGGCCGAGGACACCTTCGCCGACGCCGCCCTCGACGACGAGCCCGAGCCCGACTGGATCCGCTTCTTCTCCGAGGCGGAGCTGCACGGCGAGAACTCGCACTCCTACCGTGACCTGGCCTATGTCGCCGGCCGCAGCCCCACGTACGCCTCGCTCGCCGAGCCCGTCATGGCCCGCGCCGTCCGGCTCTTCGGCGAGGACAAGGAGCACCAGAGGTCCTACGCGCTCAATCTGATCGGCATGGCCACCGTGCATCTGCTCAAGCGCGAGCCGGAGCAGTTGACCGTGCCGGCCACCGAGGCCCTGAAGATCGCCAAGAGTGTCAGGTCGGAGCGCGTGAACACCCGGCTCCGCAAGACCGTCGACACCGCTGCCAGGGACTTCGGGGACATTCCCGAGGTCGCCAGGCTCACCGACCTGCTCACCGAGCAGCTCCCGGAGACCGCCGAAGCGGTCTGACACCGGCACCCCTGCCACCGGCCACGACGGCCCCCCGTACCACCCGACTCGGCTCCCCCATTGCCAGGTCAGCGGGTCGCCGTCGTGGCCGGTTCACGTTCCGGGGCGCTCCGGGCGCGCCGTATGCGGCGCAGGCAGCATGGTAGGCAGCACATGGGGCCCGCCACCCCTCGTTCATCGGTACGTAACAACCGGCGCTTCTTCGTCACTGCGGTGAAACACCGTGCGGCATTCGTGGAAACCGCGCTGCGCGAATCTCATGGCGCATAACCGGCCCGCACCTTTTCACCGTGGTCCCGCACCCCCGCACGTGGCCGCACCGACGACGAGGAGACGCCGATGCCCCCAGGCATCACGACGCTTGCCGCAGACGCCCCCGAGCTGTCTGCCGCCAACACAGGGTTCATGCTCATCTGCTCCGCGCTGGTGATGCTCATGACCCCGGGCCTGGCCTTCTTCTACGGAGGCATGGTCCGCGTCAAGAGCACCCTGAACATGCTGATGATGAGCTTCATCAGCCTCGGGATCGTCACGATCCTGTGGGTGCTCTACGGATTCAGCCTCGCCTTCGGGTCCGACATCGGCTCCGTCATCGGCTGGAGCTCGGACTTCGTCGGCCTCAGCGGGATCGGCGTCACCGAACTCTGGGACGGCTACACGATCCCGACCTACGTCTTCGCGGTCTTCCAGCTGATGTTCGCCGTGCTCACCCCGGCCCTCATCAGCGGTGCCCTCGCCGACCGCGTCAAGTTCACCTCCTGGGCCCTGTTCATCACGCTCTGGGTCACCGTCGTCTACTTCCCGGTCGCGCACTGGGTCTGGGGCGCCGGCGGCTGGCTCTACGAGCTGGGTGTCATCGACTTCGCCGGTGGTACGGCCGTCCACATCAACGCGGGTGCCGCGGCGCTCGGCGTGATCCTCGTCATCGGCAAGCGGGTCGGCTTCAAGAAGGACCCGATGCGGCCGCACAGCCTGCCGCTCGTCATGCTCGGCGCGGCCCTCCTGTGGTTCGGCTGGTTCGGCTTCAACGCCGGCTCGTGGCTCGGCAACGACGACGGTGTCGGTGCCGTCATGTTCGTCAACACGCAGGTCGCCACCGGTGCGGCGGTCCTCGGCTGGCTCGCCTACGAGAAGATCCGCCACGGCTCCTTCACCACCCTGGGTGCCGCGTCCGGCGCCGTCGCGGGCCTCGTCGCCATCACCCCCGCGGGCGGTGCGGTCAGCCCGCTCGGCGCCATCGCCGTCGGTGTGATCGCCGGTGTGCTGTGCGCCATGGCCGTCGGCCTCAAGTACAAGTTCGGCTACGACGACTCCCTGGACGTCGTCGGCGTCCACCTCGTCGGCGGTGTCATCGGCTCGCTCCTGGTCGGCTTCTTCGCCACCGGCGGTGTGCAGTCCGACGCCAAGGGCCTCTTCTACGGGGGCGGGCTCGACCAGCTCGGCAAGCAGGCCGTCGGTGTCTTCGCGGTCCTCGCGTACTCCCTGGTGGTCTCCGCGGTCCTCGCCCTCATCCTGGACAGGACGATCGGGATGCGGGTGTCGGAGGACGACGAGATCTCCGGCATCGACCAGGTCGAACACGCCGAGACGGCGTACGACTTCAGCGGCGCCGGCGGCGGCTCCGCGCCCCGCACCTCGGCCCCGGCCGCAGGCACCGCTGCGGCTCCGACGAACAAGAAGGTGGACGCATGAAGCTCATCACCGCGGTCGTGAAGCCGCACCGGCTGGACGAGATCAAGGAGGCCCTCCAGGCCTTCGGCGTCCAGGGCCTCACGGTCACGGAGGCCAGCGGTTACGGGCGTCAGCGCGGGCACACCGAGGTCTACCGTGGTGCCGAGTACACCGTCGACCTCGTCCCGAAGATCCGCATCGAGGTCCTCGTCGAGGACGAGGACGCCGAACAGCTCATCGACGTGGTCGTCAAGGCCGCCCGTACGGGCAAGATCGGTGACGGCAAGGTCTGGAGCGTCCCGGTCGAGACCGCGATCCGCGTACGGACCGGTGAACGCGGTCCGGACGCACTCTGACCTACGGGCCCTGTGAACGGAAAGGCAGCTGGGTGACGAGCACCGAAGTGACCACCGAAGCAGAGGACTCGGGACCCAGCGGTTACGCGGCGGCCCGGCTGCGTCTCCTCCAGGAGGAGACGTGGTCCGGGCCGCCGCGCCGTGCCGCCCTGGCCCGGCTCACCGACGACTGGCTCAACGGGCTGTTCACCGCGGCCGCCGAACAGGCGGGGGTCCGGGGCGCCGCCCTCGTCGCCGTCGGCGGATACGGCCGCGGCGAGCTCTCCCCGCGCAGCGACCTCGACCTCCTGCTGCTGCACGACGGCAGCGCCGACGCCGGGGCGGTCGCCACCCTCGCCGACCGGATCTGGTACCCCGTCTGGGACCTCGGCCTCGCCCTCGACCACTCCGTACGCACACCCGGCGAGGCACGCAGAACCGCGGGGGAGGACCTCAAGGTCCAGCTCGGACTGCTCGACGCGCGCCCCGTCGCCGGGGACCTCGGACTCGTCGCCGGCCTGCGGACCGCGATCCTCGCCGACTGGCGCAACCAGGCGCCCAAGCGGCTCCCCGCACTCGACGAGCTCTGCCGCGAGCGGGCCGAGCGCATGGGCGAGCTCCAGTTCCTCCTGGAACCCGATCTGAAGGAGGCCCGCGGCGGCATCCGCGACGCCACCGCCCTGCGCGCCGTCGCCGCGTCCTGGGTCGCGGACGCACCCCGCGAAGGCCTCGCGGAGGCCCGCCGTACGCTCCTCGACGCACGCGACGCGCTCCACCTGACCACCGGCCGGGCCACCGACCGGCTCGCCCTCCAGGAGCAGGACCAGGTCGCCGGGGCCCTCGGCCTCCTCGACGCCGACGCCCTGCTGCGCCAGGTGTACGAGGCCGCACGCACCGTCTCGTACGCCACCGACGTCACCTGGCGCGAGGTCAACCGCGTCCTGCGCGCCCGCTCCGTACGGCCCCGGCTGCGGACGATCCTCGGCGGCGCCAAGGCCGCCCCGGAACGCACCCCGCTCGCCGAGGGCGTCGTCGAGGCCGACGGCGAGGTGGTCCTCGCGCGCACCGCCCGCCCGGAGCGCGACCCCGTGCTCACCCTCAGGGCCGCCGCCGCGGCGGCCGAGGCGGGCCTGCCGCTCTCCCGGCACCTCGTACGCCACCTGGGCACCGCGGCCCAGCCACTGCCCGTACCGTGGCCCGCCCAGGCCCGCGAGGAGCTCGTCACCCTGCTCGGCGCCGGCGAGTCCACCGTCGGTGTGTGGGAGGCGCTGGAATCGGAAGGCATCGTCACCCGCCTGCTCCCGGACTGGGAGCGGGTCCACTGCCGCCCGCAGCGCAACCCCGTCCACACCTGGACCGTCGACCGGCACCTCGTCGAGACGGCCGTGCGCGCCTCCCACCTCACCCGCCGGGTCGGCCGCCCGGACCTCCTCCTGATCGCCGCCCTGCTCCACGACATCGGCAAGGGCTGGCCCGGCGACCACTCCGTCGCGGGCGAGGTCATCGCCCGCGACATGGCCGCCCGCATCGGCTTCGACAAGCAGGACGTGGGCGTGGTCGCCACGCTCGTACGCCACCATCTGCTGCTCGTCGAGACCGCCACCCGGCGCGACCTCGACGACCCCGCCACCGTCCGCTCCGTCGCCACGGCCGTGGGCAGCGCCTCCACCCTGGAACTCCTGCACGCCCTCACCGAGGCCGACGCGCTGGCCACCGGGCCCGCCGCCTGGAGCTCCTGGCGGGCCTCCCTCGTCGCCGACCTGGTCAAGCGGGTCGCCGGACTGCTGGCCGGTGAGGAACCCCCGGCGCCGGAGCCACTCGCGCCCAGCGCCGAGCAGGAACGCCTCGCCGTCGAGGCACTGCGCACCGGCGAACCCGTACTGTCCCTGCACACCCGGCCCGAACCGGCCGCCGAGGAGGGGGCGCCCCAACCCGTCGGCGTCGAACTCCTCATCGCGCTGCCCGACCGCCCGGGCGTCCTGCCGGCCGCGGCCGGGGTGCTCGCCCTGCACCGCCTCACCGTGCGCGCCGCCGACCTGCGCGCCGTCGAGCTCCCCACCGAACTGGGCGGGTCCGCCGATCTGCTGGTGCTCAGCTGGCGGGTCGCCGCCGAGTACGGCTCGCTCCCGCAGGCCGCCCGGCTGCGCGCCGATCTCGTACGCGCCCTGGACGGCTCCCTGGACATCCGGGCCAGGCTCGCCGAACGTGAGGCGGCCTATCCACGGCGGCGCGGGGTGAAGGCCCCGCCCCCCAGGGTGAGCGTCGCGGCGGCGGGCTCCCGCCTGGCCACCGTGATCGAGGTCCGCGCGCAGGACGCCCCCGGGCTGCTGCACCGGATCGGCCGGGCGCTGGAGCGGAGCGGGGTGCGGGTCCGCAGCGCCCATGTCTCCACCCTCGGGGCGAACGCGGTGGACGCCTTCTACGTGACGGACCCCGACGGTGCGCCGCTGGCTCCCGAGCGGGCCGCGGAGGTGGCCCTGCAGGTCGAGAAGGAGCTGGGCTGACCCTCCGGGTCCGGGCCGCGCGTGCGGGCCCGTGCCGGGCCGCCCGCCGGGCCTTTCGTCACGAGAAACGGGCGAGGGCTTTGCGTTCTCCGGGGTCCGGATACCCTGGAGAACGACTGACCTGCCACGCCCCCGACCCTGAGGACCGACGAGCGCCGTGTTCGATACTCTCTCCGACCGCCTTAGCGCGACTTTCAAGAACCTCAGGGGCAAGGGCCGCTTGTCCGAGGCGGACATCGACGCCACGGCTCGCGAGATCCGTATCGCCCTCCTCGAAGCCGACGTGGCCCTGCCCGTGGTCCGCGCGTTCATCGCCAACATCAAGGAGCGGGCGCGCGGCGCCGAGGTCTCCCAGGCGCTGAACCCGGCCCAGCAGGTCGTCAAGATCGTGAACGAGGAGCTCGTCGGCATCCTCGGCGGCGAGACCCGCCGGCTCCGGTTCGCCAAGAACCCGCCCACCGTGATCATGCTGGCGGGTCTGCAGGGTGCCGGTAAGACCACCCTCGCCGGAAAGCTCGGCCTCTGGCTCAAGAGCCAGGGCCACTCCCCGCTGCTCGTCGCCTGTGACCTCCAGCGCCCCAACGCCGTCAACCAGCTGAGCGTCGTCGCCGACCGCGCGGGTGTCGCGGTCTACGCGCCGGAGCCGGGCAACGGCGTCGGCGACCCGGTCAAGGTCGCCCAGGACTCCATCGAGTTCGCCAAGGCCAAGGTCCACGACATCGTGATCGTCGACACCGCCGGCCGCCTCGGCATCGACGAGGAGCTGATGCGGCAGGCCGCGGACATCCGCGACGCCGTCAGCCCCGACGAGATCCTCTTCGTCGTCGACGCCATGATCGGCCAGGACGCGGTCAACACCGCCGAGGCCTTCCGCGACGGCGTCGGCTTCGACGGGGTGGTGCTCTCCAAGCTCGACGGTGACGCCCGCGGTGGTGCCGCCCTGTCGATCGCCCACGTCACGGGCAAGCAGATCATGTTCGCGTCGAACGGTGAGAAGCTCGAGGACTTCGACGCCTTCCACCCCGACCGCATGGCCTCCCGCATCCTCGACATGGGTGACCTGCTCACCCTGATCGAGCAGGCGGAGAAGACCTTCAGCCAGGAAGAGGCCGCCAAAATGGCCTCCAAGCTGGCGTCGAGCAAGGGCAAGGACTTCACGCTCGACGACTTCCTGGCGCAGATGGAGCAGGTCAGGAAGATGGGCTCCATCTCCAAGCTGCTCGGGATGCTGCCCGGCATGGGGCAGATCAAGGAACAGATCAACAACATCGACGAGCGCGACGTCGACCGCATGGCCGCGATCATCAAGTCGATGACCCCGAAGGAGCGCGCCGAGCCGACCATCATCAACGGCTCGCGGCGGGCCCGTATCGCCAAGGGATCCGGTTCCGAGGTCTCCGCGGTCAAGGGCCTCGTCGAGCGGTTCTTCGAGGCCCGCAAGATGATGTCGAAGATGGCCCAGGGCGGCGGCATGCCCGGGATGCCGGGCATGCCCGGCATGGGTGGCGGTCCCGGCCGTCAGAAGAAGCAGGTCAAGCAGGCCAAGGGCAAGCGCAAGAGCGGCAACCCGATGAAGCGCAAGGCCGAGGAGCAGGCAGCGGCGGCCCGCCGCGAGCAGGCGGCCCAGGGCGGCGCGTTCAACCTGCCGGCCCATGAGGACAAGAACTTCGAACTGCCGGACGAGTTCAAGAAGTTCATGGGCTGACCGGTCCCGGGGACCGGTGACGAAGGGGCGCCCCGCCCGGCGGGGCGCCCCTTCGCCGTCGTACGAGGGACGTCAGGACACGCACACCAGGTAGCGGAAGACGTTCGGCATCCACACCGTGCCGTCGGGCCGCAGATGCGGATGCAGAGCCTCCGCGACCTCCTTCTCCACCTGCGTACGGTCCGTCGCCCGTATCGCCGCGTCGAACAGCCCGGTCGACAGCAGACCGCGCACCGCGCTGTCCACGTCCGCGTACCCGAACGGGCAGGACACCCGGCCCGAGCCGTCGGGCTTCAGCCCGGCCCGCGCGGCCACCTCCTCCAGGTCGTCCCGCAGCGCCGGCCGCCAGCCGCTCCCGGAGCGCGGGGCACGCGCCGACTCCGTGAGCCGGGCCGCCACCCGCAGCACCGGGGCCGTCGCACACCGCTCGGGCGGACCCCAGCCGGCCAGCACCACCGTGGCCCCCCGCACCGCCAGCGGCACGGCGGAAGCCAGCGCGGGCGCGAGCCCCTCCGAGTCGCCGGCCGCACAGCCGATCGGCTGGAAGGCGGTCAGCAGGTTGTACGGGGCCTCACCGTCCGGGACGGCCGCCGGAACGCGGTCGAGGAGCCTCGCCCGCGGATCCGTACGGCCGGGGCCGTCCTGGCCCTGACCGGACGCGAGGCGCTCACGGGCCAGGGCGAGCCGTTCGTGGTCGGTGTCGACGCCGGTGACGCGCGCCCCGCGCGAGGCCGCGATCAGCAGCGCGAGCCCGGAACCGCAGCCGAGGGAGAGCATCCGCGTACCGCCTCCGACTTCGAGGCGCTCGTACACCGCCTCGTAGAGCGGTGCCAGCATGCGCTCCTGGATCTCGGCCCAGTCACGGGCGCGGGTACCGGCGTCCACCGGGGCGGACGAATCCGCGTACCTGTGGTGCCGGACGAGCGTAGGTGTCATGGAATGCGCCCCAATCCGCCGTGAGGTCGGTCGTGCCCGAGTGAGGTCCCCCATGTCTATGTGCTGTGTGTGTGCGCCCACAGCCCCCGTATGTCAGAGAACTCCGCATCGGCGGTCCCGTCCAGAGGTCGGACGGGGTGGGATGGCATTGCTTGCGTGCTCCGGTCGTGCGCCCCCGGCGCCGCGTGTCCGGTGCGGGCGCCGGGAACAGCGCGCCTGCCGCTCGCTTCCTCACAGTCTTACCCGACACGCGGGACGCAGCACGTCGAGCGCTCCGCGCGCGGTCCGCGACCCGCCGTGCGACCGGTGTGCGGCCGCCCTTCCGCGCCGGGTACTGTCACCCGCGGGGCGCCCGTCCACGCGGGTGCGTACGCGTTGCTACGTACCGGCTTGGTGCGAGCTGTGAGACTTCCTCCGCTGATCTGCGCACCCGCCCTCGTCCGGACGCATCAAGGGCAACTGACTGGTACGTGCAAATTATTTGGGATGGCCCGGAATAGGAACACCGGAGCACTCAGGCTCGTTGTCACGACGTGAGCACGACACCACCTGTACTTGCCGCAGAGCTGGCACAGGCGTGGGCCGACATTCAGCGGTACCACCCCGAGCTGCCCGATCTTGCCGCGCCAGAGTCCCTGATCGGAGAGTCCTCGTCCGCCTGTGGCGCCGAGCTCTCCTTCGAACGGCTGCTCCATGAGGCAGTCCACGGCATCGCCGCCGCGAGAGGTGTCCGGGACACCTCCCGGGCCGGCCGCTACCACAACCGACGCTTCCTCGCGATCGCCGAGGAGCTGGGCCTCGACCATGCCGAGGAGCCCCACCCCAGCAGCGGATTCTCGCTGGTGACACTGAATCCCGAGGCCAAGCGCAGATACCGCCCGACCACGGAGCGGCTGCAGCGGGCGCTCAAGGCGCACACCGTGGCCACCGCGGCGGACACCAAGCGCTCGTTCCGCGGTCCGGCCGCCCGGCACGGCTCGTCCGGAGGAGGGGTGCGGGTCAAGGCCGTCTGCGACTGCGGGCGCAACGTCCGCGTCGTTCCCTCGGTCCTTGCGCAGGCGCCGATCGTCTGCGGTGGCTGCGGCAAGCCCTTCCGCATCCCGGAAGCGGCGGTCGCGGTGGGGTGACCCGATGTGGTGTGGCACAATGGTCAGCTGTACTCGACAGTCGCACAGGACCCCTCTCTCCTCCGGCTGACGCGTCCATCGGGCACCCGAGTACCGCAACCCCACGTGGCATCTTTTGTGCCCAACCACGTCAGAGACCAGGAGACACCACTTCCGTGGCAGTCAAGATCAAGCTGAAGCGTCTGGGCAAGATCCGTTCGCCTCACTACCGCATCGTCGTCGCCGACTCCCGTACCCGCCGTGACGGCCGGGCCATCGAGGAGATCGGCCTGTACCACCCGGTGCAGAACCCCTCCCGCATCGAGGTCAACTCGGAGCGCGCGCAGTACTGGCTGTCCGTCGGCGCCCAGCCGACCGAGCCGGTCCTCGCGATCCTGAAGCTCACCGGTGACTGGCAGGCCCACAAGGGCCTCCCGGCCCCCGCGCCGCTGCTGCAGCCGGAGCCCAAGGCTGACAAGCGCGCCCTGTTCGAGGCCCTGGCCACGGACGGCGACGAGGCCAAGGGTGAGGCCATCACCCAGAAGGCCAAGAAGTCGGACAAGAAGGCGGACGAGGCGGCTGACGCTGCCGCGTCCACCGAGTCGACCGAGGCCTGAGCATGCTCGAGGAGGCTCTTGAGCACCTCGTGAAGGGCATCGTCGACAACCCCGACGATGTGCAGGTCGCCTCGCGTGACCTGCGCCGTGGACGCGTGCTGGAGGTCCGGGTTCACCCCGACGACCTCGGCAAGGTGATCGGTCGTAACGGCCGCACCGCACGCGCCCTGCGTACCGTCGTGGGTGCCATCGGCGGACGTGGGATCCGTGTCGACCTCGTCGATGTGGACCAGGTTCGCTGAAAGAGTTGAACACCGGCCGGGGCCGGGGAGGGCTTTCGAGCCGTCCCCGGCCTTTGTCGTCCGTACGTACACCATCACCGGGAGAGACAGCGTGCAGTTGGTAGTGGCGCGGATCGGCCGCGCCCACGGCATCAAGGGCGAGGTCACCGTCGAGGTGCGCACCGACGAGCCCGAACTCCGGCTCGGTCCCGGGGCCGTCCTGGCCACGGACCCGGCCGCCAGGGGGCCCCTCACCATCGAGTCGGGCCGGGTGCACAGCGGCAGGCTCCTGCTGCGCTTCGAGGGTGTCCAGGACCGTACGGCGGCCGAGGCGCTGCGCAACATCCTGCTGATCGCCGAGGTGGATCCGGCCGAACTCCCCGAGGAAGAGGACGAGTTCTACGACCACCAGCTGATCGACCTCGATGTGGTGCTGGCCGACGGTACCGAGATCGGGCGGATCACCGAGATCAGCCACCTGCCGTCGCAGGACCTGTTCATCGTGGAACGGCCGGACGGCAGCGAGGTGATGATCCCCTTCGTCGAGGAGATCGTCAGCGAGATCGACCTGGAGGAGCAGCGGGCCGTCATCACCCCGCCGCCGGGTCTCATCGACGAGAGCGAGGCCGTGATCGCCTCCACGCGCGACGAGGAGGAGGACGGCTCCGCCTCCGGCGAGGACGGCGGCGAGGGCGGCCCCGGCGCGGACGGCTCCGAGGGTGACGCCGCGGGTGACGCGAAGAAGGGCGACGCGTGATGCGGCTCGACGTCGTCACGATCTTCCCCGAGTACCTGGAACCGCTGAACGTCTCGCTCGTCGGGAAGGCGCGCGCCCGGGGCCGGCTGGACGTGCACGTCCACGACCTGCGGGACTGGACGTACGACCGGCACAACACGGTCGACGACACCCCGTACGGCGGCGGCCCCGGCATGGTCATGAAGACCGAACCCTGGGGCGAGGCCCTGGACGACGCGCTGGCCGACGGTTACGAGGCCGGGGCGCACTCCCCGGTGCTCGTGGTGCCCACGCCCAGCGGCAGGCCCTTCACCCAGGAGCTGGCCGTCGAGCTCTCGGAACGGCCGTGGCTGATCTTCACGCCCGCCCGCTACGAGGGCATCGACCGCAGGGTGACGGACGAGTACGCGACCCGGCTGCCGGTCGTCGAGGTGTCCATCGGGGACTACGTCCTCGCCGGCGGGGAGGCCGCCGTCCTGGTGATCACCGAGGCCGTGGCCCGGCTGCTGCCCGGGGTGCTCGGCAACGCCGAGTCGCACCGCGACGACTCCTTCGCACCCGGCGCCATGGCGGACCTGCTGGAGGGCCCGGTCTACACGAAGCCGCCCGAGTGGCGGGGGCGGGGCATTCCCGAGGTGCTGCTCAGCGGCCACCACGGCAGGATCGCGCGCTGGCGACGGGACGAGGCCTTCCGCCGTACCGCTCTGCACCGGCCGGACCTCATCGAGCGCTGCGAGGCGTCGGGCTTCGACAAGAAGGACCGCGAGATGCTCTCGATCCTCGGCTGGTCCCCGGCTCCCGACGGACGATTTTGGCGCAGGCCCGAGGCCGTGGAAGAATAGCCTGGCTGTACGTCCGGCGTGCGCCCCTGCCACAGGGGGAAAGACGCCCGCCCGATGTCATCAGCATCCGAACCTCACACTCTCCCGTCGATGACCTGTGGCATCGGCGAAGAAAGCAGATCACATGACTTCCCTGCTCGATGGCGTCAACGCCGCCTCGCTCCGTACCGACCTCCCGGCGTTCCGCCCCGGTGACACGGTCAACGTCCACGTGCGCGTGATCGAGGGCAACCGCTCCCGTATCCAGCAGTTCAAGGGCATCGTCATCCGTCGCCAGGGCTCGGGCATCAGCGAGACCTTCACGGTCCGCAAGGTCTCCTTCAGCGTCGGCGTCGAGCGCACCTTCCCGGTGCACAGCCCGATCTTCGAGAAGATCGAGCTCGTCACCCGCGGTGACGTCCGTCGCGCCAAGCTGTACTTCCTCCGTGAGCTCCGCGGCAAGGCCGCGAAGATCAAGGAGAAGCGCGACCGCTGATTCACCTCCGGCGTTCACAGCGCGGCCGGATAGAATCCGGCTCCGATGGACACGGAAGCACAGCACATGGAGCGCGATCGCTCCTCCGGCCCGGCAGACGGGACGGAGGAGGGGTCGCGCTTCACGCATGTCCGGAAACCGACGGGTGCGTCGCTCTCCTGGCGGCGGACCGTCTTCCTGGGCATGCTCTGCACGGCCGCCCTGCTGCTCTTCAGCACGTTCGTGCTGCAGCCCTTCCTCATCCCCAGTGGCTCGATGCAGCCCACGCTGCGTGTCGGGGACCGGGTCCTGGTCAACAAACTGGCGTACCGTTTCGGCTCGGAGCCCCGGCGCGGCGACGTGGTGGTCTTCGACGGCACCGGATCCTTCGTGCAGGAGACGGCGTCCGACGGGAACGCGGTCGGCGCGCTGCTGCGCGGGGCGGCCGCGGCCCTGGGGCTGGCCGAACCCGCCGGGTCCGACTTCGTGAAGCGGGTGGTGGGCGTGGGGGGCGACCGGGTGGTCTGCTGCGACGAGCGGGGGAGGCTCGAGGTGAACGGTGCGCCGGTCGCCGAGGAGTATCTGCACCCCGGTGACCGTCCGTCCGACGTCGCCTTCGACATCGTGGTGCCCGACGGCAGGCTGTGGATGATGGGGGACCACCGCAGCAACTCACGGGACTCCCGGGACCACCTGGGGCAGCCCGGAGGCGGCATGGTGCCCGTCGAGCGGGTGATCGGGCGGGTCGACTGGCTCGGCTGGCCGCTCGGCAGGCTCGGCTCCCTGGAGGGCACCGACGCCTTCACCGGGATACGGCCGGTGGACGCCGACCATGGGTAACCGGGGGCGAAGGCGCGGAGCACCGGACACGGATCCGTCGCTGCCCACCGGGTCGAGGCCGACCACGAGCCGCTCGCTGCCCACACGGGCGGAGCGCCGCAAGCTGGCCCGTAAGGTCAAACGCCGCCGGCGCCGGTCCGCGATCAAGGAGATACCCCTCCTCGTCCTGGTGGCGCTGCTGATCGCACTCGTACTCAAGACCTTCCTCGTCCAGGCCTTCGTGATCCCCTCCGGATCGATGGAGCAGACCATCCGGATCGGTGACCGGGTGCTGGTCGACAAGCTGACCCCCTGGTTCGGGTCCGAACCCCGGCGCGGTGACGTCGTCGTCTTCAAGGACCCGGGGGGCTGGCTGCAGCAGGAGACCACCCCTCCCGAGGACCCGCCCGCCGGCGTCAAACAGATCAAGGAACTGCTGACCTTCATCGGACTGCTGCCCTCCGAGGACGAGCAGGATCTGATCAAGCGTGTGGTGGCCGTCGGGGGCGACACCGTGAAGTGCTGCGGTACCGACGGCAGGATCACGGTCAACGGGGTGGCGCTCGACGAGCCGTATCTGAACCCCGGTGATGTGCCGTCCACGCTCAAATTCGAGGTAAAGGTTCCCGAGGGCCGGATCTTCGTGATGGGTGACCACCGTTCGAATTCCGCGGACTCGCGGTTCCACCTCGACAAGCCGGGACAGGGCACGGTGTCGGAGGACGAGGTCGTGGGCCGGGCCGTGGTGATCGCCTGGCCGTTCGGGCACTGGCGCCGGCTGGAGGAGCCGGGAACGTACGCCTCCGTCCCCGAGGGGAGCGCCGGAGCGACGGCCGGGAGGGTCCCGTCGAATAGTGTGTCCTCCCAGGATCGCAACGGAATGGTCCTGCTCCCGACCCCTGCGGAACTCCCGCTCGTTATGGGAGTGGTGGGCCTGCGCCGAATCGGGCGCGGGCGGTGGCACGGAGTGAGGAGTGGATGTGGGGGATTTGGCGGTCGGCGCACGATCCGGACACGACGAACCCGAGGACCGGCCTTCGAGCGACGGGATCCCGGTGGATGCGGAGAGTGACGGCGAGTCCCCGGGCGGTGGCAGTACGGCGGCGAAGAAGCCGCGCTCGTTCTGGAAGGAGCTGCCGCTCCTCATCGGCATCGCGCTCATTCTCGCGCTGCTGATCAAGACGTTCCTGGTGCAGGCGTTCTCCATCCCCTCGGACTCCATGCAGAACACCCTGCAGCGGGGCGACCGGGTGCTGGTCGACAAGCTGACGCCGTGGTTCGGCTCGGAGCCGGAGCGCGGAGAGGTCGTGGTCTTCCACGACCCGGGCGGCTGGCTGGAGGACACCGCGACGCCCGAGCCCAACGCGGTGCAGAAGTTCCTGAGCTTCATCGGACTGATGCCGTCCGCCGAGGAGAAGGACCTGATCAAGAGGGTGATCGCCGTCGGTGGCGACACCGTGGAGTGCAAGAAGAACGGGCCGGTGACGGTCAACGGCAAGGCGCTGGACGACAAGTCGTTCATCTTCGAGGGCAACAGCGCCTGCGACGACGAGCCGTTCGGGCCGATTCATGTGCCCGAGGGCCGGATCTGGGTGATGGGCGACCACCGGCAGAATTCGCTGGACTCCCGTTACCACCAGGAGCTGCCCGGTCAGGGCACGGTCTCCACGGACGAGGTGGTCGGACGGGCCGTGGTCGTGGCCTGGCCGATCAACCGCTGGGCGACCCTGCCGGTGCCCAAGACGTTCGACCAGCCCGGGCTGAACGCGGCCGCCGCCGCGGCCGTGCCCGGTGCACTGGGTGTAGCCGGAGCGCTGCCCCTCGTGTTCTGGCGTCGCCGCAGGCTGACCCGCGGGCATACCGCCGGGTAGGGTGCCGACTCGGATCAGCGATTGTCGATCTCCGATGGGGGAGCGCTGGGATGAGTGGATCAGGACGTCACGACGGCCGCGGCCGGTTCGGCACCATGCTGTCGAACCTGGCCGTGGCCGTCGGCTGTGTGCTCTTCCTCGGCGGTTTCGCCTGGGGAGCGGTGGTGTACAAGCCGTACACCGTGCCGACCGACTCGATGACGCCGACGGTGAACGCCGGCGACCGGGTCCTGGCGGAGCGGGTGGACGGCGATGACGTACGGCGCGGTGACGTCGTCGTCTTCACCGACTCGACGTGGGGCGACGTGCCCATGGTGAAGCGGGTCGTCGGCGTCGGCGGCGACAAGGTCGCCTGCTGCGACAAGGAGGGCCGCCTCACCGTCAACGGCAAGCCCATCGAGGAACCGTATCTGCGGGCCGAGGGCGCCTCGGCGCTCGCCTCGGCGGGCGGTGGGGGCTCGGCATCCGCCCAGAAGTTCACGGCCGATGTGCCCGAGGGACAGCTGTTCCTCCTCGGGGACGAACGCAGCACCTCGATGGACTCCCGGGTCCATCTGGAGGACCCGGGGCAGGGCTCGGTCCCGCGCAGCGCCGTCGAGGCACGGGTGGACGCCATCGCCTGGCCGATGAACGGCATGATCGGCCGGCCCGACGCCTTCGCGTCCCTGCCCGGCGGTGTGTCGTCCGAGGGGCCGCTGCCCCTGCAGATCGGTGCGGTGGTGGTGGGGGCGGTGCTCATCCTGGGCGGAGCCGCGTACGGCCCGCTGGCGGCGCGCTCCGCACGGGGGAACACGAGGCCGAAGGCGTCCGCCGGTGCCCACTGAGACGCGCCGGGTCGCGCGCGTGGTGCTGCTGGACCCGGACGACCGCATCCTGCTGCTGCACGGTTTCGAGCCGGCGGATCCGGCTTCGAGCTGGTGGTTCACCCCGGGCGGCGGCCTGGAGGGCGGGGAGACCCGCGGGGAGGCGGCCCTGCGGGAGCTCGCCGAGGAGACCGGGATCACGGATGTCTCCCTCGGCCCCCTGCTGTGGACGAGGACCTGCTCCTTCCCGTTCGACGGGCGGCGCTGGGACCAGGACGAGTGGTACTTCCTGGCCCGTACGACGCAGACCGCGACCGACCAGAGGGGCCTCACCGAGCTGGAGCTGCGCAGTGTCGCCGGTCTGAGGTGGTGGACTTCCGCCGAACTTCTGGCCACGCGTGAGACGGTGTACCCGACCAGGCTCGCCGGGCTGCTGCACACGCTGCTCGACGAGGGTCCCCCGAGTGCTCCGCTGGTTCTCACCCCCGAAATCGTGTAATCGGCCAGGGGTGCGTGGGGCTGACGCACAATAGGGGGACGCACGGCTGAAGGGGAACATGCCATGAGTGCCGAGGACCTCGAGAAGTACGAGACCGAGATGGAGCTGAAGCTCTACCGGGAGTACCGCGATGTCGTCGGTCTGTTCAAATATGTGATCGAGACCGAACGGCGCTTCTACCTCACCAACGACTACGAGATGCAGGTGCACTCGGTCCAGGGTGAGGTCTTTTTCGAGGTTTCCATGGCGGATGCGTGGGTCTGGGACATGTACAGGCCCGCCCGGTTCGTCAAGCAGGTCCGCGTCCTGACATTCAAGGACGTGAATATCGAGGAGCTCAACAAGAGCGACCTCGAACTCCCGGGCGGCTGATCCAGCGCGTGATCCCGGGTGTCCCGCCGGCTTGATCCCCGGTCCCCGAACGCGATCCCCGATGACCCGGTTCACTCGTCCGAGTGGCCGGGATATTCACAACGGTCCGGTTGTCCACCAAGATCCAAAAGATCGGCCGGGCCGCGTCACAGTCGGTGCCGGAGGTGGTGCCGATATGAACGCACGGGGGGCACTCGGGCGGTACGGCGAGGATCTGGCGGCACGGCTGCTGGCGGATGCCGGTATGACGGTGCTGGAACGCAACTGGCGATGCCGCGCCGGAGAGATCGACATCGTCGCCAGGGACGGCGACGCGGTGGTCGTCTGTGAGGTGAAGACCCGCAGGGCGGGCTCCTTCGAACATCCCATGGAGGCCGTCACACCGGCCAAGGCCGACCGGCTGCGCAGGCTCGCCGAGATCTGGGTCCACCGGCACGGCGGTCCGCCGCCGGGCGGGGTTCGTATCGATCTGGTCGGCGTCGTCATGCCCAGGCGCGGCGCCCCGGTCGCCGAGCATGTGCGGGGCGTGGCCTGATGGGGTTCGCGCGGGCGTGCTCGGTGGCGCTGGTCGGTGTCGAGGGCGTGGTGGTGGAGGTCCAGGCCGATCTGGAGCCGGGGGTGGCGGCGTTCACGCTCGTCGGCCTGCCGGACAAGAGCCTGGTGGAGAGCCGGGACCGGGTGAGGGCCGCCGTGGTCATCCCTGTCAAGTCAGCGTGTCGAGATTCTTGAGAGCCCGGAGGGCCCGGCTGATCGTGGTTGGGGCGGGGGCGCCGGAGGTGCCCCCGCCCCGGAGATCTGTGAGCCGCGCTGTCACTCATCCGAGCGGAATTGCCTGCGCTGGATCGGGACCACGTTCGCGTGGGAGTTCGTGAGGGCCTCGCGGAGTTCTTGGTTCTCCAGGGTGAGCTGGTTGACGACCCTGACGAGTGCTGGGACGTCGGCCCGTAGCTGACCGAGTTCCTTGTTCTTGTTGGAGATGGTCTCCTTCAGTTTCACGATCTTCTGGCGAAGACGGGCTTCGTCGTCCGGGGTGGCTCCGCGTTCTTTGACGCGCTGGTAGAACTCGTTCTTCAGATCGAGGTGCCGCTGGGTGAGGGCATTCCTCGGGACGCCGGCTTCCTGGGCGAGGGCGACGATGGTGAGGGCGCCGTTGGATGCCTGTGGGGCGCCGGACAGGATGCGATCCATGGCGTCACGGATGCGGTCGCGTTCGTCGAGGGCGGGAGTCATGAGGCTTCCTGAAGAGTGATGCGGGTGCGGTCGTGGTCGTCGGCGATGGCCCGGAGCTTGCCGGCATTGCCTCGCAGTCGATCGCCGACCGGCTTTGGGCAGATTGCGGCGCGCCTGTCGAGGATCTCCGCTCGCTCACGGATCCGAGCGGCGTGCTGATCGGTGCGGACGATGTTGCCGCAGCCAGGGACGCAGTGGTCAAGGCTGGGGGTGTCCTTTGCGCCGTCGCGATGGCAGAGAGCCTGCTCTCGCCGGTAGTGACAGAGCAGGAGGGCCTGCGGATTGTCGTGGATCATCTCGTCGTCGTTCGCCAGTAGACGGCGGGCGGTGGTCGCATTGATCACCGTTCCGGCAAACCGCGGGGCCTGGACAGCAGTCCTGATGGCCCGCCGGGCCGCAGGACCGGAGACACCCTCACCGGCCTCGAGAGCGTCGTGGAGCCCGGAGACGGTGTCGACGACAGCAAGCACGGTCTCCATATCGACGAGCTCATGGATGCCGCCGCGGCTGCGGGAGGCGTACCCCTCCGAGACCAAGGTTGTCCGCAGGTGCCCGTATTGGATGGCGAGAGCGACCAGGCCGTTGGGGCGACGGGCGATGTGCCAGGCCAACGACCTGCGGAAACGCTGCGTGCCGACGTTGCCGTGCGGGTCGGGCGGGATGACCTCGTGAACAACGCCGTGGGCGGTAGCCTCCTGGTTCGCCCAGGCGATGAAGGCCTCGATCCTGGTGCGGACGGCGCTGGCCTTCAACGAGCCGGTGCCAGCGCGAGGCGTCAACAGGTCATGGGCCTGGTGGTCGAACAGCAGATGCCCCTCGGGGACGATGAGTTCCAGGACACGGATGGCGTTGACGACCGGGGCGATGGCGACCCAGGGCACTTCGCGTTCGACGCCGGAGGGGTTGTGATTGCCATCCTCGTCGGTGGCGGTCTTGTATTCGTGGCCGCGGATCAGATGCCTTCCAACAGATCCGTTGGTGTCCGGCTCGGGATCGGGGCAGCAGCCCGTCCGCAGCCCGAGAACCTCCTCGGGGCGCATTCCAGTCAAATACGACAAGGTGATGAAAGCTGCTGTTCCGAGGTGCCGCATCAGGCTCGCGCTCTCGCTGAAGTCGATGCTCTCCCGCCAGGGGCTGCCGTTGATGCGGCCAGTCACGGGCGTGTCCAGCGGGCAGCGGCCCGGCCGGCGCCGGACCGCTGCCACCAGGTCGTGCTTCTGCACGAACTGCTCGATGACGCGCTTGGAGGCGCCGGTGAGACCGCCGATGTATTGCCGGGCGAGACTGGGCTCGCCTTGGTTCAGCAGGCTGGGCAAGGGGGCGTCGGCGGCAAGAAGCGGCGCCAGGAGAGCGGTGAGGGCGGCTCGCCCGGCTGCAGTCGTGCGACTCGTGCGAGCGATCTCCCGCAGCCTCTGGGCTTCCTTCCAGGCGGCGAGGATGTCTGCGGAGAAGTCGTCGACCACGCGGATTGCCCAGACCAGGAGAGGCCCCATGGTCTGCTCGGACAGCGGCTCGACGGCGTTCTCCCCGCCCGTGGACGTCGCGGCCGGGAGGTAATCGTCCACCCCCAGCTCGTCCCAAGGCGGCCGGGCGATGCCGATGGGACGGGCGGAGAGCTCGTCGAAGGCCCAGAGCCGGGTCAGGGCGCCCAAGATGCGTTCGACGTGGTCCCGAGTGCAGTCTTTGTTGTTCAGATGCTGGGCGTACTCCTGCAGCACCGTCGTGTCGCAGTCGGCGAGGGTGGTGATGTCCCTCCCAGTCAGCCAGGTCGCGAAGTGAGACCACTGACGCACCGTTTCGACGGTGCGGGCGACGCCGAGCCGGGATCGGAGCCGGTTGCCCCGTTCCTTGAGGTAGGTGGGCCGAAGCTGCCCGTTGATCATGGTCCAGGCGATCAGCCGTATCTCGTCCTGGAAGACGACCGGGCAATTGCTCCAGAAGATCGCGTCCTTGGTCGCGCTGGGCTTGTCGGTGAGCGGGGCCATCAACCAGACCGGATCCGCGTACCGACTGTTGAGATGAGCGTGGCAGGCGACGACGCGGTGGCTAGGAACCACGAAGGTGGTGGGTGCGGGCAGAGGCAAGCGGTAGGGATCGAGCTCGGTGGCGGTGGTCACGTGTCGAGATTTCCGGTCAGCAGCAGGTCGATGAGGTCGCGGTCGGTGTCGGTGACGCGGGCAAGAGCCTGGCTCCACGTCCCGTCGCCGAGCTTGAGTTTCAGGTCTTCCAACTGGTCGTGAGGCTCCCCCCAGTCCCTCTGCCAGACGGGTGGTGGCAGCACCGACCGGAGGTTGCCGAGCGCGTGGTGCAGGTGGGCCAGGCGAGCGTGGTGTCCGGGATGGACACGGGCGTTCTCGCAGCCCAGACACATGAGGAACGAAGCACCGCAGCCCCCGTCCGGCGCCGGGTAGGGACCGTGATCGAAGTCCGAGCAGTCCGCCGTGGCGGTCTGCGTGTGGTCCGGTTCCGGCGCGTCGCTCAGCGTGGCGACCAGCACCGTCGCGCGAGCTCGGGCCGCAGCGTCCTCGGCGCCGCCGGCGATGTCCTCGACCGCGTCGGCCTGGACTCGCTTGTCGACGAGCGCGTAGGAGCGGTCGTGGGTGTCCTGACTGTGCTGGGTCGGCTCGCGCCGGTCAACCGCGACCACTGTCCGCCGTCCCCGCTGGAACGGTGAGCCGGCAAAGCCCTGATCCCGAGCCCAGTCCTTGGCATCGTTGTGGGACACCCCGAAGGAGAACACGGCGACCGACGGGCGGCGGTCCTGGTCCCTGCGGCCGCGACCGGGATGGTTCGAGCGCCAGACGACCAGGAGGTCCGTGCCGGGGGCGAGCTCCTCAACCCTGGCGCGGGCGAACCGGGTGGCCTGAAGGGCCTGAGTGATCAGGCGCCCCCGGGAGTCGGCTCCGTCATCGGTGACGTTCCTGGTCTCGAAGTAGCGGCCAGCACCACGCTTGCGCTTCTCCACCGGGATTCGGTAGGTGGGACGGCCGTCCTCACCCGGGTCCGGCAGAGCCTTGGGCACTTTCGCGCGGTCGATGGTGGACAGGTTCCATCCGTACTCGGCCAGCAAGAGGACGCCCAGCGCGGTCGCTTCCATCCGGGAAAGGAACAACCGGCGCCACGTCTGCTCTGATCCGCGGCCGCCCAGGGCCCTCAAGTAATAGGCGACAATGTCCCGCTTTCCGGTGTAGCGGGGGACGTCCCCGGTGCGGGCGATGTGCTCCAGAGCCTCCCCGAGCACCCAGTCCTGGCCACCTTCGGGAAAGTCCCCCCGCCGCCACCGCTCGAGGTGGCGGGCGTTGTCCTCGATCCGCAGCAGCGCTGCCCGGAACATCCGCCGGGCAGCCGTCTTGATCCGGTCGAACTCAGTCTCGGAGTACGACTGCCTCTGGCTCTTGGGCCTTGAGACCCGCCGGGCCAAGGCGTCGGCCACCGGCCCGGACTGCAACCGGGCATCACCACGCAGCAGCCGGGCGGTGTAGTCGAAGGTGTTGCAGCCGCCAGCGGCCTTCGACAAGCTCTGCCACCACCGGTTCACCAGGGCCCCGGTCAGCTCGCCGAGATCGCCAGGGGGATCTTCCTGCCCGGACAAGAACAGGGTGAACTGCTGCAGCTGACGCCAATACATGTTGGACGACGAGTGAGAGCGCCATTTGTGGGGCGTGCAGTGCGTGGCGAACAACCCAGCGAGCGAGCGCTGCATCGGCTCGGCGACCGGCAGGGTGCTGAAGTCGTACTCCTTGACGCGTTGTTCCTTGTTGGTATGGCGAACGGTCAGGCCGTTGTCAGCGAGTGGCTCGGGCCGGACGTGGTTGGCCGGAGGCAGGGATGCCCGGCGTCCGCGCGGGCTCACGCGCTATCACCTGCGGCGGGCTGCATGCGGTCGTCGATGTCCTGGATGCCTTCCGACTCCCGGGCAACACGAGCGAAGACCGCGTCCAACTCCGGCATCGGCGCCTCGATGCGGTCCTCAGCCGTGGCGAGCATGGCCCGCAGCTGCAGGTCAGCGACGGGCGCGAGGTAGTGCTTGACTGTCGTGTCCCGCGAGGCGTGACCCAAGAGGTTCTGGACCATGAACCACGGATCGCCGTAGAGCAGACGGAAATCCCTGCGTTCCTCAGGCGTCAGCCCGTAGCGCTGATCCATCAGATGGTTCAGGACAACGAGCATGAACAGGGCGAAAGAGTGCCGTGCGGCATGCGGGGTCGCGTAGGGCGCGAAGACCTGGTGCGGGTCCTTCCGCAGGTGCTCAGGCGGGGTGAGTATTCGCTCGCAGCGTTCGTTGGCCGTGCGGAAGACGCTCTCCCACGAAGGGGGCTGAAAGGGCAGACCCCGCTCGTTCAGCCAGAGCCACAACGGCTCAGGACCATGCGGGCCTTCCTCGAACAACAGCATCCTCTCCTGCCAGGTCAGCAGGTTGAGTTCCCGTTCCCCGATCACGCCCCTCTGGTCGCACCAACGGACCTTCGGCTTCAAGCCGCGGGTCACCTCCAGCAGCATCCACATTTCGGGGAGGCGGTCGTAGCGGCCGGCCTTCTGGGCCTTCCGCACTGCCCAGGCCCGCGACGACGCGACGTACGACTCCACGTCCCCGATCGCCTCGGAGGCCACGTAGTACATCCGCTGCTTCTTCGATCGCGTCACCTCGGAGGCCACCTTCCCCCGGTAGTAGCGGCCCCCGCCCAGCCTCCGCTTCGGAACCTCGAAGGTCAGCAGCGATCCGCCCTCACCCAGCCGCAAGCCCGAGGAGACAAGTGTCCGCACGAACGCGACGTTGCGGTCCTCCAGCCGACCCACCCAGCCCGGCTCTACTGCCCCCTCCCGGGTGTGCCCCCGCAGCCCGACGTCGATCCACCGCCTCCAGGCCCGCGGCGTCAGCCAGTGCACGTTGCTCGACCGGGCGTCATCAGCCCTCTGCTCGGGGACCATCACGGTCTCCCCGTTCCGCCCGACCACCTGCTTCATGAGCACCGGATTCCGGGTCAGGTAGCCCGCCTTCTTCGCCCACGAGTACAAACTCATGATCGCGGACAACTCCCGGTCCCACTTCGATCCGCCGATGCGGTCCGGATTCGTCGGAGCGAAGCGGCGCCAGTCCTCGTAATCCTCCAGATCCTTCGACGTGACCTCCGGCCACGTCTTCCCTCGGGCCCACAACGCGGTCAACAGCAGGGCAATATCCGTCGAGTAATTCCTCTTCGTCTCCGCCGTGTACCTGCTAAAAGGACGCGACTGCACGTACAGAGACAGCAACGGATCCACCTGAAAATCCGGGGACAAGAAGATCGGGTCGCCAGCCCGTATCCCCACCGCGTCCTCACGCGTCGGCAGATCCTCCCATCCGCCCAGCACGGCCTTGCGTACACCACCTCGTACCGCGTCCCGCGGCACCCAGAACACACGCCAACCCACTCGACGACACACCCCTCTTGATCGGCTTCAACATGCTGATCAAACAGGGAACTGAGCAATTCCGGGGCCGAGTGGCCGCAGAAGAAGCTCACGGTGGGGCTGTCGCCGGCCTCCGTGCCCAAAGGCGGATCGGGTTTCGACCTCGCTGTGGCGTGTGCGGTTCTCGGTGCGGCGGAGCGGATCGACCCGGCCTCCATCGCCGATGTGGTGATGATCGGGGAGCTCGGCCTCGACGGCAGGGTGCGCCCGGTGCGCGGGGTGCTGCCCGCGGTGCTCGCGGCGGCGGAGGCCGGATACCGGCAGGTCGTCGTCCCGGAACAGACCGCAGGGGAGGCGGCACTCGTGCCGGGCGTCTCCGTCCTCGGCGTACGGAGCCTGCGCCAGCTGATCGCGGTCCTCGGCGACGAACCCGTTCCCGAGGAGCCGCCCGCCGACCGGGGCCGCCCGGACTCGATGCTCGCCGGACTCATGGTGCCAGGAGCGGGCCTCGGCACGGGACTGGCCTCCCTGTCGGCCGACGGCACGGCACACCGGCCCGACCTGGCCGATGTCGCGGGTCAGGAGCGGGCGCGCAGGGCCCTGGAGGTGGCTGCGGCGGGCGGACACCACCTCCTGCTGTCCGGGCCGCCCGGGGCCGGGAAGACGATGCTGGCCGAGCGGATCACGGCGATCCTGCCACCGCTCTCACGACAGGAATCCCTCGAAGTGACGGCGGTGCACTCGGTCGCCGGCATCCTCCCCCCGGGTGAACCCCTGATCAGCAGAGCGCCGTACTGCGCCCCGCACCACTCGGCGACGATGCAGTCGCTCGTGGGCGGGGGAAACGGCCTCCCGAGGCCGGGAGCGGTGTCCCTGGCGCACCGGGGCGTCCTCTTCCTCGACGAGGCGCCCGAGTTCTCCGGGCGAGCCCTCGACGCGCTGCGCCAGCCCCTGGAGTCCGGACATGTGGTGGTCGCCCGCGCGGCCGGCGTCGTCCGGCTGCCCGCGCGCTTCCTGATGGTGCTGGCCGCGAACCCCTGCCCGTGCGGACGGCACACCCTGGCCGGTGCCGGCTGCGAATGCCCGCCCTCGGCGGTGCGCCGCTACCAGGCGAGGCTGTCGGGGCCGCTGCTCGACCGCGTGGATCTGCGCGTCGAGGTCGAGCCCGTCGGACGGGCGGACCTGATGGGCAGCGGGGGTCGCGGGGAGTCGTCGGCCGTGGTGGCCGCGCGGGTGCGGGAGGCCAGGGAGCGGGCCGCCGGGCGGCTCACGGGCACCCCCTGGACCACCAACAGCGAGGTCCCCGGGCACGAGCTGCGGACCAGGCTGGTCGCGGCGCCCGGCGCCCTGATGGCGGCCGAACGGGACATGGAGCGGGGCGTCCTCACCGCCCGGGGCCTCGACCGGGTCCTGCGTGTGGCGTGGACCGTCGCCGACCTGAGGGGTGCGGACCGTCCGGACGCCTCGGACATCGCGGTCGCGCTGGAGCTGCGTACGGGCATCCAGCGGGGGGTTCCGATGCAGGCGGGCGCCCTGTGAGCGCCCCGCCCGCCCACGGTGAGCGGGAGCGGCTGGCGCGTGCCGCCCTGACCAGGGTGTTCGAGCCCGGGGACGAGCGCGCCGGCCGCTGGATCCGCGAGGTCGGGCCCGTCGAGCTGATGCGGCGCCTCACCGGCGCGGACTGCCCGGCCCGGGTGCTCAAAGGGATGACGGCGACCCGGCTCGCCGGCTACCGCCTCCGGGCGTCGAGCGCAGCCCCGGGGAAGGACCTGGCGGACGTGGCCGCGATGGGAGGGCGTTTCGTCTGCCCGGGGGACCGGGAATGGCCCAGCCAGCTCGACGACCTGGGTGACGCGCGGCCGATCGGGCTCTGGGTGCGCGGCCGCTCCGACCTGCGGCTCTGGGCGCTGCGCTCGGTCGCCCTGGTCGGCGCCAGGGCGTGCACGCCTTACGGGGCGCACATGGCGGCGACACTCGCAGCGGGGCTCGCCGAGCGGGGCTGGGTCGTGGTCTCCGGCGCGGCGTTCGGGGTGGACGGGGCGGCCCATCGCGGGGCGCTGGCCGCAGGAGGGGCGACCATGGCGGTGCTGGCCTGCGGGGTGGACGTGGCCTATCCCCGGGGACACGCCGGGCTGATCGGCCGCATCGTGGAACAGGGCATGGTCCTGGGCGAGCTGCCGCCCTCGGACCACCCGACGCGCAGCAGGTTCATCCTGCGGAACAGGGTGATCGCGGCGCTCACGCGGGGCACCGTCGTGGTGGAGGCCGAGTACCGCAGCGGCTCCCTGGTCACCGCGAGAAACGCGCAACGGCTGGGCCGCTTCACGATGGGCGTGCCGGGCCCCGCCACCAGCGGTCTCTCCGCCGGGGTCCATGAACTCCTGCGCGGTGAGGGCGTCCTGGTCACCGATGCCGCCGAGATCACCGAACTGGTGGGGGAGATCGGCGAGATCGCCCCGGCCAGAAGCGGCCCCGTCCTGCCCCGGGACCACCTCGACGCCGCCTCCGCCCGGGTGCTGGAGGCACTGCCCGGGACCGGTGCCATGGACGGGCGCGACGTGGCCCGGAGCGCCGGGGCGTCGATGGACGAAGCACTCGGGCGGTTGTACGAACTCCACTCACTGGGGTTCGTCGAACGCGAGGGCGACAGATGGCGGTTGACGCCGGGACCCACACGCAATGGGGGCGTGCGGCGAGGCGGTACTTGACCCGGAGCATTCGGGTGAAAAGGTGATGCAGATGACTTCGGCAGTACCCGGACGGGCCCACGGGGGGCTGTGCGAGCGATGACGACCCGCGTCGTCGGGCCCGTCCGACAGCGGCAGAACGACGAGAGATGTGGAAGGCGATCGCACCGCACGGTTCCCTTGTCCTGAGCGCACCGCAACGCCTCCGTCACGCTACGCTCACAAGGATTCCGCCCCAGAGACACGTCCCAGCACTTCACAGCAGAACGGCTCAAGGCACCACATGCCCCAGCACACCTCCGGGTCTGACCGCGCGGCAGTACCACCGGCTGCGCGTGGCACTGTGCGTCCTCCCGCGCCCTCCTCGCTCGACGAGTTGTGGCGTTCGTACAAGACCACCGGCGACGAGAGGCTGAGGGAGCAGCTGATCCTGCACTACTCGCCGCTGGTGAAGTACGTCGCCGGCCGGGTCAGCGTGGGACTGCCGTCCAACGTGGAGCAGGCGGACTTCGTCTCGTCCGGGGTGTTCGGGCTGATCGACGCCATCGAGAAGTTCGACATCGAGCGGGCCATCAAGTTCGAGACCTACGCGATCACCAGGATCCGCGGCGCCATGATCGACGAACTCCGGGCGCTGGACTGGATTCCGCGGTCCGTGCGGCAGAAGGCGCGCAACGTCGAGCGGGCCTACGCCACGCTGGAGGCGCAGCTGCGGCGCACGCCGTCGGAGGCGGAGGTCGCCGCGGAGATGGGCGTCGCCCTGGAGGAACTGCACGCAGTTTTCAGCCAGTTGTCGCTGGCCAACGTGGTGGCCCTGGAGGAACTGCTGCACGTCGGCGGCGAGGGCGGCGACCGGCTCAGCCTGATGGACACCCTCGAGGACACCGCGGCCGACAACCCGGTCGAGGTCGCCGAGGACCGCGAGCTCAGACGGCTGCTCGCCCGCGCCATCAACACCCTCCCCGAGCGGGAGAAGACGGTGGTCACGCTCTACTACTACGAAGGCCTCACCCTCGCCGAGATCGGCAACGTCCTCGGGGTCACGGAGAGCAGGGTCAGCCAGATCCACACCAAGTCGGTGCTGCAGCTCCGCGCCAAGCTGGCCGACGCCGGACGCTGAGCCCGGGCGGCTTCGGCCACCGGTCCCGGACGCGGACCTCCCCTCCGGGCGGCCCCGCCGTAGAGTGGAGGCGTGCCCAGGATTCGAGCGGCCTCCGTGGCCGAGCACCGGACCATGCAGCGCGGCGCCCTCCTGGACGCCGCACGCTCCTTGCTGTCCGAGGGCGGTACGGAGGCGCTGACCTTCCCCGCCCTCGCCGAGCGCACGGGCCTCGCCAGGTCCTCCGTGTACGAGTACTTCCGCTCCCGCGCGGCCGTGGTCGAGGAGCTCTGCGCCGTCGACTTCCCCGTCTGGGCCGCCGAGGTCGAGAGCGCGATGGAGCGGGCCGGCACACCCGAGGCCAAGATCGAGGCCTATGTACGACGGCAGCTCGATCTGGTCGGGGACCGGCGCCACCGCGCGGTCGTGGCGATCTCCGCGAGCGAACTGGACGCGGGCGCCCGGGAGAAGATCCGTGCCGCGCACGGAGGTCTGATCGCCATGATCGTCGAGGCGCTCGCCGACCTGGGGCACACCGAGCCGAGGCTCGCGGCCATGCTCCTGCAGGGCTCCGTCGACGCCGCGGTGCGCAGGATCGAGCTGGGCGCGGCCGAGGAGCCGGGCATCGTGGCGGACACCGCCGTGGCCATGGTCCTGCGCGGCGTACGGGGCTGAGCCGAATCCCCGCCCGCCCCCGGGAGCGGCACGCCGAACACCGGCAGCAGCCTGGCGGGGCCCCGTCGCAGCAGTGACGGAGGCAGCAGCGTCAGCGGATCCAGATAGACGTCCCCGCGCCGCAGCCCCCAGTGCAGACAGCCGGAGGCGCAGTGGGACGGCTCCGGGCCGACCACCCCCACCACCTGCCCGGCGGCCACCTCGTCGCCGGCCGAGACCCGCGCCCGCACCGGTTCGTACGTGAAGCGCAGCGGCGGCTCCCCGCTCCCGGCCACATCGACGGAGACCACCCCGCGCCCCGCCACCGGCCCCGCGAAGGCGACCCGGCCCGGGGCGGCGGCCCGCACCGGGGTGCCCGGCGGGGCCGCGAGGTCGACCCCCCGGTGGCCGGGACCGTACGGACCGGCGGGCGGCTCCCAGCCCCGTACGCCCAGGGGCCGGCCGGCGAGCGGCCAGGCACGGCCGTCGGCGGGCGGGGCTCCCTCCGCGGCCCGTGCGGAGGCGGGCCACAGCAGGACCAGCAGGACCGCCGCCACGGGCGCGGCCAGCAGCGGCCAGAGGACCGCGGGCCCCGGTGAGGCCGGCAGGGCGGCCACATACACCGCCCGCCTCCGGGGCGGCGGCGGAGCGGCCGGTGAGCGCCCCGGACAGGGCGGCCGGGCCGGACGGGCGGCACGGGAGCGGACAGCGGTTCTTCCAGGTGAGCGGCGCATGACGCAACGATCTCCCGGAGCCCCGATCCGCGGGGATCATGGACCGGATCTGTGGACGACCGACCGGTTGTGGACATCGCCGTCACCCCGCACCCGGCGGGTCCCGTACACTTCTTCTGGCGATCCGGGTCACCGGGTCGACTTCGCACGCCCCTCCACCCCCTCTCTGCGGACGGTGGCCGCGCCTCTCGGTCCCTTGTGGCACGGCGCGTCGGGGCGTCAGGCGCGACAGCAATCCTGCGGTCGCGACAACCGAGTACCTCAAGGAGTACGGCCATGGCCGTCGTCACGATGCGGGAGCTGCTGGAAAGCGGCGTCCACTTCGGTCACCAGACCCGTCGCTGGAACCCGAAGATGAAGCGCTTCATCTTCACCGAGCGCAACGGCATCTACATCATCGACCTGCTCCAGTCGCTGTCGTACATCGACCGCGCCTACGAGTTCGTCAAGGAGACCGTCGCCCACGGCGGCTCCATCATGTTCGTCGGTACCAAGAAGCAGGCGCAGGAGGCCATCGCCGAGCAGGCGACGCGCGTCGGCATGCCCTACGTCAACCAGCGTTGGCTCGGCGGCATGCTCACCAACTTCTCCACCGTCTACAAGCGCCTTCAGCGTCTGAAGGAGCTCGAGCTCATCGACTTCGAGGACGTGGCCGCCTCCGGCCTCACCAAGAAGGAGCTCCTGGTCCTCTCCCGCGAGAAGGCCAAGCTGGAGAAGACCCTCGGTGGTATCCGCGAGATGCAGAAGGTGCCGAGCGCCGTCTGGATCGTCGACACCAAGAAGGAGCACATCGCCGTCGGTGAGGCGCGCAAGCTCCACATCCCGGTCGTCGCGATCCTCGACACCAACTGCGACCCCGACGAGGTCGACTACAAGATCCCGGGCAACGACGACGCGATCCGCTCCGTCACCCTGCTCACCCGCGTGATCGCCGACGCCGTCGCCGAGGGCCTCATCGCCCGCTCCGGTGCCGCCACCGGTGACTCGAAGCCGGGCGAGAAGGCCGCCGGCGAGCCCCTCGCCGAGTGGGAGCGTGACCTGCTCGCCGGCGACAAGAAGGCCGACGCCGAGGTCCAGTCCTCCGTCGAGACCGAGAAGGACGCCGCCGAGGACGCCAAGCCGGCCGCCGTCGCCGAGGAGCAGGCCGAGGCTCCCGCCGCCGAGGCCCCGGCCGCGGACGAGCAGGCCTGACACCCGTCAGTCACGGCTGAATGACGGCGGGGGCCGGTGCACCGGCACCGCCCCCGCCGTTCACCCGTAGATCTTTCAGACTTCGAGAGAGAAACAGACTCATGGCGAACTACACCGCCGCTGACGTCAAGAAGCTCCGCGAGCTCACCGGCGCCGGCATGATGGACTGCAAGAAGGCGCTCGACGAGGCCGACGGCAACGTCGACGCCGCCGTCGAGGCGCTCCGCATCAAGGGCCAGAAGGGCGTCGCCAAGCGCGAGGGCCGTTCCGCCGAGAACGGCGCCGTCGTCTCCCTCGTCTCCGAGGACAAGACGACCGGCGTCCTGGTCGAGCTGAAGTGCGAGACGGACTTCGTCGCCAAGGGTGACAAGTTCCAGGCCGTCGCCAACACGCTCGCCGCCCACGTCGCCGCGACCTCCCCGGCCGACATCGAGGCGCTCCTCTCCTCCGAGATCGAGCCCGGCAAGACCGTGCAGGCGTACGTCGACGAGGCCAACGCCAACCTCGGCGAGAAGATCGTCCTGGACCGCTTCGCGCAGTTCAAGGGCGCCTTCGTCTCCGTGTACATGCACCGCACCATGCCCGACCTGCCCCCGCAGATCGGCGTGATGGTCGAGCTGGACAAGGCCGACGCCGAGCTGGCCAAGGGCCTCGCGCAGCACATCGCCGCCTTCGCCCCGAAGTACCTGTCCCGCGAGGACGTCCCCGCCGAGGTCGTCGAGGCCGAGCGCCGCGTCGCCGAGGAGACCACGCGCGCCGAGGGCAAGCCGGAGGCCGCGCTCCCGAAGATCGTCGAGGGTCGCGTCAACGGCTTCTTCAAGGAGGCCACCCTCCTCGGCCAGCCGTACGCGCTGGACAACAAGAAGTCCGTCCAGAAGGTCCTGGACGAGGCCGGTGTCACCCTGAAGCGCTTCACGCGTATCAAGGTCGGCATCTGAGTCCGTCCGCGAACAACGGTGGACCCCGATAGGGTCTGGTGCAGTCGTAGGCCGCACTCAGCCGGACGACCGCAGATCTGACGAGGAGGCCATTGCCGCTGAGGGACGACAGACCCACCGGCAATGGCCTTCTTCGTATGTGCACGAGGAGAATCTCCATGAACAAGGGCGCGGACGCCCCACAGGGTGACCACAAGCGCGACGACGGCACGATTTCCGGCCGCTTCATGCTGAAGCTGTCCGGCGAGGCCTTCGCCGGCGGCGGAGGTCTGGGAGTCGACCCCGACGTCGTGCACGCCATCGCCCGCGAGATCGCGGCGGTCGTACGCGACGGAGCGGAGATCGCGGTCGTCATCGGCGGCGGCAACTTCTTCCGTGGCGCCGAGCTCCAGCAGCGCGGCATGGACCGGGCGCGGTCCGACTACATGGGCATGCTCGGCACCGTCATGAACTGCCTGGCGCTGCAGGACTTCCTGGAGAAGGAGGGCATCGACTCGCGCGTCCAGACCGCCATCACCATGGGCCAGGTCGCGGAGCCGTACATCCCGCTCCGTGCCGTGCGGCACCTGGAGAAGGGGCGCGTCGTGATCTTCGGTGCCGGTATGGGGATGCCGTACTTCTCCACCGACACGACCGCGGCCCAGCGCGCCCTGGAGATCGACGCCGAGGCGCTGCTGATGGGGAAGAACGGCGTGGACGGGGTCTACGACTCCGACCCGAAGGCCAACCCCGACGCGGTGAAGTTCGACGCCCTGGAGTACGGCGAGGTGATCTCGCGGGACCTCAAGGTCGCCGACGCCACCGCCATCACGCTCTGCCGTGACAACCAGCTCCCCATCCTCGTCTTCGAGCTGACCACGGAGGGCAATATCGCCCGCGCGGTGAAGGGTGAGAAGATCGGCACGCTGGTGAGCGACCGGAGCACCCGGGCCTGACGGCCCAGAAGACGCAGGATCCGCAGGACCCGACGATGCCGGGTCCGCTCAAGACACGCAGGAGCACGTGGTGATCGAAGAAATCCTCCTCGAGGCCGAGGAGAAGATGGAGAAGGCCGTCGTGGTCGCGAAAGAGGACTTCGCCGCCATCCGTACCGGCCGTGCGCATCCGGCGATGTTCAACAAGATCGTCGCCGACTACTACGGCGCGCTGACCCCGATCAACCAGCTCGCCTCGTTCTCGGTCCCCGAGCCGCGGATGGCCGTGGTGACCCCGTTCGACAAGACCGCGCTGCGCAACATCGAGCAGGCGATCCGCGACTCCGACCTCGGCGTCAACCCGAGCAACGACGGCAACATCATCCGTGTGACGTTCCCGGAGCTCACGCAGGACCGTCGCAAGGAGTACATCAAGGTCGCCAAGACCAAGGCCGAGGACTCCAAGATCTCGATCCGCTCCATCCGCCGCAAGGCCAAGGAGTCGCTCGACAAGCTGGTCAAGGACAAGGAGTCCGGCGAGGACGAGGTCCGCCGCGCCGAGAAGGAGCTCGACGACACCACCGCGAAGTACGTCGCGCAGGTGGACGAGCTGCTCAAGCACAAGGAAGCCGAGCTGCTCGAAGTCTGATGAACGACTCTTCCCGGGGGGCCCCGCAGGGAGCCGGTTACTGGAGCGCGCCCGAGATGGGGGGCGCTCCGGCGGGTCCTGCCCACGATGTGCACGGCGCCCAGCAGACTCGGCCCATGCCCATCGTGCCGGACGTTCCCGACGCAGGTAGAGACGCTGACGACCGCGATGACCGGAACGGGGACGCCGCGCGCGTCAGCGGCCCCCTGTTCCGTGACGAGAAGCCGCAGGAGCCCATGTCCACCCCGCTGCCCTCCCCGCCGCCCAAGAAGCGCGCGGGGCGTGACCTGCGCGCCGCCATAGGGGTCGGTGTCGGTCTCGGCGCCCTCGTCGTCGGCTCCCTGTTCATCGTGAAGGCCGTCTTCGTCGGTGTGGTCGTGCTGGCGGTGGTGGTGGGGCTCTGGGAGCTCACCTCCCGCCTCAAGGAGCGCAAGGGCATCAACGCTCCCCTCGTCCCGCTCGCCGTCGGCGGCGCCGCGATGGTGGTCGCCGGCTACGTGCGGGAGGCGGAGGGCGCCTGGGTCGCCATGGCGCTCACGGCCCTCGCGGTGCTCGTGTGGCGGATGACGGAGCCCCCCGAGGGCTACCTCAAGGACGTCACGGCGGGTGTCTTCGCCGTGTTCTACGTGCCGTTCCTGGCGACGTTCGTCGCGATGATGCTCACCGCGGACGACGGCGCCTGGCGCGTGCTGACGTTCCTCCTGCTGACCGTGGTCAGCGACACCGGGGCGTACGCCGTCGGCTGGCGCTTCGGCACGCACAAGCTGGCACCCCGCATCAGCCCCGGGAAGACCCGCGAGGGTCTGTTCGGAGCCGTCGGCTTCGCGATGGTGGCCGGTGCCCTGTGCATGGAGTTCCTGATCGACGACGGGAGCTGGTGGCAGGGCCTGCTGATGGGCCTGGCCGTCGCCGCCAGCGCCACGCTGGGGGATCTCGGTGAGTCCATGATCAAGCGTGACCTGGGGATCAAGGACATGGGCACGCTGCTCCCCGGCCACGGCGGCATCATGGACCGGCTCGACTCGCTGCTGCCGAGCGCCCCGGTCGTATGGCTGCTGCTGGTGCTGTTCGTGGGATCCGGCTGAGCCGGCCGGAGACTTCGCGCGTCGCGCGGTCGCACTGATGGGGCCCGCCGTCCACCGGACGGCGGGCCCCATCAGTGTGCTCGGAGGGTTGGACCACGGCCCGGGTGACTGCTTCCGGCTCCCGGCGGTGGGTCGGCCCCCGCGGGGTACCCGGGAGGGACAGGCATACCCCGTCACTCCGAGGAGGCTGGTGGCCGTGCGCGCGTGGAAACTCTGGCTGGACCGTAGTCTCACCGCGCAAGCGGTGCTGATCTTCGTCCTGGGGGTGGCAGGCAACGCCCTGTTACGCCGGGACGGGCAAGTCGGCTGGTGGGTGATCCAGACAGCGATCTTCACCGCCGTCGCCGTGGGCATCGTGGCGGCTCAGCGCCGCAGGGTCGGCCGAGCGGCCGGCGTCGGCCCCCGGGGGATCGCCGAGCTCAACCGGCAGATCCGGTACGGCGAGGTGCCGAGCGATCCGGAGACGCGGGCGACCATGCGGAAACTGGTCGCCGAGCAGCTGGGGAAGATGGAGCGGGGCGGCCGGTGGCTGCCGTACTGGCTGGCCTGCATGGGCCTGATCGCGGCAGGCATGCTCGCACTCGGAATCGTCACCGGCTCCCCCGTGTTCCCGGTGATCTTCGCGGTCGGCGTGGCCGTGTTCTGTGCCTGGATCCTCTGGATGCGCCGCCGCGCACTGGAGCGCCACCGCCACATGAGGTCCGCCCTGCAGAGCCACGGCTGACAGGGGTATGCCGTGGGGCGTCCACCGTGGTCTCGGTCACGGTTCCCGTGCGGCCGGGCCGTCGGAGGCCCGCCGACCACGGCCGACGCCGGCGTCCCAGCCCCCTGCGTGCCGCCCGGTCCCTCGGCGGACCTGAGGACCACGGCGTGTCTGCGACACTGGATGAACCATGCCTAAGCCCGGAGAACTCACTTTCGTCGCGCCCCGTGGAGCCAAGCGGCCGCCGCGGCACCTCGCCGACCTCACACCCGACGAGCGCAAGGAAGCAGTCGCCGCGACCGGCGAGAAGCCCTTCCGTGCCAAGCAGCTGTCGCAGCACTACTTCTCGCGGTACGCGCACGACCCGGCGGAGTGGACCAACATTCCGTCCGCGTCGCGGGAGAAGCTCGCCGAGGCGATGTTCCCCGACCTGATGTCGGTGATGCGTCACATCAGCTGCGACGACGACACCACCCGCAAGACGCTCTGGAAGCTGCACGACGGCACGCTCGTCGAGTCCGTGCTCATGCGGTACCCGGACCGGGTGACCATGTGCATCTCGTCCCAGGCGGGCTGCGGGATGAACTGCCCGTTCTGTGCGACCGGGCAGGCGGGGCTCGACCGTAATCTGTCGACCGCCGAGATCGTGCACCAGATCGTGGACGGCATGCGGGCCCTGCGCGACGGGGAGGTCCCGGGCGGGCCCGCGCGGCTGTCCAACATCGTCTTCATGGGCATGGGCGAGCCGCTGGCCAACTACAAGCGCGTCGTCGGGGCGATCCGCCGGCTGACGGACCCCGAGCCGGACGGCCTCGGGCTCTCGCAGCGCGGGATCACCGTGTCCACCGTCGGCCTGGTGCCGGCGATGCTGCGCTTCGCCGACGAGGGCTTCAAGTGCCGCCTCGCGGTGTCGCTGCACGCCCCGGACGACGAGCTGCGCGACACTCTCGTGCCCGTGAACACCCGCTGGAGGGTCCGTGAGGTCCTCGACGCCGCGTGGGAGTACGCCGAGAAGTCGGGCCGCCGCATCTCCATCGAGTACGCGCTCATCCGCGACATCAACGACCAGGCCTGGCGAGGTGACCGACTGGGCCGGCTGCTCAAGGGCAAGCGGGTGCACGTCAACCTCATCCCGCTGAACCCGACGCCCGGCTCCAAGTGGACCGCCTCGCGGCCCGAGGACGAGAAGGCGTTCGTCGAGGCGATCGCCGCCCATGGCGTGCCGGTCACCGTCCGGGACACCCGTGGCCAGGAGATCGACGGGGCCTGCGGGCAGCTGGCGGCCGCCGAGCGCTGAGACGGCCCCGGCGGGAGGGCGTGATCCGGCCGGTCCGGTGTGATCCGGCCGGTGTAGCCTGGCCGGGAAATCAACTTCATATTCCGACAGGGGAGCGCCACAGCGCTGAGAGTGCGGCACCGAGGACAGGTCGGCCGCAGACCCTCTGAACCTCGCCCGGGTCATTCCGGGTAGGAAGTTCGGACCTTACTCAAGCTGTTGCGCCCTGCCCGCTCGCCGAGCGGGCAGGGCCGCGTCTCTTCCTGGTCACCTCCAGGAGGAATTCACCATGAACACCACGACGAAGTACGCGGCGACGGCGCTCGCCGCCGCGCTGGGCGTCACCGCGCTCGCGGGCTGCGGCGGCTCCGACGACCAGGCGTCCGGCGACACGGGCGCCGGCTCCAAGACCGTCACCCTCGTCAGCCACGACTCGTTCAACGCCTCGGACGCGGTCCTGAAGGCGTTCACCGAGCAGACCGGCTACAAGGTCAAGGTGCTCAAGAGCGGTGACGCCGGAGCGGCGCTCAACCAGGAGATCCTGACCAAGGGCTCCCCTCGCGGCGACGTGTTCTTCGGCGCCGACAACACCCTGCTCTCCCGCGCCCTGGACAACGGCCTGTTCACGCCGTACAAGGCCAAGGGACTGGACCGGGTCGCGGCCGACACCCAGCTCGACGCCGACAAGCACCGGGTCACGCCCGTCGACACCGGTGACATCTGCGTCAACTACGACAAGAAGTACTTCGCCGACAAGAAGCTCGACCCGCCGAAGACCTTCGACGACCTGCTGAAGCCCGCGTACAAGAACCTCCTGGTCACCGAGAACGCCGCGACCTCGTCGCCCGGCCTCGGCTTCCTCCTCGGGACGGTCGCCGACCAGGGCGAGAGCGGCTACCAGGACTACTGGAAGAAGCTGAAGGACAACGGGGTCAAGGTCGTCGACGGCTGGGAGCAGGCCTACAACGAGGAGTTCTCCGGCTCCGCGGGCGGGAAGAAGGCCAACGCCGACCGGCCGCTCGTCGTCTCGTACGCCTCCAGCCCGCCCGTCGAGGTGCTGTACGCCGACCCGCAGCCCACCGAGGCCCCGACCGGCGTCGCCACCGGCACCTGCTTCCGCCAGATCGAGTTCGCCGGGCTGCTGGACGGCGCGAAGAACGAGGCCGGGGGCAAGGCGCTGCTGGACTTCCTGATCAGCAAGCAGTTCCAGGAGGACGTGCCGCTGAACATGTTCGTGAACCCGGTGGCGAAGGACGCGAAGCTGCCGGAGCTCTTCACGAAGTTCGGCGCGGTCGTCGACAAGCCGGCGACCGTCTCCCCGGAGAAGATCGCCAAGAACCGTGAGCAGTGGGTCCAGTCATGGTCCTCGCTCGTCGTGAAGTAGTCGCGCGGTCCCCGTGGAGGGGGAACGCGGTGCGGCTCGGTCTCATGGCCGTGCCCGTCGCGTTCTTCGCGCTGTTCTTCGCCTACCCGGTCGTCGCGATCGTCGGCCGGGGGCTGAAGGCGGACGGCGACTGGCAGTTCGGCCGGATCGGCACGGTGCTGAGCCGGCCGGACGTCCTCGACGTCCTCTGGTTCACGACCTGGCAGGCCCTCGCCTCGACCGCGCTCACCCTGCTGATCGCACTGCCCGGCGCCTATGTCTTCGCCCGCTTCGACTTCCCCGGCAAGCAGCTGCTTCGGGCCGTCGTGACCGTGCCGTTCGTCCTGCCGACCGTCGTGGTGGGCACGGCGTTCCTGGCGCTGCTGGGACGCGGCGGGTTCCTGGACGACCTCTGGGGGGTCAGGCTCGACACCACGGTGTGGGCGATCCTGCTCGCCCATGTCTTCTTCAACTACGCGGTCGTCGTACGCACCGTCGGCGGCCTGTGGTCCCAGCTCGACCCCCGCCAGGAGGAGGCCGCCCGGGTCCTCGGGGCCGGCCGGTTCGCCGCTTGGCGGCGCGTGACCCTGCCCGCACTGGCCCCGGCCGTCGCCGCGGCGGCCCTGATGGTCTTCCTCTTCACCTTCACCTCCTTCGGGGTCGTCCAGATCCTCGGCGGCCCGGCCTACGCCACGCTGGAGGTGGAGATCTACCGGCAGACCGCCCAGCTGCTGGACCTGTCCACGGCCGCCGTGCTCACCCTGGTGCAGTTCGCGGCGGTCGGCGGGATCCTCGCCGTCCACGCCTGGACCGTACGGCGGCGGGAGACGGCCCTGCGGCTCGTCGACCCGTCGCAGACCGCCCGGCCGCCCCGGGGAGCGGGGCAGCGGGCGCTGCTCGGCGGGGTGCTGCTGACCGTCCTGCTGCTGATCGTCGTGCCGCTCGGCGTACTGGTGGAACGGTCGCTGGACACCTCCGGCGGCTACGGCTTCGGCTTCTACCGCGCGTTGCAGTCGGCCGACGCGAGCGGCTCCACCTTCCTGGTGCCTCCGCTGGACGCCATCGGGAACTCCCTGCGCTACGCGCTGGTCGCGACCCTGATCGCCCTCGTGATCGGCGGTCTCGCCGCGGCGGCCCTGACGAGGAAGGCCGGACGGCTGGTCCGGGGCTTCGACGCCCTGCTGATGCTGCCGCTCGGAGTGTCCGCCGTCACCGTGGGCTTCGGCTTCCTCATCACGCTCGACAAGCCGCCGCTGGACCTGCGTACGTCCTGGATCCTCGTGCCGCTCGCCCAGGCGCTGGTGGGCGTCCCCTTCGTCGTACGGACCATGCTGCCCGTCCTGCGCGCGGTGGACGACCGGCTGCGGGAGGCCGCCGCCGTGCTCGGCGCGTCGCCGCTGCGGGCCTGGCGCGAGGTCGATCTGCCGCTGGTGCGGCGGGCGGTGCTGGTGGCCGCCGGGTTCGCCTTCGCCGTGTCGCTCGGTGAGTTCGGCGCGACCGTGTTCATCGCGCGCCCCGACAACCCCACCCTGCCGGTGGCCGTCGCCCGGCTGCTCGGGCGCTCCGGAGAGCTCAACTACGGCCAGGCGATGGCCCTCAGCACGATCCTCATGCTCACCTGCGCGGTGTCGCTGCTCGTGCTCGAACGTATCCGCACCGACCGATCCGGGGAGTTCTAGAGATGCTGGCAGTGGAGGCGGCGACAGTCCGGTTCGGGAAGCGGGCCGCGCTGGACGCGGTGGACCTGGAGGTCGCGGACCACGAGATCGTCTGCGTGCTGGGGCCGAGCGGCAGCGGCAAGTCGACGCTGCTGCGGGCCGTGGCCGGGTTGCAGCACCTGGACGCCGGGCGGGTGTTCCTCGACGGCGTCGACCAGGCGCCGCTGCCCGTGCACCGGCGCGGGCTCGGCCTGATGTTCCAGGACCACCAGCTCTTCCCGCACCGGGACGTCGCCGCCAACGTCGCCTTCGGACTGCGGATGCACGGTGTTCCCCGCGCCGAGCGCGACCGCAGGGCGGACGAACTCCTGGACCTGGTCGGCCTCCCCGGGGCCGGCCGGCGGGCCGTCGCGGCCCTGTCCGGCGGCGAACAGCAGCGCGTGGCACTCGCCCGTGCCCTGGCGCCCCGGCCCAAGCTGCTGATGCTGGACGAACCGCTGGGCCAGCTCGACCGGAGCCTGCGCGAACGGCTCGTCGTGGAACTGCGCACCCTCTTCGGCCGCCTGGGCACCACGGTGCTCGCCGTCACCCACGACCAGGGAGAGGCCTTCGCCCTCGCCGACCGGGTCGTGGTCATGCGGGACGGAAGGATCGCCCAGGCCGGCACCCCGCTGGAGGTCTGGCAGCGGCCCGCGTCGGCGTTCGTCGCCCGCTTCCTCGGCTTCGACAACCTGGTGGACACCACGGTCACGGGCACGGCCGCCGACACCGTCTGGGGCAAGGTCCCGGTGCCCGAGGACTCGCCCCAGGGCGAGCGCGAACTGCTCGTGCGGCCGGGCGGCGTGATCATCGGTGGCCCGAAGGACGGCCTGCGCTGCACGGTCGGCGTACGCACCTTCCGCGGCCACCACGTCACCGTCACCCTGCACCCCGACGACGGGCCGCCCCTGGAGGCGGAGTGCGCCCTGCGGGACACCCCGGAGGAAGGGGCCGTCGTGGGCGTGACCTTCGACCCGGCGGAGACGGTGGTCATCCCCCGGTAGGGCTCTCAGCGGCGGTGATTCTCCCGGCCCGCGACCACCAGCCCCAGCTCGTACGCGAGGATCACCGCCTGCGCCCTGTCGCGGAGCCCCATCTTCGCGAAGAGCCGGTTGATGTGCGTCTTGACCGTGTGGTCCGTGATGGCGAGACGATCGGCGATGCCGGCGTTCGACAGGCCACGGGCGATGAGGACGAGCACCTCCGCCTCCCGCGCGGTGAGCCCCTCCACACCGGGGTGCGGCTCCGTGCCGGGCCTCTGCCGTACGAACTCCGCTATCAGCCGTCGTGTGATCTCGGGGGCCAGCAGCGCGCGGCCGTCCGCCACGACCCGCACGGCGTGCAGCAGCTCCGGGAACGTGGCGTCCTTCAGCAGGAAGCCGCCCGCTCCCGCGGCGAGCGCGTCGTACACGTACTCGTCGAGGCCGAACGTCGTCAGCATCAGGGCCTTGGTGGCGCCGCCCGACGCCCCGACGATCTCGCGCGCCGCCTCGATGCCGTTCACCCGGGGCATCCTGATGTCCAGCAGCACCAGGTCCGGGGCGAGTTCGGCGGCCCTGCGGATGGCCTCGGCACCGTCCTCCGCCTCGGCGACCACCTCGATGTCGGGCTGCGTGCCGAGCAGCCCGACGAATCCGGTCCGTACGACCGCCTGGTCGTCGGCGACGAGCACTCTGATCACCACGGGAGCTCCGCCTCCACGAGAAAGCCGCCGGCCGGGCCCCGCCCCGCCGTGAGTCTGCCGCCCAGCAGAGCGGCCCGTTCCCCCATGCCCACCAGGCCGTGACCGCGGCTGTCCGTCCCGCCGTCGGGCGGCCCGGGCCCGTCATCGGCGACACGGACGCACAGAACGCCGGGCCGGTGGTCGATCTCCACCACCGTGTGCGCGCCGGCGGCATGACGGCGGGCGTTCGTCAGCGCTTCCTGGACGATCCGGTACGCCGACAGCTCCCAGGACGCCGGGACCGCCGCCCGCTCGCCGAGGACACGCAGATCGGCGGAGCCTCCCACCGCGCGGTGCTGCTCCACGAGCTCCTCCAGCCCGGCCAGCGACGGCTGGGGCGTCCGCAGCGCCGCCGCCCCGGACCCGGCCCGCAGCACACCGAGCAGCCGGCGCAGCTCCGCCATGGAGGAACGCGCGGTGCCGGCTATCTGCTGGAAGGCGTCCCGGGCCGGTCCGGGCAGATCCGGCGTCGTGTAGGTGGCGCTCTCGGCCTGCACCGCGATCATCGAGACCGAGTGGGCGATCATGTCGTGCAACTCGCGGGCGATGGCCGCCCTCTCCGCCTCCGCCGCCTGGCGGCGCTCCATCGTCAGGAGCCTGGACTGTGCGGCCGCCCGCTCGTGGCGGGTCTCCTCCCGGCTCCGTATCGCGTCCCCCATGCTGACCGCCCCCAGGACGATGACGGTCAGCACCAGCGTCTCCGCGTAGAGCCCCAGGGTGAACCGGTCGCTTCCCTGGAGCACCGGCAGACCCGGTGCCCCGTCACGGGCCCAGCGGTCGATGTGGACGAGATTGACGGTGAGCGAGGCGAGGGCCCCGCAGACCACCAGCAGGGCCGGGTGCTGCACCCGGTGGCGCCCCAGCGTGTAACTGCCCATCAGGGTGCCCGCGACCGTCGCGTAGGCCATGTTGCCGTCGGTCCCGAAGCTGAGCAGCGCCGCACCGACCGTCAGGAAACCGACGGCGGGGTGGGCGCGGCGCCACATCAGGGAGAGGGCGCAGACCAGCACCCCGAACGCCGTGACCGGCGAACCCGGTACGACCGTCAGCTCCACGGCGGCGAGCAGGGTGACGGCGCCACCCGTCACCCATGGATACGGGGGTGCGGCCGTCCAGCGGCGCAGCCGCCGCCGTGCTCGTCCGGTCAGGGTGGTTCCCCGATCCGCGGTCGTGGCGCTCATGGGGCAATTCTTCGGGAGGAGGGGGCGGTCGCGCATCGGAGCGGAGGTGGATATCGCGACGCGGTCTCATGCCACGGGTTGACGGAGAGGACCGGATCCTGGTGTGACGCCCCGTGAACAGGGCTTTCCTAGCCTCGAATCCATGGTCAGACCAGCAGGTGTCAGCGTGCTCGGCCGGCGTTCCGCCCGGGTGCGGACGGGAACGCCCCCGCCCCGGTGGTGGCGGGGAACGCGCCCGCTCCGGTGGGCGGGAGCCGGAGGCGACGCGCGGTGGTGGGCCCTCTGCGCGGTCGCGGCCCTCGGGCTCGCGGGCTTCTCCACGCTCGCTCCGCACCGGGTGTGGGGCGTCGCCGCGGCGGCCGGATACACGGCGGCGGCCTGGCTGTCGGCGCGCCGTGGCGCCCGGAGTCCCGTGCCGTACGCCGTGGCGGTGGCCGGTGCCGTCCTGCTGCCGCTGCTGGTCCTCCTCGGCACGGGCAGGGCGCAGCTGGAGGTCGACGTGATCAGGCGTTCCGCCGGCCTGCTGCTCGCCACCGGCAGCCCGTACCTCCCGCACCCGGAGGAGCCGGCGGACTTCAACCCGTACCTGCCGGGCATGTCCGTCTTCGGGATGCCCGACGCCCTGTCGGGAGGCAGCCCGTTCACCGACCCCCGGCTGTGGACGGGCGCGGCGTTCCTCGGCGCGCTGGCACTCTCAGTGCGCGGGCTGCCGCTCCTGTGGATCACCGCCTGCCCCCTCGTCGCGCTGCCGCTCGCCGTCGGCGGGGTCGACCTGCCGGCCGTCGGCCTGATGTGTCTGGGACTGGCGTCGGCGGGGCGCGGCGAGGGAGGCCGGGCGGGGCTCGCCCTCGGTCTGGCCGCCGCCCTCAAATGGACGGCGTGGCCCGCCCTGCCGGTGGCCCTGGCCCTGCTGGTCGTGCGGAACCGCCGGGCGGGGGAGCCGTCCGGCCCCGGGGCGCGCCCCGCGCTGCGGTGCGGCGCCACGGCGGTGACGACGGCGGCGGTGCTCGTCCTGCCGGCCGCGCTGAGCGACCCCCGGGCCTTCACCGCCCATGTCGTCGGCTTCCCCCTCGGCCTGACCGACGCCGTGTCCGCCGCGGCGAGCCCGCTCCCCGGGCACCTCCTCGCCGCGCACCTGCCCGGCGGCCGGGCCGTCGCTCTCGCCCTGCTCGCCGTGAGCGCGCTGGCCATGGCGGCCTCCCTGGTCGGGCGGCCACCGGCGAGTGCGCCGTCCGCCGCGCGCCGGCTCGCCCTCGGGCTGCTCCTGGCCATCGCGTTCATGCCCGCCAGCCGGTTCGGCTATCTCGTGTACCCGCTGGTCCTCGTGGTCCTGGCGGCCCACGGGGAGCCCGCCCCGCCGCGAAAGGTCCGCCCATGACCCGCACCCTCGTCGTCACCAACGACTTCCCGCCGCGCCAGGGAGGCATCGAGACGTTCGTCCACGCGATGACCGGCCGCTTCCCCGAGGGTTCCGTCGTCGTGTACACCTCCGCGGAGCCGGGATCCGCCGACCATGACGCGGCTCTGCCGTATCCCGTGATCCGGGATCCGTCCCGGACGCTGCTGCCGACCCCGCGCGTCGCGGCACGCGCGGTGGACCTCGCCCGGCGACACCACTGCGACCGCGTGTGGTTCGGGGCCGCCGCGCCACTCGGCCTGATGGCGGACCGGCTGCGCCAGGAGGCGGGAGTGCGCCGGATCGTCGCCACCACGCACGGCCACGAGGTGTGGTGGGCCAGGACACCGGGAGCCCGCGCGCTCCTGCGCCGGACCGGGGAACGGGCCGACACCGTCACCTATCTCGGCGAGGCCACGCGCGCCCCGATCGCCTCCGCGCTCGGACCGGCCGCCGCCCGCCGCATGGTGCGCCTCGTACCGGGCGTCGACAGCGGCGCGTTCCGTGCCGCGCCCGGCCACGGCCCCGATCCGGCGGGCATCAGGGCGCGTTACGGGCTGGGGGACCGGCCCGTGATCCTCTGCGCCGCCCGGCTCGTCCCCCGCAAGGGCCAGGACATGCTGATCCGCGCGCTGCCGGCGGTACGCCGTGCCGTGCCCGGCGCCGTGCTCCTGCTGGTCGGCGACGGTCCCCATCTGCACTCCCTGCGCCGCCTGGCCGAGGCCACCGGGGAGGAGGGCGCCGTCGTCCTGGCGGGCGGGCAGCCGCACACCGCCATGCCCGGGTTCTTCGCCGCGGCCGACGTCTTCGCGATGCCGTGCCGCACCAGACGCGCCGGCCTGGAGGTGGAGGGGCTCGGCATCGTCTTCCTGGAGGCGGCCGCGGCCGGACTCCCCGTCCTCGCCGGGGACTCGGGCGGCGCGCCCGACGCCGTACGCGACGGGGAGACCGGCCACCTCGTCGACGGCCGGGACGTGTCCGCGATCGCCGCCCTGCTCGTCGGACTGCTGAGCGACCGCGCGGGCGCCGCCGCCATGGGGGAGCGGGGGCGGCAGTGGGTCCGTACGGAGTGGGGGTGGGACCGTACGTACGACCGGCTGGCGGCGCTTCTCGGGGCGTGATCCCCTGGACACGGAGACCTGGGAAGGGGAAGGGACCATGACGCAGCCGGCCCGCGAGGGCATCGACATCACCCGCGTCGTCGCGGCACCGAGGGAACGGGTCTTCGAGGCCTGGACGGACCCCGAGGACTTCGCCGCCTGGTACGGCGGCGACGCGGACGTACCGCTCGACCGGGTGTCGATGGATGTCACGCCCGGCGGCGAGTGGAGCCTGGTCATCGTGGTGCCCGGAGCGGAGATGCCCTTCCACGGCGTCTACCAGGAGGTGTCGGCCCCCGAGCGGCTCGTGTTCACCCTCAAGGACCGGAGCGCGCCCGCCGACACCGAGGGCGAGACGGTCACGGTCACCCTCACCGAGAAGAGCCGGAAGTCGACCGAGATGGTCTTCCGGCAGCGGGGCGGCAATCTCACCCCCGAGCAGTACGCCGCGGCCGAGGACGGCTGGGAGGCGTTCTTCGACGCCCTCGATGCCCGGCTCGCCTCCCCCTGACCCCCCGGAAGCTGGGTGTCAGCCCGTCAGCCGGGCGAGCGCGCCGGCCGCCTCCTCCACCGTGTCGACGAGCGCGATACGGGACTCCATCGCCCGGCCCGCCGCGAGCGCGTTGAGCAGCGGCCAGGCGGGCAGCTTCTCCGTCCAGTGCGCACGGTTCACCAGGACCATCGGGGTGGGCGCCGACCGCGACTCGTAGTAGTTGGGCGTCGCGTTGTCGAAGATCTCCTGCACGGTCCCGGCGGCACCGGGAAGGAAGATCACCCCGGCGGTCGAGCGGGCCAGCAGCCCGTCCTCGCGCACGGCGTTCGCGAAGTACTTGGCGATGTGGTCCGCGAAGGCGTTCGGCGGCTCGTGGCCGTAGAACCAGGTCGGGATCGCCACCGAGGAGCCTCCCTCGGGCCAGCGCTCCCGCACGGCGAAGGCGGCCTGCGCCCAGTCGGTGACCGACGGGCTGAACGAGGGTGCCGCGGCGAGGAGTTCGCAGGCCTTGACCAGCATGGCGTCGGAGTGCGGCGCCGCGTACGCCCCGAGGTTGGCCGCCTCCATGGCCCCGGGGCCGCCGCCCGTCGCCACGGTCAGGCCGCCGCGCGCCAGCTCCCTGCCGAGCGCGGCGGCGCCGGCGTACTCCTCCGTGCCGCGGGCCATCGCGTGACCGCCCATCACGCCCACCACCCGGGCCCCGACGAGGTGTTCGTCCAGCGCGTCGGAGACCGCGTCGTCGTGGAGCGCCCGCAGCATCGAGGCGAAGACGTCGCCGTTCGTCTTGGTCAGCTGGAACCAGTCGTACGCCCGTGCGTCAGGGGTCGCCTCGTAACCGCCCTCGGCCAGACCCTCGTACAGGGCGTCGGGGGTGTACAGCAGCCCGCGGTACGGGTCGAAGGGGAGGCCGGGGACCGGCGGGAAGACGAAGGCCCCGTCCGCGCGTATCTTCGCGTCGGCACGGGGCTCCATCCGGCAGCCCAGGAAGACGGCGCCCCGGGTGTCGGTCGTGAGCAGGGCGTCGGCCCGGTCCGTCAGGTCGACGGACTGGATCCGGTGACCGGCCAGGGTCCCGGCGGCGACCGCCTCGTCGAATGCGGTGAGCGTCTCGATCTCGACGCCGGGTGCGTACGTGTTCTCGTCCGGATTCTCCACGCCGCCATGCTACGGACCGCCCCCGCGAACGAGGCCACCCCGTCGGGGACTGGATCGCCCCGGTAGGGGTGTCACCCCGTCAGAGGCAGCGCCGCCAGCTCCGCGATCGCCCAGGTCAGTGGGGCGAAGACGGCCAGCAGCACCAGTGCCCGCAGGGCGGCGGCGATGCGGAGCGAGGAGGCCGGGGCACCGAGCCGCAGCAGGGTCCCGGCCGTACGGGCGCGGGCCTGCCTGGCCTCCAGCGCGGTGGTCAGCAGCGTCGCCGTGGTGCAGCCGAGGACGAGCACGGCGCCGAGTGCGGTGAGCGGGCCGAAGGGGCGGTCCCCGCCGGTCCAGAGCGCGGTGGCCGCGATCACCCCGGACAGCACCGCGCAGACGATGCCCAGCGGGCGGCCGATCCGGCACGCCTCGTCCATCAGGACCCGGCCGGCCAGCAGCCGTACGGCTCCCGGACGCACAGCCTGGAGCAGCCGCCCGCACAGATGGGTGAGGCCGGGCCCCGCCATGGCCAGGCCGATCGCGGTGAGGGTCCAGCCCGCGAGGACGGCCGCGGGGGTGGAGTCGAGCCGGCCCGGCAGCGGGAACGGGTTGCCCGCCGAGCCCCGGCTGGCGTACGCCTCGACCGCGAGTCCGGCGGCGGTGAGCGCGACTCCCCAGGGAAGCCCCTTGGGCACCGGGGCGGGCGCGAGGTCGTCCTCGTCCGCCTGGGCCTCGGAGGGCGCGACCGGCCTGGAGCGCAGCGCCAGCCCGCCGGCCGCCGACGCGGCGAGCGGCACCACGGCCAGCAGCGTGAGCGCCGCGGCGAGGGGCAGCGGGGTGCCGGCGCCCAGGAACTCGGCCGCGCCGCCGTCGAACGGCAGACCGGTCAGATCGCCGCGCAGGTGCAGGAAGAAGAGCAGCGCCACCACCGAGCCGAGCGTGGTGGAGACCGCCGTGGAGATCGCCGCCAGCAGCGCGAGACGGGCGGGCCCGAGCCCGGCGGCGAAGAGACCGGGGCGCGGCCTGGTGCTCGGATCCGTACGCGCGACCGCCACCGCGAACTGGACGGTCGCGGCGAGCGGAACGGCGCACCACAGCAGCCGCAGCACGGAACCCGAGGCGTGCGCCGGATGCCCGGCGGCATACCCGAGGGTGCACAGGAGCAGGAAGCCCACCCCCGCCGACGCGGCGGCGAGGGCCAGACGCCGCACCAGGACCAGGGGATGGGAGCCGCGGGTCAGACGGAGAGCGAGCACGCCGAGCGGCCTTCCGTATCGGGCGCGGCGGGCAGGGAGACGGTGGTGACGCGGCGGCCGTCCAGCAGGCTGACCACACGGTCGGCGAGCGCGGCCACCTCCGCGTCATGGGTGGCGAGCACCACGGTGATCCCGTGGGACCGCGCCGCGGTGGTGAGGGTGCGCAGCAGCTGGGCGCGCTCGGCGTGGTGCAGCGAGGCGGTCGGTTCGTCCGCGAAGATCACGGACGGCGAGGCGGCCAGCGCCCGCGCGACGGAGATCCGCTGACGCTGAGACTGGAGCAGGGCGTGCGGTCTCTTCTTGGCGAGCGGACCGATGTCCAGCCGCTCCAGCCACTCGGTGGCCGCCTTCTTCGCCGCCCGGTGCGAGACACCCCGCAGCAGCAGCGGCAGGGCGGCGTTCTCCCAGGTGCTGAGCTCCGGCACGAGCTGCGGCTCCGCCGCGATCCAGCCGAACCTGTCCCGGCGGAGCTGCTCGCGCAGCCGGGGGCCCATGGTGTGCACGGGCACGCTGTTGAACCAGACCTCGCCCTGCTGGGGGACCAGCTGGCCGGAGAGGCAGTGCAGCAGCGTCGTCTTACCGCTGCCACGGGGGCCGGCCACGGCGAGGATCTCGCCGTCGCGGATCCCGAGGGAGACACCGCCGAGCCCCGGCGATCCGTTGTGGGAGTGGTGCAGGGAACGTGCCCAGATCACATCGTTGTCGGGCGGGGCCACCATGGCGTACACCTCGGTTCGGATCAGTTCTCCTGTCCCCCGTACGGGGGACGAATACAACGAACGAAAGGCCGATCGGTCACTCGGCACGCTAGGCAGCCGGACCGGGGTGTCGGGACAGTACGCGGCCCGGATACCCCTGTTCTCACTCGAACGGGTGTATCCGGGCCGCGTATGCCCTATGAAATGACTGCCGGGGGCGTCTGTCGGTGGCAGCCGGTGGCGTCGGTCAGAGCTTCGCCCAGGCCTCCGTCAGGACACCGCGCAGGATGCCCTCGATCTCGTCGAACGTCGACCGGTCGGAGATCAGCGGGGGCGCGAGCTGGATCACCGGGTCGCCGCGGTCGTCGGCCCGGCAGTACAGGCCGTTCTCGAACAGCGCCTTGGAGAGGAAGCCGTACAGGACGCGCTCGGTCTCCTCGTCGGTGAAGGTCTCCTTGGTGGCCTTGTCCTTCACCAGCTCGATGCCGTAGAAGAAGCCGTTGCCGCGGACGTCGCCGACGATCGGCAGGTCGTGCAGCTTCTGCAGCGTCGTCAGGAACGCGTTCTCGTTGTCGAGGACGTGCTGGTTGAGGCCCTCGCGCTCGAAGATGTCGAGGTTGGCGAGACCGACCGCGGCGGAGACGGGGTGGCCGCCGAAGGTGTAGCCGTGCAGGAAGGTGTTGTCGCCCTCGTAGAACGGCTCGGCCAGCCGGTCGGAGATGATGCAGGCGCCGATGGGGGAGTAGCCCGAGGTCATGCCCTTGGCGCAGGTGATCATGTCCGGGACGTAGCCGAACTTGTCGCAGGCGAACATCGTGCCGAGGCGGCCGAACGCGCAGATGACCTCGTCGGAGACGAGCAGCACGTCGTACCGGTCGCAGATCTCACGCACCCGCTGGAAGTAGCCGGGCGGCGGCGGGAAGCAGCCGCCGGCGTTCTGCACGGGCTCCAGGAAGACCGCGGCGACGGTGTCCGGGCCCTCGAAGAGGATCTGCTGCTCGATCTGGTCGGCGGCCCAGCGGCCGAAGGCCTCCGGGTCGTCGCCGAAGAGCGGGGCGCGGTAGATGTTGGTGTTCGGCACCTTGTGCGCGCCGGGGACCAGCGGCTCGAACGGCGCCTTCAGCGCGGGCAGGCCGGTGATCGACAGGGCTCCCTGCGGGGTGCCGTGATAGGCCACGGCCCGCGAGATGACCTTGTACTTGGTCGGCTTGCCCTTGAGCTTGAAGTACTGCTTGGCCAGCTTCCAGGCCGTCTCCACGGCCTCGCCGCCGCCGGTGGTGAAGAAGACCTTGTTGAGGTCGCCCGGGGCGTGGCCGGCGAGGCGCTCCGCGAGTTCGACGGCCTTGGGGTGGGCGTAGGACCACACCGGGAAGAAGGCCAGCTCCTGCGCCTGCTTGTACGCCGTCTCGGCGAGCTCGTGGCGGCCGTGCCCGGCGTTGACGACGAACAGGCCGGAGAGGCCGTCGAGGTAGCGCTTGCCCTTGTCGTCGTAGATGTAGGTGCCCTCGCCACGCACGATGGTGGGAACGGGCGCGTTCTCGTAGTCCGACATGCGGGTGAAGTGCATCCACAGGTGGTCGTACGCGGTTCGGCTGAGGTCCTTGCTCACGGCTATCGGGTTCCCCACATGTAGGTCTGCTTCTTGAGCTTGAGGTAGACGAAGCTCTCGGTGGAGCGCACACCGGGTATCGCCCGGATGCGTTTGTTGATCGTCTCCAGCAGGTGGTCGTCGTCCTCGCAGACGATCTCCACCATGAGGTCGAAGGAGCCCGCGGTCATCACCACGTACTCGCACTCGGCCATGGCCGACAGGGCCTCGGCCACGGGGTCGAGGTCGCCCTCGACGTTGATGCCGACCATGGCCTGCCGCCGCAGCCCCACGGTGAGCGGGTCCGTGACGGCGACGATCTGCATGACGCCCTGGTCGAGCAGCTTCTGCACGCGCTGGCGTACGGCGGCTTCGGACAGGCCCACGGCCTTGCCGATCGCGGCGTACGGCCGGCGTCCGTCCTCCTGGAGCTGCTCGATGATTGCGAGGGAGACGGCATCGACCGCTGGGGACGATCCGTTCCCGGTCCTGGAGTCTGCGCTGCGACTGGCCACACCTCCACTCTGCACCGCGCCTCCTCCGTCTGGCAAGCCCGAATCGATGAAATTCGTTGTCTGGGAGCCCGTATCTCACTGAATCCGAAGTTCACGGCGGGTGGGTATGTCGAAAGCGTCACCCAACGGTCTAGTCTGGAAGTCTCACCCATCGGACAGCCGACAGGAGGGGTGGTTGTGACCACCGAGGTGCGCCGTCTGCGCAACTACATCAACGGAGAGTTCCGGGACGCCGCGGACGGGCGGACCATCGATGTGGTCAACCCGGTGACGGAAGAGGTCTACGCGACCTCGCCGCTCTCCGGAGGGGCCGACGTCGATGCCGCCATGGAGGCCGCGGCCGCGGCCTTCCCGGCCTGGCGTGACGTGACGCCCGCCGAGCGCCAGAAGGCCCTGCTGAAGATCGCGGACGCCTTCGAGGAGCGGGCTGAGGACCTGATCGCCGCCGAATCGGAGAACACCGGCAAGCCGCTCGGGCTGACCCGGAGCGAAGAGATCCCGCCGATGGTGGACCAGATCCGCTTCTTCGCGGGCGCCGCCCGGCTGCTCGAGGGCCGTTCGGCCGGCGAGTACATGGAGGGCCTCACCTCCATCGTGCGGCGCGAGCCGGTGGGCGTCTGCGCCCAGGTCGCGCCGTGGAACTACCCGATGATGATGGCCGTGTGGAAGTTCGCCCCGGCGCTCGCCGCGGGCAACACCGTCGTCATCAAGCCGTCCGACACCACGCCGGCGTCGACGGTCCTGATGGCCGAGATCATCGGCCAGATCCTGCCCAAGGGCGTCTTCAACGTCCTGTGCGGCGACCGGGACACCGGTCGCGCCATGGTCGAGCACCCGGTCCCGGCGATGGCCTCCATCACCGGCTCGGTACGGGCCGGCATGCAGGTCGCCGAGTCCGCGGCCAAGGACGTCAAGCGCGTCCACCTGGAGCTCGGCGGCAAGGCGCCCGTCGTGGTCTTCGAGGACGCCGACATCGCCAAGACGGTCTCGGGCGTCTCCGAGGCGGGCTTCTTCAACGCGGGCCAGGACTGTACGGCCGCCACCCGCGTCCTGGTCCACGAGTCGATCCACGACGAGTTCGTCACCGCGCTCGCCAAGGCCGCCGCCGACACCAGGACCGGGCAGCCGGACGACGAGGACGTGGCGTACGGCCCGCTCAACAACGCCAACCAGCTGAAGCAGGTCAGCGGCTTCATCGAGCGCCTCCCCGCCCACGCCAAGGTCGAGGCGGGCGGCCACCGGGTCGGCGACAAGGGCTACTTCTACGCCCCGACCGTCGTCTCCGGTCTGAAGCAGGATGACGAGATCATCCAGCACGAGGTCTTCGGACCCGTCATCACCGTCCAGTCGTTCACCGACGAGGCCCAGGCCGTCGCGTACGCCAACGGCGTCGAGTACGCCCTGGCCTCCTCGGTCTGGACCCAGAACCACTCCCGCGCCATGCGCATGTCCAAGAACCTCGACTTCGGCTGCGTGTGGATCAACACCCACATCCCGCTCGTCGCCGAGATGCCGCACGGCGGGTTCAAGAAGTCCGGCTACGGCAAGGACCTCTCCGCGTACGGCTTCGAGGACTACACCCGGATCAAGCACGTCATGACGTCGCTGGACGACTGACCGGCGCGCAGGCGGGATCGCGGCCCCGGGCCCGCCCGGGGCCGTTCCGCGTTCCCGGGCGCCGTCCGCCCGTGTTCCGCCATGGACATGGTGTGCGGGCCCGGCCGCCCTCGCTGGACGGTTGGTCCATTGCCCGCCGTGGCGGCGGACGGCCATGCTGCGCGGGTGCGCTCGATTCCGGACCACCTCATGTCCCGTCGTTCCCTGCTGCGTGCCCTCGGCGCCGGATCGGCCGGTGCCGCGCTGGCCGGCTGCGGCGTGCCCGCCGCCTATGTGGAGCCCGGCGACCGCTCGGGCCCCGACCGCTCGGACAGCGACCGCTCGCTGCACTTCGCCAACTGGCCCCTCTACATCGACACGGACGACGAGGACGAGTCGAAGCGGCCCACTCTCGACGCGTTCTCCCGGCGGACCGGGATCTCCGTGACGTACACCGAGGAGATCAACGACAACGACGAGTTCTTCGGGAAGATCAGCCCGGCGCTGATGAACCATCAGCCGACGGGCCGGGACCTCGTGGTCATCAGCGACTGGATGGCCGCCCGGTTCGTACGGCTGGGCTGGGTGCAGGAGATGGACCGCTCGCGCCAGCCCCATGTCGCCGCGAACCTGGACCCCCAGCTGCGTTCCCCCGCGTTCGACGAGGGGCGGCTGTACAGCGTGCCCTGGCAGTCCGGGATCACCGGTATCGCGTACAACCGGGCGAAGCTGGGCCGGGAGATCCGGCACACGAGCGAGCTCTGGGCCGACGACCTGCGGGGCAGGGTGACCCTGCTGTCAGGGCTCGACGAGGCCTTCGCCCTGCTGATGCAGGGCAACGGCGCCGACATCACCCGCTGGACCGCCGACGACTTCCACGAGATGTGCGAGCAGGTGGCACGGCATGTGAGATCCCGTCATATCCGCCGCTTCACCGGCAACGACTACATCAAGGACCTGGCCAACGGTGATGTGCTCGCCTGCCAGGCCTACTCGGGGGACGTCATCCAGCTCCAGGCCGACAACCCGGGCATCGAGTTCGTGGTGCCCGAGGAAGGCGCCGAGCTCTGGTCCGAGTCGCTCATGATCCCCGACCTCGCGGACCACAAGCGCAACGCGGAGAAGCTCGTCGACCACTACTACGAGCCCGAGGTGGCGGCCGAACTGGCCACCTGGGTCAACTATGTCTGCCCGGTCCCCGCCGCCCGCGAGATCCTGGCCTCCTCCAAGGACGAGGAGACCGCCGCACTGGCCGAGGACCCCTTGATCTTCCCGGACGACGCGATGCGCCAACGCCTGGCCATCGCCCGGGACATCACCTCCGAGGAGCGCACCGGGTTCGCGAAGAAGTGGAACTCCATCGTCGGTCTCTGAGCGTCGGCCGGACGCCCGCACCCCACTTTTTGAACGCGTTCATGACCGGCGTACGCTGCGTCCATGAGCGAGCGAGCCCTGTTGCGGCGCATACGCGTGTGGTTGGTCGTCTTCATCGTCTGTCTGGTGCTCAGCGGGCTCACCGCCTTCCCGCTGGTCACCGAACTCCACTGGGCCGAGGCCCTGTTGACCTCCTCCGCCTCTCCCGTCCCCGAACACCTGCCGGCCCTGGCGGAGTGGATCACCCGGGTGCGGACCGGCCTCGACGAGGCCGATGCCTCCTATCCCTTCGTGCTGTACGGCACCGACTGGCTGGCCTTCGCACACCTCGTCATCGCGGTCGCCTTCTACGGTCCCTACCGCGACCCGGTCCGCAACATCTGGGTCATCGAGTTCGGCATGATCGCGTGCGCCGGGATCATCCCGCTCGCCCTGATCTGCGGGCCGATCCGCGACATCCCCTTCTGGTGGACGGTCATCGACATGTCCTTCGGTGTCTTCGGCGTCATCCCGCTGCTCGTCGTCCACCGCATGATCAAGCGCCTGGAGACGGCCGCCGTGCCGGCGTGAGGCTCAGCCGGCCGACGGGGCCCCGAAGGCGGCGACCACGACGGCCGTCGCCGTGGCGTTCATGTCCTGGCCCTTCGCGTCGGTGGAGTTGACGCTGTACACCAGCGTTCTGGAGAGATCACGGGTGGCCGCCACGAGCGAGTTGTAGCCCCAGCGGCCGCCCGACTTCCCCCAGACCTCACGCCCGCCCAGGGTCTGCACACTCAGCCCCGCGCTGAACTGGGCGGGCTTCCCCGTCCCGTACGTGCGCACCGAGGGGTCCGGCAGCGTGAACATCTCCTCCAGCAGGGGCCCGCGCACGACCTTGCCCGTGAAGAGCGCCCGGGTGAAGCGCTCCAGATCCGCCGTGGTGGAGACGATGTCCCCGGCGGCCCAGGTGTCGGTCACGCCCCACACGGTCACGTCCCGCAGCTCCTTGCCGCCGTCCGGGGCGGTGAAGACCTGGTAGCCGCGGTTGTGCGGTCCCCGGATGCCCGTCTCCGCGCCGGGGAACGACGTGGAGCGCAGGCCCAGCGGGCGCAGGATGCGCTCGCCCACCTGGTGCGCGTAGGTATCGCCCGTCACCTTCTCCACGAGCAGCCCCAGCAGGGTGTAGTTGATGTTGAGGTAGTGCTGGCTCCGGCCGGGGGTGAACTCAGGGGCCTGAGCCATGGCCGAGGCGGCCATCTCGCGCGGTGTGTGCAGGTCGAAGCGGTGGGCGTACACCTCCTCCAGGGTGGTGCCGGGCATCGGCGCCGCCGGTATCCCGCTGGTGTGGTCGAGCAACTGCCGGACGGTGACCGCTCCGTACGCCGCGGGGACCAGGTCCGGAAGGTAGTGCCTGGCCGTGCGGTCGAGCTCCAGCTTCCGCTCCCCGGCCAGCTGCAGGACCGTGGCGGCCGTGAACACCTTGGTCACCGATCCCGCCCGGAAGCGGGCCGACGGGTCGGCCGGACGCCTCGAGACCAGATCGTGCACGCCGGAGCTCCCGTGCCAGCTGCCGCCGGTGCCGCCGACCCGTACGAGCGCGGCGGTCGCGTCGTCGGAGGGCAGCCCGGAGATCGCCGCGCGCAGGGCGGCGGCGTCGGCGGCGGGGACCGGGCGGGTGCGTGCGTCGGTCGCGTGCGCCGGGGCCGCGGTGCCGTTCGCCAGGGCGGCCGGAGCGGCGGGGCCGGCGGCGATGCCCAGGACCAGGGCCGCGGCCAGGAGCGTGCGGGCGTGCGTGTTCATGGGATGCCTCCGGGAGGGATGAAGTCCGTAACCGCTCTACGGCTCCATCCTGTTGATCCGGAGGCCCGAACGGATCACCCGAGCGAGGGGTCGTGCGGGGGAGTCCGCCTCACCCGCGCGGGGGAGACGGCGGCGGTCCCTCCCCCGGGCGAGGGAGCGACCAGTCCCGTCTCGTACGCGCAGATGACGGCCTGGATACGGTCCCGGAGGCCCAGCTTGGACAGGACGTTGCCCACATGGGTCTTCACCGTGTGCTCGCTGACCACGAGGGCCGCGGCGATCTCCGCGTTGGACAGCCCCCGCGCCAGATGCAGAAGGATCTCCCGCTCCCGGGCGGTCAGCACGTCCAGCAGGGCCGGCTCCCGCGCGGGCCGGGTGGCCACGGGGCGTGAGGTGTACTCGGCGATGAGCCGGCGGGCCACCGAGGGCGCGACCAGGGAGTCCCCGGCGGCCACCACCCGTACCGCGTGCACCAGATCGTCCCGCCGCACGTCCTTCAGCAGGAATCCGCTCGCGCCCGCGTGGAGCGCCTCGTAGACGTACTCGTCCGAGTCGAAGGTGGTCAGCATCACCGTGCGGCAGTCGGTGCCGGCACCGATCGCCCGGCAGGCCTCGATGCCGTCCATGACAGGCATCCTGATGTCCAGCAGGGCCACATCGGGCCGCAGCGCGCGCACCGCGCGGAGAGCCTGCGCGCCGTCCGCCGCCTCGGCGAGGACCTCGATGTCCGGCTGCGCGTCCAGGATCATCGCGAAGCCGCTGCGCACCAGCTCCTGGTCGTCGGCCACCACCACACGGATCGTCAACTCCCCACCCCCTTACGGGAGATTACAAGGGGGAAGGTGGCGAGCACCTGGAATCCACGGCCACCGGGGCCCGCGCCGGCCGTGGCCCGCCCGCCGTGTGCGGCGGCCCGCTCCCTGATGCCGACCAGCCCCAGCCCGGTGGCGCCGACGGGCCCCCGGCCGTCGTCCGTCACGGTGACGGTCAGTTCATCGGGGGCGTGGGCCAGTTCGACCGTCACACGGCTCGCGCGAGCGTGTCTGACGACGTTCGTCAGCGCCTCCTGCACGATCCGGTAGACCGTGGCCCCGGTGTCCGCGGGGAGCGTCCGAGCGGCTCCGGTCACCGTGTACGTGACCTCGATGCCGCCGGACCGCACCCGTTCCAGCAGGGCCGGCAGCTCCGCCACCGAGGGCAGCGGAGCACGGGGCGACGGCACGTCCTGCGGGCCGTCCTCCCGCAGCACCCCCAGCATCCGGCGCAGCTGCACCATCGCGTCCCTGCCGGTCTCCGAGATCGCGTCGAAGGCCGCCTCCGCGCGGTCCGGCGCCGAGCGCACGGCCACCGGGCCGGCCTCCGCCTGCACGACCATCAGGCTCACCGCGTGGGAGAGGATGTCGTGCATCTCGCGGGCGATCCTGGCCCGTTCCCGCGCCGCCGCCCGCTCGGCCTCGATCCGGTGGGTCAGCTCCAGTTGGCGCGCCCGGTCCTCCACGGCCCGGACGTACGCCTTGCGGGTGTCGGTGAACCGCCCGAAGGCGTACGCGGCGGCGAACACGAAGAGCGAGAACAGCAGCTCCCTCGCCTCGCCCGTGTTCCACGCCACCGAGGGGAACACCGCCGCCGCCACCAGCACGGCGACCACCAGCCGCCGCCGGGCGGAGGACAGCTCGGCCACCGTGTAGAACGCCACCAGCCCGGTGTACGGCAGCGGCTGTCCCGGACCGTCCACGGTGAACCTGTAGAGCGCGCCCGCCGCGAGCACCGCCAGCAGTACGGCCACCGGTGCCCGACGGCGGGCCACCAGCGGCAGCACGGTCAGGGTCGTCAGCCCGTACGCCGTCCAGGTGGCCGGCGGCAGACCGGCCGAGCGGGGCACCACGAACGGCATGGTCACCGCGGCCTGCACCAGCAGCGCCACGCCGATGTCGGCGGCCAGCGCCGTGCGCGGGAACCCTCGCGTCCCGGGCCAGGATCCGGGCATCAGGGCTTCCGGCCCACAGCTCCGAACTGGGCGACCTCGGGGATCCGCCCCGCGGCGCCCGCCCGCCAGCGTGAACAGGAGACGATGCCCGGCTCCAGGAGGTCCAGCCCGTCCAGGAACGACGCGAACTCGGCACGGCTGCGGGCGGTGATCGGCGGGGTGGCGTTCTCGTTCCAGAAGCGCATCGCCGCCTCGTTGCCCTCGCCGCCCAGCTCCAGCGTGGGATGGGTGAGCACCAGATGGCTGCCGGGCGGCAGGGCGTCCATCAGCGTGGTCACGATGCCCCGCGCCTCGCCCGTGTCCAGCACGAAGTTCAGGATGCCCAGCATCATCACCGCGACCGGGCGCCGGAGGTCGAGGGTGTGCCCGGCGGCGCGCAGGATCCGCTCCGGGTCCCGGGCGTCCGCGTCGATGTACTCGGTGGCGCCCTCGGGCGAACTGCTGAGCAGGGAGCGTGCGTGCGCCAGGACGATCGGGTCGTTGTCGACGTAGACGACGCGTGCGTCGGGCGCGGTGTGCTGGGCCACCTCGTGGGTGTTGTCCACGGTCGGCAACCCGGTGCCTATGTCCAGGAACTGGCCGACCCCCGCGTCACCGGCCAGATGCCGCACCACCCGCCCCAGGAACGCCCGGTCGGCGCGGGCCACCTCGCCGATGCTCGGATACAGGCCGGTCACCCGGTCGCCCACCTGCCGGTCCACGGGGTAGTTGTCGCGGCCGCCCAGCCAGTGGTTCCACACCCGGGCGTTGTGGGCGATGTCGGCACGGACACGGGAGGGCACGGTGCGGGGGCCGGGCTCGGTCACATCTGCTCCAGGGATCACGGGCGGTACGGACCGCCCATGATGCCGGACCGATCAAGAGGGGCCAGGGGAAGGGGAGTTCGCCAACTGGTGCCGTAGGGCGTCGATCCGGTTGGTGGTGATCGAGTCGGCGCCGTACGCGATCAGCCGTCGCATGGTGCGCCGGGTGTCCGCCGTCCAGGTGGAGACCAGCAGCCCGTCGGAGTGGACGCGGTCGGCCAGTTCGCGGCTGAGCAGCCCGAAGCGGTAGTTCAGCCAGCGCGGCCGCACCGCGTCGAGCAGGACGGGGCGGGGAGGGGCGAGCGTGGTCCAGGTCAGCGCGATCTCGGCGGACGGATCGGCCGCGCGCACCTTCAGCATCGCGTGGGAGTCCGCGCAGTAGTACACGCGCTCCTGCGCCCCGCACTCCCGCACCACCCCGACGGTCTCCCGTACGGACGTGCCGGTCGCGCCGGGCAGGTCGATCATGACCCGGCGGCCGCCGGCGGCGGACAGCGCCTCACGCAGGGTGGGCACACCGCCGCCGGTCCTCTCCCGCAACTCCTGGTGGTCCAGCCGGTCGAGGCGGACGTCATGGCCCCACAGCCGCTCCAGCGTGGAGTCGTGGAGCAGCACGGGCACCCTGTCCCGGGTGAGGCGGACGTCGATCTCGACGGCGTCCGCCCCCCGTTCCACGGCGGAGCGGATCGAGGGGAGCGTGTTCTCGCGGGCACGGTAGGGATCGCCGCGGTGCGCCACGGCGGTGACAGTGGTGGTCATGGGGCCATTGTGTCCGCCCGGGTTCACCGGCCGGGGGCCTCCAGCCAGTTCGTCGTGTACGTGTCGATCTCGGCGGCCAGCGTCCGCTTGCCGGCCGGGTCCAGGAAGGAGGCCTCCACGGCGTTCTTCGCCAGATCGGCTACTCCGCGCTCGTCCAGGCCGAGCAGCCGGGCCGCCACCCCGTACTCGTTGTTGAGGTCGGTGCCGAACATGGGCGGGTCGTCGCTGTTGACCGTGACGAGCACGCCGGCCTCGACCATCTCCTTCATCGGGTGCTGGTCGAGGTCCGCTACCGCCCGGGTGGCGATGTTGGACGTGGGGCAGACCTCCAGGGCGATGCGGTGCTCGGCGAGGTGGGCCAGCAGCTCCGGATCCTGGGTGGAGCTGGTGCCGTGGCCGATGCGCTCGGCGCGCAGCGCGGTGAGCGCGTCCCAGACGGTCCCCGGGCCCGTGGTCTCCCCGGCGTGCGGGACGGAGTGCAGGCCCGCGGCGATCGCCCGGTCGAAGTAGGGCTTGAACTGCGGACGGTCCACCCCGATCTCGGGCCCGCCCAGGCCGAAGGAGACGAGCCCCTCGGGACGCAGGTCGACGGCGAGCCGGGTCGTCTCCTCGGCGGCCTCCAGGCCGGCCTCGCCCGGGATGTCGAAGCACCAGCGCAGGACGGTGCCCAGCTCGGCCTCGGCCGCCTTGCGGGCGTCCTCGATGGCCTCCATGAAGCCCTGCTCCGGGATCCCCCGGCGGGTCGAGCTGAACGGGGTCACGGTCAGCTCCGCGTACCGGATGTTCTGCCGGGCCATGTCCCGGGCGACCTCGAAGGTCAGCAGCCGGACGTCCTCAGGGGTGCGGATCAGGTCCACCACCGAGAGATAGACGTCGATGAAGTGCCCGAAGTCGGTGAAGGTGAAGAAGTCCGACAGCGCCTCCGGATCCGTGGGGACCTTGGAGTCGGGGTGGTGGGCCGCCAGCTCGGCCACGATGCGCGGGGAGGCCGAACCGACGTGGTGGACGTGGAGCTCTGCCTTGGGCAGCCCCGCGATGAAGGGGTGCAGATCGTTCATCGGATACTCCCGGATCTCTGGTGTCAGGCCGGGTGCACCGGCTGCACCGATCATCGTAGGCGGGGCCCTGCGGCCCGGAGCCGGGCCGTAGCATGGCGGGACCACGATGGGGGAGGCCCATGTCAGACAACACACAGCAGCCCGGGGACGAGGGCGCGCGGCGCGACCCCTGGGCTCCGCCGGACAGCAGGGTCGAGCTGGGCAAGCAGCAGCCCGCGGACGCGGTTCCGCCCGCCGTGCACGACCAGCCCACGGTCACCGCGATGCCGGGCGCCGACCCGTCCACCGGGCCCATACCGAGCCAGGCCGGATCCTTCGGACCGCAGCAGCCCCCCGTGCCCGCACCGCCGGTCGGGCCGAACGGTCCCGGGGAGCCCGGCCAGTACGGCTACCCGGCCGCTCCGGCCGCGCCCTCGGCGGCGTACGGCTACCCGGGATACCCCGGTTACGGCGGCCAGCCGGGCTGGGGCCCCGCGCCCTCCAACGGGCTGGGTATCGCGGCGATGGTCCTCGGCATCATCGCCGTGGTCGGCTTCTGCATGTGGGGACTGGGCATCGTCCTCGGCATCCTGGCCCTGATCTTCGGCATCATCGGCCGCGGCCGCGCCAAGCGGGGCGAGGCGACCAACGGCGGCATGGCGCTCGCCGGGATCATCCTGGGCTCGGTCTCGATCGTCATCAGCGCGATCTTCCTCGGATTCCTGATCTGGGCCGTCGCCAACGACGAGTCGGGCAGCACCTACGACTACGACGACCCCTACTCCTCGTCGCTGGTCGTCGGCGCCTCCCGCTGACCCCTCGGTGACCGGCCGCCCGTGGCCGGGACGGGGGCACGCGCTCCCGGCCCGGCCACGCGCCGTCACCCCGTGCGCAGGCGCGTGCGCGCCTCCATGAGCGCGAAGCCCAGCAGATTCAGCCCACGCCAGGACGCGGGGTCCGCGGTCCGCGGATCGTCCTTGGCGAGTCCGATGCCCCATATCCGGTCCAGCGGGCTGGCCTCGACGAGCACACGCTCCCCGGTGCCCAGCAAGTACGCACGCAGCGCCGGGTCCTGGCCGAACTTGTGCACGCTGCCCTCGACGACCAGGCCGAACCGCTCCCGCGTCCATACGGCGTCGTCGAAGCCCCTGACGAGCCGGCCCACCTTCTTCGCCGCTGCCGGAGTGCGCGCCGCCACCGCCCCGGCCTCCGCCTCCGCGTCCCCGAAGAGCCGCGCCTTGCCGGCCATCATCCAGTGCTCGGCCGAGGCGTAGGTCACCGCGCCGACCGTGAACGGCGCCGGCCACCACTGACTGAGGCAGCTCTCCCCGAGCCTGCCGTCCGGCCGGGGCCGATGTCCCCAGAACGGCAGGTACTTCACGTGCTCCCCGCGTGCCGCGCGCGCCAGGAGGGCGTCCATGTGTTGCTGTCCCATGGCAGCCGAGTCTGGCATCCGCCACTGACAGCCGGTACAGGGATTTCCGTACGCACGAGACACATCGTCGACAGATTCCGTCGCGTAACCAAAAGGAAACAACGGAATCACTTGTTGGCGGAGGTCCCCTCTGTCAGGATCGGCACTCAATTCGACAAGAAGCTACGCCGCCCCTGGTCACGGGGGCAGCGGAGGAGAACGTCATGGGCAACGGTTTCCAGGCGCAGGACCGCTTCGCCGCGGGCGCGCAGTACATCGGCGGCCGGCTGCGCCCCGGCACATCGGGACGCCACCAGGACGTGGTGGACCCCGCGACGGGTGCCACGGTCCTGCGCTACGAGCTCGCGGGGCCCGACGACGTCGACGCCGCCGTGGCCGCCGCCCGCGAGGCGTTCCCCGGCTGGTCCGGGCGTTCCCCGGCCGAACGCTCCGAGGCGCTGCACCGCTTCGCCGCCGTACTCGCCGATCAGGCCGACGACCTCGCGTACGCCGAATCCCTCCAGTGCGGCAAGCCGCTCAAGCTCTCCACCGAGTTCGACGTCCCCGGTACGGTCGACAACGCCTCGTTCTTCGCCGGGGCGGCCCGCCACCTCGAAGGGAAGGCCGCCGCCGAGTACAGCGGCGACCACACCTCCTGCGTACGCCGCGAGGCGCTCGGCGTCATCGGCTCGATCGCGCCCTGGAACTACCCGCTCCAGATGGCCGCCTGGAAGATCCTCCCGGCGATCGCGGCGGGCAACACCATCGTGCTGAAGCCGGCCGAGATCACGCCGCTGACCTCCCTGATGTTCGCGCAGGCCGCCACCGAGGCCGGCATCCCCGACGGCGTGATCAACATCGTCTCCGGCGCCGGACGGGACGCCGGCGAGCACCTCGTGAGCCACCCGGACGTCGTGATGACCTCCTTCACCGGCTCCACCGCCGTCGGCAAGCGGGTCGCCGCGCTCGCCACGGCCACCGTCAAGCGCCTGCACCTGGAACTCGGCGGCAAGGCGCCCTTCCTCGTGTTCGACGACGCCGATCTCGACGCCGCGGTCCACGGAGCGGTCGCCGGAGCCCTCATCAACACCGGTCAGGACTGCACGGCCGCCACCCGCGCCTACGTCCAGCGCCCCCTGTACGACGCGTTCGTGAGCGGGGTCGCCGCCCTGATGGAGAGCGTGCGGCTCGGCGCCCCGTTCGCCGCATCCACGGACCTGGGGCCGCTGATCAGCCATCAGCAGCGCGACCGCGTCGCCGGATTCGTCGACCGCGCCCGCGCCTACGCCACCGTCGTCACCGGCGGTGAGGCCCCCGGCGGCGAACTCGCCGACGGTGCCTACTACCGGCCGACCCTCATCACGGACGCCGCCCAGGACAGCGAGATCGTCAGCGCGGAGATCTTCGGCCCCGTCCTGGTGGTCCTGCCCTTCGACACCGACGACGAGGGCATCCGCCTCGCCAACGACACCCCGTACGGACTGGCCGCCTCCGCCTGGAGCACCGGGCTGTACCGGGCCAACCGCGCCACCCGGGAGCTCAGGGCGGGCTGCGTGTGGATCAACGACCACATCCCGATCATCAGCGAGATGCCGCACGGCGGATACCGGGCCAGCGGCTTCGGCAAGGACATGTCGTCGTACTCCTTCGAGGAGTACACGCAGGTCAAGCACGTCATGTACGACAACACCGCGGTGGCCAGGAAGGACTGGCACCGCACCGTCTTCGGGGACCGATAGCAGCGGCCGGCGGCCCCACCCACCCGGAAGGGCATACGCGTATGGAGCAGTACGAGCCCGAACCTCTCTCCGCACCACAGCTGGCCGCCCTGCGGCGCAGCCTCAGGGACGGCAGGGGCGCCCTCACCCGCCGTTCGCTTCTCCGGGCGTCGGGCACGGGAGCCCTCGCGCTCGGCGGCCTCGGGGTGCTGAGCGCGTGCGGCATCCCGCCGGCCGCGCGGGCGGGGGAGGCCTCGGCCTCCGACGACCACTCGGCGGCGGAGAAGGAGGTCGACTTCTCCAACTGGACCGAGTACATGGACGTCAGCGAGGACGAGAAGAGCCGTCCGACCCTGGACGACTTCACGCGACGCACCGGAATCAAGGTCAAGTACACCGAGGACATCAACGACAACGTCGAGTTCTTCGGGAAGATCAAGCCGCAGCTCGCCGCCGGCCAGGACACCGGCCGCGACCTCATCATCGTCACGGACTGGCTGGCGGCCCGGATCATCCGGCTCGGCTGGGCGCAGAAGCTCGACCACGCGAACCTCCCGCACGCCTTCGCCAACCTCTCCGCACAGTTCCGCAGGCCCGACTGGGACCCGGGACGCGCCTACTCCTATCCGTGGACCGGCATCCCGACCGTCATCGCCTACAACGAGAAGGCGACCGGCGGCCGGAAGGTCGACTCCGTCACCCAGCTGCTCGACGATCCCAAGCTCAAGGGCAAGGTCTCCTTCCTCTCCGAGATGCGCGACTCGGTCGGCATGACGCTCCTCGACATGGGCAAGGACCCCGGATCCTTCACCGACGCCGACTTCGACACGGCGATCGGGCGGATGCAGAAGGGCGTCGACACCAAGCAGATACGCCGCTTCACCGGCAACGACTACACCGCTGACCTGAGCAAGGGCGACATCGCGGCCTGTGTGGCCTGGGCGGGCGACATCATCCAGCTCCAGGCCGACAACCCGGCGATCAAGTTCTCGATCCCGGCCGCCGGCTACATCACGTCGAGCGACAACATGCTGATCCCGGCGGGGGCACGGCACAAGACGAACGCCGAGAAGCTCATGGACCACTACTACGAGCCCCCGGTGGCGGCCCGCCTCGCCGCCTACATCAACTACGTCTGCCCGGTGGACGGGGTCGCCGGTGAACTCGCCAAGATCGACGCGTCGATGGCATCCAACACGCTGATCCTCCCCGACAAGGCGATGGCCGCGAAGTCGCGGGCCTTCCGCTCCCTCAGCCCCGACGAGGAGACGGCGTACGAGGAGAAGTTCGCCAAGCTCATCGGCGCCTGAACGGCCCGTCCCCCTCCCGATCTCCCCCGACACCACTGGGACCGCGACCCATGACACAGCAGCAGACAGAGGGCGGCGACGTCCGTCTCACCGGGATCAGCAAGACCTACGGCTCCTTCACCGCAGTGCACCCGCTCGACCTGACCGTCCCGCAGGGCTCCTTCTTCGCGCTGCTCGGCGCGTCCGGCTGCGGCAAGACCACCACCCTGCGCATGATCGCCGGGCTGGAGGAGGCCACCACGGGCACCGTCTCGCTCGGCGGCCGCGACATCACGGACCTGCCCCCGTACAAACGGCCCGTCAACACCGTCTTCCAGAGCTACGCGCTCTTCCCGCACCTCGACGTCAGCGAGAACATCGCCTTCGGACTGCGACGGCGCGGCATCAAGTCCGTGAAGAAGCAGGTCGGGGAGATGCTGGACCTCGTCCAGCTCGGTGACTTCGCCCGGCGCAAGCCGCACCAGCTCTCCGGCGGCCAGCAGCAGCGCGTCGCCGTGGCCCGCGCGCTCATCAACCACCCGCAGGTCCTCCTCCTCGACGAGCCGCTGGGCGCCCTCGACCTCAAGCTGCGCCGCCAGATGCAGCTCGAACTCAAGCGGATCCAGACCGAGGTCGGCATCACGTTCGTCCACGTCACCCACGACCAGGAGGAGGCCATGACCATGGCCGACACCGTCGCGGTGATGAACGGCGGACGGGTCGAACAGCTCGGTGCCCCCGCCGACCTGTACGAGAACCCCCGGACCACCTTCGTGGCGAACTTCCTCGGCACCTCCAACCTCATCGAGGGCGAGATCGTCTCCACGGGCACGGACGTCGTCGTCTCGGCCGGCGGCGGGAAGCTCAGTCTGCCCGGCGGACGCTGTCCCTCCCCGGCGGAGAACGGGGGCAAGCTGCTCGTCGGCGTCCGGCCCGAGAAGATCTCCCTGACCCACACCGACGACGCCGCCGCGATACCCGACGGCCGCAACCGGGTCACCGGCCGCATCACCGACTCCAGCTTCATCGGCGTCTCCACGCAGTACGTCGTCGAGAGCCCCGCCGGCACGGCGCTCCAGGTCTACGAGCAGAACATCGAGCGCGACGGACGGCTCGTCCCCGGCGCCGACGTCGTCCTGCACTGGAACCCGGAGCACACCTTCGGGCTCGACGCCGCCCAGTCCATCGACGCGGGCGTCGCGGAAGGCATGGAGGACGCGGCGTGAGCGCGAGCGGGACCGGAGGAGGAAGCGGCGTCGGCGCGGGCGAGCCCCGTGGAGGCGGTGTAGGCGTGGCCGAGGCGCCACCGGTGCGCCCCGAGGAGGCCGAGGTCCGCAAGCCGTCCACCCGCAGGCGGCTCGTCCCCTACTGGCTGCTGCTCCCCGGCATCCTGTGGCTGCTCGTCTTCTTCGCGCTGCCGATGGTCTACCAGGCGTCGACCTCGGTGCAGACCGGATCGCTGGAGAAGGGCTTCGAGGTCACCTGGCACGTCCGCACGTACTGGGACGCCCTGGCCGACTACTACCCGCAGTTCATCCGCTCGCTGCTCTACGCAGGCACCGCCACACTCCTGTGCCTGCTGCTCGGCTACCCGCTCGCGTACCTGATCGCCTTCAAGGCGGGCCGCTGGCGCAACCTGGTGCTCGTGCTGGTCATCGCGCCGTTCTTCACCAGCTTCCTGATCCGGACGCTGGCCTGGAAGACGATCCTCGCGGACGGCGGCGCGGTCGTCGACGTGCTGCACACCCTGCACGTCCTGGACGTCACCTCCTGGCTCGGCTGGACCGAGAACAACCGGGTCCTGGCCACCCCCATGGCCGTCGTCTGCGGTCTGACGTACAACTTCCTCCCGTTCATGATCCTTCCGCTCTACACCTCGTTGGAGCGCATCGACGGCCGGCTGCACGAGGCCGCGGGCGATCTGTACGCCACACCCGCCACCACCTTCCGCACGGTGACCCTGCCGCTGTCCATGCCCGGAGTCGTCTCGGGCACCCTGCTGACGTTCATCCCCGCCAGCGGCGACTACGTCAACGCCGAACTCCTCGGCTCCACCGACACCAAGATGGTCGGCAGCGTCATCCAGACCCAGTTCCTGCGGGTCCTGGACTACCCGACGGCCGCCGCGCTCTCGTTCATCCTCATGGCGGTCGTCCTGCTCGTGGTCACCGTCTACATCCGCCGCTCCGGGACGGAGGACCTGGTCTGATGTCGGTACTCCGTACGCTCCGCAGGAACCTGGTCGTGATCGCGGGTCTGCTGACCCTGGCCTACATGATCCTGCCCAACGTCGTGGTGATGGTCTTCTCCTTCAACCGGCCCAAGGGACGCTTCAACTACGCCTGGCAGGAGTTCTCCCTCGACGCCTGGAAGGACCCCTGCGGCGTCGCCGACCTCTGCGGCTCGCTCTCCCTGTCGCTGCGGATCGCCGTCTGGGCGACCGTCGGCGCGACCGTGCTCGGCACGATGATCGCCTTCGCGCTGGTCCGCTACCGCTTCCGGGCGCGCGGCGCGATCAACTCGCTGATCTTCCTGCCGATGGCGATGCCCGAGGTCGTCATGGCGGCCTCGCTGCTCACGCTCTTCCTCAACATGGGCGCCGAACTCGGCTTCTGGACCGTCCTCATCGCCCACATCATGTTCTGCCTCAGCTTCGTGGTGACCGCCGTCAAGGCCCGGGTGATGTCGATGGACCCGAGGCTGGAGGAGGCAGCCCGCGACCTGTACGCGGGACCCTTCCAGACCTTCGTCCGGGTGACCCTCCCGATCGCCGCCCCGGGAATAGCCGCGGGGGCGCTGCTCGCCTTCGCGCTCTCCTTCGACGATTTCATCATCACCAATTTCAACGCGGGTTCCACGGTGACGTTCCCCATGTTCGTCTGGGGATCGGCGCAGCGTGGAACACCAGTACAGATCAACGTGATAGGCACGGCCATGTTCGTCATCGCCGTCACGATGGTGCTCGCCGGACAGTTCATCGCGAACCGGCGTAAGAGCAATGCGGGAAAGTAGAATCCGAAGGAGTTGGAAGCCATGGCCCCGGATGCCATGCGTAAGGCCGCACGATCACTCTCCGACGCCCGCCCCCTGGCCTACTGGCTGGACGATCCGGGAAAGCCGGGGGCCCTCCCCTCGCTGACCCGCGAGGAACGCTGCGATCTCCTGGTCGTCGGCGGCGGCTACAGCGGCCTGTGGACCGCTCTGATCGCCAAGGAACGCGACCCCGGGCGCGATGTCGTCCTCATCGAGGGCCACGAGGTGGGCTGGGCCGCCTCGGGCCGCAACGGCGGATTCTGCGCGGCCTCGCTCACCCACGGCCTGGCCAACGGCCTGGAGCGCTGGCCGGACGAGATCGGGAAACTGGAGGAGCTGGGCGCGCGGAACCTCGACGCCATCGAGGAGGCCGTCGCCCGCCACTCCCTCGACTGCGACTTCGAGCGCACCGGTGAGATCGACGTCGCCACGCAGCCCCACCAGCTGGAGGAGCTGCGGGAATGGCACCGCAGGACCGACGACCTCGGCCTCGGCGGGCTGGAATTCCTGGACCGCGACCGCATGCGCGCCGAAGTCGACTCGCCGACCTTCCTGGGCGGGCTGCTGGACCGGCACGGCGTCGCCATGCTGCACCCGGCGAAGCTCGCCTGGGGCCTGAAGGAGGCGTTGCTCGGCCTCGGCGTACGGATCTACGAGAACACCCGGGGCCTCGAACTCGTCCGGTCGGGCGCGGGCATGGCCGTGCGCACCCCGTACGGCAGGGTGTTCGCCCGCGACGTCGCCCTCGGGACGAACATCTTCCCGTCGCTGGTGAGGCGGGTGCGCCCGTACACGGTCCCGGTGTACGACTACGCCCTGATGACGGAGCCGCTGAGCGCGGACCAGCTCGCCTCGATCGGCTGGCGGAATCGTCAGGGACTGGGGGACAGTGCCAATCAGTTCCACTATTTCCGGCTCTCCTCCGACAACCGGATCCTGTGGGGCGGATACGACGCCGTATATCCGTACGGCGGCCGGCTGAATTCCGCGCTGGATCAGCGCCCGGAGACCTTCCTGAAACTCGCCGGGCAGTTCTTCGAGTGTTTTCCGCAGCTTTCCGGGGTGCGTTTCAGTCACGCCTGGGGCGGTGCGATCGACACCTGTTCGCGTTTCTCCGCATTCTTCGGTACGGCCCATCGTGGCCGGGTCGCGTACGCCGCCGGGTACACCGGTCTCGGCGTGGGGGCCACACGCTTCGGCGCGGAGGTCATGCTCGACCTGCTCGGCGGCCGGGAGACGGAGCGGACCGCGCTCGGCATGGTCCGCTCCAAGCCGATGCCCTTCCCGCCCGAGCCGTTCGCCTGGACCGGCATCGCGCTCACCAAGAGGTCCCTGGCCCGCGCGGACAGCCACGGCGGCCGCCGCGACCTCTGGCTGCGGACCATGGACCGGCTGGGTCTCGGCTTCGACAGCTGAACGCGGGCGGGGTGACCCACCTCACCACGGATCGGTGGCCGAACCCGCGTCATGATCCGGGCCCGGCCCTCTCTCTCCCGTACACGCACCGGCAGGACCCTGCCGGTGACCACGGGGAGAGGGAGGCAGTCCATGACCCGCACGGGGGCGGAAGCCGCGGTCGCTTGGCTCGTGTCGGTGGCGCCGGATCCGAGGGCCTGCCGACGGGAATGGGAGCGTGATCCCCAGGGGATGGCGCTCCTTCCCGCCGGGAAACGCTGGGACGTCCTGGTCGTCCCGGGGGAGCTGGGCTATCCCACGCTCGATGTGCTGACCCGGCTCCTCGACAGGCCGGGCCCCGTCCTCGCGGACTTCGGCGAGTCCCGGATGGGCTTCTTCGTGCCCCCGGGGACGGCGGCCCGCTGGGTCGGGACGGGGATCCGCGGGGTCGGTGCCGGGGCGTGGATCGTCGTCCCCCGGCCCGGCGGCACCGTGGGCGGCGTGCGATGGCTGATCCCGCCGGACGGCTCGGGCACGCTCACCGACGCGACCCTCCTGGAGCTCGCCCTGCACGAGGCCGCGGCGGCCAGGGGTACGCGTGAGGGCGGGGGGTGAGGCGCCGCCAGAGGTCTTGACAACCTGATTGGTCTGGACCATGTTGTGCACCACTCAATTCCCCCCTGCACGGAGGCTGTTGTGGAACGCACCGGATCCAGACCACCCGCCCGCCTCTCCCGGTCAGTGGCGGTCCTCTCGGCCGCCCTGCTCGCCGCCGGTGCCCTGGCCGCCACGGCACCGGCCGCCGGGGCGGCCGACGCCGACCTGGCACGCAACGGGGGATTCGAGGCGGGACTGGACGGCTGGAGCTGTACCGGCGGCAGCGGCACGGCCGTCAGCACGCCCGTGCACAGCGGGACCTCGGCGCTGAAGGCGACACCGGCGGGCAGCGACAACGCCCGCTGCTCCCAGACCGTCACGGTGAAGCCCGACTCCGCCTACACGCTGAGCGCGTGGGTGCGGGGCGACTACGTCTACCTCGGGGCGTCCGGCACCGGGACGACGGACGTCTCCACCTGGACCCAGTCCGCCGGGGCGTACAAGCAGCTCACCACCAGCTTCAGGACCGGCCCCTCGACCACGTCGGTGACGGTGTACACGCACGGCTGGTACGGCACCCCCGCCTACTACGCCGACGACCTCACCCTGACCGGACCCGGCGGCGACCCGGTCGCCGTCCCCGCCGCCCCCACCGGGCTGCGGGCCGGCACGGCCACCGCGTCCTCCGTCCCGCTGTCCTGGACCGCGTCCGCCGGAGCCACCGGCTACCGGGTCTACCGCGGCGGTACGAAGGTCCTGGACACCACCGGCACCTCGGCCACCGTGACCGGGCTCTCCGCGTCGTCCGCGTACAGCTTCCAGGTCAGCGCCGTCAACGCGGCGGGGGAGTCGGCGAAGTCGGCGGCCGTGAGCGCCACCACGGCGGCCACGGGCGGCGGCGGGGGCGGCGACGCCGGCCTCCCGGCCCACGCCCTGGTCGGCTATCTGCACTCCAGCTTCGCCAACGGCTCCGGCTACACGCGGATGGCCGACGTCCCCGACTCGTGGGACGTCATCAACCTCGCCTTCGGCGAGCCGACGTCCGTGACCTCCGGCGACATCCGCTTCTCGCTCTGCCCCGTCGCGGAGTGCCCGGGCGTGGAGACCGAGGCGGAGTTCAAGGCCGCCATCAAGGCCAAGCAGGCCGCCGGCAAGAAGGTCCTGATCTCCATCGGCGGCCAGAACGGGCAGGTGCAGCTGGCCTCCACCGCCGCCCGCGACACCTTCGTCTCCTCCGTCAGCAAGATCATCGACACCTACGGGCTCGACGGCCTGGACATCGACTTCGAGGGCCACTCCCTCTCGCTCGCCACGGGTGACACCGACTTCCGCAGCCCCACGACCCCGGTGATCGTGAACCTGATCTCCGCCGTGAAGACCCTCAAGGCCAAGTACGGCGACGACTTCGTCCTCACCATGGCCCCCGAGACCTTCTTCGTGCAGCTCGGCTACCAGTACTACGGCTCCGGCCCCTGGGGCGGCCAGGACCCGCGCGCCGGTGCCTATCTGCCCGTCATCCACGCCCTGCGTGACGACCTCACCCTGCTGCACGTCCAGGACTACAACTCGGGCTCGATCATGGGTCTGGACAACCAGTACCACTCCATGGGCGGCGCCGACTTCCACATCGCCATGACCGACATGCTGCTCACCGGCTTCCCCGTCGCGGGCGACCAGACCAAGGTCTTCCCCGCCCTCCGTCCCGAGCAGGTCGCCTTCGGTCTCCCGGCCTCCACGCAGGCGGGCAACGGACACACCTCACCGGCCGAGGTCACCAAGGCGCTGAACTGCCTGACGAAGAAGACCGACTGCGGCAGCTACCAGACGCACGGCACCTGGTCCGGACTGCGCGGGCTGATGACCTGGTCGATCAACTGGGACCGCTTCAACAACTGGGAGTTCTCGAAGAACTTCGACGCCTACTTCGGCGGCTGACCGCTCCTCGTGCCCGCCCGCAGGGCGAGCAGCAGCACCCCGCTCAGGCACCAGCCGGCCACCACGTCCAGCGGCCAGTGGTAGCCGCGCAGCACCAGACCGACGCTCGTCGCCGCCGTCAGCAGGACGGCGGCGACGAGCGTCATCCATGACCGCCTGAGATACGGCGCCAGCAGCAGCGCCGCGGCCCCGTAGGCCACCATCGCCGTGGTGGTGTGTCCCGACGGGTAGTAGCCCGTCGCCTCCGTCAGCGGTCCCTGACGGTCCGTCCACAGCTTGAGCGGGACGACGAGCGCCGGAACGGCGGCCATGGTCAGGACGGCGTACACCGCCGATCGCCTGGCCCCCCGGAACCACGCGACGAGGACCGCGCAGGCCAGCACGGGAACGGCGACCTGCATGTTGCCGAGATCGGCGAACAGGTCCGCGAGCGACGCGGGGCCGCGCCCCGCCAGCTCCAGGCCGAGCCGCTCGTCGGGATCCAGCAGCGGGCCGTCGGCCAGCACCTGCCAGGTGATCACGAGGAAGAGCGCCAGCAGCGCACCGGCCACGGGAACGAGAAGAACCGGCCACCGGGGAACAGGGGGGATTGTTCCGAGGTGGCCGGTCGGATCGGTTTGCCGCGCGCCCCGGGGGGTGTGGGGCGAGCGGCCATCCGATCGGTGAGGAGTCCCGGAGCGCGAAGCCCCAGCGGTGTGCGCGATGGCACGGCCGGTACGACGCTGGGGGAGCGCCGGCCCGGCATCACCCGCAGTCCCCTGCGGGCGGGGTGTTTCTCTCATCTGGGAAAACCGTACGTCAGAGGAAGGAGGCACCGGAAGGCACAACGGTATCCCGCCATCGCCCCCGCACACCTTCTTCACACGCCCTCACCCGGGAGCCGGTTCCCGCCGTCGTGGAGGGCGCCCGGCGCCCGGGTGATTCGTACGTGTCAGAGCCGCGTGAACGCCTGCTCGATGATGTCCAGGCCCTCGTTCAGCAGGTCCTCGCCGATGACGAGCGGCGGCAGGAAGCGCAGGACGTTGCCGTAGGTGCCACAGGTCAGCACCAGCAGCCCCTCGGCGTGGCAGGCCTTGGCGAGCGCTCCGGCGGCGGCCGCGTCGGGCTCCTTGGTGCCCGGCTTCACCAGCTCGATCGCGATCATCGCGCCGCGGCCGCGGATGTCCCCGATGGCGTCCCCGTTCGGCAGCTTCGACTGCATCTCGGCGAGGCGGCCCTTCATGGCCTCCTCGATGCGCTTCGCCTTCCCGTTCAGGTCCAGCTCGCGCATCGTCTCGATGGCGCCGAGCGCACCCGCGCAGGCCACCGGGTTGCCGCCGTACGTCCCGCCGAGGCCGCCGGCGTGGGCGGCGTCCATGATCTCGGCGCGGCCGGTCACCGCGGAGAGCGGCAGACCGCCCGCGATGCCCTTGGCCGTGGTGATCAGGTCCGGGACGATGCCCTCGTCCTCGCAGGCGAACCACTGGCCGGTGCGGCAGAAGCCGGACTGGATCTCGTCCGCGACGAAGACAATGCCGTTGTCCTTCGCGAACCGCGCGATCGCCGGCAGGAAGCCCTTGGCCGGCTCGATGAAACCGCCCTCGCCGAGGACCGGCTCGATGATGATCGCGGCGACGTTCTCCGCGCCGATCTGCTTGGTGATCTCGTCGATGGCCTGCGCGGACGCCTCGGCGCCGGCGTTCTCGGCACCGGTCGGCCAGCGGTAGCCGTACGCCACCGGCACGCGGTAGACCTCGGGCGCGAACGGACCGAAGCCCTGCTTGTACGGCATGTTCTTCGCCGTCATGCCCATCGTGAGGTTGGTGCGGCCGTGGTAGCCGTGGTCGAAGACGACCACCGCGGTGCGCTTGGTGTACGAACGGGCGATCTTGACGGCGTTCTCGACGGCCTCGGCGCCCGAGTTGAACAGCGCCGACTTCTTGGCGTGGTCGCCCGGCGTCAGCTCGGCGAGCTGCTCACAGACCTCGACGTACCCCTCGTACGGCGTGACCATGAAACAGGTGTGGGTGAAGTCGGCGAGCTGCGCCGACGCACGGCGCACGACCGCCTCGGCCGAGGCGCCCACCGAGGTCACGGCGATGCCGGAACCGAAGTCGATCAGCCGGTTGCCGTCCACGTCCTCGATGATTCCGCCGCCCGCCCGGGCGGTGAAGACCGGCAGCGTGGAACCCACACCTGCGGCGACCGCCGCGACACGGCGGGCCTGCAGCTCCGCCGACTTCGGGCCGGGGATGGCGGTGACGAGGCGGCGCTCCTGCGGGATGTCGGACATGCGGGGCTCCTGGGGGTGTTTCGGACGCTTCTGTTTCTGCAGGCTAGGGGCGGGTGCGGGCAGCGGTCATGCTCCGATCGGGAGTGATGGGGGCGTGTCCTTGTCCGTGGCGGACAGGTGGCCGGGACGGGACGCCGGACGGCTCCCCGCCGGGCCGTACGGCCGCATGGCTGAACTCCCCGCGCACGGGCACTAGATTGGCCGGTGCAGAAGGCGGACCTGGCTGGTCAGGGGGCAGCGGTTCATGGACACCGAAGGCACGTACGACGCACGGGGCACGGGCGCGGACCGGGTGCCCCGGCCCGCGGGCCCGCCGGCCGCGGCACCGCCGCCCCCCCCGTACGCCCCGCACCAGCGGCGCCCGCCGGCGGCGGACGCCGGGGTCGAGGAGTGGCTGCGCACCCCGCGCCCCGTCCGGGAACCGGGCGTGTGGCGCTACGGGCACGTCCCGCGCCCGCCCGAGAAGCCCGAAGGGGTCTCCGACCGCTCGCTGCTGGTCGGGGTGCTCATCTCGCTGCTCAGCGGACTGCTCCTGTGGTCCCTCTGGCGCAACGGGTACATCCCGTACCGGCTCGTCCCGCTGAAGCTGTTCACCCCGGGCGACTGGTGGTACGCCGGTACGTTCGGCGGGCCCCGGACCATCGAGGGCGCCGACGCCCTCACCGTCTACGAGGCCGTCCTCTTCGGGCTCCTGGTCTACGGCTGCGGGCGCCTGGGCAACTGGTCCGAGATCTTCCGGCGTCACGTCGCCGGCCGGGGACAGCCCTTCCTGGGGCTGGCCACCGCCGCCGGAGGGGCCCTGGCCGAGCTCCTCGTGTGGAAGGACGCCGTGCCGCTCGTCCGGCCCGTCCTGATCCTCGTCGCCTCGGTCGCGGGCGGCGAGATCTACCAGAGCCAGACCGTCGTCAACGTGATCTACGCGCTGATCGCCCTCGGCGTGCTCTGGCCGTTCGCCCGCCTCGGCCACTGGCGCGCACTGCTCGCGGACCGGCTCGGGAAGAGCGCCTCCCGCGCGCCCCAGGCCCCCTCCGCGCCCCCGGAGGCCCCCGGCCCCGAGCAGTGGCCCGAGCTCCGCGCCACCGGGCTGACGGACGCCGCCGAGGCCCTCACCGCCGCAGTGCGCACCGGCCGCATGAACGACGTCGACGTCGCCCGTCTGCGCCACGCCTGGTCCGTCGGCCGGGCAGACCCGGAGCGCCGGGCGGCGCTCACGGAGGCCGTCCTGCGCACCGGAGGCGCCGCCGCGCTCCACCCCTCGGGCGCCCGCGACCTGCCGCACCGCACGGCCCAACACGACCTGCTGACCGGACAGGTCCGGATCGGCAGCTGCGCCGACGACCCCCACAACCCGTACGCCCGGCGCGGTTCGGGGCTCGCCCTGGAACCCGCGCTGCTGGGCACCTCGCTGCTGGCGGTCGGCCCGCCGGGAGCGGGGAAGTCCGCCCGGCTGGTACGGCCGGTCGTCGAGTCCCTCGCCCTCCAGGCACTCGCCGGCCGGGCCGCGGTGCTCGCCGTCGGCGGCGCGGGCGGCGAGCTCGGCCCGGACGACGCGTTCGACGTGGTGGTGCGCATCGGAGACCCGGCCTCCGCCCACGACTTCGACCTCTACGGAGGGACGACCGACCCCGACGAGGCCGCGAGCGTGCTCGCCGAGGGGCTGGTCGGCGACGTGACCCACCTGGACAGCAGGCGCGCCGCCACCGTGCTCGCCCAGCTGATCGGCCCCTACCGCACCGTCCACGGTCACTTCCCCGGCGTGCCCGTCCTGCGGGAACTCCTGGACGGCGACCTCGCCGCGATCGACGCGCTCCGGGAGGCGCTCGCCGCCGGCGGCCACCAGGCCATGCTGCGCGAGCTGGACGCCCGCACCCGGCAGAAGGGCGGAGCCGGGGACCCCGGGCCGGTGCTCGCCGACCGGATCGCGCTCCTCGACCGTCCCGCCTTCGCGCCGTTCTTCGCCACCGGCGCGGGGGCCCGGCCCTTCTCGCTGCGGTCCCTGGAGCACCTGCCGCTCCGGGTCAGGATCGACCTGCCGGAGCGGGCGCACGCCGAGGCGTCGCGGCTGCTCACCCGGCTCGTCCTCGCCCAGTTCACGGCGATCGCCGCCGCCCGCGCCGACCGGTCGCTCTTCGTCTGCCTGGTCCTGGACGACGCCACGCACACCGTCACCCCGGAGACCGTCCGGGGCGTCCGCCGGCTGCGGTCGGTCAACGCCGGCGCGCTCCTGACCCTGCGCACCGTCGACGACGTCCCCGAGGGCCTGCACACCGCGCTGCTCGGCGCGGTCGGCTGTTGCATGGCCTTCAGCGGGGTCACCACCTGGGACGGCAAGCGCTTCGCCGAGGCCTGGGGCAAGGAGTGGGTGGAGACCCGCGAGGTCGCCCAGCACGCGGTCTTCGCCGACCAGCCGTTCACCCGCGCCCTGCACGGGCTGCGCAAGCTCGTCACCGGCAAGGCCGTGACCAGGGACGCCGTGACCGTGCGGCGCGTCGAGCGGGAGCGCTGGTCCGCGTCCGAGCTGGCGTACCAGCTGCCGGCGGGCCACGCGGTCCTGTCGCTGACGACGGTGGACGGCGAGCACGCCCCCCCGCTCCTGGTCGAGCTGAGTGGCTGACCGCGAGGTTACGGGGACCCTGCCGCCCTGGCAGAATTGACCCCGGCCGCCTGTACGGGGCGGCGCATTCGAGCCGTTCACGCGGGGCGGCCCCACCAGGGCGTCCGCACGGGCGGCGCCATCGACTCCGGAGGTCCGGCGGTCCCATGCCTCCCACTCTCGCCTCGCTCGTCCAGCACTCGGCGCTCAAGCTCACCGTCCGGGCCGGGGCCGACCGGCTCGGCACGCCCGTGCGCTGGGCGCACGCCAGCGAGCTGGCCGACCCCGTCCCGTACATGGACGGCGGCGAACTGCTCCTCGTCACCGCGACCAACCTCGACGCCCGGGACCCGGCGACGATGCGCCGGTACGTACAGCGGCTGGCCGGCGCCGGGGTCGCGGGGCTCGGCTTCGCCGTCGGTGTCACGTACGACGAGATCCCGCCGGCGCTGGTGGACGCGGCCGAGGAGGTTGGCCTGCCGCTCCTGGAGGTGCCCAGACGCACGCCCTTCCTCGCCATCAGCAAGGCGGTGTCCGCGGCCATCGCCGCCGACCAGTACCGCTCGGTCACGGCCGGCTTCGACGCCCAGCGGGAGCTGACCCGCGCCGCCGTCGCCGGGGACGGCCCCGCCGGGCTGCTCACCCGCCTCGCCGCACACATCGACGGATGGGCCGCCCTGTACGACTCCTCGGGCGCCGTCGTCGCCGCCGCGCCCGACTGGGCCGCCCGCCGCGCCGCCCGGCTCACCCCCGAGGTGGAACGGCTGCGGGACCGCTCCGCCCCGGCCAGCGTGGTCGTCGGGGACAGCGAGGGGGACGACCGGGTCGAGCTCCAGTCGCTGGGCACCGGCCGCCGCAGCCGCGGCGCGCTGGCCGTCGGCACGGGGGCGGCGCTCGGCACGGCCGAGCGCTACGCGGTGCACTCCGCGGTGGCTCTGCTGACCCTCACCACGGCCCGCTCCCGCGCGCTCCACGGCGCGGAGCAGCGCCTCGGCGCCGCGATCCTGCGCATGCTGCTGGCGGGGGAGTCCGACCACGCCCGGGCCGTCGCCGGCGATCTGTACGGCGGGCTGCTCGACGCCCCCTTCCGGCTCCTGATCGCCGAGTCGGCGGTGCCCGCCGGGACGGACCTGCTCGCCGAGTCGATGGAGGCCGCCGCCTCCCGGTCCGGCGAGAGCCTGCTGATGGTCCCCGAGGGCGAACGCCTCGTGGTGCTGGCCGCGGACGGCGGCGAGGCGGCCCGGGCGGGCGCCGCCCATGCCCGGGCCGCGGACGACCGGCCGGCGCGCGAGACGGGTGAGGGCGACGCCGACGTGGTCGTCGGCATGTCGGCGCCGTCCGGCCCGATCGCCGTCTCCGCCGCGTACAAACAGGCCGAACAGGCCCTCTCCGTCGCGCGCCGCCGGGGCAGGACCATGGTCGAGCACGAGGAGCTCGCGGCCGGCTCCGTCCTGCCGCTCCTCGCCGACGACGCCGTACGGGCCTTCGCCGACGGGATGCTGCGGCCGCTCCAGGAACACGACGCGAAGGGGCGCGGTGACCTGGTGGCCTCCCTGCGGGCCTGGCTCTCCCGGCACGGCCAGTGGGACGCCGCCGCCGCGGACCTGGGCGTCCACCGCCACACCCTGCGGTACCGGATGCGCCGGGTCGAGGAGATCCTGGGCCGCTCGCTGGACGACCCGGACGTCCGGATGGAGCTCTGGCTGGCCCTCAAGGCGACGGCCGCCTCCTCGGGGACGCAGTAGCCCGTCCGGCTGCGACAATCCGGCGTACCCGGCCACCGCTCCACTCCACGGTGGACAAGCCTCATCCGCGCCGGATCGCCCTACGGTGGGGCCGGAGGGCGCCCTCGCGCGCCCGGCGAACGTCGTACACCACCCCCCGAAGGGCCGGAACCGCCATGACTTCCACCCACGCCTTCTGGCTGGCAGGCCGCCCGGCCACCGGCGAGGACAGCTTCGACGTCACCAACCCCTGGGACGGCCGCACCGTCGGCACGGTCGCCGTGCCGACCGACGCCCAGGTCGAGGAGGCCGTGGCGGCCGCGTACGCCGTGCGCGAGGAGTTCGCGGCGACCCCGGCGCACGTACGGGCCGCCGCCCTCGACCACGTCGTACGCCGCCTCACCGAGCGCACCGAGGAGATCGCCCAGCTGATCTCCGCCGAGAACGGCAAGCCGATCAAGTGGGCCCGCGGCGAGGTCGGCCGCGCCGTCTCCGTCTTCCGGTTCGCCGCCGAGGAGGCCCGCCGCTTCAACGGGGGCGAGGCCCAGCGGCTGGACACGGACGCCGGCGGGACCGGCCGTCTCGGACTGACCCGGCGCTTCCCGCGCGGCCCCGTCCTCGGTATCGCGCCCTTCAACTTCCCGCTCAACCTGAGCGCCCACAAGGTCGCCCCGGCCATCGCCGTCGGCGCCCCGATCATCCTGAAGCCGGCTCCGGCCACCCCGATCTCGTCCCTGATCCTGGGCGAGCTGCTGGCCGAGACGGACCTCCCGGCCGGCTCCTGGTCGGTGCTGACCGTGCCCAACGACAAGATGCCCGCCCTGGTCCAGGACGAGCGGCTGCCGGTGATCTCCTTCACGGGCTCAGGCCCGGTCGGCTACGCGATCATGGAGTCGGTGCCGCGCAAGCACTGCACCCTGGAGCTGGGCGGCAACGGCGCCGCGATCGTCCTCGCCGACTGGTCCTCCGACGAGGACCTGGACCGGGCCGCGGGCCGCATCGCGACCTTCTCCAACTACCAGGGCGGCCAGTCCTGCATCTCGGTGCAGCGCGTGATCGCCGACGCCTCGGTGTACGACCGGCTCGTCCCGAAGATCGTGGCCGCCGTCGAGGCCCTGGTGACCGGCGACCCCTCCGACGCGGCCACCGACGTCGGCCCGCTGGTCAGCGAGGACGCCGCCCGCCGCGTCGAGTCCTGGGTCGACGAGGCCGTCGGCGCCGGAGCCACCCTGCTGACCGGCGGCAAGCGCGACGGCGCCACGTACGCCCCGACGGTCCTCGCCGACCTCCCCGCCACCACGACGATCGCCTGCGAGGAGGTCTTCGGGCCGGTCCTGTACGTCCAGAGGACCGAGGGCGAGGCGGAGGCCTTCGCCGCCGCCAACGACTCCAAGTACGGGCTGCAGGCGGGCGTCTTCACCCACGACCTCCAGACCGCCTTCCGCGCGCACCGCGCCCTGGAGGTGGGCGGCGTGGTCATCGGCGACGTGCCCTCCTACCGCGCCGACCAGATGCCGTACGGCGGCGCCAAGCAGTCCGGGGTGGGCCGCGAGGGCGTGCGCTACGCCATGGACGACTACACCTACGAGCGGGTGCTGGTCCTCACCGGCCTGGCCCTGTAGCCCGGACACCCGCGACGGACCGGCCGGAGCCCGCTGTGCGGGGGCTCCGGCCGTTTCCGTACCCGCCGGGAGCCTCCCGCAGGGTGGTGGGGGCGACGCAGATCGGGTAGATACGGACGAGTGGTACCGATCGGCACGCGTACGGCCCGACCCCTACCCCGACTCGCGGCGAGGTGAGCTCCTCATGTCCGCCCCATCCGACATCCCCCAGGCCCCCAAGGTCACCGAGCGCGAAGCGCGGCAGGTGGCCGAGGCCGCCCGTGAACAGGACTGGCGCAAGCCCAGCTTCGCCAAGGAACTCTTCCTCGGACGCTTCCGGCTGGACCTGATCCACCCCCACCCCCTGCCGGCCCCCGACGACGTACGGCGCGGCGAGGCCTTCCTCGCCCGGCTGCGCGAGTTCTGCGAGACGCACGTCGACGGCGCCCTGATCGAGCGCGAGGCCAGGATCCCCGACGAGGTCATCGACGGCCTCAAGGAGCTCGGCGCCCTCGGCATGAAGATCGAGACCAGGTACGGCGGTCTCGGGCTGACCCAGGTCTACTACAACAAGGCGCTCGCGCTGGCCGGTTCGGCGAGCCCTTCCATCGGCGCGCTGCTCTCCGCCCACCAGTCGATCGGCGTACCGCAGCCGCTGAAGATGTTCGGCACCCAGGAGCAGAAGGACACCTTCCTGCCGCGCCTCGCGCGGACGGACATCTCCGCCTTCCTCCTCACCGAACCCGACGTCGGCTCCGACCCGGCACGCCTGGCGACCACGGCCGTGCCCGAAGGTGAGAACTACGTCCTGGACGGGGTGAAGCTCTGGACGACCAACGGCGTCGTCGCCGACCTGCTCGTCGTCATGGCGCGCGTGCCGGAGTCCGAGGGCCACAAGGGCGGTATCACCGCCTTCGTCGTCGAGGCCGATTCCCCGGGCATCACCGTGGAGCACCGCAACTCCTTCATGGGGCTGCGCGGCATCGAGAACGGCGTCACCCGCTTCCACCAGGTCCGGGTGCCGGCGGCCAACCGCATCGGCCCCGAGGGCGCGGGACTCAAGATCGCCCTCACCACGCTCAACACCGGCCGCCTCTCGCTGCCCGCCATGTGCGTCGGCGTCGGGAAGTGGTCCCTGAAGATCGCCCGGGAGTGGTCGGCGGTCCGCGAGCAGTGGGGCAGGCCCGTCGCCCGGCACGAGGCGGTGGGCTCGAAGATCTCCTTCATCGCGGCCACCACCTTCGCCCTGGAAGCGGTCGTGGACCTCTCCTCGCAGATGGCCGACGAGAGCCGCAACGACATCCGCATCGAGGCCGCGCTCGCCAAGCTGTACGGCTCCGAGATGGGCTGGCTGATCTCCGACGAGCTCGTCCAGATCCGCGGCGGACGCGGCTTCGAGACCGCCGCCTCGCTCGCCGCCCGAGGCGAACGCGCCGTCCCCGCCGAGCAGATGCTCCGCGACATGCGGATCAACCGGATCTTCGAGGGCTCCACGGAGATCATGCACCTGCTCATCGCCCGTGAGGCCGTCGACGCCCACCTCAAGGTCGCGGGCGACATCATCGACCCCGACAAGGCACTCGGCGACAAGGCGAGGGCGGGTGCCAACGCCGCCGGGTTCTACGCACGCTGGCTCCCCAAGCTGGTCAGCGGGCCCGGGCAACTGCCCAACTCCTACGGAGAGTTCCGGGTCCCCGGCCACCCCGACCTCTCCGCCCACCTGCGGTACGTCGAGCGCGCGTCCCGCAAGCTGGCCCGCTCCACCTTCTACGCGATGTCCCGCTGGCAGGGCCGCATGGAGACCAAGCAGGGCTTCCTCGGCCGGATCGTCGACATCGGCGCCGAACTCTTCGCGATGAGCGCCGCGTGCGTCCGCGCCGAGCACCTGCGGGCGGACGACGACCACGGCCGCGAGGCGTACCAGCTCGCCGACGTGTTCTGCCGGCAGTCCCGCATCCGGGTGGAGGAGCTCTTCAACCGGCTGTGGTCCAACACCGACGACATCGACAGGCGCGTCGTCGACGGAGTCCTCTCCGGGACCTACACCTGGCTGGAGGAGGGGGTCATCGACCCCAGCGGCGACGGTCCCTGGATCGCCGACGCCACCCCCGGCCCGGCCACCGGGGAGAACGTCCACCGCCCCATCCGCTGAACCCGGCACCTCCCGCGGGGCGCGTCCACTGCCTGGACGCGCCCCGCGGGCACGCCCGCCACAAGGCAAAATGGACGCCCGTGACCGTCATCGACATCCCCGGCTCCAAGTCCGTCACCGCCCGCGCGCTGTTCCTCGCCGCCGCCGCGGACGGCACCACCACCCTCCTGCGGCCCCTGCACTCGGACGACACCGAGGGGTTCACCGAGGGACTGACCCGCCTCGGTTACGGGGTCAGCCGCGAGCCGGACCGATGGCACATCGAGGGCCGCCCCTCGGGACCCGCCACGAAGGACGCCGACGTCCACTGCCGCGACGGGGCGACCACCGCGCGGTTCCTGCCCACGCTCGCCGCCGCCGCGGCCTCCGGCACGTACCGCTTCGACGCCTCCGCGCAGATGCGCCGCCGCCCCCTCGCACCCCTCACCGAGGCACTCCGCGCCCTCGGCGTCGACCTGCGCCACGAGGGGGCGGAGGGCCACCACCCGCTCACCGTCGAGGCGTCCGGCGTCAAGGGCGGCGAACTGACCCTCGACGCGGGGGAGTCGTCCCAGTACCTCACCGCCCTGCTGATGCTCGGACCGCTCACCGCCGAAGGCCTGCGGATCGACGTCACGGAGCTGGTCTCGGCGCCGTACATCGAGATCACCCTCGCGATGATGCGCAGCTTCGGCGTCGAGGTCGTCCGGGAGGGGAACACCTTCACCGTCCCGCCCGGCGGCTACCGCGCCACCACGTACGCCGTCGAGCCCGACGCCTCCACCGCCTCGTACTTCTTCGCCGCCGCGGCCCTCACCGGCCGCGAGGTCACCGTCCCCGGGCTGGGCACCGGCGCGCTCCAGGGCGACCTGCGCTTCACCGACGTGCTGCGCCGGATGGGCGCCGAGGTCACCACCACGGCGGATTCCACCACCGTCCGCTCCGACGGCCGGCTCTCCGGTCTCACGGTCAACATGCGTGACATCTCCGACACCATGCCGACCCTCGCCGCCATCGCGCCGTACGCCACCTCGCCCGTCCGGATCGAGGACGTCGCCAACACCCGGGTGAAGGAGTGCGACCGGCTGGAGGCCTGCGCGGAGAACCTCCGGAGGATGGGGATCACCGTGCACACCGGGCCCGACCTGATCGAGATCCACCCCGGCACCCCGCGGCCCACCGAGATCGTCACCCACGGCGACCACCGCATCGTGATGTCCTTCGCCGTCGCGGGACTGCGCACGCCCGGCATGAGCTACGACGACCCCGGCTGCGTACGGAAGACGTTCCCCCGGTTCCACGAGGAGTTCGCCGGCTTCGTGGCGAGGACCGCACAGCCCTGAGAACCGCGCCGAAAAGCCCGTGCGCCCCGCGGGGAGGCGCACTACGGTCGCCCGCATGATGTCCCGCGACGCCGTCCTGTCCGTCCTCGCGCTGCTGCGCGGGGCCGGAGCCGATGTGGTCATCGCCGGAGGGTGGGGAGTCGACGCCCTGCTCGGTGAGGAGACCCGTGTCCACCGCGACCTCGACCTCCTGCACCGGCGTGAGCAGGAGGGCGCCGTCGTGGCGGCGCTGGAGGCCGCCGGCTACACCGAGACCCTGGACCTGCGCCCCGTCCGCTTCGTGCTGAGCCACCCCACCGGGCTCGACATCGACCTGCACCCGCTGGAGTTCGCCGCCGACGGGTCGGCCGTCCAGTCCTCGCCCGACCCCGCGGAGCCCTTCCGCTACCCGGCGGCCTGCTTCGTCACGGGCACCATCGGCACGGCCACGGTGCGCTGCGTCTCCGCCGAGCGGCAGGCGCTGTTCCACCGGGGCTACGAACCGGCCGGCCACGATGTGGCGGACATGCGGCGGCTGCGGGAGAAGTTCGGCATCGATACGCACTTCTGACCCCCGGATGCCGCACAATCGAGCCTCGGCCGCGAGCGGGACACGGATCCCGGCGGGTCAACACGAGACAGGGGCAGGGATGTTCGGGGTGTACGGGGCGGGCGGCCGGCGGGGCGTCGTGGCGGCGGGATGCGTGGTGGCGGCCCTCATGGGCCTCACCGGATGCGGTGGCGGGGACGAAGGCGACGGCAAGGGCGGCGCCGGGAAGAGCCCCGCCCCCTCGCGCCCGGCGGCGGCGTCCGGGGCGCTCACCGAGGCGGAGCTCACCGCCGCGGCCCTCACCGACGGGGAGCGGGCCGGTGACCTGACCGCGTCCGAGTACACCCTGGACGGGCCGCTCGGGGACGCCTACACCGCCGACCCCGTCGTCTGCCAGCCGCTCGTCAGCCTCGCCGGTGACGTCAGCGGCCACGCGCCGGTCGCCCAGGTGCAGCGCAAGGCCGACAAGCCCGAGGAGATGCTCGGGGTCACCGTGGACATCACCCTGCGCTCGTACGCCGGGGACGAGGCCACCGAGGTCATGGCGTCACTGGCACGGGCCGGCCGGGAGTGCGCCGGGGGCCTCACGGAGGAACGGGCCGTCGCCCGCGCCCGGTACGAGAAGGTCGAACCCGCGGATCCGCCCGCCTTCGCCGACGAGGCCGACGAGGCGAAGGCCTTCCGCTTCACCGTCCTCGACGTGAAGGGGAAGCTGAAGCTGTACGAGTACCTCACCGTCCTGCGCTCCGGCTCCACCACCCTCGCCTTCCGCGGCGAGATCCTCGGAACCCAGGACATCGGCGGGGTCCCCGAGGACGTCATGGCCGCCCAGTGGAAGAAATTCCGTGCCGCGCGGGCCTGAGGCGCGCGCCGACAGGGGCGCGCTGTCACGACACACAGCGGATGCGGCAACAATGGGGGCCATGAGCGACAGCCCCGCACCCCTCGCCGATCCTCATCTCGTCTTCGACGCCACGGACGGCCGCCGGGATCTGGTGATCCTCGGCTCCACCGGGTCCATCGGTACCCAGGCCATCGACCTGGTCCTGCGCAACCCCGCACGCTTCCGCGTCACCGCGCTCTCCGCCGCGGGCGGCAGGGTCGAGCTCCTCGCCGAGCAGGCGCGGCAGCTGCGCGTGCGCACGGTCGCGGTGGCCGACGGGGACAAGGTGCCGGCGCTCACCGAGGCGCTGCGGAAGGTCTACGGGGCGGGCGAGCCGCTCCCCGAGATCCTGGCCGGCCCCGACGCCGCCACGGACCTCGCCGCGAGCGACTGCCACACCGTGCTCAACGGGATCACCGGCTCGATCGGCCTCGCCCCCACGCTCGCCGCGCTGAAGGCGGGCCGCACGCTCGCCCTGGCGAACAAGGAGTCGCTGATCGTCGGCGGCCCGCTGGTGAAGGCGCTGGCGGCCCCCGGCCAGATCATCCCGGTCGACTCCGAGCACGCCGCGCTCTTCCAGGCCCTCGCCGCCGGCAAGCGCGCCGACGTACGCAAGCTCGTCGTGACCGCGTCCGGCGGCCCGTTCCGCGGGCGTACGCGCGCCGAGCTCGCCGACGTCACGCGGGAGCAGGCCCTGGCGCACCCGACCTGGGCCATGGGACCGGTCATCACGGTCAACTCCGCGACCCTGGTCAACAAGGGGCTGGAGGTCATCGAGGCGCACCTGCTCTACGACATCCCGTTCGACCGGATCGAGGTCGTGGTCCACCCCCAGTCGTACGTGCACTCGATGGTGGAGTTCACCGACGGCTCGACCCTCGCGCAGGCCACCCCGCCCGACATGGGCGGCCCCATCGCCATCGGTCTCGGCTGGCCCGAGCGGGTCCCGGACGCGGCCCCCGCGTTCGACTGGACGAAGGCCTCCAGCTGGGAGTTCTTCCCGCTCGACACCGAGGCGTTCCCGTCCGTCGGGCTCGCCCGGCACGTGGGCGGCCTGGGCGGCACGGCCCCCGCCGTGTTCAACGCGGCCAACGAGGAGTGCGTGGACGCCTTCCTCGCGGGACGGCTGCCCTTCAACGGCATCATGGATACGGTCACAGCCGTGGTCGCCGAACACGGCACCCCCGCCACGGGAACTTCACTGACGGTCGCGGACGTCCTGGAAGCGGAGACCTGGGCCCGGTCCAGGGCCCGCGAACTCTCGGCGGCAGCGACAGCGGAGGCGCACGTATGAGCACGACGACGATCCTGATGACGATCCTCGGTATCGCCGTCTTCGCCGTGGGGCTGCTGTTCTCGATCGCCTGGCACGAGCTGGGCCACCTCTCGACGGCCAAGCTCTTCGGCATCAGGGTGCCGCAGTACATGGTCGGCTTCGGCCCGACCATCTGGTCGCGCAGGAAGGGCGACACCGAGTACGGCATCAAGGCCATCCCCGCGGGCGGCTACATCCGCATGATCGGCATGTTCCCGCCGGGACCCGACGGCCGGATCGAGGCGCGCTCCACCTCACCGTGGCGCGGCATGATCGAGGACGCCAGGTCGGCCGCCTTCGAGGAGCTGGAGCCGGGCGACGAGACGCGCCTCTTCTACACGCGCAAGCCGTGGAAGCGCGTCATCGTGATGTTCGCCGGACCCTTCATGAACCTGGTCCTGGCCGTCGCGATCTTCATGGGCGTGGCCATGACCTTCGGCTTCCAGACCCAGACCACCGAGGTCGCGGGCGTCCAGCAGTGCGTGATCGACCAGAGCGAGGACCGCGACTCCTGCAAGGCGTCCGACCCGGTCTCGCCCGCCAAGGCGGCGGGCCTGGAGAAGGGCGACACGATCGTCGCCTTCAACGGCCGGAAGATCGACGACTGGGCCACCCTCTCGGACCGGATCCGGCAGACGATCGGCCCGGCCACGATCACCGTGGAGCGCGACGGCCAGGAGCAGACCCTGAGCGCCGTGCTCAAGAAGAACGCCGTCGCCAAGAAGGACGCCGACGGCGAGGTCGTGACCGGAGAGTTCGTCGAGGCCGGCTACCTCGGCTTCGCCGCGAAGACGGAGATCCTCCCGCTGTCCTTCGGCGACTCGGTCGTCCGCATGGGCGACATGATCGAGAACGGTGTCGACTCGATCATCGCGCTGCCCTCCAAGATCCCCGACCTGTGGAACGCGGCGTTCGGCGACGGCGAGCGCGCCGACGACTCACCGGTCGGTGTGGTCGGCGCGGCCCGGATCGGCGGCGAGGTGATGAACCTCGACGTCCCGGCCCAGAACCAGATCGCGATGATGCTGTTCCTGCTGGCCGGCTTCAACCTCTCGCTGTTCCTGTTCAACATGCTGCCGCTGCTCCCGCTGGACGGCGGGCACATCGCGGGCGCGCTCTGGGAGGCCCTGCGCCGCAATCTGGCCAAGGTCTTCAGGCGGCCCGACCCCGGCCCGTTCGACGTGGCGAAGCTCATGCCCGTCGCCTACGTGGTCGCGGGGATCTTCATCTGCTTCACGCTGTTGGTGCTGGTCGCCGACATCGTGAACCCGGTGAAGATCACCTGACGCCTCACACGTCCCAGAGGTGGCGGCCGGTCACACGGGTGGTGTACGGCCGCCGCCCATCCGGAGGTTCGTCGGCACGGGTGCGCCCCGTTCCCGTCCGGTGCCGTAACCTCGAAGCCTGGAGCCCGCCGTTCTCGGGACCTCGATCCACACTGATCCACACCTTGGGGATGCTCAGCGCATGACTGCGATTTCTCTCGGAATGCCGGCCGTTCCGACCAAGCTCGCCGACCGACGGGTCAGCCGCCAGATCCAGGTCGGCTCGGTGGCGGTCGGCGGGGACGCACCGGTGTCGGTGCAGTCGATGACGACGACGCGTACGTCGGACATCGGTGCGACGCTGCAGCAGATCGCGGAGCTGACGGCGTCGGGCTGTCAGATCGTGCGGGTGGCGTGCCCGACCCAGGACGACGCGGACGCGCTCGCGACGATCGCGAGGAAATCGCAGATCCCGGTGATCGCGGACATCCACTTCCAGCCGAAGTACGTCTTCGCGGCCATCGACGCGGGCTGCGCGGCGGTCCGGGTGAACCCGGGCAACATCAAGCAGTTCGACGACAAGGTCAAGGAGATCGCGAAGGCCGCGGGCGACGCGGGCACCCCGATCCGTATCGGGGTGAACGCGGGCTCGCTGGACGCGCGGCTGCTGAAGAAGTACGGCAAGGCCACGCCGGAGGCGCTGGTGGAGTCGGCGCTGTGGGAGGCGTCGCTGTTCGAGGAGCACGGCTTCCGCGACATCAAGATCTCGGTGAAGCACAACGACCCGGTCGTGATGGTGAACGCCTACCGTCAGCTGGCCGCGCAGTCGGACTACCCGCTGCACCTGGGTGTGACCGAGGCCGGTCCGGCGTTCCAGGGCACCATCAAGTCCGCCGTGGCCTTCGGCGCGCTGCTCTCCGAGGGCATCGGGGACACCATCCGGGTCTCGCTGTCGGCTCCGCCGGCGGAGGAGGTCAAGGTGGGCCTGCAGATCCTGGAGGCGCTGAACCTGAAGCAGCGGCGTCTGGAGATCGTCTCGTGCCCGTCGTGCGGGCGTGCGCAGGTCGACGTGTACAAGCTCGCCGACCAGGTCAGCGCGGGTCTGGAGGGCATGGAGGTCCCGCTGCGGGTCGCGGTGATGGGCTGTGTCGTCAACGGTCCGGGTGAGGCCCGTGAGGCCGACCTGGGTGTGGCGTCGGGCAACGGCAAGGGCCAGATCTTCGTGAAGGGCGAGGTCATCAAGACCGTCCCGGAGTCGAAGATCGTCGAGACCCTCATCGAGGAAGCCATGAAGATCGCCGAGCAGATGGAGAAGGACGGGATCGCCTCGGGCGAACCCCAGGTCTCGATCGCCGGCTGACCTCCCGCCGCAGCTGTATCCGTGCCCCGCAGGCCCTGTCCTGCGGGGCACAGCCGCGTTCCGCCGCCCCCCGGCCTTCTGCTCCGGGGCAGCACCCCACAGCCGTGTCGGTTACAGTGCGGACATCGAGTAGACCGTTTGGTGAGGCCCCAGTGTTGACGCAGACCACTACCCGGGTCCTCGACCCCGGCGAGCTCCCCGCCGCGCTCGCCATCCTGGAGAGCGCCCCCGTCGAGAACGCCTTCGTCACGTCCCGCGTCCAGATCGCCGGGCTCGATCCCTGGCGGCTCGGCGGCGAGATGTGGGGCTGGTACGCCGACGGCCGGCTGCGCTCCCTCTGCTACTCCGGGGCCAACCTCGTACCCATCTGCGCCACCCCCGAGGCCGTCAGGGCCTTCGCCGACCGCGCCCGGCGGGCCGGCCGCCGCTGCTCCTCGATCGTCGGCCCCGCAGGCCCCACGGCCCAGCTCTGGCGCCTCCTCGAACCGAGCTGGGGTCCCGCCAGGGAGGTGCGGCCCAACCAGCCGCTCATGGTCACCGACCGCCCCTCGGCCGACGTGGCGCCCGACCCGCTCGTGCGCCGGGTCCGCAAGGAGGAGATGGACGTCCTCATGCCGGCCTGCGTCGCCATGTTCACCGAGGAGGTCGGCGTCTCCCCGCTGGCCGGCGACGGCGGACTCCTCTACCAGGCGCGGGTCGCCGAGCTGATCACCACCGGCCGGTCCTTCGCACGCATAGAGGACGGCAAGGTCCTCTTCAAGGCCGAGATCGGCGCCGCCACCCCCCACGCCTGCCAGATCCAGGGAGTCTGGGTCGCCCCCGAGGCCCGCGGCCGCGGCCTCTCCGAGACGGGCATGGCCGCCGTCCTGCGCCAGGCGCTCAGCGATGTGGCACCCGTCGTCAGCCTCTACGTGAACGACTACAACACCCCCGCGCGCAGGGCCTACAGCCGCGTCGGCTTCCGCGAGACGGGCGCCTTCATGAGCGTGCTGTTCTGAGACCGTCCGAGCGCGCTGTTCTGGCCGGACGGCACGGCCAGTAGGGTTCCCCGCATGGCAGCAGCAATCCCCGCGTCCCCCCGGGGCTCCGGGACCCCCGACATCGTGGTCGGACCGCTCGACCTCGCCGACCGCGTGGACGAGGCCCTCGCCGTGCAGGCCCTCGCCTTCGGCCTCAGCCAGGACGAGATCGACGTACGCCGCCACATCGTCCTGCGGCACCTCGACGACCCCCGGGCACGCGCCCTCGGCGCCACCGCCGCCGACGGACGGCTCGTCGGATTCGTCTACGGACTGCCGAACAGCCGGACGCACTGGTGGTCCACCGTCGTCGAGCCCTACCTCCGCGCCACCGGCTCCGACGGCTGGCTCGACGACTCGTTCGTGATCACCGAACTCCACGTCCACCCGGGGTTCCAGCAGCGCGGCATCGGCCGCAGCCTGATCACCACCATCACGGACGCCGTCGGCCTGCCCCGGTCCATCCTCTCCGCGATCGACACCGAGAGCCCGGCCCGCGGCCTCTACCGCGCTCTGGGCTACCAGGACCTGGCCCGCCAGGTGCTCTTCCCCAGCGCCCCCAAGCCGTACGCGGTGATGGGCGCGCCCCTCCCGCTGCGCCGGGGCTGAGACCGGCCCGCCCACGAATCGATTTCCGCCCGCGCGGGCCCCCCGGCTAACCTCGGGCTCACCACCCTTCCGAGCAGGAGTTCATCATGGCCCAGGTCCAGCGCATGTCCCGATTGATGATCAAGACACTGCGCGACGACCCGGCGGACGCCGAGACGCTCAACCACAAGCTCCTCGTCCGCGCCGGTTACGTACGCCGCACCGCGGCCGGCATCTGGTCGTGGCTGCCGCTCGGCAAGAAGGTCCTGGAGAACATCACCCGCGTCGTCCGCGAGGAGATGGACGCCATCGGCGGCCAGGAGGTCCTGCTCCCCGCGCTGCTGCCCAAGGAGCCGTACGAGGCGAGCGGCCGGTACGACGAGTACGGCGACCTGCTCTTCCGCCTCAAGGACCGCAAGGGCGCCGACTACCTCCTCGGCCCCACCCACGAGGAGATCTTCACCCAGGTCGTCAAGGACATGTGCTCGTCCTACAAGGACCTGCCCGTGATCCTCTACCAGATCCAGACCAAGTACCGCGACGAGGCCCGTCCCCGCGCCGGTGTGCTGCGCGGCCGCGAGTTCCAGATGAAGGACTCGTACTCCTTCGACACCACGGACGAGGGCCTGGCCGAGGCCTACCAGCTGCACCGTGCCGCGTACATCCGGATCTTCGAGCGCCTCGGCCTCGACCACCGCATCGTCTCCGCCGTCTCCGGCGCCATGGGCGGCTCCGCCTCCGAGGAGTTCCTCGCCCCCGCGCCCGCCGGTGAGGACACCTTCGTCGACTGCCCGAACTGCGACTACGCCGCCAACACGGAGGCCGTGACGTACAAGGTCACGACCGTCGCCGACGGTTCGCAGGTCCCCGCCGTCGAGGAGCTGGACACCCCGGACACCCCGACCATCGAGAGCCTCGCCGCCCACCTCGGCGTCGAGGCGTCCGCCACCCTGAAGAACCTCCTGGTCAAGGTCGACGGCGAGATCGTGGCCGTGGGTGTGCCCGGCGACCGTGAGGTCGACCTCGGCAAGCTGGGCGAGCACCTCGCCCCCGCCGTCGTCGAGCTGGTCACCGCCGAGGACTTCGTGGGCCGTCCCGACCTGGTGCGCGGCTACGTCGGCCCGCAGGGTCTGGAGAAGGTCCGCTACATCGCCGACCCGCGTGTCGCCGCCGGCACCGCCTGGATCACGGGTGCCAACAAGGAGGGCACGCACGCGAGGAACGTCGTCGTGGGCCGCGACTTCGAGGTCGACGACCACCTCGACGTCGTCGTCGTCGAGGCGGGCGACCCCTGCCCCAAGTGCGGCACCGGCCTCCAGGTGGACCGCGCCATCGAGATCGGCCACATCTTCCAGCTCGGCCGGAAGTACGCCGACATCTTCTCCCTCGACGTCCTCGGCCAGCAGGGCAAGCCGGTCCGCGTGACCATGGGCTCGTACGGCATCGGCGTCTCCCGCGCGGTGGCCGCCCTCGCCGAGCAGACCGCCGACGACAAGGGCCTGTGCTGGCCCCGTGAGATCGCCCCGGCCGACGTGCACGTCGTCGCCGCCGGCAAGGCGCTCCAGACCGAACTGGCCCTCGACGTCTCGGAGAAGCTCGGTGCCGCGGGGCTGCGCGTCCTGGTCGACGACCGCGCGGGCGTCTCGCCCGGCGTGAAGTTCACCGACTCCGAGCTCATCGGCGTCCCGAAGATCCTTGTCGCGGGCCGCCGTTCGGCCGAAGGCGTCCTGGAGCTGAAGGACCGCCGCACGGGCGAGCGCGAGGAGCTCACCGTCGACGAGGCGATCGCCCGCCTGGTCGCCCAGGACTGAGCCGGCCGGCAGCACGAGGGAGGGCCCCGCGCACCGCGCGGGGCCCTCCCTCGTCATGTGCGGCCGGCTACAGCCAGGCCGCGAACTCCAGCGACATCTCGCCGTCCTGGGTGCGCCCCGCCGTCAGCGCGCGGGTGCCGGACTCGACGGCCCGGAACAGCGTCCAGCCGCGCAGCCGCGCCTGGTCGACGTCCAGCGACTCGGCGAGCTTCTTGACCCGGCGGCGGGCCGTCGCCGCCCCGCCGGGCGAGGCGATCAGGTCCTCGACCCGGTCCCGCACCAGCCGCGCCAGGTCGTACGCCCGCTCGCCGGTCAGCGGCTCGGGACCGACCGCCAGCCAGGGGGCGCGCTCACCCGCCAGGACCTTGCTCTGCCGGAAGTTGCCGTGCAGCAGGAAGAGTTCGGCGGAGTTCCGGACCAGCTCCTCGCGGGCGGCGAGGGCCGCCGAGACGAGCGGTTCGAGCGCGGGGTCCCGGGAGGCGGCGGCCCGCATCGGCTCCAGCTGACGGGCGGTGCGCTCACCGACCGTCTCGAAGGCGTGGTCCGCAGGCGGCTCGACCCACAGCCGCCGCACCGTGCCCGCGGCCTCCAGCAGGGCCTTCGCCTCGGGCAGCGAGCGCAGGGACACCTCGTGGTGCAGCCGCTCCAGCAGGAGGGAGTCCTCGGGCACCGCCGTGCCGTCCGGGGCGTCCAGGAGCTCGACCGCCCCCCAGCCCTTCCAGTGCGCCAGCGCGGCCCTCTCCAGGGCGGGGGCGGCCCCGGGAGGCGCGATCTTCAGCACGGCGGGCGTGCCGTCCGCCCGGTGCACCAGCAGGACGAGGCCGGTGCGCCCGCCGGGGGCGCACACCCGGTCCAGGGCGACCGAGTGCGCGGAGAGCGCCTCGTCGGTCAGTCCGGGGAGCCGCCCGAGCCACTCGGCTGCGGCCGCGTCCCCGTACGTCTCGCCGAGCGCTCGCACCAGACGCTGCGGCGGTTCGAAACCCATACGTGCCTTGTTCCCTTTCAGAGCGTGCTCACGTGCTCAGTGCGTGACACCCGTGGCCCCTGCCTCCGCCGTGTTCTCCGGCGGGGCGGCCTTCTCGGTGAGCCCAGGAAAGGCTACGCCGGTGCCACGCCAGCGCACCGCACGCACCGCGGCCTCCCGCAGCGCGCCCGCGGCGTACTGCCGCAGTGGCCCCCGGGCGGCCCGTACGAGATCCGAGTACACGCCGGCCACCCGGTCCTCCAGGACCGAGGCGAGCCGCATCGCGGTCGCCGGGTCCCGCACCGCGAAGGGCAGGGTGTACGCCGCCCGGGCCGCCACCGGCGTACCGCCCAGGTCGCGCACGGTGCGGGCGAGGGCGTCCCGGCGGGCCCGGTGGGCGTCGCAGGCGGCCGTCGCGTCGGCACGGCGGCCGTCCGCCAGCCTGCCGCCCAGGGCCCCGTAGCCGTACACGGCGGCGTGCTCGGCGGCGAGCGCTGCCTGTGCGGCGCGCAGCGCCTCCGCCGTGTCGCTCGTTCCGGCCTCCTGGGTCATGCCGGGATCTCCTTGGCCAGTTCCGTCAGCAGATAGGCGTGGGCCGCGCCGGCGGCGGCGATCGAGGCCAGCAGCCTGGCCAGTTCGGGTTCGGCGGTCAGCAGGGCCGTGGCGCGGCCGTCCGCCACCCGGCGCTCCTCGGCGGCCAGTTCCTTCAGGGCCGCCCGCGCGTCCGTGGCGGCGGCGGGAGGCGTGGGGGAGGGGGAGCCGCCCGACGCCTTCGCGCGGCCGCCCAGCGCCGCCAGATGCTCCCGCACGGCGGCACCCATCGGCGCGAGCCCGGGTTCCGTCACCGGGTGGGCGGCCGCGAGCTGTTCGTACCGGGTGAGCAGCGAGGCGCTGTCACGGGCGGCCGACGCGCGCAGCGCCGTCGCCGCCCGGAGCGAGGCGGCCCCGGCGTCCGCGCTCCCGGTCGCCGTCGACGTCTCCGGCCCGTCCCCGCAGCCGGTCAGTACCGCACCCAGGGCGAAGGCTCCCGTGGCGGTGAGCGCACTCCTGCGCGTCGTCCCCGTGCGGCGCACTTGTCTCCTTCAGCCTGGTATTTGACACTTTCTGACCTGAAGTGATCACCGGATGTGAGCGTACCCGCGGCGGAGCGGGAGGCGGACGGCAACACCCCTGCGGACCGGATACCCTTTGACCTGACACGCGACGATCCCCACAACAGCACACGCGGCCGAGGAGTCACCCGGATGAGCACCACCCAGAGCGACAGGCTGCGCGAACTGCTGGAGCCGCTCGTCAGCGCCAAGGGCCTGGACCTCGAGGAGATCGAGGTGTCCCGGGCGGGCCGCCGCCGGGTGCTGAGGGTCATCGTGGATTCCGAGGACGGCGTGGAGCTCGACGCCTGCGCGGAACTCAGCCGCTCCCTCTCCGAGACGCTGGACGAGACCGACGCCATGGGAGAGGGCGAGTACGTCCTCGAAGTGAGCTCTCCGGGCGCGGACCGCCCGTTGACAGAGCACCGCCACTACGTACGCGCCACCGGCCGGCTGGCCAGACTCACCCTGGGTGAGGGCGGCGAACTGGTGGCCCGCATCCTCGCGGTGGACGACGAGGGACTCGATCTCGAAGTGCCGGGCGTCAAGGGCCGCAAGCCCACGTCGCGCCGCGTCGCCTTCGACGAGATCGCCAGGGCGCGCGTGGAGATCGAATTCAACCGCAAGGACAAGAAGGAAGAGGAGGCGTAGCCGTGGACATCGATGTGAAGCTTCTGAAGGGCTTGGCGCAGGACAAGGAGATCCCCTTCGACGTGCTCGTCGGGGCGATCGAGTCGGCCCTCCTCATCGCGTACCACCGCACCGAGGGCAGCCACCGCCGCGCACGCGTCGAGCTGGACGCCGGCGGCCACGTCACGGTGTGGGCGAAGGACGACCCGGCCGAGCTGGAGGAGGGCCAGGAGCCCAAGGAGTTCGACGACACGCCGTCCGGCTTCGGCCGTATCGCCGCGACCACCGCCAAGCAGGTCATCCTGCAGCGGCTGCGCGACGCCGAGGACGACAGGACGTTCGGCGAGTACGCGGGCCACGAGGGCGACGTCGTCACGGGCCTGGTCCAGCAGGGCAAGGACCCGAAGAACGTCCTGGTCGACATCGGCAAGCTGGAAGCCATCCTGCCGGTGCAGGAGCAGGTGCCGGGCGAGGAGTACACCCACGGCCTGCGGCTGCGCACGTACGTCGTACGCGTGGCCAAGGGCGTGCGCGGTCCCTCCGTGACGCTCTCGCGCACCCACCCGAACCTCGTGAAGAAGCTCTTCGCGCTGGAGGTTCCGGAGATCGCGGACGGGTCGGTCGTCATCGAGGCCATCGCCCGCGAGGCGGGGCACCGCACCAAGATCGCCGTACGCTCCACCCGGGCCGGCCTCAACCCGAAGGGCGCCTGCATCGGCCCGATGGGCAGCCGTGTGCGCAATGTCATGGCCGAGCTGCACGGCGAGAAGATCGACATCGTGGACTGGTCGGACGACCCCGCCGAGATGGTCGCCAACGCGCTGTCACCCGCGCGGGTGAGCAAGGTCGAGGTCGTGGACCTCGGGACGCGCTCCGCCCGGGTGACCGTGCCCGACTACCAGCTGTCGCTGGCGATCGGCAAGGAGGGGCAGAACGCCCGCCTGGCCGCCCGCCTCACCGGCTGGCGCATCGACATCCGTCCGGACACGGAGACCGACGAGGAGCGCGACGTCGCCGACCGTGAGCGCGCCGAGCGCGCCCGGGAGCGTTCCGAGCGCGGCTGACCCCCGGTCCGCGTCCGTGGCCCGCTCCGCGCGGGCCCCGGACCGGCCCGGAAGGAATAGATCCAGGCGCCCTGCCGCTGAGATCACGACAACATCCGTTCGATTTTTGCCCCCAAGGGGTGAGGTCGGTGCGGGGAGGTAGACTTAAACGTGTCTGGCCGGACGCACGCCCGCGCTTGCCCCGAGCGAACCTGTGTGGGATGCCGGGAGCGAGCGGCCAAGAGCGAGCTGCTGCGCATCGTGGTGGACGAGGGAGAAGTGGTCCCTGATCCACGCGGTACGCTGCCCGGCCGGGGTGCGTACGTACACCCCGCCTCTGTCTGTCTCGACCTGGCGGTCCGCCGCCGGGCATTCCCCCGGGCCTTCAAGGCCAAGGGGCCGTTCGACTCCGCCGCACTGCAGCGGTTCGTCGAGCGGGTGACACCGTAAGAAAGTGAACGGCACGGGTCCCCGTGCGGTCAGGTACCTCGCGAGTTGGAAGTAGGTCGAGATTGCGATGAGCACTCGATGAGTACGCGATGAGTACGCCCATGAAGTAGCGACGGTCCGGCGGTAACCCGGACCTAAAAGGAGCGAAGTGGCTAAGGTCCGGGTATACGAACTCGCCAAGGAGTTCGGCGTGGAGAGCAAGGTCGTCATGGCCAAGCTCCAAGAACTCGGTGAATTCGTCCGTTCGGCGTCCTCGACGATCGAGGCGCCGGTTGTACGCAAATTGACTGACGCACTGCAGGGTCCCGGCGGCAACGCCGGCAAGTCCGCAGCGAAGCCTGGCGCGCCTCGTAAGGCCGCCCCCGCAAAGCCCGCGGCGCCTTCTCCGGCCGCCGCGGCACGTCCTGCTGCCCCGAAGCCCGGCGCCCCGGCCCCCAAGCCGGCCGCCGCCGAGACTCCGGCGAGCAGCACCCCCGCGGCACCTTCCGCGCCGTCCGGCGGACCCCGTCCGGGTCCCCGGCCCGCGCCGAAGCCCGCCCCGGTCACTCCGGTGCCCGCCGCGGAGTTCTCGGCTCCGGCTCCGGCCCAGCAGCCGGCCGCGCCGCAGCAGGCCCCGCGTCCCTCGGGTGCCACCCCCGGCCCGCGTCCCGCCAGCCCCGCCCGCCCGGCTCCGTCCGGCGGTCAGCGTGACGGCGGCCAGCGTGACGGCGGCCGTGGCGGCGAGCGTGGCGGAGACCGCCCCGCACGTCCCGCGGGCCAGGGCGCCCCGCGTCCCGGCGCACGTCCGGCGGGTCCCCGTCCGGGCAACAACCCGTTCACCTCCGGCGGCTCGACGGGCATGGCCCGTCCGCAGTCGCCCCGTCCCGGCGGCGCCCCGCGTCCCGGTGGCGGTCAGGAGCGCCCCGGCGCCCCGCGTCCGCAGGGCGGCCCCGGCGGCGCCCCGCGCCCCCAGGGTCAGGGCGGCGCACGCCCGAGCCCGGGCGGCATGCCGCGCCCGCAGGCTCCCCGTCCCGGCGGCGCCCCCGGCGCCGGCGGTAACCGTCCGAACCCGGGCATGATGCCGCAGCGTCCCGCTGCCGGCCCGCGTCCCGGTGGTGGCCCCGGCGGTGGCCGTGGTCCCGGTGGCGGCGGTGGCCGTCCCGGTGGTGGCGGTCGTCCCGGTGGCGGCGGCTTCGCCGGCCGTCCGGCCGGTCCCGGTGGTGGCGGCGGCGGTTTCGCCGGCCGTCCCGGTGGTCCCGGCGGCGGTGGCGGCGCGGGCCGTCCCGGTGGTGGCGGTGGCTTCGGCGGCCGTCCCGGCTTCGGTGGACGTCCCGGCGGCCCGGGTGCCCGTGGTGGCACACAGGGTGCGTTCGGCCGTCCCGGTGGTCCCGCGCGTCGTGGTCGCAAGTCGAAGCGTCAGAGGCGCCAGGAGTACGAGGCCATGCAGGCCCCGTCGGTGGGCGGCGTCATGCTGCCTCGCGGCAACGGGCAGGCCGTCCGGCTGTCGCGCGGTGCGTCGCTGACCGACTTCGCGGAGAAGATCAACGCCAACCCGGCGTCGCTCGTCGCCGTGATGATGAACCTCGGCGAGATGGTCACCGCCACGCAGTCGGTCTCCGACGAGACGCTGAAGCTCCTCGCCGAGGAGATGAACTACGTCCTGGAGATCGTCAGCCCGGAGGAGGAGGACCGCGAGCTGCTCGAGTCCTTCGACATCGAGTTCGGCGAGGACGAGGGCGGCGAAGAGGCCCTGGTCTCCCGTCCGCCGGTCGTGACCGTCATGGGTCACGTCGACCACGGTAAGACCCGGCTGCTGGACGCGATCCGCAAGACGAACGTCGTCGCGGGCGAGGCCGGCGGTATCACGCAGCACATCGGTGCGTACCAGGTCTCCTCCGAGGTCAACGGCGAGGACCGCCGTATCACCTTCATCGACACCCCGGGTCACGAGGCGTTCACCGCCATGCGTGCCCGTGGTGCGAAGTCCACCGACATCGCGATCCTCGTGGTGGCGGCGAACGACGGTGTGATGCCCCAGACGATCGAGGCGCTGAACCACGCCAAGGCGGCCGAGGTGCCGATCGTGGTCGCGGTCAACAAGATCGACGTCGAGGGTGCCGACCCGACCAAGGTGCGCGGTCAGCTCACCGAGTTCGGGCTGGTGGCCGAGGAGTACGGCGGCGACACGATGTTCGTCGACATCTCCGCCAAGCAGGGCCTCAACATCGAGGCACTGCTGGAGGCCGTCGTCCTCACCGCCGACGCCTCGCTCGACCTGCGGGCCAACCCGGAGCAGGACGCGCAGGGTATTGCGATCGAGTCCCACCTCGACCGCGGCCGCGGTGCCGTCTCGACCGTCCTCGTCCAGCGCGGAACGCTGCGCATCGGCGACACGATGGTCGTCGGCGACGCGTACGGCCGTGTCCGGGCGATGCTCGACGACAACGGCAACAACGTCCAGGAAGCGGGTCCCTCGACCCCCGTCCTGGTCCTGGGTCTCACCAACGTCCCGGGTGCCGGCGACAACTTCCTGGTGGTCGACGAGGACCGTACGGCCCGTCAGATCGCCGAGAAGCGTGCCGCCCGCGAGCGCAACGCCAACTTCGCCCGCAAGGGTGTCCGGTTCTCCCTGGAGAACCTGGACGAGGCGCTCAAGGCCGGTCTGGTCCAGGAGCTCAACCTCATCATCAAGGGCGACGCGTCCGGTTCGGTGGAGGCCCTCGAGTCCTCGCTGCTCCAGCTCGACGTCGGTGAAGAGGTCGACATCCGGGTCCTGCACCGCGGTGTGGGTGCGGTCACCGAGTCGGACATCAACCTGGCGACGGGTTCCGACGCCATCGTGATCGGCTTCAACGTGCGCGCCGCGGGGCGTGCCGAGCAGATGGCCGAGCGCGAGGGCGTGGACGTCCGGTACTACTCGGTCATCTACCAGGCGATCGAAGAGATCGAAGCGGCCCTCAAGGGCATGCTCAAGCCGGAGTACGAAGAGGTCGAGCTCGGCACGGCGGAGATCCGCGAGATCTTCCGCTCGTCCAAGCTGGGCAACATCGCCGGTGTGCTGGTCCGCTCCGGCGAGGTCAAGCGCAACACCAAGGCGCGCCTGCTGCGCGATGGCAAGGTCATCGCGGAGAACCTCAACATCTCCGGTCTGCGCCGCTTCAAGGACGACGTCACCGAGATCCGCGAAGGCTTCGAGGGTGGTATCAACCTCGGTAACTTCAACGACATCAAGATCGACGACGTCATCGCGACGTACGAGATGCGCGAGAAGCCGCGAGGCTGATCAACGGGGATTCCCGGGGGGTGACCCCCGGGTTCTCCCCCACGGTCGGGGCCGGTCGACGGGTCGTATTTCCGTCGATCGGCCCCGGCCGTTCCGTGTACGGTTCGGGTGTCTCCGCCGAGTGACGGCGGGACGTGGCTGTGCCAGCCCGGAGGGCGACCTCCGGGCCCCCGAACCCGAACCGGCGGGACATCCGGACATACATGTATGTGGGGACGCTGTCCTTCGATCTGCTCCTCGGCGACGTACGGTCGTTGAAGGAGAAACGCTCCATCGTCCGCCCGATCGTCGCCGAGATCCACCGCAAGTTCGCGGTGAGCGTCGCGGAGACGGGCGGCCAGGACCTCTACCGCAGGGCCGAGATCGGTCTTGCCGTGGTCTCCGGGGACACCGGACACCTCACAGACGTACTCGACCGGTGCGAGCGCATGATCGCGGGCCGGCCGGAAGTGGAGCTGCTGTCCGTACGGCGGCGGCTGCACAACGACGAAGACGATTGAGCACGTTCAAGAAGGAGACGGACCAGTGGCCGACAACGCGCGGGCGAAGAAGCTGGCGGACCTCATCCAGGTGGTGGTCGCCGAGAAACTGCAGCGCGGTATCAAGGACCCGCGTCTGGGCACGCACGTGACCATCACGGACACCCGTGTCACCGGCGACCTGCGGGAGGCCACGGTCTTCTACACGGTCTACGGCGACGACGAGGAGCGGGCCAGCGCGGCCGCGGGCCTGGAGAGCGCCAAGGGCATCCTGCGCTCGGCGGTCGGTGCGGCGGCGGGGACGAAGTTCACCCCGACGCTGGCGTTCGTGGCGGACGCCCTGCCGGACAACGCCAAGGCGATCGAGGACCTGCTCGACCGGGCACGCGCCTCGGACGCCAAGGTCCGTGAGGCGTCCTCCGGAGCGAAGTACGCCGGTGACGCCGACCCGTACCGCAAGCCGGAGGACGAGTCCGCCGAGAACGACGAGGACTCGCCTTCCGCATGACGCAGAACAAGCACGACAAGCAGGACAAGCAGAGGACGCCGGACGGCCTTGTCATCGTCGACAAGCCGTCCGGCTTCACTTCGCACGACGTCGTCGCGAAGATGCGCGGCATCGCCCGCACCCGGCGGGTCGGCCACGCCGGCACGCTGGACCCGATGGCGACCGGTGTCCTCGTGCTCGGTGTCGAGAGGGCGACCAAGCTCCTCGGTCACCTCGCACTGACCGAGAAGGAGTACCTCGGCACGATCCGGCTCGGCCAGGACACCGTCACCGACGACGCGGAGGGCGAGATCACCTCGTCCACCGACGCCTCCGGGGTGACCCGCGAGGGCATCGACGCCGGGGTCGCCGCGCTGACCGGCGCGATCATGCAGGTGCCGTCCAAGGTCAGCGCCATCAAGATCGACGGCAAGCGCTCCTACGCGCGGGTGCGCGGCGGCGAGGAGTTCGAGATCCCGGCCCGCCCGGTGACCGTCTCGTCCTTCCAGGTCCACGACGTCCGCGAGGCGGTCGCCGAGGACGGCACCCCGGTCGTCGACCTGGTCGTCTCCGTCGTGTGCTCCTCGGGTACGTACATCCGCGCCCTGGCCCGGGACCTCGGTGCCGGGCTCGGCGTCGGCGGGCATCTGACCGCGCTGCGGCGCACCCGCGTCGGACCCTACGGCCTGGACGCGGCGCGCACGCTCGACCAGCACCAGGAGGAGCTGACCGTGATGCCGGTCGCCGAGGCCGCCGCCTCCGCCTTCCCGCGCTGGGACGTGGACGAGAAGCGCGCCAAGCTGCTGCTCAACGGCGTACGGCTCGACATGCCGGCCTGTCCTCCGGGGCCGGTGGGGGTCTTCGGGCCCGACGGCACGTTCCTCGTGCTCGTCGAGGAGCAGAACGGCAAGGCCAGGAGCCTCGCCGTCTTCGCCTGACGACCAGGACCCCGGGCCCGGGATTCCGGCCCGTCGTGGAGCGGGCAGCCCCCCTGTCGCGTGCCCGCTCCACGATCCCCCTCCCGCGACCATCCCTGTCCACGCGAACCCGCCGATTCACCCCAATGGACGGGCGCTCGGAGTGACAGGGGGGTGCGAGGGGGGCGCTTTCGCCCCGCGCGTTTCCGGTGCCGATCATCGGGGACCTACCGTCGGACCATGGGCAGCGGGGACCGGTCGAAACTTGTGCGGATCTGCGATCAGGCCGGCCGGCCGCGGGGGACCGGCTTCGTCGCGGACGACCGGGGCACGGTCGTCACCGGTCATCAGGCCGTCGCACGCCCCGGGCCCCTGACGCTGCACTCCCCGGACGGCCGCACGTGTTCCGTGGGCTCCGACGACATCACCGAGCTGCCCGCACTGGGCCTCGCCCTGCTGCGCACCGGCGGCCCCGGGACCCTGGAGGTGGATCCGCTCCCCATCGCCGTGCGGGCGGAGATCGGCACGGGCACCTACGTGCGGATCGCCGCCCACGGCTGGCGCGAGGCACGGGTGCTCGGGACGACCCCCGCGACGTACTCCGAGGGCGGGCGGGAGCACCCCGTGGGGGAGGCGCTGGAGCTCGCCCTCGGCACGGACGGGCGCGACGCCCTGCGCTCCGGCGGTGCCGCCGTCGGGGGCCCGGTGACGGACCCGCGCACCGGAGCCGTCCTGGGGGTGCTCTCGACGGCGCTGAGCGCCGGGCGCGAGACCGCGGGGCTCGCGCTGCCGCTCGCGGTCCAGGACGCCCCGGAACCGCTGGCCGAGGTCCTCCGGCGCAACGCGAGCGGCGTCCCGGGGTACGGCCATGACCTCAACCTCGCCGGGGCGCTCCAGCTGACCGCCACCTCGCTCGGCCACGCCGGCGGACGGCCCTGCGGCACCGAGGCCGTCGAGCGCCCCGGCGTCAGCGCGGAGTTCACCGCCTTCGAGACCGGTACGGGCCCGGTGCTCGGCCTGGTCGGCGCCCCCGGGACCGGCCGCACCACCGAGCTCGCCGCCCTGGCCGCCCGCCGGGCCCGCGGGCCCGTGCCCGCCCTGACGCTCTGGCTGCGCGGCGCCGACCTCCTGGCCGAGGACACCTCGGTCACCGAGGCGATGACCAGGGCGCTGCGGCGCTCCGGGCGGATCATCACCGCCGCCGGGGCCCGGGGAGACATGGAGACCGCCACCCCCGAGCGGGTGGCGGACCTCGCCGCGGCCTCCGGGATCCCGCTCCTCGTCGTCGTGGACGGCCCGGAGGAGATGCCGCCCCTGCTGGCCCACCGGCTCGCCGGATGGGCCCGGGCGACCGCGCGGTGGCTGCGGGCCCACGAGGTGCGGATGGTCGTCGCCTGCCGCCCCGAGCACTGGGAGACCGCCGGCGCGCTGTACCCCCCGGGCACCCTGCACCGCCCGGAGCGGCCCGCCGGAGGCCTGCCGCCCGCGGTCAGGCTCGGCGACCTCACCGCGGAACAGGCCGAGCGGGCGGCGGAGCGCTACGACATCCCGCCCGGTGCGATCGCGCCCGGCCACGACCGGCACCCCCTCACCCTGAGCCTGCTCGCCGAGGTACGGGCGGCGCTGCCCCCCGACGTCCCCGGCAGGCCCGGCACGGAGGAGGTCTTCGCCGCCCATCTGGACCTCACCTGCCTCCGGATCGCCGTACGGATCGGGGCCCAGGCCGAACCCCGGCTCCGGGGGGCTGCGGTCCGTCGGCTGGCGGCGAAGGTGGCCGGCCAGGTCCACGAGGCGGCCAGACGCTGCCTCGGGCCCGGGCAGGGCGAGCTGGACCGGGCCGCGTTCGAGGAGCTCTTCCCCTGGCGTACGGGCTGGGCCTCGGCCGTACTCACCGAGGGCCTGCTGGTCCCGGCCGGCGCGGGATACCGCTTCGGCCACGAGGAGCTGGGCGACTGGGTGCAGGGCGCGCACCTCGACCTGGACGCGGCGCTGCACTCCCTGGTCCACCGCTGGCACGCGGACGGGGCCTGTGCCGACCCCGCACCGGCCCCACAGGATCCGGTGGAGCCCCGCAACCTTCCGGTGCCGCGCCACCGCATCGGCCCCGTCCTCCAGGCGATGCTCCTGCTGGAGCGGCGGCAGGGGCACGCCGCGCTGGCCCATCGGATGGCGGACCTGATCGAGGCGATGGACCGTCTGTCGGCCGCCCCCGGTACGGAGGCGCGGTTCACCGACGCCGCCTGGTGGGCGGCGCACCTGCTCAGGGAGAGCCTGCTCCGGGTGGCCGACGCCCGGCCCTGCCTCGGGGTGCTGCGGGTGCTCGCCGGACGGATCACCCGGCGTTCACTGTCGGGCGGCGGCCCGGCGGCGCTGGGGCCCTACGCCGAGTTCGGCCCGTGGTTCTGGCGCCGGGTCCGGCTGCCCGAGGACGACCGGATCGACCTTCTGCGCCGCCTCCTGCCCGCCGACGGCGCCCCCCGCGCGGACGGCGGTGAACGGTATCTGGACGCCGTCTCCCGCCGTCTGGCCGCCCACCCCAGGACCGTCCAGGCGCTCCTGTGCCGCTGGTTCACCGACGAGAGCCCGCTGCCCGCCGAGAAGGGCCTGCCGATGCGGCTCACCGTGGCCGCCGCCGCGCAGGCACTGCTGTACGCCCGCCGGGACCTCGCCGTCGACGATCTGACCGAGGCGCTCGTCGACACCGTCCACCCGCGCGCCGCCGAACTGCTCACCACCCTCGCCGAGGACGAGCCCGCCGCCCTCTGCCGGGCCGTCGACCGGTGGGCGCGTGACGACGAGCGGCCCGCACGACGCGCCGCAGCCGCCGTCCACGCCTCGCTCACCGCCGCCCGCGCCACCCTCCCGGCCGCCGACCGCGCCGTGCTGCGGGGCGCCGCGCTGACCCTGCTGGCCCGGCCCGACGACACCGCCCTGCACGCCCAGGCGCTCACCGTCCTCGTACGGGACCCGGGCACCGGGGGCCGCTATCTGCCGCAGGCCCTGCGCCTCTTCGCCGCCGGAGACCCCCGCCTCCCGCTGGCCCTGCTCACCGAGGTGTTCCCCGAGCACCCCGAGCCGGTGCTCGCCGCGCTGCGCGCCCGCCTCTCGCTGCCCGGCGGGACGGCCGGCACCGTGCTGCGGGAGCTGGCCTCCCTGGACACCCCGGCGCTGGCGCTGCACGCCCCCGGTCTTGTCCGCCACTACGTCGAGAGCCACAGCGGTCCCGGCGGGGACGCCGGGGCGCGGACCGCCGCCTATCTGGACCTCCGGCTGGAGCACAGCCCCGCCGCACGGGCGCTCCTGCTGCCCTTCATGACCGGGCTGCTGCGGGGCCGGCCCGTGCCGCCGCCCGTCCGCGCGGCGCTGGCCCGGGTGCTCGCCGGCCCCGGAAGCGCCGCTTCCCGGCCGCTGCGGGGGGAGCTGCTGGAGGTGCTCCTGGAGTTCGAGCAGGAGACGGGGAGGGACCCGGAGGTACTGGAAGCCCTGCTGCGGGCGGCCGCGGAGGGTTCCGGCCGCCGCCCCGAGGCCCGTACGCGCGCCCTGGTGCACCGCACCGGGACGCTCCTCGCCCGGACGCCCGAGGGCGCGGCCCGTTTCGACCGCGGCTTGGCCGAGCTCGCCCGGGACGTGCCCGGATTCGCCGCCCTGGTCACCCGGTGGCTGACGGACGCCCCGCAGGAGTGGGCCGCCGTCGTCGGCCCCGGAGCCCGGCGGACCATGGAGGAACTGGACGGTTCGCGGCCCGCGATCCCCATGCCGATGCAGGCCGCGGGACGTGGGCATGGCAGTCTTAGACCTGCGTAATGGACATACACACGTACACAGGTTCGGGCGAGGAGCGGTCACAGTGCACTGCTGGCGTGGCTTGGAGGACATCCCTGAGGGCTGGGGACGCAGTGTCGTCACCATCGGCTCCTACGACGGGGTGCACCGCGGACACCAGCTGATCATCGGCCGTGCCGTGGAGCGGGCGCGCGAGCTCGGGGTGCCCTCTGTCGTCGTCACCTTCGACCCGCACCCCAGCGAGGTCGTCCGTCCCGGCACCCACCCGCCGCTGCTCGCACCCCATCACCGGCGTGCCGAGCTGATGGCCGGACTGGGTGTCGACGCGGTGCTGATCCTGCCGTTCACCGCCGAGTTCTCGCAGCTCTCGCCCGCGGACTTCGTCGCGAAGGTGCTGGTCGACAAGCTGCACGCGAAGCTGGTCATCGAGGGCCCGAACTTCCGCTTCGGGCACCGGGCGGCGGGCAACGTCACCTTCCTCGCCGAGCTCGGCCCGACGTACGACTTCCAGGTCGAGGTCATCGACCTCTACGTCAGCGGGGACGCGGGCGGCGGCGAGCCGTTCTCCTCCACGCTCACCCGCCGGCTGATCGCCGAGGGCGACGTCGAAGGGGCCGCGGAGATCCTCGGCCGCCCGCACCGCGTGGAGGGTGTCGTGGTGCGCGGCGCCCAGCGCGGGCGCGAGCTCGGCTTCCCCACGGCGAACGTGGAGACCCTGCCGCACACCGCGATCCCCGCCGACGGCGTCTACGCCGGCTGGCTCACCGTGAACGGCGAGGCGATGCCCGCCGCGATCTCCGTGGGCACGAACCCGCAGTTCGACGGCACCGAGCGGACCGTCGAGGCGTACGCGATCGACCGCGTCGGGCTCGACCTGTACGGGCTGCACGTGGCGGTCGACTTCCTCGCCTACGTACGCGGCATGCTGAAGTTCGAGTCGATCGACGACCTGCTCGTGGCGATGGCCGCCGATGTGAAGCGGTCCAGCGAGCTGATCGCGGCGTACGAACGGGCCTGACGCCGTCCTGTGGTGCGCGCGTCCGCGCCGGGGCATGGTCGGGGGCAGGAGCCGTCGAGCCGGGAGGACGCCTCGCATGCGTGAACTGCTGTCGGACCTGCGCGACTGGCACACCGCGGGTACGCCCTTCGCCCTGGCCACCGTCGTCGGCGTGCGGGGCAGCGCGCCACGGGCACCCGGCGCCGTGATGGCGGTGAGCGCCACGGGAGCGGTCGCGGGCAGCGTCTCCGGAGGGTGCGTCGAGAGCGACGTCCACGAGATCGCCACCGAGACGCTCACCACCGGCCGGACCCTGCTGAGGTCCTACGGCATCAGCGACGACGAGGCCTTCGGCGTCGGGCTGACCTGCGGCGGGACGATCGAGGTCCTCGTCCGGCCGTACGTCGATGAGGGCGACCGGGACGCACTGCGGGAGCTCCTCGACACCATCGCCGCGGGGGAACCCGTCGCGCTCGCCACCGTGGTGTCCGGAGCGGCACCGGCCGGCGCCCACCGGACGGTCCTGGCCGGCCGTGCCGCCGGATCGCTCGGCGACGAGGGGCTCGACGCGGCCGCCACCGACGACGCACGGGGCCTGCTCGCCCAGGGGGTCACCGGCACCACCCGCTACGGCGCGCACGGCGAGCGCCGGATGCAGGACGTCACCGTCTTCGTCCAGACGTACGCCCCCGCGCCCCGCATGCTCGTCTTCGGCGCCATCGACCACGCGGCGGCCACCGCGCGGATCGGGTCCTTCCTCGGGTACCGGGTGACGGTCTGCGACGCCCGCCCGGCCTTCGCCACCCGGGAGCGCTTCCCCACGGCCGACGAGGTCGTCTGCGCCTGGCCGCACACCTATCTGGAGTCGGTCACGGTGGACGCCCGCACCGTCATCTGCGTCCTCACCCACGACCCGAAGTTCGACGTGCCGCTGCTCGCCGCCGCACTGCGCACGCCCGCCGCGTACATCGGCGCGATGGGCAGCAGACGCACCCACGCCGACCGGACCGCCCGGCTCCGGGAGGCGGGCGTGGGCGAGGCGGATCTGGCCCGCCTCGCCTCACCCGTGGGCCTGGACCTCGGAGCCCGTACGCCGGAGGAGACCGCCGTCTCCATCGCCGCGGAGATCGTGCAGCACCGCTGGGGCGGCACGGGACGCCCCCTGGGAGAGCTGGCGGGCGCCATCCACCACGTCCGGGAGCCCGGGTCCTAGGACACGGCCTTCGCCGCGGCCGCCCAGTGGCAGGCGACCTGGGTCAGGCCGCCGCCCTCGAGCACCGGCAGATCCTTCGTGCGGCACGCGTCCGCGACGCCCGCGCGCTCCGCCTCGCCCGAGGCGAGGACCTGGCACCGGGCATGGAAGCGGCAGCCCGACGGGACGTTCGAGGGGTCCGGCGGCTCGCCCGTCAGCAGCACCGGTTCACCGTCCGCCTCCGGCAGCACGGACAGCAGCGCCCGGGTGTACGGGTGCTGGGGGGCGGTGAGGATCTGCTCGACGTCGCCCGTCTCCACGATCCGGCCGAGATACATCACCGCCACCCGGTCCGCGATGTTCCACGCCAGCCCCAGATCGTGGGTCACCACCAGTGCGGACAGGCCCAGTTCGTCCCGGAGCCGCAGCAGCAGGGCCAGGATCTCGCCGCGCACCGAGGCGTCCAGCGACGCCACGGGCTCGTCCGCGACGATCAGCTCGGGCTCCAGGACCAGGGCGCCCGCGATCACGACGCGCTGGCGCTGACCACCGGAGAGCTCGTGCGGATACCGCAGGAAGAACCGCTCCGGAGGCCGCAGCCCGGCCCGCGCCAGCGCCCCGGAGACCGCCTCCCGCTCGTCGCCCGCGTAACCGTGGATGCGCAGGCCCTCCGCCACCGCGTCGTACACCGTGTGACGGGGGTTCAGGGAGCCGCTGGGGTCCTGGAGGACCAGCTGCACCCGCTTGCGGTACGCCTTGAGCGCCCGGCCCGCGTAGTCCAGGGGCTCGCCGCCGAAGGTGACACGGCCGGCCGTGGGCGGTACCAGGCCCAGCAGCGACCGGGCCAGCGTCGTCTTCCCGCAGCCCGACTCGCCGACCAGGGCGACGATCTCACCGGGACGGATGTCGAGGTCGACCCCGTCGACCGCCCGCGCCGTCGCCGCCCCGCGCCGGCCGGGGAACGCGACCTCCAGCGCCTGGGCGCTCAGCAGCGGAGCCTGGGTGGTGGTCGTCATGAGGTGCTCCTTGCTTCCTCGGTACCGCCGTGCGGTCCGGGCGTCGCGGTGGCTTCCGGCTCCACCAGCACACAGGCCGCCCGCCGGGACGGGCCGGCCGGCCGCAGCTCCTGGTCCTCGGTGGCGCAGGACTCCAGCGCCGCCGGGCAGCGCGGATGGAACGTACAGCCGGAGGGCAGCGCCGACGGGTCAGGGGGATCACCCGGCAGGCCGCGCGGTGCGTGCCGGGAGGCGAGGTCGCCGATGCGCGGGAAGGCGGCCGACAGGGCGCTGCTGTACGGGTGACGGGCGTGCTCGTAGACCTTCTTGGCGGGACCCTCCTCGACGACCCGGCCCGCGTACATCACCGACAGCCGGTCGCAGGTGTCGGAGAGCACCGCCAGATCGTGGCTGATCATGATCAGACCGAGGTCCTGGTCGCTGACGAGCTGTTCGATCAGCCGCAGGATCTGCGCCTGGATCATCACGTCCAGGGCCGTGGTGGGCTCGTCCGCGATGATCAGCCGAGGGTCGCAGGCCAGCGCCATCGCGATCATCACGCGCTGACGCTGACCGCCGGACAGCTCGTGCGGATACGCGTCCGCCCGCGCGGCCGGGAGACCCACCTGCTCCAGCAGCTCGCCGGCGCGCCTGCGGGCGGCCGCCGGGGTCCCCTTGCCGTGCAGCAGGATCGGTTCTGCGATCTGGTCGCCGATGCGGTGCACGGCGTTCAGCGAGTGCATCGCGCCCTGGAAGACGATCGACGCCCCCGCCCAGCGCACGGCGCGCAGCCGCCCCCACTTCATGGTGAGGACGTCCTCACCGTCCAGCAGGATCTGCCCGCTGAGGGTCGCCGAGGCGGGCAGCAGCCGCAGCAGCGCCAGCGCCAGCGTCGACTTCCCGCAGCCGGACTCCCCGGCGATGCCGAGCTTCTGGCCCGCCTCGACCCGTAGGTCGACACCTCGTACGGCGGGGACGGCCGAAGCCCCCGACCCGTAGGTGACATGCAGATTCCGGACGTCGAGCAACGGCTGCCCGGTCTCCGGCTTCGGAACGCTCTCGGTCTTCACGGCGGTCAACGGGACACCCCCAGCTTGGGGTTGAGCACGGACTCGATGGTACGGCCGCACAGCGTGAACGCGAGGGCGACGACCGCGATGGCGAGTCCGGGCGGAGCGAGGTACCACCAGTTGCCGGAGCTGACCGCCCCGGCCTCACGGGCGTCCTGGAGCAGCCCGCCCCAGGAGACGATCGTGGGATCGCCGAGCCCGAGGAAGGCGAGGGTCGCCTCGGTGAGGATGGCGGTGGAGATCACCAGTGTCGTCTGCGCGAGCACCAGCGGCATGACGTTGGGCAGCACATGGCGGGACATGATGTGGCCGTGCCCGCCCCCGAGCGCCTTGGAGCGCTCGATGTACGGACGTGACTCCACGGACAGCGTCTGCGCCCGGACGAGCCGCGCGGTCGTCGGCCACGTCGTCACGCCGATCGCCAGGACCGTCGTCCAGAGCGACCGCGAGAGCACGGTGGCCAGCGCGATGGCCAGCACCAGCGTCGGCATCACCAGGAACCAGTCCGTGATCCGCATGACGACGTTGCCGTACCAGCCCTTGAAGTGCCCCGCGGTGATGCCCACCAGGGTCCCGATGGCCACCGAGAGGAACGCCGCGAGCAGACCCACGGTCAGGGAGACCCGCGTCCCCCACACCAGGAGGGCGAGCAGGCTGCGGCCGAACTGGTCGGTGCCGAGGGGGAACTCGGCGCTGGGCGACTCCAGCGCGCTGCCCGGCGCGCTGGTGACGCTCTGCGAGTCCGCGCCGACCAGCAGCGGGGCCGCCAGCGTCGTCAGGGCGATCAGCGCCAGCACGGCGAGGCCGGCGAGGCCCGCCCGGTGGGCGCGGTACTGCCGCCAGAAGCGGCCCGCCGCCTGGCGCCGGCGGGCCCAGGCCAGTGCGCGCGGCCCGGTGGCCGGCGCGGTGTCGGTCGTCGTCGTCATCGGCCCACCCGGGGATCGAGGAGCGGATAGATCACATCGGCCAGCGTGTTCATGAGGATCACCGCGGCGGCGAAGACGAAGAAGAGCGCCTGTACCAGCGGCAGATCGGGCACGCTCAGCGCCTGGTAGAACAAGCCGCCCAGGCCGGGCCAGGAGAACACCGTCTCCACCAGGATGGCGCCGGCCACCGTGTTGCCCAGGTTCACGAAGAGGAGCGTCACCGTCGGCAGCATCGCGTTGGGGACGGCGTGCCGGCGGCGTACGAGGTCGTCGCGGAGCCCCTTCGCCCGGGCCGTCGTCAGATAGTCGCTGCCCATCTCGTCGAGCAGCGAGGAGCGCATCACCAGCAGGGTGCGCGCGTACTCGACGGCGACGAGGGTGATGACCGGCAGCACGAGGTGGTGCGCCACGTCGATGACGTACGCGAAACCGCTCTCGCTGCCGGACTCCATGCCACCGGTCGGGAAGAGACCCGGGACGGGCCCGATGCCGACCGACAGGGTGATGATCAGGAGCAGCCCGAGCCAGAACGAGGGCACCGAGTACAGCGTCAGCGCGAAGGCCGTGTGGAAGCGGTCGCCGGCCGAGCCGTTGCGCCAGGCGGACCTGGCGCCCAGCCAGATACCGATCGCCGTGTAGATCACGAACGCGGTGCCGGTGAGCAGCAGCGTCGCGGGAAGCGCCTCGGAGATCTTGTCCATGACGGGGGCGCGGAACTGGTACGACGTACCGAAGTCCCCGGTCAGGGCCTTGCCGCAGTACTCGGTGAACTGCTGCCAGAGCGGCAGGTCGAGGCCGAATTCCTTGCGCATCGCGGCGATCTGCTCGTTCGACACCTGACGGCCGCCGGTCATGTGCTTGACGGGGTCGCCGGGGATCAGACGGAACAGGAAGAAGCTGGTGACGAGCACGGCGAACAGCGAGACGGCCGCACCGGCCACCTTGCCCGCCGCATAGCGGAGGTACGCGGTCGTGCTGCGGGAGCGTGGACTGCGGGCCGACGGCCCGGCCGGAGCCGGGCCGTCGGTCTGCACAGCGTCCACGCCCGCCGCGCCCTTCACGAGCGCGGGAGTGCTTTCTGTGCTCATGGACTATTCACGGTCTTCCGCGGTGGAACGACGACGCATGGCGAACAGCAGCCCGCCACCGGCGAGGACGACTACAGCGATTCCGACACCGATGAGGACTCCGGTGGAGCTGCCGCTGTCGCCGGACGAACCGTCCGACGCACCGGCGGCCGGGACCGCCGACCACCAGCTCCAGTAACCGTCCTGACCGAAGATGTTGCCCCCGTCCGACGGCATGGTCGTGAGGGACTCGATCTGGTCGGTGCGGTAGGCCTCGACGGCATTCGGGTACGCCATGACATTCATGTATCCCGTGTCGTACAGCCGCGACTCCATCTGCTTCACGAGGTCGGCCCGTTTGGCGGGGTCGTATTCGGCCAGCTGCTTCGCGTAGAGCTCGTCGTACTGCTTGTCGCAGATGAAGTTGTCGGTCGCCGCCGTCTGCTTCGCCTTGGCCGGGAGCGCGGCGCAGGTGTGGATCGACATCACGAAGTCGGGGTCGGGGTTGACGGACCAGCCGTCGAAGGCGAGGTCGTACTCACCGGCGTACCAGGGGTCCGAGACGTTGTCCATGCAGTCGACCTTCAGACCGACGCCGAGCTCGCCCCACCACTCCTGGAGGTACTTGCCGATCGCCTTGTCGTTGGGGTCCGTGGCGTGGCACAGGATCCGGAAGTCGAGCGGCTTGCCGTCCTTGCCGGTCCGCTTGCCCGCGCTGTTCTTCCTGTAGCCCGCCTCGTCGAGCAGGGCGCCGGCCTTCGCCGGGTCGTAGGCGAGCTTCTGCTCGGCCGACGGCTTCCAGAAGTACGAGCCGTAGCGGGGCGGGATGTAGCCCTCCCCCTCCACGGCGTAGCCCTGGAAGACCTTGTCGATGATGGTCGAGCGGTCCACGGCCGTGAACAGGGCCTGGCGGACCTTCTGGTCCTGGAGCGCCGGGTGGCCGTCGCCGAACTTCTTGCCGTCCTTGGTCTGCGCGCCCGGGTTGACGGCCAGTGCGTAGAAGCGCCGGCCGGGGGCGTCGTTCACCTTGATGTCGTCGGTGCTCTTCAGCGACGCGGCCTGCGCGGGCGTCAGGCTCGGGCTTCCGGCGACGAAGGAGACTTCACCCTTTCGGAGGGCGGCGACCGCCGCGTCCTGGTCCTTGTAGTAGCGGAAGACGATCTCGTCGAACTTGGGCGCGCCCCGCCAGAAGTCCTTGTTCGCCTTCAGCTTCACATAGCTGTCGACCTTGTAGTCCGTCAGGATGAACGGCCCGTTGCCCACGATCGGGAACTTCGTGTCGTTGTTGAACTTCGAGAAGTCGCCGACCTTCTCCCAGATGTGCTTGGGGACGATGGGCACGTCCAGCGCCGTCATCGTGGCCTGAGGCTTCTTCAGCTCGATGACCAGCTTGTCCGGGCTGGGCGCCGTGACCTTCTTGAAGTTGGAGACGAAGCTGCCGTTCGAGGTCGCGGCGCCCTCGTCGGTCATCATCTTGTCGAAGGTCCACGCCGCGTCCTCGGCCGTGGCCTTCTCCCCGTCCGACCACTTCGAGTCGTCCCGGATGGTGTACGTCCACGTCAGCTTGTCCGCCGAGGACTCCCACTCGGTGGCGAGCCCGGGGATCGTGTGGCTGTCCTTGGCGTCGTAGTTGGTCAGGAAGTCGTACATCAGCCGGCTGATGCTCGTGGAGAGCAGCCGCTGCGCGAGGAAGGGGCTCAGGGAGTCGACGCTCTGCGCGACGGCGACCGTGAGCGTCGACTTGCCGTCGGCGGCGTGCGCCTCCTGCGGGGCGGTGCCGAGCGGGTTGCCGGGGACGACCGATCCGGCGGCCAGCGCCAAGGCGGCGGCTCCGGCGGCGAGAAGGACACGCAGACGACCGCGTGGGCGGGGGGAGCGTGGAGGGAATCTTGTGACCATGGACGTGGACCTCGCGTCATGTCTCGCATGGTGAAGGCGGGCAGATCTCTGGTTCGCCAGCTGGTGAAGCGAAGGTTTATCAGCGGCGGTCGAGTCGCGTCAACGGTCCGCCAAACCGCGTGTGGTCTGCGGGAATGCGATGAGGGCCCGCACCGGGTGAACGGTGCGAGCCCTCATTGGTTTAGACCTCTACTGCCTCACTGCTGAGGCGCCGGCGGCGGCTGCGGAGGGTGCTGCTGCCAGCCCGCGGGCGGAACGGGACCTTGCAGTTCGGGCTGTCCCGGCTGATGTGCCTGGCCATCGTGGTGCGCGGGCGGCTGAGGCGCCCCGGCCGGGGCGCCGCCGGGCTGCGCCGGGGCGGGCGGCGACTGCTGCCAGGCATTGCTCTGCGCACCCTGGCCGGGGTGCGGCGGGTAGCCCTGCTGAGGCGCGGCGGCCTGCTGCGGACCCCCGTAGGGCTGTTGCCCGCCGTACGGCTGCTGGGGCGGGTACGGCTGCTGCTGCGGCTGCCCGGGGTACGGCTGTCCGGGGTACGGCTGCTGCCCCGGGTAGGGCTGGCCGGGCTGGGGCGCGTACGGCTGCTGACCGGGCATCGGCTGACCCGGCGTCTGCTGCCCCGGCATGGGCGGGGCGAACTGCGGCGGCGGGTTGCTGCCGTCGGCCGTCCAGAGCCCCTGCTGCTGCTGGGCGCGCTGGAAGTCCTCCGCGACGAGCGCCGAGAGGTTGAAGTACGCCTCGCGGGTCTTCGGCCGCATCATGTCGAGGTCCACCTCGGCGCCCGCCGACAGGTGCTCGTCGAACGGTACGACCACGACGCCGCGGCAGCGGGTCTCGAAGTGCTGCACGATGTCGTCGACCTTGATCATCTTGCCGGTCTCACGGACACCTGAGATGACGGTCAGGGAGCGCTGCACCAGCTCCGCGTAGCCGTGCGCCGACAGCCAGTCCAGCGTCGTGGACGCGCTGGAGGCCCCGTCGACGGACGGCGTCGAGATGATGATCAGCTGGTCGGCGAGGTCCAGCACCCCGCGCATCGCGCTGTAGAGCAGGCCGGTGCCCGAGTCGGTGAGGATGATCGGGTACTGCTTGCCCAGGACGTCGATCGCCCGCCGGTAGTCCTCGTCGTTGAACGTCGTGGAGACCGCCGGGTCGACGTCGTTCGCGAGGATCTCCAGACCCGAGGGAGCCTGCGAGGTGAACCGGCGGATGTCCATGTACGAGTTGAGGTACGGGATCGCCTGGACCAGGTCGCGGATGGTGGCCCCGGTCTCGCGGCGCACCCGCCGGCCGAGCGTGCCCGCGTCCGGGTTGGCGTCGATGGCGAGGATCTTGTCCTGCCGCTCGGTGGCCAGGGTCGAGCCCAGCGCCGTGGTCGTCGTGGTCTTGCCGACACCGCCCTTGAGGCTGATGACCGCGATCCGGTAGCACGACAGCACCGGCGTACGGATCAGGTCAAGCTTGCGCTGCCGCTCGACCTCCTCCTTCTTCCCGCCCAGCTTGAAGCGGGAGGCGGCGGACGGCGTACGGCTGCTCTTGGCCTTCTGCTTGCCCCGGACCAGCCGGTCCGAGGACAGCTCCACGGCGGCCGTGTAACCGAGCGGCGCACCCGGTACGGAGCGCTCGCGCTGGTCGTGCGTGACCGGCGTCGGCCACGCGGACCCGGTGCGCGGGTCGACGGGCGGAGCCTGGGGCGCGGGCGGCTGGGGCTGGTAGGCCTCGGGCTGCTGCTGCTGCACCTGCGGAGCGGGCAGGTTCGGTGTGCCCTGGGGTGCCTGCTGGGGCGCCTGGGGAGGAAGCGGGACGCCCTGCGCCGGGAACTGCGGCTGCTGACCGGCCTGGGGGAACCCGTAACCGCCCTGCTGGGGGGCCTGGGGGAACCCGTAACCCCCCTGCGGCGCAGGCACGTCGGGGCGAACCGGCGGCTGGGGCGCGGGCGGGGAAGGCGGGGTCGGCTGTGCGGGCACCGACGGCTGTGCGGGCACCGACGGGGCCGGGGCCTGCGGGAAGCCGTAGCCGCCCGAGGCGTCGGCGGCCGGAGCGGGCGCGGGCTGCTGCGCGGGCCACTGCTGCGCGGGCTGCGGAGCGCTCGGCTGCGGTGCGGCGGGCTGGAAGGCGGGCGGCAGGGGCGGGAGGGCACCCTGCGGGGGCGGCGCGGGGGTCCACGGGGCGGGGACATTCGGCGCCACGGCACCCTGAGGCGCGTCGCCGGCCGGCGGGGTGTCCTCGCGAGCCGCGTCGGTCACGGCGGGGGCGGGCTCATGGGCAGAGCCCTGACTGCCCCGGGCGTCCGCCACGGGCCAGTCGTCGATCTCCGCTGCGGGGGCCGGCGTTGCGGGGGCCTGTGCGACGGGGTCCTTTGCCGCGTCCGCCTCGGCGGTGACTGCCCGGACGCCGTCGCCGTCGGACTCTCCGGACTTCCCGGACCGCTCGGACTGCTCGGACTGCTCGGACTCTTCCGAAGGCTCCGGGTCTTCGGAGGCGTCCGGGCCCTGGGGCTCGTCGGAGGGCTTCTCGCCCTCCGGGCCGGCCGGGGCCGTGCCGTCGTCCTCGGACGCGGAGGTGTCCGTGTCGGTGGCGGCGCCGGAAGCCTCGGGCTCGGCCCCGGCCTCCGCCTCGGCTTCGGCCTTGGCGGCCTCGCGCTCGGCGATCTCCTGCTTCAGCGCGGCCGGTGAGAAGCGCATGGTGGCGCCGCTCTCCACATCGCCACCGCCGAACGGGCCGGACGCGCCGCCCGCCGCGACGGACTCCTCGGGGCTCGGCGGGGGCGAAGCCGGCGCCGGTGCCGGGGGAGTGGGCTCGTACGAAGGCGAGGGCGGCTCCGACGACGCGGCCGGAGCCGCCTCGGACGGCGCTGCCGGAACCGGCGGCCAGCCGGGCTCGAAACCGCCGGACGACGGCAGCCCCGGTACGGACACCGGAGCCCCCTGCGGCGGCGGAGGCGGTGCCAGGTGCGAGCCCGCACCGCCCGAGGAGTCGCCCGGCGCGTTCTGCGTGTACCAGGCCGGCGGGGTGTAGTCGATGGTGAACTCACCCGTCATCTCGGCGGGATCCGCGTCGGACGACTCGTCGACGGGCGTGTTCCATCCCCCGCTGATCTCGTCCCGATCGCCGTTCACTTTGCCTCCTGGTGTGGTCGAGCACCCTTGTGCCGTGGTGGGTGGGGGCGACCGTTCCCGTTCTGGCCGGTCCGCCCGGCTCTCCCCCTTGCGACGCGCAGTGCCTGCCCGCAGGTTCCTCTGCCGCGCCCCCACCCACCCTAATCGCCATAGGGCGCACTACGGCAGGCCGTATCGCCCACGGCGACTGTCCCGTAGGTCACGCACGGCTCTCCCGTGCGGCGAGTGCCTCAGAAGGTGAAGTAACGGCTATTCGTCGCGTATCGGGAGGTGGACGGACAGAGAGGGCCGGACCGAGTGGAGGGCGGCCGGTCTCCGACGGAGCGTGGGGCGCGGCCGACCCGTCCCGGACGGAGCGAGAGGGCGGCAGTCCCCGACAGCCGCCCCCGCACCACGCCGCCCTCAGGGCCTTTCGTTCGGATCACGCAGGGCTCGCCCGATCCGAACGGAGGGCTTTACGTGAGGTCGAACTCCCCGTCCCGTGCTCCCAGCACGAACGCGCGCCACTCGGCCTCCGTGTAGCGCAGCACGGTCTCCGGGTCCAGCGACGAGCGCATGGCGATCGCACCTCCTGGGAGGTGGGCGATCTCGACCCGCTCCTCGACGTTCTCGGTACCGGGTGCGCTCAGCCACTCCACATCAGAGATGTCCAGAGCGTAGAGCTCGTCCTTTTCCTGCTGGGTGCCCATGCGCCCGTCCCTTCCGTTCCGTCGAATGTGTCGTTCCCCCGCCATGATCCTGAAAAGCGGCCGGTCCGGGGGCCGAACGGGAGAGGTTCAGTCCATCCTGCGAGCGGTGCCCAGCAGTCCGGTCTCCACATCCGTCGCGCTGGTCATCACCCAGTGGCGCTCACGGCCCGCCACCCAGAGGGTGACACCGTCGGCCAGCGTGGGCAGTGCCTCGCTCTCGGCACGCGCGAGCCCGAGTATCCGGCCGATCTGCTCCGCCTCGGCCGGCGACACCCGCTGCACGCCCACGAGCGTCGCCGCCCGCATCAACCGGGGGGCCACGGGGCTCAGATAGGGGAGCAGGGTCAGTACCGACTGCCACGGCGAGGACACCACCCGGCCGCGGGGCGGACGCATACCGCAGTCCCGCACCACCACGACCGGGCTGCCGACCGTGGCACCGGTCGGCGGCACCCGGCCCACATCATGGAGCGAGATGCACTCGAGACCGGCGCCCGCCGCCTGGGCCAGCGTGGTCCACGCCTGGGTACGGCCCGTCTCGACCGCCACCCGCGCACCCGTACCGGCCGCGCGCAGCGCCAGCACCTGCGCGGTCCACAGACCACCGATCAACAGGACGTCGTACGGCGCCGGCCGGTGGAACCCGATCATCTGCGGGCGGCCCTCGGCGTCGTCACCGATGATCACGCCGTCGTCGCCCACCGGCAACGACAGCGCACCCAGGTGGTCCGCCGCCAGGGTGTGACCGGCATGGCGCGGACCCAGCAGCCCCCGCCTCGGAGCGATGTTCTTCGTCACTGCGCGCCTCCCAGCGGGAGCGTGGCCAGGACACCCGGCAGCTGCTCGCGGTCCAGCCGTACGAGACCGACCTCCGCGTGCCGGGCCGCTTGCTCCAAAGTCCTTCGCACGCCGACCAGTTCGGTGTCGGAACCGCCGGTGATCCGGACGTGGCCCCGCACGGACACATGGCCCTGGTGCGTCCCGCGGCGGACCGTCAGGCTGAACGTCGTCGCGTACGCCGGTACCGAGGTCAGCAGGGCGACGAGCCGCGGCAGCGGAGTCGCTCCCCGGCCGAGCTCGGGCCAGCGGTCGACCGCGTACGTGGTGTGCCAACGGTCGTCGCAGCGCCAGACCCGCGTCGTCTCCGTCGTCCGCCGCTGAGGCGCCGCGTCAGGGCGCCCCGCACGCGCCGACAGGATGGGGTTCGCGCACGCGGACGTCGCCACAGCGGAGTTGAGCTCCTCCTGGTCCAGCACCGAGGCCCGGAAACCCGCGCCGGTGATGCGGCTCGCCACATGGTCCGCGACCCGCACCAGGCAGCGCTGAGCCCCTCCGATCCCGCCACCGCGGGCCTCCACGGCCTCCCGGCACAGCTCCGGATCGAGCTTCACCGCCACCCAGGTCATCCGCAGCGCGGGCGCCCCGGTCCTGTCCTGGAGAGGGGCGTACGAGAGCCGGGCCACCGACCGCTCCGGCAGATGCGGCGCCGGAGCGGGCCGTACCTGCTGCACGAGCTGCGCCGACTCCAGCACGATGTCGTCGACCGCGAGCGCGTCGCCCAGCAGCGACAACGGCAGCGCCCGGGCACCCATGGCCTGACGGAGCGACTCACCGCTCGCCTCGACCCGGACGACCGCGGTCAGGAACGTGCCGTCCCCGATCATGCCGACCGTGCGGCGGGCGCCGTCGACGTAGATGTACGGGGCGAACCCCGGCACGTTCTCCGCGACCGGGGCCAGCTGCGGCTCCGTCTCGGCGGGGGGCGCCGTCGCGGTCCGCCGGCGGCGGCGCAGGGACGACACGGTCGACAGCCAGTCCTGGACGGCCCGGCCCCGGCGGCGTACCACCGCGAGGAGGATCAGCAGACAGGCGATCACGCCGGCGGGGATCATCCACGCACCACCGAGCGCGGCGCCCACCACGGCGACGGCCAGGGCCGCTTCCACGAGCACCATCTGCCGCAGCGCGGGACCGACGCGGCCGGTCCTGGAGATCGAATGGAGCGTGGTCGCGGCGGGGGTGTCCGCCGAGCTGCGGGGGGCCGTGTCGTCAGGCCCGTTGCTGCGTTGCCGCCGGGAAGGGGAGGGCATTCGCCGAGTGGACCGCCTCGTGCGCTCGCCCGTCGCTGCAGCCATCGCCGCGTTGCCCCCTCGTGTCCGTATTCACCGTTTTTTTCACGGGCGTTGATCGGGCGATCACCCTACCTGAGCGGTGAGAGCCAAGTGCCAACAGGCATAGTAGGGGTCCCGGTCGACGGCAGCGGTCCACGGCGGGTGTGGGAACCTGGTCGCCCACTGGGGAGAAGGGGCAGCGCGCACATGGCATCACGGCGGGACGAACTCAATGCCTACACCTTCGCGAAGCGGAGGTTGGTCGCACAGTTCCTGCAGCCCCACCCGTCAGGCTCGGAGGAGGGGGCACCGCGCCCCCTGCGCGCGGTGGTGCCCGGAGCGATCGTCGGCGTGGTCGTCCTGGCGGTGTTCGGCGCCTGGGGGATGTTCAAGCCCGTGGCACCCCAGAAATGGGACACCCCGTACGAGAACGTCATCATCGCCAGCAAGTCCACCACCCGCTACGTGGTGTTGAAGACCGACGGCAAGACGCAGCTCCACCCCGTCCTGAACATGTCCAGCGCCAAGCTGCTCCTCGCCCCGGACAAGGGCCAGGTCGTCAACGTCAGCGAATCGGTCCTCGACAGCGGCAAGATCCCGCACGGCGCGACCCTCGGCATCCCGTACGCCCCGGACCGGCTGCCCGAGAAGTCCGAAGCCGGCGCCTCGAAGCGCTGGGCGGTCTGCGAGCGGCCCGGCGAGGGCGGCAGGGCCATCCAGAAGGCGGCGTTCGTCTTCGCCGAGCGGGAACAGGGGAAGACCGAGGGCGCGAACAAGCTGCACGGCGGCGAGCTGATGTACGTCGAGGGGCCCGGACCGGACAGGACCCGCTACATCGTCGACGCCACGGGCACCGCGTACGCGGTGAAGAACGACGAACTGCTGCTGCGCACCCTGGTCGGCCCGGACCGCACCCCCCAGCGGGTGTCCGCCGACTGGCTGGACACCCTGCACCAGGGCGACGCGGTCACCATCCCGGCCATCGACGGAAATCCCGGCACCGACGCGGGCGTTCCGGGGATCCTGCAGGACGAGGACAACAAGGTGGGAATGATCCTCGCCGCGGTCTCCGGCACCGGGACCCAGCAGTACGTGGTCCTCCCGGGCCGGGTCGCCCCGGTGTCCGACTTCGTCGCCAAACTCCTGCTCAGCAGTCGCGACCTCGTCGGCCTCGGCCAGGACGGCCAGGCGAAGCACGTCAGCGCCGGCGCGTTCGAGCCGGGCGAGGCGTTCGGGCAGGAGAAGAAGTGGCCCACGAGCAAGCCGGAGCCCGTCAACTCCGCGAGCACCGAGAGCGGAAGCCGTAACACCGTGTGCAACGTCCTGCGTTCGGTCTCCGACAAGGACGGCGCCAGCACCCTCAGCACCTGGGTCGGCACGGGCTTCCCCGCCACGCTCCCCACCGGGTCCAGCAGCGCCTACGTCACCCCCGGATCCGGGCAGCTCTTCCGTCAGTTCAAGGGATCCAGCCCCGAGTCCGGCCCCCTCTTCCTGGTGACCGACACCGGGCTGCGCTACGCGATGCAGTCCAACGGCGACAGCGTGGAGGACGACTCCGGGATCGGGGAGTCCGGCACGAAGGAGGAGAAGGCGCAGAGCCAGCAGGAAGCCCAGCAGGCACAGAACCACCTCGGGTACAAGGACGTCGACCCCGCGTCCGTACCCGCCGCCTGGTCCGCCTTTCTGCCGACCGGCCCCCGCCTGTCGACCGGCGCCGCCCGCCAGCCGCAGGGTTCGTGAGGAGCGACCACGTGACCACGGACCCCACTTCCTCCTTCTCCCTCTCCTCTCCTTCCTCCCGGGCGTGCCCGCGGCGGCTGTTGACGGCCGCGGCCGCCACCGCCGTACTCGTCGTCTCGCTGCCGGTGCTGCCGGCGGCCGCGGACGACTCCACCCAGTGCACCTTTCCCTCGAAGAAGTACGCGGGCCGTCCCTGGGCGCTCCAGCGCGTACTGATGGACGAACTGTGGGAGCAGTCCACCGGCAAGGGTGTCCGGGTGGCCGTCATCGACACCGGTATCGACGTCAAGAACCCGCAGCTCACGAAAGCCGTGGACGCCGGGAGCGGCAAGAACCTGCTGGACAAGAACCTCAAGGACGACAACGGCAACAAGATCGAGCGCGGCAAGGAGAACGGCACCACCGACGTGGTCGGCCACGGCACCAAGGTCGCCGGCATCATCGCCGCGCGTGAGGCGAAGGGCACCGGCTTCACCGGCCTCGCTCCCGACGCGACGGTCATCCCGATCCAGCAGAACGACGCCGAGGGCCACGGGACGGCGGAGACGCTGGCAGACGCCATCAACTACGCGGCCGGGCAGGGGAGGGCCGACATCATCAACATCTCCCAGGACACGGCCAACGCGGTGAAGCCCACGCCGCTGTTGGAACAGGCGGTGAACGCGGCCCTGGCCAAGGAGATCGTGGTGGTCGCCTCGGCGGGCAACGACGGGCTGGGCGGCAACATCAAGAAGACCTACCCGGCCTCGTACCCCGGCGTCCTGGCCGTCGCGGCTTCGGACCGTAACAACGAACGGGCGGCCTTCTCGCAGTCCGGTGACTTCGTGGGCGTCGCTGCCCCCGGCGTCGACATGATCTCCACGGTCCCCGGCGGCGGACACTGCGCCGACAACGGCACCAGCTTCTCGGCCCCGTACGTCGCGGGGGTCGCGGCGCTCATCAAGGCCAAGCACAAGGACTGGACGCAGGAGCAAATCGTCGCCCAGATCGAGCAGACGGCGGAACGCTCGATCGCGGGCCACGACCACCTGGTCGGCTGGGGCGTCGTCGACCCGGTGCGCGCCCTGACGGAGGACGAGAAGCCCATCGAGAAACCGGTGGCACACGAAGGTATGAGCAAGGGCAAGGCACCGGTTCCGGCCGCCATCCATCTGGGCGAAACCGCGGACGAGCGCAACGCCAGGCTCGCCACCTACGTCGTGGTGGGCGGAGCGGTCCTGGTGGCCGCCATCGCGGGCGCGGCAGTGACCGTACGCGACAGGCAGCGGCGGCAGGGCCGGCCCGGCGGAATGTGATGTCGTGGAAGTCACGTGATGGAGAAGACAGTTGGTCCTGTCAGTGCCATTGGCTAAAGTGATGTGATGGGGTCAGCGCTGTTCACGCGGGTGCGATAGCAACGCGAAACGGACTGAGCAAACGGGGAAACGGGGAAGGGCAGCAACGTGGCCAAGGGAAAAGGGGATCTCCGGAAGGGCGTAGGCGCCCTGGAGGAGTTCCAGAAGAAAGTGAACGCTTTGCTGGCGGACCTCGAGAGCTCACCGGCCGGCAAGTCGAAGGTCGCGGAACAGACGGTGTCGCGTAACGCATTCAGCGGCCACAACGCCTCTTTCGCGGAAGCGGACGGGCTCTACGCCCAATACAACCGTGTTCACGAATCCCTGGTCACCCTCTCGAAGTCCCTGGGCGAGCAGATCGAGTACCTGAGCCTCGGGGTGCATGCGGCGGCGGTCGGCTTCGACAACGTGGACGACGACACGCGGCGCCGCTTCTACGAGATCCAGGCGCACATGGACGCCGAGCGCGAGAAGGCGGCGCGGGCGGACGAGCCTGCCAAGCCTGAGAATGCTGACAAGCAGTATGACGGGGGGTGGGCAGCCGAATGAGCGAGCCGAAGACGCCTGAGACAGGTTCCGAGGAGCCGGAGCTGACTCCTGCGGAACAGCAGCAGGAGGACAAGGAACGCGTCGCGGGGCAGTTGGTCGTCACCGACGTGACCCGCCAGATGCAGGACGTGATGGAGGTGTTCGGCCTCGGCAGCGGCGGCTCCTCCGGCCGGACGTCCTTCGAGGGCCACGAGCTCAACGCGATGATCGACCTCATCGAGAACTCCAAGCCGGAGTACCTCGAAGAGGCGGGCAAAGCGCTCCTGAAGGCGCGTTCCGCGATGGAGACGGCGGCGGGCGAGCTTGAGGGCTTCATCGACCGTGTCGACTGGGAAGGCGAGTCCGGGACCGCTTTCAGTAACTGGGGCAAGGGCCTGGTCGCCCACGCCCGGAAGCTGGGTGCCTTCGCCGAGGTGGCCGGCACCCAGATCACCGTCGCGGGCACGGGTCTTGCTTCGGTCCGCAACTCCCTCCCGAAGCGCGACACCCGTCTGGTCCGCAAGACCCCTGACGAGGTCGAGGCGCCGAAGCAGATCGAGGGGAACGCGGAGTACGAGGCGGCCCTCAAGGTCGAGAAGGACCGCCAGGAAGCAATCAACCAGGCGAACCGGCTGGCGTCGTACTACGCGGTGTCGGAGGAGACGCTGGCGGCGCAGGAACCGCCGCGGTTCGAGAAGAAGCTCGATGTGGCGATGCCGCGGCCTTCGAAGGGAAGAGGTGATGGGCAGTCGGATTCCTCGTCGTCGGTTTCCGAGTCGCCCGGCGCCGTGGACTCCGGCGGCGCGTCGCGTCATGCAGTGATCGGCGGCCCCGGTTCCTCGTCGGGCGGCCAAGGCTTCGAGACGCCAGTGCCAGTGACGCCTGTCCCGGAAAGGGGCGTCTCGACAGAAATCGACAGTGTCGCCACTCCGCCGGCACCGGTGACCACCCCTAATGCGCCATCTCCCGTTCCAACTACGAGTCCTTCTACGTCTGGTGGAGGACCGAACCTCCCCATGGCGCCTGGCTTCATGAATCCCGTCACCAATAGTTCACGTGGCCCGCAGGGCACTACAAGCGCGCCCAGAACTGTTGGCCAGCCCGGTGGCGGTCGAACAACTGGCGGTCCTGCCGCAAATGGTCGGGCTGGGTCCCCGGTCGGGCGTCCATCGCCGATGAGCGGGGGCTCGGCCTCGGGAACCACCGGACGTGGGGGCGGTGGGGCGCAGTCCCCCACTGCCGGACGATCCGGTGTAACTGGTGGCAGGCCGACGTCGGTAGGCCATGCCGGTACGTCCGGAACGTCCAACCCGCGTGCGGGCCGGAGCGGCATCGTCGGGGGCACACCCCAGCGTTCCACGTCCGGGGCGGCCGGAGGCACACGTGGTACCCCTCGGGGAACGGTCATCGGAGCTGGCGGAGCGTCACGGCCGGGAGGTCCGGTCGGAGGGGTCGGACAGCGCGGCGTCGTGGGCAGTGGAAGCGGTAAGACCCCTCGTCCTGCGGGGCGGGGCACCCCCAGCACCAACGGAGTTGTCGGCACGCCCCGCGGTGGCCCCGCACGGCCCGGGGCGGGCGGGAAGGGCTTCACCGCAGGCGGTGCTGGTCTCGTGCGTGGTCCGGCAGGTCGGAAGGACTCCAGAGACGAGGACCAGGACGACGGTACGCCGCGTCCGGACTACCTGACCGAAGACAGAGAGACGTGGGAAGCCGGACGTCGTGGAGTCGCACCGCCGGTGATCGAGTAGGTACAGGGAAGGTTCGGAAGTCGGGATGACAGCAGGAATGAGCCAGACCCGAATGCGCCTCCCGCTGAGAGGGCGACTTCTCGGCGCGATGGCCGTGGCAACTGCGTGGAGCATCGGATTTGTAGGTGCTGCTCCGTCGGCGGTCGCTGCAGACGTACAGGCGGATCAGTGGTACCTCAAGCCCATGCAGGCCGAGGAGATGTGGAAGACCACCACGGGGGCAGGCATCAAAGTTGCTGTCATCGACACTGGCATCAACCCATCGACGCCGTCCTTGAAGGGGCAGGTCCTCAAAGGGCTCGATGCTACGGGTGCCGAAGGGGACGAAACTGACGACTATACCGGTCATGGCACAACGATGGCGGAGCTCATTGCCGGTACTGGGGAAGGCGGAGGCCTGAAGGGTCTTGCCCCTGGAGCGAAGATCATCCCCATGAGGGTCGCGGACACTGACTTCCAAAACTCCCATTCGGTCAATGCCTACGACTCTGCGGACTCAATCCGTGCCGCTGCTGATAGTGATGCCCAGATCATCAGCATGTCGTTCGGTAGCGAATTTAAAATGGATCGAGAAATTGAAGCGGTAAAATACGCTCAGAGTAAAGGGAAGCTATTCTTCGCTGCTGTTGGAAATGAGGCAAAGAAGGGTAACGCACCCATCTATCCGGCCGCTTACCCGGAAGTCGTCGGTGTCGGAGCGGCCGATAAGCAGGGTAAAGTTTCCGATACTTCCCAGTACGGCAACATCGTCGATATTGCCGCACCCGGTGACGATGTGCCTTTTTGGTGTGATGAGAAATTCGAACGTTATTGCCGAGGGGACGGCGGAACGAGTGCGGCCACGGCTATCACATCAGCTTCTGCTGCCTTGGTCTGGTCTGCTCACCCTGACTGGACCGCGAACCAAGTCCTCAACGTACTGTTCGATACGGCTGGCCGGGACTGGGAAAAGGGCACGCTCAGCAAGTACCTGGGTCACGGTCTGATTCGCCCTTCCATGAACATTCTGAAGGGTAAGGGCGATCCCGGCGCCCCGGACGTCAGCCCGCTCACCAACGAGAAGACGTCCGGCTCCGCAGGTTCGGCCGCTCCCTCCGCATCAGCTTCGTCACAGCCTGACGAGAAGGACAAGGCTGAGGACGCAACCATGGCAGGCTCCAGCACGGAGAAGGACGGCGACAGCCAACTGGGCTTGATCATCGGTGGGGTGGCCGTAGTACTCGTGCTCGGCGCAGGCGCTTTCGCGCTCGTTCGCAAGCGCCGTACGGCCTGACTGACCGTAGTTCCTCACACGCACCTTCCGGCGGAAACGCCGGACCGAATAAAGAGCACCAGGAAGGAAGCCAGCACCATGCCGGATCAGAAGCTTTCAGATGAAATGCTGCTCAAGCTCGAGGGCGAGCTCACCAAGCGGTTCGACTCCGTGAGGGGCCAGCTGAAGACGCTGCAGGCGACGATCGACAGCCTGGAAGGTGCCTGGAAGGGTATCGGCGCCAGCGCCTTCAACGTCAAGCAGGCTGACATCAACGTGAAGATGGGCAACATCGCCACGCGTCTCGTCAACTTCCAGGAAGCCATCAAGGCGGCCCGGACCATCTCCGGTAACACCGAAGACGAGATCAGGCAGGCACTCCAGGGCGTCGACGTCGTCCCCGGCCACTCGGGCGGTTCCGAGGCCAAAACGTCGGCCATCAACGCTCTCTGAGACTTGCCGTACCCCGTACCACGTACGGGCCATCACACCGCACTAGATTGAACTGGAGGACCGTATGCCGACCAACGACGGCACGATGGTTGTCACTTACTCGAGCCTGGAGCAGGCCGCCGGTGACATCGACCGGCAGAGCAGGCAGCTTCAGGAGGACCTTGCGGCGATCAAGCGCATGGTTGCCAACGTGTCCGAGCTCTGGGTGGGCGAGGCCAAGTCGGCGTACGACGCCGCACAGGCCGGCTGGGACCGTGACGCCACGGGGATCCACACCGCTCTGTCGGAGATCTCTCGCAAGGTGCGTGACGCCGGTACGTCGTACCACGCGGGTGACAAGCGGGCGCGGGCCAACTTCGAGTAGGTCTCGCCAGGCAACACAACACAGGTCAGGGTGGGCACGCACGGGAGGTGCCCACCCTGACCTTTGTCGTGGGCCCACACGGCCGGGGTGATCGAGTACGTACACGGAAGGTTCGAAAGTCAGGATGACAGCAGGAATGAGCCAGACCCGAAAACGTCGTGCATCTCTCGGATTGAGAATGCGCCTGCTCGGCACGATGGCTGTGGCCGCTGCCTGGAGTGTGGGATTCGTTGGAACCGCGCCCTCTGCGTTCGCTGTGGATGCGCAGTCGAAGCAGTGGTACCTCGAACCCATGCATGCTGAAGAGATGTGGAAAACAACCACAGGCGAGGGCATCAAGGTTGCTGTCATTGATACCGGTGTCAACCCTCGGACGCCATCCCTGAAGGGGCAGGTACTAAAAGGGTTTGATGCCACAGGGGCAGACGGCGATGAGTACGACGACTATGACGGCCACGGCACCACGATGGCCGAGTTGATCGCTGGGACGGGCGAGGGTGGGGGCCTGAAGGGCCTCGCCCCAGGCGCGAAAATTATGCCGATGCGGATCACTGATACGAAGTTTCAGAATGAGCATTCGGTGAACGCGGATGATACTGAAGACGCTATCCGTGCTGCGGCGGACAGTGATGCGCAGATCATCAGTATGTCTTTCGCTAGTGACTTCCCAGGTAGGGGAGAGCGCGAAGCTGTCGAGTACGCTGAGCGAAAAGGGAAGCTTTTCTTCGCGGGAGTTGGAAACAACGCCGAAGAGGGAAACAAGGAGCAGTACCCCGCTGCGTACCCACAGGTCGTCGGCGTTGCTGCAACTGACAGCAGCGGTAAAGCCTCAACGTACTCCCAGCACGGGGATAGCGTAAACATTGCAGCCCCGGGTGACGGAATTCCGGCCTGGTGCGATAAAAAGTTCCAGGGCTACTGTGAGTCGGAAGGCGGAACCAGCCAAGCGACAGCCATCACGTCAGCCGCTGCTGCCCTGATTTGGTCCGCCCACCCGGAGTGGACAGCGAACCAGGTCCTTAACGTTCTCTTTGACACGGCTGGGCGAGGAGACGACTGGGAAGAGGGAACGCTCAGCAACTACCTCGGCCACGGCATCATTCGTCCGGCTGTCAACATCCTCAGGGGCACAGGAGATCCTGGCGCCCCGGACATCAGTCCTCTCACCAATGAGAAGACCGCTGGCTCCCCAGCCTCACCTGCCGCATCAGGTTCGTCACAGCCTGAGAAGAAGGAGAAGGTGGAGGACGCCGCTGTGGCAGGCTCCAGCGCGGAGAAGGACGGCAGCAGCCAACTGGGGCTGATTCTCGGCGGAGTGGCCGTAGTGCTTGTGCTCGGCGGAGGCGCTTTCGCGTTGGTTCGTCGGCATCGTCGCGCCTGACCGAAATGACCGAGGCGCGCGGCTCGGCATGGGTCCAACGAATGGCATCCGAAATCGCTCGATGGCCTGCGTACAGAGCCCACCCCGGGTGGGTGATTCTGAGGTGGACCGCAGGTCTACAGGGCCCGTGCTGATACAGAATCCCTTGTACTGGTCGGACTGTGGACTGGGCGGGCGGCTGTCCGTGACCGGAAAGGCCGTCAGCGTTGTACCGGGCAGCACCACGGTCGGGTCCGGTGCTGAGCGGACACGGAAGAGCGGGCGGTGGGCCATGCGGGCAGGCGAAGGGGCCGGGGAGGCGGCCAACAACGAGCCCGAGTTGTCGGACAGCCTCAAGACGTTCGGGGCGGTGCTGAAGGCGTTACGGGAGGAAGCCCACCTCACCCAGGAGCAGTTCGCGCCGCTGGTGCAGCACTCGGCGGCGTACATCGCCAAGATCGAGCAGGGGAAGCGGTTCCCGCCCAGGGACCTGCTGGAGCGCTCGGAGGAGGTGTTGGGGGCGGCGGCTGCGCGTGTGCTCGCGGCGGCTGCGCGGAGCCTGACGCGAAAGGTTGGGCTGGCGTCGTGGTTCCGGCAGTGGGCGGGGATCGAGGAGGAGGCGATCACGCTCTGCGCGTACGAGTGCCGGGCGATCCCGGGGTTGTTGCAGCCGGAGGCGTATATCCGGGCGATCTTCGAACGACGGCTGCCGCCCCTGTCCGAGGAGCAGATCGAGCATCAGGTGGCCGCCCGGCTGGAGCGACAGCAACTCCTGACCGACAGGCCGAACACGGCATTCAGCTTCATCATTCAACAGGCTCTGCTGGAACGGCACATGGGCGGGCCCGACGTCGTTCGTCAGCTCTTGGAGCATCTGCTCGAGCAGAGTGTGCGGCGTAACGTCGAGATCCAGGTCATGCCCCTGCGTCAGTACGACCACGCCGGCATCGATGGCCTGATGTACCTGGCCGAGACCCGGGCGCACGAGTGGGTGGGCTACTCCGAGGGACAGCAGTCGAGCATTCTCATCACGTCACCGAAAGACGTGAGCGCCATGCTCCAGCGCTATGGCAAGCTGCGCTCGCAGGCCCTCGGCCGCGAAGCCACCGTAAGTCTGTTGGAGCAGATGCGAGGAGAACTATGAGCACGAGAGAGCCGGTCTGGCTCAAGAGCAGCTACAGCGGCAGTTCGGGCGACAACTGCGTCGAAGTGGCGGCACACCGGGCCACCGTTCTCATCCGGGACTCGAAATGTACGCAGAAGCGTCCGCTGAGCGTATCCCCGGCCGCCTGGTCGGCGTTCACGAAGCTTGCAGCCGGCTCAACGGTGTGAACGGGGGCACCGGGGCAGTCTCCTGACCTACTCCTTCGCTCGCCCCCCCGCCCCCCCCCGCTCGTCCGGCACGCCGGCCGTGCCGGACGAAACGATGACGAACCTGGGGTGACTAGTCCTTCACCAGCGTCCACCACCAGCCGATGCTGGCGATCGGAAGAGGCTGGTTCGCCTCCCGTTCCTGGAAGGGGGAAGCCGCGCTGCCGGCCGGCAGGTCGGCCGGGTCCTCCGGGTTGACGTAGCGGTTGGTGGTGAGGGACCAGTCGTAGTCGGCGCGGATCCAGGAGTCGCAGTCCGTGATCCAGCGGCGGAGTTCAGGGCCGGCGTCGCTCAGGATCTGGTCGCGGAGGCGCAGATAGAGGGCCATGGCGCGGGTGTGCATCATGGCGGTCTCGCTCACCGCTTCGTCGAGGGAGCATTTCCGCTCGTACGCGATCAGGTCGACGATGTTGCCGTAGCCGTCCTGGCTGCGTTGACGCTCCTTGTGGTACGAGACCAGGTCGTTGGACCAGCCGATGATCGAGGCGAAGACCTCGACGAACCCACGGACGTCGTGGCGCTCGTAGTCGGCCGCGGGGAGGTCGTATCCGTGGATGATCTCGCTGAGCGTCGAGAAGATCTTGACCCCGGAGGAGTCGAGCCGTACCGCCAGGTGGTCGGAGAGGGTGGGGATCCGCCCCTGGGCGCTGTTGGCGGCCATCCAGATCTGGCCCTGGAGGTAGGCACGGAAGCTCGCGGCCCAGCGCGCGGTCTGCACGGGTGTGGTCAGGCCGTCGAGCCGCAGCCGCAACTCGCGTAACGCGGCGCTGTAGTTGTCGTCGGCGGGTGCCGCCCAGGGGACGTCGACCACGCGCTGGAGCTTGGTGATGATGAGCAGGGTCGCGTCCGGGGAGGCTGCGACCGGCCCCTCGTCGCAGAACTCGTCGTCGAACGCGAAGAGCCACATCAGGAAGTCCGAGGTCCACTGCAACGCCCCGAGGCGTCCTGCGGGGGCGCCACGGCTGGTTATCTCGCCCACGGAGATCCGTGTCAGCCGTTCGCGTTGGGCTCGGTCGGAGTAGAGGCCGAATCGATCGAGCCAGGCGGCCGAGCGTTCGTCGATCTCACGCCAACTCGGGTGGATTCCGGAGGGGAGCGGAACCCACAGCTGAGGGATCTTCGGCGCTGGAGCTGGGGAGGTCATGTACCGCCCTTTCGCATGTACTTTTCAATGCCTCTGAGACCCGGAAGTTAGCAAGGTGTACGGGGAACGGGTACAGCCCTTTCCGGCCTGCTTGGCTCGTGGACGACCGTGCCGATCGGCCCCGGAACGGGCCCCTGGTAACGCCTTCGGCGCCTGTGAGGGGTGCGAAAGTGGTTGATCACGCATCGTTTGCTGTCGATCACCCCGGGCACACACTTGGCCCGAAAGTGCCTCTTGAAAGTTCAGGATTCACCGATTCACGGGTCGGCCATGGAGTTCTGGCCCCACCCCACCGGACCGGACCGCACCTGCGGTCACACGGACACGTCTCGTCGCGCGTCAGCGGCCGTGTGTCGGTCGACGGCCCAGACGAGGAGCGCACAGAGGGCGAAGGCGGCGCCGAGAGAGCTGGATCCGGCCCACCCTGCGACGGAGTACACCGCGGTGGTGCCGGTCGCTCCGACGGCTGAGCCGAGGGAGTAGAAGAGCATGTAGCCGCCGATGGCGCTGCTCGTCCGGTGCGAGTACGCGGATGTGAGCAGGTGCTGGTTGTTGACGTGCACCGCCTGCACCGCGAAGTCGAGGGCGATCACGCCGACGACGACCGGCCAGAGCGACCAGGACGCTTGCCCGGTCGCCAGCCATGAAGCGGCCAGGAGGGCGAGTGCGCCGCCCGTGACGGCGGCGGTGCGGCCGGCGTCGGCGCCCTTGCCGGCTCGGGAGGCGCCCAGTGCCCCGGCGAGCCCGGCGATCCCGAAGAGGCCGATCTGGGCCGGGCTCAGATGCCACGGCCCGGCTGCGAGCGGCAGGGCCAGGCCGCTCCACAGCGTGCCGAAGGAGGCGAACAGGAAGAACGCGATCAGTCCACGTGAGACGAACAGGCGCTCACGGAACATACGGCCCAGCGCTATCAGCACCGCGCCGTACGTGGTCCGGACGTCGCGGGGGTCGGGCGGCAGGAGCCTCAGCACGCAGCAGGTGAGCGCGACGAGGAGCACGGCGATCGCCACGTAGACGCTTCGCCATCCCCAGAGGGCGGCGAGAGTGCCGGCGAGCACGCGCGCTCCGAGGATGCCGATGATGACACCGGAGGTCACGGCTCCGAGTGTGCGGCCGCGTTCCGCTGCCGTGGACAGGTCGGCGGCGAAGGCGACCGTGGTCTGGACGACGACCGCGAACAAACCGGCGAGGGCCAGACCGGCAAGCAGGAGCCAGAGCTGGGCGGCGACGGCGGCCAAGGCCATGCCGGCCGCGGCGAGGAGAAGGTGCCCGGCGATGAGCTTGCGGCGGTCGAACATGTCCCCCAGCGGAACGAGGAGGGCCAGGCCGATCAGATAGCCGAGCTGCCCCGCGGTGACGATCCACCCCAAGTCGGCTTCCGGCACGCCCAGGTCGCCACCGATCTGGGCCAGCACGGGCTGCGCCACATAGATCGTCGCGACCGCGACCGCGCAGATCACGGCGAACAGCGTCCTCCGGCCAGACGTGAGACTCACCGGCACACCCCCAATCAGTAGCACAATGCAACCAAAATGAAGGTACGGCAGAATGGTTTCGATTCGCAACCCTTGAGGAGGAGTGATGACTCGCACGGCGCCCGGTGACGAGGGGACGTCCTGGACCGATCCCGCCTGCCCCGTCGCACGCACGCTCGACCTGGTCGGGGACCGATGGAGCCTGCTGATCGTCCGCGACGCGATGGACGGGGCGCGCGCGTTCACCGACTTCCAGCAGCGCACCGGAATCGCGCGGAACATCCTCACCGACCGCCTGCGACGCCTGATCGAACGAGGAATCCTCGAGCGGCAGACCGCCCCGACAGGGCGACGACAGAATTACGTCCTCACGGAGGCGGGCCGGGACCTCTTCACCGTCATCGTGGCCGCGCGTCAGTGGGGCGAACGCCACGCCTTCGCACCGACGGAAACGCACTCACTTCTCGTCGACGGAAGCGGTCTCCCGCTCCCGGAACTGCGTCCCACCGACGCGCAGGGCAGGCCCGTGGACGTCGAGACGACCTCTGTGCTGCACGAGCGCTGACCGCAGGGAGCGGGGGAGTGAACCCGGCCGACGAGGGGCGTCAGCACGCGCCCTTGCGGCTCGTCACGGCGAAGTCGTAGATCGGAACGGTCACGGTGCCGGGGTTGCCCGCGATCCCCGGAGGTTCGTAGTCCCCGCCCTTCGAGCGCGTACGTACGACGTGCACGCAGAAGGCCGCGTCCGCACCGGCGGCCGTGACCGTGTAGTCGGCGTCGGAGGCTCGGTTCGCGGCCGCGGCGCCGGCGTCCACGCCGCTCTGCGGTGCGCCGCCGCCACCGTTCTCGACGACCTCGTCCTCGATCATCGTCGCGAACTCCTCGTCGAAGCCGCCGTCCTCGCCGTAGATGTCGCCGAAGCGCGAGGCGCCGTTCAACTCCTCCGTTGCCTGGCCGACCGCACTGGACAGCTCGTCGTCGCTCCACTCCGCGTCAGCGACCACGGCCATGAACTGAAACGCGGAGAAGATGCCGATCCCCGCCATCCCGAAGAGGGCGACACGCGCCACGACGAAGGCGGAATCGGGCAGCTCCGGCGCCGAAGGACTGAGCGACCGGCGCCACCGGCGGACCCGGTCCGCCTTGACGCAGCCCATGACCACGAGGCCGGCGGCCAGCACAAGAAGAAGCGCGCTCATCGCTGTGGGAGCCTCACTGTTCTCACCGAGGACCGTTCCGGACCGTTCTCACCCAGGACCTCTGGGCCGTTCTCACCGGGGCGGGCGGTCACAGCGGCGTACCGCCGACCGTCACCGCCCGCCCCGGTACCGCGTGGGTTCTACCGGTCCCCGTCCATGAGCCCCGACTGCACCAGCGGGTTCCCGCGGCGGCGGGTGACGAACACGCCGCGCCCCGGAGGCATCGGGCGCGGTCGTACGTTGCCGAGGATGTCGCCCTCGATGGGGTCGCCCGAGAGCATCAGGCCCTGTGCGCCCAGTTCCAGGATGCGCTGCAGGAACGGCTCGTACAGGGCGCGGCCCGCGCCCGCCGTGCTGCGGGCGATGATGAACCGCACGCCGACGTCACGCGAGAACGGCAGCATCTCCGTGAGCTTCGACAGCGGGTTGCCGCTGGACGTCGAGACCAGGTCGTAGTCGTCGACGACCACGTACACGTCCGGGCCGCTCCACCAGCTGCGGTCACGCAACTCCTGGGCCGTGACGTCCGGCGAGGGCGTACGGCGCTTCATCAGGTCGTACAGCGCGTCCATGTGGTGCTCCATGTTGTTGGACATGGGCACGTACTCGGCCAGGTGGGTCGCCGGGGTGACGTCCAGCAGCGCTCGGCGGTTGTCGATGACGAAGAACTTCGCGGCGTTCCCCTCGTACCGCTCCGTCAGCTGCTTGATGAGCAGACGCAGCAGGTTGGACTTGCCGGACTCGCTCTCGCCGAACACCAGGAAGAACGGGTCCCGCTCGAAGTCGAGGAAGACCGGCTCCAGGTTGTTCTCGTCGATGCCGAACGCGATGCCCCGCTCCGGCCGCGCGTAGCCCGCGGGCAGGTCGTGGACCGGGAGTTCGCGGGGCAGCAGCCGGACCGCCGGGGCGGGCGCCGCGGTCCAGTGCCGGGCGACCTCCTGGTTCATCGCGGCCGTGGCCTCGGACAGGTCGCTGTCGGAGTTGATGCCGTCGATCCGCGGCACCGCGGCCATGAAGTGCAGCTTCTCCGGGGTGAGACCCCGCCCGGGGACCCCGGCCGGCACGTTGACCGCGGCCTTGCGGTCCAGCTCCGAGTCCATGACGTCACCGAGCCGCAGCTCCAGCCGGTTCATCAGGTGGTCCTTGAGGTTGGCCCGGACCTCCATGGAACGCGACGCCGTGACGATCAGGTGGATGCCGTAACCGAGACCCCGCTGCGCGATGTCGATGGCCGCCGCTTCCAGGGCCTCGTAGTCCGTGCGGAAGTTGCCCCAGCCGTCGATGAGCAGGAAGACGTCCCCCCACGGCTGGTCGGTCACCGAGATCTCGCCCCGCGCCCGCAGCCTGCGGAACGTGGCGATGGAGTCGATGCCGGCGCTGCGGAAGTACTCCTCGCGGCGCGCCATGATCCCGTACACCTCGGAGACCGTACGGCGCACCCGCTCGGGGTCGAGGCGGGACGCGATCCCGCCGACGTGCGGCAGACCGGAGACCGAGGCCATGCCGCCGCCACCGAAGTCCAGCCCGTAGAACTGGACCTCCTGCGGGGTGTGGGTGAGGGCGAAGCCCGCGATGAGCGTGCGCAGCAGCGTGGACTTGCCCGACTGCGGGCCGCCAGTGATCTGCATGTGGCCCGCCGCACCGGAGAAGTCCCGGTAGAGCGTGTCGCGGCGCTGCTCGTACGGCTTGTCCACCACACCCAGCGGTACGACGAGACGGCCCGAGCCCTCGAACCCGGGCTGGGTCAGCCCACGGCCCTCCACCGCGGAGAGCCCGGGAAGGAGCTCGTCCAGCGACGGCGGATTGTCCAGCGGAGGCAGCCACACCTGGTGCGCGGAGGCTCCCCGGCCCTCCAGCCGGCGCACGATCACGTCGAGCACCGTGTCGGCCAGCGCGTCGTCCTCGGCCTTACGGGCCTCGGGCACCCCCGGCCGCTCCGTCGGCTGCACATAGCGGACGGGCACCGGAGCCGCGGTGAACACCACGGGCCTGCGGTCCACCGGCAGCGGACCGGAGGACACCACGGGCTGGGCACCGGAGCGGTACACCCCGGAGACGTACGCGGCCTTGAAGCGCACCATCTCGTCCGTGCCGTACTTCAGATAACCCGAACCGGGCACGTTGGGCAGGTGGTACGCGTCGGGCACGCCCAGCGCGGCACGGGACTCGCCCGCCGAGAACGTACGCAGGCCGATCCGGTACGACAGATAGGTCTCCAGGCCGCGCAGCCGCCCCTCCTCGAGGCGCTGCGAGGCCAGCAGCAGGTGGACGCCCAGCGAACGGCCGATACGACCGATCTGCACGAACATCTCGATGAAGTCCGGCTTGGCGGTGAGCAGCTCGCTGAACTCGTCGATGACCAGGACGAGGGAGGGGATGGGCTGCAGCGGGGCGCCCGCGGCCCGGGCCTTCTCGTAGTCGTGGATGTTGGCGTAGTTGCCCGCGTCGCGCAGCATCTCCTGGCGGCGGTTGAGCTCACCGCTGATGGAGTCGCCCATGCGGTCCACGAGCGTCAGGTCGTCCGCGAGGTTGGTGATGACCGCCGCGACGTGCGGCATCTGCGCCATGCCGGCGAAGGTCGCACCGCCCTTGAAGTCCGCGAGGACGAAGTTCAGCGTCTCCGAGGTGTGGGTGACGGCCAGACCCAGCACGAGCGTGCGGAGCAGCTCGGACTTGCCGGAACCGGTGGCGCCGACGCACAGGCCGTGCGGCCCCATGCCCTCCTGCGCCGCCTCCTTGAGGTCCAGCATCACGGGGGCGCCGTCCTCGCCCACGCCGATCGGCACCCGGAGCCGCTCCGCCTGCGAGCGGGGCCGCCACGTCCGGCTGACGTCGACCGAGGCCGCGTCCCCCAGATTCAGCAGATCGGTGAACTCCAGATTGGCGAGCAGCGGTTCGTCGTCGTCCCCGCCGGAAGCCACGTGCAGGGGGGCCAGCTGCCGTGCCAGGGCCTCCGCGGCCTCGTGGCTCAGCAGGTCGGGGAGGCCGTCGTACACGAGGCCGTTGCCCGACTCCAGCTGAAGCGACTTCGGGTCCACCACGATGGAGAGGCCGCCGCGGGCCCCGGTGAACTGGCCCGTGACGATCTCGACGACCGACACGCCCTGGAGGCCCTCCGCCGACGCGAGCGCCGACGTCGCCGGCACGGACTCGCCGTCGAGCACGACGACGATGTGCGGCTGGTCCAGGAGCGGCTGTCCGCCGGGCTGGAAGCGGGGCCGGCCGTCGAGGCGGCCCGCGAGCATGTCCTCCAGCTCCGCGACGCCCGTGGTGATCAGGCGGCGGCTGCCGGCCCCGTCGGTGGAGCCCTGGACCTGGACGTGCGGGAGCCACTTGGTCCACTCCCAGCGGGGAGCGGCGTCCCGGCCGGTCGCGACGGCGATGATCAGATCCTCGGGGGAGTGCAGCGAGGCGAGCGCCCCGACCATCGCGCGGGCGGTGGCACGGGCGGACTCCGCCTCGCCGCTGATCGTCAGGTGGTAGAAGGCACGGAGCGAGACCGCCATCGGCAGCCCGTCCAGCGTGCTGTGGGTCGTCAGGAACTGCTGCATCGCCCCGGCCGTCAGCGGCTCCAGCTCGTCGACCGGAGCCGTGTCGGGGACGACGAGCGGGGTGGCGAGCTCCTGGCTGCCCAGGCCGATGCGTACGTGCGCGAAGTCGGCGTCACCGACGCGGCGCTCCCACACCCGGCTGCCCTCGGCGACGAGCGCCCACAGCTGCTCCGGGGACGGGTGGAGGTAGAACTGCGCGTCGCGCTGCTGCCGGGCGGTCCTCAGCACGGCGCGCCGGGTCTGGGTCAGGTACTTCAGGTAGTCGCGTCGCATGTCCGCGAGCTGGCCCTGGGTGCCGCGCCGGAAGCGGATGATCATCGAGATGGCCATGGCGACCGTCGACGCGATCATGACCATGCCCATGATCCGCATGATCGGGTTCGGCGTCATGAAGAAGAAGACGACGGAACCACCCATGCCGAGCATCGGCAGCAGCTGCATCATCACCCCCTCCTGCTGCCCGCGGGGCAGCTCGGGCGGAGGTTGCAACTGCACCTGCTCGCCCGGAACTTCGGAGGGGAGGGCCCGCGGTGGGCGCTTGACGACAATCTGGCTCACAGCTCACCAATTCCCTTGCCGGACGGAACTGTTCCTATCGGCGCCCCCGTGGCGACGGGTTCCGTCCGCGGGAGGATCCTACTGGCGGCCCCGGTGACCCGAGGGCGGTAGGGTGTCGCGACGCGTGTACGCATCCGCTAACTACCGCAAAAAAATGGGTCATTCGGGACGCTGCTGGAGCCCGTGACCCAGGGGGTGCGTCACACAGGAGATCCAGGACAGGCATGAGGGGGAACAGCACGTGACTATGACGGCCCAAACGGCGGCCACCGGATCCGGTCGGCCGGGTCCCGGAGTTCCGGCCGGCAACGGAACCGGCTTCTGCCGGGTCACGGTCGTCGCGCCCGACAGCCGCGTCGACGTGGCGCTGCCCGAGGACATCCCCGTCGCCGACCTCTACCCGGAGATCCTCCGGCTGTCCGGGCAGAGCCCCACCCAGGGCGCGCCCGTCGGCTACCACCTGGTGCGCCGGGACGGCACGGTGCTCGACAGCGGGCGTACGCTCGCCGGCCAGCGCATCCTCGACGGCGAGCTGCTGTCCCTCCGCCCCTTCTCGGAGTCGCTGCCGCCCGCGGTCTTCGACGACGTCTCCGACGCGGTGGCCTCCGCCGTCGCCAAGGACCGCACGCTCTGGGGCGACACCCTCATGCGCTCCGCCGGCCTCTTCGGCGGGTCGGTCCTGCTGGTCCTGCTCGGCTTCGTGCTGTGGACCTCCGACGTCCGGCACGACATGCACGGCCTGCCGGGCATCCTGGCGGCCGTCGCCGCGCTGCTCCTCCTCGCGCTGGCGTGCGTCCGCGCGCGCGTCTACGCGGACCGCGGTTCGTCCATCGCGCTCGGGATCGGCGCACTGACCAGCTCCGCCGTCGGCGGCGCCGGGCTCCTGCCGCTCAGCGCGGGCCAGGGCGTCGGCAGGCTCCAGTTCCTCCTCGCCTGCGCCGCCGTCCTGGTGGTCTCGGTGATCCTCATGATCGCCGCCCCCGAGGGCGACGGGACCTTCGTCGCGTTCGTGTTCGCCTCCGCCATCGGCGTACTCGTGACCTTCATCGCGATCATGACCGGCATGGAGCCGGCCGAGACCGCCGCCGTGTGCGCGCCCCTGTCCGTGGGCCTCCTCGGCTTCCTGCCCGGCCTCTCCACCCGCTTCGCCCGCCTCCCGATCGGCTTCGAGCCGCCCCGCACCACCACCGGTGACTACGGGACGACCGACCCGGCCCCGCAGGGCCCGGTCGACGCCGACCGCATCGCCGCCCAGGCGCGGCGCGGCCACGAACTGCTCCTCGGCCTGGTCGGCGGATGCGCGCTGGTCGCCGTGGGCGCCGCCGCCGTGCTCGGCTTCTCGGACGGCGTCTGGGGTCAGCTGCTGGCGCTCGCCACCGGGGCCGCCATGCTCATGCGCGCCCACCTGTTCCGCTACACGGCCCAGGTCGGCTGCGCCCTGGGCGCGGGCCTCGCCGCGCTCGTGCTCCTCGGCCTCGGGCTGTCGCTCAACCCGCCGGCCGAGCTGTTCCTGGACGCCTTCAAGGGCGACACCACGGGACTGGACATCCGTACGATCTGGCTCACCGCCGCCGTCGCCGGCGTCGCCGCGCTGATCACCGCCATCGGCCTGATCGTGCCGCGCAAGGGAGTCACCCCCTTCTGGGGGCGCTTCCTGGAGGTCGCCGAGGCCTGCGTGCTCCTGACGCTGCTGCCGCTCTGCCTGGCGGTCTTCGACGTCTACCACTCGATCCGGGCACTCACCAGCTGACACCCGTCAAAGGCGCTCCGTACGGCTGGTACTCTGACCAGTGGCCGTTTGTGTACGCGTCCCCGGATCATCCTGGGGGCTGCGCTCATCGGACCTTCGCCTCCGAGTCATGGAAGCTCCCCTGAGATCAAGACCAGGGGCACTCGTGGGCGCATCGAACATCACAGAGGAGTACGCGTGCCGCTCGACGCCGCTACGAAGAAGCAGATCATGTCCGAGTTCGCCCAGAAGGAGGGTGACACCGGATCCCCCGAGGTCCAGGTCGCCATGCTCTCCCGCCGGATCTCGGACCTGACGGAGCACCTCAAGACGCACAAGCACGACCACCACTCCCGTCGTGGTCTGCTGATCCTGGTCGGCCAGCGTCGCCGCCTCCTGCAGTACCTGGCCAAGAAGGACATCCAGCGCTTCCGTGCGCTCGTCGACCGCCTCGGCATCCGCCGTGGCGCGGCCGGCGGCGCCAAGTAAAGACGCTGTTGAAGGGAGCGGTACCCACTTCCAGGGGACCGCTCCCTTTGCCGTACGTGCGGTACCGGGCCCAAGCTCAGTAACCTGGACGTACAACACCAGACGAGGAGAGGCGCCCCACGGCCGCCGCCGGTCCTCGGTAGTGGCCCCCGGGACAACGCCCGGGAGCTTCGATCGAAGACCGGCCCCGCACACAGGGTGCGCTTCTCCGCACCGTCCTGAGCCACACGGGCGTCAGGACGAAAGACGACGAGTATGGAGAAATCACTAGTGGAGAACGAGACCCACTACGCCGAGGCCGTTATCGACAACGGAACCTTCGGCACCCGCACCATCCGCTTCGAGACGGGCCGCCTGGCCAAGCAGGCCGCCGGCTCCGCCGTCGCGTACCTGGACGACGACACCATGGTGCTGTCGGCCACCACCGCTTCCAAGCGGCCCAAGGACAACCTCGACTTCTTCCCCCTCACGGTGGACGTCGAGGAGCGGCAGTACGCCGCCGGCAAGATCCCCGGCTCCTTCTTCCGCCGGGAGGGCCGCCCCTCCGAGGACGCGATCCTCACCTGCCGTCTGATCGACCGCCCGCTGCGCCCCTCCTTCAAGAAGGGCCTGCGCAACGAGATCCAGATCGTCGAGACGATCATGGCGCTCAACCCCGACCACCTCTACGACGTGGTCGCGATCAACGCCGCCTCCGCCTCCACGATCCTGGCGGGCCTGCCCTTCTCCGGCCCGATCGGCGCCACCCGCGTCGCCCTGATCAAGGGCCAGTGGGTCGCCTTCCCGACGCACACCGAGCTCGAGGACGCCGTCTTCGACATGGTCGTCGCCGGTCGCGTCCTGGAGGACGGCGACGTCGCGATCATGATGGTCGAGGCCGAGGCCACCGAGAAGACCATCCAGCTCGTCAAGGACGGCGCCGAGGCCCCGACCGAAGAGGTCGTCGCCGCCGGTCTGGAAGCCGCGAAGCCCTTCATCAAGGTGCTCTGCAAGGCCCAGTCCGACCTCGCCGCCAAGGCCGCCAAGCCCACCGGTGAGTTCCCGGTCTTCCTCGACTACCAGGACGACGTCCTGGAGGCGCTCTCCAAGGCCGTCAGCACCGAGCTCGCCAAGGCGCTCACCATCGCCGGCAAGCAGGAGCGCGAGGCGGAGCTCGACCGCATCAAGGAGATCGCGGGCGAGAAGCTCCTCCCGGCCTTCGAGGGCCGCGAGAAGGAGATCTCCGGTGCCTACCGCGCGCTGACCAAGAAGCTGGTCCGCGAGCGCGTCATCAAGGACAAGGTCCGCATCGACGGCCGTGGCGTCACGGACATCCGTACGCTCGCCGCCGAGGTCGAGGCCATCCCGCGCGTGCACGGCTCGGCGCTGTTCGAGCGTGGCGAGACCCAGATCCTGGGCGTCACCACCCTCAACATGCTCCGCATGGAGCAGCAGCTGGACACCCTCTCCCCGGTGACCCGCAAGCGCTACATGCACAACTACAACTTCCCGCCGTACTCCGTCGGTGAGACCGGCCGCGTGGGCTCGCCCAAGCGCCGCGAGATCGGCCACGGCGCGCTCGCCGAGCGCGCCATCGTGCCGGTGCTGCCGTCGCGCGAGGAGTTCCCCTACGCGATCCGCCAGGTCTCCGAGGCGCTGGGCTCCAACGGCTCGACGTCCATGGGCTCGGTCTGCGCCTCCACCATGTCCCTGCTGAACGCCGGTGTGCCCCTCAAGGCCGCCGTCGCCGGTATCGCCATGGGCCTGATCTCGCAGGAGATCGACGGCAAGACCCACTACGTCGCGCTCACCGACATCCTCGGTGCCGAGGACGCGTTCGGCGACATGGACTTCAAGGTCGCCGGTACGAAGCAGTTCGTGACCGCGCTCCAGCTCGACACCAAGCTCGACGGCATCCCCGCCTCGGTCCTGGCCGCCGCGCTGAAGCAGGCCCGTGACGCCCGCCTCCACATCCTCGACGTGATGAACGAGGCCATCGACGTCCCGGACGAGATGTCCCCGAACGCCCCGCGGATCATCACCGTCAAGATCCCGGTGGACAAGATCGGTGAGGTCATCGGCCCCAAGGGCAAGATGATCAACCAGATCCAGGAGGACACCGGCGCCGACATCACGATCGAGGACGACGGCACCATCTACATCGGTGCCCAGCAGGGCTCGCAGGCCGAGGCCGCCCGCGCCACGATCAACGCCATCGCCAACCCGACCATGCCGGAGGTCGGCGAGCGCTACCTGGGTACGGTCGTCAAGACCACCACCTTCGGTGCCTTCGTCTCCCTGATGCCCGGCAAGGACGGCCTGCTGCACATCTCGCAGATCCGCAAGCTCGCCGGTGGCAAGCGCGTGGAGAACGTCGAGGACGTGCTCGGCGTCGGAGCCAAGGTCCAGGTCGAGATCGCCGAGATCGACTCCCGCGGCAAGCTCTCCCTCATCCCCGTCATCGAGGGCGAAGAGGACGAGAAGAAGGACGACACCGCCAAGTGACGTCCCGTAGTTCCGTGACGACGGCCCGCCCCTCCTCGGAGGGGCGGGCCGTCGCCCGTACCCAAACGCTTCTCAAGGGCAGCAACGGCATCGGCACGGTCCGCCGCACGGTCCTCCCCGGCGGCCTGCGCGTGGTCACCGAGACCCTGCCCTCCGTACGCTCCGCCACCTTCGGGATCTGGGCCAACGTCGGATCACGCGACGAGACGCCCACCCTGAACGGCGCGACGCACTACCTCGAACACCTCCTCTTCAAGGGCACGGCCAAGCGCAGCGCCCTGGACATCTCGTCCGCGATCGACGCGGTCGGCGGCGAGATGAACGCCTTCACGGCGAAGGAGTACACCTGCTACTACGCGCGGGTCCTGGACACCGATCTCCCGCTGGCCATCGACGTCGTCTGCGACATGCTGACCGGCTCCCTGATCGCCCCCGAGGACGTCGACGCCGAGCGCGGCGTCATCCTCGAGGAGATCGCGATGACCGAGGACGACCCGGGCGACTGCGTGCACGACCTGTTCGCGCACACCATGCTCGGCGACACCCCCCTCGGCCGCCCGGTCCTGGGCACCGTCGACACGATCAACGCCCTGAACCGCGGCCAGATCGCCCGCTTCTACAAGAAGCACTACGACCCCACGCACCTGGTCGTCGCCGCCGCCGGCAACGTCGACCACGCCACGGTCGTACGCCAGGTCCGCAAGGCCTTCGAGCGGGCCGGAGCGCTGGGCCGCACCGACGCCGTCCCCACGGCGCCCCGCGAGGGCTCCCGCACCCTGCGCTCCACGGGCCGCGTCGAACTGCTGAACCGCAAGACCGAGCAGGCCCACGTCGTCCTCGGCATGCCCGGGCTGGCGAGGACCGACGAGCGCCGCTGGGCACTCGGCGTCCTGAACACCGCGCTCGGCGGCGGCATGAGCTCCCGCCTCTTCCAGGAGGTACGGGAGAAGCGCGGCCTCGCGTACAGCGTGTACTCGTACACCTCGGGCTTCGCGGACTGCGGGCTCTTCGGTGTGTACGCGGGCTGCCGGCCCAGCCAGGTGCACGACGTGCTGAAGATCTGCCGCGACGAGCTCGACCGCGTGGCGACGCACGGCCTCGGCGACGAGGAGATCAGCCGCGCCGTGGGCCAGCTCGCCGGTTCCACCGTCCTCGGCCTGGAGGACACGGGCGCGCTCATGAACCGCATCGGCAAGAGCGAGCTCTGCTGGGGCGAACAGATGTCCGTGGATGACATGCTGGCCAAGATCGCGGCGGTCACCCCCGACGAGGTCCGTGCCGTCGCGGCCGACGTCCTCGGACAGCGGCCCTCGCTCTCGGTCATCGGCCCGCTGAAGGACAAGCAGGCCGACCGCCTCCAGGAAGCGATCTCTCTCACCACCCCGTAAGGAAAAGAACACAGATGAGCAAGCTGCGCGTGGCCGTTCTCGGCGCCAAGGGACGCATCGGGTCCGAGGCGGTACGAGCCGTGGAGGCCGCCGACGACATGGAGCTGGTGGCCGCGCTCGGCCGCGGGGACTCGCTGGAGGCCCTCACGGAGAACGGCGCCCAGGCGGTCGTCGAGCTGACCACACCCGCGTCGGTGATGGAGAACCTCGACTTCTGCGTCCGCCACGGGATCCACGCCGTCGTCGGCACCACCGGCTGGACCGACGAACGCCTCGCGCAGCTGAACACCTGGCTCTCCGCGTCCCCGGAGACCGGTGTGCTCATCGCGCCGAACTTCTCCATCGGTGCCGTCCTCACGATGAAGTTCGCGGAGCAGGCCGCCCGCTACTTCGAGTCCGTCGAGGTCATCGAGCTCCACCACCCGAACAAGGCGGACGCCCCCTCCGGCACCGCCACCCGCACCGCCCAGCTCATCGCCGCGGCCCGGGAGAAGGCGGGCTGCGCACCGCAGCCGGACGCCACCGCCACCGCCCTGGACGGGGCACGCGGCGCGGACGTCGACGGCGTCCCGGTCCACTCGGTGCGGCTGCGCGGCCTGCTCGCCCACCAGGAGGTCCTGCTCGGCGGCGAAGGCGAGACCCTCACCATCCGGCACGACTCCCTGCACCACAGCAGCTTCATGCCGGGCATCCTGCTCGGCACCCGCCGCGTGGTGACCACTCCCGGCCTCACCTTCGGCCTGGAACACTTCCTCGACCTGAACTGACTGGGCCCAACCCCATGCGCGCAAAGCTCACCTACGCCGTCACCGCCGCCGTCCTGGTCTTCTACTTCGTCCTGGCCGGCAGCCGCGGCGTCCTGCTCATCCGGCACGGCACGCTCCTCACGGTCACCTTCGGCGTGGCCGTGCTGATCCTGCCGCTGATCGGCGTCTGGTTCCTCTGGAAGAACACCCAGTTCGTCCGCAGGGCCAACGCCCTGGCCGCCGAACTGGACGCGGAGGGCGGCCTCCCCGTCGACGAGCTGGTGCGCACCCCGTCCGGGCGGATCGACCGCGACTCCGCCGACGCCGTGTTCGTACGGCGCCGGGAGGAGACCGAGGACAGCCCGGACGACTGGCGCTGCTGGTTCCGGCTGGCGGTCGCCTACCAGGACGCTCGGGACACCCCGCGCGCCCGTAAGGCGATGCAGCGCGCCATCGCCCTCCACATGGGCAAGCCGGTACGCGCCTGAGCGGCGCCGTACCGGCTTGTGAGGTGTCTCCGCGGCTCCTGGAGAGCCCCGGGGGTCAGTCCCTGCGGTATTCGCCGCCCCAGGCCTCGATGGAGTCCGTGGCCCGCTCGAACGCCTCGGCGCGGGCCAGGAAGTCCGCGTTGTGGTCGGTGACCAGCGGCGCCAGCGGCTCGCCGCCCTTGCGCACCACGATCAGGGCCTGACCCTGGACCGTGCGCGGGAAACCGAGCCACTTCACCGGCTGCTGCACCGTGCGGACCGCCGCGGCGTCCCCCCACCGCACGGTGGTCGTACGGAGGAAGCCCACCCGCCGTACGCCGTGCCGGCTCACCCAGGCACCGACCCGCAGCAGCCGCAGCGCACACGCGATCACGACGCCCGCGACCACGAAACACACCGTGGCGCCGGACAGCGATCCGGCGAACGTGATGATCATCGCGGCGAGCAGCACGAAGGACGCGAGCAGCAGCAGGGTGGCCGCCGCCGCGACCCGCCACGGGCCGGGGCGGTAGGGCCGCCGCCAGCTGTCATGGTCGTCGAACGGCAGCGCGATGTCCTCCGCGTCCGCGTCGAATGCGCGGTCGGCCGTCAGAAAGGGCAGGGGCACGACTGATCCTCACTCACAAGCACGCTCGATTGCTGTGCCCGGTGAGGCTACCGAGCAGCCCCCCGGCCGACCACCCCAGGGGGCCCGTACGGGTCAGCGGTGCTGGGAGGCCTCGGACGTCTGGCCGTGCGACGGCGTCCGGTCGGTGTCGAGGGCGGGCAGACCGAAGAGCAGCGAACCGGCGAAGCCGGCGATCAGCGTCAGCCCTACGAGGGAACGGGCGGCCAGCTGGGAGCGCGTGGCGCGCCGACGGGGAGGCGGAGTGACATTACTGCGGAACCGGTCGGCCTCGGCAACGAACGAGAACGGGACGGATTCACGCCGGCGGAACATGAGGAAGCTCTCCTTGAACTCTGTGACGGGTGCTGCTAATGAGTCAGACGTACGAGAGGCCCGATCGGTGCCCCGAATCGCCGTACTCGTCGAGGAAACTCCACGAACGGCTGCCCGGGAGCGCCACTCGCATGCCCGGCCGGCCCGGCCCGTAAAGTGGTCGCCGCCCAGCGCCACCTCTGGAAGGACCCCTGTCGGTGACCGACACCCCCCAACCCGCAAAGCCCCACTTCCGCAGTGACGTCACCGTCGAGCTGGTGAAGAGCGACGCGCGCGACGCGGACGTGCTCTTCGCCGCACGGGTCTCCACCGCCGGCGAGCAGTCCCTGGAAGAGGTCACGAAGGACCCCGAGCGCTCGAAGGGGCTCATCAACTTCCTGATGCGGGACCGGCACGGCAGCCCGTTCGAGCACAACTCGATGACCTTCTTCATCAGCGCCCCGATCTTCGTCTTCCGCGAGTTCATGCGGCACCGCGTGGGCTGGTCGTACAACGAGGAATCGGGCCGCTACAGGGAGCTCGAGCCGGTCTTCTACGTCCCGGGCGAGTCCCGCAAGCTCATCCAGCAGGGCCGTCCCGGCAAGTACGAGTTCGTCGAGGGCACCGAGGAGCAGTACGACCTCACGACCCGCGCCATGGAGGACTCCTACCGGGCCTCCTACGAGGCCTACCAGGAGATGCTCGCCGCCGGCGTCGCCCGCGAGGTCGCCCGCGCGGTCCTCCCCGTCGGTCTCTTCTCCTCGATGTACGCCACCTGCAACGCCCGCTCGCTGATGCACTTCCTCGGGCTGCGCACCCAGCACGAACTGGCCAAGGTGCCGTCGTTCCCGCAGCGCGAGATCGAAATGGTCGGCGAACAGATGGAACAGCACTGGCAGAGCCTGATGCCGCTCACTCATGCCGCCTTCAACAAAAACGGACGGGTAGCCCCGTAGGCGGTGTCCGTATTGCGACGTTTCGTGAAGTTCATCTAGGCTGATCAAACGGACCCGGCACTGCTTGAACCCCCGAGCAGGCAGTGCCGGGCTCCTCTTCCTCGTCCCCCCGAGGGGGCACGGCGCTCCGAGCAACGAGTAGCGTGTTACCCATGGCTCCGATCTCCACTCCGCAGACCCCCTTCGGGAGGGTCCTCACCGCTATGGTCACGCCGTTCACGGCGGACGGCGCACTCGATCTCGACGGCGCCCAGCGGCTCGCCACCCATCTGGTGGACGCAGGCAACGACGGCCTGATCGTCAACGGCACCACGGGCGAGTCCCCGACCACCAGCAACGCGGAGAAAGACCAGCTCGTACGGGCTGTGCTGGAAGCCGTAGGAGACCGGGCCCACGTCGTCGCGGGCGTCGGGACCAACGACACACGGCACAGCATCGAGCTGGCCCGCACCGCCGAGCGCACCGGCGCACACGGCCTCCTCGCGGTCACGCCGTACTACAACAAGCCGCCGCAGGAGGGCCTCCTCCGGCACTTCAACGCCATCGCGGACTCCACGGACCTCCCGGTCATGCTGTACGACATTCCGGGCCGCAGCGGTGTGCCGATCGACACAGAGACGCTCGTACGACTCGCCGAGCACCCCAGGATCGTCGCCAACAAGGACGCCAAGGGCGACCTGGGCCGCTCCAGCTGGGCCATCGCCCAGTCCGGCCTCGCCTGGTACTCCGGCGACGACATGCTCAACCTCCCGCTGCTCTCGGTCGGCGCCGTCGGTTTCGTCTCCGTCGTCGGCCACGTCGTCACCCCTGAGCTGCGCGCGCTCATCGAGGCCCACCTCGGCGGCGACGTACAGAAGGCCACGGAGATCCACCAGAAGCTGCTCCCGGTCTTCACCGGGATGTTCCGCACCCAGGGTGTGATCACCACCAAGGCCGCACTCACCCTGCAGGGCCTGCCCGCCGGTCCGCTGCGCCTCCCTCTGGTGGAACTCACTGCCCAGGAGACGGCCCAGCTCAAGATCGATCTGGCTGCCGGTGGGGTACAGCTCTAACCACGGACTTCACAACTGAATACGCGAGGACACTCGCGGCGGAAACACCACCTGACAACAGCAAGTGCACGAATGACATGCGCGCCACGTGCCCTCAGCGGTACGTGGCGCGCGTGGTAAGGAGAGTCTTTTGAGTCATCCGCATCCTGAACTCGGTACCCCGCCGAAGCTTCCCAAGGGCGGCCTGCGGGTCACCCCGCTGGGCGGCCTGGGCGAGATCGGCCGCAACATGACGGTCTTCGAGTACGGCGGCCGCCTGCTCATCGTCGACTGCGGTGTGCTCTTCCCGGAGGAGGAGCAGCCCGGCATCGACCTGATCCTTCCGGACTTCACCACCATCCGGGACCGCCTGGACGACGTCGAGGGCATCGTCCTCACGCACGGCCACGAGGACCACATCGGCGGTGTCCCGTATCTGCTCCGGCTGAAGCCGGACATCCCGCTGATCGGCTCCAAGCTGACGCTCGCGCTCATCGAGGCGAAGCTCCAGGAGCACCGGATCCGTCCGTACACCCTCGAGGTGGAGGAGGGCCAGCGCGAGCGCATCGGTGTGTTCGACTGCGAGTTCATCGCCGTCAACCACTCCATCCCGGACGCCCTCGCCGTCGCCATCCGCACCCCCGCGGGCATGGCCGTCGCGACCGGTGACTTCAAGATGGACCAGCTCCCGCTGGACGGCCGTCTCACCGACCTGCACGCCTTCGCCAGGCTGAGCGAGGAAGGCATCGACCTTCTTCTCTCCGACTCGACGAACGCCGAGGTCCCCGGCTTCGTTCCGCCCGAGCGCGACATCTCCAACGTCCTGCGCACGGTGTTCGCCAACGCGCAGAAGCGCATCATCGTGGCCAGCTTCGCCAGCCACGTCCACCGCATCCAGCAGATCCTGGACGCCGCCCACGAGTACGGCCGCAGGGTCGCCTTCGTCGGCCGTTCCATGGTCCGCAACATGGGGATCGCCCGCGATCTGGGCTATCTGAAGGTGCCCGCCGGGCTGGTCGTCGACGTCAAGACCCTCGACGACCTGCCCGACGACGAGGTCGTGCTGGTCTGCACGGGCTCCCAGGGCGAGCCGATGGCGGCCCTCTCCCGTATGGCCAACCGCGACCACCAGATCCGGATCGTTCCGGGCGACACGGTGATCCTGGCGTCGTCGCTGATCCCGGGCAACGAGAACGCGGTCTACCGCGTGATCAACGGCCTGACCCGCTGGGGCGCGAACGTCGTCCACAAGGGCAACGCCAAGGTCCACGTCTCGGGCCACGCCTCGGCCGGCGAGCTGCTGTACTTCTACAACATCTGCAAGCCGAAGAACCTGATGCCGGTGCACGGCGAATGGCGCCACCTCAGGGCCAACGCCGAGCTCGGCGCGCTGACCGGCGTGCCGAAGGACCACATCGTCATCGCCGAGGACGGCGTGGTCGTCGACCTCGTCGACGGCAAGGCGAAGATCGTCGGCAAGGTCCAGGCCGGCTATGTGTACGTCGACGGCCTCTCGGTCGGCGACGTCACCGAGACCTCCCTGAAGGACCGCCGGATCCTCGGTGACGAGGGGATCATCTCGGTCTTCATCGTGGTGGACAGCTCGTCCGGCAAGATCGTGGGCGGCCCTCACATCCAGGCCCGCGGTTCAGGCATCGACGACGGTGCGTTCACCGCGGTGGTGCCCAAGGTCGAGGACGCCCTCAACAAGTCGGCCCAGGACGGCGTGATGGAGCCGCACCAGCTCCAGCAGCTGGTCCGGCGCACGGTGGGCAAGTGGGTGTCGGACACCTACCGCCGGCGTCCGATGATCCTTCCGGTCGTCGTCGAGGTCTGACGCGAGGGCCGGACCACGGTCCGGCCCGTTGGCCGCCGCAGGCCGCCAACCAGGAGCGGGGCACCCCGATTTGCATCGGGGCGCCCCGCTCCAGTACGTTTGCCATTCCGCCTGAACGGGAAGCCCTCCACGCACATGTGCGCCGGGAGCCCTTCGAGGAGGCGGGAAATCCGACTCAGAATCTCTGATAATGTCGGGTCCGCCGAAAGGCAAAGGCCACTCCACAGGCCACCGGAATCAAATTCGGACCGGAAACGGAACGGAAAAGAGTCTGGTAAAGTTGGAACCGCCGGAAAGGGAAACGCGAAAGCGAAGAACTGGAAAGCGAATCAGCAGGAACCCGCTTCGGCCGGGAATCGGACACGAAAGAGTCTGATAGAGT
>NZ_JBVJNK010000005.1:0-332352 GCF_055583745.1 Streptomyces sp. NPDC104381
AGGAGGCCGATTGCCGAGATCAGTGCGCTGATGCGGTGAGTCACGTGGACATCATCAACGATGACCTCGGCCAGCGGAAGTGATCCAAACGAACCGGCCTAGGGCCGCGAGGCGCCTGCCCCGGGACATGAGCCTGACGTCCGCCGCCACCCTGGCCACCCTGGACCGGTCCGGCCCGCGGCGCATCACCGATCTGGCCGCGGTCGAGGGCGTCACCCAGCCCGCGATGACCGCCCTGGTCCGGGTGATGGAGGAGTCCGGCCTGGTCGAGCGGCGGGGCGACGCGTCCGACAAGCGCGTCACGCTGGTGTGTCTGACCGAGGCCGGCGCCTCCTACGTCCGGACGCGGCGTCAGGCGGGCGTCGACGCGTTCGAGCGGCTGATCGGCGACCTCACCGGCGACGAGGTCGAGGCGCTGGTTGCAGCCCTTCCCGCGCTGGAGCATCTGACGGAGCTCGAACGCCGGGACCGCGAAGGTCCGAAGCAGTGACCGGGCAGCCGGTCGGCGTGGGCGCGGAGAAGGCGCCCCCGGTGGCGCGCGCGGAGGCACGACTGCTGGTCCCCGCCCTGATGTTCATCGCTCTGGTCGTGGCGGCGGTCGCCAGCCTCGGGGCGCCGCTCATCACCAGCGTGGCGACCTCGTTCCACGTCCCGCTCGGCAGCGCGCAGTGGACGCTGACCGTCGCGCTGCTCAGCGGCGCCGTCGCCACGCCGGTCCTGGGCCGGCTCGGAGCCGGCCCGCACCGGCGGGCCACCATCCTCGCCACGCTGGCGGTCGTCGTCGCCGGCAGCGCGCTCACCGTGCTGCCGCTGCCGTTCGCGTGGCTGCTCGCCGGCAGGGCGGCCCAGGGCGTCGGGCTCGGGCTGACGGCGCTGATGATGGGCGTGGCGCGGGACCATCTCCCCGAGGAGCGCGGCACGGCCGTGATCGCCCTGATCTCGGTGGTCTCGATCATCGGGGCCGGCGTCGGCTACCCGCTGGCCGCACTGCTCGCCGAACTCGGCGGCGTACGGGCCGCCTACGGCCTCGGCCTCGTCGTCACCGCCGCCGCCCTCCTGACCGCGTGGCGCTCCATGCCCGACGCCCCCGAAGGCCGCTCCGCCCACGTGGACGTGACAGGCGCGGTCGTCCTGGCCGCCGCGCTGCTCCTGGTGCTGTTCCTCGCCGGCGAACGGAGTCTGTGGAGCCGGCACCTCGCCGTGGCGGCCGGCCTCGCCGTCGTCGCGGTGGTGCTGCTCTGCGTCTGGGCCGTCATCGAGCTGCGCAGCGCGACGCCCCTGGTCGATGTACGGGCGGTGCGGCACCCGGCGGTCGCCGGGGCGAACCTCGCCATGTTCGTCGGCGGGATCGGCATGTACCTCCTGCTCACGCTCGTCACCCGGTACGCGCAGACGCCGCACGGCGCCGGTTACGGCTTCGGGCTGACGACCTTTGTCGCCGGGCTGGTCCTCATCCCGTTCTCGGTGCTGGGGTTCGTCGCCGGCAAGCTCACGCCTCGGGTCCGTACGCGGATCGCCGACCCCCTGCTCCTGGCCGGCAGTGCCGTCGTGGTCGGCGGCGGGTTCGCCCTGTTCGCGGCGGCCCGGTCGGACCTGGCCGAACTGTTCGTGGCGATGGGCGTGCTCGGCTTCGGCGTCGGGGGCTTCTCGGCCGCGATGCCCGGCGTCATCCTGGCCGTCACCCCCAAGAGCGAGACGTCGAGCGCCATGAGCTTCAACTACGTCGTCCGCAGCGTCGGGTACTCCCTGGGCAGCGCCGTCGGCGGCCTGATCCTCGCGGCGAGCACCGGCCCCGGCAGGCTCTTCCCCGACGACAGCGCCTACACCACGGCGGCGTTGGTCGGTATCGGCGCCATGGCGCTCACGACGCTGACAAGCCTCGCTCTCGCCCGCCGACGCTCGTCCGGGAACGCCCCGTAAATCAGATGTACTCATCCCCACACTGGAGGTTCCATGCCCAAGGGCTACTGGGTCAGCGTCTACCGCACCATTTCGGACCCCGAGAAGCTGGCTGCATACAACGAACTGGCCCGCCTGGCCGTCGGGCCCGCGGGCGGTCGGACCATCGTCCTCGGCGGCCGGGTCATGGCGTACGACGCCGGAATCGCCGAGCGCACCGTCCTGGTCGAGTTCGACAGCTTCGAGCAGGCCGTCGCGGCGCGCGAGAGTGCGGCCTACCAGAAGGCGCTGGTCGCCCTCGCAGATGGCGTCGAGCGTGATTTCCGCATCGTCGAAGGCATCGACTGACCGAGCTCCGGACCAGGGCGGCCCGACCCGTGCCTGCCCCTGGGACGTCGGGATAAGGTCCGACGGGAGGTACGGAATGAGTTTCCGGCTGGCGGCGTATGCCGTGTGCATCGAGGACGGGCGGGTGCTGATCGCCCGTCACGTGTCGCCCCATGGTGAATCCACCTGGACGCTTCCGGGCGGCAGGGTCGAGCAGGGAGAGGATCCGTTCGACGCCGTGATCCGGGAGGTGGCCGAGGAGACCGGCTGCGACGCGGTGGTCGAACGTCTGCTGGGCGTGGATTCCAGGGTGATCCCCGCGTCCGAACGCGCCGTCCCCGGCGGACCTGAGCATCAGAACGTCGGTATCTTCTACCGGGTCCGGATCGTCGGTGGCCGACTCCGGCCCGAGCCGGACGGCGAGATCGCCGAGTCGGTCTGGACCCCGGTCCCCGATGTCGCCGGTCTGCGCCGGTCATCGCTGGTCGACATCGGCCTCGCCCTGGCGCACACCGTTCCGGCGACCGGCCACGTCGCCGCCGTCCCCGTCGGCGGCCTGATCCAGCACTGAGGTCACCACCGACGCCTCCATGGACGGCGCGACCGTCGTCCGGCCGGACGAAGAAGACGGGCCCCGCCCGCATCGACCCCGGCTCGGACTCATCGGCCGCCGCACGGGCGGCGGTTGACCTCGATGGTGAGCGAGGTCAGAGCGGTGTGCCCGCCTTGATGACGTGCTTGAGACACTCCTGCGGCCTGGTCAGGACCGAGATGTCTTCCAGTGGATCCCCGTCGACGACGAGCAGGTCGGCGTGGGCGCCGACGGCGAGCGTGCCGAGGTGGCCTTCCATGCGCAGCAGTCGGGCGGCGGTCGTCGGAGAGCGGGCGCAGGTCGCCGTGTCCGCCGGTCCGGGAGAGCGCCTTGCCGCCGTGGACGAGCCGGGGGCCGGGCATCAGCCCCTCGGCCAGGGCCCGGGCCATGCCGTGATCGGCGCCGCCCACGTCCCGCACGGTGGTGAAGCCGCGGCGCAGCATGCGCCCGGCGAGGGCGCGGACCGTGAGGCCGGGCGTCACGGCGGCCCCGGCCACGTCGAGCACGCGTACCCCGTCGGCGGCGGCCGGGGCGGGCCCGGTGCCGGTGGCGGCGATACGGCCCTCGGCCACCGCGAGCCATGAGACGTCGGTGAGTTCGCCCTGCTCGGGGTGGAGGAGGAGGGGGGCGCCGGTGATGAGCAGGCGGCCGGCGGTGGGGGTGGTCGTGCGGTGGCACCTTCCAGTTGTTCCAGGCTGCGTCCGGAGGTCTTCTCACCGAACGCGACGATCACGGCCACGGCGACCGCGGGAGCACCGACCAGGGCCAGGAAGATCTGCGTGAAGCCGACGCTCTGGTACACGTAGCCGATGGTGATCGGGGCGACGATCGCGCCGATCCGCCCGACGGCGGAGGCCGCGCCCATGCCGGTGGCCCGTACGGCGGTCGGGTAGAGCTCGGCGGTGTAGGCGTAGTAGACGGCGGCCGAGCCGTTGGTGAAGGCGGCCAGGAAGGAGGAAGGCGACCAGCAGCGCCGCCTGTCCGTCGGCCAGGGCCACACCCAGGGCGGCAATCTGACCGAAGACGCGGGGTGAAGCGGGTGGGGGTCGTGCACAAATCCCTCGACACGGGTGGCGTCGATCGGGGACGCTTCGCGCGATGACAAGAATCGATGACACACCGCCGGCGTGGGACGAGCGCACCCAGCTCACCACGTTTCTCGACTACGCACGTGGCACCGCTCGCGCCAAGTGCGAAGGCGTATCCGCGGAGAACGCCCGCAAGGCGCTCCTGCCGGGCTCGCCGCTGATGACCATGAGCGGAGTGATCAACCACCTCCGCTGGGTCGAGTACTACTGGTTCCAGGTGATCTTCCTCGGCGAGGAGGACCTGGCCCCCATGACCGACGAGGATCCCGACCGCGAGATGCGGATCGCCGTCGACTTCCCGCTCACGCAACTGCTCGACGAATACGCCGAACAGAGCTCCCGCTACCGCGAATTGGTCGCCGGTAGCGATCTGGGCAAGCAGGCCCGGGGAACCATCCGCAACGGCCTCCACGTCGACCTGCGCTGGATCCTGCACCACCTCACCGAGGAGACGGCCCGCCACAACGGCCACCTGGACATCCTGCGCGAGATGCTCGACGGCACGACCGGCCACTAGGGCCTCTCGTTTGGATCATGCCGGGCTCGCGGGGTCTGGCACGCACTCCCCCAAGCTCTCGACTTCGCTCGAGCAGGGGGGACCCCCAGCGGCGTTGTCGTCAGTCGGCAACGCTCCGCGTTGACTCCCTCCTCCGCCTTGCAGCTGCACGCACCAGACCCCGCTCCCTGATCCGGCCTGATCCAAACGAAAGACCCTAGGCGACCGGCGCTCCGTTCGCGGGGCGTGCCCAGACCCGCGGCCGTCACGCAGTGGGTGGATCGCTGCCGCGCTTGTCAGTGGCGCCTGGCACCATGCGCGCATGGACACAGAGAGCAAGGAGAAGAAGACGCTGTCGGCGTTCCTCGCGGCGCAGCGATCCAGCGTCCTGGCCATTGTCGACGGGCTCGACACGCAGGCGCTGACCACGCCGGTCCTGCCCTCGGGCTGGACGCCCCTCGGACTCGTGGAACATCTGGGGCACGCGGAGAGACACTGGTTCCAGGAGGTCGTCACCGGAGCGGCCGAGCCGTTGCCGTGGCCCGATGACCACGCCCCGCTGACGACACCGCGCGCGCCGGAGGTGGTCTTCGCCTTCTACGAGGACCAGTGCCGCCGTTCCGACGCCGTCATCGCCCGCACCCCGTTGTCGTCACCCCCGCGGGGTCGTCATCCCGAACCCCTGGGGGACGAGCTCGCCGACCTGCGCGGGATCATCCTGCACGTTGTCGAGGAGACCGCACGGCACGCCGGCCATCTGGACGTCGTCCGCGAACTCCTCGACGGCCGAACGGGACTTGGACCTCGCTGAGCACCGGCCCGTAGCTGCTGCGGGCCATCCGTGCAGGTTCTTGACGTCTGCCAGGCGGCACATGGGGCGGCGCCCGGCGGGCACGGCGGAGTGCGGACCCCGGGCCGTCACCTGCCGGCCGGTGTGGCCACCGCCTGCGACAGCGCCGGAGAGGCAGCGAACAGCGCGTACACGGAGGCGCGGACCTGATCGGCTACGACCTCGGGGGTGGAGGTGTCGAGCTTGCCGTCGAGGTGGAGGAAGGCCAGACCGTGGACGAGGGCCCACACCGTCGTCGCCAGCGCGGCGGAGTCCTCGGCCCCGGGGAAGGCGTCGCGGACGATGCTCTGGACGTACTCGGTGATGACGGCGGTCGCGGCGACGCGTTCCTCGCTGGTCGGGTCGCACGGCTCCGCGAACATCGCCCGGAACAGGGCGGGGTGCTCCAGGGCGAACCGTACGTACACCACGGCGACGGCGGCCAGGTCGTCGGGTGTGGAGGGAGCGGGGTGGGCGGCGGCAAGGTGCTGGGCGAGCTCGCGGTACCCCTCCGCGGCGACGGCGGACACGAGGGCGTCACGGTCCGCATAGTGACGATAGGGAGCCGTCGCGGACACGCCGGCCTTCCGGGCGACCGCGCGCAGGGAGAGAGCTGCGCTGCCGTCCTCCTCCAGCAACTCCCTCGCAGCCCTCAGGCAGGCCGCGCGAAGGTCCCCGTGGTGGTATCCGCCGGCTTGAGACACAGGCCACACTCCCTAGTACTTGCGACGTTCACATACCCTCTTCAATGTGAATGGTGCATACATCATAAACGATCGAGAGGGAAGAGGGAACTGGGACTTCCTGCCCTGGCCGAGGATCTGATCAGGACGAGCCCGCCGCGCCTGGCCTGTCAGGGGGCGGAGCCCAGCCGGGCGCTGCAACCGCCCTCGTCGCGGCCACGGCGGTGCGTCGGTCGCTGTTCGGCGGACGTCAGCGGACGCCGACTCCCTTCATGACCTTCAGCGCGCCGGTCAGGAGCTTGGCCCAGGTCTCGGGGCTGATACGGGCCGGCGGGTAGAAGCCCTGGAGGCGCTGGTGGGCGACGGTCTGGGCTTCGGTGTACTTGAGGATGCCGTCGGCGCCGTGACGCCGGCCGAGCCCCGAGTCGCCCATACCGCCCATGGGGGCGTCGATGCTTCCCCAGGCTGCGGCGAAGGCCTCGTTGACGTTGACGGTGCCGGCGTGCACGCGGGCGGCGACGGCCCGGCCCCGGGCGCCGTCGCGCGACCAGACGCTGGCGTTGAGGCCGTACGCCGTGGCGTTCGCCTGCGTGACCGCGTCGTCGACGTCGCGGTAGGAGTAGACGGAGACGACGGGGCCGAACGTCTCGTGGTCGTACAGCGTCATGTCGGGTGTGACGTCGGTGAGGACGGTCGGCTCGTGGAACAGCGGACCCAGATCGGGGCGGGCCCTGCCGCCGGCCAGGACGGTGGCGCCCTTGGCCACGGCGTCGCCGACATGCTCGGTGACCGTCTTGAGCTGCGACGTGGTGGTGAGGCTGCCCACATCGACGCTGTAGTCGTACGCGGCGCCGATCTTGAGCTTCTTGGTACGGGCGACGAACGCGGCGACGAACTGCTCGCGGATGGACTCGGCGACGTACAGACGCTCGATGGAGACGCACAGCTGGCCCGCGGAGGGGAAGCAGGCGGCGACGGCGCCGTCGGCGGCCTTGTCGATGTCGGCGTCGTCCAGGACGATCATGGCGTTCTTGCCGCCGAGTTCGAGGGAGGCGCCGATGAGGCGCGTGCCGGCGCCGCTCGCGATCTGGCGGCCGGTGGCGGTGGAGCCGGTGAACATCATGTAGTCGGCGTTGTCCATCAGCGCGCCGCCGATGGAGCTGCCCCGGCCGATCACCATCTGCCAGACATCGGCCGGAAGGCCCGCCTCGTACATGAGGTCCATGGACCACAGGGCGGTGAGGGCGGTCTGGGTGTCGGGCTTCTGCACGACGGCGTTGCCGGCCATGAGCGCGGCGATGGTGTCGCTGGCGGCCATGCTCAACGGGTAGTTCCACGGCGAGATGACGGTGACGACGCCCTTGGGGTGGCGCAGCTCGGTGGCGTGCGTGAGGAGCGGGATCGCACCGTGGCGCCGCTTGGGGGACAAGTACTTGGCGGCGTTGCGCGCGTAGTACCGGGAGACGACGCCGATGTCGACGACTTCGAGGAACGCGTCGCGCCGGGTCTTGCCGTTCTCGGCCTGCATCAGGTCCAGCGCCTCGTCCTGGCGGGCGAGAACCAGGTCGTGGTAGCGCAGCAGGATCCTCTTGCGCTCCGCGATCGGCGCCGCCGCCCAGGACTTCTGCGCGATCCGCGCCCGCCCGAACGCCGCTTCGACGTCCTCGGGAGTGGAGACGGGGAAGTCGGCCAGGGGCGCGCCGGTGTAGGGAGCGTCGGTGGTGACCCGTGCGGCGTCCGCGGCGGCCGAGACCCGGGCGGTCAGCTTGGTGAGCAGGGCCGGGGTGATGGACGCGGGCAGGCTCAGGACGCGGGCGGGCTCGGTGCGGCTGGTGTGGTCGGTGATCATGGCGGGGACTCCTCGCTGCTTGCTGCTACTTGTTCCGGCTCCGGACCGAGGTGGGCACCGGCATGTGGAGGGCGGCCTGGCCCTCGGTCATGACGTCGAACTGGATGGTCCGCTTCGGCTTGAGCGAGCGCAGGTCGTCGGACATGCGGCCCTCACCGAGCTGGAGGGTGATGCCGTTGGTGCTGCGCGTCGTGCCGGCGTTCAGGACGTTGGTCTGGTTCAGGGTGGAGTGCCAGGCACCGTTGATCGTCGTGTACGAGGTGAGTGAGCTGACGCGCTCGCCGCTCGGGTAGGCCTTCTGGGCCGGGGTGTTCGCCAGGAGCGACAGGTCGACCCCGCCCGCGTCGTTGGCCACGCGCGCGGTCGTCCGGTAGTGGTCGATGTCCACGTCGAGCTCGGTGACCCACTTGGGGAAGCCGTAGCCGTCGTGGCCGCGGACCTGGGCGATGTCCGAATTCACGGGAAGGGACAGCACGTAGGAGTCGAGGTGCTCGTTCTTGAGGCCGGAGACGAGGTCGAAGAAGCCGAGCCTTCCGTGCCGGGCGGGCTTGACGGCGACGCCGACAGCCGCTTCGGTGTAGAAGTCGATGTCGCACACGTCGTAGCGGAAGAACAGGACCGAGATCAGGCCGAGTCCGGGCGCGACCTCCAACGGGTCGAGTTCCGCGGGGAGCCGGGTGCGGATCGCGCGGGACGGCGCGACCATCGTGAGCCGGGCGCTGGACATCGCGTAGTAGAAGTTCGGGGTGAGCGTGGGACCGATCGGGGAGTCGACCTTGATCTTCGGCAGCTGCCGGAAGAAGTCCACGCCGCTGACGCGCGGGTCGCGGGCGATCGAGTCGAGGACGGGGTCCATCCGGTACTGGTCGTACAGGCCGCCCTTGGGGACGCTGACCTCGCGGTCGCCCAAGCTGACCTTGATGCTGTCCTTCGGTGCTGAAGACATGGCGGGGGTTCCTTCACTCTGCATGTAAGCGGTGCACACATGACTGTAGGCAGGCAATGTGTGCACTGTCAACAATGGGGTGTGGGGATTTTGCGGACGGCCGCGGAAGGCCGTCGGCCGGGGCGCTCCACCGCCTCCGGCAACTTGGTGGTCGCGCCTGTTGCTACCGGTTCGGCTTGCGCGGGAGGCCTGTGCGAGGTGGCTCGGAAGCGCGGCGACTCCTGAATGTTGACGCTGCACACTTCGCGCGATAATGTGTGTGCTGTAAACATTCGACTCCGGGAGGCGAGGGCGCGCTCGGCATCGGCCGGCCGGTGGGAACGTCGCGGATGGCCCATGCCCAAGACCCCGCAGGAGTCCTTCATTTCATTGATGCGAACGGAGTTGTCGTGAAGGCTGTATCGATCACGGAGAACGGTGGTCCTGAGGTCCTGCAGTTGATCGAGACCGAGGACCCGACGCCTGCCGCCGGTGAGGTGGTCATCGATGTGGTGGCCAGTGCGCTGAACCGGGCGGACGTCACCGGGGCGAGGGAACTCGCGGGGGAAAGCAGGTACTTCGTCGGCCTTCCCGGCGTCATCCGTCGCGTGTGGACCCGTACCGAGGAAGGGGCCGCGTTCGTGCGAGATCACCCGAACAGCTCGTTCCCTTCAGCAGGTCGATTCGTTGGGGAGTCTGGAATACCGGAACCGATCACAATCGACCACTGCGCCGTCTCCGCGCACCCCAGGCTCCCTGTCGTCACAGCGGGAGCAATCGGCGCGACCACGGGAGGAACGGAATGCGCTCTCTGCTGGAGGGCTTCTTCGACACGATGGAAGAGTTGCGGGGCGACTTTCACCGGCGGCTGGAGGAGATCGAGCGAGAGGCTTTGCCCGCGCCGGTGACGAGCGCCCGTCCGGCGGCCGGGTACATCCCCGATCCGGACAGGTTCGAAGAGATCCGGTTTCCGCTCGGTCTGAGGACCCTCTGGGTCACCGGCCGCGTGTCGGTCGAGCCCAGCGAGGGTGAAGAGAAAGCATTCACCGGCATGCAGCCGGCCTCTATTGATGACGAGCCGTGATCAGCGGAAACGTTCTCTCGCGAAATGGCGGCAGGCAGGAACGGTTCTCCACTGGCGAGGAGCGCCGCGGGCGACGGATCGCCGCACGCCTGCAAGGCGGAACCGCTGAAGCCAACGACGCCTACGCCGCGGCGTAGGGCTCGGTCGACGCGCCCATGGGCGGCATGAAGGCCTCCTGACCGGGCCGCCGTCACGGCGGGCACGGCATCGTGAAGTACACCGAGTCCCAGACCGTCACCGTCTGGTGGTTGATCCCGGTCGGAGCACCTGACGGAATCGACCCCGCACGCCAGGCCCGCATCGTTCCGCGGGCCTGAAAATCTTCAAGCGCCTTCCGGGCGTCACATGGACAAGAGAGAGTGACACACCCATGCACACGGTTCTGGGAGCCAACGGGCCGATCGGCGAAGAGCTCACCCGGGAGCTGTACCGCAGCTTCACGCACGACATCCGGCTGGTCAGCCGTCGCCCCGCGAAGATCCACGACACCGACCAACTGGTCAAGGCCGACCTGACGGACCCCGAGGCCACGAACCGGGCCGTCGAGGGCAGCGAGGTCGCCTACCTCACCGTGGGCCTGCCCATGGACTCCGAGCTGTGGGAACGGCAGTTCCCCGTCATGATGCGCAACGTGATCGACGCCTGCGCGACGTACGGAACCAAGCTCGTCTTCTTCGACAACACGTACATGTACCCGGGTACGAGCACCCCGCAGACCGAGTCCACCCGCTTCGAGCCGAACGGCCGCAAGGGCCGGGTGCGGGCGCAGATCGCGACGACGTTGCTGGACGCGATGGGGGCGGGAACGGTCGACGCCGTCATCTGCCGGGCGCCGGAGTTCTACGGTCCGGGAAAGACCAAGAGCCTGACCAACTCGCTCGTCTTCGACCGCATCAAGGCGGGCAAGCGGCCCCTGGTTCCCCTCAGCGCGAAGACCGCCCGGTCCCTCATCTGGACGCCGGACGCCAGTCGCGCCATGGCCCTGATCGGCAACACGCCGGACGCCTACGGCCAGACCTGGCACCTGCCGATCGACCCGCACCGCCGCACCTACGCCGAACTGGTCCACGTGGCCGAAGAAGTCACCGGCCGCCGGATCCGCTACACCGTGCTTCCCCTGGCCCTCTTCAACATCGGCGGCCGTTTCGTCGGACCGCTCGGAGAGGTCCAGGAACTACTGCCGCGCTACCGCGGCGACAACATCTTCGACACCTCGAAGTTCACGACGCGTTTCCCCGACTTCGCCGTCACCTCCTACCGGGAGGGCATCACCGAGATCCTCGGCTGAGTTTCCTTCCGGAACTCTCGTCGACGCCGGGACGCGACGCCGCGGGCTGATCAGGACCCCACCCGATCCTTGTGCGCGCAGCCGGGGGTGTCCCGGCCGGCGACGCCGGCGAGCACCAGGTCGAGCTCTGCCAGTGAGCCCTCCAACGCGGTGGACCGGTCGGTGGAGTCAGCGAGGTCCAGGGCGATCTCACAGATCCCGCCGTACAGCAGCGAAGTGAGGGGATCCAGCGGCCGGTCGGGGATGCATCCGGCTTCGCTCGCGATCGACAGTCCGCGCCGCATCTGATCCTTGCACCCGGCCTGGATACCGCGCATCGTGGACCAGTCGAGCGCGCCCGGCGCTTCGATCAGGGTGATCTGACGTACGGCGGGCTCCAGGGACGCCTCCAGCAGGGCGCGGCAGCCCGCGGCCATCCCGTCCCAGGGATCCTGCTCGGCCTGGAACGCCCGCCGGACGATCACGGCGAGCTCCTTCTGGTCGGCCGCGTACACCTCGCGGAAGATGTGTTCCTTGTTGCTGAAGTGGTGATAAAAGGCGCCGCGCGTCACGCCGGCCCTGGTGCAGATCGCGTCCAGCGAGGTGACGGAGAAACCGTCGCTGTTGAAGAGGTCGCGTGCCGCAGCGACCAGTGCGCCCGTGGTCGTCCTGGTGCGTTCCTGCTGACTGCGGCGCACATGTGCCTTCGCTGTCACTCACATCCCCTTTCGCCTCCCACCAGGATAGAAGCGCGACCACAGGGCATGTGTCTCGCGTCGGCCGTCATCGGTTCCCGCCCAGGTCGAGGAGCGGCCGGACCTGAGCGGCGAACATGTCCAGGGCCGCGTGCTGATCGTCGGCGACCAGGCGGACCACGAGGTGCCGGGCTCCTGCCGCGATGTAGGAGTTCAGCCAAGCAGCGCTGTCCGCGGGCGGGCCCGCGAACATGGCCTGGATCTGCTCCACCCTCTCCAGCGGGGCGTTGTAGTAACGCTCGATGCTCCCGCGTAGAAGACGGCGCGCGTGCTGGGCATCGTCTCCCAAACAGAGCGTCGCGTACAGGGCGGGGGCGATCGGGCGGGCCGCCGGCCGCTGGATGGTCGCTCGGTCCCGGGCATAGTCGGCGACGACCGGAGGGTAGGGCAGCCAGCCGTCCGCCAGACGGGCCACCCGCCGCAGCGCGGGATCGCCGCCCCCCGCCAACCAGATCGGCGGTCCTTCCGGGCAGGTCGGCGTGGGCGCCAGGGTGACGTCGCGGAAGCGGAAATGACGGCCGCTGAACGAGACTTCAGTGCCGCTCCACAGCCTCCGCATCGCCTCGATCGATTCATCGAGGCGGCTGACCCGGGTCCGGAAGGGTACGTCGATCGCGTCGAACTGCGCCTGGGTGACGGTGGTGGGGAAGCCGGCACCCAGGCCGACGATCAGACGCCCGTCGGCGAGCCGGTCCAAGGTGGCGAGCTGGTGGGCAAGCAAGATCGGATGCCGCAGCGCGGGCAGCAGCACGGCTGTACCGAGCATCACTCGCGGGGCGGCCATGGCCACGGCCGACAGCAGGAGCAGGGGATCGGCGCGGGGGCGGGCGAGGGGGCTGTCGCCCGCCCAGAGGGAATCGAACCCGACAGCTTCGGCGTGCCGAGCGTGTTCGATCAGCCGGGCCAGGTCGTCATCGCCCCGTACGGCCTGATCGCGCGTCGGCAGCAGATAGCCGACTTCGACTTCGGACATATGACCATCTCCCTTCATCGAGCTCGATCGCCCGGGCCGTCGTCATCTCCCGGACGAAGGACGGCGGCGGCCCGCTGACGGCGGTGGGACGGGGCGTGCGTCCTGCAGGAGGGTTTCCGCCAGTGCCTGCGGTGCGGTGACCATGGCATCGTGGCCGACGTGCAGGACCGTGCTCTCCCAGCCGTTCCTCTCGGCAAGGCCGGGGAACGGCATGGGACCGTCCGGCGAGCAGAGGACCGCACGGCAGTCGATCGCGTCGACGGCCCCGGACAGTCGGGTCGGCTCGGAGAACGTCCGCCGGGGATGGGGTGTCAGCCTGGTCTCCAGCCACGCCACCTGGCCCGGCTCCGTCACTCCGACGGTGGCCGCCGGGGGTGGCGGGACCAGACCGTCGACCGTGGCCGATTCGGTCCAGTCGCGGAAGAACTCGGGTGCCAGATCCTCCAACGACTGCCCGTCCTGACCTGCCCAGGCGTCGACCATGGTGATGCGGGCGACGCGTTCCGGCATGCGATCGGCAGCCTCCCGTACGACCAGGCCGGCGTAACTGTGCCCGACGAGCACGGTGTTGTGCAGGTCCTCGTACGTGAGCACCCCCAGGAGGTCGTCCACGTGCGTGCGCAGCCCGATCCCGAGGCCGAGGAGGTGAGCCCGCTCGCCGAGACCGGTCAGGGTCGGCGTGTGGACCTCGTGACCTGCCGTGCGCAGCAGCTGCGCGGTCCGGCGCCAGCACCAACCGCCGTGCCAGGCGCCGTGCACCAGCACATATGCAGTCATTGCGCCGGTGTCCTCGTGCGTTCGCGCCAAGCCGCGAATCTTTCCGCTGCGGCCTCGGTGGACAGGCCGAGCTGTTCGCACATCTGGTGGAAGTCGAAGAAGAACCGTTCGTGGAGGATCAGGCCGTCCCGCACGGTCCAGTGGCAGGCGAAGGGCAGTGTGAAGGCCCTGCCGGTGGCCTCGATGCCGACCAGGCTTCCCTTCATGGTGGCCTGCACCGTCCCGGCGCCGACGACCAGGTCGCCTGCCGTGACGAGGTACTCCAGCTGCACGTTGTAGTCCGGGAAGGTGCGTAGGAACGCCGCGTTCTGCCGGGCGACTTCGTCCAGGCCGGAGGCGACGGCCTGGAAGGCGATCGTCTCGAAGACGACGTCGGGGTGGCAGAAGCGCATGGCCCCTTGTATGTCGGCCTGGCTCTTCGCCTCGGCGTACGACCGGACGACGTCGCTCGGCACGGTGTGCTCCTCGGTCATGTCCCTCTTCCCGTTCATTCCGGCTCACCGACGGTGAGCACGACCTTTCCGACGGTCCGGCCGCTGGCGACGTGGTCATGTGCTTCGGCCGCATCCGCCAGCGGGAACACCGCATCGAGGTGGACCTTGAGTTGTGCCCGGGCGACGAGTCCGGCCAGCGCGTCGAGCCCCGCGCCGTCCGGATCGACGAGAAAGGCCACAGCGCGCACACCGAGCTCGGCGGCGCGTTCGTACAGGCCCGGAGTCCAGGCCGCCTGCCCGCTGACCAGGACGCCGCCCGGCCGAAGGCAGTCCAGTGCCTTGAGCCCGGCCTCGCCGCCGAACATCTGGATGACGGTGTCCATGTCGCGCACGGCGGTGGACACGTCGGTCGTGGTGTAGTCGATCACTTCGTCCGCGCCCAGTGAGCGCACGAAGTCGTGTTTGGCGGCGCTGGCCGTGCCGGTCACGTGGGCGCCGCGGGCCTTGGCGATCTGGACCGCCAGATGCCCCACCCCGCCCGCCGCACCCGCCACGAGCACTCGCTCTCCGGGAGCGGTGGCGGCGACCTCGGTGAGCATCTGCCACGCCGTCAGGCCGGCCAGCGGCAGCGCCGCAGCCTCACTGAAGCCCAGACCCGCCGGCATCCGGGCGAAGTGCCGGGCCGGGGCGGCGACGTACTCGGCATAGCCGCCCGCCTCCCGGGGGAACCACGGCATCCCGAACACCGGATCGCCGGGCCGGAACCGCGTAACGCCGTACCCGGTCCTGACCACCGTCCCGGCGACATCCCAGCCGTTGACGAACGGCAGATCGAGCACCCGGTTGTAGGCCTGCCCCCGCCGCGTGTACACATCCACCGGATTGACCCCGGCCGCGCCGACCTTGACCAGCACCTCGCCGTACGTCGGCTCGGGTGTCTCCACCTGGACCAGTCGGAGAGATTCGGTCTCTCCCCACGCTGTCTGCTGCATCGCCCGCATACGCGTCACCTCCTGGCGCGAAGCTACATACATGCAGTCTGTATGTAAAGGGTCAACCGCCGATCTGCCGTCGGCTCATGGGCGGTTGAGGTCTTGCAGGAGTGGCTTGCTGTGAGGGCGAGGCGGTACGGGCCACGGTGCTCGTGACGCCCCCTGGCGGGGCCCTCGTCGCGGTCGTCCGGTGGGGTGGCGCCCGCGCTCGTATCGCCCGGAATACCCACGTGCGGTGGCCGGTTGGAGCGGAGCATGCACGATTCCCAGGAGCCGCCCATCGGCATACACCCGCTGCTTGCCGGGCGTTTCAGCCCGAACCGGTTCGACCCGTCGGCGGTTGTCGACGACCACGTCCTCGGGTTGCTGCTGGAAGCCGCGCGCTGGGCACCGTCGGCGGGGAACTCCCAACCGTGGGGGTTCTTCGTCTGCCGCCCGGGCGAGCCGGAGCACGACCGGGTGCTCCCTCACCTCGCGCCGAGCTCGGCCCGCTGGGCGACCGATGCGGGCCTGCTGGTCGTCACGCTGACGCGCCGGTACGTCGACGACACGCAGTTGCTCTACTCCGAGTTCGCGGACTACGACCTCGGCCAGGCCGTCGCACACATGACTGTTCAGGCCCAGGCCATGGGGTTGGCCGCCCACCAGTTCCGGGCCTTCGACAAGGAAGGGCTCACCAAGGAGCTGGACCCGAACCCGGGCTGGGTGATCATCTCCATGATCGCGGTGGGGAAGGCGGCCGGCGGGCCGCCGGAGGGCCGAGCCCGGCGCGGCGTCGCGCACTTGCGCTCCGCTCCCTGGTCACCGGCGGAGTGACGGACGAGCCCGCCACCCGCAGCGCCCCGTCCCTCAGGGGCCATGAACGCGGGCAGGGTAGATGTAGGAACCCTTAAGAGTGCGTGCAGAATTGGTCGCTTGTATTCATGCTCCTGGCGGGTTCAGATGGAGGCGAGCCGTCATTCCTGACTGCCTTGGCACAGGTCCACCGGGAACGGAGCCTGGCCCAATTGCCGTGCTGCCCTGGCCCTGACCAGGGATTGCTGAGCCGTTTCGTGACGGACCCGCCGGAGTGCGGGCACTAGCACTCCGGTCATCGATCTTGCTGCGGGCCGAGGTGAGTTGACGTATGCGGTGGGGGAGCGAACAGAACCCCTGTCGCCGCGGGGCGGAAGTACGCGGTCGTCCGTTCTTGAGCAGTTCCGTGCGATCGCGATGGGGTTCGACAAGCTCGCCGAACGCTGCCACGTTCCATCCCGGACCTGGCGGCGTCCGGCGCTCATGCGGAGGCGGAAATGACGACAACGAGTCCCATCGTGCTGGTGACCGGGGCCACCGGTCTTCAGGGCGGCGCCACCGCGCGGCAGCTACTGGCGGGCGGCTGGCGGGTGCGGGCCCTTGTCCGTGACCTGGCAGGCCCCGGGGCCCACGCACTGGTACGGGCCGGCGCCGAGGTCGTTCCGGGCGACATGGGGGACCGCGCTTCCCTCGACGCGGCCATGCGGGACGTGCACGGGGTCTTCAGCGTCCAACCCACCGCCGGCTATCCCGGCACCCCGGCCGGTTTCTCCGTCGAGGACGAGATCCAGCTGGGCATGAATGTGATCGAGGCAGCGAACGACGGCGATGTCCGGCACCTCGTCTACGCTTCGGTCGGTGGTGCCGAGCGCTCACCCGGTATCCGCCGCTGGGAGAGCAAATGGCGGATCGAGGGGCGGATCGGCGCCCTGGGGCTGCCCGCCACCATCCTGCGTCCCGTCCGGTTCATGGAGAACCACTCCGACCCGACCATGGGGGTGCGCGGGGGTGTACTGACCGATGTGGTCGAGCCGGAGGTTCCCGTCCAGCTCATCGCCGGTGCCGACATCGGCGCCTTCGCGGCCCTGGCCTTCACCCACCCCGACCAGTACATCGGCCAGGCGCTCGAGATCGCCGGTGATGAACTGACGCTGCCGCAGATCGTCGATGCGATCAGCCGCACCACCGGAGTCGCCGTCACCTACCGGGCGATCCCGCGAGACGCTCTCACAGGGCCGGACCCGGACTCCCGCGCCGGCTACGACTTCGTCAATCGCAGGGGCTGGCAGGCCGACATTCCGAAGCTCCGAAGCCTGCACCCGGCTCTGATGGACTTCGATACCTGGCTGCGCAAGGAGGGCGGGACGCAGTTCGACGCGCTGTTCCGCGATCGGTCCGCCTGATGTGGCCTGCGGCCACCGCGCGGTCGCCTACGGCATCAGTTTCCGGAAGGTGTCGCTCGATGCGCGGCGGTGAAGGCCGCGATGTCCCTGGCGATGCGCTCGGGATGTTCACCGTTGATCGCATGGGACGCGCCCTTGTAGGTGCGGACGGTGCCCATGGGTAGCGCACGTCCAGCTGTCCTGGCGGCGGTCTGCGGGGCGTGCATGACTGAGCGGCCCGCGATGATCGCAAGCACGGGCATGTTCAGCGTGCGGAGCCGGTCCTCGCTGATTCGCGTGGGTTGGGGCAGCTTCAGGGAGTAGTGCTTCATGCCGGCTTCGATCATCTGTGCCACAGGCACGTCCTCGACCGGCGCTCCACCAGCGGTGTACGAGTTGAAGCTGTCGCGCCAGGATTTCGGCAGCCGGGGCAGGGCCGCCGGAAGGGAGCGGGCGATCGTCTTCCAGGGCATGCCGTCGAAGACGTAGACGGGGTCGATCAGAGTCAACGTCTCGATGTGGGCCGGCTGGTGGAGCGCCAGGTTGGCGGCGGTCCACCCCCCGATGGAGAGCCCGACCAGATGAAATGATCTTTCCGGAAGCGCTTCGAGGACCTGGTGCAGCCATGCGGCCTGGTCGGCATCGCCGGAGACGGGCCGGTCCTGGACGCTCATGCCCGGCTCGCCGAGCAGGTCAAGGGTGTAGACGTCGCTGATCGCCAGGAGACTCGGCAGGTTCTTCGCCCACACCGGAGAAGCGGAGGCCCGGCCGGGCAGCAGCACCAGCGGCGCACCGGCATTCTTCCCGGCGAACCGGTAGACGCGTACCACGCCGTGGTCGGTTCGGATGTCGAGTGTCGCCGCAGGGTTCGGGAGATCGGCGAAAGCCGCCCTGTAGGCCGACCGGAACCGCTCCCTGCCCTCGGCGCTGTCCCAGTGCCCGACAGAGGAGGACGAGCGACCTGCCATGGCGCGCCACCGCCGACGATGGCGCCGAGACTTCGCCGTGCCTTGCTCGCGCCCTTCTGCATGGACAGCTGCGGCCGCCCGGATGTCCGGGGCGCTGCTCACGCCTTCCCCGTCGCCCTCAGGTGTCGTGTCCGTCATCGCCGCCCTTTTTAACGATCGGTAGATAGTTTGACCGTACGGTAGAATATTGGCCCATGGCAACGAGACTGCGCCCCGAGGGACACCACTTGACGCTGACGGAGAAGGCACGGAGAGCACAGTTGATCTCCGTCACGATCGAGCAGGTGGCCGCGAACGGGTACGCGGGCACCACGCTGGCCGGAATCGCCGCGGCGGCAGGCATCACGAAGGCGGCGGTCTTCTACCACTTCGAGTCCAAGGACTCCCTGATCGACGCCGCATACAGTGAGGTCATCACCATGCTGACCACCGAGGTCGGGGCAGAGGTCCAGGCTGCTGAGGCCGCCCACGGCCCGACCGTCTATGCGCGCTCGATGATCGGGCATTTCCATGAGTATCCGCAGCACACGCGCATGATCGTGGAAGCGGCCGACCGGGACGGCTTTCACCACGATTCCGAGGCGAGGTGGGGCCCCTTGGCGCAGCTCATCGAAGCCGCAGTTGAGGCGCGAGGAGCCGCGTCAGTCGACGCGCGGACGCTGGCCGTCATCACCGGAGGCGCGATCGACGCCATCGTCTCCGAGGGACTCCGCGATCCCGCCTACGACACCGTGCAGGCCGCGGGCCGGCTTGTCGATCTGATCGACATGGCCTTGGCGCCCGGGGCGGAACCGAGTCCTTGACGGAACGAGGGGGGCGGGGCGGATCCGGCCGAATCCTCACCGCGGGCCCCGGCGCCGGCCACCACTTCACCGACGCGGCGCCTACGTCATCACTTCACCGACGCGGCGCCTACGTCGCCACTTCGCCGACGACGGCGCCTACGTCGCCACGGAGTGGCTCCGTCAACGCGTGCACCAGGCGACGGCGTCGGCGGCCACACGGTAGCCATGGTGCAGCGCCGCAACGTGCAGGATCGCCCGAGCCGGGCGGTGGGCGCCGAACACCTCGCTGAAGACGGCATCGACGGAGTCCCAGTCCGAGATGTCCGTGAGGTACAGGGTGGCCCTGGCCACCGAATCGGCTCGGCCTCCTGCGGCCTCGACGATGGCCAGGACGTTGGTGAGGGCTTGTCGCGTCTGCTCCGCCATGGGCGACGTGGGGATCACGCCGTTGCCGACCGGCAGTTGGGCGGATACCCAGACGGCACCGTCCGGAGTGACGGTCGCCTGCGCGTAGTGCCCGAAGGGTGCCGGAGCGGTGGCTGATGTGACGCTGCGGAGCCCTGAGGTCGCGTGGTTCACCGGTTAGCTCCTGACTGCTCCAGGGCGGCGTCCTGGGCCAGTTGCACCAGGGTGCGTACCGCACAGCCTGTGCCGCCCTTGGGGGTATATCCGTAGGGCTCGTCTTCGTTGAAGGCAGGACCTGCGATGTCGAGATGGGCCCAGGGCAGACCGTCGGGCACGAATTCCTGCAGGAAGAGACCGGCGACCAGGCCCCCGCCCATGCGTTCACCGGTGTTGGCGATGTCGGCCACCGGGGAGTCCAGGCTCTCGCGCAGCTGCTTCGGCAGTGGCATGGGCCATGCCTCCTCCCCGGCACGCTCGGCCGCGTCGACGACGTGGGCACGGAAGCTCGCGTCGGGTGACATGACGCCGAAGACGCGGTGGCCCAGGGCCATCTTCATCGCGGCGGTCAGGGTGGCGACGTCCACGAGGGCGTCCGGTCCCTCCTCGCCCGCGCGGACGAGGGCGTCCGCGAGCACCAGGCGTCCTTCGGCGTCCGTGTTGAGCACTTCGACCGTCCTGCCGTCGTACATCCGCAGCACGTCTCCCGGCTTGGTCGCCGAGCCGGACGGCATGTTCTCGGCGATGGCGAGCCAGCCGGTGACGTTCACGTGCAGGCGGAGCCGAGCGGCGGCCACCACCGCAGCCAGGACCGAGGCGGCCCCGGACATGTCCCGCTTCATGATCTCGTTGAAGCCGACCGGCTTGAGCGAGATGCCGCCCGAGTCATAGGTGATGCCCTTGCCGACGAAGGCGAGGGTCTTTCCGGCGGCCGGGTGGGTGTAGGCGAGCCTGACCAGGCGTGGCGGCCTCACCGAGCCCTGGCCGACGCCGAGGATGCCGCCGAACGACTCCTTGGCGAGGGCTTCTTCGTCGAGTACTTCGACCTCCAGACCGTACTTCTCCCCGACATCCCGTCCGGTCGCGGCGAACGCCTCCGGCGTCAGATGGTTCGCCGGCATGTTGATCAGGTCCCGGGCGCGATTCATCTCCTCGCCGATCACACGGCCGCGCCGCGCCCCGGCCGCCACCTCGTCCCGGGTGTCCTCGTCCGCCTGCATCACCAGTGCGCGCACGGGGCCCTCGCCCTCGCCCGGGTCACGGTAAGCGGTGAAGGTGTAGGCGCCGAGCAGCGCGCCCATCGCCACCGCTTCCGCGGCTTCGGCGGTGTCGACCGGAAGGGCGAGCGCGGCGTGCGCGGTACCGGCCAACGCGCGGGCGGCCACTCCGGCGGCTCGGCGCAGCGCGTCGTTGCCGGCCGTCCCGTCCTCAGCCGTCCTCCCCAGGCCGACCGCGAGGACCACATCGGCCTCGATGCCTGCCGGGGCGGGCAGCTTGAGCGTTTCCCCCTCTGCGCCGGTGAAGCCGAGGGTGCCGAGCGTCGCGGCGAGGCCGGCGTCGAACGCCTTGTCCACAGCTTCCGCGCCGGAGGCGACGACCGGCCCCGCCGGGCTTGCCGAGACACCGACCACGACGCAGTTCGTGTGCTGCGCTCCGGTGGCGGCGGTGGAGACGGTGAGGGTGGTCACGTCATTGTCCTGTTCTCCGAAGGGTCTTCCGAGCTTGGCGAGGAGGAATCCGGGTGTCTTTCCCCGACCGGGGGCCGCCTGAAGCGGTCGCTACGGGAGCTGGAGGTGCCGTTCCTCCTCGTGGTCCCGGATCACTCCGTTTTCAGGCCGCGGGGCTCGTCCGGTCCGGGGAAAGACGGGCTCCGCGTCACGGCGAGCAATCCGGTACGAGCCGGTGGGTGCCCAAGGTCTGACTGCGACACCGCTCGCGTTCGGTCTCCTCCCACGCCGGCCCCTGAGGAACGATGCCTGGGGCCGGCGCCTGAGCACAATCAAAAGCTTCTGCACCACCGTTAAGCGCATCTACATCTCTGTTGTCCTGCGGAAGGGGGCGAAGCACGGGCACGACGTCCGTCGCCAGGCACCCGGCGCGCGGCTGACTCGACCGATGAGCAGGCATTTCGCCGTTTCACGCAGGGGCGGAGCGCTCCGGATCCTCCGGGAGGAACGGCCGGTGGTCGGACAGGGCGAGAGCGGCCTCGTTCAGTGCGTCGATCAACGCGTCGAGGGCAGAAGGGACCGTCATCGATGCGCGGACCGCGCCGCAGATGTGCCGGATCGGCTCCGGTCCCCGGACCTCCCGCACGACCACGTTCGTGGGAACGGCACGCAGCCCGAGCCGGGGGATCAGCGCGATTCCGATTCCTGCGGCCACGAAGCCCAGCGCCGTGGCGTAATCACCGCTCTCGACGACGAACTTGGGGCTGAATCCCGCGGCCCCGCAGGCGTCGAGGACGATGGCCTGGCAGGGATCGGAGGAGCGCTCGCTGCCCACCCATGGCTCGTCGGCCAGGTCGCCCAGGGCGAGCAGGCCGCGGTCGGCCAGGGGATGACCGGCAGGCAGGACGACGTGGTACGGGTCGTCGAGGAGGGGGATGAACCGCACACCGGCAGGCTCCCCGGTCGCGGGGCGTACCACCAGGGCGAGGTCGGCGCGTCCCTGCTGGACATCCGGCAGTGGGTCGTCGGGGTCGCTGAGGTGCAGGTCGAACCGTACGCCGGGGCGAGTGTCGCGGAGCCGGGCCAGAGCGGGCGCCATCAGCGGGGCGCCCGCCGTGCCGAAGTACCGCACGGTCACCCGCCCGGTGCGGCCCTCACGTAGATCTGCGAGCGCTGTTTCCGCCTCCGCCACGGTCCTGCCTATGGCGGCGGCGTAATTGCTGAGCAGCCGCCCCGCCTCCGTGGGGCGTACGCCGCGTCCGGCCCGCTCCAGCAGCGGCATCGCGGCTTCCTTCTCCAGGGCGGAGATCTGCTGGCTGATGGCGGACGGGGTGTATCCCAGATTGGCCGCTGCGGCGGTGACCGATCCGCTGGTGACCACGGCACGCAGGACCTGCATGCGCCTCATATCGAGCATGTAGCCGAGGTTAACAGTAGCTGTAGATCATTTCACTTGTGCTGTCGGTTGGCTGGGCGCAGGCTACAGCTGTCGGGGTCCGCGTACGGCTCCCCGCATGGCCCCAGCCGGCACACCACCGCACAGGAGACCCGATCGTGTCGACACTCCACATGGACCACCAGGATCCGCCCGCCGTCACGCACGGCATGGCTGATATCGAGCCGGGGCTGCGCATGCACTACGTGACGGCCGGGCACGGGGACCGCACGATCGTCCTCGTACACGGTTTTCCCCAGACGTGGTGGGAGTGGCACCGGGTGATCCAGCCCCTCGCCGAGGCCGGGTACCGCGTCGTCGCCCCCGACTACCGGGGCGCGGGTCACTCGTTCCGGCCGGTCGCCGGCTACGACAAGTGGACGATGGCGGGCGACCTCCACCGTCTGCTGCACGAGCATCTCGGCGTGCGCGAACCGGTGGTGATGGTCGGTCATGACATCGGGTTGATGGTCGCCTACGCATACGCGCAGCGGTTCCGTGACGATGTCTCCCACCTGGTGGCGATGGACGCCCCGTTGCCCGGCACCGCGGTCTTCGACCGGCTGCGCAGCGACCCCCGTGTGTGGCACTTCGCCTTCCACGGGGCACGGGACGTGGCGGAGATGCTGGTCGCAGGACGCGAACGGCAGTACCTCCAGGCCTTCTTCGGTGTGCGCAACTCCGATCCCTCCGCACTGTCGGACCGCGACTTCGAGACGTACGTGGCCGCGTACTCCGCCCCCGGAGCGATGCGCGCCGGGTTCGAGGTGTACCGCGCCTTCGACCAGGACGCGGCCGACAACCGTGCGGCGCTCGATCGCAACGGCAAGCTGACCGTGCCGGTCCTGGCGGTCGGTGGGGCCATGAGCACGTCAGGGGCGCTCATCGAGGAGATGATGCTCGAGGTGGCCGAGCAGGTGACCGGACTCATCGTGGCGGGGACCGCGCACTGGATCGCGGAGGAGAACCCGGAGGCCTTCATCGCCGCACTGCTGCGGTTCGCGGCGGCATGAACGGGACCTGGAGCTGGGCACGCATCGGTGCACTCGCTCTGCTGTGGGGATCGACCTTCCTCTGGATCGAGTTGGCCCTCGAGGCGCTGGCGCCGGTGCAGGTGACCTTCAGCCGCTGCGTGATCGGGGCGATCACCTTGCTGGTCGCTTGCCGACTCGCGGGGCATCGGCTGCCCCGTGGCCGGAGAATCTGGGGCCGTATCGCGGTGGCCGCCTTCTTCTGCAACGCCCTGCCCTTCGCGATGTTCAGCGTGGGCCAGCGGAGCATCGACTCGGGAGTCGCCGGCGTGCTGAACGCGACCACTCCGCTGTGGGCGCTTCTGATAGGCGTCATCACCGGTGCCGACCGAGGGCTCCGGCCGACCCGGCTGTGCGGGCTGCTGGTCGGGTACGCCGGAGTCGTGCTGATCCTCGCCCCGTGGGAGGCCGCAGAGTCGGGTGGGTGGGGCATCGTGGCCGTCGCTCTGGCGGCGGCCAGCTATGCGATCGGCTTCGCCTTCATGGCGCACCACCTTGCCGGCACCGGCATCCCCACCGTCTCGCTCTCCGCCGCGCAGCTCGTCGTGGCGACCTGTCTCACCGCGCTGACCCTGCCGTTCGGTGGTCTGGAGCCGGTCGAGATCAGCGCGAGGACGGTGGTCGTCGTACTGGTTCTCGGCGTGGTCGCCACGGCCACCACGTTCCACCTCACCTACCGCAACATCGCCGCCGAGGGAGCCACGAACACCGCGACCGTGGGCTACCTCCTGCCCGTGGTCTCGGTGGCCCTGGGTGTCGCGGTGCTCGACGAGGACTTCGACGCACGGATCGGTATCGGGATGCTGGTCGTGCTCGTCGGCGTCGCCCTCACACGCCGCTACCGATCCGCAGCCCCGGACACCCTCAGGGCGAGCTGCTGACCGCAGGCCACCCGCGCTGGAAGGAGCCACCGTATGTCGCGGATCCTCTATCAGATCGACGCCTTCTCTCCCACACCCTTCCGGGGCAACCCGGCCGGAGTGGTCCTCTGCGCCGAAGGCCTGACCGAAGCCCGGATGCAAGCCGTGGCACGCGAACTGAACAACTCGGAAACCGCCTTCGTCCTGCCGGCAGAGGGGGCCGACCACGATGTGCGCGTGCGGTTCTTCACCCCCACCACCGAGGTTCCGACCTGCGGGCACGCCACGGTGGCGGCTCACTACGCACGGGCCGTCGAGTACGACCTGCCCTCGGGATCATGTGTACAGAAGACCGGCACGGGGCTTCTGCAGGAAGTGGCGATTCTTCGCGAGGGCGACCGTGTACGCATCAGCATGGAACAGGGCAAGGCCGTCTTCGGCCCCGAACTGAACGGCGGCCTGACGGACCGGCTGTTGCGGGCGCTGGGGGCGGACCGTGGCGACCTGGCCGACAACGGCCCGGTGCAAATCGTGTCGACCGGTCACTCCAAGGCACTCGTCGAACTGCGTGACCGCAGCGTCATCGACAGCCTGAGCCCGGATCCCACCGCGCTGACGGCGCTGAGCCGCGAAGTCGGCACCAACGGCTTCTTCGTCTTCACACGAGCGACCGGCAACCCCCACCTGCTCACCTGGTCACGCATGTTCGCCCCCGCGATCGGGATCGCCGAGGACCCCGTCACCGGCAACGGGCACGGCCCCCTCGGCGCCTATCTGGTGCGTCATGGCATCGCCCCCACCGTGGACGGCCAACTCACGTTCACGGGGCGGCAGGGCTGGGCCATGGGAAGGCCCGGTGACATCGAGGTCCGCGTCTCCGGAGGAGCCGATGACGAACTGCGCGTCGCCATCACGGGTGAGGCATCGATCGCGTTCAGAGCCGAGCTGCACATCTGACGATCAGCCGGCAGAGAGGACATCTTCATGGGAATCAGTACGTGGGCAAAGGCCGGCGGGGCTTTCACGGCGAGCGTCGTCATCATCGGCGGGGGCATGGCGGGTCCGGCCTTCGCGGACGGGCCCGATGTGACCGCCTCCGCCTCCTGGGGCACGGCAACCCTCGTCACCAAGGGCGACCATGTGCGGGTGAAGGACAAGAAGGCGGACGGCTACTCCGTGCGGTCCCGGGTCGCGCGCAAATTGGCCGAGGCTTCCTGGGTCACCGTCCGGGAAGGCTGCTACGACACCACCAGCATCAGTAACGCGGCGGGTGGCTACACGTCCTGCGACTACGACATCGACGAGTCCTACTTCGTCCGGGTCTGCATCTGGCGTTCGAGGGACGGCGTGCGCTACGGAAGCGAAGTCTGCAGCCCCGGGACGAAGGCCTGACACCGCTCTCCGAGCTCAGCTCGTGGCGAGGTGGCAGGGGCGGGGCGCGGCGCGGTAGGAACTGTTCCGCGCCGGCCGCAGAGGAGGAAGTCGGGACGGGCGTCCTGGCCGCCGGTGAGCCCGGCGAGCAGAACGTTCGGAGATTCGGGGCAAGCCGCCCGTCGCGGCCGGGACACCGTCAGAGGCCGTCACCGCGCGGAGACAGCCGCGATCCCACCGCGCGCAGCAGCTCCTGTTCACGCGGCGGGATCGTCCCGTCGGGGCGAGGCCCGACGTTGAGGAGCAGATTGCTGCCGGCCGCCCACGCACGCCGAATCGTGCCGAGCAATTGGTCGGCCGTCTTGTAGGCGTCGTCCGTGGGCACGTAGCCCCAGGTCCTGTTCATGGTCAGGCAGGTCTCCTTGGGGCCGTCGAGAACGGTGCCGGTGTTGAATCCGGCGGTGTTCTCACCCGGTAGGTCGTTCTCGAACCCCTGCACGTCCTCCCCGGGCGGAAGGGGTACGGACTTGCGGTTGTTGAGGACCACGGCGTCGGGCTGGAGGCGGTGGACCAGGTCGTACAGCTCCGGGTAGCCGTACGACCCTCCAGGGGCGAACCAGTCGGCGTGTTCCCGGGTCCAGGCGGAGTGGGGCCACTCCCCGTCGAACCAGACCTGACCCAGCTCGCCGTACTGCGTGCACAGTTCCCGTACCTGTCCGTGCAGGAACCCGACGTAGTCCTCCCAGGCGAGCTTCGACTCCTCGCGGAAGCGGAAGGCCGGGTGGTGCCAGTCGATCAGCGACACATAGGCCCCGAGCTTCACCTCCCTTCCGGAGCACGCCTCGGCCAGTTCGCCGAACGCGTCACGGCCGAAGGGCGTGTTGGTGGACTTGAACCCGGACAGCGCGGTGTCGTACAGGGAGAAACCGTCGTGGTGACGGGTCGTCACCGTCATGTAGCGCTGCCCCGCGGCCTCCGCCAGATCGACCCACTCCCGCGCGTCGAAGCGCTCCGCCTCGAAGCGGTCGGCCAGGCGCTCGTACTCGGTGACCGGGGTGCGCGACTCGAACATGTCCCACTCGCCTCTGCCGTGGAGGGCGTACAGCCCCCAGTGGACGAACATGCCGAACCGGGCTCCGCGGTACCGGTCGAGGCCGGCGGGTGATACCTGTCGCGCTGTCATCGTCCTGCCTTCGCGTCTCGTGCTGCGTCCTGTACATCGTGCGGCCGGCGGGTGGAGGCCCGGACGACGGGTCAGCCCGCCGGAACCAGTCTCACCTGGACGGGACGCCCGTGGACCGTGGTGAACTCCACGCGGGTGGAATTCCCGAGGCTCTTCGTGCGGCACGGCTGCCCACTGTCCGAAGGACGCCACCGGCCGTCGAGCACGACCGACAGGCGGTGCTCGGCACTGGGGTTGGCCTGCCAGCTCCGCGAGTACGACGTGTAGGCGCCGGTGTAGGTGCCACCGCGGTACTGCTCGTGGTCCTTGCCCTCGTAGAGATGCAGGTCGGGATCGCAGACGGACAGCACCCGGCCGCCGTTCCCGTCGGCCCTGGTGAGGACGAGACAGGGGGTGTCCACCTCGCGTACCGGGCCCGCCTGGAGGCGGCGGGTGGGCTCGAACACGGCGTAGCCCGTGATCCCGGTCGCGCGGTCCGACACCACGTGGGCCACGGAGTCCGCGCGCAGGACCCGGTAGGCGGCGGTGTCACGGCTCGCCATGGCGTGGCTGAAGGAGGCCATGGAGTCCGGATCGGACTCCACGAGCATGGCGTACTCGTAGGCAGCTCCCCGGGGCGCCTTGCCGTGGCCTATCCAGGCCGTGGCGAAGTCCCCGCTCGTCGGCAGGTCGGTCCCCTGGTCACGGGACTGCTGGGTGGCGCGGCGGACCCCGACGCGCTGGCCGGCGGGCACGTAGTAGCCCGTTCCCGAACCGTCGAGCAGCCAGCACGCGGAGCCGAGCCGCAGGTCGGGGCGTTCGTAGGGGAACGCGGTGACGGGGGCGGCATCCACATACGTGGGTGCGGTGCGATCGCTCAGCGCGCCCTGGAACAGCGTGGTCTCCGTCTCGTGGGCCCGGTCGGAGTTCTCGATGCCGGTGCCGAGGGCGATGATCCGGTCGTCGAACAGGAACACCGACTTCAAGGCCCGGTGCGAGGACTCGTACTTGGGGTGTTCACGCAGTCGCATGGCGAACATGCCGTGGCGGCCGTCGATGGTGTGCCCGCCGGCGAACGCGGAGTCGGTGAGGAGCATCTCCTCGATCGTGCCGGTGAGATCGGCCTTCAGCCGGTCCAGGGGCACGTTGATCGCGGTCGTACCCGGCCAGCGGGCCCAGTCCCAGCCGTTCTGGCTGAATCCGCTGGCCTCGTTGGTCACGGGGTTGCCGCGCCCCAGGACCTGGATCTGGCCGTAAGTGGAATAGCGGCCGTACCAGTTGGAGCCCTCGTAGATCTCGGTGGACCAGTGGTAGCGGTTGTGGCCCCGCACCGCGACGAGCCAGTCCTGCCGCCGGTGGAAGGACAAGGCCGCGTAGTTGGCGGCCCAGGTGCCGTGGGGAGCGGTCTCGGCCGTGATGCCGCGAGCGGTGAGCCGCTGGGCGATCGCCCGTAGCGCGGTGGACGGCTGCGCGGGCAGCAGCCGCAGGAAGGCGGCCCCGAGCTCGGGGTCGACGTCGGACGTCCCGTCGGGGGTGCCGGAGATCGCGGCCCACTGGTACGGGGTGATGGACAGTGCGGTGACACCCGTGGGATGGCGTCCGCTGAGGGAGAGCGGCCAGTTGAAGGTGTTGGCGTACGCCCGCATCGTGAGCAAGGTCTTCTTGTACGTGGCGTGTGCTGCCTCGGAGATCCGGAAGACACCGCCGCTCAGTACGTACACGATCGGGGCCAGGCCCGTGAATCCGTCCCGGGAGTAGTCCGGGTAGAAGCCTATGTGGTGGAAGGACGTGCCGTCCGGCTTGAGACCGTCCTGGATGCCGCTGCTGGGGGTCAGCGCCCGGTCGAGCCAGCTGCGCAGGGCGTGCAGGTAGGCGACCTGTTCGGCCTCGGTGTCCATGAGCAGGACAGAGGCCAGCATGCCCCGGACGGTCGTGTTGAAGACGTCCATGATGCCGCCGTACGCCTGGCGGTCCTTCCAGTCACGGAAGACGCGGCCCAGTCCCGTGAACCAGGTGACATCCGCGCGGACCGCCTCCAGCAGGCCTTCCTCCCTGAGCACGTCACGCATCAGGTACACCGAGTCGTACAGCCCCCGCGCGTCGTACCCGAGATGGTGGATCGTGCCCTGCGAGCTGCCGCAGGCCCAGCCCTGGTCCCGCAGATGCGCGATCACGCGCACGTACAGGCCGGCGAGCGCGGGGCGCTCGGCGGCGCCCGCGCGCCCGTGGGCCAGCGCCACCGACTTCAGCAGGTCGGTACACGCGCGCAGGGTCACCGCGTTCACGAAGGTCTTCAGATCGGCGGCGATCTCCGGAGGGTAGGCCTGGTGCTGGTACGAGACGACGGGGCGCCCCGGACCGGTGGAGCCCAGGGCGGGCACACCCATGGCCTCGACCTGGGCGGTGAGGTCCGCCACCTGCTTCGGAGTCGTCGCGGCCTGGCCGGCCGGCAGCAGATACTCGTCGCGGTAGCGGGTCACGAGCGCCCGCAGCGCCGCCAGTTCCGTATCCGACGGCTGCGGAGTCCGCGGGCGGTTGCGGGTCAGCAGCTCGTCGAACCGGTAGAGCGCCTGCCAGTGTGCGTTGTCCCACGCGTCACTCTCCAGGGCCACGAAAGGCACCTGGGCGTCACGGACCGGCTGGTCCGGGCGCATGGCCACGTTCAGCACGAGCTGGTCGACATGCAGGACGCCGGCGCGCGCGGGTGCCACCAGGCGCAACGTGTCCATGCCCGGATGCGGGCTGCCCTTCATGTCGTAGCCGTACCGCACCCACGCGGTGCGCCAGCCCGTGAAGTCGAGTCCGAAGTCGAACCACGCGTCGGTGCGGCCGCCCCGGCCGAACTCGAAGCGCAGTACGTCGTCCACGGGGGACGCGTTGTGGACCCAGACCGAGAACGTGTCGACCAGCCCCTGCCACGCCTGGTCGGCGCCCGGCAGGCGGCCCGGCACATAGGGGTCGGGGGTGAAGCGGAGGGGCGCCTCCACCGTCACCGTGGACCGTGCGGAATGCTCCCAGCGCAGCGAGTGGCGCCCGCACATCGCCGCCCGGTCGGTGATGCTCAGCGTCGAACCGCGGCCCGCCCTCACCTGCGCGGGCACATCCGTCTCGAAGAGGAAGGCGGGCGGACTCAGGGCGAGCGCGCGTTGCTCCAGGTCCGCGGCCGGTTCCTCCACCGTCCGCGCGGGAGCCGCCGCGGAGCGGGGCGCTCCGGCGAGGTTCAGGCTCAGGGAGCTCACAGCCAGCGCGGTGCCTGCTTGCAGAGCCGTGCGCCGGGTCAACGGGCGGGGAGCTTCGGGCATGACGGCGTCCTCCTTCGGCGCAGCGCGTTGACGCGCGCTGGACGGGCAGCGCCCGGTGGGTGGGGTGGCACACACCCAATGCCTTCCGCACCGTATGAATCAAGGAGTATTCCGTTGCCGACGGCCCGCTTTTCACGGCCGGGAACAGTCAGGAACGCGGGATGCCGGATCAATGGTCCGTTTGATCCGCGTACGCGGCTGTTGGTTTCGTCATATCGGCACCGCATTACGCATTGATTCCTCCTCTCACGGCGCCGTACTGTCCGCGACCACTGTCACCGGCATCACCGGTGCGCGGAGGGACAGAGGTGTCGCACGTGCCTGGAAGAGGAAGAACACGGACTTTCACCGCAGCCGTCGTCACCGCCTGCGTGCTGGGCACCGCCTTGCGGGCCGGCAGCGCGGCGGCCGTGGCCGATTGTGCTCAGGAGAGCGGACATTGGGCGCCGACCGGTTACGTGAGTGTCGCGGCCTACGGGGCGCGGGGCGACGGGGTGACGGACGACGCGGCCGCCGTGCGGTGCGCCGTGAACAGCGGCAGCGACGTGTGGTTCCCGACGGGTACGTACGAGCTCGGCGCGTCCATCGGCCTGCCGACGGCGCTGAAGCTGACGGGCGAGTCCGACAGCCCCACGCCGACCGTCATCCGCGGCACGGTCGCCGGGATCGTCCTGGGCGAGACCGCCGCCGCGACGAACACCACCCGGACCGGGACCATCACCCTCCAGGACCTGTTCTTCGACAGCATCCAGGTCGGGGTGAACGGGACGAGGACCAGCGCCGTCCTGGAACGCGACGTGTTCAGCGACGCGAGGGGACACATCAGCCAGCTCGACAGCCCCGCGAACCAGCAGCTCGTCCTCAACCGCCTCACCGGCAGCAACAGGGTGACGGACTCGGTCTTCCTGCACGGCGACCGGAGCACCGACGCGGTCGCGATGAGCCTGTACCGGACCAGCGGCCTGTCCATCCGGCGCAACGTGGTCGGACTCGAACTGAGCGACAGCGACTGGCTGGAGGACTGGCCGGGCCACGCCAACTGGACCGAGCGGTCGTCCGACGGGACGGTGAACCCTTCACCCGCCCGGGTCTCCCTGCCGGCGAAGCTCGCCACCCTGCGTACGGCACTCCATCTCGGCGATTCCCAGGGGCACTACCGCAGCGGTCTGTACACGGGGTTCGACGCCCATCTGGACGTCGACTCCAACATCTTCGACGCGGATCCCGCGACTCCCTCGCTCCGGGACCACGCCGCCTATCTCAAGGGCGTCAGCGGCCGGTTCACCCGCAACTGGATCCGCGGATGGCCGAACGCCGCGGAAGGAGGAGTGAAGGTCCGCAACTCCGACGGCCCGCTGACGGTGGGTGCCAACCGCCTCGTCGACACCCCGGTCCTGCTGTACGTGTACAGCGATCCGACCTACCCCCTGACCCTCCGGGACGTCGACGTCTGCGCCAACGTCCTGGAGATCGCCACCCATGACGACCCGACACACGCGGGCATCACCTACTACGAGAACGTCCGCCCCACCGGCCTCGGCGGGATCCGGGCCTACCGCAACACCTTCGCCGATCCGACGCACACGACCGGAATCGCCGCCGGACAGCTCGCGCCCGCGGTGCTGAGCCAGGCGGAGGCGGACGCGATCACGGTGTACACGTCCAACGCCTACCAGGACACCGGCGCGACCGTACCCGTCACCGCGCCCGCCGGCATCACGCTCGCCCCCGTCGCCGGCGCCCCCGCCACCGACGCCTGCAGCGGTCTGACAGCGCCCTCCTACGCGCTCCCGGCCCACGGGGGGTGACGACGGACCGGCGCCACGGGGGCGTGGCGGCCGACCCGGCGGGGCGAGGTCACTCCACCGGGACGGTCACCCGCGCCCCCGAGGCGCAGGAGGCGTAGACGCCCTCGACCGCCTGGACCACCTGGCGGCCGTAGGAGGCGGGCACAGCCGGTTCCTCCTCCCCGCGTACGGCCGACACGAAGGCCGCCAACTGGTCCCGGAAGGCGTCCGCCACGTCGTCGGGGGACTCCTTCGCCAGCTGGACCGGGCCCGAACCGTCGTCCGGGTACAGCACGGCGCCGCTTCCGCGTGCGACGCGCAGGGTGCCGCGTTCCCCGATGACGGTCAGTTCGTCGCGCGGGGGGAGGAGGGCGCTGGTGACGGTGATGTGGCCGAAGAGGCCGCCCGCCAGCTCCAGCCGGGCCACGACGTCGGTCTCCACACCGATGTCCCCCCGGTACGTGGCACCCGCCTGGGCCGCGACCACCGGGCGGCCGGTGAGCCACATCAGGCGGTCCACGCAGTGCGTACCGATGTTGATGAACACACCGCCCCCGGAGACGGCAGGGTCGAAGAACCAGGACGGGCGGCTGCCGCGCCGGTAGTCGGTGCTGCGCCAGTCGGTGACCGCCAGCGGGGCTCCGAGCACACCGGCGTCCAGAGCGGCCTTCGCCGCTGTCATCGGCGGCAGGTAGTGCTGGATGTGCCCGACGAAGAGAACCGTGCCGGCGTCGGCACAGGCCCGTTCCATCAGGGCGCAGTCCTCGCTGCTGGTGGCCATCGGCTTCTCGACGAGGACGTGCAGGCCGGCCGCCGCGCAGGCGGTGACGATGTGGGTGTGCAGGGCGTGCGGGGTGTTGATGACGACGGCGTCGACCAGCCCTGACCCGATCAGGTCGCGGTGATCGGTGAAGGGGGCGGCGTCCAGGGGGCCGGCCACGTCCCGCGCGGTGTCGGCGTCGATGTCGCAGACCGCGCTCACGCTCACCCCGGGGACGGCGGCCGCGGCCCGGGAGTGCAGCAGGCCGACGGCGCCCGCGCCGATCAGTCCGAGCCGTACGTCAGTCATGAGGTTGTCTCCTTGAGAAGGGGAGGGTGGGCCGAGCGTCCCGCCGCGGCTCCGCAGGACTGCCGGACGATGATGTCGGGACGCAGCAGGAGGCGGCGGCGCGGCAGAGACGCGTCGCGCAACCGTTCCAGGAGCGCCTGGGCGGCGGCCCGGCCCAGCTGGTGCTTGGGGGGCGCGACGGCGGTCAGCGGGACGTCGGCGAGATCGGCCATCTCGTCGTCGTACGAGACGAGGGCGAGGTCGTCGGGGATGCGCAGCCCGGCTCGCTGGGCGGCGTTCTCCAGGAGAATCGCCTGGCGGTCACCGAAGCACACGGCCGCGGTGGCCCCGGCGGCCAGGAGTGCCTCCAGGCACCGGTCGGCCGTCGCGGGGCTCCATTCCTCCATCGGGGCCAGGAACTCGACGTGGTCGACACCGCACTCGGCCACGGCCTCGCCGAAACCCGTGGCGACCGGCCCGGACGTCGGACTGGGGGACCGCAGGACCAGACCCAGGGCGCCGTGCCCGAGGGAGTGGAGATGGCGGACCGCGTCGTAGGCGCCGGCCTCGTGGTGGGAGCAGACGTACTCGTTCGCGTCGCCCAGGGAGGTGTCACGGCGCTCGATCAGGATGGCCGGTACGGGAAGGGCCGAGAGGCGGGCGAGGTACTGGTCGGCGGGCTCCGGGCCGGTCAGCGTGGGAACCACCAGCAGGCCGTCGACACCCGCGTCCAGCATGTCCTGGAGGTCCTTGTGCTCCCGCTCCTGGTCGTAACCGGAACAGGCCAGCAGCAACCGTGCGCCTGCCGCGGACAGCGTCTCCTCGACGCCTTGCAGGACACGCGGGTAGTAGAAGACGGTGTCCGGGACCATGACCCCGACCAGGGCCCGGTCGGAGACGGCCGCGCGGGGCGGCAGGGCGAAGGTCCCCGCGCCCTGCCGGCGTACGACGAGGCCCTCCGACACCAGCTCGTCCACCGCGCGGCGCACGGTGCTCACCGACGTGCCGCTGCTGACCGCCAGTTCCTTCTCCGTCGGCAGTTTGGCGCCCACCGGCCAGGTGCCCAGAAGCAGGTCCTGGCGGAGCTGGGACGCCAGCTGTCGGAATTTCAGGTCGCGCGCGTCCGGCTGCACGGATCCCCCCATGTTCGGTCTCGTCCTCCGCGGAACAGTCCTCGGCTCACTTGACCGAGCCGAGGGTCATTCCCTCGATGATCCTGCGGCCGAGCCAGATGTAGCAGACCAGGACGGGCAGGACGACGATCGTGACACCTGCGAACAGACCGCCCCAGTCCGCCCCGTTGAACTGCATCTGCTGCAGGAAGCCGAGCAGCGCGAGGGAGAGCGTCTGGTTCTGGGTGTTCTGGATGAAGACGAGGGCGAAGACCGTCTCCCCCCAGTGCTGGATGATGTTGAGGATCAGCACCGTGACCATTCCGCCCCGGGCGAGAGGGAGCATGACCTGCCAGAACGTCCGGAAGGGCGAGGCGCCGTCGAGTGCCGCCGCCTCCTCCAGTTCGACGGGCAGGGTGGACATGAAGCCGGTGAGGAAGAAGACGGCGAACGGCAGGGAGGTGGCCACGTACACCACGACCAGGCCGAAGAGGCTGTCCACCAGGAACAGCTGGTTCATGACGACGAACAGCGGAAGCATCACCACCTGCGCCGGTATGCCCAGGCCCAGGGCGAAGAACAGGGTGAAGCCGCCGTTGAACCGGGTCGTGATGCGGCTGAGCGCGTAGGCGGCCGGTGCCGCGAGGACCAGCGTGACGACCGCAGTGCCACCGACCACGACCACGGTGTTGAACGCCGCCTGCCCGAACAGGCCCGTGGTCCAGGCACGGGCGTAGTTGGCCCATCGGGCGGCGTGCGGCAGTTGCCAGGGGGTGCTGAAGATCTCGTCGGCGTTCTTGAGCGACGACAGGAGCAGCCATATGCCGGTCAGGATGTTGAAGGCGGCGAAGAGCCACACCACGACGACCCCGGCGGACCGGGCGGCGAGGAGACGGCGGATGCGCGGGACGGGAGAACCGGACGACCGGCTGGGCGTGCTGATGGCCATGACGGGGTGACCTCCGGGGCGGGACGGCGAGGGGCTTCAGTACTGCACGGCGTCGCGGCGCATGACCCGGCGGATGAGGACGACGAGTACGCCGACGAGGGCGAGCATGACCACGGCGCCGGCCGCCGCCGAGCCGTATCGGGGTATGCCGCCGGAGGCGAACGCCTCCCCGTAGGTGTAGAGCGCCGTGTTCCACACACCCGTGTCGGGCATCTGCCCGGCCGCACCGGCGAAGGCGTAGATGAACTCGAACACCTTCACGGCGGTGATGGTCCACAGCACCGCGCACACCCCGACCACGTCCCACATGAGCGGCAGCGTCACGAAGCGGAACTTCTGGAAGGCGTTGGCACCGGCCAGATCGCAGTCCTCGTAGAGCTCCTGCGGGATCTGGTCGACGGCGGCCATGAGGATGGTGGTGTAGAAGCCCGTGGACGTCCACACCAGGCCCGCCATGATCACCGGGAAGAGGTGTTCCTGGCCGAGCCAGTTCGGCGGGTGCTCCAGGCCGACGGCCGTGGCGGCCGCGTTGACGAGTCCGTCGTGCTGGAAGAGGAAGCCCCAGAGGATCGCCAGGATGACGCTGGGCACGATGTTGGGGAAGAACAGGATCGACCGAGCGGCCTTGCGGCCCGTCATGTCGCGCAGCAGCATGGTCAGCCCGAACGACAGGGCGAACGTGGCGCCGCCCACGCCCAGGATGATCCAGAGGGTGTTGGCGAACGAGGTGCGGAAGGCCGGGTCCACGAACAGGCGGTGGTAGTTGTCCAGGCCCACGAAGGTCATGGGACCCGCGCCTGCCCACTCGTTGAGGCTGAGCCAGAACGTGTACAGGGACGGGCCGGCGAAGAACGCGAGGTAGACGAGGACGGCCGGCAGCAACAGGGGCCAGAAGAGCCTGCGCCGGCGTGCCAGGAAGGGACTGTGTCGGGCGTCGGTGCTCAGCCGGGTGGCCCGTCGCCGCTCGGTCGCGCCGACGACCGCGGGGGCCGCCATCAGGCCGACCTCCAGTAGGTGGCGGAGTCGGCCGCGAGCTTCTCGGCGAAGGAGCGCGAGCTGAGGCGACCGGTGAGGAACTTCGTGTTGAGGGGCAGGAAGACCTTGGTGTACCAGTCGGCCGCCGTCTCCTTGACCCCGTCCAGGCTCTTGACCACCTTCCGCGTCTCCAGCGCCTTCTGTCCGTCGGCGAGTTCCGGCGGGGCCGCGATGTCGCTGCGCGGGGTGATGTTCTTCGCCTGCGTGGAGATGCCTTCGAGATGCTTCCTGGCGAGGAAGTAGGAGATGAACTTCTGTGCGGCCGCGCTGTTGCGGGCCTTCGTGGGGATCGAGAAGCCGATCAGGTAGATGTCCTGAGAGGTGTCGCCCGACGGGCCGAAGGCGGGGAAGGGGAACGAGCGGTAGGTGAAGGAGTCACCGGCGAACTCGGCTGTCTCACTGGGGGCGAAGGTGCCCAGAAGAAGGAAGTCGGACTTCCCCTTGGCCCATTTCTGCTGAATGGTCGGCCACTTGGAGGCGTCGTAACCGTTGGTGAAGTAGCCGCCCTTGACCAGCTTCTCGACATGCTCGACGGCCTTGACGAAGGAGTCCGTTCTGAACGACGCACCCGTGCGGTCCGCCACGGCCTTGCCGAAGGCTCCGTCGCCGAGCCCCCGCGCGACCGCGTAGTAGGTCCAGTAGGCCCCGTAGTCGGGGACGTCGGCGTCCAGGGCGAGCGGTCCGTCACCGAGCGCCTTCCTGCGCGTGTCGAGCAGCTGCACGAACTCGTCCCAGGTGGCGGGTGGTCGGGCGGCCACGTCGGGCAGAGCGGAGCCGTCGAACCAGAACTGGGTGAGGACCACCTCGTACGGGATCTGCCAGAGCACACCGTCGGTGGTGTTCAGGTCCAGGTACTTGGCGGGAATCACATCGCCCACCGTGCCGCTCTCGCCCGGTACCGCGGTCTTGAGCAGGGGGGTCAGGTCGAGGGCCTGGCCTGTCATGTGGAGCTGGGCGTACGCGGAGCGGTCGGGCGAGTCCACCAGGTCCGCCGGGACGTTCGAGGTGTTCAGCGTGGGCGCCAGCTGCTGGATGACCTGCCGGCCCTTCCACTGGACGTGGACCGTGACGCCGGTGTCCTTCGTGAACTGGTCGATGGCCGCCTGCAGGACCTTCGCCTGGGGCTCGTTCTGCTTCCACATCGACCAGTAGGTGAACGACTTGCCGTCCCCCTGCGCGGCGGCGCCCGCACCGCACGCCGAGGCCGTCAGGCCCACCGCGGCCGCGAGCGAGGTGGCCAGGAGGGTGCGGCGGGAGAGGCGCGGAGTACGCGCAGCGGCAGGACCGTGGTTGCCGGCGTCGGGCATGGAGCACTCCTCAGGACGGGGGAGGGAGGCGGTGGTGGGGGGACCTGGCCATATGATTCAGAGGTGAGAATGGGCGAGTCAACGACCCATCATGCGAATGAATGCCCAATGAATCGCGTGCAGTCCGGGATTCGAGGCGATAGGCGCGTCAGTGCCTGAGGATTCATCGCACATTCATGCGTGACGACGGTTGACAGGCCGGGGCGCCGACGAGCACGATTCCGCCATTCCCCGATCGACCGTTCCCGCCCCTCGTTCCGGTCACGGTCGGCCCACCCCGCTCGAGGCTGAGGACGTCCATGGCCAGCCGTGATCCCGCCCGCCCCAACGTGCTGCTCGTGCTCTCCGACGACCAGGGCGCCTGGGCGCTCGGCTGCGCCGGCAACCACGAGATACGCACCCCACGCCTCGACGCCCTGGCCGCGAGCGGCGTCCACTTCAGCCGCTTCTTCTGCACGTCGCCCGTCTGCTCACCGGCACGGGCCTCGCTGTTCACCGGGGAGCTGCCCTCGCAGCACGGTGTGCACGACTGGCTGTCGTACCACCACGCCGGCCGGACGGGGCTGGACTTCCTGGAGGGACGCCTGCTCTTCACCGATCTCCTGGCCCGCGCGGGATACCGGCTCGGGCTCAGCGGCAAGTGGCATCTGGGAGCCAACGACCGCCCCCGGCCCGGGTTCGTCCACTGGTACGCGCACGAGAGCGGTGGCGGCCCCTACTACGACGCTCCGATGTACCGGGACGGCCGGCGCGCGCCGGAGCCCGAGTACCTCACGGACGCCTTGGCCGAGGACGCCGGGCGCTTCCTGGAACGCGAATCGGACCGCCCGGAGCCCTTCCACCTCTCGCTCCACTTCACCGCGCCCCACAAACCGTGGAAGGGGCAGCACCCCCGTGAGTACACCGACCTGTACGAGGACTGCGCCTTCGAGACGTGTCCCCAAGGCGCCCCTCACCCCTGGCAGCCGCTGGACGAGGACGGCGCCCCGGTGGGAGGGGAGAGCGATACCCGGCAGGCCCTGATCGGATACTTCGCCGCCGTGACGGCCATGGACGCGGCGATCGGCCGCGTACTCGACCGTCTGGAGGCCCTGGGGCTCACGGAGTCGACCCTGGTGATCTTCACCAGCGACAACGGGTTCAACGCCGGGCACCACGGAGTCTGGGGCAAGGGCAACGGCACCTTCCCGCAGAACATGTACGACAGTTCCGTCCTGGTGCCGTTCCTCATGTCCCAGCCAGGCAGGATCGCCGGGGGCCGGACGTGCGACGCCCTGCTGTCCCACTACGACGTACTGCCCACGTTCGTGGAGCACCTCGGCCTCGACCACGAGCCGGACCCGCACCTGCCCGGGACCTCCTTCGCGGGGCTTCTCGGAGGCGAGGGCGGCGCGTCCGCAACCCGGGACCGGGTGGTCGTCTACGACGAGTACGGACCCGTCCGTATGATCCGCACCCCCGGCTGGAAGTACGTCCACCGGTACCCGCACGGCCCGCACGAGCTGTACGACATGGACCGGGACCCGGGGGAGAGGGAGAATCGCGTCAGCGACCCCGCCTGCGCCTCCGTACGCGCCGAGTTGGCCGGGCGCCTGGACGAGTGGTTCGCCGTCTACGTGGACCCCGCCGTCGACGGTGCCCGCCTGCCGGTGGCGGGAACGGGTCAGCGCACGCCGGCGACCCCCGGCACCCTCGGCACCGCCTTCGAGCCTCCGCCGGGCTGAACGAAGTCGGTGACGCCGCCTGATGGGTGGCCACCATCGGGCCCGAGCCGCCGTGTCGGGCGCGACGGAAACCCTGATCCGTTCGGGACGTCCGGCTCTCCGCGCTCAGCTCGTGGCGCGGTGGGAGGGGCGGGGTGCGGTGGGCAGGGGGGCCTGTGCCGTGCGCGTCACGTCGCCGACCAGTTCGACGACGTCGGGGCCGTAGGCCTGGGAGTTGACCACCTTCAGGAGCAGCACGAAGGATCCGCCGCGGTGTTTGCGCTGCAGCTTCTCGTAGTTGCGCATCAGGTACCGGGAGGCGGCCTGGTTGGTGATGGCGCGCTGGCCGCAGAGGAGGAAGACGGGACGGGCGTCCTGGCCGCCGGTGAGCCTGGCGAGCAGGACGTATTCGGAGACTCCGGGCTCCAGGCGGTAGCGCTCCGAGCCCACCTGGAAGGCGGCACGGTCCGGGCCCGGCTCCGGACCGGTGTTGATCTTCACGCCGGGCAGCATGGACTGCAGGTGCGCGGCCATGCGCCGGTTGGACCCCGGGCCGCCGACGCAGATCTCCGTACGCTCGCCGAAACCCTGCTGGGCGCCGTCGTGGGACACGATCTGGGCGTGTGCGGCACAGTCCTTGATGAGGGCCGAGAGTTCGAGCAGCGCGAAGACGTCGTGACGGTGGACGGCGCCGTCGCCGCCGGCGTCGCGGTTGACGACGAGCAGGCACTCGGAGTTCCCCGGCAGCCCGAAGAAGGCCTGCTTGCGGCGGAGTTTACGCCGCCAGAGGTAGGTGCGGGCGAGCCAGCCGAGGGCGGCGCTGATGCCGGCGGCTATGAGACCGAGCACGATGTTGCGTACGTCGTCATTCATGAGCGGGCATCGTAGCGGGCCGGTCGTACGTGTGACCGGGGCGGCTGCCCTGACGGTACCGACGGGAAGGCCGCGCCTCGCGGTGCTTCCGCGAGGCGCGGCCTTCCCGCGCCGGGTCGAGCCGGTTCTCAGGCGTCTTCCTCCACCAGGGCCTTGGGCCGCTCGGAGGTCTGCGGTGTCCGCGCGGTCGAGGAGCGTACGACCTTCTCCGTGCTCGTGGCCGCCCCGCGCGGGCGCAGGAGGGCGAAGGCGAGGACGGCGGCCAGGAAGGTCAGACCGGCCGAGACGGTCAGGCACAGGCGCATCCCCTCGAGGAAGGCGTCGCCCACGGCCTTCTGGATCAGGCCCGCCTGTGCGCCGAACGGTACCGAGCCGATGGCACCGAGCCCTCCGTCGCGGGTCGCGTCCGCGAGACGGTCGGCGAGAGGGCCGTCGACGCCTGCCTCGGAGAGGCGCCCCGGCAGGGCGGAGACGGCGCGGCTGGTGAGGAGAGCGCCGAGCACGGCGGGGCCGAGAGCGCCGCCGACCTGCCGGAACGCGTTGTTCCCCGCGGCCGCCATGCCGGCGAGCGGGTGCGGTACGGACGCGACGGCGACGGCCGTCATCGGTGTCGTCACCAGCCCCATGCCGAGCCCCAGCAGGACCAGACGCCAGGAGAGCGAGGCGAAGGAGGTGGCGGCGTCGGCGCCGAGCAGGGTGAGCAGCGCGGTGGTCACCATGAGGAGGCCCGTGGTGATCATGAGGCGCGGTGAGACCTTGTGCATGATGCGTCCGGCGATCCCGCTGACGAGCAGCGCGGCCCCGGTGATCAGGAGCATCCGCCAGGCGATGCCGAGCGTGTCGAGGTGCTGGGCCATGCCGAAGTAGAGGCTCAGCACGAAGAAGAAGCCGATCATGCCGAGGAACATCACCATGGCCACGAGCGTCGTGGCGGTGAAGCCGGGGCTGCGGAAGAGCGCGAGATCGAGCATCGGATGCGAGGAGCGCCGCTCGGCGAGGACGAAGGCGACCCCGCTGACGACCGCGACGGCGAGTGCGACGACGACCTGCGCCTCGCTGAAGGAACCCGCCCCGCCCTGGATGATTCCGTAGACGAGTGCGGTGATGGCGAGCGCGGCCGTGATCTGTCCGGGCCAGTCCAGCCGTCCGGCTCGCGGTGCGCGGGATTCGGGCAGCAGCCGCAGGGAGAAGCCGAAGGCGACCAGGGCGACGGGTATCGGCACGAGGAAGATCCATCGCCAGCTCACATGGCCGAGGATCGTTCCGGCGACCACACCGCCGATGGCGAGTGCTCCGAGCAGGCACATCGCCCAGAAGCCGATGAACTTTCCGCGCTCGCGGTGGTCGGGCACGGCGTGGCTGATGAGCGCGAGCGTGGTCGGCAGCAGTGCGGCCGCGCCGATCCCGGACAGTGCCTGGCCGGCCCAGAGCTGGCCGATGGAGTGCGCGGTGAGCGAGGTCGCGGCGCCGGCGGCGGAGAGCAGCAGCCCGGCGAGGTAGACCTTCTTGCGGCCGTGCACGTCGCCGAAGACACCGGCGGTGAGGATGAAGGCGGCCATCGGCAACACGAAGGCGTCCGAGACCCAGGACAGTTGCAGGGTGCTCGTGGAGAGGGCCGACTGGATGGCGGTCAGGCTGACCGAGACGCTGGTCACCGGCAGATAGGCGACGAAGACCCCGAGGCAGGCCATGAGGATAGTCATCCCGCGACGGGGCTCGGCAGCGGGTGGTGACTGGGACAAGAGGGCTCCTTCGGAGCGTCGGGTCTCCGACGCGACGGACGGGTGGCGAGGTGCGAGCGGTACGGCAGCTGCTGCCGTACGGGGCCGGGTGGGGCGGCCGCGCCCACAGGAGCCGGGCGGCCACGGTGCAGCCCGGATGTGAGGGGGATCCGAGGCCGTGCGCGCACGCAACCGCCGTACGGGGTCGGCGCCGCCCGCGGGCCTCGCGATCGGGTCCCGGACGCAGCCTGAGCCTGCCCGTACACCCTCCAGAAGTTTCCGCCACACCTGAGCGTTTCCCCAAGCCGCTCGGGATGGCATGGGGAAAACCACCGCCACCACGCGCCGCATGTGATGATTCCTCCATGCTCGACGCCCTGGACAGCCTGATCCTCCATTCGCTGCACGTGGTGCCGCGTGCCCCGTTCCGTGTCATCGGTGAGGCGGTGGGGGTGTCGGAACAGACCGCGGCGCGCCGCTACCGTGCGATGCAGCGCTCAGGCACCCTTCGGGTCGTGGGCCTCGTCAACCCGGCGGTGAACGATCTCACGGCGAGCGTCGTACGGATCACCCTGCGCCCCGACCGGATCGACGCGCTCGCCGAGGCCGTGACCCGGCTGCCCGAGGTCTCCTTCGCCAACATCTCCTTCGGCGGGTCGGAGATCGTCTGTTCGCTGGAAGCACCTCACGACGGCCGGGTGCCGGACGTGCTGCGTCAGCTCGCCCGCTATCCGGGAGTGACGGAGGTCGACACCCGTATGGTGCTCCACGCCTACTCCCCGCCCGGCGCCGACTGGGCGCGGCTCGGCCCTTCCCTCTCGGAGGAGGCGGTGGAGCTGCTCCTCGACCGTCACCCCCGTCAGAGGCCACAGGGCCCGCCGGTCGAGTTGCGCGAGGACGACGCCCCGCTGCTGGCCGTCCTCGCCGAGGACGGCCGGGCGAGCCAGGCCGCGCTCGCCGAGGGCACCGGCTGGACCACCGGCCGGATCGCGCGGCGCATGGAGGCCCTGGAGCGCTCGGGCACCCTCCTCTACGACGTGGACCTCGTTCCGGAGCGGCTCGGGTACCCCTTCGGCGCGGCTCTGTGGCTGCAGACCTCCCCCGAGCGGCTCCACGGGACGGGCACGGCCGTCGCCGCGCTTCCCCGGGTCGTCTTCGCGGCGGCCACGACCGGCGACCAGAACCTCATGGCGATCGTCATGTGCAGGGATGCCGCCGACTTCTACGACTTCCTCAGCGGCCGCCTCGCCACGGTGCCCGGCATCACCGGCTACACGGTGAGCGTCCGCCTGCGCCCGCTCAAACAGGCCGCGTCGCTGGTCTACCGGGGACGGCTGATCCCCCCGCCTCCGCGACGGTGAGAACCGCCCCCGGTGCCGCCCCGCCCTCTTCACGGCCGGCTCGTTCCGCGGCGGCGGGGGCTCGTAAGTTTGGACTTGCCAGTCCAATTTATTCGTCGCACAGTGGCACTCGCCCTGCCGGGCAGGGCTCCGACGGGCCGGACGCGCAGTGTCGTTCGCCCGTGCGGTTCGTAGCCGAGATCGAAGCGATGGAGTGGACCATGTCGACGCGCCTTCAGGGCAAGACCGCTCTGGTGACCGGAGCAACCAGCAACATCGGACGGGCCATCGCCGAGGCGTTCGCGGCCGAGGGGGCGCATGTCGTCGTCTCGGGGCGCAGCGCCGGACGGGGCGAGGAGGTCGTCGACGGTATCCGGGAGCGCGGTGGCCGGGCCGACTTCGTGCAGGCGGCCCTCGACGGCAGCGCCGCCGCGTCGCAGGCGCTGGCCCGGGAGGCGACGCGGGTCCTCGGCGGCCGCATCGACGTCCTGGTCAACAACGCGGGGATCTACCCCGGAGACGTCACGGCGGCCACCGACGAGAAGACCTTCGACCAGGTCTACGCGGTCAACGTGAAGGCCCCGTTCTTCCTCACGGCCGCCGTCGCACCCGCCATGGCGGAGGCCGGCGGGGGAGCGATCATCAACCTGGGCTCCTGGATCGCGCGCCTGGGTGTCCCCGTCGGCGCCCTCTACAGCTCCACCAAGGGGGCGATGGAGACCCTGACCCGGGCCTGGTCGGCGGAGTTCGGACCGCAGGGCGTGCGGGTGAACGCGATCTCGCCGGGCGTCGTGCTGACACCCGCCCCCGGGGAGGTCCACCCCGGCGAGGTCATGATGAAGGGCACCCCCGCGGGCCGGATGGGGACCCCCGATGCCATCGCGCACGCCGCCGTCTACCTGGCCGGTGAGGAGTCCGCTTTCGTCCACGGCATCGTGCTCGACGTCGACGGCGGGCGCACCGGCACCGCCGTCATCGCCGGCTGACACGTACGGCCGCCCGGGGCGGACCCGCTCTTTCGCCAGGTCAGGCCGCTGGGCTGCTTCCCGCGCGGCGCAAGTCCGCGACCCCCTGGCCGAGGGCGGCGCGCAGGTGCGTGGACTGCCCCGTCGACAGCAGGATCGACACGCCTCCCTGGATCGCGGCCAGCAGCGCGGCGGCCCTGGTGTCGACGTCGATTCCCGGGGGAAGCAGGCCGGCGGCCTGGAGCGAGCGGATACCCGCGGCCAGGCTCTCCTGCCAACGGCGCATCAACTCGACCACGATCGCCCGCGCCCCGGGGGTCGAGCGACCGATCTGAAGGAACAACGACCCGAGCGGGCACTCGTCCCCCTGGGCCTCGTAACGCTTGATCACCGCTTCCCGCCACTGCTCCCAGGCCTCCCAGGAGTCCAGGCGGCCCAGATACGGCTGCTGGTCCTCCAGGACCTGGTCCGCCTCGAACTGGGCGACCGCCACGAGCAGTTCGTCCTTGCCGGCCGGGAAATAGTGGAACAGCTGGCTCTTGCTGGTGCTGGTACGCGCCATGATGTCGTCCAGCGTCGCCGAACCGACGCCCCTCTCCCGCAACACCGCCGCAGACCCCTCGACGATCCGGCTCCGGGTCGCCTTCCCCTTCGCCGTCAGCTCCCCGCGCATGATCCGCCTCCTGGAATGGACTGGATGGTCCAGTGTAAGCCTGGTGGGCTGTACGGGCCGAGCGTCACGCCTGGGGGGCGAGTCTGGCGGCCACGGCGTCGAGGACCCAGTCCAGACCCGTCGCGAAGGACGCCTCCGCGTCCACGTCCGCGCCGTCGTACACGGCCTTGGTCAGCGCGGGGAAGCGGCCGGTGGCCAGCATGCTCGTCAGGTGCGGGCCCGAAGCGCGCTGCCAGTCGTGCTTGGACAGACCCGTGGTGCGCTCGGCCCGCAGGTTCGTGATCTCACGCCGGATCGCGCCGTTGAAGTAGGCGCCGACGGTCTCCACCGCGCGCATGACGGTGTCGATGTCGGCGGAGCCGTCGAAGGCGGCCAGCGTGGTCTCGGCCACGGCGAGGCCGTTGGGGCCGAGGGTCGGCCGGCCGCCGAGCAGGTCGGCCAGCCATTCGTGGCGGAGCGCGGCTTGCCTGGTGCGGTGGGCGAGGCCACTCAGCGCCTCCCGCCAGTCGCCGGGCTGTTCCTCGGGGAGGATCTCGGCCTGGACCTCGTCCACCATGAGGTCGAACAGCTCCTCCTTGGTGGCGATGTATCCGTACAGCCGCATCGGGCCCGCGTTCAGCCGGGCGGCGACCTTGCGCACCGACACCGCTTCCAGGCCGCCCTCGTCGGCCAGTGCCACGGCGGCGGCGACGATCCGCTCGCGGTCGAGCGGCACGGGGCGGGTCGGCGGCTCCGGACGGTCCCACACAGTCATGGTCACACCGTACTGTTGCGCTGCCTAGGCAATTCGATACAGTGTATCGACATGAGACACCGTATCGCCGTAGTCGGCAGTGGCCCCGCCGGCCTCACCTTCGCCCGGGTCCTGCACCGCCACGGTTTCCCCGTCACCGTTTTCGAGCGTGATCCCGCCCCCGACGCCCGCCCGCCGGGCGGCACGCTCGACCTGCAGGAAGGGCTCGGCCAACTCGCGCTGGACAGAGCGGGGCTGCTGGCGGAGTTCCGGGAGCTGTCCCGTCCCGAGGGGCAGGCCATGCGCATCCTGGACACGGACGGGACCGTACTGCGCGACTGGCGGCCCCGTCCGGATGACCGGGCCAATCCGGAGATCGACCGCGGACAACTCCGTGACCTGCTGCTCGGCCCGCTCGATGTCCGGTGGGGGAGAGGTGTGACGCGGGTGGTGCCGGGGACCCGCGACGGCGTACGGGTCCACTTCGCGGACGGGGGACAGGAAGCGTTCGACCTCGTGATCGGCGCGGACGGCGCCTGGTCCCGGGTCCGCGAGGCCGTCTCGTCGGTCACGCCGCACTACACCGGCATCACCATGGTCGAGACCTCGCTGGACGACGTCGACGACCGTCACCCCGGCCTCGCCCGGCTGATCGGCGACGGTTCCGTGGCGGTGTACGGCGTGAACCGGGCTCTCGTCGCCCAACGCAACAGCGGCGGCCATGTGAAGGTGTACGCCCAGTTCCGTACGCCGCCGGCCCGGCACCCGGATGTCGACCAGGCGGACCCCGAGGCCGTACGGTCGAGTCTGCTGGCCCTGTTCGACGGCTGGGCCGCTCCCGTGCTCGAACTCCTCCGCCACGGGACCGCCTTCGCGCACCGCCCGCTCCATGTCCTGCCCGTGTCCCACACCTGGACCCATGTGCCGGGGGTGACGCTGCTGGGCGATGCCGCCCATCTGATGCCACCGCTGGGGGCGGGCGCGAATCTCGCGATGCTGGAGGGCGCCGAACTCGCGGAGGCCGTCGCCGCCGGCCCGGAGGACCTGGACGCGGCCGTCCGCGCCTTCGAGGAGCAGATGTGGGCGCGGGCCGGCAGGTGGGCGACGATGACGACGGCCGGTCTGGAACGCCTCGTGAGCCCGGATCCCGCCGAAGCCATCGCCCTCTTCGACCAGGTCCAGCCGTCCTGACCGCCGGGCGCGGCAGCACCGGCACCGACAGGCGCTCGACCTCGTGGCGTCCGGCTCGGCTGCAAGGCCGTCCGGACCCGTCCGAATCTCGACGCCCTAGATCCACGGTCGTAGAAGCCGGGGCCCGAAGGCCCGGGCCCGAGACCGATGCCGCGGGAACGCTCCGTACCTACGCTGACCGAAACGGTCCGCCACGGAAGGCGCCGTGACCACGGGTGCGCCACCAAGCGCGCAAGCAGAAGGGGACGTTCATGCCCATCAACGGTCGGAGCCACATCCGCATCGCCCGCCCGTCACGCGACCTCGCCGCGGCGGAGGACTTCTGGGTCAAGGGTCTCGGGCTCAGCGAGCTGTACCGGGCCAGGGGCGGCGGCGCGCCGGGGGAGCACGACCTGTTGATGGTCGGCCGGCCCGACGCGTCCTGGCATCTCGAACTCGTCCACGAGGCCGCCGGGTACGTCGAGCCGCGGCCCACTGCGGAAGACCTGCTCGTGATCTACCTCGACGACCAGGTGCCCGAGGAACTGGTGACCCGCCTGGAGGCCTACGGCGGTAAGCGCGTCCCGTCCCCCAACCCGTACTGGAACGAGTGGGGTGTCACCGTCGAGGACCCGGACGGATACCGACTCGTGCTCTGCACACGCGCGTGGTCCAACTCCTGAGCCGCACAGGGCCGGGGCCCGTCTCGATCCGGCCAACCCTCGACCACCCGCTCGTGGGATGCTCGGGTACCTGGATGTCTGGATACCCGGCTGCCCGAGGGAGCGTTTCTTGCGATGACCGCACAGTCCGTACGCCGTGAGCGCCGTGCTCCCGGGAGCGCCTCCGTCATGGAGGCCGCGCCGTTCAAGCCTTCTCTCGTCAAAGCGGTGTTCAGGGACGTGACCTCGATGCATGTCTCCCGGCCGGCGGCGTGGGCCGCCGCGTCGGTGACGCGGACCGTGCTGACGGAGATCATCTGCGGCGCGAGGAGAGCGGCGGCGGAGGAGGCCCGGAGGAAGCTGATACCTGCGGACCTTCTGTCGGCGATCGACCGGAACGTCGAGCTGGAAGTGGGGAGTAAGTGGTACGACCACAGCCCGACGTTTCGAGGTCTGACCGGGGCCGTGTACGACGCCGAGGGCGGCCTCGCGCCCACTCGACGGCGCAGCAGGCCGCGCAAGCCGAGCGCTGTGGCCGGTGCCCACAGGTTCGAGGCCGGGGTCAGGAAGCTGCTGCGGAGTCAGGGGGCGACGGCCGTCCCCGCGTTGGTCCGCGACCTGGACGGAATCGCGAGCGTGTTCCTGACGGATCTCGCCAGGGACGCGGCCATGGTCGTCCGCGAGGGCGGGGTCAGACGTTTCGGCACGGTCACCCTGGTGATGCCGGGTGAACCGGACCCGTCCCCGCTCCTCCAGGATCCCCTCCGCGCCCCGTACGCCCGTAACGGCGACGGGCGGACCATCGGCAGGGACGACGTCCTCGCCGCTGCCACGATGCAGTTGTTCGGCGGCGGACTCAGACAGCGCGCCCTCACCGAAGCACGCGAGGCGACACAGAACACGTCGGCCCGCTGAGCCCGGCCACCGGCTGATGTGCCCGTAGCCGGACCGAGCCGGCCTGACCACACTCCGGTGGCCGGGCTGCTCCCGGCCCGCGGGCAGCCGTGCGCCAGTAGCCCGTTGGGAGGGGCGGCCCCTCCTCCGCGCGGGGGAGACAGGGGTACGGGTCTCCTTCCGGGGCCGACTGCGATCCCGACCTCAGGGGCGATGCCGGCGGGCGGGCGCGCCGAGACGATGGTGCACATGGCCACCACGCAGCTCGACACGAGACTTCCCCCGCCGCCCCGTTGGGCCGTCCGGGCCGCCCACGCCGCCGCGCTCGTCACCCTGCCGTCCGGGATCTGGCGCCTGTTCCTGGCGGCCGGATACACCGCCGGCTACACCGAGGCGGGATACGAGGCGATGGGCTTCACCGGCTGGGGCGCGGTGTACGTGGTCGGGCTCACCCTGTGCGGAGAGCTGCTCGCGCTGCTCACGCTCGGGCTGGTCCGGCCATGGGGCGAGGTGCTGCCGCAGTGGATCCCCTTCGTCGGCGGGCGCCGGCCGAGCCCGCGCGCGGTGGCCGTGACGGCGGGCCTCGGTGCCGGGCTGCTCACCCTTGGCCTCGCCCAGTTCGCCTTCTGGTGGGCCTTCCCACATACGGACATGACCCCCCCTCGGCAGCACCGTCGCCGGAATCCTCTACCTGCCGCTGGTCGCCTGGGGGCCGCTGCTTGCCGCCGTCACCCTCGCCTACCACCGGCGGCGTCGCGCCGCCGGACTCTGACCGGTCCGGCACCCCCCACCATGGCTGACGGCCACCAGCTCGAAGGAGACCGCCGACGGCCGTCAGCCGTAGTGGGGCAGCGCCAGCGCCGAGTGCGCCGCGCGTCCTTCCTGGGCACTCGCCATCGCCAGCTCCTTCGCCGCCGCCTCCGGATCGCGCACCAGGGCGTTGCGGGCTTCGAGCTCCTCGCGCGTCGTGGGCGTGACGACCGACCCGCCGCTGGTGGCCAGCGCCTGGTTGAGTTCCGCGAAGGGCCGCATCCTGCGCTCGTAGGCTGCGAAGGCCTCGGTGTGGTCCGCGTGGGTGGCGAGTTCGCCGGCCAGGACGTACGCGCCGACGAGCGCGACGCTGGAGCCCTGACCGGAGAGGAACGAGGTGGCGTGCGCGGCGTCCCCGGCCAGTACGACGCGTCCGTGGGACCACGTCGTGGGCATGTGGATCTGGCTCACGATGTCGCAGAAGAGGTCATCGGCCTCCCGCATGCCTTCCACCAGCCGCGGCACGTGCCACACCTGCTCGGGGAAGTGCGCCGCGACCAGGTCGCGCTGGGCCCTCGGGTCGCGGAAGGCGTCGAAGGGCGGGGTCTCGCTGGTGAAGGTGAGGAAGCCGTGCAGACGGTCGGACTTCTCGTGGGCGTAGAGGACCGCGCCGCGTCCCGGCTCGTTCCAGATGACGGCCTCGTGCGCGAACCCGAACTCGTTCGGCAGGGTGAAGCCGGCGAAGACGTGCCCGAGGTAGTGGTGAAAGGGCTCCTCGGGACCGAAGACCAGCCGGCGTGTGTTCGAGTGCAGTCCGTCCGCGCCGATCACGAGGTCGAACGTGCGGCGTATCCCGCTGTCGAAGACGATGTGTACGGCGTCCCCGGCGTCGTCGAGTGTCGCGATCGAGTCGTTGAAAAGGAACTCGACCCGCTCCCGCACCGGTGTCTGGAGCGCGTCGGCCAGGTCGCCGCGCCGGACCTCGAGATCAAGGCCGGCCTCCCCACCGGTGAACTGCTCGGGCCGCACCGAGCCGACCGTTTCGCCCACCGCGTCGATGAAGGTGATCCGCTGGCTGTCGACGTGCGCCTCGGTCAGGCGCGGCAGCAGGCCCATACGGTCGACCACCTCGCGGGCCGTGCCGCGTATGTCGATGGCGTACCCGCCTCCGCGCACGGCGGCGGCCTTCTCGACGACGGTCACCTCGAAGCCGTAGCGGTCGAGCCAGTACGCGAGCGCGGGGCCCGCGATACTGGCTCCCGAGATCAGTACGCGACGGGCGGAACGAGAGTTCTTGATCATGGTTTCTCACCTCTCTGCCCGGGGTGGACCCCGGGGGACGAAGGCGACACGCACGGCCTGCACAGCAAGGATGCGTACCTTAGGTATCTTTATGTAGGCCATGGAGCGCCGCCATGGACGCCGACCACGCTCGACTATATAGATACCTAACTTAGGTATGCAAATGGAGATGTCATGACGCCCGAGCCCTCGGGACCTCCCGCGCCGGGGTCCCCGCCGGCCGACCTGCTCGCCGTGCTGCCCCGGATCACCCGGCTCAGCAGCGCTCTCACCAAGGGCCGGCTCATCGAACACGCCACCGAGGCGGCCGGCCTCGCCCTCGATCGCCCCGCCGTGGGCGTACTGGTGTCCCTCCGCACTGCGGACGGGCCCCTGCGGATCGGTGAGATCGCCGACCGCATGCAGGTCGTGGGCCCGCACGTCACTCGCCAGGTCCAGGTTCTGGAGAAGCGCGGTCTCGTGCGGCGCGTCGCCGACCCCCACGACCGCCGGGCGAGCCTGATCGAGCCGACCGAAGCGGGCACGGAAGCCGCCAACCGCTATGTGGCCTCGCTGCTGAGCTGGTTCGCCACGGCGCTCGCCGACTGGCCGCAGCAGGACCGCGACGACCTCACCCGGCTCCTCACGCGTCTCGCCGACGACGTGACGGCACGGCTGGACCGGTTCGGCGAGGAGGACGGGGGGGAGGTCTGAGGGCGCCCTCCCTGCCGGCAGGGAGGGCGCCGCGGACCGCGAACGGACCTCGTGCCCGGGTCGCCGGGTGGACCTTCCTGTGCGCCCACGAGGTCGTCCGTGCCGCCTCGGGTCATGTGAACAGCGCCCGGGCAAGGGCGATTCCGGCGAAGACGGCCCCGAGGCCGGTCGCGATGGAGACCACGACATTGGCCGCGGCGAAGAACCTCGCGCCGCTCTCGGCCAGGCGCAGTGTCTCGTAGGAGAAGGTCGAGTACGTCGTCAGAGCCCCGCAGAGGCCGGTGCCCAGCAGCAGTTGGACGGTGTGCCCGGTGGTGCCGGAGAGGGCGGCGCCGGTCAGGATGCCCAGGAGCAGGGAGCCGGCCACGTTGACGGCGAAGGTGCCCCAGGGGAAGACGGTGTCGTGGCGGGCCTGGACGGCTCGGTCGGTGAGGTAGCGCAGAGGCGCACCGACCGTTCCGCCGAGGGCCACCAGCAGGTAGTCGATCACTTCCGGGCCTCCGGGGAGCCGTCGAAGCGGACCACCTGGACGGGTTCCAGGGTGATCAGCCCCTCGATGTCCATCTCCTCGAGCCGGGGGAGGAACGCCTGGATGCGTTCCTCGGCGTCGACGACGACCACGGCCACGGGAAGGTCGTCGGCCATCGACAGCAGCCGGGTGGTGTGGACGATCTGCTGGCCGCCGAAGCCCTCCATGCCATGGAAGATCGAGGCGCCGGAGAGGCCGGCCGCGTGCGCCCGGTGGACGATCTCGCTGTACACGGGCCTGTGGTGCCAGAGGTCGGTGTCGTCGACCAGGACGGTCAGCCGCAGCGCCGCCTGTGTGGTCCAGCTCATGACTCGCTCCACTTCGCCAGGATCCGGCGCGTGCTCCACGCGCCCACGGTCACCGCGGCCACCGCGGCCACGGCCGTCGCCGTCAGATAGGTGAGCGCGATCCCCGTACGTCCATGGGTGAGGAGGCGCTCGATGTCCACGCAGTAGGTGGAGAACGTGGTGAATCCGCCCAGCACCCCGGTGCCGAAGAACGGCCGCAGCAGGGCGTGGGCGGAGAAGACCTCGGTGACCGCGACGAGGAAGACCCCGATCACCAGGCACCCGGAGGCGTTCACCACCAAGGTGGTCCAGGGGAAACCGGCGGCGGCGGTCGGCCACACCTGAGCCGCGCCGAAGCGGGCGACAGCACCGATGGCCCCGCCCACGGCGATCACTGTCAGGACGCGGTGGTGCGAACGCCGCAGCTCCCGGCGCTGCTCGCGGTCGCGCAGGTCCACATCGGGGTCGGTGGGCTCCGCGGCTGCCGACCGGTCGGTCTCGTCCGAACGCATGTCTCTCCCTACACGTGGCCCCGGCCCCCGTGTGCGGGCAAGGGTGATTCACGAGTAGGGACTGTTGGCGGCGACCTTGCCGCGGTTCGGGTACGGCGAGCCCCACCGCCGCGCGACGCCCATGGCGCCGCATACCCGACCAGGATACCGTGACCGGCGCCGCCCAGGTGGGAGCCGCCCGGCACGTCCGAGGTGCGTGGATGCCCCGCCGCCCTGCCCCCCCCGGAGACCCGCGCCCTCATGGAGCCCACCACCCCGCCGGACCCGCTGATCCGCCGTCACCGTGCCGCCCTGCGGCTCTGCTTCGCGATACCCGGTCTGTCGCTCGCCACCTGGGTGACCCGCACGCCCGACGTCCGGGACGGGCTCGGTGCCTCGACCGCCGGGATGGGGCTCGTGCTCTTCGGCATGTCGATCGGCTCCATGCTCGGCATCCTGGTGGCCGGCGCCCTGGTGGCACGGTTCGCGACCCGGCCCGTGATCGTCACCGGCATGTGTCTCGTGCTCGCCAGCGGGGGAGTGATGGCCCTCGGTACGACGATGTCCTCGGCGCCGACGGTGGCCTTCGGACTGCTGCTCATCGGAGCCGGGGTGGGCCTCTCGGAGGTCGCCAGCAACGTGGACGGCGCCGTCGTGGAGCGGGAGTTCGGCCGGCCCGTGCTGCCTGCCCTGCACGGCTGCTACAGCCTCGGCACCGTGGCCGGGGCAGTGCTGGGGGTGGCCGGCGCTGCGGCCGGCTTCCCGGTGCCCTGGCACCTGGCGGGCGTACTGCTCCTGGTGACCGTGATGTTCGCCTTCGCGGTGCCGGGACTGCGCCCCGGTATCGGCCGCCCGGACACCGGGGCCGCCGGGGCCGTCGGAGGGGCGTCCGGTGCCACCGGGCAGGTCCGCGAGCGCGGGCTGTACCTCGATCCACGGCTGCTGCTGATCGGCGGAGTGGTGCTGGGCATGACACTGGCCGAGGGCGCCGCCACCGACTGGCTGCCGCTGCTGATGGTCGACGGGCACCACATGCCCTCCGGCCTCGGCTCGTCGGTCTACGCCGGCTTCGCGGCCGCCATGGCGGTCGGCCGCTTCGCGGGCGGACCCGTGGTCGCCCGGGTCGGCCGGCCGGTGGTGCTCGGCGGCGGCGCACTGCTGACGGCCGCCGGTATCGCCCTGGTGTCCTTCGTCGACTCCCCGGTGGCAGCGGGCCTCGCCGTGCTGCTCTGGGGGATCGGCACCTCCCTCGGCTTCCCGCTGGCGCTCTCCGCGGCCGGCGAGTCCGGCCCGGACACCACCGGCCGCGTCGCCCTGACCTCCAGGATCGGTTACGTCGCCCTGCTGGCCGGGCCGCCGTCGCTCGGCTTCCTCGGCGAGCACCACGGGCTGCGCGCCGCGATGGTCCCCGTCCTGCTGCTCATGCTGGTCGCCGCCGCGCTCTCGCCCGCCACCGCCTCCCGGAGCGGCCTCCGAGGGGGCCGCCGCACGCCGGTGCGCACCGGCGGCCCGGACAGGGGCCGGGCCTCCCGGCAGGGTGCGGGGCCCTCCGCGCCGTGATTCCCGGCCGCCGTGCGGGAGTTCGGACGCTCGGTGAGCCGGGAGCACATCCCGTGTGACCCAGGTCACCTCTCGAGGACCATTGACGCCCCATTCTCAAACCGGTTTAGTGAACGCCGGTTGAACGTCTGAACCGGTTTAAACGCCGGTGAGGATGTCGCTCCATCCACCTGCCCGGCTCCCGGGCACGCAGAGAGCGGAAGGCCCCATGGCTCGTAAGCCCACCATCGACGACGTCGCACAGCGTGCGGGTGTCTCGCGCAGTTCCGTCTCGTTCGCCCTGAACGACCGGCCCGGAATCGCGCGGGAGACCAAGGAGCGCATCCTCGCCGTCGCGGCCGAACTCGGCTGGACCCCCAGCCGTCCGGCCAGGGCGCTGTCCCTCGGCAAGGCGGGCGCCTTCGGTCTCGTGCTCGCCCGGGAGCCCGACCTGATCGGCGCCGACCTCTTCTTCCCCGCCTTCATCGCGGGCGTCGAGGTGGCCCTGGGGGAGCGGGGCGACGGGCTCATGGTGCACCTCACCACCCCCGAGCGGGAGCAGTCCGTGTACGAACGGCTGTCCGCCGACCGCCGGGTGGACGGAGTGCTCCTCACCGACCTGCGCCACGACGACCCCCGCCCCGCTCTCATGCACCGGCTCGGACTGCCGGCCGTGGTGGTGGGGCAGAGCGAGTGGAGCGACGGGCTCACCTCGGTGAGCCTCGACGACCGGCCCGCCTACGTGGAGGCCGTACAGCGCCTCGCCGGGCTGGGCCACCGGCGTATCGCCCATGTCGAAGGCCCCCAGGAGTTCCGCCACGCACACCGGCGCCGGGTGGCCTGGGAGGAGACGCTGCACACGCTCGGCCTGCCCGAAGGCCCCGTGATGCCCGGAGGTTTCACGGCGGAGGGGGGTGCGCGGGCCACCCGCGCGCTGCTCTCGCTGGCCGAACCGCCCACCGCGATCGTCTACGGCAACGACCTGGCCGCGACGGCCGGGCTCTCCGTGGCCCAGGAGATGGGGGTCCCGGTTCCGGAACGCCTCTCGGTCGTCGGCTACGACGACACCAGCCTCACGCGCTACACCTACCCGCCGCTCTCCTCCGCCCGCGCCGACGCGCGCGGCTGGGGCGAGGCGGCGGCCCGGGCCCTGGACCGGGTGCTGGCAGGCGAGGAGGTGGCGCACGTCGTGCTGCCGCCCGCCGAGTTCGTTCCCCGCGCGTCGATAGGCCCGGCCCCCGGTGCCTGACGAGCGGGCCGCCGGGCCTTCGTGGCGCGGCGAGGAATGTCCGTCCGGCGACGAGGCCGGGCGGGAACAGTTCGGAGATCTTTCATGCTGAGGAGAACGGCGTACTCGCTGCTCGTGCTCGCCCTCGCGAGCGCCGCGACCGCCTGCGGCCGGCCGGCCCCGGACCAGGAGACCGCCGCGAAGGCGCGGGGTCCCATCACGATCTGGCTGTCGAACAACGCCCAGGAGGTGGCCTGGGGCAGGAACATGGTCGCCGCCTGGAACAGGAGCCACCCCGGACAGCGCGTCACGGCCCAGCAGATACCCGCGGGCAAGACCTCGGAGGAGGCGATCAGCGCCTCCATCATCGCGGGCACCAGCGCCTGCCTGGTCTTCAACACCGCACCCGCCTCGGTGCCGACCTTCGAGAAGCAGAACGGCCTCGTCGCGCTCAGCGACTTCCCGGACGGCGACTCCTACATCGAACGGCGGGGCGGCGCCCTCACCGGCCAGTACGCCTCGCCGGACGGCAAGTTCCGCCAACTGCCGTGGAAGAGCAACCCGGTGATGATCCTCTACAACAAGAAGATCTTCGAGAAGGCCGGCCTCGATCCCGAGCACCCGCGGCTGGCGACGTACAGCCAGTTCCTGGAGACCTCCCGCACCCTCGTGCACAGCGGTGCGGCCAAGGCGGCGATCTGGCCGGCACCCAGCAGCGAGTTCTTCCAGTCCTGGCTCGACTTCTACCCGGCCTTCGCCGCGCAGAGCGGCGGCAAGCAGCTCATCGAGGACGGGAAGCTGCAGTTCGACTCGCCGGCCGGCCGCCAGGTGGCCTCGTTCTGGCGCCAGCTGTACGCGGAGAAGCTCGCGCCGCAGGAGGCGTACCCCGGGGACGCCGTGAACGACGGGAAGGCCGCCATGGCCACCGTCGGACCGTGGGCGGTCTCCGCCTACAAGGACAGTGTCGACATCGGTGTGGCCCCGGTGCCCACCGCCGACGGGAAGTCGCCGCAGGACACCTACTCCTTCAGCGACGAGAAGTCCGCCGCGATGTTCCGTGCCTGCCGCAACCGGGCCACCGCCTGGGACGTGCTGAAGTTCGCCACCTCCGCCCGGCAGGACGGGAAGTTCCTGGAGGCGACGGGGCAGATGCCGATGCGCGAGAACCTGACCGCGCGCTACCCGGACTACTTCGTGAGGAAGCCCGTCTACCAGGCGTTCGCACAGCAGGCCGAGCATGTCGTCGAGGTCCCCAACGTGCCCGGTTCCGTCGACATCTGGCAGGCATTCCGCGACGGGTGGACGAAGTCCGTCGTCTTCGGCGAGGAGCCCACCGGCACCGCGCTGCGCAGGTCCTCGGCCAAGATATCCAAGCTGCTCGACGAGTACGGGGACCCGGCATGACGAACCTCCGTCCCACCGCCACCGCGGGTGCCGCACCCGGCGTCCGGCCACGGCGTGACGGCGCCGCCACCCGCCACGGGAGGACCCGCTCCCGCACCGGCGCGCTGTTCGTGACGCCGTACGTGCTGTTCCTGCTCGTCGTGTTCGCCGTCCCGATGGTCTACACGCTGTGGATCTCCGTCCATCGCTTCTACTTCACCGCCCCCGGCACGGACATCGACTCCCCGTGGGTCGGACTGTCCAACTACCGCGACGTGTTCACCGACCCGGTCGTGGGCCGGGCCTTCCTCAACATCGCCGTCTTCCTCGTGATCAACGTGCCCCTCACGGTGATCCTGGCGCTGGTCCTGGCCTCCGCGCTCAACGCGAGGATCCGCTTCCGCGCCTTCTTCCGCGCCGCCTACTACCTGCCGTACATCACGGCGAGCGTCGCACTGGTCGCGGTGTGGCAGTTCCTGTTCGGTACGGACGGCTTCGTCAACCACCTCCTCGGACCGTACGCGCCGGACCCCTCCTGGCTCGTCAACTCGCATCTCGCGATGCCGATGATCGCCGTCTTCGTGACCTGGAAGCAGCTCGGCTTCTTCGTCATGCTGTACCTCGCCGCGCTCCAGAACGTCGGCAAGGAGCTGTACGAGGCGGCCTCCGTCGACGGGGCGGGCCGCGTACGGCAGTTCTTCGCGGTGACCGTGCCCGGGGTGCGCCCCGCCACGACCCTCGTCCTGATCTACGCGATCATCACCGGCGCCAACCTGTTCAGCGAGCCCTATCTGCTCACCGGCGGCGGCGGTCCCGACCACGCCTCCACCTCGCCCGTCCTGCTCATGTACCAGAAGGGCATCGAGCAGGGGCACCCCGACTTCGCCGCCGCCCTGGGCGTGGTCCTGGTGGGCTTCGTCCTTGTCATCTCGCTGGCCGCCCGCAAGATCTCCGAGAGGGGCAACTGACATGAGCGCCTCGAATCCGGCCACCGGCACCCCGCTCGCCGGCACGCCTGCCACGGGCACCCCGGTGACACCGGCCCCGCTCACGGCCGGCCGCTCGCGCCGGTCCGGGGGGACGGCCGTCAAGTACGCCGTTCTCTCGCTCGGCGCGGTCGCCTTCCTCTTCCCCTTCTACTACATGGTCGTCGGCTCGCTGCGGAGGACCACGACGGGCGACCTGTCGTCGGCCGTGCCCGGCGATCTGGGCGGCGACAGCTACACGGCGGTCAACGGCGCGATCTCGCTGGGCCGTTCCCTGCTCAACTCCGGGATCATGACCATCGGCGTCCTGCTCTGCACCCTCGTCTTCGGGGTGCTCGCCGGATACGCGCTGGCCCAGCTGCACTTCCGCGGGCGGGGGACCTTGTTCGCCTCTCTGCTGCTCGTGCAGATGGTGCCCTTCCAGCTGCTGACGCTGCCGCTCTACGTCCTGGTGGTCCGCGACTACGGGCTCGGCGACAACTACATCGGGATGATCCTCCCGTTCGCGATCAACTCGACGGCCGTGTTCCTGTTCCGCCAGTTCTTCCTCCAGCTGCCGCAGTCCCTCTTCGAGGCCGCCCGTCTCGACGGCGCGGGCGAACTGCGCATCCTGTGGAAGGTCGCGCTGCCGATGGCACGGCCCGCCGTCCTGACCGCGATGCTGCTGACCTTCATCGGGCCGTGGAACGAGTTCCTGTGGCCGTTCCTCGTCACCAAGGACGCGGACATGCAGCCGCTGGCCGTCTCCCTCGCCAGCTTCCTCTCCAACCTCCAGGGCACGGTCGCCAACCCGACCGGCGCCCTGCTGGCCGGCGCCTGTGTGCTGGCCGCCCCCGCCGTGGTGCTGTTCCTGCTGTTCCAGCGCCACTTCACCTCGACCGACATCGACTCCGCGACAAAGGGCTGATTCCCCGTATGAGCACCACCGGCGCCACCCCCCGCATCCCCTACCGCCTGGTACGCAAAGGCCTGATCATGTCCCCGCTGCCCGGCGAGGCGAACGAGGCCGAAGGAGTCCTCAACCCCGCCTCGGGACGCACCCCCGACGGCCGCCTGCACCTGCTGCCGCGCCTGGTCGCCGAGGGCAACGTGTCCCGCGTCGGCCTCGCCGAGGTCACCTTCACCGACGGAGTCCCCAGCGGTGTCGAGCGGCGCGGAGTGGTCCTCTCGCCCGACGAGGGCTGGGAGCGCGGCAAGAACAACGCCGGCGTCGAGGACCCGCGCATCACCTGGATCCCCTCGCTCGGCAAGCACGTCATGTCGTACGTCGCCTACGGGCCGCTCGGCCCCAAGCCGGCGCTCGCCGTGTCCGAGGACCTGACCACGTGGACCCGCCTCGGGCCGGTGCAGTTCGCCTACCAGCCGGACCTCGACACCGACCTCAACCTCTTCCCGAACAAGGACGTCGTCCACTTCCCGGAGCCCGTCCCCGGCCCGGACGGCGAACCCGCCTACGCCATGCTGCACCGCCCGATGTGGGACCTCGGCTGGTTCCGGCCCGGTGAGGGCGTCCACCTGCCCGCCGGGATCACCGACGAGCGGCCCGGCATCTGGATCTCGTACGTGCCGGTCGCCGAGGTCGAGGCCGACATCCGCGCCCTGGCCCGCCCGCGCGACCACCGTCTCGTCGCCCTGTCCGAGCACCCGTGGGAGGAGCTGAAGATCGGCGGAGGGCCCGCCCCGGTCCGCGTCCCCGAGGGATGGCTCCTCATCCACCACGGCGTCTCCGGCCACATCGAGGACCCCTTCGCGCAGAACCAGACGGTGTCCTACGCGGCCGGCGCGATGATCCTCGACCCGGCCGACCCCGCCAGGGTCCTGGCCCGCTCCGAGGAGCCGCTGATGGCGCCCGAGACCGAGGAGGAGCGCGCGGGCACCGTCCCGAACGTCGTGTTCCCGACCGCGATCGAGGAGATCGACGGAGAGCTGTACGTCTTCTACGGCATGGCCGACGCACACATCGGTGTCGCCCTCCTCGAGCGCACGGCATGACCCACGCGACGGCCCCCCTCGGCCTCGGACTCGTCGGCTGCGGCGGCTTCGGGGCGTACGTCCTGGATGCCGTGGCCGGTCTGCCCGGGCTCCGCACGACCGCGGTCGCCGACCCCGACCCCGTACGGGCGAAGGCGCTCGGGGAACGCCACGGCGTGCCCGCGCTCGGCTCCCTGGAGGAGCTGCTGGAGCGCGAGGACGTGACGGCCGTCGCCATCGCCGCACCGCCGGCCGCGCACGCGGCGATGGCCACCGCCGCGCTGCGCGCCGGCCGGCACGTGTTCTGCGAGAAGCCGCTCGCCACCACGGCGCGGGACGCCCGCGCCGTGGCCCGCGAGGCGCGGCGTGCCGGGCGCGCCCTGGTCGTCGACCACGTCCTGCGCTACAACCCGCTGCTGCGGGCCGTGGAACGGATCGTCGCGCAGGGGCTGCTCGCGGCCCCGCGCCGCTTCCTGTTCGAGAACGACGCCTCCGACCAGGACCTCGGTCCCGGACACTGGTTCTGGGACCCCGCGCACAGCGGCGGCATCTTCGTCGAGCACGGTGTGCACTTCTTCGACGCGGCGCGCGCCCTGCTCGGCTCCGACCCGCTCAGCGTCCGGGCGACCGCCGTACGACGGCCGGACGGCCCCGTCGACATGGTCAGCGCCGACGTCCTCCACCCCGGGGGCGTCCTCGCCTCCCACCTCCACTCCTTCACCCACGCGCACCGCTGCGAACGCCAGTTGATGCGCCTGGACCACGGATTCGCCGAGACCAGGATCGACGGCTGGATCCCGGTCCGCGCCGAGATCTCGGCCTGGACCGACGAGCACGGCGCCGAGGCATGGGAGCGGCTGCCCGCGCGCGCCGGGGCGCTGCTGCACGTGGACGGCTTCCGCCCGCACGGCGGGGAACGCGTCTCGGTCACCGTCGAGCGGGACGCCGGACCCGCCGCCCCGGCGCGTGGACGCGGAGAGACACGGATCGTGCCCCACCACGTGCGCGCCGTCCTCGATCTCGGCGGCGAGACCCGCAAACCGCACGTGTACAGCGAGAGCGTGCGTGCCGCCGTCGCCGACCTGGTCCGCGCGGCGCGCGACGGCTCCGCCCCGGTGGCCGACGCCGTCGCCGGCCTCACCGCCGTCGCCGTCGCCGAAGCCGCCACGCTGGCCGCCGACACCGGCACCGAACAGCCCGTGCCCGGCCCCGGCACCACGTACCACCCCCAGGAGTCCTCATGAGCTGGTGGCAGGACGCCGTCTGCTACGAGTTGTACCCGCGCGCCTTCGCCGACTCGGACGGAGACGGGACCGGTGACCTCGCGGGCGCCACCGCCCGGCTCGGCCACATCGCCGAACTCGGCGCGGACGCCGTGTGGATCACCCCGTTCTACCCCTCGCCGCTCGCCGACGGCGGATACGACATCGCCGACCACACCGGGGTCGCCGCCGACCTCGGCAGCTCCGAGGACTTCGACCGGCTCACCGCCCGCGCCCACGGCCTGGGCCTGAAGCTCATCGTCGACCTCGTGCCCAACCACACCTCCGACCGGCACCCCTGGTTCCAGGAGGCACTCGCGGCGGGGCCCGGATCCGCCGCGCGCGGACGGTACCTGTTCCGCGCGGGCCGTGGCCCCGCCGGTCAACTCCCGCCCAACGACTGGCAGTCGGCCTTCGGCGGTCCGGCGTGGACCCGGGTGGCCGACGGCGAGTGGTACTGCCATCTGCACGCGCCCGAGCAGCCCGACCTCGACTGGCGCGCACCGGAGGTACGTTCCGCCTTCGACGGCGTCCTGCGGTACTGGCTCGACCGGGGTGTCGACGGCTTCCGCGTGGACGTCGCGCACGCCCTGTTCAAGGCGGAGGGCCTGCCCGACGCCGGACCCGGACAGCACCAGGACCCGCTGCGCAACCACCTCATGCCGTACTACGACCAGGAGGAGCTTCACCCGCTGTACCGGGAGTGGCGCACCCTCCTCGACACCCACCCCGCGCCGCCCGGCGCCGTACCCCCGCACGAGCGGGTCATGGTCGCCGAGTCCGCCGTGTTCGACCCGGCCAGGCTGGCGCGCTACACCCGGCCCGACGAGATGCACCAGGCATTCAACTTCGCCTTCCTGGAGGCCGCCTGGGATCCGGCCGAGCTGCGCCGGGTCATCGACGCCTCGCTGTCGGCGCCCGGCGGCGGGGCCGTCACCTGGCTGCTCTCCAGCCATGACGCGGTCCGGCCGGTGACCCGCCTCGGCTCCCCGGCCCGCGCCCGGGCGGCGGCCCTGCTCATGCTCGCGCTGCCCGGCTCCGCCTACCTCTACCAGGGCGAGGAGCTGGGCCTGCCGCAGGCCACCGTCCCCGACGACCGCATCCGCGACCCGCTGTGGGAACGCTCCGGCCACACCGACCGGGGCCGCGACGGATCCCGCGTACCGCTGCCGTGGTCCGGTGACAGCGCCCCGTACGGCTTCACCACCGCCGGCCCCGGACGCACCTGGCTGCCCCAGCCGGAGGGCTGGGAGCCGTACACCGTCGCCGCCCAGGAGCGCGACCCCCGCTCCACGCTCAGCCTGTACCGCGCGGCCCTGCGACTGCGCCGCGCCCACCCCGCGCCCGACCCGACGGCCGCACCCCACTGGTACTCCGCGCCCGGCGACCCGTACCTCGCCTTCTCCCGTGCCGCGCTGAGCTGCGTCGTCAACCTCGCCCCGCAGCCCCTGTCCTGGACCGCGCTCGGCGTACCGGGCCGGCCGGTGCTGGCCAGCGGCCCCCTCGACGGCGACACGCTGCCGCCCGACACCGCCCTGTGGCTCCTCGACACCCCCGGACCGCAGCACCACGAAGGAGACGGCCATGGCCGCGCCCACTGACCCCGTCCCGCGCACCGACCTGTCCGGACTCGTCAAGGCGTACGACGTGCGCGGAGTCGTCCCGGACCAGTGGGACGAATCCACGGCGGAACTGTTCGGCGCCGCGTTCGTCCAGGTCACCGGGGCGAGCGCCCTCGTGACCGGACACGACATGCGCGCCACGTCGCCGGGCCTGGCACGGGCCTTCGCCCGGGGCGCGGTCGCGCGGGGCGCGGACGTCACCGAGACCGGCCTCTGCTCGACCGACCAGCTCTACTACGCCTCGGGCGCCCTCGGACTGCCCGGCGCGATGTTCACCGCCTCGCACAACCCCGCCCGCTACAACGGCATCAAGATGTGCCGCGCCGGTGCCGCACCGGTCGGCCAGGACAGCGGACTCGCCGAGATCCGCTCGCTCGTCGAGCGGTGGACCGACACCGGCGCCCCCTCGCCCGCCCCCGGCGGCTCCGGCACGCTCACGCGGCGCGACACCCTGCGGGAATACGCGGGCCACCTGCGGACGCTCGTCGACCTGACGGCGATCCGCCCGCTCAAGGTGGTCGTGGACGCCGGCAACGGGATGGGCGGCCACACGGTGCCGACGGTCCTCGCCGGCCTCCCGCTCGACGTCGTACCCCTGTACTTCGAGCTCGACGGCAGCTTCCCGAACCACGAGGCCAACCCGCTCGACCCGAAGAACATCGTGGACCTCCGGGCCCGCGTCCTGGCCGAGGGCGCCGATCTCGGGCTGGCCTTCGACGGCGACGCCGACCGCTGCTTCGTCGTGGACGAACGCGGCGAACCGGTGTCACCGTCCGCGATCACCGCACTCGTCGCCACCCGTGAACTCGCCCGCAGGCCAGGCGCCACCGTCCTGCACAACCTGATCACCTCGCGCGCCGTGGCCGAGGTGATCCGCGAGGCGGGCGGCACACCGGTACGCACCCGCGTCGGCCACTCCTTCATCAAGGCCGAGATGGCACGCACCGGCGCGGTCTTCGGCGGCGAGCACTCCGCGCACTACTACTTCGCCGACTTCTGGAACGCCGACACCGGCATGCTCGCCGCCCTCCACGTCCTCGCCGCGCTCGGCGGACAGGACGGCACCCTGTCGGCGCTCACCCGCCGCTTCGAGCGGTACGCCGCCTCCGGAGAGATCAACTCCACGGTCGACGACGCGGCCGGCCGGCTCGCCGCGGTCCGCGAGGCCTGGAGCGGACGGCCCGGTGTCACCCTCGACGAGCTCGACGGCCTCACCGTGAACGGCGCGGACCGGTGGTTCAACCTCCGCCCCTCCCACACCGAGCCGCTCCTCCGCCTCAACGTCGAGGCGCGCGACCAGCGCACCATGCGGGAGCTGCGCGACGAGGTGCTGGCCGTGGTCCGCGCCTGAGCGTCCGTGTGCGAGCGGGTGGCGGTCGCTCAGAACCCCTTGAAGAAGCCGTACAGCCGGTGGATCCGGCCGCCCTCGAAGACCGCGACGTCGTATCCGCTCACCGCCGGTGCCTCGCCCGGGGTGCCGAGCTCCCACGGGAAGTGGGCGGTGTCGTGGTGGGTCAGCACCGCGCCGTGGGTGAAGAGCATGCCGGGGAAGTTCTGCTGGGAGGTGGCGATGTACGCGTCGATCGCCGCCACGCCGTCGGCCTCCACCATCGGATCGACGTAGACGCCGTCCGGGGTGAAGGCCTCGTCGAGCATGGCCCGTCGCGCCCCTTCGTCCGTTTCGTTCCAGATCGCTATGTACTTCTCGACCAGTTCCGTGACCGCGCTGCTGTCCATGCCCGGAACCCTATCGGCGGGGCCCCCGCCGGGTCGGCGTTTTCCGGTACAGCAGGCCGCCCGGCCCCCGGAGGCGTGCGGCGGCGGTGGTCAGGGGCGCGCGGAGAGGGCCGTGCGGATCTCCTGCACGAACGGCTCCAGGTCACCCGGGTCGCGTGAGGTGATCAGGGTCCAGCCACCGGAGCCGTCCGTCACGACCGGCTCGTCGGCCCACTCGGCCCCCGCGTTGCGGATGTCGGTCCGCAGCGAGGCGTAGGAGGTCAGACGCTTGCCCGTGAGCACGTCCGCCTCGACCACGGCCCAGGGGCCGTGGCAGATGGCCGCGACCGGGCGTCCGGAGTCCGTGAAGGAACGGACGATCCCGGTCGTGGCGCTCTGGAGCCTGAGGGTGTCGGCGTTCAGGGTGCCGCCCGGGATGAGCAGCAGGTCGTAGTCCGTGGGGTCGGCGTCGTCCAGGGTGAGGTCGGGACGGACGCTCCGGCCCGGGTCCTTGTCACCGACCAGCGTCTCGATGTCGTCCATCGAGACGGCGGCCACGTCCACCTGGACCCCCGCACCGCGGAGCTGCTCGACGGGCACCACGAGCTCGTCCTGCTCCACGCCGTAGTTGGTGACGACGGCCAGTACCTTGCGCTGCTTGCCGTTGTCGGTCATCGGTTGTCACCTTTCCTGTTTCCTGCGCGCGGTCCACCGGTCGTGGCCCGCGATCGTGCCGGTCCCCTTCATGGAGGGGCTCCCCGCCGCTCAGGTGCCGTCGTCCTCCTGGATGTGGACGGCCGCCTCCTCGGCGGAGGCCGCCCCGCCGTCGATGCCGACGTCCCGGCCGAGCACCCGGTTGTTGCGTACGGCTCCGGGCTCCTCGTCGGTCGCGGCGACGCGCCCGGCGCGTTCGTCCCCGGCGTCGTCCTCCTCCGGGCCGTTGTCCTCCGGCTCGCCGTCGTCCCGGCCCGCGACCTGGAGCGGGTCCTCCTCGGGCACTTCCTGCGCGAGGCGGCCGTCGAGGGATTCGCCCTCCCTCTGCTCCTCGCCGGTCGTGCCGTACTTGGATACGCCCAACGGCTTCTCCGGCGGGGAGTACCCGGTGTCCAGCTGGTCGTCGAGGTCGGGCTCGTCGATCACGTTCTCCGGGTCGAGGTCGTCCGTCGGCGGGTTGTCCACGTCCGAGCCGTCCGGCTGGTAGACGTCGTCACCACGTGCTTGCTCCGACATCGGGCCGCTCCTTTCCCTTGAGGTCGTCCGTACCGCCGCGCGGCCCTGCGGGGGCCTCACGGCGTCGCCGCTCTCCTGCCCACCCGCGCGCAGGTCAGTGCTCCGGGTTCCACGGGCCGCCGTCCTCGGCCGTACGGGCGGATCCGGCGAAGCCGCCTGCCGGACGGGGCGGAAGCCCTGGTCAGGCGTATCGCGGTCGAACCTCCGGCCCCGGCAGCTTATGGCCGATCCCGGGCCGCTGCGACCGGGGCGGGCGCCGCTCCCCGACGCCGCTGCCCGACAAGCAAGCAACAGTGATAGGAACGTTTGTTCTAATGGGGGGAGTAGACTTGTCGCCATGTCCTTTCCTCTCCAGGGTTCGCTCTTCGACCAGGCCGACCGGCCGCTCCTGGGCCCGCTCGCCGGGCTGCGCAGGACGGTCCTCGGCGACGGGGCGTGGATCGACCTGCTCCCGGGCTGGCTGAGCGGGGCCGACGAACTGTTCGCCGAGCTCGCCCGGGACGTGCCGTGGCGGGCGGAGCGCCGGCAGATGTACGACCGGACCGTCGACGTGCCCCGGCTGCTCGCGTTCTACCGCTCGCAGGACGCGCTGCCGAGTCCCGTGCTGGACGAGGCCCGCGACGCGCTGTCCTCCCATTACGGCGACGAGCTCGGCGAGCCCTTCACCACCGCCGGACTCTGCTACTACCGGGACGGACGCGACAGCGTCGCCTGGCACGGCGACCTGACCGGACGCAGCTCGCGCGAGGACACGATGGTGGCGATCCTCTCCCTCGGCGCCCCACGTGATCTGCTGCTGCGTCCCTGCGGTGGCGGCGAGACGGTGCGCAGGCCGCTGGGCCACGGCGATCTCATCGTGATGGGCGGCTCCTGCCAGCGCACCTGGCAGCACGCGATCCCCAAGACCGCGCACGCCCGGGGGCCGCGGATCAGCGTCCAGTACCGCACCCGCGGAGTGCGCTGACCGGGGCGCGAGGGGCCGGAGACCTGCCCGTCCCGCTGCCGGGTCACCGGGAACCACTGCGGACCAAAATTAGGTTAGCCTAACCTCAGCACCCTCGCGCCGCTATGGGGCCATGAGGGTAGGTCCCCGCGTCGCCGTTCCTCAGTATTCGGAGTCCCCCTCGTGATCACGTCAGTGCCGCCGCAGGACTCCCCGCGACGGCCCCCGCGAACCGTGCGCCCGGACGAGGTGCCACGGATCGCGGACCCGGGATTCGCGTTTCCGGAGCCGGGGGAGACCGGGGATTTCTGGGCGGCCGTACGCACGAGCGGCACCCCTCTCGTCTCGCCCGACCCGCGGGGGAGTGCCGATCACCGGGCGGTGACGTTCCTCTGGCGCGGCACCCCCGCCACCCGCGCCGTCCAGGTGCTCCCCAACAAACTCGGCGACCCGCGCGCGCCCGAGGGCAACCTGATGGAGCGGGTGCCCGGCACCGACGTCTGGCACTGGACCCTGCGCCTGCGCCACGACTGGCGCGGCACCTACGACTTCTACGTGGACGAGGGCGACGGCCCCGAGCCCGGCACCGCCCGCTACTGGCAGTGGCTCCGCGCGCGGCGCCGCCACGATCCGCTCAACAGCCGTGCGCTGCCGCGCCGTTGGGACGGCACCCCGGTCTCGTACGCCCAACTCCCGGCGGCGCCCGGTGGGCGCGACTGGCGGCCCAGGCCGGGCGTCGCCCGTGGCCGGGTGGCCGCCCACGAGGTGCCGGCCGGGAAACTGGGGGGTGGCACCCGGCGCGTCTGGCTGTACGAACCGCCCGCCGGCCCCGAACGGCCGGCGGAGCTGCCCGTGCTCGTCCTCCTCGACGGAGAGCACTGGCAGCCGCACCTCGGGCTCGCGCACCTCCTGGACAACCTGATCGCCGACGGCCGCATCCCGCCGCTCGTCGCCCTGCTCCCGGACTCCGTGGACGCGGACACCAGATGGTCCGAGCTGACCTGCCGTCCGGAGTTCGCCGCCTTCCTCGCCGACGAGCTGCTGCCCTGGGCGGCTGCCCGCCTCCCCGTCACCGCCGACCCCGCCCGTACGGTCGTCGCCGGCCAGAGCCTGGGCGGTCTCTGCGCCGCCCACACGGCGATGTCCGCCCCCGGCCGCTTCGGCAACGTCCTCGCGCAGTCCGGCTCCTTCTGGTGGCCCGACGGGCCGCAGGCGGAGTGGCTCACCGACCGGATCGCCCGGACCCCGCGCCTCCCGGTGCGCTTCCGGCTCTCCTTCGGTGAGCAGGAGTGGGTCGCCCTGCCCGCGGCCAGGCGCCTGCGTGAGGTCCTGGCGGAGGCCGGGTACGACGACGCCTCCTACCGGGAGTTCAACGGCGGCCACGACTACCTGTGGTGGCGCACCGAGCTGGCCGACGGCCTCGTGGACCTGCTGGGCCCCGCCGCTCCCCGATGACTCCCGTAGGGCCCGCGCGGCTGTCCCAGGTCCGAGTCACTCGTCGAGGGCGTCGGTCATCGTGTCGAGGTCGGCCAGGAGGGCCGCCAGCCGCCCCTCGGGGATGCTCCTGATCATGCGTTCCTCGATGGCGTAGACGGCGCCGCGCGCCGCTCGCAGGCGCCGTTCCCCGGCCGGGGTCAGATGGGTGGGCAGGGCGCGTCCGTGCTCGGTCGTGAGCGGCCGGGTGATGAGGCCGGCCTCCTTGAGGCCGCGCAGGACGACATTGGCCGACTGCCGGGTGACGAAGGTGCCGCGGGCCAGATCGGCGTTGGACAGGCCGGGCCGTTCGTCGAGGAGTTCGAGGCAGGAGTACTGCGGGACGGTGAGGCCGTGCTCGCGCAGGGCCTTGTCCATGGCGTTGCGCAGGGCGGCCGAAGCGCGTTTGAGGCGGTATCCGACGTGCTCGGTGACGTCCTGGGCGGGGTGGGGTGCGGGGACGGGTGCGCGATCTTCCATGTCAGCATTTTGACATAGGGAGGAGCCGGTGCCTATGGTCATGCATGTCAAAGTCCTGACATCGAAGCACCGCATTTCCCGGACATCTCCCAGGAGGAACCATGACCGCCACCGTCGAAGGCCCCGACTTCATCGCCCTGCAGGTGAAGGACGTGCCCGGCGCCGCCGCCTTCTTCGAGGAGCGACTCGGGCTGCGCCGGGCCCCCGGCGGGCCGCCCCACGCCGTCGTCTTCGCGACCAGCCCGATCCCGTTCGCCGTCCGCGAGCCGCTGCCGGGTGTCGACCTGGACGGCGACGCGCGCCCCGGTCTGGGTGTGGCGCTCTGGCTGCGGACCACGGACGCCGGCCTGCTGCGCGAGCAGCTCGTGGCGGCGGGGACGGAGGACGTCACGCCGTTGCAGGACAGCCCGTTCGGGCCGGTGTTCTCGTTCACCGGCCCCGAGGGCTACCGGCTCACCGTCCACGGGAGCTGACCGCGGCCCTCGTACGTCACGGTGCGCGGCGGGCGGGCGCCTCCAGCGTGGCCGTGCACGCCGCGTGCGGTGCCGGGCCGAACCGCACGGACCAGCCCGCCGGCACCTCCCGCCAGACCGGCCACAGGGACAGCCGGCCGGTGGTGTTCTCCAGCACCAGATGCGTGGCGCGGCCCTCCGCGCCCGGGTCGAACGGTCCGCTGCTCGTACTCATGCGTCCAGCTCCTTCAGGCGGGCCGCCAGGACGGCCGCGATGTCGTCGAGAGGGCGGTCCCGCATCAACTGCGGGTGGGTGCAGTCGAGGTCGTGGTTGTCGATGGACCCCGACACGTGCGCCCGCCACGCCTCACGGGTGAGCCAGTCCTCCGCGCGCGGGGCGGCGGCCGTGAAGAACAGCAGGTCGCCGTCGTACCGCCGGTGCCGGTGCTCGCGCATCATCCGGGCGTGGTTCGGCACGATGTCGACGATCTTCGACAGCGCCCGGTCGCTCAGCCCGGCCAGCGGGCTGCCCGCACGGCGCAGCGTCGCGAGCACGTCCTCACGGTCCTGCTCGTGGGTGCGCTCGAAGCCGGCCATCCGCAGTACGGCGGTGAGCGCGTCGCCCTCCTCCGGGGCCGCGCGCTCCCGCCACTGCTCGGCCGGGAACGCGTCGAGCAGCGCCAGCAGTTCGACCTCCTCGCCGGCCTCCTGGAGCAGCACGGCCACGGTGTGCGCCAGCACCCCGCCCACGGACCAGCCCAGCAGCCGGTAGGGGCCGTGCTCCTGGATCGCCCGGATGTGCCGGACGTAGTCGGTCGCCTCCTCCTGCAAGGTGCGCGGCAGCGGCTCGTCCCCGGCCAGCCCGCGGGCCTGGATGCCGTACACCGGCTGCTCCGGGCCGAGGCGGGCCGACAGTCCGGCGTAGCACCACGCGACCCCGCCGGCCGGGTGGATGGCGAACAGCGGTGGACGCCCGTCCCCGCCGCGCAGCCGCAGGACCACGTCCAGCGCGTCCTCGGACGCCGGCCCCGTGGAACCGAGCCGTGCGGCGAGCGCCGCCGGTGTCGGGGACTCGAACAGCGAGCCGATCGTCAGCCCGGCGCCGAACTCCTCCCGTACGCGCGCCACGAGCCGCACCGCCAGCAGCGACGTACCGCCCAGGTCGAAGAACGCGTCGTCCGGGCCCACCCTTTCGACGTCCAGCACCTGAGCGAAGAGCCGGGTCAGGGCCTCCTCCCGCGCGTCCGAGGGACGCCGCGCGTCCGCGCCGCCGCCGAACACCGGGGCGGGCAGGGCGCGCCGGTCCAGCTTGCCGTTGGGGCTCAGCGGGAAGGCGTCCAGCGCCACCACCGCCGCCGGGACCATGTGCTCCGGCAGCTCCCGCGCCAGCGAGGCGCGAACGGCCAGCGGATCGGCGCCCCCGGTGATGTAGCCGACCAGCCGCTGATCGCCGGGACGGTCCTCCCGTACGAGAGCGCAGGCGGCGTCCACCCCGGACCGGGCGGTCAACGCCGTCTCGATCTCCCCGAGTTCGACGCGGTGCCCGCGCAGCTTGACCTGGTCGTCCGTACGGCCCAGATGGACGACCTCGCCCTGCTCCGTCCAGAGCGCCAGGTCGCCCGTGCGGTACATGTGTTCCGCGGGACGGCCGAGGGGATCGGGGACGAAGCGGGACGCGGTCAGCTCGGGGCGGCCGAGATACCCGTCGGCGAGCTGCCGCCCGGCCAGATAGAGCTCCCCGGGGATCCCCGGCGGGCAGGGCTGCAACGCCGCGTCGAGCACGTACAGACGGGTGTTCCAGACGGGCCGGCCGATCGGCACCGGGCCGGTGCCGTCCGCCGCGCACGCGTGGAAGGTGACGTCGACGGCCGCCTCGGTGGGGCCGTACAGATTGTGCAGCTCCACGCCGGGCAACTCGCGGCCGAACGCGTCGGCGGTCCCGCGCGGCAGGGTCTCACCGCTGCAGAAGACCCTTCTGAGGCTGCCGCACGCCTCGGTGTCCGCCTCCGCGAGGAAGACCTGGAGCATCGACGGCACGAAGTGGCAGGTGGTGACGGCCTGTTCGCGGATCAGCCGGGCCAGGTAGGCCGGGTCCCTGTGACCGCCCGGCTCGGCGAGCACCAGCGCCGCACCCTGGCGCAGCGGCCAGAAGAACTCCCACACCGACACGTCGAACGACGACGGTGTCTTCTGGAGCACCCGGTCGTCCGCCGTCAGCCCGTACGCACCCTGCATCCAGCGCAGCCGGTTGTCGATCGCCGCGTGCGGGACGACGACGGCCTTGGGGCGGCCCGTCGAGCCCGAGGTGTAGACGACGTACGCCGGATGGGCCGGGGTGAGGGGCCGCGACGGGTTCACCCAGAGGTACTCCGAGACGTCGAGGCCGTCCAGGACGACCAGCGGGGTGCCGGCGTCCTCGGGGAGCCGTCCCGCCCGGTCGGTCACGGCGCACACCGGTGCCGCGTCCCGGAGCATGTACGTGAGCCGCTGCTCCGGATAGTCCGGGTCCAGCGGAAGATACGCGGCCCCCGCCTTCAGCACGGCGAGCAGGGACACCACGAGCTCCACCGAGCGCGGCACCGACACCGCCACCACCGCCCCGGGCCGGGCGCCGAGCGTCCGCAGATGCCGGGCCAGCCGGTTGGCGCGGGTGTTCAGCTCCTCGTACGTGAGCGAGGTGTCGCCGGACACCAGGGCCGTCGCGTCAGGGGTGCGCGCGGCGCGCGACTCGATCGGGCCGATCAGCGTCGTGGGCGGCAGCGCCCGGGCCGTGTCGTTGAACGTACCGACGACCAGCTCCAGTTCGGCTTCCGTGGCGATACCGTGCGCCGCCGTCGGGACATGCGGGTCGGCCCGGCTCAGCCGCTCCACCAGATGCACGAAGCGCTCCTGGTGGGCGGCCAGCTCCCCGTCGCCGTACAGCGCGGGGTTGCCGTCGTGGTCGATGCGCAGACCGTGGCCGTCGGAGCGGTCGTAGATGTGCAGCGTCAGATCGTCGACCGGTCCCGCGGACAGATTGCCGGCACGCGCCGGCGCTCCGGCGAAGTCCACGTCGTAGTCGAAGGGCATGACGTTGACCAGGGGGCCGACCAGCCCGCGGTTCTCCCCGAGGAGCCGCAGGTCGCGGCGGATGTCCTCGTAGCGGAACCGCTGGTGGCGGCGGACCTCGCGGATGCCGAGCACCACCTGGCGCACCAGCTCGGCGAAGGTGGCGTCGGGGGAGACGTCCAGCCGCAGCGGGAGCACGTTCATCACCATGCCCGGCACCCGCAGAGATACGGACCCCATGCGGCCCATCATCGGCAGCCCGAGCACGACCTCCTGACGGCCGGTCGCCCGCGCGGTGTAGAGGGCCTGGGCGGCGATCAGGACGTCCGGCCAGGACGCGCGGAGCCGGTCGGCCAGCTCCCGCAGACCCTCGGTGGCCTCGGGGCCCAGATGGGTGGTGCGGCGGAGGAACGTCCGTGAGGGCAGCGCCCCGCGCCCCGCGAGCCGGGGCACCTCCGGACGGTCCGCGAACGCCTCGGCCCAGTGGGCGCGGTCGGCGGTGAACGCCTCGGAGGACCGGTACGCCGCGTCCTCCTCGACCAGGTCGGCCAGGGTTCCGAACGCCCGAGGCCCCGGCTCCTCGCCCCGCGCCAGCGCCGAGTAGACCTCGGCGGTCCGGCGTACCAGGAGCGAGTAGCCGAAGCCGTCCATGACCAGGTGGTGGATGCGCTGGTACCAGAGCCACCGCTCCTCGCCCACCCGGAACAGGGCGTGCCGGAACAGGGGCCCCGACGACAGGTCGAAGGGCTCGGCCAGGTCCGCGCGCATCCACTCCTCGGCCTGCCGGCCGGGGTCGGCCGCGTCCCGCAGGTCGTGCGTGGTGAGGGGCAGCGGGACCGAGGGGCGGACGCGCTGACGCGGCCCGTCCGGGGCGTCCTCGACGGAGACCCGCAGGGCGTCGGCCTCGGCGGTCACCCGGCGCAGAGCCGCCGCGAACACCTCCGGGTCGACCGGCCCGTCGATCTCCAGGCACTCGGCCGTGTTCTGCGCCGGGCTGAGCGGATCGAGCGACTGGGCGAACCACATGCCCGACTGGGCGGCGGTCAGCGGCAGTACGACCTCCGGGGCGGCCGGGGTTCCGGAGGACTCAGGGGCGCCGCCGGCCGGTACCGGGCCGGTCCCGTCGGAGCCGGTGAGCAGGACGGTCATGAGGCCTCCAGCCGCGGCACCCGGACATCGACGGCCGGCTCCCCGGCCAGGTCCGCGAAGTCCGCCACGACACCGTGGTCCCGGCGCCGGCGTCCCCGCAGCGACACGACGCGGACCGGGTCCGGGCCCTGGTCCAGAAGGTTCTCGTCGAGGGGGATGTCCGTGGGCTTCACACCCGAGGCGTCGGCGGCATCGTGACGGATCAGTTCAAGGGTGAGCGTCACGGTGTTCAGACCCCCTTCAGGAGGTCGTCGGTCGAGGTGACGACCGCGCAGCGGCCCGCGGCCCAGCGCAGGGCCATGTCGTGGTCCTCGCGCGAGAAGTCCGCCACGGCGTCGGCGACCACGAAGGCCTGGATGTCACGCATCCACGCGTCGCAGGCGCTCATGAGCACGCCGATGTGCGCGTACACACCGGTGATCACCAGCTGGTCGCGCCCGGACTCCCGCAGCAGGGCGTCGAGTTCGGTGCGTACGAACGCGCTGTACTTCCATTTGGTCAGGACGGTGTCACCGTCCGCCGGCGCGACGGCGGCGGGTATCGCCAGCGCCTCGGGGTCGTCGGCGGCGCCGGGACCCCAGAAGTCGAGCTGGAGACCGCGCTCCTCCGCCGTCTGGCCACCGCGCTGCACCGAGTAGACGACGGGCACACCGAGACGGCGGTACTCCTCGATGACCCGGGCCGTGTTGTCGAGCATGCCGGTGAGCGGCTGCTCACCGGGCGGGAAGGCGCCGAGGAAGTGGTTCTGCAGGTCGTGGACCAGGAGCACGGCCCGCGCGGGGTCGACGGTCCAGTCCACGCGGTTCGCGGGCAGTTCGGCTTCGGTCGGCAGTGCGTACGAAGCGATGGCGGGAAGAGCCATGGGTGGAACCTTTCGGTGCCGCTCGGGGCGGAACTCGGTACTGATCTCAGTGCTGGGGGGCGGGTTCGGCGGACGGGCCGGGGACCGCGTCGGAGCGCAGTCCCTTCTTGCTGACCTTGCCGATTCCGGTCTGCGGGAACGCCTCGACGAACTCGACGAGGTCGGGGACCTTGTACGCGGCGACACCACGCTCACGCACGAGGCGTTTGATCGCGGCCGGCTTCAGCGGCTCGGCACCGTCGCGGAGGATGACGTAGGCCAGGGAGCGTTCCCCCAGATACGCGTCGGCCACCCCCACGACGGACACGTCGTGCACCGACGGATGGCCGAGGATGATGTTCTCGATCTCCTCCGGGGCGACCTTCTCACCGCCCCGGTTGATCTGGTCCTTGGCACGGCCCTCGACGACCAGATGGCCGGTCGGGGTGCGGCGCACGATGTCTCCGGTGCGGTAGAAGCCGTCCTCGGTGAACGACTTCCGGTTGTGCTCGGGCGCCCGCCAGTAGCCCCGGATCGTGTACGGACCACGGGTGAGCAGGTGGCCGAAGCCCCCCTCGGGCACGTCCTCGTCCGCGTCGTCGACGACACGGATCTCGTCGTCCTCGGAGATCGGCAGGCCCTGGGTGGTGACCACCGTCTCGTGGTCGTCGTCCAGGCGCGTGTAGTTGACGAGGCCCTCGGCCATGCCGAAGACCTGCATCAGCCGACAGCCCAGCGCGGGCTCCAGCCGGCGGGCCGCGGCCTCGCTGTACTTGGCGCCGCCGACGAGGATCAGCTCCAGGCTCGACAGATCGTGCCCGGTGCTCCGCCCCGCCTCCGTCCACACCAGCGCGAGGGGCGGCACCATCCCGGTCATCGTCACGCGTTCGCGTTCCACCAGCGGGAACGCCGTCGCCGGATCGGGGCCGGGGCACAGCACCACGGTGCCCCCGGCGTACAGCGTCCCGAGCCAGCCGGGGGAACTCATCGGGAAGTTGTGCGCGGCGGGGAGCACGACGAGGAAGCGGGTGTCCCCGTCGACGCCGCAGATCTCGTTGGACCCGCGCAGCGAGTAGATGTAGTCGTCGTGCGTACGCGGGATGAGCTTGGGAACCCCCGTGGTGCCGCCCGACAGCTGGAGGAACGCCAGATCGTGCGGCGCGGGCTCGTACCCGGCCCCCGTGGGGGCGCACGGCACCTCGGACAGGGCGGTGTGCTCGCCCGGCTCACCGACGACGAAGACGTGCTTCAGGGTCGGCGTACGCTCCTTGACCTTCGTGGCGAGCGCGAGATGGTCGAAACCGGCGTGCCGGTCGGGCACCACGTAGGCGACGGCCTCGGTGAACGAGCAGAAGTACTCGATCTCCGTCTCCCGGTGCGCGGGGAGCGCGTAGACGGGCAGCGCCCCGATCCGGAAGAGCGCGAAGACGACCTCGATGAACTCGGCGGTGTTCGGGAGCTGTACGACGACCCGGTCGCCCGGGGAGATGCCGCGCGCCGTGAAGCCGGCGGCCAGCCGGGAGGCGCGCTCGTCCAGCTCGCCGTAGGTCCACGCACGGCGTTCGGGGGCGGGGTCGACGACCGCGACACGGTCGGGGTGCCGTTCGGCGCGCTCGCGGAGCATCCCGCCGAACGTCTCGCCGCGCCAGTGGCCCGCCGCGCGGTAGCGCTCGGCGAACTCGGCGGGCCAGGTGGGCGCGTCGGTGGCCTGGGAGGCGTTCACAGGGCGGCTCCCACGGCGCTCAGGAAGGTCCGGAACTTGGCGCCGGTCTCCGCCGTCTCGGCGTCCGGTGAGGACTCCGCGACCACGCCCGCGCCGGCGAACAGCCGCAGGGTGCGGCCCTCGGCCTCGGCGCAGCGGATGGTCACCACCCAGTCGCCGTCGCCGTCCGCGTTCTGCCACCCGACCATGCCGGTGTACGCACCGCGGTCGAAGGGCTCGGATTCCGCGATCACCTGCCGGGCCACATCGGTCGGCGTGCCGCAGACCGCGGGCGTGGGGTGCAGCGCCGACGCCAGGTCCAGGGCGGTGGACGAGGGGTCGCGCAGCTCCCCGGTCAGGGTCGTGGAGAGGTGCCACATGGCCGCGGTCCGTACGAGGGTGGGGCGTTCGGGTACGTCCAGGTGTGAGCAGAACGGCAGGAGGGCCTCACGGATGGCGTCCACGACGACCGCGTGCTCGTGGAGGTCCTTCGGCGAGTCCAGCAGGGCCGCGGCCCTGCGGACGTCCTCCGCCAGATCGCTGCTGCGCGGCGCCGAACCGGCCAGCGGGTTGGCGACGAGACCGCCGCCCCGGCGGGCCACGAGAAGCTCGGGGCTCGCACCCACGAGCGTACGGCCGGGACCGCTGGGCACGGCGAAGGTGTAGCCGCCCGGGTCACGCCGGGCCAGCCGGCTCAGCATGGCGGGCAGGTCGAGGTCACGGGCCGAGGTCAGTTCCAGGGTGCGCGCGAGGACGACCTTGTCGAACTCACCGGCGCGCATCCGCTCCACGGCGGCGCCGACCGCCGCCGCGTACTCCCGGGCGGCCGGCACCTCACGTATCCGCCAGTCGTCGCCGTCACCGGCGTCGGGGCCGTGCAGCGCGATCAGCGGGTCCGTGCACAGGGCGGTCGCCCAGCGGACGGTCTCCGGGACGGCGAGCGAGGCCACCCCGCCGGGAGCGAAGGGCACGGAACCCACGACGACCGGCGACGGGTCGCCCGCGCGCCGGGCCGCCTCCAGGGTCTCCCGCACCCGCAGCGGCAGGGGCCGTGCGTCGTGCGGCACCAGCGCCGAGGTGCCGGAGCCGAGCAGGGTGTGGGCGGGTGTCGCGAGGAAGCGGTCCGTGCCGGGCCGGTAGGCCTCCAGCAGAGTGGTCGCCGCGCCGGGGGAGTCGAGCGGGGGCGGAGCGACGGGGACGCGCAGAGATGCAGACATGGGTGGTCTCCAGAGGGGAGGGCTCGAGCGTCGGCAGGATGACGTGGCGGCGCGGGCTCAGGCCCGCAGGGTGGCACCGCCGTCGACGTACAGGTCGTGCAGGGTGATGTGCCGGGCGCGGTCGGACACCAGGAAGGCGACCGCGTCGGCTATGTCGGAGGGTTCGGCGATCCGTCCGAGCGGGATACCGGTGCGGTACGTCGAGGGGTCCCCCTCGATGACGCGGCGGGCGGCGGCCTCCTCGTCGCCCGCCGTCCACATGCCGCGCTGCATGTCGGTCAGGGTCGAGCCGGGGGAGACGGTGTTGCACCGCACACCCCTGGGCGCCACTTCGAGCCCGAGACACTTGGTGAACATCACGGCCGCCGCCTTGGAGGCCGCGTACGCCGCCATGCCCGTGCGGGGGATGCCCGCGGCGTTGGAGGCCACCGTGACGATGCTCCCCGAACCCCGCTCGGCCATCCGGCCGGAGACCGATCGCGACACGTGGAACACGCCGCCGGTGTTGACGGCGAACGTGGCCGCCCAGTCCTCGTCCGACAGGTCGGCGACGGACGAGACACGGAGGACTCCGGCCACGTTGACGGCGATGTCCAGCGGGCCGAGCGTGCGTTCCGTCTCCTCGACGAGGTCCTCGACGGCCGCCGCGTCCGTGACGTCGAGCGTGCGGGCGGTCACCCGGCCCTCGTACGTCTTCTCCAGGGCGGTGACGCCCTCGGGGCCGAGGTCGGTGGCGAGGACGCGGGCGCCACGGCCGGCGAGGGCGTGCACGACGGCCTCACCTATGCCGCGTCCCGCGCCCGTCACGAGGGCGAGCCGGCCGGTGAGTTCCTGCTCGGTGCTCACTTGACCATCGCCTTCCGGATGTCGTCGAGCACCGAGACGGCTGCCTGCGCGCCGCCCAGGCTGGTCCACTTGGTGCCGTCGACGACGGTCGCGTGCTTGTCGTGGACCGCGCCGAGCTGCTGGTAGGCGGGCTTCTTCGCCAGCTCGCCGAGCAGGTCGGCCTCGGTGCCGGCGTCGAGGGAGCCGATGAACAGCCAGTCGCCGTCGATCTCTTCGAGGTTCTCGTCGCTGAGCGGCGTCGAGTGGCCCTCGCCCTCGTCGTTCTGGATGCCCGGGCGCTCGAAGCCGAGGTCCTTCAGCACGTCGCTGATGAAGACGCCCTGCTGCATGACCGCGGTGCCCTTGGCCGAGTAGCGGGCGACCGACACACTCGCGCCGGCCTGATCGTTGAGGTCGGCCCTGAGCGCGGCGGACCTGGTCCCGTAGTCGGCCAGGAACTTCTCGGCCTCGTCGGACTTCCCGAGCGTCGTGCCGGTGAGCCGGAGGGCCTTCTTCCAGTCCTTGGTGTCGTCGATGGTGACGACCGTGGGCGCGATCTTCCGGAGCTGCGCGAGCACCTGCTCGTCGGCGAGCTGCCCGGCGAGGATCACATCCGGCTTCGCCCGGACGACCTTCTCGATGTCCGGGCCGGTGACGGCTCCCACCACGGGGATGCTCCCGGCCTGGTCCGCCAGGTACGCGGGGGCGCCCTTCTGGCCGCGCCCCGCGGTCAGGCCGACCGGCTCGACGCCGAGGGCGAGGGAGGCGTCGAGGTCCATCTCGCTGAGGGCGACCACGCGTTCGGGGGTGGCCGGCACCTTCACCTTCGCCCCGGTCGCGTCCGTGACCTGGTTCGTCGCCGCGGCCCCCGCCTCGGCCGCGTCGGCTTTGTCCTCGGTTCCGCAGGCGCTCAGGGTGAGTGCGCAGAGCGTGAGCAGGGCCGCCGACAGGGCGGGACGTGCGATACCGCGGGACGAGGGGGGCGAATACGGCGCCATGGCCTTGGATCTCCGTTTGCGTTCGGACGAATCCGGTTCCGGCCGGGCGCCCTCCGAACGTGAATCGGAGAGAAGCGGTACACATCGCGCCACTTCAGGGCATAGGTCTGCCCGTGACCCGCCAGAACCGGACGAGTGCATTTAGGTTAGGCTAACCTTATGTCGATAGCGCAAGGGGGTCGGCCAAGGTCAGCCGGATCCCGCCCATCGGGGACTCCCCCCGACCAGGACCGGTCAACCCCTTTGATCGCCGGGGGACTTCTGCTTGTTCTCTTGGCCCTCGTGCTGCTCTCCCTCGTCATCGGCACCGGCGCGAGCCCCGTGGGGCGCGCCTGGGACTTCCTCCTCGGCGACCCCGCCGCCAGGGCCGACGCCCAACTCCGGCTGGCCGTCATGGACGTACGCCTCCCGCGCACGCTCGCCGCGCTCCTGGTGGGCACCTGCCTCGGTGCGGCGGGCTGTCTGCTCCAGGCCGCCACCCGCAACCCACTGGCCGAAACCGGTCTGCTCGGCGTCAACTCCGGGGCCGCCTTCGCCGTTGTCGTCGGACTCACGTTCTTCGGCGCCGGATCCCCGGGTGCGCTGCTCGTGTGGGCCCTCGTCGGCGGCATGGCCGCCAGCGCCGTCGTCCTGCTCCTCGCCGGATCGGGACGGACCGCGGGCTCGCCACTGCGCCTGGTCCTGGCCGGATCCGCGCTCGGCGCCACCTTCCACGGCTGCACCTCCTACGTCCTGCTCGGCACGCGGTCGACCTTCGACACCTACCGCTACTGGACGATCGGCTCGCTCGCCGGGGTGGAGGTCTCCGCTCTCGTCCCCCTGCTGCCGCTGGTGGCCCTCGGCCTGCTCACCGCACTGGCCTGCGCGCGCCCGCTGTCGGCGCTCGGCCTCGGGGACGACGGCGCCCGTTCGCTCGGCCACCACCCCGGGCGCATCCGGCTCGTCGTCGCCGGAGCGGTCTCGCTCCTGGCCGGCTGCGCGGTGGCCGTGGCCGGGCCCATCGCCTTCCTCGGCCTGCTGGCCCCGTACGCCGCGCGGGCGCTGACCGGGCCCCGCATGACGGCCCAACTCGTCCTGTCCGCCCTGATCGCGGCCGACATCATGCTCCTGGCCGACATCCTCGCCCGGGTCGTCATCCGCCCCTGGGAGACACCGGTCAGCGTGCTTCTCGCCTTCGTCGGCGGTCCGATGCTCGTTTGGATCGCCCGCTCCTCCCGCCTGTCCACCGCGGGGGCCGAGGCATGACCGACCCGGAAACCGCCGGCGTGACGATCCCGCGTGCCGATGCCGAGATGACACCACCGCACCGCGCCTCTGCCGCCGAGGTGACACCCCCCGACAGCACCGTGCTCCGCAAGGGCGCGTACTCCTGGCTCCTCCCGCGCCGCAGCGCACTCACCGCCGTCGTCCTCGTGCCGGTGCTCGCCGTCCTCGTCGCCCTCGCGGTGCTGGCGAGTTCGACCGGCATGAGCCTGCCGGAAACCCTCTCCGGGCTCCTCGGCACCGGCGACCCGGGCACCGTGATGATCGTGCGGGACTTCAGGCTGCCCCGGATCTTCGTCGGACTCCTCGTCGGCGCCGCGCTCGGCATCGCGGGCTGCCTCACCCAGACCCTGGCGGGCAACCGCCTCGCCGCCCCCGACCTGGTCGGCGTCAACGACGGCGCCACCGCGGCCGTCGTGGCCGCCGCGGCGGGTTCCAGCACCGGCATGGTGGGGAACTGGTGGCTCGGCCCGGTCGGCGCCGTCGCGGCCGCCGTGATCGTCGTGCTGTGCGCCGGCGGAGCCGGAAGCGCCGGATACCGCGTCCTCGTGACCGGCATCGGGGTCTCCACGTTCCTCGGCGCGGTGGGCGACCTGATCATGTCCCGGGAGAACGACAACACGGCGGGCGGCGTCTTCCTCTGGGCCGTGGGCAGCCTCAACGGCCGTGACTGGGGCGTCGGTACGCCGCTGGCGCTCGTCCTGCTCCTCCTCGTCCCGCTCGCCCTCGCCGTCGGCCACCGGCTCCAACTGCTGCGCTTCGACGACGACGTGGCCACCTCGCTCGGCGTCGACCCGCGCCGGCTGCGCGCGGCGGCCCTGGCCCTCGCCGTCGCCCTCGCGGGCACGGCCGTCGGCGTCGGCGGGCCCATCGCCTTCGTCGCGCTCGCCGCCCCGGTCCTCGCCCAGCGGCCGGCCGGACCCACCCGGGTCCCGGTCACCGGATCCGCGCTCACCGGCGCGGCCCTGATTGCCGCAGCCGACGCCCTGGGCCGGGTCGCCGCCCCCGTCGAACTGCCCGTCGGCGTCGTCACCAGCGTCCTCGGCGGCCCCTTCCTGCTCTGGGTCCTGTTCCGCCCGGACCGTGCCACCGGAAAGGCGTGACCAGCCCCATGACCGACACACCACGCGAGAGCGCCCCCGGCCTCGACGTCACCGCGCTCCACGCCGGATACCCCGGCCGGCCCGTCGTCGAGGACGTCGGCCTCACCGTCCCCGCCGGCCAGGTCGTCGCGATCGTCGGCCCCAACGGCTGCGGGAAGTCCACCCTGTTGCGCGCGATCGCCCGCCTGCACCGCCCCGACTCGGGAACCGTACGGGTCGGAGGCGAGGACATCTGGGAACTCACCCGGCGCCGGGCCGCCCACCGCGTCGCGCTGCTGCCCCAGTCGCCGCGCGCCCCCGAGGCGGTCACGGTCGCCGGGCTCGTCCGCTACGGCCGCCACCCCCGGCAGGGCCTGCTGCGCCAGTGGTCGAAGGAGGACGAGAACGCCGTACGCGACGCCCTGGAGGCCACCGGAACGACCGGACTGGCCGCCGAGCGCCTGGACAGGCTCTCCGGCGGCCAGCGTCAGCGCTGCTGGCTCGCGATGGTCCTCGCCCAGCACACCCCGGTCGTCCTGCTCGACGAACCCACCAGCGCCCTCGACCTCGGCCACGCCGTGGAAGTCCTGGAGCTGGTCAGGGAGGTCGCCGCGACCGGCCGCACCGTCGTCATGGTGCAGCACGACCTGGCGGCGGCGGCCCGCTACGCCGACCTCCTCGTGGCCATGAAGGACGGGCGGGTCATCGGCCGGGGCGAACCGGCCGGCACGGTCGACGAGACCCTGGTGAAGGAGCTCTACGGGCTGGACGCGGACATACTCCGCGCCCCGGGCGACGCCTCGCCCGTCGTGGTGCCGAGGAGCCGGCCGCTCAGGTAGCGGACGGGACGGTCCCCGGCTTCCGTACGGCCGGCCGCGGGGGCCGGGTCCGGGGGCCGAACACGGCGAGGGCCACCGCGCCCACCATCCAGACACCGGCGATGAAGTAGAAGACGCTCTGGTAGCCGGTGCGGTTGTAGAGCGCCGCGATGATCAGCGGTCCCGCGGCGTTCGACAGCCGGCCGATCCCGTAGGTGATGCCCGTCCCCAGGGAGCGGCTCCGGGTGTCGAAGAGCTCGGGGGAGTAGGCGTACGCCAGGGCGGTGTAGCCGCGCTCGAAGAGGTTCACCAGGAAGCCGAAGATCACGATGAGGACCGGGTCGAAGGTCAGACCGTAGAGCAGACCGCACGCCGCGATGACCGTGCCGAACGCGACCAGGCACCACTTGCGCTCGAACCGGTCGGTGACCAGGGAGGCCAGATAGGAGCCGAGGGGTGCGCCGACCGTGGTGAGGGCGACGTAGAAGACGGACTTCTCGACGCTGAAGCCCTCCTTGGACAGAAGGGTGGGTGCCCAGCTGGAGTAGCCGAAGAAGCCGATGGTCTGGGTCACCCAGAGGACGGTGAGCAGGAGCGTCGGCGCGAGGTACCTCTTCTTCAGCAGCAGACGCAGCGGCGCCTTGACCGCCGGGGGCTCCTCGACGGGCTCCGCCGGCACGGCGAGCGGCCCCTTCTCGGCGCTCACCAGGGCCTCGATCTCACGCAGCACCGTGTCGGCCGCGGCATGGTCGCCCTTGCTCTCGTACCAGCGGGGCGACTCCTTGAGGTGCCTGGAGAACAGCACGAGGAGGATGCCGAGCGCTCCCCACAGGTAGACCAGCCGCCAGGACCAGTCGCTGAGCGGGACGACGAGACTGGCGATCAGGTTGGTGGCCGGGGTGCCGCAGATCCCGATGACCATGGCGTACGCCTGGAACTTGCCGCGGACGGCGGCCGGATACATCTCGTTGACGTAGATGACCGCGACGACGGTCATGGCCGACAGGCCCGCCGAGGTGAGCACCCGGAAGACGCCCAGCGAGACGATGTCCCACGCGAAGACCGAGACGAACGAGAAGAAGCCGAAGAACAGCGTGGTGCGGAGCAGGGTCTTCTTGCGGCCCCACCGGTCGGCCACGGCTCCCGCGACGACGGAACCGAGGAACATGCCGACGAACGACAGCGAGGTGACGTAGGCGACCTGGTCGACCGTCACACCCCAGAGGTCGATCAGCTTGGGCGCGGTCGTCGCGAAGCTGTTGATGTCCGCGAACTCGAAGAAGTACGCGAAGGCCACCGCGAGCAGGGTGGTCTTGTGGAAGCGGGAGATCGGCAGCCGGTCCAGCCGGTTCGCCGCGTTGGCGTGCTGCATGGGGACGGTCCCTGTCGGAGTGCGGGTGCGGGGGAGATCAGACGCCTTCGCCGGGCCAGTACAGGCTCATCGGATTGGCGACGAGGAGCCGGTACTGCTGCTCGGGGGTGACCGCGACCCGAGGCACGTGGTCGACCAGGAGGCCGTCGTCGGGCATGTGGTCCGTCAGATTGGGGTGCGGCCAGTCCGTGCCCCACAGCACCCGGTCCCCGAACTCCTCGATCACACGGCGGGCGAACGGCACGACATCGGTGTAGGCGTGCCTCTCCCCGTCGAGTGCGGCGGGGCCGGTCACGCTGAGACGCTCGGGGCAGCTCACCTTCACCCAGACGTCGTGGGCGTCGACGAACCGGAGGAAGCCGGTGAACTGCGGGCCGTCCACCGGCAGGGTCACATCCGGCCGGCCCATGTGGTCGATCACCAGGGGAGCGGGCAGGGAGCCGAAGAAGCCGCCCAGCTCCGGGAGATCGGCGCTCTCGAAGTAGAGCACGATGTGCCAGCCCAGCGGGGCGATCTTCGCCGCGATCGTGGCCAGGTCCTCCTTCGGGGAGGTGTCCACCAGCCGGCGGAGGAAGTTGAAGCGGACCCCGCGCACCCCGGCCGTGTGCAGCTCGCCCAGTTCGGCCTCGGTGATGTCCGGCCGGACGGTCGCGATGCCGCGCGCCCGGCCACCGGCCGCGCGGACCGCGTCGGTCATCGCGGTGTTGTCCGCGCCGTGACAGGTGGCCTGGACGATGACCGCGCGGCTGACGCCCAGGTGCTCGTGTAGTGCGGCGAGCTGGTCCTTCCCGGCGTCACAGGGCGTGTACTTGCGCTCGGGGGCGAACGGGAACGCGGCCTGCGGCCCGAACACATGGCAGTGGGCGTCGACGGTGCCCGCCGGCAGCCGGAACGCGGGTACGGACGGATCCCGGTACCAGTCCAGCCAGCCCGGGGTCCTGGGGGAAGGCGCACTCATCGAATCTCCTGACGGCACAAAAGGTGTGGAGGGGGCAAGGGGGCGGGGCATCTGCGTCCCGCGCGGGGGTCAGCGGCCCTGACGCCTGAGCAGGGCGTCCAGACGCGGGTACACGGAGCGGGCGTTGTGCTCCTGGATGTCGGCCAGCTTCTCCGGGGGCAGGCCCGCGGCATCGGCGTAGCGGCGCGTGTCGTCGAAGTGGTGGCCGGTCCGGGGGTCGACGTCACGGACGGCGCCGATCATCTCCGACGCGAAGAGGATGTTCCGGGTGGGGACGACGTCGAACAGGAGGTCCGATCCGGGCTGGTGGTACACGCAGGTGTCGAAGTAGACGTTGCCCAGCACGTGCTCCTCCAGCGGCGGCTTCCCGAGGGCCATCGCCAGGCCGCGGAACCTGCCCCAGTGGTACGGGACCGCGCCGCCGCCGTGGGGGATGACCAGCCGGAGCGTGGGGAAGTCCCGGAACAGGTCGCCCTGCACGAGCTGCATGAACGCGGTGGTGTCGGCGTTCAGGTAGTGCGCCCCCGTCGTGTGGAACGCCGGGTTCACGCTGGTGCTGACGTGGACCATCGCCGGGATGTCGTACTCGGCCATCTTCTCGTACAGCGGGTACCAGGAGCGGTCGGTGAGCGGCGGAGCGGTCCAGTGGCCCCCCGACGGGTCGGGGTTGAGGTTGAGCGCGACCGCGCCGTACTCCTCGACGCACCTGACGAGCTCGGGTACGCAGGTCGCCGGATCGACGCCCGGGGACTGGGGGAGCATGGCCGCGGGGACGAAGCGCTCCGGATAGAGACGGCTGACCCGGAAGCACAGCTCGTTGCAGAGGGCCGCCCACTCCGAGGAGGTGGTGAAGTCACCCACGTGGTGCGCCATGAAGGACGCCCGGGGCGAGAAGACCGTCATGTCGATGCCACGCTCGTCCATCAGCCGCAGCTGGTTCGGCTCGACACTCTCGCGCAGCTCGTCGTCGCTGATCTCGAGATCGGCCCTCCGCGGGGAGAGGGAGCTGTCACCGAGGGCCGCGATCTGCTGGTTCCGCCAGCCCTCCAGTGCGGGCGGGGCCGTCGTGTAGTGGCCGTGGCAGTCGATGATCATCGCTGTTCCTCTTCGAAGTGCCTGCGTGTCCTGCCGGCGCGTACGGCGCCGGAGGGCTGCGCTCCGGCCTGCCTCGCCCGGCCGGCTGTCACGCCACCGTAACCGTCGATGAAATTGTTGACAATATGCCTGACGAGAAAGTTTCAGGCATCATCGCTGATGTCGCGGCGTGAGATCCACGCGGCGGCGAGGATGTCCCGACGACGTACGGAAGGCGGAGGGGTGACGGCGAATCAGGTCACCGGCCGGACAGGCCGGAACGCGGTCTCCAGCGGTATCAGGGAGGCGCTCGCGGCGGGCGACATGGTGCCGGGGCAGCGGCTGGTCGAGCAGGAGCTGTCCGAGGTCTTCCGGGCCACCCGGAGCTCGGTGCGGGAGGCGCTCCAGGACCTGGCGGCCGAAGGGCTGGTGGAGCTCATCCCGCGGCGCGGCGCGCGGGTGCGGGTGATCTCCGTCGAGGAGGCCATCCAGATCACCGAGTGCCGGGCCCTGCTGGAGGGCCTGTGTGCCAGGCGGGCCGCCGAGTACGCCTCGGACGAGGTGCGCCAGGAGCTGAAGAAGATCGGCTCGGCGATGACCCGGGCCGTGGAGGACGGCGACCCGGACGCCTACTCGGTGCTGAACCGCAGGCTGCACGAGTGCGTCGGCGAAGTCAGCGACCAGAAGGTCGCCCAGGCCCTGCTGGAGCGGATGAACGGCCAGATGGTGCGCTACCAGTTCCGGCTCGCGCTGCGCCCCGGCCGCCCGGCGCAGTCGCTGCCGCAGCATCTGGCGATCATCGAGGCGGTCGTCGCGGGCGACGCGGACGCGGCGGAGGCGGCCGCGCGGGCACACGTCGAGAGTGTCATCGAGGCGCTGAGGGAGACGCCGGTCCGCCTCCGCTGACGGGGGGAGGGGCGTCGCCCCGGCCCGGTCCGCCCGGGCGGGGGGTGCTCTGCCTCGGAAGGCGGGCGGGGATGGTGTCCCCTCCCGCCCCGGGTCACGCGGCGAGAGGGCGGTGTCCCCTTCTGCCCCGGTCAGGCGGCGAGCAGGTCCAGGAACCCGGCGAGCTTCTCCCTCGTCCGCTCGATCTGCTGCTCGACGGTCAGCGACTCCTCGAAGCGGCCGCCGGGCGCGGGCGTCTTCCTGCCGCGTACGTAGAGCGAGCAGTCGAGGTCGGTGCAGAGGTAGATGCCCACCGAATTCCCGTCCCGGCCGGCCTGCCCCCGCTTCCGCGCGGTCATCAGGGAGACCCCGCTGCCCGGGTGGGTGGTCAGGCAGACCGAGCACATGCTGCGGTGCAGGAAGCCGCGCTGCTGGGACGGGAACCTCAGGGTGATCCCCACGAGCTCCCCGCGCAGCTCCGTGACGATGTAGCTGCGGTCGGGGGCCGAGAGGTCGCGCCAGCCCAGGAAGTCCAGATCGTCCCAGCGGCGCTCGTCGAGATCGCGCGGGAGCGGCAGGCGCTTCGCTTCCCCCTTGGAACAGTTGACGAACGACGCACGGATGTCCTGCTCACTGACGGCTCTCATGCGTTCGACGCTAACTCTGCCTATGACCCCTAGGCAAATGTTTTATCGGCCTAGGGGTTTTCCGTGGGGTCCGGGTCACGGGGTGGGGGCGATCCGCAGATGGTGGGCCGGTGGGTGGTCGATGGCGAGGTCCGGGCGCCAGACGGCCAGGATCTGGGCCGACGGGTCGAACAGGGGACCCGGAAGGTTCTCCGGGTCGGTCCAGCGCCACGCACTGATGAGGTGGGGCTCGGTGACCTGCGGGTCCGCCGACTCCACGCTCACCAGCGCGCCCATGCTGATCCGGTTGATGCCTCCGACCACGTCGTGCACCATCGCGAAGACGCCCACGGCGTCCACGGGCACCCGCAGGCCCGTCTCCTCGCGCAGCTCACGGGCGGCCGCCGCCGCGACCGACTCATGGGTCGGGTCGACCTTGCCGCCGGGCAGCTCCCAGGTGCCGCCGTGGTGCCTCCCCAGCAGGATCCTGCCCTCCCCGTCCCGCACGACGACACCCACGCCGAGCGCGGACTGGGCGAGCGGCGGGCGGGCGTTCCTGGGCGGTACGTTCACGGAATCGGTGGTCATGCGCTGCCTGCTCCCTGCCGGTCGCTGATGGTCCCCGAGGGTCCGTACGGTCGCCCGCGGGGCTCGCGCCATCCTCACACGGCGCTCACGCCACCAGGTTGAGCGTGGTCTCCGCGATGCCCAGCCGGACCGACTGCCCCCACGTCAGCTCCAGTGCGTCGGACTCCATGCCGTCGCCGAACACCACCATCCGGTCCGACTCGACGGTCAGCCTGAGGCCCTCCCCGCCGGCCAGCTCGCCCGCGACCATCGAGGTGCCGGTGGCCGGTGAGGGCCAGGCCTCGCGCACGAACCAGACCAGCCGGGGATCGGAGGGGGCCGGCAGCCGCAGCGGACTGCCGCGCTCCAGCCAGAGGGAGCGCAGCCAGCCGGTGGAGCCCGTGCCGGTGCCGACCAGTACGCCCGAGGACGCCTGCGGCTCTCCGGCGGACGCGGTGCCGTCGGGGCCGATGCGGTAGCGGGCGGTCTGATGTCCGGGCGGTCCGAGATAGATCTCGTTGAGGGCGAGGAGCCGCTGCGTGTCGTCGGCGACGGCCTCGGTCATCGTGAGGGCGTCCACCCGTCCGCCGGGCGACGCCGCGGCCCGGCACAGCGCCGCGGTGTCCCGGGCCCGGTGGCGTACGAGGACCCCGGGATTGCGGCCGGGGTCGCTGTCGATGCCCACCACGGGCTGGCCCGACAGATACTTCGCGACGTTGGCGACCAGACCGTCCTGCCCGACCACCACGACCACGTCCTCGGGCCCGAAGAGGAAGCGGTCGAGGTCCGCCCGCTCCACCCGGGTCCGCCGCCACCGCAGCGGCAGAGCGGCGGCCACCTCCGTGAGCGCCCGCTCGCCGCGCCGGTGGCGCTCGGCCACCTCGTCGATGGACCGGCCCCGTCCGGCCAGCACGAACGCGGCCTGCCCGTGCGTCCCGTGGCGGGCCAGCAGCTCCTCGTACTCCGTCGTCCGGTGCACCAGTACCGCCCGCGGGGCCAGGCTCACGCCCGCGCCTCCGGCTCCGGCCTGCCGAGCCTGGCGAGCAGGCCGGTCAGGACGTCGGGGGAGAGGGTGAGGCTGTCGATGCGGGGCAGATTCTCGGCCAGCCGGGTCGCGGCCAGCGCGTGCAGCGTGCCGGGGTCGGCCTCCGCGTGCGCCCGCAGCCAGGCCGCCTGCGCCTCGGCGCGCGCCGTGCCGACCTCGCGGGCCGCCTCCGCCTCCGCGCGGGCCAGGCGCACGGTGCGGGCCGCCTCGGCGGCCGTACGCACCTCGTCGGCCGCCGACTTCTCCTCGGCCTCCCTGCGCGCGTTGGTGCCGCGCTGGTCCACCAACTGCTCCTCGCGGCGCGCGAGCTCGATCTTGCTGGCGAGCTCGTTCTCGGCGATGGTCCGCTCGCGCTCCACGGCGACCGCCCGGCGCTCGTACACCGAGCGGTCGGCCTCCTGCTGGATCTGCTCCCTGGCCGGCGTGCGCAGGGCACGCTCCACCTCCGCCTCGGGGCGGATGGCGACGACGCGTACGGCGACGACGTCGATGCCGGTGGCGGGTAGCCGGGGCTCGGCGGCGAGCCCGGTGGCGACCCGCTCCCGTACGGCCGCGACCCCGTCCACCAGGGCGGTGGCCAGCGGGGTGCGGGCCAGCACGTCCAGGGTGTGCTGCTGCGCGGTCTCGGTGAGCAGGGTGGCGATCTGCTCCAGGGGAGCGCCCCGCCACACCCCGGTGTCGGGGTCCACCGAGAAGTCGAGCCGCACGGCGGCCTCGGCCGGATCGCTGATCCGGTAGGTGACCGTCGCCTGCACGGTGACGTCCTGGAAGTCCGCCGTACGGGCGTGGAAGGCCATCGCCAGCTCGCGGTCGTCGACCGGGACCTCGGAGAGCGCCGCGGAGAGCGACCGGTACCAGAAGCTCAGTCCGGGGCCGTCGTGCGTGAGCCTGCCGCGCCTGTGGTGCCGGATGTGGGCGGTGGGCGCGGAGCGCAGGTGTCGCCAGCCGAAGCGCCGGGTGATGTCGGCCATGTCGAACCCCCTTTTTCTCGTCATGACGACGATAACGAGGCGTGCTGCATATCGTCAAGAGGACGAGAAGGGGTGAGGGGGTCGGACGGAAATGCGGCCGGCCGGTGGTCTCCTGGGAGACCACCGGCCGGGCGGGTGTGCGCCGACCCCGTCCCCACGGTGCGGCGCGCGGGTGGACCGCCGTCATCCGCTGGGGCGACGGTCCACGTTCATCAGGTCCCGCTTCCCTCGGGGGCGGGCGGGGAGGCGGGGAGTCCGAGTGCCGGAAGTACGGCGCACTCGATGAAGCGGGCGAGGAAGGTGTCCTCCGGGTAGCGGCCCTCCAGGAGTGACCGGGCGCGCATGATGCCGAGCACCTGGGCCGCCACGTACTCGGCGGCGGGGTTGTCGGCCGCGATCTCGCCGCGCCGGACCGCGCGCTCGACCATCTCGTCGATCGCGGCGATGGCCGGGGTGATCAGTGTCGAGTGCAGGGCGCACAGCAGGTCGGGGTTCTGGAGGGCGGCGTGGCTGAGCGCGTGCATCAACGCGGTGTCCTTGCCGGACGTGGCGTCCACCACCCGCGCCACCTCGTGCAGGTCCCCGCTCAGGGTGCCGGTGTCGATGTCCGAGAACAGCGTTCTCCGGGTGCCGTGCAGGGCCGCGACGACCAGCTCGGGCTTGGAGCCCCACTGGCGGTAGAGCGTGGACTTCCCGCACCGCGTCCGCGAGGCGACGCCCTCCATCGTCAGGGACTCGTAACCACTCTCCCGCAGGAGGTCCAGTACGGCGGTGTAGAGCTCCTGTGCCCGCTCCGGTGTGATCTTCGACCGGCGTGACGTGGGCGCTGACTCCTGTGCTGAACCGGGCGACGGCATCTGCTTCCCTCTCTGCGGCCCTGTGGCTGGGGATCCTCGATACGGCAGTGTACCGATACGCCAGTGTACCGATACGCCGCCGTATCGGTACACTGGCGTATCGATACGGCATGGAGTGGCCATGCCGACGTCGTCACAGCGCATCGTCAGCAAAGGGGCACGGGTGATGTACACCCGCAGGGAGCCTGCGGAGCGGGAGCCGGACACCTCGGCCCGACCGCCCCTCGTCCGGGAACTGCTTCTGACAGCCGGACTCTTCCTCGTCTACAAACTCGGCCGGCAGGCCGCGAACGGCCATGTCGAGGAGGCCTTCCGCAACGCCGGGGACGTCTGGGGCTTCGAACGGGCCCTCGGCCTTCCCGGCGAAGGAGCGGTACAGGGCCTTCTGCTGCACAGCCACCCGCTCGTCCAGGCGGCGAACACCTACTACGCGACCGTGCACTTCCCGGCCACGGTGGCGTTCCTGGTGTGGCTGTACTGGCGCCGCCCGCGCCACTACGTCTGGTCACGACGCGTCCTGGCCGCCCTCACCGGCGCCGCGCTCGCCCTGCACCTGCTCTTCCCGCTCGCCCCGCCGCGCATGCTGCACGCCGCCGGCCTCGTCGACACCGGTCAGGTCTACGGCCCGACGGTGTACGGGGACACCCCGGCGACCGACTCGATGGCCAACCAGTTCGCGGCCATGCCCTCCCTGCACTTCGGCTGGGCCCTGGTGGTCGCCGTCGGGCTCATCGTCGCCACCCGCTCCCGGTGGCGCCTGCTGTGGCTGCTGCACCCGCTGCTCACCCTCCTCGTCGTGGTCGGCACCGCCAACCACTACTGGCTCGACGCGATCGTGGTCTCCGCCCTGCTCGCCGTCGCGTACGCCGCGCTCAGGCTGCCGCGCGCACCGGTTCGCACGCACCTGCCGTGGCCGGCGGCCTTCCCGGTCCAGCGCGGCTCCACGGAGCCCGCCTACGCGCCGTCGGGAGCACGCCGATGAACGCCACGCTCATAGCCGTCGCGCTCTCCCTCGTCTCCGCCGGCGCCTACGCGGCCGCCGCGGTGGCCCAGGCCAGGCTCGCCGGCCGGACCGACCCCTCCGCCGGAACGCTCAGCATGATGGGCCGCGGCGCCTGGTGGTCGGCGGTCGGCCTCAACGCGGGCGGCGCGCTGCTGCACGTCGCCGCGCTGAAGTACGGACCCCTCACCCTCGTCCAGCCGCTCGGCGCCCTGACGCTCGTCGCCGCCGTACCGCTGGGGGCCCGCGCCGCCGGCCGGCGGGTCAGCCGTACGGAGTGGCGCGGCACGCTCCTCACCCTCGTCGGCCTCGCCGCGCTGCTCCTGGCCGCGGGCGGCGCCGCGCCCCACGACACCCTGAGCCTCCCCGAGGCCCTGGGGGTCGGCGCGGTCACCATGGCCCTGGTCGCGACGCTCGGCCGCCCCGGCGCCCGGCCCGGTCTGCGGCACGCCGCAGCCTCGGGCATCACCTCCGGGGTCGCCTCCGCGCTCACCCAGACCCTGACGGTCGCCGCGACCGACCATGCGGGCCCGCTGCTGAGCTGGCGCCTGGTGACCGTCGCGGTGCTGGTCTCCTTCTTCGCGCTGGGCGGCCTGATGCTGTCCCAGACCGCCTACCGGGGCGGCCTCGGCGCCCCGCTCGCCGTCGTCACCCTCGCCAACCCGGTGGCCGCCGCCGCGATCGGCCTGATCCTCCTCGGCGAACGCGTCCAGGGCGGGATGCTCGGCATGGTCCCGGCGCTCATCGGTGCGGCGGCCGCCGTCCAGGGTGTGGTCCTGCTCAGCCGGGCGCAGGCGCGGACCACCGACGGGGCGCCACCGGTGTCGGCCGGGACCGCCCCCACGGGGGCCGTCACCAGACCGCCGTCGCCGTCGCGGGTCGTCATCACCGCGCCTTCGGTCAGCGCCTCGCGCTCCGCCGAGCCGCTCGCGCCGCGCCCGGAGCCCGTGGGGACCGCGGGTGGTCCCGGCCGGTACTCCGGCTGCGGATCGTGATCCTCCCGTCCCTTCTCCGCTGACGGCCGGTGGGTGCCGGGCTCGGCGCGGCGGATCGTCGTCGCTCCGCATGCGTGTGACGCGCATCACACTCGATTGGTGTCAGATCTGACGGCGCTGCGCTGTCGTCATGACGGAAGCGAGAGAAGGGATCGTCGGAATGAAAGCCGTCATCGTGTGCGCCTCCGTGTCGCACGGCAATACGCGTCGTGTCGCCGACAGCATGGCCCAGGTGCTGGGCGCGAAGGTCGTCTCCCCCGAGCAGGCCGACCCGGCGGAGCTGACCGGTGCCGACCTCGTGGGATTCGGCTCGGGCGTCTTCTACCAGAGGCTCCACCCCCGCCTGACCGACGTCGTCAGGAAACTGCCCACCGGGCCGGGCCGGGCGTTCGTATTCGCCACCAGCGGGTTTCCGGAGCTGCCGCCGGTGCCCTTCTCCCGCCCCTTGGTCAGGCTCCTGGAGAGCAAGGGCTTCCAGGTGGACGGGAACTTCTCGTGCCGGGCGCTGGACACCATGCTGCCCTTCAAGCTGGTCGGCGGTATCCGGAAACAGCGGCCGGACGACGAGGACATGGCAGCCGCGCGGGCGTTCGCCGCGCGACTGCGGGACGGGCGAGGGCCGGTGTCCTGACGCCTGCCGGCCCCGGGGCAGCCACCGCGTTCCCGGCCGGCGGGATCACGCGTCCTGGCCGGAGGGCCGGGAGCCGTCCGGGGAGCGGGTGTCGCCGCTCCCCGGCCCCGGGCCGTCCAGCTCGTCGATCGCCCTGGTCAGCCAGCCCGTCCAGAACGTCTCCAGGTCGATGCCGCCGCGCAGCACCAGACGGCGCAGCCGGTCCTCGTCGGCGGTCCGTTCCGGCGGGAAGTCCCGCCGCTCGATCTCCAGGTACTCCGCCAGCTGCTCCCGGTGCAGCGCCAGGTGCCTGCGCAGCTCCCCGGCCAGCCCGGGGGCGCCCACCACGGCGGCCGCCCGCATCCTCAGCAGCAGCGGGTCGCGGACCGGCCGCGGGTCCTCGGCGAGCGACACCCACTCCCTCAGCGCCTCGCGTCCCGCCGGCAGCACCTCGTACTCCTTCTTCTGCCCACGGGCGGGCCGCGCCGCGGGCAGCACCCGGATGTGGCCGGCCTGCTCCAGCTTTCCCAGCTCGCGGTAGATCTGCTGGTGCGTGGACGGCCAGAAGTAGCCGATCGACCGGTCGAACCTGCGCGTCAGTTCGAGACCCGACGACGGCTTCTCGAGCAGGGCGGTGAGGATCGCGTGCGGGAGTGACATGGGCAGCATCCTAGGGACGGAGCCGGCGGTGGTTCACAGCCCGGCGGCCAGCTCCGTGCCCTGCCGGATCGCCCGCTTGGCGTCCAGTTCGGCCGCCACGTCGGCGCCGCCGATCAGATGCACCGGACGGCCCGCGGCGCGCAGCTCCTCGTACAGCTCACGCCGCGGCTCCTGGCCCGCGCACAGCACCACGGTGTCGACCGGCAGCAGGTGCTGCTCGCCGTCCACGGTGAGGTGCAGGCCCTCGTCGTCGATCAGGTCGTACGAGGCGCCCGCGATCATCGTCACGCCGCGGTGGCGCAGCTCGGTGCGGTGGATCCAGCCCGTCGTCTTCCCGAGCCCCGCCCCGACCTTGCTCGCCTTGCGCTGGATCAGATGGACCGTGCGCGGGGACTTCGGGCGCTCCGGGGCCCGCAGCCCGCCGCGGTCCGCGTAGTCCGTGTCCACGCCCCACTGCCGGAAGAAGACCTCCGGGTCCAGGCTCGCCGCGTCGCCCCCGTCGGTCAGGAACTCGGCGACGTCGAAGCCGATGCCGCCCGCCCCGACGACCGCCACCCGGTCACCGACCTCGGCGCCGTCCCGCAGGACGTCCAGATAGCTGACCACGCTGGGGTGCCCGACGCCGGGGATCGAGGGGGAGCGGGGCTCGACACCGGTGGCCAGGACGACCTCGTCGAAGCCGTCGAGAGCCCCGGCCGTGGCGCGGGTGCCGAGCCGCATCTCCACCCCCTCCTCGGCGAGCCGGGTGCGGAAGTAGCGCAGCGTCTCGGCGAACTCCTCCTTGCCGGGCACCCGGCGCGCGACGTTCAGCTGGCCGCCGATCTCCTCGGCCGTGTCGAACAGCGTCACCGTGTGCCCGCGCTCGGAGGCCGTGACCGCGCACGCCAGCCCTGCCGGCCCCGCGCCGACCACCGCGACGCGCTTGCGGACGCGGGTCGGCGAGAGCACCAGCTCGGTCTCGTGGCACGCGCGCGGATTCACCAGGCACGAGGTGATCCGCAGGCTGAAGATGTGGTCCAGGCAGGCCTGGTTGCAGCCGATGCACGTGTTGATGGCGTCGGCGCGGCCCTCGGCGGCCTTGGTGACGAAGTCGGGGTCGGCGAGGAAGGGCCTGGCCATCGACACCATGTCCGCCCGGCCCGAGGCGAGGACCTCCTCGGCCAGCTCGGGGGTGTTGATGCGGTTGCTGGTCACCAGCGGCACGGAGACCGCGCCCCGTACCTTCTCCGTCACCCAGGTGAAGGCCCCGCGCGGCACCGAGGTGGCGATCGTCGGGATGCGGGCCTCGTGCCAGCCGATCCCGGTGTTGATGATGGTCGCCCCGGCCGCCTCGATCGCACGGGCCAGGTGGACGACCTCCTCCAGCGTGGAGCCGCCGGGCACCAGGTCCAGCATGGACAGCCGGTAGATCAGGATGAAGTCGGGGCCGACCCGCTCCCGCACACGGCGCACGATCTCGACGGGGAAGCGGATGCGGTTCTCGTACGAACCGCCCCAGCGGTCCTCCCGGTGATTCGTCGCCGCGACGATGAACTCGTTGATCAGATAGCCCTCGGAGCCCATGATCTCGACACCGTCGTAGCCCGCGCGCCGCGCCAGCTCCGCCGCCCGGACGAAGTCCTCGATGGTCTCCTCGACCTCGTCGTCGTCGAGCGCGTGCGGGGTGAACCCGCTGATGGGGGCCTTGAGCGCGCTGGGTGCCACCAGATCGGGGTGATGGGCGTAGCGCCCGAAGTGCAGGATCTGCATCGCGATCCGCCCGCCCGCCGCGTGCACCGCGTCCGTGACCTCACGGTGCTGCTCCGCCTCGGCCTCGGTCGTCATCTTCGCGCCCCCGGGGAACGAGCACGCGCGCTCGCTCGGCGCGATCCCGCCGGTGACCATGAGGCCCACCCCGCCGCGGGCGCGGGCCGCGTAGAACGCGGCCATCCGCTCGAAGCCGCGCTCGACCTCCTCCAGACCGATGTGCATCGACCCCATCAGCACCCGGTTCGGGAGCGTGGTGAATCCGAGGTCGAGCGGGCTCAGCAGGGTGGGGTACGGGCTCATCCGGGTCTCCTCGAAGGTGGCGTCGAGCCAGTTGTAGACCACCCGGCCCCCGTTATGCAACAAGTTGCACAATGACGTACGTCGCAGTCCCCGCAAGGCCCGGTACACGGATGGCGTAACAGCATCCGGCCTCGCCGCCCGGCCCGGACGAGAGTGGAATCCGTACGGCTCACCGCCGCTCCCCTCCTTGTCGACAGGAGACACCCCATGGCCTGCATCAACCGGCGCGACGCCGGACTCCTCGCACTCAGGGTCGGCACGGGCGCCGTCCTCGCGGCCCACGGGAGCCAGAAGCTGTGCGGGTGGTTCGGTGGCGGGGGCATCGAGGGCACCACCGCCGCGATGGAGGCCATGGGCTTCCACCCGCCCAAGCACAGCGCCCTGGCGGCCGGACTCGGTGAGGCCGGCAGCGGCGTCCTGCTGGCCCTCGGCCTCGCCACCCCCGCGGCGGGCGCCGCCGCGGCCGGCACGATGGCGGGCGCCGTCGCCGTGCACGCGCCCGCCGGCTTCTTCGCCATGGGCGGCGGCTACGAGTACCCGGCGTTCCTCGGCTTCGTCGCCGCCGCGATCGGGGTGACGGGCGCGGGCCGCTACTCCGTGGACCATGCCACCGGGCACGTCCTCGACCGTCCGTGGGTCATGGCCCTCGCCTTCGCGGGCAGCGCCCTGGGTGCGGCCGCCGTGGTCGGCCGCCGCGCCAAGGGGCAGGCGGCGCAGAGCGACCAGGCGGACGAGGGCGCGTAACTTTCCCGCATTGATCGTCGATTGAGGGGCATCCGGCAGTGCATGAATGCGAACGCACTGTCGATGAATGCACGCGGCCGGGCGAGACGAGCCTCCCGCAGCCGAGCCGTGGAGATCGGCGCCCGCGCGGGGTTCGTGGCGCGCGGTGTGATCTACCTCCTGGTGGGGACCCTGGCCCTGCGCATCGCCTTCTCCGACGGAGGCGGACAGCAGGCCGACCGGGGTGGCGCCATCGCCGAGATAGCGGAGAAGCCCTTCGGGAGCGTCCTGCTGTGGGTGCTCGGCGTGGCCCTGGCGGGCATGGCGCTGTGGCGGTTGTCCGAGGCGTTCTTCGGCCAGGCCGGCCCCGACGGCCACAAGCCGGGCAAGCGCGCCGTGGCCGCGGCGCGCTTCGTCTTCTACGCCTTCGTGTCGTACTCCGTGCTCTCCTACGCGGCGGGCGACAAGGGCAGCGGCAGCGGATCGAGCGATCGTCAGACCGACGACGTCACGGCGCGGGCCCTCGAATGGCCCGGCGGCCAGTGGATCGTGGGGCTCGCGGGCGTCGGCGTGATCGCCGCCGGCCTCTGGATGGCCTTCCGTGCCCTCACCCGCAAGTACCACAAGCACCTGAAGACGGGGGAGATGACGCGGAGGAGCCGTCAGGCCGTCGACGTCGTCGGCGTCTTCGGCGGCACCGTCCGGGGCGCGGTCTTCGCGACGGCGGGCGGGTTCGCCGTGGCGGCCGCCGTCCGGCACGAACCGGGCCGGGCCAAGGGCATGGACGACACCCTGCGGTCCTTCACCGAGACCCCCGCCGGCCCCTGGCTCCTCGTCCTCATCGCCATCGGTCTGGCCGCCTTCGGCCTCTTCTCCTGGGCCAACGCCCGCTGGCGCAAGGTCTGACCCGGGCGCGGCCCCGGCCCGCGCGGGCTCAGTCCAGCCCCCGTGCCTCCTTGAACCTGGCCAGCCCGTCGGAGAGCACGACGACGGGCTCCGGATAGCCGTGGCGCTCCCGCTCCGGCAGCTTCCACGGCTCGTGCACGGCGGACCCGGAGATCCCCGCCAGCTCGGGCACCCAACGGCGTACGTACGCACCGTCCGGGTCGTAGCGCTTGGCCTGGGTCACCGGGTTGAGCACCCGGTTGGGGCGGCTGTCCGTCCCCGTCCCCGCCACCCACTGCCAGTTCAGCTGGTTGTTCGCGACGTCCCCGTCCACGAGCAGCTCCAGGAAGTGACGCGCCCCGGTGCGCCAGTCCACGTACAGCGTCTTGGCGAGGAAACTCGCCGTCAGCAGCCGCCCCCGGTTGTGCATCCAGCCCTCGTGGAGCAGCTGGCGCATGGCGGCGTCGACCACCGGATAGCCGGTGCGGCCCTCCTTCCAGGCGGCCGTGTCGTCCGCCGCGGTCCGCCCGGTCCGCCACCGGTCCTGCCGTGGACGGTAGTCGGAGCGGGAGGCCGCCGGGCGGGCGGCCAGGACCTGGTGGTGGAAGTCCCGCCAGCACACCTGCCGCACGAAGGCCTCCGCGCCCGGACCGCCGGCGGCGCGGGCACGGTGGACCAGCTCGGTCGGGGAGAGCGTGCCGAAGTGGAGGTGCGGCGAGAGCCGCGAGGTCGCGTCGCCCGCGAGGTCGTCGTGGCGGTCCTCGTACGCCGCGAGCCCATGGCGGCGCCACGCCGTGAACAGCCTGCGCCCCTCGGCCTCCCCGCCCTCGGCGAGCCCCGGCGACAGGCCCCGTACGGCGGTCCGCGACGGGAGACCGGCGGACCCGAGCCCCTGAGGGACACGCACGGTGCGGGGCGCCCGGAGCGGGGAGCGGAGACCCTGCCCGGACCAGCGGCGGAAGTACGGGGTGAAGACGGCGAAGTGGTCCCTGTCCGCTCCCGAGGGGACCACCTCGCCGGGCGCGACCGCCGTGCCCACCGTGTCGTGCACGTCCAGCCGGCAGCCCACGGACGCGAGGGCCTCGCGCAGCCTCTCCTCCCGGCGCTGCGCGTACGCGCTGACGCCCGCCGCCACATGGAGCGAGTCCGCCCCCGCCTCGGAGGCGACCCGGGCGGCCTCCTCGGCCGCCTCCCCCTCACGGAGGATCAGGCGCCCGCCGCGCTCCCGGAGTCCCGCGTCCAGGTCCCGGAGGCAGTCGGCCAGGAAGGCGCGCCGGTTCGGAGCGGCGAACCCGGCCGCCTCCACCCCGTCGTCCAGGACGAACAGGGGCACCACCTCGTCGGCCGAGGCGAGCGCCGAGTGCAGCGGCGGATGGTCGTGCAGCCGCAGGTCCGAGGTGAACAGGACGATCGCCACCGTCATGCCGCACCACCCGTGGTCCCCCGGCCGGCCGCCAGCGCGATGTTGCGCGCCATCCCGCCGAAGACGACCGCGTGGAACGGCGACACGCTCCACCAGTACGCGTGACCGAGCAGCCCGGACGGATGGAAGACGGCACGCTGCCGGTAGCGCGAACCGCCGCCCTCGCGCTTCTCCACGTACATCTCCAGCCAGGCCAGGCCGGGCAGCCGCATCTCCGCGCGCAGCCGGAGCAGCCGGCCGGGCTCGATCTCCTCGACCCGCCAGAAGTCCAGGGAGTCACCGACCCGCAGCCGCTGGGCGTCCCGCCTGCCCCGGCGCAGCCCCACCCCGCCGACCAGCCGGTCCAGCCAGCCCCTGACCGCCCAGGCGGGCGGGAGCGAGTACCAGCCGTTCTCGCCGCCGATCCCCTCGACGACCCGCCACAGGGCCTCGGGCGAGGCATCCACATCGCGCTCGCGCACATCGGTGTAGAGGCTCCCGCCCGCCCAGTCCGGGTCGGTGGGCAGCGGATCGCTGGGAATGCCCGGGGTGGACGCCGAGGACCACCGGGTCGTCACCTTCGCCTCGCGCACCCTCTGCAACGCCAGCGAGAGCGACGTGGCGAAGGAGAAGGGCTGCCCGGGGCCGTCCGGGACATGGTCGGCGATGTCGTGCTCGTGGCAGACGACCTCGTAGCGCAGGGACTCGGCGAGCGGGCGGGCGATCGAGGCGGGCACGGGGGTGATCAGCCCGACCCAGTGACTGGACAGGCCCGGTGACAGCATCGGCACCGGCAGGATGAGCCGGTGGGGGAGCCCGGCGACCTGTGCGTACTTCTGCATCATGTCGCGGTACGTCATGACGTCGGGCCCGCCGATGTCGAAGGTGCGGTTCACCTCGGCGGGCATGCGCGCGCTGCCCACGAGGTAGCGCAGGACGTCCCGTACGGCGATCGGCTGGATCCGGGTCGACACCCAGCTCGGGGTGACCATGACCGGAAGCCGTTCGGTGAGGTAGCGCAGCATCTCGAAGGAGGCCGAACCCGAACCGATGATGACCGCGGCGCGCAGCGCGGCCGTCGGCACGCCCGAGTCGAGCAGGATGCGCCCGACCTCGGCGCGCGACCGCAGATGGGCGGAGAGCTCCCGCTCGGGGACGCCGGCGGGGGTCAGCCCGCCCAGGTACACGATGCGCCGGACGCCGGCGGCCCTGGCCCGCTCACCGAAGATCCGTGCCGCCTCGCGGTCCGTCCGCTCGAAGCCCGGCCCCGAAGTGAGCGCATGGACCAGGTAGTAGGCGACGTCGATGTCGCGCATCGCCGTGCCCACCGACTCCGCGTCGGTCACATCCCCCTTGGCCACCTCGACCTGGCCCGCCCACGGGAGGTCCCGCAGCTTCTCCGGGGTCCGCGCCAGGCAGCGCACCCGGTGACCGGCCTCCAGGAGCTCGGGGACGAGGCGGCCCCCGATGTATCCCGTCGCGCCCGTCACCAGACACCGCAGTCCGCCGCTGTCGTCCTTGCTCTCCATGACCCCTCGCTCCGGCTCGTGTCTCCTGCACCCAACCGTGCCCCCTGCGGGGAGTTCCACCGGTCGCACGGGTGCGGACACGCCGAAGCCCACCCCACCGGGTGGCGGAGCGGGCGTGGCTCAGCGAGGTCCGGGCTTCTCGGTGGCCGTACCGGGGATGACGCGCGGGTCGTGCGCTCCGTCGGCCGGCGGGTCCGCCGGGACGGTGGGGGAGACGCCGTCGGACTTGAGGGCCTGCGCCTCGCTCTTCAGGATCCGGGCCGACTTGCCCAGGGAGCGGGCGAGTTCGGGGAGCTTCCTGGCACCGAAGATCAGGACGGCGATGATGAGGAAGATCGCGATCTCGCTGATTCCGAACATGACGGCTGTCTTCTCCCTGGTGGCGGTGGAGCGGCGCTCTCCCGAGGCCCGGGGGTTCCGGGAGCCGTGGCGGCGCGCCAAATCTACAGCACTGTAGAAGGAGGCGGCAGTGCGTCTTCGGACGGCTCGGCCGGGGTGCGCCGCCGCGCGCGGCCTAGGATGGGGCGGTGGACAGCACAGACACCCCTCACGACGGATCGGACGTGGACGCCGCAGGGGTGTCGGAGCTCCAGGCCCTCGCCGTCGAACTGCGCCGGATGAACGGCGAGATCAACCGGCTGGTCCACTCCTTCGCGCACGCGCAGGGCCTGCACGCCACGGACGTACAGGCCCTCGGCGCGATCCTCGACGCGGATGTGCCGCTGACGCCCGGGCGGTTGCGTGAACACCTCGGTCTGACGTCCGGCGCGGTCACCGCGTGCCTGGACCGGCTCGAACGGTCGGGTCACATCAGGCGTGCGCGGGAGAGCTCCGACCGGCGCGTCGTGCACCTGTACTACGAGCCGGGGGCGAAGGCCGCAGCGCGTTCCTTCTTCATGCCGCTGGCCGAGGCGGCGGCCGGCGCGCGGGCCGCCGCCGAGCCCCAGGAGCTGCGGGCCGCGCTCGCCTTCCTCGCCCGGATGAACGGCGAACTGGCGCGCATGCAGGTGCCTCGGCGCTGAACCGGCACGCCGGTGCAGGGGTGTGGGGCCGTGCCGGTGCGAGGGTGGGGCATGCGCGCATGTAATCTCAATGATTGAGATACATCATGATTGAGAGATCGCGGCCGACCCAGGAGTGCCATGTCCACCGCATCGAAGCCGGTACGCCGGCTGATTCTTGTCCCTGTGTTCCTCGTCCTGGCCTGGCTCGTCGTCGGCGGGATGTTCGGTTCGTACGCCGGGAAGCTCGGGGAGGTCGCCACCAACGACCAGGCCTCGTTCCTGCCGCAGAGCGCCGAGTCCACCCGGGTCGTGGAGGCTCAGAAGGCGTTCAGCAAGCAGCAGACCGTCCCCGCCATCGTCGTCTGGACGTCCGACGAGGAGGGCGGGCGGCTCGACGGGGAGCAGCAGAAGGCCGCGACGGCGGCACTCGCCTCGGCGGGGAAAGGATCCGGTGCGACAGGCCAGGTGAGCCCGGCCCTGCCGTCGAAGGACCGTCAGGCGCTGGAGGGGGTCGTCCAGCTGAGGCCTGACCTCGGCGACGGCCTGGCCGACGCGGTCGCGGACATCCGCACTGCGGCCGAAGGCGTACCCGGCACGGTCGTCCACCTGGCCGGCCCCGCGGCATCCCAGGCCGACCTGTCCGACGCCTTCGCCGGCATCGACGGACTTCTGCTCGGTGTCGCGCTCGTGACCGTGCTCGTCATCCTGCTGCTGGTCTACCGGAGCGTCCTGCTCCCGCTGATCATCATCGTCGGCGCGGTCTTCGCGCTCGGTGTGTCCTGCGCGATCGTCTACGTACTGGCGGACCACGACATCGTCCGGGTCGACGGCCAGGTGCAGGGCATCCTGTCCATCCTGGTCATCGGCGCGGCCACCGACTACGCGCTGCTGCTCACCGCGCGGTTCCGCGAGGAGCTCGGACGGCGGTCCGACCGGTGGACCGCGATGCGCGCGGCCCTGCGTGAGTCCGCCGGGCCGATCACGGCCAGCGCCGCGACGGTGGCCCTGGGGCTGCTCGCCCTCCTGCTCAGCGATCTGACCAACAACCGTGCGCTGGGGCCCGTGGGCGCCATCGGCATCGTGTGCTCCGTCCTGAGCGCCCTCACCTTCCTCCCCGCCGTCCTGGTCCTGCTCGGCAGGGCCGCGTACTGGCCCTCGGGCCCGAAGAAGGGGCAGGCCGAGGCCGCGTCGGGGTCGAAGGGGATCTGGACCAAGGTCGCCGCCCTGGTCGACCGCTCCCCGCGCAAGGTGTGGGCTGTCACGCTGATCGGACTCCTGGCCTGCGCGGCCTTCATGCCCACGCTGAACTCCAAGGGAGTGCCCCTGGAGGAGATCTTCGTCAACGACGCTCCGTCGGTCGCCGCGCAGAAGACCCTGGGCCGCCACTTCCCCGGCGGATCGGGCAACCCTGCCGTCGTGATCGCCGACGCGGACCGCTCGGACCAGGTCGTCGCGGCCGCCGAGGACGTGCCCGGCGTCGCGGGTGTCACCGTCCTGAGCACCTCCGGACGTCCGGGCGGCGGGGACCCGCTCGTCGTGGACGGACGGGTGCGCATCGATGCCACCCTGGCGGACGCCGCGGACAGCGACGCCGCCAAGGAGACGGTCACCCGGCTGCGTGACGCGGTCCACGCCGTTCCGGGCGCCCAGGCGCTCGTCGGCGGCTACACCGCGCAGCAGTACGACACGCAGAAGACAGCCGAGCACGACCGCAACATCATCGTGCCGGTGGTGCTGGTCATCATCCTCGTCATCCTGATCGGCCTGCTCCGCTCGCTGCTGATGCCGCTGCTCCTCGTGGCCACGGTGGCGCTCAACTTCCTCGCCACCCTGGGCGTCGCCTCGCTGGTCTTCGAGCACGTCCTCGGCTTCACCGGGACCGACTCCTCCGTGCCGCTGTACGGATTCGTCTTCCTGGTCGCGCTCGGCGTGGACTACAACATCTTCCTGATGTCCCGGGTCCGCGAGGAGTCCCTGCTCCACGGCACCCGGCAGGGCGTCCTGCGCGGGCTGACCACCACCGGCGGGGTCATCACCTCGGCGGGTGTCGTGCTGGCGGCCACCTTCGCCGCCCTCGGCGTGATCCCGCTCGCCTTCCTCGTCCAGATCGCGTTCATCGTCGCGTTCGGGGTGCTGCTCGACACCCTCGTCGTGCGCTCGCTGCTGGTGCCCGCGCTGGTCCGCGACATCGGGCCCAAGGCCTGGTGGCCGGGCGAGCTGAGCAGGCGCGGACGGGAGGCGCCGGACGGAGGCGAGTCCACGCCGTAAGTCCGGCAGGTGCCCCCGAGGGGCCCGGAGGAAGCCGCACGGCTCCCTCCGGGCCCCTCGTGCGTCAATGTCCCGGCGCGACACATGTCCCACTGGGACATTTAAAGGTGTACGGTGAATCTATGAGTTCGACAGGAAGCAGCCCGGACCGGCGCGGCCGCAAGGCGCGCAGGACCCGGGACACGCTGGCGCAGAGCGCGTTCGATCTTGTACTCGAACGCGGTCTGCGGGATGTGACGGTCGAGGAGATCGCGCAGGCGGCCGACGTGGACCGGCGCACCTTCAGCCGGTACTTCCCGAACAAGGAGGCCGCCGTCCTCGACGCAGTGCGGGGCGACGGCGAAAGGATCAACCGAGCGCTCCGCGAGCGCCCCCCGGCCGAGCCGCCGCTCACCGCCTACCGCCGTGCCGTCCTCGACTGGCTCGACGACACGGAGGCGCGGCCCTGGCATCTGCGGCCACGCATCTTCGACCTGCTGGTCATGGCCGAGGAGGAACCCACTCTGTACGCGGCGTACCACCACATCCGGGTGGACGCCCAGGAGGAGTCGGTGGCGATTCTCGCGGAGCGGCTCGGTGTCGACCCACGACGGGACCTCCGGCCCGCCGTGGCCGTCGCCGCGGGAGCCGGAGCGCTCCTCGCGGCCCAGGCGGCATGGGTACGGGGCGGCCGGCCGGCCGCCCTGCCCGAATTCGTCGTACACGCATTCGACGCCCTCTCCGCAGACCTGCTGGAATCCCGGCAGGACGGGCCGGCGCCCCACAGCACCACGCAAGGAAGTACCTCATGAGCACCAACCTCCCCACCGCCCCCGAGGCGGAGTTCGCCGGCAGGACCGCCCTCGTCACCGGCGGCGCCTCCGGCATCGGCCTCGCCCTCTCCCGGCGGCTCGCCGCGGGCGGCGCGGCCGTCGTCGTCGCCGACTACGACGAGGAGAGCGCCCGCAGGGCCGCCGACGAGCTGACCGCCACCGGCGCCCGCGCCGCCGCGGTCGCCCTCGACGTCACCGACCCCGCCTCCGTCGAGGCCGGTGTACGGTTCGCCGTCGACACCTTCGGCGCCCTGCACCTCGCCGTGAACAACGCCGGCATCGGCGGTCCCTCGCAGCCCACCGGCGCCTACGGGATCGACGACTGGAACAGGGTCGTCGCCACCAACCTCAGCGGCGTCTTCTACTCGATGCGCTACGAGCTCCCGGCCCTCCAGGCGGCGGGCGGCGGCGCCGTCGTCAACGTCTCGTCGATCCTCGGCACCAACGGCTTCGCGAACTCCCCGGCCTACGTCGCCGCCAAGCACGGCGTCGTCGGCCTCACCAAGACCGCCGCACTCGAGTACGCGGCACAGAACATCCGTATCAACGCGGTCGGCCCCGGCTTCATCGACACCCCGCTGCTCCGCGACACCGACGGACCCGCCCGCGACCACCTCGTCTCCCTGCACCCGGCGGGCCGCCTCGGCACGTCGGAGGAGGTCGCCGAAGTCATCGCCTTCCTGCTCTCCGACCGCGCCTCCTTCATCCACGGCAGCTACCACCTGGTGGACGGCGGCTACTCCGCTCCCTGATCCCCGAGTGGCGCACCGCCACCACGAGGGCCACAAAGGAAGTACGGAGAACGAAGGAGAGACATGAAAGCCGTCCAGTACCGCACCGTCGGCGCCGCCCCCGAGGTCGTCGAGATACCCGAGCCCGTGGCGGGGCCCGGCCAGATCCTGCTGAAGGTCAGCGCCGCGGGCGTCTGCCACTCGGACATCGCCGTGATGAGCTGGCCCGCCGAGGGGTTCCCCTACGAGCTGCCGCTCACCCTCGGCCACGAGGGCGTCGGTACGGTCGCCGCCCTCGGCGACGGCGCCGAGGGCGTCTCGGTGGGGGACGCGGTCGCCGTCTACGGCCCGTGGGGCTGCGGCACCTGCGTGAACTGCGCGGAAGGCCGGGAGAACTACTGCCTGCGCGCCGCCGACCTCGGCATCAACCCGCCCGGGCTCGGCAACCCGGGCGCCATGGCCGAGTACATGATCGTCGACGACGCCCGGCACCTGACGCCCATCGGCGACCTGGACCCGGTCAAGACCGTCTCGCTCACGGACGCGGGCCTCACCCCGTACCACGCGATCAAGCGCTCGCTGCCGAAGCTCACCCCCGGCGCCACCGCCGTGGTCATCGGCACCGGCGGACTCGGCCACGTCGCCATCCAGCTGCTGCGCGCCATGACCGCCGTACGGGTCATCGCGCTGGACGTCACCGAGGAGAAGCTGGCGCTCGCCCGGACCGTGGGCGCGCACGAGGTGGTGCTGTCCGACGAGAACGCCGCCGCGAAGGTCCGCGAACTCACCGGCGGCATCGGGGCGGAGGTCGTCCTCGACTTCGTCGGCGCCGAGCCGACCGTGAAGACGGCCGGAGCGGTCGCCTCCGTCGACAGCGACGTCACCATCGTCGGGATCGGCGGCGGCCTGCTGCCCGTCGGATTCGGCGTCCTGCCCTTCGCCACGTCGGTCTCCGCGCCGTACTGGGGTTCGCGCAGGGAACTGGCCGAGGTCATCGAGCTCGCCCACGCCGGCGCCGTGGACGTCCACGTCGAGACGTACTCCATCGACGAGGCACCGCTCGCCTACGAGCGGCTGCACGCGGGCAAGATCAACGGACGCGCCGTCATCCTGCCCAACGGCTGACGCCGCGCGGAACGGCTCGCCGGGACGCCTTCGGAAGGCACCCGGCGAGCCGTTCGCGCATCCGGACCGCACCCGGCCCGGGTGGTCGGGCCGCGCTGCCGGCCCGCGCCCTCAGGGGCCGGCCGGAGCCGCCTCCACCACATCCGTCCGGGTCAGCCGCACGGGCTCCGTCCCCGACGCGCTGTGCCGCTCCGCCCAGTTTTCCAGAGCCGTACGGCAGGCGTGGTCCAGATGGTGCAGCCCGGACAGGTCCAGCGCGATGGGCCGGTCCGTGGGCAGGGACTCCAGGCTGTCGAGTATCTTCGGCAGCCGCAGGAAGGTCGCGTTGCCCGACAGCCGGGCCCGCACGAGATCGCCGGTGCTGTCGACGACCTCCAGCTTGATGTGCGAGGCGTCCCAGGCGGCCTTGGCCACCGACAGGGCGAGACCGGTCAGCACACCCTCGAACATGTTCACCGTCACGATCGCCACGGCCGTGACCACCAGGATCAGCGCCTCGCCGCGGTGTTCACGCCACAGCACCACCAGCGCGCGCAGCGGGATCAGCTTCCACCCCGCGTGGATGAGGATGCCGGCGAGGGCGGGCAGCGGGATGAGCTCCAGCGCGGACGGCAGGAGCGCCGCGAACAGCAGCAGCCACACCCCGTGCAGCACCCGGGACGCCTTCGTCCGCGCACCCGCCTGTACGTTGGCCGAGCTGCGCACGATGACCGCGGTCATCGGCAGCGCCCCGAGGAGCCCGCACACGGTGTTGCCCGTGCCCTGGGCCATCAGCTCCTTGTCGTACTCGGTACGCGGACCGTCGTGCAGCCGGTCCACCGCGGCCGCGCTGAACAGGCTCTCCGCGGAGGCGATCAGGGTGAAGGCGGCCACCGTGCCGAGCAGGCTCAGGCTCGCCAGCCCGCCGAACTCGGACAGCGCGGGGGCCTGGACGGCGTCGAGCAGGCCCTGGACCCGAACCGTCTCCACCGGCAGGCCGAACGCCCACGAGACGAGGGTGGCCAGGACGACCGCGGCGAGTGCGCCGGGAACGGCCCGCACCCGCTTCGGCATCCTGGACCATCCCACCATCAGGGCGATGGTCGCGGCGCCGACCGCGAGCGAGGTGAGAGCCGCGGGACTGGACACGGTGTCAACCAGCAGCCCCGGAACGCCGGCCACCTTGCCCGTGCCGGTGAGCGGTGCCTCGACGCCGGCGGCCGCGTAGAGCTGACCCGCGATGAGGACGAGCCCGATGCCCGCGAGCATGCCCTCGACGACCGAGACGGAGATGGCGCGGAACCAGCGGCCGAGCCGCAGCGCGCCCATGACCAGTTGCAGGAGCCCCGCCACCAGCACGATCACCCCGAGCGCCGGCAGCCCGAAGGACTGGACGGCCTCGAAGACGAGCACGGTGAGACCGGCGGCCGGCCCCGACACCTGGAGGCTGCTGCCGCGCATCGCGCCGGTGACGAGACCGCCCACGATGCCGGTGATCAGCCCCAGTTCGGCCGGGACGCCCGAGGCGACGGCGACGCCCACGCACAGCGGCAGGGCGACGAGGAAGACGACGAGTGACGCGGCGAAGTCCTGCCGCAGGTGGGGAAACGCGGTGACCCGGTCCATGGCGGCCCTCATCCCGTGCGGAAGGGGGCCGAGCGCACGTCGCCGGGCGGGGGCGCCCAGCCGCTGCTGTCGCCGCCGCGTAGGACTTCGGACGGGGAACGATCGACGGGGGAATGCATACCAGTGGTACCTCCTGGCGCGCCGGAGGGCGGCGCGTCGGCATACGTACGAGAAATGACGGGCTGTGAGGGCAGCGCGACATGACCCCGTGCCGGTCGGGTCCCTCAGGACGGAAGCGGGGACGGAGGCAGGGGGAGCGGAAGGCCGGGCGCTGCGGGGCAGCTCAGCAGCGGAACACCTGCAGGGCGGGGGAGGAGTGCGCCGTGGTCGATCTGGAGGAGTGGTGGGCGCTGCCCATCGCGGCGACGGCCGCCGGTGCGAGCATCCCGCCGGCGTCACCGGCGACCACGGAACGCGACGGTGTGTCAGGGCCGGGCACGGTCGCCGAGCGATGGCGGTCACGCTGGCGCAGAAGACCGTTCGACTCGCCCCCGCGATCGGAGGTGCCGCACGTGCCGTACTCCCCGTGCGTCTCTCCCACGGGGGCGTTCGGGAGAGCACCGGCCGCCCGGATACCCGGGGCGGAGGAATGGGCGTGCGCCGACGATGTGCCGGGCTGCGGCGCCAGGAGGAAGCCCATCAGGAACGCGAGTACGAACCGGACCGCCGCTCCGCGCACCCTTCACCTCCTCGTGGCCTTCATCCCTCCTTCGGGACGCTAACAGGCCCGAGGGCTTATGAAGTTAACCCTTTGTGAAGAGTCCGAAAGTCGATGCCCATCGAGCCGAATTGTGTGACGGAGCACGTCCGGTTCTCAGTATTCGACACCATCCCCGCTGGTGGGGCGGGGCGCATGCCGGTGGCGTTTCACATGGCATATTCGTACAGTGGTTCGGCCTGTGGGAGTTCGGGGCGACTCCGTGACGAATTCGCGGGCCCGGGCGCGGCCATTCCCGTTCCGACGCTCATCGCCGTGATTTCCCCGGTGATTTCGGCGCGTGCCGTCACTTCGTGAATGCGGTGGTGCTGCCCGGCCCCCGCCCCCGCCCTTTCGGAATCCGGCCGGGCCCGGCTCGGCATAATGAGGGCGGGGGCGGGGCGGCTCCGTAACGCATCGGCCCCGGGCGGGATCACGAGCAGGGAGACGGCGATGGGCGCACAGGACACGGCGGAGCGGCTGCGGGCGATCACCGCCGAGCTGTCCGGGCGGTTCTACGAGCGGGACGACGTCATACGGACGCTCGCGGTGGCGATGCTGGCCGGTCAGCACGCGCTGCTGCTGGGACCTCCCGGCACCGCGAAGTCGGAGCTCGCGCGGGAGCTGACGGGCCGGATCGAGAGCGCGAACTACTGGGAGATCCTGCTCAGCAAGTTCACCGCGCCCACCCGGATGTTCGGCCCGATCGACGTGGGGGCGCTGAGCCGCGGCGAGTACCGGCAGATCTTCGACGGGCGGGCGACGACCGCGCACATCGCGTTCATCGACGAGATCTTCAAGTGCTCGACCGCGGCCCTGAACGAGACCCTCGGGCTGCTCAACGAACGCGTCTACCACCCGGAGAACGGCGGCGAGCCCATCCACTGCCCGCTGATCAGCGCGATCACCGCCTCCAACGAACTGCCCACCGGCGACGACAGCGCCGCGATCTACGACCGACTGCTGGTACGGCTGGAAGTGGGCTACCTCGCCGACCCCTCCAACTTCGCCGGCCTGGTGCGCTCCGCCGTCGCCGCGCCCGCCGCCACCGCCCGGACCACGGTGGAACTGTCCGAGCTCCGGCGGGCCGTGACCGACGGCGTCCCGGCCGTGGCCGTCCCGGACGCGATCGTGGACGCCGTCTGCACGCTGCGCGCCGCCCTGCGTCGCAAGGAACTGATCGCCTCCGACCGCCGCTGGCGCCAGTCGGTCAGGCTGCTGCAGGCCAGCGCCTTCCTGGACGGTCGTGACGCGGTGGACCGCAACGACCTGTCCGTGCTCACCCATGTGCTGTGGGACTCGCCCGCCGAGCGTCCCACCGTCGAGCGCGAGGTCCTGCACCTGGTGAACCCGGACGCCAGGGAAGCCCTCGACCTCGCGGACGCCATCGAGGAGCTGGAGGCCGAACTCGACGCGAAGGCGGGCCAGTCCCGCGAGGCCCTGGCCGACTGGGCGATCAGGGAAGCGATGACCAAACTCAACATGGCCGGCAAGAAGCTGGAGCGGCTCCGCGGGGAGGCCGAGACCGCCGAGCGCTCCACCACCGCCGTCGAGCGTGTGATCATCCTCCAGCGCGCCGTCCACGCCCGGGTCCTGACCGAGGCGCTCGGGGTGGACGCGAGCATCGTGCAGGCCCAGCTCTGAGGGGGGCGGGGGACACGACCATGGGCGGGGCACTGAAGGACCTCACGGAGCTCACGGACCGGGCCGGGAAGTGGCTCGGCACGGCCGCCTCCGGTGCCGAGCGGGGGCGGGCGACCACCGCGGTGGCCGCCGACCGGTTCGACACGATGGCCTGGCGCGACGCCTGCGCCGCGACCACCGGGCTCCGGCACCTCGCACACGCCCTGAACCAGCGCCACGACCACACCGAGGACCTGCTCACCGACGCGTTCCTGGCCGCCTACAAGGTCAGCCCTCAGGTACGCGACCGGGCCGCCATGGACCCCTCACGGCTGGTCAACCACCAGGTGATCACGGCCATGACCGGCAGCCCGGAATTCGCCGAGCTGCACCGCGAGACGTCCGGCGACCCCTACGCCGCCGCCACGGCCGTACTCGCCCAGGCCGACGCCCTGCGCGCCATGCTGGAGCGGGCCGAGGACGCCGCCGGGCAGATCCGGCGCGCCGAGGCCACCCGGGACGAGGCCGAGCGGGCGGCCTCCGAGGTCGCGGGGGCGCTCCAGCAGGCCGCCGAGGAGGCGGACCAGGACGGCACGGTGCCGGACGGGCCGGCCGACGCCCTCGCCCAGGCGATCGAGAGGGCCGAAGCCGCGGACGCCGCCGCACGTCAGGCCGCCACGGAAGCGGGGCAGGCACTCGCAGCGGCGGCCCCCGGCATCCGTGCCGCCGCCCGGAGCGGCAGCGCCAGGGCGGCCGAGCAGTCCCGCGACGAGTCCGAGCTGATGCGCGCGTGGGGTGTCGGCCCGGGAGAGCTGGAGCGGATGCCGTTCGGCCGGCGGGCCCAGCTCGCCGAGCGGCTGCGCTCGGGCCGGCTGGGCCCGTTCGCCGACCTCATCGGCCGGTTCCGGCAGATGGCCGCCGGGGAGAACGCCCGCAGGATCGAACAGGCCCGGGGCGAACTGGTCGGGATCACCCTGGGCGACGACCTCTCCCGGGTCATCCCCTCCGAACTGGCCAACCTCGGTGTACCGGCCATGAGGAGCGTGTTCGCCGCGAAGTACGCCGAGTCACGGCTGATGCTGTACGACAGCCGGGGAGAGCAGACCACGGGGAAGGGCGCCGTCATCGCGTGTGTCGACTGCTCCAACTCCATGAGCCGCCCCGGCCCCGGCGGGATCACCGGCGAGGCGTGGTCCAAGGCGTGCGCCCTGGCCCTGCTGGACCAGGCCCGCCGGACGCAGCGCGACTTCGTCGGCATCCTGTTCTCCTCCGCCGAGTCCCTGAAGGTGTGCCGCTTCCCGGCCTCCGGGCCCGCCGCCATCGAGGACGTACTCGACTTCGCCGAGCACTTCTTCGGGGGCGGAACCAACTACCGGGCGCCCCTTTCGGCGGCGGTCGGGCTGCTGGAGAAGGAGTACAACGACGACGGCCGCAGGCGCGGCGACATCGTGATGATCACCGACGGGGAGTGCGATGTCACCGAGGGGTGGATGCGCGGCTGGAACGAGGCCAAGCACACGCTCGGCTTCCGCTCCTTCGGACTGGCGGTCGGCGTCCCGCAGGCCACCGCCCCCGGCACGGTCCTGGACGCCCTGTGCGACAACCTCCGCAGCATCGAGGACCTGACCGACGTCCATGCCGCCGGGGACCTCTTCCGGGTCATCTGACCGGCCGGCCGCCTCCGGGCCGTCCGACCGTGTCCGGGACGAAGCCGGCGAGCTGCTCGGCGGTACGGGGGCCGGGCGCCGTGGAGTCCAGCAGTCCCTGCGCGCGCAGCAGCGAGGCACTCGCGACGCCCCACGGCAGCCGCAGCCCCGCCTCCCGCAGGAGATCCGTACGGGCGAGCATCGTGGGCGCCGGCCCGGCACGGACACCCGAGGGCGTGAGCAGCGCGGCGTCGTCGGCCCACCGCAGGGCGAGGTCGACGTCGTGGGTGGCCATCATGACCGTGGTGCCGCTGTCGCGGAGTGTGCCGAGGGTGGCCAGCAGCCTCTCCTGGCCGTCCGGGTCGAGCCCGGCCGTCGGCTCGTCCAGGATCAGCACACGGGGCCTCATCGCGACCGCGCCCGCGATGGCGGCACGTTTGCGCTGCCCGTAGGAGAGCAGATGGGTGGGCCGGTCCGCCAGCGCACCGATGTCGAGTGCGGTGAGCGCCTCGTCCACCCGCGCCCGCACCTCGGCGTCCGGCAGGCCCAGGTTCAGCGGCCCGAACGACACGTCCTGGAAGACGGACGCGGCGAACAGCTGGTCGTCGGGGTCCTGCACCACCAGCTGGACCGTGGTGCGCAGCCGGGTCAGCCCCTTGCGGTCGTACGTCACCGGGCGCCCCTCGACGCTCAACTGCCCGTCGCGCGGCCGCAACCCGCCGCTGAGCAGCCGCATCAGCGTGGTCTTCCCGCTGCCGTTCCGGCCGAGCAGGGCGAGCGCACGCCCGGCACGCGCCTCGAAGTCGAGGCCGCTGAGCACGGTGGGGCCGTCCTCGTACGCGAAGGACGCGCCCCGCAGGGACAGCAGCACGGGGTCGCTCATGACAAGGGCCTTTCCAGGGCGAGGGTCAGGACGGTGAGGGCCGCGAGCAGGGTGACGCTCACGGACACGAACCGGACGGAGACACGGGCGTCGGGCACCAGGACGCGCAGGGTCCCGTCGTAACCGCGCCCGGCGAGCCCGGCCTGGAGGCGGGCCGCACGGTCGAAGGCCCTGACGAAGGCGGTGGCGCCCAGCCCCGCCAGCGAGCGCCAGGCGGCGGCCCGGGTGGTGTGCCCGAGCCGGGCCGCCTGCGCCTCCCGGATCCGGCGCACCGAGTCCAGGAGCAGGAAGCTCATGCGGTACGTCACCAGCGCGACATCCACCACCGGCGCGGGCACCCCCGCCCTGACCAGGCGGGGCAGCAGATCGGACATCGGAGTGGTGAAGGCGAACAGCAGCACCCCGAGGGACGCCGCCGACGTGCGCAGCAGCAGCTCCCCGGCGCGTACCGGCCCGCCGTCCGCCAGGGCCACGAACCCGCCCGGCCCGCCCACCTGCACGAGCAGGGTGACCGCGCCGGTGACACAGAAGCCCAGGGGAACCCGGTACGCGCGCCACAGCTGACGGGCGGGCACACCGGCCGGCCCCAGCAGCACGGCGACGGCGGTGAGGAGGACGAGGGCGGCACCGGGCCACGGCGGCAGCGAGATCGCCAGAACGGTGAGACCCAGACCGAGCACGGCCTTGTCCACGGGATGGCGGCGGCGCCAGCGAGAGCTGTGCGCCGCCGCGTCGATCGGCAGCACGCGCTCAGTTCCCCCGGGCCGCGGACTCCCCGACGGCATCGCCGTCCTGCCGCACGGCCGCCCGCAGCTCGCCCTGACGGCGCCCGCGCCGCAGGCCGAAGTAGTAGGCGAGGACGCCCGCGCCGAGCGCGGCCTGCAGGGCGAACAGCGCCGACTCGATCTCGCCGGACGGCGGTTCGTACAGCGGGGAGAACCAGGGCTCGTAGTCGGGGTCGATCTCGGTGATCGCCGTCTCGGCCTGGGCGTCGGCCCCCGTGAACGGCTCCTTCTCGCCGTCGCCGAGGCCGAGGGCCAGCGGCAGGACGGCCAGCGCGGCCACCACGACCAGCAGAAGGGCGTTGATCTTCGTGTTCCTGTTCATCGGGCCACCGCCTCGGTCTCGGCCGTCCTGGTCCGGTTCTGCCTGCCCGAGAGGAACACGCCCAGCCGGGTCAGATCCCCCTTGCTGGACTGCACGAGGAGTCGCATGACCAGCACCGTCAGAAGCCCCTCGCTCACCGCGAGCGGGATCTGTGTGACCGCGAAGATGGAGCCGAACTTGCCGAGCGCGCCCAGGAACCCGCTGCCCGGGTCCGGGAAGGCGAGCGCCAGCTGCACGCTGGTGACGCAGTAGGTCGACAGGTCGGCGACGAACGCGCCGAAGAACACCGCCACCATCAGCGGTACGTCGTACCGGCGGAGCAGCTTGTAGACCGCGTACCCCGCCCAGGGGCCGACGATCGCCATCGAGAAGACGTTGGCGCCCAGCGTGGTCAGACCGCCGTGGGCGAGCAGGAGCGCCTGGAACAGCAGGGTGATGGTGCCCAGCACCGCCATGATCGGCGGACGGAACAGGATGGCCCCCAGACCCGTACCCGTGGGATGCGAGCAACTCCCGGTCACAGAAGGGATCTTGAGAGCGGAAAGTACGAACGTGAAGGCCCCGGAGGCCCCCAGGAGCAGCGTGCTCTCAGGGTTCTCCCTGACCTCACGCGTGAGTGACCGGACTCCGTGGACGACGAACGGCGCGGACGCGACACCCCAGGCGATCGCGTGCGCCGGAGGCAGAAAACCCTCGGCTATGTGCATGGCTCAGCAGACCCTCTCCAGCACCTCGTGGATGGTTGAAGTGCCTTGGCCGGTCTCCTGGCTTACGGGTACCACCGCCCGAACTCCGCCTTCCCGGGTCACAAGGACCCAGTGGCTGCCCGCGAGGGCCGGAGCCGGACTTCCCGATCACAGTGGCGAGGGCCGCACCGGCATCACACCGATTTCCCGATCACCAAGGCGTGGTGACAGTAGTGCCAGGTGGGGGACGATGACAAGCGCGCCCGACACCCCTGGGAGAGGGCGGTCGAGCAGGCGGCCGACGGTGCGAGCCGCACCCCGGCGTATGACGTCGACCCGCCGCGTGTACGCGAATCGCCCCTGGCCGGGGTACCGCGGGGAAGTTTTGGCTACGCTGATCGCTCGTCGAGTACGTGGGGGCACAGTGAGCAGTACGGCGAGTCGGATCCGGGTGGTGCTCGAGGGCGGCCCTGACAGCGATCCGGAGGAACTGGAGTCGTGCACGCTCGCGTTGCGCGAGCACCTGCTGGAGCAGGAGTTCGACGGCGTCGTGCTGGAACGGGCGGGAGGGGCGCCGGAGGGAGCCAAACCGGGCGAGGTGATCACCCTGGGTGCCCTGCTGGTGACGGCGGCGCCGTTCGTGGTACGTAGTCTGGTGCACCTGCTGCACGCGTGGATCGAGAACCGGCCGGTCCGGAGGATCAGCATCACCGTGGGTGAGGACAGCCTGGAGGTGGAAGCCGTGTCATCGGCCGACCAGCGCCGACTGATCGAGGAGTTCATCTCCCGGCACACCCCATCGCGCAGCGCGGTGGAAACCGTGCCACGCCCGGGCCCGGACGCATCGGTGCCGCGATCCGGGACGGCCGAGCAAGTCTGAAGGGGGACACACGATGCCCGGGGGCCGGTTTGCCCTGCTCATCGCGACCGGTCGCTACGACACCCCCGGTCTGAGCCGATTGCGCTCGCCGGCGCCGGACGCCGAAGGTCTGGCCGAGGTGCTCAGCGACCCTCAGGTCGGTGACTTCGCCGTGCGGACGGTGATCGACGGCCGCCACGGCGAGGTGAGCCGGGCGATGGAGGAGTTCTTCCTCGACCGGAGCCGGGACGACCTCCTGCTGCTGCACCTGTCGTGCCACGGGATCAAGAACGACAACGGAGAGCTGTACTTCGCGGCGCGGGACACCGACCAGAAGCTCCTCGCCTCCACCGCCGTCTCCGGTTCCTTCCTGCAGATCCAGATGCGCCGGTGCCGGGCCCGGTCCATCGTCCTGCTCCTGGACTGCTGCTACAGCGGGGCCTTCCTGCACGGCACCAAGGGTGACACCACGGTCCACGTACGCGATGAACTGGCCGGGCACGGGCGTGCGGTCATCACGGCCACCAACCGCACCGAATACGCCTGGGAGGGCGATCACGTCAGCGCGTTGGAGCCGGGCAGGTCCAGGTTCACCGGAGCCGTGATCGAAGGCCTCCGCACCGGGGAGGCCGATCTCGACAGGGACGGGGCGATCAGTGTCCACGAGCTGTACGACTACGTCTACGAACGGATCCTCGCAGCCGGGGTGAGGCAGCGGCCGCAGATGTGGGCGGAACTCGAATACCGGGTGACCATCGCGAAGGCGGCGAGGACACAGAGGGTTTCAGCGCCGGAGCCGTCCCCGATCCTCGACCGGCTGGACCAGGTCACCTCCCGCTCCGATCTGGGGGAACAGCTGAAGGCTCTGAGGGCCAGGGCCGGAGAAGCCGACTGGCCACCGGCCGCGATGTTCGCCGTGGCGTTCGGGAAGGATGCCGTCGGCGCCACGGACGGGGGCCAGGGGGAGTCCACCGTCGAGCGGTGGCTGTCCGGCCGCGCCCTGCCCGCGCACTGGGCCGGTCTGGAGAACCTCGTCAGGGCACTGGGGGCAAGCCCGGAGGAGACGACCGCCTTCGGGGAGGCGTACCACTACCTCCGCGCCCTCGAGGCCCTGCCGACCGCACCGGAGGTCACGTCCCCGGCGAAGGCCGGTCCCGTACCGGAGGCCGGTCCCGTACCGGAGGCCGGTCCCGTACCGGTGGTCGAGTCTCCGGCGGAGGCCGAGTCCCCGGCGGAGGCCGAGTCGCCGGCGGAGGCCGAATCCGCGCCTGTGAGGAGACGGAGGGTCTACTTCCGTGACCAGGTGGTCACCCTCGCCGTCACTCTGCTGATCGCCGTTGTCGCGGCGGGATACATGGCGGCGCTGCAGGCCGACCCCGGGCCGTCCGTCGTCAGGATGGTCGTCTTCGGCGTGCTCGGTCTGCTCGTCGTCGTGGTCGCCTTCGCCGTGGGGATGGTCTCGACGGTCCCCACCAAGGAACAGATGACGACCCGTTCGGATCTGCCGGCGTCGCTGCTGCTGGTCGGATCCCCCCTCGCCCTGCTCGCGGGCCTGATCGTGCCGCCCCTGGCCGGCAGCGACGTCTACGGCCACTGGTTCGCGGACCTCGTCGGACTCCTCTGACGACGCCGGCGCTCGGCCGGCGGGACTTACGGAACACGCCCTACGGGCGGCGCCCCCAGGCGGAGACCATCGGGGCCGTCGCCAGGTCCAGCCGCCCGGTGGCGACGTTCGCCAGATGGCGGTCGATGTCCTCGTCGGTCGCGATGCCCGCCGCCACGAGCCGGCCCCGGATCTGCCGGACGGTCGCCGCCTCGAGCACGGTGCAGGCCGGCGAGGTGATCGGGAAGTAGGCATCCGCCCGTACGTCGTCCAGGCCGGCATCGCGCAGGAGCCGCGGCAGTGTCCGGCCGTACGCGAGATCGGCGCCGCGCGCCGCCATCAGTTCGCGGAACCCGGACCGCAGACGGTTGGCCAGCCGCTGTTCCGGCCCCGACTCGTCCGGGCACAGCAGGGGCTGAAGTCCCGGATCGGCGTCCTCCAGGAGCAGCACACCACCGGGCCGCAGCGCCTGGACCATGCGACGCAGCGCCTCGGCACGGTCGACGACGTGCACCAGGACCAGCCGGGCGTGCACCAGGTCGAAACCACCCGGCGGGGGAGGGTCGGCAGCGACGTCGTGGCGCAGGACCTCGACGACATCGGAGGCCGCCTCCTGGGCCCAGGACACGTCGATGTCCGTACAGACCACCCGCCCCGAGGCGCCGACGCGCTCGGCGAGACCCGTGGGGACGGAGGGGCCGCCGGCTCCGACCTCCCAGCACCGCATGCCCTCGGTGACGCCGATCCGGTCGACGTGCCGGAACGTCACCGGGTCGAACAGCTCGGCCAGCGCACCGAACCGGATGCCCGCCTCCGACTGCTGGTTGTCCAGCAGATATCCGTGCTCGGAGCCGTGCTCCGTACCGTGTTCCGCCATGCCCTGCCTCACCGTCCCTCGCCGCCCGCCGGACTCGAAGTCCACCACGTGGGGCCCACCCGGTGCCAACCCTGCCGACGGGCACGGGGTCCCTGCCGAGGTGGCCGCGGCGCTGATCATGACATGCTCCTGGGGCGGGGCATGGACAGATCATGAACGGCCCGGCCGCTCCGTGCGGCCGGCGGGAGGGACGGTGGGAGAGATGGCGGAGGCGGCGCATCCGGTGGTCGCGGCGGAGGCGGGGGCGTCATGACGATCCGCGTACTGATCGCTGACGACCAGGCCATGGTCCGGGCCGGCTTCGCGATGATCCTTTCCGCCGAGGACGACATCGAGGTCGTCGGGGAGGCCGCGGACGGGGTGCTCGCCGTGGAGCTGTCCGAGCGCCACCGGCCCGACGTGGTGCTGATGGACATCCGCATGCCGCGCATGGACGGTCTGGAGGCCCTGCGCAGACTGACCCGCCCCGGCACCGTGAATCCGCCGAAGGTCGTCGTGGTCACGACGTTCGACGACGACGAGTACGTCCAGCGCGCCCTGGGCGAAGGCGCCTCCGGTTTCCTGATCAAGGACTCCGGCCCCGCCCTGCTGGTCGAGGCCATCAGAGCGGCGGCCTCCGGCGAGGCGCTGGTGAGCCCGGCCATCACCGTCCGGCTGCTGCGGCGCCTCAACAACGCCGTGCCCGCGCCCAAGGAACCTCACACCGCGCTCTCCGCACGGGAGAAGGACCTGGTGCGTCTGGTGGCCAGAGGGCTGACCAACGCCGAGATCGCCACCGAACTGTCCATCTCGGTGGGCACGGTGAAGACCCACCTCGGCAATGTGCAGATGAAGCTCTCGGCCCGCAACCGTGTGGAGATCGCTGCCTGGGCCTGGGAATCCGGTCTGGTCGACGGGCGGGGATGAGCCCCGGCGGGACCGGGCCCAGGGGCAGGGGACGAGCACCCGGCCACCCGGCGCCGCCCTCCGTGTCGGAGCGGTGTCGGCGGCCCGGCGGAATCCGTAGGCGATACGTCGGTGGCCGGTGGAAACGTGGTCGGCGAGCTGCGCGGGGAGCGGTCACCGCCCTCCCGCAGCAGCACCGGCCTCGACAGCAAGGGATCCCGCCGCCATGCCGACCACCTCCTCCGCCCCGCCCTGGAACGTCCGGCGACTGCCCCGCGCCGACGGCCGCGTCTTCCTGGTCACCGGCGGCAACGCGGGCATCGGGTACTTCGTCGCGGAACAGTTGTCGGCGACCGGGGCCACCGTCGTGATCGGCAGCCGTGGCCTCGCCAGGGCCGAGGTCGCCATGGCCTCGATCCGCGCACGTGTCGCCGGTGCGCGCGTACGGGCCGTACGGCTGGACCTCGCCGACCTCTCGTCGCTCGGAGCGGTGGCGGACTCGCTGGAGGAGGACCGCCTCGACGCGGTGGTCCACAACGCGGGCGTCGCCCTCGACGACCCGCCGCGCGAGGAGACCGGAGACGGCCACGAGCTCATGTTCGGCACGAACCACCTCGGGCACTTCGCCCTGACCCACCGGCTGATGCCGCTGCTGTCGGCCGCGCCCGCCGCCCGCATCGTGACGATGGGCAGCTTCGCGGCGAAGTCCGAGCGGATCGACCTGGACGATCTGCGGTCCCTGAAGGACTACCGGCCCAAACGCACCTACGGGCGTTCCAAGTTGGCCCAGATGTACTTCGGCATCGAACTCGACCGCCGCCTGCGCGCCGCCGGCAGCACGGTGACGAGCGTGCTGGCACACCCCGGCGGTGCGCTGGACTCCCTGACCCCGTCACGACCACCGGTCCACGTGCGAACGGCCGGCACCCGGCTGGGTGCGGCCCCCGCGGCGCTTCTGCTCCAGGGCAAGGACGCAGGCGCGTGGCCCGCGGTCCGGGCAGTGCTCGATCCGGCGGTGGCCGGCGGCCAGTTGTGGGGACCGCGTGTCTTCGGCCTGCGAGGTGAGCCCCGGAGCGAACCCGTGTGGAACCACCTCGCCGACCCCGTCGTCGCGGCACGGCTGTGGGACGCGAGCCGCGATCTGACCGGGGTGGACCCCGGCCCCCGTCCTGGCCCCGGCCCTGGTCCCTGCTCTGGCCCCGTCCCAGCTCCCGTCCTCGGGCGGCTCAGGGACGGGTCGGTGTGACGTGACCCCCGCCGGGCCGGGCGGCCTCGACCGTCCAGGTCAGGCTCTCGGCGGTCTCGGCGCGGACCCGGGGGTCGCGGATCGAGGCGCTCAGGTCCACGGACCTGACCGTCACGGTGTGCGCCCTGCCGTCCGCGGCGACGCCCAGCCCGGCGGGTGTCACAGCGGTGAGCCCCTGCGCCCGCCTCACCTGCGCGCCGTCGACGTACCAGCGGAGCTCCGGCGCGGCCAGACCGGTGAGTTCGGCACGGGCGACCTCGATGGGAGCGCCCCTGAGGACCGTGCTGCCGGTCCTCGTCCCGCTGCTCAGCGCGTTGGCCTCGCGGTAGAAGCCGGCGATCATGGCCTCGCGCCCGGGGAGGTTGAAGTCCCTGACGTCCAGGGCCCGCATCAGGGAGTTGGAGGTCGGACGGTAGATCCCGTACGGGTAGTAGCTGCTGCCCTCGTACGTGCCGACGGTGCCGCCGGTGGGGTCGGCCTCGCCGAGCCACCGGTACCACTTGGTCCGGTCGGCGGCCATCTTCTCCGTGGTGAGGATGCTGGAGTTGATGTCGGGAAGCTCGCCGCCCGTCCAGGTGCCGTAACTGTCGTACGTGTACTCGTCCGCCAGGAGACCCACCGAGTGGCCGATCTCATGGGCGGCGATCATGCTCGACTGCGCGTTGTCCGAGGAGAGGGTCGAGACGCCGTCGAACGGATAGCCCCCCGCCTCCAGGCCCGAGTAGCCCGCGCCGCCGTACTTGGTGGAGTTGGACACGACCACCACCAGGTCGGCCTCGGGGGCCTTGGCGGCGTACGACGCGACCTTGTCGATGTCGGCGCAGATCAGGCGCTCGGTGTCCGAGCACCAGAAGTAGCTGCCGAGCGCGGTGTTCCTGGTGACATCGGCGGTGGGGTCACCGGTGATCCCGGACTCGGCGGACACCGCGTCGACGGTCCACACGTTCATCAGGCCCTGATAGCTGGCGTAGGGCTCGATGCCGGTGATGTCCCCCCACTTCGCCGCCGCCGCCGTGTGGAAGGCATCCTGCTGGTCCGCCGTGTAGCCGTCACCGATGATCACCACGTCGAGCCGGTCGGCCGAAGGGCCGGTCACGGACAGCTCGCCGACCTCTCCGTCCGTCGTGCCCGCGGGGGGCGCCGCGCTCCGGTTCGCCGCGCCGCCGGTCGCCGCCTCCGTGCTGACCGGGACCTCGGTCCGCCGGCCCTCGCCGCCTGGCTCGGGGAAGTACTCGACGGTGACGTGCGGCTCCTTCACGGCCTCCGGGTCCACGGCGGCCGCCGGAGCGGCGAGGGCGGTGCCGATCATCGCCGCGAGCGCGGCGCTCACGGATATGGCGGCAAGTTTCGTCCTGTGCATGTCAATCCTCACTCTGGTGTCCGGCTCGGAGGTGAAGTGGGGGGCGCTGGAGCGAGTGGTTCTGCCGGTGGCAGGGAGCGTGCCGGCCTCCCCGCGATCCGGGCCGTTCAAAACGTCGGTTGAATGCGCTTGAGTCGCCGTTTAACTTAGGCTGCTTCGAGGGAGCGCACAATGGCCCTGAGGGCGGGGGTTTTTGCTTCCGGGTAACCGATGGCTCCGCTGCCTCCCGGCCGACGGCTGAGGCGACGACCGGCGGCCCCACGGCTCGGCGGCCGGAGAGTGCGGGGCGGCCGGTGACCACCGGCGGACACAGGACGAGGGGCTGCCATGACGGGAACCAGCAGGGCGACGATCACCGGGGACGACGCCCCGGGCCGGCCGGGACGGGACCACGGCGATGCGCCGGACTCGCCCGCCGCGATCGGCCGCAGGCTGAAGCAGCTCCGTAAGGACCGTTCGCTGACCCAGCGTCAGCTCGCCGAGCCCGTATACACCTCCGCCTATGTCTCCACCCTGGAAGCCGGCAAGGTGCGGCCCTCCGAAGCCGCCCTCCGGCACCTCGCCGACCGGCTCGGCGTCGACTACGAGGAGCTCGCCACCGGCAGGCCGACCCATATCGCCACCGCTCTGAGGCTGCGACTGGCCGAGGCGCAGCGGGTCCTGGCCATGGAGGACGCCGCCGACGCCCGCGCGGCCTACGAGCGGATCCTCGGGCAGGCCGAGGAGTACGGGCTCCCGCAGGAACAGGCGGCCGCACTCGTGGGCCTGGGTGAATGCGCCCTGGAGACGGGTGAACTCGCCGACGCCCTGGCCCGGTTCGAGGCCGCCGAACACGCCCTGGCGGGCGAACCGCTGCCCGCCCGCGCGCGAGCGGTCCGAGGACGCGCGGTCGCCCACTACCTCGCGGGTGAACTGCGGTACGCCTGCTACCTGCTGGAAAGCGCCATCGACGCACTGAACACGTCAGGGCTGCACGACCCCGTCGCACTGCTCCAGCTCTACACGGCCTCGATCGCCCCGTACATGGACATGGGCGCCCATGCCCGCGCCGCGCAGGCCGCCGAACTCGCACTCGCCCTGGTGCCCCAGGTGACCGACCCCGCCCTGGTCGCCACCATGCACCGAACGGTGGCCCGCACCCTGATCGCCGAGGGAAGGGTCGACGCGGCCCGGACGTCGCTGACGCGGGCCACCGAGCTCTACCAGCAGTTGCAGATCCGTACCGAACTGGCCCACTGCCACTGGATGAGAGGCTACGTCTGCGCGCAGCACGACGACCTGGCGCAGGCGGAGACGGAACTGCGCACCGCGCACTCGATGCTGGTGTCCAAGCGGGCAGCCCTGTACGTCTCCCAGGTGGAGGTCGAGCTTGCCGACGTCCTGCGCAGGAGAGGGAAGCGCGCGGAGGCCGCCGAGCTCCTGGAGAGCCTGTTGGTCGGACTCCAGCCCGGCCGCGGCGCTCTGCACGCGGGTGGCGCCCACCGGCTGCTCGGGATGATCGCGGAGGAGGGCGGCGACGTCGAGGCCGCCGAGCGGCACTACGCCACCGCCCTCTCCCTGCTCGAACAGACGGGTGCCGCCGGGGACATCGCCGACATCTGCCGGCTGTTCGGCGACCTGATGCGCGGCGAGGGCCGGACGGAGGAAGCGCTCAACGCCTACCGGACCGGGCTCGGCCACCGCGCCGAACCCGGCACCACCACGCTCGGGCCCGCCCCCGCCCGGCCGCCGTTCGCCCCCTGGACCTGACGGAACCGCCTGCCCGGCACGGGGACCTCACTGCGGGCCGCTGCCCTCCGCCGGGTGAGGTGCCGGGGCGTGTCCGGTCTGCGAGGGGATCTGCGGGGCGACGGCCCCGTACTGGGCGGCCTGGGCGGTGAACATGCCCCGGTAGATGCCGTCGGGCCGGGTCATCAGCTGCTCATGGGTGCCTTCCTCGGCCACCCGTCCCTGATCGAGGACGTAGATACGGTCGGCGTTGGCCGTGGCCGCGAGCCGGTGGGTCACGAGAACGACCGCGTGGCCGCGCTCCGCGAGGGACCACAGGCCGTCGAACGCGGCGATCTCCGCGTGCGGATCGAGAGCCGAGGTGGGTTCGTCCACCAGGAGGAAAGGAGCTCCTCGGTACAGGCTGCGCGCCGTGCCGAGCTTCTGCCACTGCCCGCCCGAGAGCTGGACTCCGCGCTCGTAGCCCTTGTACACGATGGAGTCCCAGCCGTGCCGCAGGCCCTCGATCAGCTTGAGGACACCGGCGGACAGCGCGGCGGACTTCACCACGGACATGTCCCGGACGCGGTCACCGGCGCCGATCGCCACGTTCGCGGCAGCGGTCATCTCCCAGCGCGGGAAGTCCTGGGCGAGCAGCCCGACGTGGGCGAAGATCTCCGACCGGTCGGCGTCCTTGAGCTCGACCCGCTCGGAGCCGTCGGCGCCCTGCCACCACACCTGGCCCTCGGAGGGCAGCAGCAGTCCGGACAGCACCTTCGTCAGCGTGGTCTTCCCGGAACCGTTCGACCCGACCAGAGCGGTCACCTCACCGCGCCGGACCCGCAGGCTGACGTCCCGCACCGCGGGGGAGTCGGCCCCGGGATAGGTGTACGAGACGTCGTCCAGGCGGATCTGGTGGACACGGGCCGGCAGCGCGGTGCCGTTCGTGGGGATGGCGTTCTCGGTGGCCAGAGCGATGGCGTCCTCGGTGTCCGTGAGGAAGAGCAGCTCCTCGTAGAGCCGGTTGACCTGCTGGACCAGTGAGGTCAGCCGGGCGGTCGACGCGCGGATCGCGAGCACCGCGGTGCCGCCGACGGCGAGGGGCAGGGAACCGTCGGCCAGCAGCCACCACAGCACCCCGTAGCAGGCGAGCGACGCGACCCCCGCGAAGCCGCCGGCGACCAGGTCCGTGGAGGCCTGCGCGTGGGCGAGACGCCGCTGCTCCGCCTCGGTCTGGTGGGACATCTCCTCGTAGCTGTTCAGCAGCTTCGTCCCGGCGGCGTGCACGCGGATCTCGCCCTGCGCGTGCGGGCGGGTCAGGAAGCCCAGGAGCGAGGCGATGGCCCTGCGGTGGTCGATCCAGTGCAGCTTGGAGACGTACTCACGGCGTGCGGAACTGACCGCGCCCCACCCCTTGGGCAGGGCGATCACCAGCAGCATGGGCAGCAGCAGCCAGTGCAGCGACGCCAGGACGACGGCGGCCGCCACCATCGAGATGAGGACGTTGCCGACGCCCACCGACAGCATCAGCATGCTGCGGGCCGAGTCCGTACCGAACCGGCCCGCCTCCAGCACCCGTTGGACCTCGGGACGCTCCGTCGCCTCCAGCTCGACGCGGGTGACGGCCGTGTAGTAACGCGCCGAGACGGCGCGCTCCACCTGTGGCTCCAGCCGCCCCGACATGGCCGTCGACCACGCCGTCAGCAGGGCCGCGGCCACGGCGGTCGCCGCCAGTGCGGCCAGGGCCGGCAGGGCGTCGCGCAGCTTGTCGGCCGTCGGCCCCTCCGCGAACAGGTTCGTGAGGACGCTGTTGACCGCGACCAGTCCCCATGCCCCGGCCACCCCCTGCCCGAGCTGGGCGGCCACCACCCCGGCCATCGCCCGCCGGTCCGTCCGCCAGCCGGTACGGAGGACCAGGGCGACCATGCGCGGCAGCGCGGCCGCCATGTGCCGGAACGAGAGCCTGGTCAGCGGGCCCACATGACGTACGAAGGACTGGTCGTAGCGCAGACGGCCCCCGTACAGCTCGCGCTCCGCGTCCGAGATCGTCTCCTCGGCCTGCGTGTTCTTCGCGTCCTTGGTGTTCCGGCGGTCGCGGCGTGTGCCGGTGCGTGTCAACGTCGCTCCTTCCTGACGGTCGGTGGTCGATGGTCGGGATCGTCAGGTTCAACGAGCCCGCCGACTTTTCGAACACATGTCTTTCGGCCGAGTCCGGGATCCCGGTTCCACGCGGCCGCCGAAAGATGCGGGATGCATGGGCCCTTGCGCCGCAAGAGGCGGTCCACGAGTGGGTGTTGGCCGAAACGCCGTCGGCCGCGATACGCACGCACCGGCCGTCGCGAAGACGTCGCCCCCGGGGCCCGGGCGGAGCGGAAAGGCCCCGCTCCCGTGGAGTCGGTGACGGACGAAGAGATCAGCCTCGAATGCCCGGACAGTCGGGACGACTGGGTGACCGAACTCCAGGAGCCGGTGACCAAGCCCTGAGGTCCGTGGCCGGGAGGCCCTCCGCCTTCTCGCGCCGTGTGACCCCACGGTGTGGCGCGCGTCACCGGAACCCCGCCGCCGGGCCGGAGAGAAAGGAGGTGTGAGGTGTGATGAACAGGAAGAGCGGGAGCGCATGCGGGCACGGATCAGGGCGGGTGACCGAGAGGCGTTCGCCGCGCTCTACGAGGAGTACGCGCGGGCGGTCTACAACCACGCCTACCGGCTGACGGGCGACTGGTCGGCGGCCGAGGAGGTGTTGTCCGACACCTTCCTGGCCGCCTGGCGCACCCGTCAGGCCGTCGAGCCCGAAGGGGACTCACTGCGGCCGTGGCTGCTCGGCATCGCCACGAACAAGGCGCGCAACGCCAACCGCGGCAGAGGGCGGCGCCTGGCGTTCCTGGCCCGCCGTCCCGCGCCGGAGCCGGTGGCGGACATCGCGGACGCCACCGCCGGACGCGTCGACGACGCACGCCGGCTGGCCGCGGTCCAGCGGGCACTGGGCGGGCTCCGACGCCAGGAACGCGAGGTGCTGGTCCTCTGCGTCTGGTCCGGGCTGGACTACACCGAGGCCGCCGAGGCCCTGGGCGTCCCGGTCGGCACCGTACGGTCACGGCTTTCCCGTGCCCGCACCCGGCTGCGCCGGCTCACCGACGAGGAGCTCGGCCAGGAGCCGGACCGGCCCGCGAGGGACGCGCGAGCCGGGAAAGGGGAAGCGCGCACCGGAGAGCGGGAGACGCGATCCGTCGACACGGCCCGATCCGTCGACACGGCCCGATCCGTCGACACGGCCCGATCCGGCCGGGAACCCCGCCCGGGCCGCGGAGAGGTAGGGAGCAGGGCCGCGTTCGTGGCCCTGCCCATTCAGGAGGAAGCCCGATGAACGACCGTACCTCCGGCCCCGGGCGGGCCGAACGCGAGGAACTGGACCGGCTGCTGCCGGCCCCGGCCGAACGGGACCTGCCCCCGGGCCGTCATCTCCACCACAAGGACAACCTGATGCGTCTGATCGACCAGGACGGCGACCGCGCCCCCGCACGCCCCCGCCTCCCGCGCCCCGCGGTCCTGCTGCCCGTCGCCGGACTGGCCCTGGGCGGGGTGCTGCTCACCACGCTCGCCGTGACCGGCCAGGACAGTGCTCCGGCACCGTCCGCCGCGGGTACGGCCTCCACAGCACCGCGCGGAGCGGCCGTACTGCTCGACCGGATCGCCTCGGTCGCCGGGAAGAGCGACGAACAGACGGTCACCGGCGACCAGTTCGTGTACGTCAGGACACTGCAGTCCGGGAACGAGGGCGAGTTCGGCGGACCGGTGAAGTTGAGCGAGCCCGGCGAGCGCGAGGTCTGGATGTCGCAGCAGCCGGGGCCGGTGGTCGACGAGGGCCTGATCCACGAGGACGGCTCGTACGTCCCGATCACCGTCGGGGTCCCGGACGGCGAGACCCCCGTCGGCTACCCGGCGGGCCTCAACCGGCCGACGTACGCCTGGCTGGCCTCACTGCCCACCGACCCCGACGTCCTCCTCCGGCGGCTCGCCACCGAGATCACCCGGGACCAGGACGCGCGTGACACCCCGGCCGGGGACCGCGACCCGGACCAGGACGCCTTCGACGCCATCGGGGAACTGCTGCGGGAGACGGTGATGCCGCCGAAGACCGCGGCCGCGCTCTACAAGGCCGCGGCCAAGATCCCCGGTGTGTCCGAGGACCCCGACGCGGTGGACGCGGCCGGCCGGCACGGGATCGGCGTGGCCCGTGACGACACCCGGGCCGGCTGGCGTACGGCCTGGGTCTTCGACTCGACCACCCTGGAGTACCTGGGCGAGCGGAGCTACCTCATCCGGGACGCCGACATGGGCAGGAAGGGCACCTCGATCGGCGAGTCGGCCGTGCTGGAGCGCGCGGTCGTCGACGCACTCCGCGAGCGGCCGTCGGCCGGGAAGCCGTCGACGACCTGATCCGTCGACGAGCTGCCGGGGCGCGGCGAAGCGCCCCGGCAGCCCCCGTTCCTCACGGGATGCGTCGTCAAGGGCGGAGGTGGCTGCCCGGTACAGGGCCGGGCCCCCGCGCCCCACGTACCCTCTTCCCCGTGCCCGCACCGTCCCCCCATCACGTCGCCGTCCTCGTGCTCGAAGGCGCGAAGCCCCTCGACGTCGGTATCCCCGCCCAGGTGTTCACGACCCGCGCCAGCATGCCGTACGAAGTCCGGGTGTGCGGCGCGGAATCCGGTCTCGTGACCGGCGGCGACGGCCTGTCGTACGCCGTCGCCCACGGCCTGGACGCACTCGACTGGGCCGACATCGTCTTCGTCCCCGGCTATCGGTTTCCCGACCGCGACGACCCGCCCCGGGCCGTCGTCGACGCGCTGATCCGCGCCCACGACCGGGGCGCTCGGCTCGCCGCCATCTCGACGGGCGCCTTCGCACTGGCCGCCACGGGGCTGCTCGACGGCAAGCGCGCCACCACGCACTGGCATTACACACGGGCACTGGCGGCGAGGCATCCACTGGTGCACGTGGACGAGAACGTCCTGTTCGTCGACGAGGGCAGCGTGCTGACGTCGGCCGGGGCGGCCTCGGGCATCGACCTGTGCCTGCACATCCTGCGCGGCGATCTCGGGGTGGCCGCGTCGAACCACGCGGCCCGACGCCTGGTGGCAGCCCCCTACCGCAGCGGTGGACAGGCGCAGTACGTACCGCGCAGCGTGCCCGAGCCGCTCGGCGAGCGGTTCGCCGCCACCCGGGAGTGGGCGCTGCACCGGCTCGGCAAGGCCCTCACCCTCGAAACGCTCGCCCGGCACGCGGCGGTGTCACCGCGCACCTTCTCGCGACGCTTCGCCGAGGACACGGGATACACGCCGATGCAGTGGGTCATGCGCGCCCGCATCGACAGGGCCCGCGAGCTGCTCGAACTGTCGCAGCGAAGCGTCGAGCAGATCGCCGCCGACGTCGGACTCGGCACCGGTACGAATCTGCGGCTGCACTTCCATCGCATCCTCGGCACCACGCCCAGCGAGTACCGGCGGACCTTCGCCCGGGGCGAGTGACCGGCCGCGCGGGCGGTGGCGCGATCCTTTCGGACCGTGGCGATCACGCCGCTGTCACCGGCGGACGCCCCGCGCGAACCTGGATGGCGAACCCGAAGGGACACCACTCATGACTCGCATCGCCATCAACGGATTCGGCCGCATCGGACGCAATGTGCTGCGCGCGCTGCTCGAACGCGACAGCGACCTGGAGATCGTCGCCGTCAACGACCTCTCCGAGCCCGCCACCCTCGCGCGGCTGCTCGCCTTCGACTCGACGGCGGGCCGCCTCGGCCGTCCGGTCAAGGCCGAGGGGGACACCCTCGTCGTCGACGGCCGTCGCATCGCCGTGCTCGCCGAGCGTGAACCGGCGCGGCTGCCGTGGGCCGAGCTGGACGTCGACATCGTGCTCGAGGCGACCGGTCGCTTCACCTCGGCCACGGCCGCCCGCGCCCACATCGACGCGGGCGCGAAGAAGGTGCTGATCAGCGCACCGGCGACCGGCGCCGACGTCACGCTCGCGTTCGGCGTCAACACCGACGCGTACGACCCGGCGGCGCACACGATCGTCTCGAACGCCTCCTGCACGACGAACGCGCTCGCACCGCTGGCGAAGGTGCTCGACGATCTCGCCGGCATCGAGCACGGCTTCATGACGACGGTGCACGCCTACACGCAGGAGCAGAACCTCCAGGACGGCCCGCACCGCGACGCCCGCCGCGCCCGCGCCGCCGGGGTCAACATCGTGCCGACCACGACAGGGGCCGCGAAGGCGATCGGCCTCGTGCTGCCGAACCTCGACGGCAGGCTGTCGGGCGACTCGATCCGCGTGCCGGTTCCGGTGGGCTCGATCGTCGAACTCAACACGACCGTCGCCCGCGACGTGACGCGTGAGGACGTGCTGGCCGCGTACCGCGCCGCGGCGGAGGGGCCGCTCGCCGGTGTTCTCGAATACTCGGACGACCCCCTCGTGTCGTCCGACATCACGGGCAACCCCGCCTCGTCGATCTTCGACTCGGCCCTGACCCGCGTCGACGGCCGCCACGTCAAGGTGGTCGCCTGGTACGACAACGAGTGGGGCTTCTCCAACCGCGTCATCGACACGCTCCAGCTCCTGGCCTCCGCCTGACGGGGCGGAAGCCGGGCGGTGACGCCCCCGTGAGTGACCGAGCGCTCAGCCCCGGAGACATGGGGGAGGGGCGCTCCGTCACGCCAGGGTGACGCGCATCCCGCCCTCGGCGAGCACATCGAGCAGGACGCCGAACAGGTCGTACGGCTCACCGTCCGGCGTCAGGGCGCGGGACAGGTGGGTGCGCGCGATCCCGGCGTCCCGCCAGAGCAGGGTGGCGGGCGAGGTGTAGCCGAAGGTGCCGCACAGGCAGTCGGCGACGGCGGCCAGGCATCCGCCGAAATAGCCGCCGGGCCCGTTGACCGCCTCGCCGAGCGCCAGATGGAGGCCCGGGACGTCGGTGGTGTGTCGGCCGTCGAGTTCGTACGCATGACCGGACGGCCGGTCGTGCGATATACGTCGGCAGGCACCCTCCCGCACGAGGTCCAGCCACGCCCCACGCTGCCGGGTGTCCGAGCCGGCCCAGGCGCCGGGGCTCGTCGGCGGCCCGGTGAGCCACCGGTCCCACACCGGCCGGGCGTGCTCCGGAAGGGGAGTGACGAAGGCGCCGGACAGCTCCAGATCGATCAGATCCACGCCACGGGCCGATGGGGACCAGGCGCTGACCTCGGCCCACAGCAGCCGCTCGGCGAGCAGGTCGCCCCGGTCGTCCCGTATCTCCAGGGCGGCCTGCTCCAGGTGCAGCGAACGCCGGGTCCCGGCGGTCAGACGTGTCCGCAGCTCGTCGCCCCCGGCGAACCCCCGCAGGACGAGAGGGGGATCCGCCCGCTCGGGCGGCAGGACGCGGGCGAACTCCCGGCAGGAGCCGAGCCACCGGCGTCCGTCATGGAGCCGGACAGGGCCCCGGTGGCCCTCGGGCGGGCCCTCGTAGTCGTCCAGGCCGGTGAGCACGAGACCGTCCGTGCCGGGGTGCGGCCCGAGGCTCTCCACGTCCTCCAGGAGCCAGGGCCCGAGCGTCCGGTCCTCCGGCACCAGCCACACCCGGCTGCCGGCCCAGCCGCGCACCTCGGCCCCCTCCGGAAGCCAGGCGTGCAGCTCGTACGTCGCGCGCCCGGCCTCGCCGAAGAGCCCGTCCACCTCGACGCAGACTCCCCAGACCCGGTCGTGCTCCGTCTCCGTCAGCGTGTACCGCCCGTGCCCGCCGAGGTCCCTGTTCTCACGCACGGTGGGATCGTGCCCGAACCGGTCCGCCACGGCAACGCCTTTCCGTGGCGGACCGGCCGGCCCTGCCTCACTTCAGGTGTCGGCCGAAGAACCTGTCCCCGTCCTCCACCTCGAACCACGGAGTACCGGTGTGCCCGCCCGTGTTGGCGTGCAGTGTCTTCTCCTCGGTGCCGAAGGCGTCGAACAGGTCCAGGGCCCGCTGCCGGGGGTTCCCTTCGTCGTCCCACTGCAACAGGAGCAGCAGCGGAACGCCGACCTGCCGGGCCTCCTCGCGCTGGGCGCGCGGAACGTACCCTCCGGCGAAGAACCCGGCGGCCGCGATGCGCGGATCGGCCACCGCGAGCCGGATGCCGAGGGCCAGCCAACCCGAGTACCCGACGGGGCCGCCGATCCCGGGCAGGGCGAGCAGGGCGTCCAGGGTGGTCAGCCACTCCGGGGCCGCCTTCTCGACCAGCGGCCCGATGAAGGACTCGAAGATCTCGTCGACCGGTTCACCGGCCCGCATCGCCCGGCGGATGTCCGCGCGGGCCTGCTCGTCGGCGGCGGAACGCGGCCGGTCACCGCACCCGGCGGCGTCGATGGTGGCCACCGCGTAGCCGTGCGACGCGGAGTGCCGGGCCCGGGCCACCAGCCGGGGTTCCCGCCTGGGCAGGCCGTTGTTGTGGGCCATCAGAATCAGCGGGACCGGTACGTCGGATTCCGGCGTCCACAGGGTTCCGGGGATCTCGCCGAGGGTGAATTCGCGTGCGAGGACGCCGTCGTCGAGGCGTTGCTCGGAGATGAAGTGCATGGTCGTGCCTTTCGGGAGTGCTCTGGAACGGCGCTCCCGGACGACCTATCGCCCGACCGTGACCCCGGAGAGGAGCACCCATGTCGAAACTGCGTTCACGGGTACCACCTCCTCGTTCTCTCGCACGGCCTCCGGAAAGATAGCAGCGGCCGCCGTGGTCCGGCCAACGGGTTTTCGGTCCAGGGCCCCGAGGCGGCGAACGGTGCCGTGCCCGAACCCCGGCCCCGGACGCTACCGGCTGCCTCCCAGGTAGCGGGTGAGCATGTCCACCAGTTCGTTCTCGAACGACTCGACCGGGACCGTCTGCGGGGCGGCCATGAGTTTGTGCGTGTTCGCCTCCACGGTGAACACGATGAGCTCGGCCGCGGTCGGGAGGTCACGTACGCGGACGTCCGCGTGCCGGGCGAGGAGGTCGCGGACCTGCTCCACACGGTCACGCCCGTGCCGGTCGATCGTGTCGATCAGGTCCTGCGAGAACGACGCCTCCTCGATCATGATGCGCAACAGCTGCGGATCGTCGCGGTGGTTGTCGATGGCGTCGCGGACCAGGGCGCGCACCATCGTCTCCAGGGTCCCCGCGGACAGATCGATCCGGTCGGCCTGTGTCCAGGTGCCGCGGTCGATGTGGCGCACCACCAGCTCGGCCAGGACGGCGTCCTTGTTCGGGAAGTACTGGTACAGCGAACCGATGGAGACCCGGGCGTGCTCGGCGATGCGGTTGGTGGTGCCGGCGGCGTATCCGTACTCGGCGAAAACGTGAGCAGCGGCGGTGAGGATGCGCTCCCGGGTGAGCTCGGCACGGACCTGGCGGGGCTTGCGACGTGGCTGAAGACGGCGGTCGGCTGACGGCATCGGCAGGACTCCTCAGGGCGCGGAATGCGAGTAGTCAAAGAGCTGAAGTATTGCTCACAATGGTGCCATGAACTGCGGAAACGCCGCCTTGCCCGATGGGGGAGGTGTGCCGAGGAGCCGGCTCGGCTCCGGCTGCCGGCGCCGGTCGGCTCAGCTCCGGCCGCCGGTGCCCGGCCGGCCGGCCCGGGAACGAGAGGAATCCCTGTGACGCACGTACGCCCTTCCGCCCCGCACCGGCTGGAGGCGGTGGCCGACCTCGAGGCGGTCATCGGCCGCCCGGCGCCGATGATCATGATCAAGCAGATCGGCGCGCTCGACGAGGGCTGCCGGACCGTCCTCGCCCACTGCCCGGTCGCGGCCTTCGGCTACCGGGACGGGGACGGGACCCGCAGGACGACGTTCATCGGCGGTACGCCCGGGTTCGCACGCGTGCTCTCGCCCACCCGGATCTCCTTCCCCCTGCCCGGCGCGGGCGATGCGCACGGCCGGGACCCGCTCCCCGGGGCCGGTGAACCACACGGTCCGGTCTCGCTGTTCTTCCTGCTGCCGGGCGTCGGGGAGATCCTGCGCGTCAACGGTACGGCGGCCGGCCGCGAGGGCGGGCAGACCCGCGTCGACATCACGGAGGCGTACGTGCACTGCGCACAGGCGGTCCTGCGCTCCGGGCTGTGGCAGCCCCCGCACGGCTCGGCCGATCCGGCGCCCCACCTCGCGGACGACGGCCCGCTGTCCGGGCCGGGTGTCGCCGGCTTCCTGGCCGCGGCACCGTTCCTGGCCCTCTCCACCTGGGACGGCTCCGGCGGCAGCGACACCAGCCCGCGCGGTGACCGGCACGCGGTGGCGCGGATCCTGGACGGCCGCACCCTCCTCGTCCCGGACCGTAAGGGCAACAAGCGCGCCGACACCCTGCACAACCTGCTGCGGGACGACCGGCTCTCCCTCGCGGCGCTCGTCCCGGGGCGCAGCGGTGTGCTGCACGTCCGCGGCCGCGGCGCGATCACCGACGATCCCGCGCTGCTGGAGACGATGGCGCTCCGCGGGATGCCCCCGCACCTGGCGCTGCTCATCGACGTCGAGCACGCCGAGATCACCGGAAACGACGCGCTGGTGCGCTCACGGCTGTGGAGCCCCGGCGCGCACCCCGACCCCGCCACCATGCCGGACCTGATGGCGTTGGGAGCGGAACACCTGGCCTCCAACGTGTCCGCCTCCACGGGTGGCCCGCCCGCCTTCCTGCTCAGGGCCGTCGGAGCGATCCCCGGGGCGAGCCGCCTGCTGCGACGGGTGATGGACCGCGCCTATCGCTCCGGCCTCAGGAAGGAGGGGTACGACGACATCCGGACCGGCAGGGGCGCCCGGGGCGACGGCTCCCCGCACCGGCCGGCCGCAGGCTCCGGCGAAGGCCGCCACCCCCTGCGAGAGGTACGCGTCGCCGAGATCCGGAGGGAGACCCCGAGCACGCTCACCCTCGCGCTTGAGGACGTCGGCCGGGACCCGCGGCCGTTCGACTTCCGGCCCGGTCAGTTCTTCACGCTTGTCGCCGACATCGACGGCCGCCCTGTGCGCCGGGCCTACTCGGCCTCGTCCGCGCCCGGATCCTCCCGGCTCGAGGTCACCGTCAAGCACGTCGGGAGCGGGCGGTTCTCCACCCATGTGCACGAAGATCTCCGCGTGGGCGACCGCCTCGCGGTGCGCGGCCCTTCGGGATCGTTCCACGCCGGGCCCCGGCCCCCGCGCGACACCGTGCTCATCGCGGCCGGCAGCGGCGTGACACCGATGATGAGCATGATCCGCACACGGATCGCCGACCCGGCCGGGCGCGACCGGATCGCCCTGCTGTGCAGCAGCCGTGACGCGGACGAGATCATCTTCGCCGGTGAACTCGTCCGGCTGGCACAGGACTTCCCCGACCGGCTGTCGGTCACCCACGTCCTGACCCGCCAGGACGGACGGCTGGACGCCGCCGGTGTGGAGCGCTGGCTCACCCGCCGGTCACCGGGGACGGACGCGCACTACTACGTCTGCGGTCCCGGACCGCTGATGGACACGGTCCGGAACGTTCTGGCCGGCCTCGGGGTGCCGGACGAGCAGGTGCACCGCGAGCACTACGTCAGCGGCGCGGACACCGGAAGCGCGACGACCGTGCCGCAGGAGATGACCGTCGAGGAGGACGGACGCCCCCTCGGCACGGTGACGGTGGAGCCCGGCCGGACACTGCTCGACGCGGGACTCGCCGCGGGGCTGGCGATGCCGCACTCCTGCACGGTCGGGAACTGCGGAGACTGCATGGTGCGGCTGCGCAGCGGGGAAGTCGCGCAGAGCGAGCCGAACTGCCTGACGCCGCGGCAGAGGTCCGAGGGCTACGTGCTGACCTGCGTCGGCTGTCCCCTGTCCGGGGTCACCGTCGACATCGCGGACCCGTGACGGGGATCGGGCAGGAACCTCCGACCGGGGCCGCCGTACCGGCCGTGGGGTGGGTGCTGTCGAGGAGATGTGTGCGACCCGTGATGTGTGATCTTCGTACGTATGGTGGGTGTTAGCCTGCCTGCGGTCGTGATCGAACACATACGGGGGACGAGCGGTGGGCTTCGACGGCTACCAGGCCAAGGCGGGTATGACCGGCCAGGCCCAGCAACTCGACGACGCCGGCACGGACATGGACGGCGTCAGCTCGGCCGTCAAGTCCCGCACGACCTACTCGTACGACGAGGTCGGCGGCTCCGACGCCGCGTCGGCACTCAACGCGTTCGTCAAGGCGTGGGAGGCCGAGGCCAAGACGCTGGCCTCGGCGCTGCACGAGCTCGGCAGCAAGGTCCAGTTCGCCAAGAACAGCTACCGTGGCACGGACGGTCTGGTGAAGAAGGAAGCGGACAGCGTCATCGTCGCCGGCAGCTTCCCCGACACGTCGACGCGGGACGGGCGCCCCTCGGCCCTGTCGAGCTACTGAGGCCGGGCCGATGTCCTTCTTCCCCTCTCCTTTCGAATCCCCTTCCCTCCGCCTCGCGTGGCTGGCCGGCCTGTCCAAGAAGTTGCTCGGCGCCGGGAGCAAGAACGAGGTGCTCGACCTGATCGGCGACGCCCTCTCGGTGCCCGAACCGGGCGGTGACCAGGGCGTGCTGGAGGGCCTGGCCGACCTCTACCGCGGTCAGGTCGGCCCCGTCGGCGACGTCTTCGACCAGGTCGACCGGGTGGGCCGTAAAGGCCTTCCGGAGGTGTGGGTCGGCGACACGAGCGTCCTGGCTTCCGCCGGGGTGAACGCCGCCGGGCGGGCCGCGACCCAGATGGGCGAGGCGTTCCACGGCTGCGCCACGGTGCTGCTGACGCTGGCCGACGCGATCGGCGCCGCGCAGCGCAAGGACGAGCGGGGGCGCGGACAGCTGCTGGAGCAGCGGAAGATGCTCGGCGGCAAGGACGGGTTCTTCGACGACCTGCACGAGAACGACGAGGAGGAGTGGGACCGCAAGAACGCCGCCCACTTCGGCTCCTACGCGGTCGACCTGATGCACGAGGCCGTCTCCGACGCGCAGGAGGCCACCCGCACGGCGGCCCGGGACCTGAACAAGTGGGCCGCCGAGGCACGGGCCGGGAAGATGGAGACCAGCGAACTCACCGCGGTCGACAAGCTGATGCTCGCCGACACCGGTGTCGCGGGCGCCGACGCCGAGCTGAACGAGATCCTCAAGGCCGCCGAACTGGAGCGCGCCTCGGCGCGTATGGACCTGTTGAGCCTCGACGACGAGATGGCCATGGAGCAGATGCTGGCCACGTCGCAGACGCCGCAGGAGCGGGCCTATCTGATGAAGGCCCTCGCCGCCGGTCACAGCGTCGCCGAGATCGAGGAGTTCCAGGGCAAGATCCACGGCAAGGATCCCGAGTGGATGCGCCGGCATCTCACCCCGGTGGTCACCGAGGCGGACAGCATGGACGACGAGGGCCTGGCGCCGGACGGTTCGAACAACAACAAGGACTACGCCACGTTCGACGGCCAGCGGTGGGTCCAGGGCGGCGACGGCTCCGAGGGCACCTGCGTGGCCTCCTCCACCGTCACGTCCCGCGCCATGGTCGACCCCCTGTACGCGCTGGACCTCACCGGCGGCCCCGACGGGCAGCAGGACGACCCCGAGGCCTTCAAGCAGCGCCTGGTGGCCGAACAGCACCGGCTGCACACCGAAGGCGACGGCGGCGAGAACTGGGGCGGCATGGGGCCGGAGGGGCAGGAACGGATCAACGACTCCACCGTCGGCAGTGCCACCGGCAGCGACTACGAGCGCCAGGACCTGGACAGCGCCGCCGACCGCAGGGCGGTCCTCACCGAGGTCGAGAAGTCGGTCGCGCAGGGGCGGCCGGTGCCGGTCGACGTCTCAGGTGAGGAGGGCGCCCACGCGATGACCATCATCGCCCAGGAAGGTGACATGCTTCAGGTGTACAACCCCTGGGGCTCGACCACCTGGGTCAGCGAGGACGACTTCATCAACGGCCACATGGGCAAGGCTTCCAGCAGTGATCTCCCCGATGCGTACAGCGTCTATCTTCCCCGGTAGCAGGAGCGGTGCCGCGATCGCGGCCGCCGCGCTCCTCGCTCTCACCACGGGCTGCGGCCCGGGCGCCGACGGACCGGCCGGCGGGTCCACGGGCACCGCGGAGGGTCCCACGAGCTACACGGCGCAGGACACCGACATCGCCGCCGAGCCGGGGGAGCGCTTCGCGCTCACCGTCGACCAGAACGCCTCCACCCGTGAGTACTGGTACCTGGTCGACCCCGAACCCGACAGCGCGGTGCTGGTCAGCCGCGGCCGGGACCACGCGTCGGACCCCGGCGACGGGGCAGGGGCAGGCGGGCGGCTCACCTTCACCTTCGAGGCCAAGGGCAAGGGGGTCACGCGGTTCACGCTGCTGCACTGCACGTTCACCACGTGCGAGGGCAACACCTCCGACCTGCCGCCCGAAACGACCGCGCCCTCAGCCACCCCGACCACGGGGGCGACCCCCTCCCCGGCTCCCGAACGCATCACCTACACCGTCACCGTCGGCTGAACCGCAGCGGACCGGTCAGCGCAGACGAGATACCCGAGGCCCCGCCATGAACGACGCCCCGACCCCGCCCGACCGTACGGACGACGAGCTGGCCACGCTCGACATCACCGTCCTGCTGCGCTACGGCCTCACCGCCGAGCCCGGGCCCCGGCGCACCGCCCTGATGGGCGACGGCGCGGCGGCCGCGGCCGTCGTCCTCGACCGTCTCGGCACCGAGCCCCGCTCGGTCGCCTTCCTCGCCGACACCGTGCGCGCCGGCGGACTGGCCCGCGCCGCGGAACTGCCCGAGCCGCTGCCCCGCCGGGAGGCGGCCGCCCTCGTCACGGAGTGGCTCCGGGCCGGCGCCGGACTCGTGGGTGGCATCGCCGCCGACGACGCGGCCGCGACCTGGCTGCGCGCCGTCGCGACCATCATCGAGCTGAAGCAACTGACCCGGGCACGCGGCCGGAACACCTGATCCGAACAGCCGGTCCGCGTACGGCGTCGGACACCGCTCAGGACCGGTCCCGCGCTGCCGCGTCCGCCTCGGGACCTCCGGTGAAGAAGTCGATGAAGCTGGTGGGGGCGTTGTCACCGAGGCAGATGTCGATGATCTCCAGGGCGTCCGCGTAGAAGCGCGAGCTGCGCGGGAACATGGCCTGCTCGTAGGCGGTGAGGGCTGCTTCGGTGTCCCCGGGGTGAGCGGCGATGGCCTTGCCGAGCTCGGCGCCGTCGTACATGGCGAGGTTGGCGCCGTCGCCGGAGGGCGGCATGAGGTGTGCGGCGTCGCCGATGAGGGTCACCCCGGGGACGCGGTCCCAGCGGTGTCCGTCCGGGAGGGTGTGGATCATGCGGGCGACCGGCGCGGTCTCGCCGTCGGTGATCAGGGCGGTGAGCTCGGGGGCCCAGCCATCGAACTCGGCGGCGATCCGGCTGCTCGCGGCGGCGGGGACGGTGAAGTCGGTGTCGGCGATCCACTCGGCGGAGCGGTTCAGCTCGACGTAGGTGTGCAGGGTGTTCCCCGCCTCGCGGTGAGCCACGATGCCCTTGCCGGGGGCGAGCGCGTACATGGCCCCCTTGCCGACCGCGGCTGCGGTGGCGGAGTGGTTCCGGTCCACGTCGTGGAGGTACGTCTCGACGAAGGTCGTACCGACGTAGACGGGCGTGGCGTCCGAGAGCAGCGGTCGGACCTTGGACCAGGCGCCGTCTGCGCCGACGAGGAGGCCGGTGGTGACGGTGGTGCCGTCGGTGAAGGCCACTTCGTGGCGGCCGTCACCGAGGGAGCGGGCACCGGCGACCTTGCTGCCCCACCGGACGGTCCCCTCGGGCAGCGAGTCGAGCAGTATCCGGCGCAGATCGCCGCGCAGGACCTCGGGGCGTGGCGTCGAGTCGTCGCCCGGGACGTCGAGGAGCAGCTCGCCGTCCCGTCCGAGTACGCGGGCCGCGTCCGCGCCCTCGTGGATGATCGCGCGGAACCGGTCGGTCAGACCGGCGTCCGCGAGGGCCCGCTGCCCGTCCTCCTCGTGGATGTCGAGCTGGCCGCCCTGGGTGCGGGCGGCTGCCGACGGGTCGGACTCGTACACCGTGGCGGCGATGCCGTGGACGTGGAGGACGCGGGCGAGGGTCAGGCCGCCGAGGCCGGCTCCGATGATCGTGACGGGTGTCGTGGAGGTGGTCATGGCAGTTCCCTTTCGTGGTGCGTCCGGAAGGACTGGAACGGTGTTCCACGGCTCCAGGTTGGAACACCGTTCCAGTCGTGTCAAACTGGCCCCATGGCGACCAGACCGCAGCAGGCCCACCGGCGTACCGACGCGCTCTCCAAGGAGCGCATCGTCGAGGCCGCGATCGAGATGCTCGACGAGGGGGGCGAGAAGGCCCTCACCTTCCGTGCCCTCACGGCGCGGCTGGCCACCGGGAGCGGCGCGATCTACTGGCACGTCGCCAACAAGGACGACCTGCTCGCCGCCGCCACCGACGACGTCATCGCCCGTGTCGTGACGGACGTGGCCGGCGACGCGGAACCGGGGGACGCGATCCGGAGCATCGCCCTGGGCGTGTTCGACGCGATCGACGCGCACCCGTGGGTGGGTGCCCAGCTCTCCCGCGCACCGTGGCTGGCGGCGATCCCGCAGATCTTCGAGGGCTTCGGCAGTCAGCTGGAGGCGCTGGGCGTGCCCGAGCGGCTGCTCTTCGACGCCACGTCCGCTCTCGTCAACCACGTCCTCGGCGTCGCCGGGCAGAACGCCGCGAACGGCCGCCTGCACGCGCACGGGCCGGACCGCGCCGCCTTCCTCGGGTCGGTCGCCGAGCGGTGGGCGCAGCTCGACTCCGACAGGTTCCCCTTCGTGCGCAGGGTGGCGGCGCAACTGCCCGAGCACGACGACCGCCAGCAGTTCCTCGCCGGTGTCGACTTCTTCCTGACGGGCGTCGTGGCCGCCCGCTAGCGCGGGTCCGGTCGTGTGACCCGACGGCGTGGTACCGGAGGTGACGCCACGCCCGGTTCGACGCACCGTCGACGTGTCCGCGCGGCCAGGGCCCCGACGTACGTCACCGGCCGTCGAGGAGCCTTCGCGCGGCGTGGACCAGGGCGGCGTTGTCCTCGGCGGCCGAGCCGTCGGGAAGCACCAGGACATCTTCGAGGCCGACCCTGGTGTCCAGGCCGAGCCGTGCCGCGGTACGCAGGACCGGCCAGGCTCCGCCGTCCTCGCCGTGCAGGAGAACGGGCACCGCGAGCCCCTGACCCAGCTCCTCGACCAAACTCACGGCGGTGCTCGCCGCCGTACGGGGGTCGGTGTCGGTGACCTCGGCGAGCACGCGCACCACCCCGGACGGGGGCGGGGAGGCGAGGAACCTCCGCGCCGCGTCGGTGCCGGAGTAGATGCCGGCCTCGATGCCGACACCGAGGTCCCGCAGCGCCCGGGCCACCGCCTCGGCGCCGGGTTCGTGCCAGTTCACCGAGGCGTGGTCGGGCAGAACCGTCCAGGTGCGGACGAGAGCGGCCCGATGCCGGGGATCGGGGACCGCCCAGGCCCCCGTCGTCACTCCGACCCGCACCCCCCTCGGCACGGCGGCACGCACCGCCGTGACCGCCGCGGCCACCGCGCCGGGGGCCAAGGAGTCCCGGCCGTCGGCGTCCTTGGGGTGCAGATGCACGTCCTCGGCCCCGGCGGCGACGGCCCGCGCCGCCTGTACGGCCAGCTCCTCGGGCGTCACCGGGAGGGTGCCGCACGCGTCACGGTCACGGGCACCGTTCACACACACCTGCAACATGGGCGGCACTCTGCCAGACCCGGCGGCCGCCTCTCAGCCCGTAGCGGCGTTGAGGAGGTCGAGGGCACTCTGCTGGCAGCCGTAGTCGGTGGTTCCGTTGCCGCCGCTCCAGTGCGGGCCGTACCGGTCGAGCGGGTCGCGGTCGTGAGCGTAGGCGCTGTTCGCCCAGCGGGTGAGGGCCGGAGCGTAAGGGTGGTCGGACAGCTGGCGGTTGAGGGTGCCGAGCCCACGGACATAGGCGCCCTTGAAGCTGGGCCCGTCGCCCGTGCAGCTGTCGCCTTCACCCGGTTCGCGCAGGACGCCGTCGGTCTGGAGCCGGACGGTCGAGGCGTCGGCGAGCTCACGTGCGGTCGTCAGGAGGGCGGAGTCCCCGGTGGCCCTGTGGAACTCGGTCAGCGCGCCCAGGACGACTCCCTGGTTGTACGTCCAGGTCGGCTGGCCGTTGTTGGCGCACGCGTCGTCGAGACCGTCGTTGATCAGCCGGTCGCCGTTGATCATGCCGCTGTTCCGGAACCAGTTCCATTCGTTCCTGGCCCGGTCCAGGTAGGTGGTGTCGCCGGGGATGCGGTTGTGCAGGGCCGAGTTGAGCTGGAGGAACAGCTCGTTGGTGATGGCGTTCTTGTAGTTGCCACCGGTGTTCCAGCGCACCCCGCCGCCGCACGTGTCGTTCCAGTTGGCCTGCATGTGGTCCGCGTCGGCCCGCGCGGTGGCGAGGTACCGGCCGTCGCCTGTCGCGTCGTACGCGGCGATCCAGGCCAGGCCCCACCATCCCGTGTCGTCGAGGTACTCGTTGCGGAACTGCCCTCCCTGGGCACCGACGTTCTTGTCGTACGTCTCGGCGATGGCGTACGTGTAGCTGCCCATTCCGCTGATCCGGCTGTTGTCGATGATCGCGGTCAGCGCGTTGGCGGCGGTCCACCACCCGTTGCCGCCGAAGAGCTTGCTGCTGCGGTCGTACGACATCATGAGTGCGGTGGCCGCCGCGGTGCTCCGGCTGCCCGCGTTCCAGGTGGTCCGCGCCCAGGGGGTGCACGCGATGGCGCCGCCGGCCGGTTGGCCGCAGGCCCGGAGGGCGCCGACGCCCTTGGTGTTCCAGTCGTCGACGTTGTACATCTGGGTGCGCCAGCCACGCCCTCCGGAGGGCACCGCGGTGTCGCCGAGCCGGCTGCCCGAGGCCCAGCTCCGGCCGCCGTCCATGGACCGGTCCAGCCAGACGCGGTCGCCGGAACCTCCGTCGTCGATGGAGGCCCAGCCCATCGGGGCGGCGTCGTCGAAGTGCAGGGCGACGGTCCGTGAGGCGATCGTGGCGGTGACGGGGACGCGGTCCTGGGTGCTCAGCGCCGGATCCCTCGCGTCGCAGTACGTGTTGCACACGGCCTCCGCGGGTGCCGCGGCGGCGGGGAGGGAGGCCACCCCGCCGACAAGGACGGAGGACAACGTTGTCAGGATGGCGAGGAGGGTGATCGGAGTGCGTCTCAGGTGCTTCATGGGGGACTCCCGAACCTTTGGCCGCCGTGGGGGACGCGCTCTGCCGACCGAAGGGGAGCGCTCTCCGACGGTAGAGAGCAAGCATGCACGCGTCAACGCATCGGGGCGCTTTCGTCGCTCCCCTCCTCCTATGCGCCTCGCTCGGCGCCTATGCGTCCTGCCTCCCCATGCATGGCACGGCCGGGCCCACGGCGGTTCAACTGAACTCCGGGAAACGCGGTTCACCGAACCCCCTGGAACCCGAACCGGTCGATTGCACATCACCCACACGGGAGGCGTCCGATGACAACACCTCTGGCCGACTACGCGCAGTTCGCCGGAAAGCGGATCGCGATCGTCGAGCACATGCAGAACCACCCCTTCGTCCTGGGACTCCGGCAGGCGCAGGAGCACGGCCTGGAGGTGTGGCTGCTGACGGGTGACCGGTCCTGGTACACCCACGGACACGACTGGGACACCCATCCGCTGGCCATCGTGGACCGGGTGATCGACGTCGACACCACCGACCTCGACGCCGTGCTCGCCGTCGTCACCGACGAGGACGGTTCGCCGACGGTGGACGGCCTGACCTCCTTCTCCGACTACCACACCGAGCTCGCGGCGCAGGCGGCCCGGCGCCTCGGCCTGCCGGGCCCGGACCCCGACGCCGTGCGCACCGCCAACATCAAGGACCAGCTGCGGATCGCGCTCGGCGACCAGCCGTTCAACATCCCTCATGTGCTGGTCGGCCACCGGGGCCAGCTCGACGAGGCCGCCCGCCGGCTGGGTTTCCCGATGATCGCCAAACCCCCTGCCGAGGCGATCAGTTACGGGGTACGCAGGGTCGACGACATGGCGGAGCTGATCGAGGCCTGGGAGGAGCTGTCCGCCGTCCGGCACAGCCTCCGCGGGCAGCCGAGGAGCGGCGACGTCCTGCTGGAGCAGTACGTCGAGGGCGAGGAGGTCAGCGTCGAGACGATGACCGTGGACGGGCACACCCATGTCTTCGGAGTCACCTCGAAGGACCTCTTCGGTGATCCCGCGTACATCGAGTGCGGACACACCTTCCCCGTGCCGCTGTCCGACGACGAGCGTGACGAGCTGTACTCCGTGGTGCGCTCGACACTGGAGATGATCGGCTACCGGCACGGTCCCTGCCACACCGAGGTCCGGCGCACCGAGTCCGGCTGGCGCATCATCGAGGCCAATCCCCGTACCCCGTCCAGCTGCATGACGATGCTGGTCACCGATGTCACCGGCCGCAGCCCGATCCTCGACGCCTGGCTGCTCACCATCGGCGTCACCCCGCCGATCGAGCCGGTGGTCCACCGCGGCGGCGCCGCCGTCCGCATGATCTACCCGACCCGGCGCGGAACCCTGTCGCACGTCGACGGGCTGGAGGCCGCGCAGGCCGTCGAAGGCGTCCAGGTGCTCCTGCACGTCGAGAAGGGGGACCATCTGCTCCAGCGGATGGACAACTCCTCGTGCGTCGGCTTCACCTACTGCAACGGGCCCGACCGTGTCGCCGCGCAGGAACTCGCCGACAAGGCGGCGTCGTTGCTCGACTTCGTCGTCGAGGAAGACCTCCGGTGAGCCCGTATCCCGACGGTGTACGGGCGGTCGACGGCGCGGCCGGGCTGGAGGCCGCGGGGTGGGACTCGGTGCTCGGGGCGGAGGACTTCTTCCAGACCCCGCGCTGGCTCACCGTGCAGGAGCACAACTCCGGTACGGCGATGGACTTCCTGGTGCGTGAGCGGGCCGGGGCACCCGTCGCCGGACTGGTGACCGCCTGGGCCGACGAGTCCGTGGCCTGGCTGCTGGCCCGGCCGGACGCCATGCTGAGGCGCGCCGTGGAGCGGGAGGTACCCGAGGCGGCCGTGGTGCTGCGCGACGTCGCCGGGGGAGCTCCGGAGCGTCTGCTGCCCTCGCTGGTGTGCGGCGGACGGCACCTGGGACGCACCCGGACACTGGCCGCGCCCGACGCCACCGAGCAGGACCTCGCCGCACTGCTGGACAGGGCCGAGGCGATGGCCGCCGAACGGGGTGCGGCGACGGTCTGCTTCCCGCACGTCGACGTGCGGGACACGGCTCTGGTCGCCCTGCTGGAGAAGCGCGGATACCGCCACCACCTCTCCGACCACTACGCCTGGCTGGCGGTCCCGCCGGGTGGCTTCGAGCAGTTCCTCGAGGAGATGAGCGCCCACCGCCGCCGGCGGGTACGCCTGGAACGCAGGGCGCTCGCGGAGGCCGGTGTCGAGGTGAGCGTCGAGCCGCTGACCCAGGAACTGTGCCCCCGGCTCGGGCAGCTGGATGCCAACCTCCTGCGCAAGTACGGGAATCCGGCCAGTGACGAGGGATCGGCCCGGATGATCGGCCGGATCGCGGAGATCATGGGCGACGACGTCCGGGTGTCCGTGGCCCGGCAGCGCGGCACCGTCATCGGGTTCGGCATGCAGCTCCGGTCCCGGGCACGCGGGGAGGAGCAGTGGTTCGGCCACCGTGCCGGATTCGACTACGAGGCGCAGGGCAAGCTGCCGCTCTACTACGACGTCCTCTACTACGAGGTGCTCGACGCGGCCGCCAAGGAGGGCGCCACCGTCCTGCACGCCGGGATCGGCAGCGTCGAGGCCAAGCTGGCCCGTGGCTGCCTGGCGAGCGAGCAGCGCTCGTACCTGCTGCCCGTGCCCCGCACCGAAGGCACCGCGGGTGCGCCCGCCGACGACCGGGAGACGAGCACACGATGAGCGCTGTCACCGAACTCCAGGAGGGCGCCGGCTGGAACGCCGCCGTCGGCGCCACGGTCGGGGCCTCCGACCGGCGCGGGGGGACCCTGCGGCTGGTCACCTCGGCCGGGGTCGACTCGCTCGATCCCGCGCGCACCTACTACGTCTGGGTGTGGCTGCTGCAGCGTCTGCTCAACCGGACCCTGATGGCCTACCCCACGGACCCGGGGCCCGCCGGGCTGGTCCCCGTACCGGACCTGGCGGAGGCACCCGGGGAGGCGAGCGACGGCAACAGGACCTGGACCTACCGGCTCCGCGAGGGGGTCCGTTTCGACGACGGGACACCGGTGACGTCCGCCGATGTCCGGTACGCCGTCCAGCGGATCTTCGCGCAGGACGTGCTCCCCGGCGGCCCCACGTATCTGGTGCCGCTGCTGGACGATCCCGGGCGCCCGTACGCCGGGCCCTACCGGGACGGCGTGGACGGGCCGGCCACGGTGCTCACCCCCGATCCACGCACGATCGTCTTCCGGCTGCGCACCCCGTTCTCCGACTTCGACCATCTGATGACACAGCCCTCCGTCTCTCCCGTGCCCCGGCGCGCCGACACCGGGGAGCGCTACGGCGACGACCCGCGCTGCTCCGGCCCGTACCGGATCGCCGAGCACCGGCCGGGCGGCAGGCTCCTCCTGGAGCGCAACCCGTACTGGGACCGGGCCACCGACCCCGTGCGCCCCGCGCTGCCCGACCGGGTGGACATCACGATGGGCCTCGGACTCGACGAGATGGACGAGCGGCTGACGGCCGGTGAGTTCGACATCAACCTGGAGGGGCGCGGGCTCCAGCACGCGGCCCAGAGCCGGCTCGCCACCGACGCGGTGCTGCGCTCACGCACCGACAACCCGAAGACGAGCTTCCTGCACTTCGTCTCGCTCCAGCCGCACGTCCCGCCCTTCGACGACGTGCACGTGCGACGAGCCGTGCACTACGCGGCCGACAAGATCCTCCTCCAGGAGGCCCGTGGCGGCCCGGTCACCGGCGGGGACCTGACCACCGCGCTCTTCCCGCCCGACCTTCCGGCCCACCAGCCACTCGACCGGTATCCGACCGGGCCGGATCTGCGGGGCGACCTCGACGCCGCGCGCGCCGAACTCCGGGCCGCGGGGCTGCCCGACGGCTTCGAAGCCGTGATCGGCACCCAGCGGGGCAAGTTCCGCATGGTGGCGGACGCGGTCGTGGAGTCGGTGGCCCGGGTCGGCATCGAACTGACCGTCAAGGAGCTGGACGTCGCCACCTACTTCAGCCAGGGCGCGGGGTCCCCGGAGACCATCCGCAAGCACGGTCTCGGGCTGATCGTCACCGACTGGGGGGCGGACTTCCCCACCGAGTACGGTTTCCTGGCGCCGCTGGTCGACGGGCGGCTGATCCGCCCGGGCGGCGGCAACTGGAACATCGCCGAGCTCGACGACCCGAAGGTGAACGAGCTGATCGACACCGGGCTGCACACCGCGGATCCCGCCGCCCGCGCGGAGCTGTGGCGCGAGGTGGAGCGCCGGGTCATGGACCACGCGGTCATCCTCCCCCTGGTCCACGACAAGACCCTGCACTACCGGGGGCCCCGGGCCACCAACGTCTATGTGCATCCCGCCTTCGGCCTGTACGACATCCAGGCCATGGGCGTCACCGAATCCAGCAGCGACCGGGAGACAGACACCGTATGAACGACACAGCAGCGGACCTCCGCTTCGTCCCGCTGGACGCGGGCGACCCCGGCATCCTCGACGCCTGGCTCCGGCTCACCGTGGACAGCTTCGAGGACGTGCCGCTGTCCGCCGCCCCGCCCTGCGAGGCCGATCTCGTCGGCTCCGTGCGCTTCGCGCCGCCGGACACCGTGCTCGCCGGTGAAGTCGCGCTCCGTGACGGAGAGATCGTCGGCGCCCTGCGCCTGGTGCTGCCGGACGGCGCCCCGGTCGCCGTCGTCGACCAGCTGCTGACGGCCCCGAAGCAGCGCCGTCAGGGCATCGGAACCGCCCTGTTCGCCCGGGCACGGAAGATCGCCGGGGAACACGGGCGGGGCCTCCTCGTCGCGGATCTGGTCCAGGAACTTCCGGGTGGCCCGGCCCGGGACCCGGGGCCCGCCGCATTCGCCGAGGCCGTGGGCGCCGCCCCCGCCACCGGCCCCCAGGGCGTCCACCAGTGGATCGACCTGGAGCAGCACGATCCGCTGGCCGGCGGAATTCCCGCGGTGCCGGCCGGCTACCGGCTGGAGCGATGGGGGACCATCACCCCGGACGGATACGTCGTCGCGGTGTCCGAGCTGGGGCAGTCGCTCGGCGAGAGCCTGCCCGAGACCTGGGACCAGGGGCCGGAGGCGGTCCGTGACAGCCATGTCCGGCGCTACGAGCGGATGCGGGTGGGCCGTGGCAGGCGTGCGTACCACGTCGGCGTCGTCCATGAGGAGTCGGGCGAGCTGGCCGGTTTCACCAGCGTCTCCAAGACCACGGGAAATCCCGGGTACGCCCTCCAGGGCATGACGGTGGTGGCCCCCGCCCACCGGGGCCACCACCTGGGTCTGCTGCTCAAGCTCGCCAACCTCGCCCACGTACGGGAGTACGAGCCGGGGGTGCGTCTGATCGAGACGGCCAACGCGGACGACAACCGGCCGATGATCGCTCTGAACGCGGCGATGGGCTTCGTCCCTCAGGAGCGCTGGGTCCCCTGGGAGGCCCCGGTGGACCCGGCGGTCTGACCGCCTTCCGGCCGTCCCCCCGCTCCCGCCGGAGTGCGGGGGGCGGCCGGCGTGTGTGTACGCCGCCGGAGGAAGCCGGGGAGCCACCCGGTGCCGAGGAGGACGCCGGCGACGACGGCCGCACCACCGGCGAGCGCCCAGCCGGTGGGCCTCTCGTGCAGTGCCAGCCACGCGCCCGCGATGCCGACGACCGGCACCAGCATCGAGAAGGGCGCCACGACTCCCGCCGGGTACCGCTTGAGCAGCGCCGTCCAGATCCCGGAGCCCACGACACTGCCGAGGAGCGCGATGTAGACGAGCGCGACGAGACCGGGCCAGCCGTCGGCGCTGAACGCCGAGCCCAGCGCCCGCCATCCCGTGCCGGGGCCCTCCATCACCGCGGACAGCGCGATCAGCGGGACCGGTGGGACCACCGCCATCCAGAGGGCGAAGCGCAGCGGATACTCCGGCCTGGCCTGCCTGCTGGCGAGGTTGCCGACCGCCCAGCCGAGCGCCGCCAGCACGGTGAGGGTCAGCGGCAGGAGCGGCGCGGTGCGCGCCCGGTCCACGGCGATCACGACCATGCCCAGCACGGCCAGGCCGATGCCGCCCAGCTGCCGTGCGGTGACCCGCTCGCGGAGCAGCAGTGCCCCCAGCAGCACGGTGAACGGCGCCGAGGCCTGCACGACGACGGACGCCAGTCCGGACGGCATGCCCTGCTCGATGGCGAGGAAGAGCAGCCCGAACTGGGCGACGCCGAAGCCCAGTCCGTACCCGAGCAGCCAGCGCAGCGGTACGCCGGGGCGCGGGACGAACAGGACGACCGGCACCGCCAGGACCAGGTAGCGCAGCGCCGCGAGGAAGAAGGGCGGGAAGTGGTCGAGGCCCACCCGCACGGCGAGGAAGTTCAGCCCCCAGAGCACGGCGACCAGGACGGCCAGCCCGCGGTCCCGGGCCGTCACCGCGAGCCGCCGGTGAGCAGTCCGGATTCGATGACACGGCCGCCCATCCCGCGCAGGAACTGCCCGTCCCCGATGAGCTTCTGATCGTCGGCGCACTGCTGGAGCACCACGGTGTAGCGCACGCCGTGAGGGTCCTCCAGAAGCCAGCAGAACATCATCACCCCGGGACACGAACCGCCCTTGAACACCACACGGGGCCAGCGGGCCGTGTCGACGGGCACCCCCGGATAGGCCGTCAGGATCTCGTCGACGATCCCGCTCCCGTCTCCGGCGCCGTCCTCGGCGAGGCGGCTGAGCACCCGTTGGACGTCCCAGGCGCTCATGTGCCAGTCCAGGCCGAGCCGGTGGACGGTGGGGCCGAGGTCCGACCCCCGTACGGTCAGCGGGCCGGCGACCGTCTCCAGGAGCTTCCTGCGGCCGGTCTCGCCGGCGGCCTCCCAGTCGGCACGGAGCTGTGGATCGCCCCAGCCGATCTCGAACACCTCATGGCTCGTCAGAAAGGGGCGCAGCAGGGCGGGTTCGGCGTGACCGCCCGCCACCACGGCGCTCTCCACGGCGTCCCGTCCGAGCAGGTCCTGGATGAGGTCGGCGGCGGTGTTGTCACTCATCGCGATCATCTTGTACGCGGTCTCGCGCACCGTGACCCGGGTGCCGTCCGGGAGTTCCTGCATGTCCCCGGTGGGCAGACTGCGCAGGGCGGGCGTCACGGTCACCTCGTCGTCCCACCGGACGGTGCCGGCCGTGACCGCCTCCGCGAGCGCTCGCATCAGATACAGCTTGTACGAGGAGCCGTTGGGCATCGGCCGGTCGGCGTCCTTGGCGTACAGCGTGCCGGTCCCCTCACCCGCGGTACGGGTCACCAGGGCCGACCAGGTGATCCCCGGCTGTTCCATCGCGCGCGCCAGGTCCTCCCAGTCCCGTACGGGCGGCGTCGCCACCTCCGGCCCCAGGTGCAGCACCCGGATCAGGCCCGAGGAGTCGAGCGTCAGGGACAGCGTGGAGCGGACTCCCGCCGGGCCCTCCAGGGTCACCCACGACTTGTGGGCGACCGGCTGGTAGTCGGCCACGGTGAAGGGGCCGAGGCCGCGCCACTGTTCGACCGTGGCGGCGAACCCCTGCGGGTGCCGGGCGAGGAAGACGGGTACGAAGTGCGCCGCCAGGTCCTCGTCCCGGGGGGACTCCGGGGCGGTGAGCAGGTCCACCGCCCAGCCGGTGCGCCGGCCGAGGGGACTGGCGTCCGCGCCGAGCAGGGACCGCGCGTCCTTGCCCGCGGTCGCGTCGGATCCGGGCAGATCGATCATCATCGCTCCTCGACGGCCGTGGCCGCCCGTTGATGTCAGTCCTCTGTGACGGTGATGGCGCCGCACGGGCAGAGGTCGGCGCAGAGCCGGACGGCCTCGTGCATCTCGGGGGGTGGCTCGGCCCGGAGCAGGACGACGGTGCCGTTCTCCGGGTCCTGGTCGAAGACCTCGGGTTCGGTGTCCGCGCACCGGCCCATGGCGCAGCAGGCCTCCGTGTCCACGGACACGGTCAGCCGGCCGGGGCTCACCAGGTCACCGGCAGCGCGCCGAGCCCGTAACTGGACACCTCGTGGCGGAAGTCCAGTTCGCCGAAGGGGACGGCGAGCCGGGCGCCGGGCATCCAGCGCAGCACGGCGGCGAGCATCTCCTCGAGCTCCACCTTGGCCAGCCACTGGCCCAGGCACTGGTGGATGCCGTGGCCGAACGCCAGGTGCCGGCGGGCGTCCCGGCCCGGGTCCAGGGTGTCGGGGGAAGGGAAGACCGACGCGTCGCGGTTGCCCGCGGACAGCGACACGACCACACCTTCGCCGGCCCTGATCGTCACGTCGCCCAGCTCCACGTCCTCGACGGCCGCGCGGGCGAGGCCGTTCTGCACGATGGAGTGGTAGCGCAGCAGTTCCTCGACCGCCTTGGGAAGCAGCTCCGGCTCCTTGGCCAGTGTGTCCGCCAGGGCCTCGTCGGTGACCAGGCTCAGCAGGCTCAGACTGGCCTGGCTGGTCGTCGTGCCGTGCCCCGCGACCAGCAGCAGCCGGCACATCGGGACCATCTCCTCGACGGTCAGCCGGCCCTTGCGCACCTGGTCCACGACGAGCCGGCCGAGCAGGTCGTCGCCCGGCTCCGGCATCGCCATGCGTTCCTCGACCACCTCACGCAGCAGTCCGTCGAGCTCGTCGCGCGCGGCGGCGACCTGCTCGGGCCGGTAGCCGCGGTCGATGAGGATGCCCGCGCGGTCCTCGATCAGTTCGCGCTGCTCGTCGGAGACGCCGAACAGCAGGGCGATCACCCGCGAGGGCACCGGGATGGTCAGCCCGCGCACCAGGTCCACGGGCCGCTCACCCTTCACGAGTTCGCCCAGCATCTCGTCGAGGTTCTCGCGCAGCACCGGCCGCATCGCCTCGGCCCTGCCGTGCAGGAAGTCCCGGGTGAGCATCGAGCGCAGCCGGGAGTGGTCGGGGTCGTCCATGCGGATGAAGGAGGCGGTGTGCGGCTTGTCCCGGACGAGGACGGACGTGGTCGTCATCATGGGGAAGCCGGGAGCACTGGTCACCGCGGTGAACCGGCGGTCGGCGAGGACCGCGCGCGCGTGCTGATGTGCCGTCACCAGCCATACCTGGCCGCCGTCCCACATCGTGATGCGGCTCGCGGCCGGGCCGGACCGCAGGAGGGCGAGCGGTGGAGGAGGATCGATCGGGGAGACGCGCTCCATCGGGTAGGACGGCGAGTCCGTCACCTTCGGGGATGCTGCGTCCTGCGTCATGGGGTCCCACCTATCGCTGCACGGGCATACCGACGTGAAGTAGCGGCCCCATCCTCACCGTCCGCCCCGCGGCCTCCCCCCAGGGCCGGAGTGACCCGCATAACGAGCCGCCGACGCACATAACCAGGGCGCCCGATGCGTCCCACCGGGCGGGCACACGGCTGATACTTTCGGCCACGCCGCACCGGCGGGACACCTCCTTCGGCCGGATCCCCGCTCCGGCCCAGAACCCCGGGAACGAGGAACACATGAGTTCACCGCTAGAGGGAAAAGTCGCACTGGTCACGGGAGCGGGATCAGGGATCGGGCGCGCGACGGCACTCGCCCTCGCCGCTGCCGGGGCCTCGGTCGCGGTCGCCGGACGACGCCTTGAACGTCTCGAGGAGCTGCGCGCCGAACTCGAGGCGACGGGCGCCGCGGTGCAGGTCCTCCCGCTGGACGTGACCGACGAACAGGCCGTGGCCGCGGCCGTGCGTTCCACCGTCGACACGCTCGGCCGGCTCGACATCCTGGTGAACAACGCCGGGCTGATGCTGCTGGGCCCGGTGGAGAACGCCGACACCACGGACTGGACCCGGATGATGGACACCAACGTCATGGGCCTGATGTACATGACCCATGCGTCACTCCCGGAACTGATCAGGAACCAGGGGACGATCGTCCAGATCTCGTCCATCGCCGCCCGTGTCGTGGGACGCGGCAGCGCGGTCTACAACGCGAGCAAGTTCGCCGTGAACGGGTTCAGCGAAGGCCTGCGGCAGGAGGTCACGGAGCGCGGGGTACGCGTCGTCGTCATCGAGCCCGGCACCGTGGAGACCGAGCTGCGCGATCACATCACGCACGCGCCGTCGAAGGCGGCGATCACCGAACGGGTCGCGAAGATACGGCAGTTGCAGAGCGAGGACATCGCGGCAGCGGTCCTGTACGCCGTCACCGCCCCGCCGCACGCCACGGTGAACGAGATCTTCATCCGCCCCACCGACCAGGCCTGAGACCTGCCCGCCCCGGCGGGCACCGCATCGCGCGGTGCCCGCCGTCGTGCTGTCCGGCGCGCGTGCCTGCCGTGCGCCGCCCGGCGGACGGCGGCGGGATGACGGGCCAGAGGAGCGAGCGAAGAGAACGCCTGCCTAACGTGAGCCGCAACAGGCCGTCACAGGTGAAGAAGAGGCGTCATCCATAACCGTAAGGAAGCCGTCCGTGCCTTCTGCGATACACGTGCCCTCCGTTCCCCACCGGTCGACGCGGTTGCCCCTCTCCCGTCCCGATCTGCGGCTGCTCGACGCGATCGGGCAGTGCGGCGACCTCGCCGAGGCCGCCCGCAGGTCCGGACTGAGAGTGGCGGCGGCCCAGCGCCTGCTCGACCGGCTCGACCAGGCCACCGGGATGCGTCTGACACTGCGGGACACACGTGTCGCCCGGCTCAGCCCGGACGGGGCCCGGCTGCTCGTCGCCGGACGCCGGTTCTTCCGCCAGGTCGACCAGGCCGTCCAGACCGAGATCTACGGACGCGGCACCGAGGCCCTGAACGCGCCGCGCGTCCTGAACATCGCGACCGCCGAGCCGCTGATGGAGGATCTCGTCGAGGACGCGGCGGACACCCTGGGCATCCTTCTCTCGGTCAGTCACGACACCCCGCGTCAGGCGCTCCAGCAGCTCGCGGGCTACCGGGTGGACGCCGCGCACATCTGGGGCGTGGAAGGCCTCCCGCAGGCGGTCGACCGCACCGTGCGCGTGTACGAGGTCCTGGACGATCCCCTCTGGGTGACGCTTCCCCTCGGGCATCCGCTGGCCGGCCGTGACACGGTCTCGCTCGCCGATCTCCGGGAGGAGAACTGGGTGTCCGAGGCGGGGCCGCGCGCGGAGGTCCTGGTGAGCCGGGTCTACCAGCAGGCCGGCCTCACCCCGCCGTCCCGCATCCAGGTCACCGGCGCTTCGGTGGCCCGCGGGATGCTGCGCAGGGGCGACGCGATCGGGCTGGGTTCGCCGGCCTGCCCGGCGGTCTTCGCCCCCTCGCTGGTGCGCCGGTCCCTGGTGGAGCGCCCCCGGCGGGCGGCGGGACTGCTCGTCGACCCCGCGGTCGTACCTGGCTCGCTGGCACGGCAACTGGCCTCGCTGCTCACCGCCCGCTGCCTGAGCAGGTTCACCGAACAGCACCAGGACATGGTGCGCGATCCGTGGTGGGCGGACTGGCTGGACGGGCAGCGGACGCTGCTGAAGCGCCGTACCGAGGCGGCGCACAGCCTCCAGTCACCGCCGGCGCTGCCCGACGAGTCGGTCCAGGTCGATGTGGAGGACCTCCACCTGCTGCGCGCGGTGGCCGACCACGGGAGCATCAACCGCGCGGCGGCCGCGCTGTCCATCAGCCAGTCCGCGCTCACCAGACGCATCCACCGCCTAGAACTCCGCCTCGGCGCACGGCTGCTGGTGCGCAGCTCGCGGGGCACGGACCTGACGGTCCCGACCCGGCAGTTCCTGGCCAGACTCGCCTGCTTCGAGACCGAGCTCCTCGCCGTGGGCCTCGGCGGCACGGTGGACCGCCGGCCCTCCGGTGAACCGGGCGGGAGCCTCCAGCCCCGGGCGCACCGGTCACCCCGGGGCAGCGGTGCGCGCCCCGGGAGGTCCCTGTCCGAGCGGTCCGCGGCCCGGCCCGCCGTCGCCGGGCGGAACTGAGCGGGCCGGGGTGCCGGTGGAGTCCGTCCACCGGCACCCCGGCCGCCGTCAGTGTGCGCCCAGCGCCACGTAGTCGTACATCCCGAAGGAGCCCGTGACGAACACGTTGCGGGCGTCCGGGTGACGGTAGAGCAGCGAACGCGGGTAGAGGTAGGGCACGATCACGGCGTGGTCCATGGTCAGCCGGTCGATCCGGTGCCAGATGGCCGCGCGCTCCGCCATGTCGCCGCTGACGGCGCCCCGGTCGAGCAGACCGTTGATCTCCGGGTCGTCCAGTTCGCCCATGTTCTGGTTGCCGCGCTCCTTGATCGCGCGCCCGTCGACGATCTGCTGGAAGAAGCCGTAGCCGTCGGGGAAGTCGGCACCCCAGCCGAACATGATGATCCCGATGCCGTGTTCGCGCAGGTACTCGGGACTGCCTCCATAGCGGTCGAAGTAGTCGCCGGACGGGAAGTCCAGCACCTCGGCCTCGATGCCGACCCGGGCCAGTCCGGCCGCGAGCGCCTCGGCCGCCCGGTACTCCTTCAGCCGGTCCTTGCGGGCGGCGATCTTCGTCCGGAACCCGTCCGGCATTCCGGCCAGGGCCAGTTCCGCGCGGGCGGCGTCCAGGTCGCCGGTGCCGTCCTCGCCGACCGGGTAGCGGTCGAAGGGCCGGTAGCCGTCGATGGTCGGCGGGAGGATCGTGGTGGCGATGTCGCCACCGACCGGGCCGCCGTAGGCCTCCTGCATCGCGGCCTTGTCGGTGGCGAACTGCACCGCGCGCCGGCAGTGGACGTTGTCGAACGGGGCGATGCGGCTGGACAGGCAGTAGATCCAGGTGAAGCCGGTCAGCGGGTTGTCCGCGTTCGCCTTGAGCGCCGGGTCCGCGAGGATGCGTTCCTGGGTGGCCGGCTGGACGCCGAAGCCCGCGAGGTCGATGTGCGCCTCTCCGGAGAGCAGCATCAGGTCCACCTCGTGCGGGTCCTTGCCCAGGTGCACCTCGATGCGCTCGGCGCGCTGACGGCGTACGGGGTCGGTGGCGGGGTCCCAGTGCGCGTTGCGTTCCAGGACCACGAGCGAGCCGCGCTCGTAGGAGGCGACACGGTAGGGGCCGGTCGCCACGGGCCCGAGCCGGTAGCCGGCGCCGGTGTCACGGGCCTTGGGGACCGGGGTGGTGCTGGGCATGGTGGCCAGCAGGTCCATGCCCGCGAAGGGCTCCGTCAGCCGCAGGACCAGGGTGCGGTCGTCGGGGGTCTCGACCGTGACGGGTCCGTCCACGTCGGGCTCCCGCCAGGGGCCGCCGTAGTCGGTGCCCAGCAGGTGCCGGAAGTAGGTGGGGCCGACGCCCAGGACGTCCGTGCCGTAGTTGCTCCTGGCGATGGCGTACTTGATGTCCGCCGCGACCACCGGGGTGCCGTCCTCGTACAGCAGTCCTGGACGCAGCCGGTACGTCCAGGTGCGCCCGCCGTCCGACGCCTCACCGAGCGATTCGGCCAGGTCAGGGACGAGCCGTTGGCCGTCCTTCCCCGGTTCGGTGGCGAAGGTGACGAGCGTCCGGCCGATCAGGCGCAAGAAGTTCCAGGTGTAGGCGTAGTACGTGTTGCCCGGGTCGAGCGAGTCGAAGTCGTCGGTACGGACCAGGCGGAGGGTCCCGCCCAGTGCGTCGGTCGGGTCGACCACTGCGCCGACAGCGGCGTCGAAGCCGGAGGTGCCCGGCTGTTCGGTCTCCATGTCCCAGCCCTTCTCGCGGTGATTTCCGCGTCATTCTGCGGGTGTGAGGAGCTCCGGGCGGGGGTGTTCGGGCGCGGGCGCATAGCCGACAGCAGGTCGGTATAGCGGAAGAGCCGGGTGAGAGGTGGGGAAGAGCCGGGGCTGATTGGCTCGCGTCCCCCCACGCGCGAAGCGGACGTCCGCTTCCCTCCACGCGCGATGCGGATGTCCTGACGAGAGGCGAACCGAGCGTGCCCCGAAGAAGAAGATGGCATGTGCCCGTCATAACCTTGGCGGCCACGGCCCTGCTGGCGGGTTATCCGTCGCTGTCGATGGCCAAGACCCCTGAGCCCCCCGCCGGAGCCGCGCAGGGGTGGACCCAGAAGGACCAGGCGGACGCCGCCGATCCGGGCCCCGCCACCCTGCCGGAAGCCGTCCCCGCCGACGACCGCGCGCAGGTGCTCGGCACCGGCTACCGCACCTCCGACGACCTGGCGTGGACCACCTCGGGTGACGCCACCGGCTTCCACGTCATGGTCGCCGCCGCCGAGGACGGCTACCGCTGGCGGACCGCCGCGACGCTGTCCGAGCCCGGCTTCGACACGGACACCTGGATCGGCAACGCCTGCCTCACCGCGTCCGGGAAGCGCGCCGCCGTCACCTACGCGCCCCGGACCTTCACCAACAAGCCCGCGCTCATGACACGCGGTGCCTTCACCGCAGTCGTCGACCTGACGACCGGCGCGGTCACCAAGCTTCCCGTCCAGTCCAGCCTGAGCTACTTCTCACCCGGCTGCGGCACCACGGAGAAGGCCGTCTTCTCGCAGTTCTCCGACGACGACTCGGAACGCAACGAGACCCGCCTCATCGGCGTGGACGCCGCGAGCGGCAAGGCGGCGAAGCCGCTGAAGCTGCCCGGCCAGGTCACCTCCGCCGTCCCGCTGGACGACGGCTACGCGGCCGCGCAGGGCGCCCGCCTGGTCGAGGTCGCCCCCTCCGGCGACGTACGGGTCGCCGCGCGGACCACCACCGTCCCCTTCCAGCTCACCGCGGCGGGTGACGGCTCGGTCGTCTACATCGACCGCACCGGGACGGCCGCGGCGAAGGCCGGGCAGACCGCGGACGAGCGGGCCGAGGTCCGCCGGGCGCCCGCGGCGCTCTTCGGCGGCTCCCGGAAGGCCGGCACCACCCAGCGTGTCGCCACCGGCTCCCTCACCGACTTCGACATCGCCCGCTCGGCCGGCAGCGGCAAGGTCTACGTCACGGGCAAGGCCAAGGCCGCCGGCACCCTGCCGGCGTCGGTACGCATGCCCGCGGGCGTGGCCAAGGACGCCGTCCTCTCCACGAAGGGCGAGGCCGCCGTCACCACCGCGTGGGCCGACGGCAAGGACTCCCGGCTCACCCCCGAGGAGGCCGCCTCGGCGCGCACCGCCCGGGCCCGGATGCACCTCCTGGCCACCGGACGCACCGTCACCCTGGACTCCCACCCCGGCACGACGGTCGGCTCCACCGCGAAGACCGCGTCGGGCCTCGCCACGTCACCGGCGCTGACCGGGGGCGGCTCGGCGGCCGCCACGCCGAAGCTCGCCGCCGCGTCGCCGACCAACCCCGTGGAGGACGAGCGCTACTGCTCGGTCCCGCGCGGAGACGTCCGCAAGCAGGCCTTCCAGCCCACCCCGCGCCAGGTCGAGTGGGCGGTCGACCAGGCCGTGGTCGGCAAGCTGAACTCGCACGTCTCGCGCCCGGCCAACTGGAAGAACACCGGGATGTCGGCCTACCAGCCGCAGTCCCTCTTCCCGCTCAAGACCATGGCCGGAGACCCCAACGGCGTGCCTGACGCGGCCGACGAATACCACATCCCCGCACAGGTCATGCTGGGCATCACCGCCCAGGAATCGAACATGTGGCAGGCGACCCGCTTCGCCGTCCCGGGTGTCACCGCCAACACGCTGATCGGCAACTACTACGGCATCGGCTACGACGCCGACGGCGGACAGAACGACCCCTGGGCGGTCAACTGGGCCTCCGCCGACTGCGGTTACGGCATCGTCCAGGTGACCGACGGCATGCGCAAGGCGGGCCACGAGAAGCCGGGCGAGACCGCGCTGTCCGTGCAGAAGCAGGAGGCGGTGGCCCTCGACTACACCGCCAACATCGCCGCCGGTGTCAACATCCTCGTGGACAAGTGGAACCAGACGTACGCCGCCGGGATGACCATCAACGACGACGGTCCCTCGTACATCGAGAACTGGTTCTTCGCGCTCTGGGCCTACAACTCCGGCTTCTACCCGCAGTCCACCGCAGGTCAGCACGGCGGCCACTGGGGCGTCGGCTTCACCAACAACCCGGCGAACCCGCTGTGGAAGGCCAACCGCACCCCGTTCCTCGAGAGCGCGGCGGGCGGGGACGACTACTCCCACGCCGCCCACCCGCAGGACTGGCCGTACCAGGAGAAGGTGATCGGCTGGGCCGCCCGCCCGATCTCCGCGATGTTCGCACCGGGTGACTTCCAGCCCGGCTACCGCGCCGCCTGGTGGACCGCCACGGACCAGCGGACCCTGGCCAAGCCCCCGGTCGGACTGTTCTGCGACACCTCCAACAACTGCGACCCCAGCAAGATCAAGGAGGGGGACACCGGCACCAACGGGGCGTGCCAGCTGAACAACCCGGCGGACGAGTTCTACCTGCACTGCTGGTGGAACAAGAAGACGAGCTGGAAGAGCTGCCTGGGCGGAGCCTGCGGGTACGCCCTCCACCGCTTCGACGCGACCTATCCGGAACAGCCGGACGGCAACGCCTACCCGCCCCGGTGCTCCAGCGGACTCCCCTCGGGTACGTACGTGATCGACGACGTGGCCTCCGGTGTCACCCCGGCCGGCTCGTCCGGGCGCAGTTGCGGCGCGACGACATCACCCGGAACCTTCGGCTTCACCTTCACGGCCGACGGAGCCAACTACCCGGGCAAGATAGACACCCATCAGATCGGAGCGGGCTACGGCAACCACTTCTGGTTCTCGCACACCCGGAACCAGGCGACCACCGAGGGCGCCAGGCTGCGCACGACCGGCACCTGGACGCTGACGAACGGAATGACCGGCTGGGCCCGGGTCTGGGTGCACCTCCCCGACCACGGCGCCCACACCCGCCAGGCCTCCTACACCATCTCCGGGACCACCAGCACGAGTCCGGTGCGGGTGCAACCGCAGCGGGTCCTGGAGAACAAGTGGGTGTCCCTCGGGGTGTTCCAGTTCACCTCCACCCCGAAGATCTCGCTCTCCACCCACTCGGCCGACGGCACCGGCTCCGAGGACGTCGCCTGGGACGCCGCGGGGTTCCAGCCGCTGGCGGGCAAGCCGAAGGACATGGTGGTCGCCCTCGGCGACTCCTACTCCTCGGGTGAAGGAGCCTCGGCCGCGGGCGGCGTCGACTACTACAAGGAGACGAACTACCGCGACGAGAGCAACCCCTCGACGCGCAACGCCTGCCACCGCTCCACCAAGGCCTGGTCCCGTCAGGCCACCATCCCGGGCCGCTCGGCCTCCGTGGGATCCATGGACGACAGCCGCTCCGCGGCGATGGACTACCACCTGGTGGCCTGCTCGGGCGCGCGCACGTACAACATCGCCTCCATCGGTGAGAACGGTGAACTGCCCCAGCTGCAGAAGGGCTACCTCGACCAGAACACCACGCTGGTGACCATGTCCATCGGCGGCAACGACGCCCGGTTCGCCTACATCATCCAGAAGTGCATCTTCGGTGGTGTCGGCTGGCCGACCCTGTGCCAGAACCAGACCTTCGACGACGACGACAAGAACGTCGACGACGCCGCCTACCAGGGGCTGAAGATCGGGGTGGCGGCCGAACGTCTGGCCAAGGAACGGGTGCGGCCCGCCATCACCACGGCCCTGAAGAACATCGCGGCGAAGGCACCCAACGCCAAGATCGTCCTGATGGGATACCCGCCGCTGCTCGAAGGGGTCGGGGGATGCATCCCCGGCATCGGAACCGAGGAGGCCCCCTGGCTCAACAGCATGGCGGGCACCCTGGCCACGGAGATGCAGGGCGCGGTGGACGACGCCAAGACCGCCGGGGTGAAGGCGTGGTACTCCAACCCCGCCCAGAACTTCGCCGGCAAGGCCGTCTGCGGTGACCCCGAGCAGGTCCACGGGATCGTGCTGGACCTCGTCGAGAGCGACGAACCGGCGATCGACTGGCCGATCCTGCAACTCGGAGCCTCCGCGCAGTCCTTCCACCCCAAGGTCGGTGGAGCCAGGCTGTACGCCGACTCCCTCGAGCGGACGATGGCAGGAATGGGTCTCTGACCCGGACCACGCGACAGGGCCCTCCCCGGCAGGGGAGGGCCCACCGAGGAGGAGGTGAGCCGTGCGGCGGGTGACCCGGCGGGGCGACATCGGGGCGGCGTTGCTGCTGCTCGTGCTGGACGCGGTCCTGGTGACCGTCCTGCTCCTCGGCGTGGCCGTCTCCGGAGGCCTGACCGGCAGTCCGGACAGGGCCGCGATGGACCAGGAGGCCTCCAGGGCGGCGCTGGTCTGCCTCACCCTGCTCCTGGTCTCCGGGGGCATCGCGGCAAGTCTGCGGGCCTGGGTCACCGCGGCGGTCCAGGTGACCGTGCTGGGGGGCGCCGCGCTGGTCGCCCTGTGGGGCTTCGGCGCCTGACACACGTACGCCGCGTTCCCTACCGGACGTACGTGTGCCGCGTTCCCCGCCCGACGTACGTGTGCCGCGTTCCCTCGGCAGTCGCCGGGGAGCGCGGCACACGTGGTTCGGTACGCGGTCGGCAGCGGTCGGGGGACCGTGCCGGCCGCAGGTCAGCGCCGGGCCATCCCCGGCACGGCCGAGAGCATGTCGGCGTCCTGACGGAGGATCGCCCGCTCCAGCGTCGTCAGCCTGGGGCCCGGATAGATCCCCAGCTCGTCGGTCAGCGTGTTTCTCGCTCTGCGGAACACCGCGAGCGCGTCGGCCTGACGGCCCGAGAGATAAAGCGCCTGCATCAGATGCCCGTACAGCTCTTCCCTGAGTGGGTGCAGGGCAATCAGATCGGTCAGTTCCCCGATGGCTTCCTCGTATTCACCGAGGGTCATTTCCAGGCAGATTCGTTGCTGGAGTGCGGAGACACGCTCTTCCTCCAGCCGGGCGGCCCGGGTCTGCAATGCGCTGCTCGAAATCCCCGCGAGCGCCGGACCTCGCCAGATCGCGAGCGCGTCCTTGAGCAGATCGAGCGCCTCCTCCTTGAGATCGGCGCGGACGAGCTTTTTCGCCGTCGAGACGTTGCGCCGGAAGATCTCGCAGTCGATCTCGCAATGAGCCGGGTCCAGTTGGTAACCGGAGGCCGTCGACAGGACGGTTTCCTGCGGCACGCCGGCCGAAGCCATGGCGCGGCGGATCATCCAGACACTGGTCTGCAGCTGACCAGAGGCTGTTCTGGGTGGATCCTCACCCCACAGCTGGCCGATGAGTTCCGGTGTGCCCACCGCCCTGCCGGACGCAAGTGCGAGAGCGGCCAGGACCCTGAGCTGTCGCTGCCCGGTCAGAGGGACAGCCACGTTCCGGCACACCATGGAGACCGGACCTAATATGCGAATCTGCACGCCGACCACAGGGTTCTCCCGTTCTGCCGGTCCATGGCTGACTTCCCCCGCCATGAACTGCTGGATTTTCGCACGCCATGTTCTTGATTGCGCCGGTCATTTAACGAATGCGGTGAAACGACCTGAGCCGTTACGCGCGTAGCGGGACTCCGTCCACCTATCGATTCGGGACAGTAATCAGCCAACCTTGTGCCGTCAACGGAGCCCATTTGGGCACGGCTGAAAACTGCGGTGCCGTGACCGGCCGACGACACCTCCGGGAGAATGCGGGAGCGGGAGAGTCCGGCGAACAGTGTTCACAGATCGCACGGAGTGACGGACGGGGCGCACGCGGTTCCACGAGGGGATTCCGCCCCTGCCCCTGGAACGCCGGGCCTTGGCGGAGGGTGTGCGTCCGCTGTGGGGCCGACGGACACGGGAGCGCCCCGGGCGAGATTACCCAGAGCACCGATGGAGCCCCGGAACGACCGGTTCAGTGGTGTAGACCAGTGATGGCGGAAAGTGTGTGGCGCGGCGGCTTGCGTCACCGGCCAGGCAGCCGCACACGGGTGCCGGGGCGGACATCCGGCGCCCTCCCGGCCGTACACGCCCCCTCCGTCGGGACGGCTCCGCTCAGACCTCCGCCATGACGTCGAGCATCTCCAGGTGCCGGGGGGCCAGCACTCGGGCGGTGCTCTCCGCGCCCTGACGGGCGGCCGCCCGCTCAAGTGCCCGTACGGCGTCCGGGGCCACGGAGCCGGCGATCCCGGCGGCTCCCAAGGGGGTCACCATGTCGTCGTGGTGGCAGGGCAGAAGCACGGAGGGCGATCCGATCGCGGCGAGCAGCCGGTCGGGGTACCCGTGGACGGCGGCGTGACCGCTCATCCCGATCACCGCGATGTCGGGCCGCGCGCCCGCAAGCTCCCGCTCCGCGACGTTGCTCGTCCCGGTCAGCAGGACGGACGGGCCTCCGTCGACCGTCACCTGGAAGGACAGCGTCTGCCCCTCGACCAGGTCACCGAGGGTCCGGGGCTTCGGCGGGACGTCGTTCCTGGTGCCGGCGGCGAACGACGAGTAGTCCTGCTGCCTGCTGTGCAGGCTGCGGAAGACCTCCACGCTGTATCCGTCGAACTGCAGGTGGTCGCCGCCGTTCACCGCCACCACGTCCGCCATGCGGCGCTCCGGAGTCCCCATGGCGGCCAGCAGGTGACGCGAGGTCAGGTCGCAGAGCGTCCGTACGCGGTGGTCCTCCCAGGCCGGCCGCGCGAGCAGATGCGGCACGTCCGCGAGGTGGTCGAAGTGCCCGTGGCTGACGAGAATCAGATCGGGCGCGCCGGTCAGCGACTTCTCGGCGACGAGCTCGACCGCGTCCGGGTCGAGCGCCAGAGGCAGTGCCGGGTCGAGGGCCCCGTCCTCGTCGGCGTAGGGCATGCGGCTCAGATACGGGTCGAAGAGCACGCTGCGACCCGCGAAGCTCAGCTCCCAGCCGGCCACCCCCAGCCAGCGGAGGCCGAGCGCGGTCCCCTTCGGCGGCTTCGAGGACCGTCGGGAGTGGGCCGCCGGCAGCGGGGCGGCGCCACCGACCAGCAGCCCTGCCGCCCCGGCACCCAACGCGCCCTGGAGGACCGACCTTCGCGACTGACCCATGCGCCACCTCGTTCACCTTGTGCTGATCTCCCGTCACCCTACGGAGCGGATGGGGCGAGGTGGCACATTTGAGTCAGCGGGCCCGTTCGTGGCGGATCAGGTCGTGTACTCGGAGTTCAGGCGTACGTAACCTTCCGTCAGGTCGCAGCCGTAGACGGTGAACTCGCCGTCCCCGATGCCGAGTCCGATGCCGATCACGACCTCGGACCCGCGCATGTGCTCGGCGACGACCGTCCGCAGCTCGGCGTCGCCGGGGCCGTCGGCGCTCTGGGGGTAGACCTGGGTCCCGCCGAACCGGACGGAGACGTTCTCCGGCAGGATGTCGGTGTCGTCGGTGCACTTGCCGATCGCCATGTTCACCCGGCCCCAGTTCGGGTCGCTTCCGTGGACAGCGGTCTTCACCAGCGGCGAGTTGACGACGGTCTTGCCGACGCGCTTGGCCTGCGCCTCGTCCCGGGCTCCCGTGACCCGCACCTCGATGAGCTTGCTGGCGCCCTCCCCGTCCGAAGCGATGTTCTTCACCAGGGCGAGGGCCACCTCGTGCAGCGCCTCCTCGAACTCGGCCGGGTCCACCTGGCCCGCCAGCCCGTTGGCGAACAGGACGGCGGTGTCGCTGGTCGAGGTGTCGGTGTCGATGGAGACGGCGTTGAACGTCCGGTCCATGACGCTGCGGAAGATCCGGTCCTGCACGTCCTGCGGGAGCTGGGCGTCCGTGGCGAAGAAGGTGAGCAGGGTGGCCATGTCGGGCTCCAGCATGCCCACCCCCTTGGCGATGCCGACGAGCGTCGCGTCACCGCACCGCACCCTGACCTCCTTGGGCCGGGTGTCGGTCGTCATGATCGCCCGCGCGGCACGGTCGAACCCGCCCTCGGGGAAGGGCCAGGAGAGTGTCTTGATGTGTGCGCGGATCTGCTCCATCGGGTACTGGAGGCCGATCACACCGGTGGACGCGATCAGCATCTCCTCCTGAGGGATGCCGGTGGCCGCGGCCACCGCGTCACGCACCTCGCGGGCGTTGCTCGCGCCCTCCGGGCCCGTGGCCACGTTCGCGTTCCGGGCGACGACCACCACTCCACGCGCCTGCCCGTCGGCGACCGCCTCGCGGCTGAGCACCACGCTCGGCCCGGAGAAGCGCGACTTGGTGAACACCCCGCTGACCTGGGTGGGAGCGGTGGAGGCCAGTACGGTGAAGTCGTCCCGTCCGTCGTCGATGAGGCCCACCGGTGCGGTGTGCACCACAAAACCGGCGGGCTCCCGGGTGGTCGTACGGGTCATGATCGCCTTCTCTCTTCGCGATGTCATTATGCGCTTGTCCGTATTCTTATACGTCTACCACAGGTGGTGCGGCCGCAAGGCCCGAACGGGATCCGGCCGCACCCTAAGCGCACTACAGAGGGGTCGGATAGGCACTGGAGAGGCGGTGGAGAGAGCACACCGGCACGGTGACGGCATTCCGCTTCCCGTCGACATCCTGGAGACGACGCCGCATGTCCCGTGTATCGACCAAGCCCAGCAACAACCCGACGGCCGCACACGCACTGCTCAAGCGTCTCCACGAGCACGGTGTGGAGACGGTGTTCGGTGTCGTCGGCCGCGAAGCAGCCTCCATCCTCTTCGACGAGGCGCCGGGGATCGACTTCGTGCTCACCCGGCACGAGTTCACCGCCGGCGTCGCAGCCGATGTCCTGGCCCGTATCACCGGCCGGCCGCAGGCCTGCTGGGCGACGCTCGGCCCCGGAATGACCAACCTCGCCACCGGTGTGGCGACCTCGATCCTGGACCGCTCGCCGGTCATCGCGCTGGCGGCCCAGTCCGAGTCGCACGACATCTTCCCCAACGACACGCACCAGTGCCTGGACTCGGTCGCCGTCATGCGCCCCATGACGAAGTACGCCGTCGAACTCCAGCGGCCCGACGAGATCACCGACCTGGTGGACTCCGCCGTCTCCGCCGCGATGACGGAGCCGGTCGGCCCCAGCTTCATCTCCGTCCCCGTCGACCTGCTCGGCGCGGACATCGACTCCTCGGTCACGCACCCCGCGGCGCTCACGCCGTCCAAGCCGGTCGGCGCGGTCCAGGCGGGCTGGGAGGCCACCGCCGACGAGGCAGCCGCCCTGGTCGCCGGTGCGGAGCACCCGGTCTTCGTCGTCGGCGCGGCGGCCATCCGCTCCGGCGCCGTGCCCGCGATCCGCGCACTGGCCGAGCGCCTGGACGTGCCGGTCATCACCACGTACATCGCCAAGGGCGTCCTGCCGCACGGCCACCGCCTGAACTACGGTGCGGTGACCGGGTACATGGACGGCATCCTCTCCTTCCCGGCGCTGGAGACCCTCTTCGGTCCTGCGGACGTGATCGTGACCCTCGGCTACGACTACGCCGAGGACCTGCGCCCCTCGATGTGGGACCGCGGCGGCGAGAAGAAGACCGTCCGCGTCTCTCCCACCGTCAACCCGATTCCCCGCGTCTACCGCCCGGACGTGGACGTGGTCACCGACGTCCTGGCCTTCGTGGAGCACTTGGACGCCGCGACGGCGGACACCGCCGCGAAGACCCCGCACGACATCGCCCCGCTGCGTGAGCGGATCGCGGAGTTCCTCGCCGACCCCACCGAGTACGAGGACGGCATGCGCGTCCACCAGGTGATGGACTCGATGAACACGGTCATGGCGGAGACCGCCGAGGCCGGTGAGGGCACGATCGTCTCCGACATCGGCTTCTTCCGTCACTACGGTGTCCTCTTCGCACGCGCCGACCAGCCCTTCGGGTTCCTCACCTCGGCCGGCTGCTCCAGCTTCGGCTACGGCATACCCGCCGCGATCGGCGCCCAGATGGCCCGCCCGGGCCAGCCCACCTTCCTCATCGCGGGCGACGGCGGCTTCCACTCCAACAGCGCCGACCTGGAGACCATCGCGCGGCTCAACCTGCCGATCGTGACGGTCGTCGTCAACAACGACACCAACGGGCTGATCGAGCTCTACCAGAACCTCGGCCACCAGCGCTCGCACGACCCGGCCGTCAAGTTCACCGGTGTCGACTTCACCGAGCTCGCCCGGGCCAACGGCGTCGAGGCGGTCCGCGCCGACACCCGCGAGGACCTGCTCGCCGCACTGCGCAAGGGCGCCGGTCTCGGCCGGCCGTTCCTGATCGAGGTCCCGGTGAACTACGACTTCACCTCCGGCGGCTTCGGTGCACTGAGCATCTGATCATGGCGCACACAACTCCCGCGGCCACGGGATTCCTGGTCTCCGCTCAGCAGAGCGGGGACCGGGGGCCCGTGCCCGTGTTCGCGACCCGGGGTGCCCACGCGACCGTGGCCGAGGCCCTGCGCACCCAGACCCTGAACGCCGTACTCGTCCACTCGGGTCCGGCCGAGGACGCCGTGGCCCGCTCGGGGGACACGGCGCTCGTCCTGGCCGGCGAGCTCTACAACAGGGAGGAACTGCTCACGGTCCTCCCCGCCGGTTCCGACACGAGCACCGACGCGCGGCTGCTCCTCGCCCTGCTCGGCGTCTACGACCTGCACGCCTTCCGGCTGCTCAACGGCCGGTTCGCCGCGGCCGTGGCCCTCGGCGACCGGGTGCTCCTGGCCACCGACCACGCGGGCTCCGTACCCCTGTACACGCTTCCCGCGCCCGGCCGCGTCCTCGCCGCCACCGAGATCAAGGCCCTCGTCCCGGCGACCGTCCGGACACCGCCGTCCGGACGACCCGTCGCCGAGGCACGCAGGGTGCGCCGGGTGCCGGGCGTCCACCAGGTGCCCGCCGGCACCGTCCTCGAGATCGACGTCCGCACCGGCACCGCGGTCCCCTCCCGGACCTGGGTGCCGCCGGTCTCCCGGCGGATCCTCCCCGAATCGGACGCGGCCGACGCGGTGCGCGAGACGCTCGGACGGGCCGTCCGGGCCCGGACCGGCGCGACCACCCCCTTGGTGGTGCTCTCCGGGGGAATCGATTCTTCAGGAGTCGCCGCCCTCGCCGCCGCACACACCGACGGCCCCCTGGACACCCTGTCCATGGGAACCGACACCTCGGACGAGTTCGCCGAGGCGCGTGTGGTCGCCACCCATCTCGGCTCCACCCACCGGGAGATCACGGTCCCCACGACCGACCTGCTCGGGCAACTGCCTTACGCCGTCTGGGCGTCGGAGTCCGTGGACCCGGACATCATCGAGTACCTGCTGCCGCTCACCGCCCTGTACCGGGCGCTCGACGGGCCGGCCCGCCGCATCCTCACCGGCTACGGGGCGGACATCCCGCTCGCCGGGATGCACCGCGAGGACCGGCTTCCCCAGCTGGACACGGCAGTGGCGTACGACATGGCCACCTTCGACGGACTCAACGAGATGACCCCGGTCCTCTCCGGCGTCCAGGGCCACTGGTCGACCCACCCGTACTGGGACCGCGAGGTCCTGGACCTCCTGGTGCCGCTGGAGGCCGGTCTCAAGCGACGGCACGGCCGCGACAAGTGGGTCCTGAGGGAGGCCATGAGCGCCCTGCTGCCCCACGAGACCGTCACCCGTCCGAAGCTCGGTGTGCACGAGGGCTCGGGGACGACGTCGTCCTTCAGCCTCCTGCTGATCGACGCCGGGGTACCGGAGGCCGAGGTCCACCGCGCCAAGTCCCTGGTGGTGACGGAGATCTTCGACCTGGTGGCCGTCGAGGGCGTGCCCCCCGCCGAGGTGAGCACCACCGACACCGTGCACCGGGTGTCCGCACGGCTGAAGGAGTCCCAGTGACCCTCCCCGGCCCCCGCCCCTGCCGTCAGCGACCCTACCGACAGGAGGGATGACGTCGTGGAACGTGTCGACACCACGGTCTCACCCCGTTACGCACAGATCCCCACGTTCATGCGTCTTCCGCACGACCCGCAGCCCAGTGGCCGCGACGTCGTGGTCATCGGCGCACCCTACGACGGCGGCACCAGCTACCGGCCGGGAGCCCGTTTCGGGCCGCGCGCCATCCGTAACGAGTCCGGTCTGATCCATGGAGTGGGCATCGACCGGGGGCCGGGCACCTTCGAGCTGATCGACTGCGTGGACGCCGGGGACATCGACCTCACGCCCTTCAACATGCACATCGCGATGGAGACGGCACACCGTCATCTGCGCGGCCTCCTCCAGGACAACGCGGCCTTCCTCATGCTGGGAGGCGACCACTCCCTCACCCTGGCGGCCCTGCGTGCCGTGGCCGAGCAGCACGGTCCCGTCGCCGTGGTCCACCTCGACGCGCACTCCGACACCAACCCCGCCTTCTACGGGGGCGAGTTCCACCACGGCACACCCTTCCGGCACGGCATCGACGAAGGGCTGATCGACCCACAGCGCATGGTGCAGATCGGGATACGCGGCCACAACCCCCGCCCCGACTCCCTGGACTACGCGCGCGACAAGGGGGTGCGGGTCGTCACCACCGACGAGTTCGTCGAGACCGGCGTCGCCGGCACGCACGCCCTCGTCCAGGAACTCATCGGCGACCGCCCCGTCTACGTGTCCGTCGACGTCGACGTCTGCGACCCGGCCTTCGCCCCCGGCACCGGCACGCCCGCGCCCGGCGGGCTGTCGTCCCGTGAGGTCCTGGCCCTCCTGCGCTGCGTCGGCGAGCTCCGTCCGGTCGGCTTCGACGTCATGGAGGTCTCACCCCTCTACGACCACGCCGGGATCACCTCCGTCCTGGCGACCGAGATAGGCGCGGAACTGCTCTACCAGTACGCACGTGCTCACATCAAGGGAAGGAACGAAGCGTGACCGTTATCGACTGCTCCGAACTGCGGGACGAACTCCTTGAGCTCGCCTCACGCCTGCCCGCGGTGCCGCGCGCGGATCTCCCGGCATTCCTGGAGGCCGCGAAGGCGGCGTCGGGCGACCTGCCGGCCTCGATCGCCGAAGCGCTGGACACGTTCAACGCCTCAGGCAACGAGGACGGTTACCTGCTGCTGCGCGGACTGCCCGTGGAGCCCGAGGACCAGCTGCCCCGCACTCCCGAATCGACACCCGCACCGGTGGAGCGCCCGCTCCTCACCATGGAGGCGATGCTGGGCGTCGTCGGACGCCGGCTCGGTCTCCACACCGGATACCAGGAGCTGCGCAGCGGCACCGTCTACCACGACGTCTACCCGTCGCCGGGGGCCCACCACCTGTCCTCGGAGACCTCCGAGACGCTGCTCGAGTTCCACACGGAGATGGCCTACCACCGTCTTCAGCCCAACTACGTGATGCTCGCCTGCTCCCGGGCCGACCACGAGCGCAGGGCGGCGACCCTGGTCGGGTCGATCCGCAAGGCACTTCCGCTGGTCCCGGACGGCTTCCGCAGCCACCTCTTCGACAACAAGGTCCCCTGCTGCGTGGACGTGGCCTTCCGCGGAGGCGTCGAGGATCCGGGCGCGATCGCCCAGGTGAAGCCGCTCTACGGTGACCCGTCCGACCCGCTGCTCGGCTACGACCGGGAACTGCTGGCTCCCGAGGACCCGCGGGACGTCGAGGCCGTGGAGTCGCTCTCCAAGGCGCTCGACGAGGTCACCGAGGCCGTCCACCTGATACCCGGTGACGTCCTGATCATCGACAACTTCCGTACGACCCATGCCCGCACCCCCTTCACCCCGCGCTGGGACGGCGCGGACCGCTGGCTGCACCGCGTCTACATCCGCACCGACTCCTACGGTCAGCTCTCCGGCGGGGAACGCGCGGGCGACGTGGTCGCCTTCACACCGCGCGCCTGATCCGCCCCACTGCCGAGGACGGGCTGGCGGCTTCCCGCGAGGGATGCCACCGGCCCGTCCTCCGTGCCGCCGCGCGGACCGTCTCTCGGCTCACTCTTCCGCGGCTCTTCCCTGCGCCCCGGTTCCCGGAGCAGCGGCTAGCGTGTCGGAGAGGTGGCCGGAGGCGGTCCGGTCATGGGAGAGGTATCCGCAGCGGACGAGGAGACAACGCCAAGTGTCGGACCCCACCTTGCAGCAGATGGCACGTCATGACCGCTCGGGACGTCGCGGGTCCCGAAGAGCGCCGGTGCTGGCCGTGGCCGTGGCCGTCCTCCTGGCCGCCGGCGCGGGCTGGTGGGGCTACACGGCCTGGTCCGGGACGGAGCGGGACTCCGAGGTGGCGGCCGCGACGGAGCAGCTCCAGTCGTTCCTCGACGCGTGGGCGGCGGGCAAGGCCGCCGAGGCCGCGGCACTGTCCGACTCGCCGGAGAACGCCGAATCGCTGCTGACCTCGGTGATGACGAACCTGAAGCCCACCAAGGCAGAGATCTCGGCGGGCGACGGGGAGAAGAACGAGGCGGGAGAGGTGACCGTCCCGTACGCCGCGCGCTTCACCGTGCCCTCGGTCGGTGTCTTCCACTACGAGTCCGAGGCGACCCTGGTACAGAAGGACCGGAAGTGGACCGTGGAGTTCGGCTCGCCGATGGTCCATCCCGATCTGAAGCCCGGGCAGACCCTCGCGCTGAAGACGGTGGCCGGACGGGCGGCTGTGCTCGACAAGAACGGCGACGACCTCGAAGCGGCGTCCCTGCGTGGTTCCGTCGACGAGAAGGGGAAGGGCACCTTCGGCCTCGAGGCGCGCTACGACAAGCAGTTACGGGGCGGAGACGGCGCCGCCACCAGCGAGGTGGTGGTCGCCGACCGGCAGTCCGGCCAGGCGGTCACCTCCCTGACCAAGAGCTCCGCGAAGCCCGGGAAGCCCGTACGGACGACCATCGACCCCGAGGTGCAGAGCGCCGCGGCGGCGGCGATGGCGGAGGTGAAGGTGAACGCGGCGCTGGTCGCGCTGGAGCCCTCGACCGGCAATCTGCTCGCCGTCTCCAGCCGCCCGGCGGGAGGGCTGAACCGGGCCCTGGCCGGGCAGTACCCGCCCGGGTCGACGTTCAAGGTGGTGACGGCGGCGGCGATGCTGAAGGCCGGAATGAAGCCGTCCGACGTCGTCCGGTGCCCCAAGTTCGCCCATGTCGACGGCCAGCGCTTCGAGAACCAGAACCAGTTCACCCTGCCCGCGGGATCGACGTTCAAGGACTCGTTCGCGAAGTCCTGCAACACCATGTTCGTGGAGAACCGCGCCAAGGTGGGCGGCTCGGCGCTGCACCAGGCGGCGGAGGCCTTCGGGATCGGCGGGGTCTGGGACGTGGGCGACTCGACGTACGACGGCTCGGTGCCGGTGACCACCTCGGACAACGATCTGGCGGCGTCCACCATCGGCCAGGCGCGTGTGCAGGCGTCGCCGCTGGTGATGGCCTCGATCGCGGCGACGGTCAAGGAGGGAACGTTCAGGCAACCGGTTCTGGTGCCCGAGGCGGTCAAGAAGAAGCACGAGGCGACGGCGCGTCTCGACACGGCGGTGACCGAGGATCTGCGCGACATGATGCGCGCGACGGTGACGTACGGGGCGGGCAGCGCCCTGACGGGGATTCCCGGCGAGCCGCACGCCAAGACCGGGACGGCGGAGTTCGGTGACGAGAAGCCGCCGCGCACCCACGCGTGGATGATCGGCTACCAGGGCGGCAGCGACCTGGCGTGGTGCGTGATGCTGGAGGACGGCGGTTCCGGCGGCGCCGACGCGGGACCGGTGGCCGCCCGGTTCCTGAAGGCACTGACGGACCGGGGCTGACCGGCGGGCCGCCCGACCAGGTCCCGGCCCGGCCCGGCGCACCGGGCGGTGGAGCGCTGACCCGCCGTTGACCGAGTCGTGGGACGGAAGACGACAGCGGTACCGAGAGCGGCGTCGGCCGGTACGAACAGCTCGCCGGACGGCGTCTCGCGCAGGGGAAGTCCGTTACGGCGCAGCAGGGCGCGGGTGACGGCGAGGTCGCGTACGGCGACGGTGTATCCGACGAGCGCCGGGAGCGCGAGGGGCCGCTCGCCCGGCAGGAGGGCCGCCAGATCCGAGTCGGACACGAGCGTCAGGGCGGCACCGTCGAGGTCGAAGACCTGGGCGGGCCCCTCCTGCCGTGCCGGCCGGCCGAGGTACGCCTCATACCGCCGCTGGACCGCGGCCATCTCCAGGTCGGCAACGCACAGCATCGCCCCGACGAGCTCGACGGCGCCGTTGGGGTGGTCGAGGCGGCGCGCACCTTGGATGCCGGGGACCAGGTCCGCGACGACACCCACCCGTCCCTCCGCGACCGCGCCCGGCCCGACACCGGGCTCGTCACCGTCGATCTCCAGGTAACGGACGGTCTCCACCGGGACTTCGGCGCCCCGGGGCGTGGGCCGCCGCACCGTGTTGACCCCGCCGTGCAGGACGCCGGCGGCGCTCAGCCGCGCGGCTGCCTCGTCGATGGCGGGCGAGGAGAACATGAGAATGTGCAGTCCCTGGAAGCGGTTCAGCCACTTCACCAGGTTGGCGCTGGTTTCACCGATCCGTTCCACAAGCACGGGCAGGACCTCCGCCGGCGCTTCCAGGGGAACGAGACGCGTGCCGGCGGGCAGGCGCTCCGCGTCGCCGTCCTTCACGCAGGTCGCAAGTTCGAGGAAGGACCCCGCGAAGTCGGCGTGGGTGTTGGCGGCTCCGAAGGGTTCGGGCGCCGCGCCTTCACGTCGGGGCATCGCCGGACAACTGGGCGGTGGTACGACGAAGCCCAGCCGCTCGTACAGGCTGATCGCCTGCGTCATGTCCTCCACGATGTGGCCGATGTGATGGAGGCGGGCAACGTCATGTCCCATAGCGGTCACCGTAGGGAAAGCCCGATCCTCGGTCAACGCACCACAGGACAAGCCCATCAGGGGAAGTCACTGCCAGGGGTGGACCTCTTGCCGTAACGGGTCGCGAGCGCGCGGGAGTTCTTGAGCCGGTCGATGGTCCGCTCGGGGGAGTGGTGGCCGCGCTGCTGTGTCGAGTCCGGATCGGCGCGGCCGGCGAGGAGGTGGACAAGGCGGTCTAGGGCAGCCCGATCGGGCCGTACCGCGCCTGCGGCTCCTGCCGCATCAGCGCGTCGTACCTGTCCGCTACCGAGAAGTGCCAGAACTCCGTTCCGTAGTTCGTAAAGCCCGCGCCCTCCATGGCGTCGAGCAGCAGAGCGCGGTGGTGGCGAGCGTGATCGCTCAGGTCGAGGGCGTGAGTGAAGCAGGCCCCCTCGCTCTCCTCGGGGGAGGCATTGACGCGGGTGCCGAGGTCGAGTTCGTGGCCGTCCTGGTCGACGAGGGTGACGTCCACGGCCGCGCCCGCCGAGTGGGGCGCGATCTCCGGCGGGGATACGTACCGGCTGGCGGCCTGGTACAGCTGCCCAGCGGTCCAGCCGGGCTGAGCGGCGGCCAGCTCGTCCCGGTACTCGGTGAAGTAGCGCTTCTGGAGGGCCGGCGGCCGGTAACCCTCGATGAACAACAGGTCGGTGCCGGCAGGCAGGAGCGAACGGGCGTGCTCCAGCCGGGGCAGGACGCCCTCGCGAACGTGGGCGAACGCGCCCGACGGATCCTGCTTGCGAGGATCGACACGGAAGCTGTGGTCGCGCACGTCGACGAGTGGCTCCCCGCACTCGCGCACCGGGATCGCGGCGACCCGCGGATCGGACATCAACACCGGACCGCTCGCCGATCCCCCCTGTGATGGCAGGCACTGCGGCGGTGAGATGGAGGAGGAGGCAGAGGCGAGCCCGGTCTCGCGCAGGATGCGCGCGACGGTGTCCCGCAGGGTGCTGTCGGCCGGGATCACGGTTTCCGGAGTGCCGGGCAGCAGATCCAGCTCGCGATACCAGGAGGTGAGGTGACTGTCGGTGACTTGCTCCAGGTACGCGGCATCCGCCTTCGACGCGTGCCGGACCAACGTCGCCTCCAGTGGCACGTCCAGGTAGTAGCAGCTGGAGACGCCGCGATGGTCACGTACCAGGGATGTGATCATGTGGCTGTAGCGGTCGGCGTACAGGATCCCTTCGAGTACGACGTGAAAGCCGGCGTTCAGGGCTTCGCGTGCGATCCGGCTCAGCAGGGCGATGTTGGCGCCGCGCGCGGTGTCGTGTTCCCTGAGCACGTTGCGGCGGATCACGTCCTGGCTCACGATCGCCACACCGCGGCCGCCGTGCTCTCGCAGGCCCTGGGCGACACTCGACTTGCCCGACGCCGAGTTGCCGCGGATCACGACGAGGCGGGTGTCCGGACGGCCTGCCGCCGGCGCGGCGCGCACGCGACGGGGTGAGCCGGTCGGTGTGGTGGTCATGCGGGCCAGCCCGTCTCGCTGTACAGCTCACCGTTCTGGATCTTGGCGATGGCCAGCCGGGTATAGGGCACGAGGTCATCGGGGAGGGCGGCAGGGTCCCAGAATCTCCACTGGGTGCACTTGTCCGGCTCGCGTAGCTCCGGCTCGCCGCTCCACTTCCGGGCGCGGAAGAACAGGCCCATGCGGGGTGGGTTCCTGGGCTTGCCGATGTGGTGGACGACGTGGACGAGCTCGACGTCCTGACGTTCGATGTGCAGGCCCGCTTCCTCCTGGGCCTCCCTGATCAGGCAGGCGATGGCGTTCTCCTGCTCGCAGTGGCCGGCCAGGGCGTGCCAGTTGGACGGTGCGAACGCGGAGTCGGGGTGGCGCAGCCCGAGCAGCACCGTACCGTCGGGCCGCTCCAGGTAGAGGTGGACGCCGATGATGTGGGGGACCGTGCCGCGCGGCGAAGCCGGGCGATCCTCGGGTCCGGGTCGGCTCCGCGCCGCCGGAAGGCTCGCGGCGTGGCGCCGTACAAGGTTGCTCGTGGTGTCCGAGATGCGCAGGCGGTGGAGGTCCGAGGGGGCGAACCAGGCAAGCATCACCCCTTCGTTCAGGCGGAGTTCGCGCGGGTCGCCGTTCCAGCGGCCGGCGTAGACGCTGATGGGCACGGTAGTGCCGGTGTCGTCGGAGGCGTACTCGATGCCGAACGGGGTCAGGTCGGGGATGCCGAGGCCGGCTTCCTCGGCCAGTTCGCGCCGCACGGTGTGTTCCAGGGTGGCGTCCTGGGGCTCTCGGCCACCGCCGAGCAGGGACCACACGCCCGGCTCCCAGATCCGGCCGGGGAAGTAGTCGCGCAGGTGGAGCAGGTACTCGCCGCGGTCGTTGTAGATCAGGGCGGAGGCGTTGGCCGTCTCCGGTCCGGCTTGGAGAGGGAGCTTGAGCAGCTTCTGGCGCAGGGAGGGGGAGGCCGCCATGTCCGCAGGTCGCCACTCGATGCCGCCGACCTCTTCTTCCTGCGGCACCACCGGCGTTCCGTCCGGGCTGAGCAGACGGAAGAGGAATCGGAAGTCGAAGTGCTGGTGGCCGGGTTCGCCTTTGCCTGGATGGGCGTCGATGTCGTGGATATCGATGTCGAACGGCACACGTTCGTGATCGGGCCACGGCGTGACGGCCTGGGGAGGGATCCCGGTCTCCTCGTGCAGCTCTCGCAGCGCTGCCGCTGCCAGGGAATCGTCGGCGGGCTCGGTGTGTCCGCCGGGGGTGAGGATCTTCCCGCTCGCCAGGTGCAGCACGTGCAGGACGCGGCCGAGCGGATCGACGACGATCGCGCCGCAGGTGACGTGTCCGGTGAAGGTGGAGCGGCCGGCGATGTCGTCGCCGGTCCGGTCCAGGGCGTCCAGGAGGCCGCCGAGCCGCTCGCGCTCATGAGGGTGGCGAGCGAGGTATGTCTCGACGGTGGTGCGGATGTGGTCGTGCGACAACGGCATGGGGCTACCTCGGAGGGGTGTGGAGCGGGATGAGTGGAGGCGGGTCGTTCGGGTCAGCTCACGGTGCATCCCCTCGAACACCGGCCTCCTGCGGTTCGTCGTCCGGCGTGGTCCCTCGCGGCGGTCGTGGCGGCTGGTCCCGCGTAATGGCCGAGGTCATCGTTCCCTCCTGGGGCGGTCACTGCGGCAGAGTCGTGAGGTCCAACGACACGGATGCGGTATCGAACACACGTCATTCGGTCGTCGTGGGAAGCCCGGTATCTCCTGCATCAGGGACCTTGCAGCGGTGGGATCCCTGGTCCGGCTTGGAGCGGCTCCGGACGGGACATGGCCGAAACGCCGACACCGCCGCGTGGCGTGGACAAACCGGCAGCTTCTCCCGGCCGTATCGGCCCGGACGCTGACCGCGCCCGGATGGCGAGGGACGAGCGGGTGAGGGCTCCCGGTCGTGAAGGAGGCGGGTCACCTTCGGACGTCTGTGGTCAGGGCCACCGGCTCCGGGCCCGATGCTACGGGCCCGGCCACGGCCACGGGTGTCCGGCGGATGCGATGATGGCCGGTGACAGGGCGACGGCGGTCCGAGGAAGCCGGTGAGAATCCGGCGCGGTCCCGCCACTGTGATCGGCGAGCGGATCCCGGCAACTCCACTGCCCCACGCGGGTGGGAAGGACGGGGCGAGCGTTGACCCGAGAGCCAGGAGACTCACGCGGTCGCCTCCTCGATGGATGCCGGGGCGGATTTCCCCGGAGAGAGGCCGTTCAGCATGCCTGAAGAGCTTGATGAAGGACCCCTGGACGACGTAGTGGGGGCAGGGAGGGCAGCCGCCCCGGTGCCCTGCCGGATCGTCGTCTGCCGCGATTGTTGCTGCGGGACCGCCAAGGTGAGTGGAATCGATCACGCGGCGCAGACCGCGCGTCTACGCTCGGAGGCACCCGTACGCGTCTCTGCCTGTCTCGACGTGTGCGACCAGGCCAACGTCGTCGTGGTGCAGCCTTCCGCCGCCGGCCGGGCAGCCGGCGGCAGGCCGGTATGGCTGGGGCTGGTCAACGATCCCCGAGCGACAGAGGACATAGCGGCCTGGGTACGCGCCGGTGGTCCGGGCATCGCTCCGAAGCCCGAGATACTCGACCTGTACGCCTGCATGCCGCCTCAGCGCCGCGCGGTCTCCTAGGGCCTCTCGTTTGGATCATGCCGGGCTCGCGGGGTCTGGCACGCACATCTGCGGCGTTGTCGTCAGTCGGCAACGCTCCGCGTTGACTCCCTCCTCCGCCTTGCAGCTGCACGCACCAGACCCCGCTCCCTGATCCGGCCTGATCCAAACGAAAGACCCTAGGGCGTCACTCCCCTCGGTATGCACCCGTCCAGTCCACTTTCGCCACGGGCACTGCTCCTGTGCCCTTCCCCGAGACGGCATCGCGCAGGGAGGCCGGCCCCATGAAGGAACCTGTTCGAGCACCCGGGCCCGCTGTGGCAGTGGCTCTGGACGACGTGGCGGCCATCGGCGGCTTCTTCGCGCTGCGGGTCGGAGGGTGCGACAAGGGCTGGCGTCCTGTGGACCACTTCTACGGCCGCGGCTTCACCGACCTGGCCACCGCCGTATCCGACCGATACCGCACCACCGAGGTGCGCGTCGGGGTCTCCATCGCGCACCTCGGATACGCCGCCCGCCTCTGGTCCCCGGTGCTCGCCTGCGTGCTGCTTCATGGAATCGTGCCGGACCTGCGCGCCTTGCAGCGCGCCGAGGACGGTTCGGAGCTCAGGCTGCCCGAGCCCGCCGGCTGGTACGCCGAGTCGCTGTCCGACAGGGCGGGGAGTCTGTACGTCGAGGTGATGCACCACCTCGACGCTCTGCGCTCCGGCCTGCACGTCAAGGTCGCCCCACGCCTGCTCGACGGGAACGCCGCGTCCGCACTGGCCGGTTCCGGCGGAGTGCTGCTCTCGGCCCACCCGCATCTGCGTGCCCCGCTCGGCGAACTCGTGACCGACCTGCTCGGCATGGGACGGCTCGCGGGTACGGGGCACGTGGGACCGGACCTTTCCTTCCGCCGTCGGAGCTGCTGCCTGTACTACCGCACCCCGATCGGCACGAAGTGCGGGGATTGCTGTTTCGCAGGCTGAAACCCGACTGCTCCACCGGCAACCCTGACGACGGCCGTCCGATGGCCGACCCGCGGTGCGGCCCCGGTTCAAGCTCCCGGGCTCGGAGCACTCGGACGGCCCGTCAATCAGCGCGTCGATCCATGGAGGTCAGGCACCCCAGCGCAGGGCGACGGTGTCGCCCGCGTTGATCACCTTGCCGCGGGTGGCTCCGGTGAAGGCCGACCCGTCGACGCTGACCTTCCAGGTGTTCGAGCCGCTGTTGGCCTTGCCGTTGAGAGCGGAGATCGTGCCCGTTCCGGTGGTGGGGGACACGCTGCTCACGCAGCCGGTCGGGGTGGCCGCGGTCGTGGCCGAATCGAGGACGGCGCCCAGGGTGGTCGTGGCGCCGGTGGGGGCGAATGCGACCGAGCAGACCTTCAGGCTGCCCGCGCCGTCGTCCACCGTGACCGCCAGCTCGGTGGCGGTGCCGGCGGTGAAGGTGTTCTGGGCGACCCAGCGCGGTGCCCCACCGGTCGAGGGGTTCGGGGGAGTCGCGGTGAAGCCGCCCCCGGCGACCGCGCGCAGGCCGTCGATCGACGCGTAGGCGGACGGGGTGGTGTCGCCGGGCAGGTACTTGAAGCCGCCGCCGGGGTTGAACTGCTGGGCGATGAGGAAGTCGACGGGTGTCTTGCCCGCCGAGGTGAGGAAGTCGCCCGTCTGCGGGTTGATACCGCAGGCGTTCAGGCCGGACACGGCCCAGCCGTTGGAATCGGTGTTCACGCCGAACATGGCGTTGAACGCGCCGCTGGTCGGTACCAGCTTGCTCTTGAGGAACGCCTTGGCCTGGGTGATGTCGGTATCGGTGTTCGGAACACCGGAGACGCAGAGCGCGGCCATCGCGGCACCCGTCATGTCGACGTCGCTGGTTGCGGCGAGCTGAGCCGGGTCGCCCTCCGCCTTGCTGTAGTTCCAGCCGCCGTCGTCGTGCTGGTTGGCGCGGATCCGGGTGATCAGTGAGTCGCGTAGGGATTGCGGAATCCGCTCTCCCCCCGCCTGGGTCTTCGCGCCGCCCAGGGAGAGCGCGGCGAAGACGGTCCCGTTGAAGTTCGCCGAGGGGCCGAAGTAGCCGGGCTCGGCCGTCTGCCAGTACCCGTAGATGTCGGCGATCAGGTTGCGGGACGCCGAGACACGGGCCGGATCAATGCCCGCCGCGTAGGCGTTGAGGGTGGCGCGTTCATGGTCGGTGACGACCGGTGTGGCCGAGGGCCAGGCCGCTGTCGCCAGCAGGGCGCGGTAGACGGATCTCGCGTTCTTCGTGGTGTCGCCGCCCGGTGTGACGTCGACGGCAGCGGTCCCGGCGGAGGCGAGCGCGCTGAACGCCCACTCGTTGGAGAGCCCGGCGCCGGCGTACGAACCGTCAGCGGCCTGGAGGGACTTGAGGTAGGCGACGCCGTTGGCCTTCGACGTGGCCATCTGGGCCGGCGTGGCGGTGGCCGCGGCCGGCAGGGCGCTCAAGCAGAGGGCCCCGAGGGAGACGGTTGCCGTGAACACGAGACGTGGGGAGATCAACGTACGGGGCATGGCGTGCTCCTGGGATGATGAGGGGCGCATCGACCAGGCCCGTTCTCCCGCCGAGGTGTTGGCAGCAGGGGGCAAGGCCGCCGCCCGAACGCGTGGACCGGCTTCCTGTGGTGCACCGCCGCCATGGGCATTCGGGCTCGGGACGGCCCTCTGCCGTCCCACACCGCTGCGCGTCAGCCCCGGGCTCTCACCGGGTTCCCCCATGTGGCAGCCCAGGACGCTACCTCAGGAGTTCCGGTCCTGCCAGCAGTCCCGTACGACGCCCGCTGTGCGCTGCGTTACAACGTCTTGACGCCATGTGAACCCGCGTGCTCCAATCCGGCTGTCAAACACTGAGTTCCAGGGGAAGCCGGTCGAAATCCGGCGCTGACCCGCAACCGTAGGCCCGGCATCCGCCGGGCGAGCCGGATTACCTGGGGCCTGATCTGCAGCGAGAAACGCCGTCGCGGACTACGGCGTGGTCGACCGGCTCCACCCGTGACGATCCCCGGGGTGAGGGCTCATCAGCCACGTTCACGTCCCCACGGAGACCGAGCGAGGGGGCCGCGGTGGGGACCGCACAGCAGCGAAGAGACCGGCAGGCGCGTGCCAGAGCGCTCCTGACCCTGATATCCGTGACATCCCTGTTGCTTGCCATGTGCGTGGCACTCGTCACCGTCACGCCGGCCTCCGCCGACCCCGTCGGGGACTGCACGGCCACCAAGGGGGCAATCGTCGCCGTCGACTTCGGTCCCTTCGGCGGCAAGATCGAGCGCGGCTGCGACACGACGCCGACGACCGGTTACGAACTCCTCCACGAGGCGGGGTTCACCACCGAGGGCACCCAGCACGACGGACCGGCCTTCATCTGCCGCATCGGTCTCGGCTCCGGCACGCAGTACCCCACGCAGGACAGGGAATCCTGCGTGCTCACCCCGCCGGCGACGGCCTACTGGTCCTACTGGCTCGCCGCGCCGGGCCGGAACACGTGGACGTACAGCCAGTACGGCGCCATGGACCGCAAGCCCAAGGACGGTGACGTCGACGCCTGGGTGTTCGGCGGCACGGACATCGGCGGGACCACGGGCAAGCCGACCTTCACCCCCGACGAGGTACGCGCGGGCGGCGGCACCGAGACCCCGGGCCCCGGGAACACGCCCACGGTCCCGCCCGGGGAGATCGATGTGGCAGCCGCGGCCGCCTGGGTCGGCAGCGCACTCGAGGACGGCGAACGCGTCGTCGACGAAGGTGCCGACACGCCCAACTACCTGTTGACCACCGAGGCGGCCTACGCACTCGCCGCCGCGGGCGGCGACAGCGCCACCCTCGACAAGGTCACCGCCTTCCTCGCCGCTCACACCACGGACTACGCCTTCCCGGCGGGGACGGACCAGGCACCCGACGTGACGGCGGCCGCCCGGCTCGCGCTCGCGGCCGAAGTCACGGAGGCCGACCCCCGGGACTCCGGCGGCCACGATCTGATAGCCGGCCTCCTGGGCAACGTCTGCGCCGCGGGTCCCGACGCGGGTCAACCGACTCCGGGGTGCACCGCCAAGGGCGACTTCCGTAACGCCGCCTACGGAGACGGTCAGGCGCTGGCCGTGCTCGCCCTGCTTCGCGCCGGTGTCGTACCCCCGTCGGAGACGGTGGAGCGGCTGACCCAGCTGCAGTGCGACGACGGCGGGGTCACCAGCATCCTGATCCGTCCCGGCGAGAACTGCGACGGCGACCCCGCCACCACCGGACTCGTGGCCCTCGTCCTGCACGAGGCGGGCGGGCAGGAAGCGGCTGTGGCCAAGGCCCGGACGTACCTGAACAAGGCTCAGGGCGAGAACGGATCGTTCCCCGGATACACCGGCGCCCCCACCGGAAGCATCCATGCCACCGCGTACGCCGCACAGGCGCTCCGCACTCTCGGCGACACCGCGCACGCCGATGCGGCGGTCTCCTGGCTTTCCCGAGAGCAACGGGAAGGGGGCGGCTTCGGCGTCGAGGAAGGTGCCACCGATCCGGCCCTCTACGCGACGGGGCCCGCTGTCCTCGCCGGGGCGGGCACCAACCTCGCCCGACTGACCACGAAGAAGCCGGACGCGACCGACCCGCCGACGACGGCGGCCCCCACGGACGATCCCACCCCGCCCGCTGGTGAAGGCCCCGACCTGAAGAAGGGCGTCGCCTACCTCACCAACGGCGCCAATCTGAAGCAGGGGCAGTACTACACGGCAGGTCCTGGCTCCGCCCGCGCGGACTTCGGACTCACCATCGACGGCGCCTACGCACTCGCCTCCACCGGCCTGAACAACGACAAACTCCGAGGCGTCGTCGACTTCCTCGACAAGGGCGGCAAGGACGGTGACGGCAGGACCCTCCAGGACTGGACGGGGACCGGAACCGAGTACGCGCTCGGCGGATCCATCGGCAAGGCCGCACTGCTCGCCGAGGTCGTGGGCCGGGACCCACGTGACTTCGGGGGCAAGGACTTGATCGCCGCTCTGGAGAAGTCCGTGTGCTCCGGACCGAGTGAGGCTCCGGACCGCAGCTGCGCTGCCAAGGGCGCCTACACGTACGCCCCGTCGGTGTTCGGCCAGTCCCTGGCGGTCATGGCCCAGTTGCGGGCCGACGAGAAGGCCGCGGCGCGCGAGCCGGTCACCTATCTGGAGAGCCTGCAGCACGACAGCGGTGCGTGGCCCAGCCTGATCCCCGCTACGGGCGACTCCGACGTCGACTCCACCGCCATCGCGGCGATGGCCCTGGATCTGGCCGGAGGCACGACGGCGGACAAGGCGGTCGACAAGGCTCTGATCTGGATCGCCGGCCAGCAGTTGCCCGACGGCGGTTTCCCCGGCGCGGCCGGCAACTCGGTCAACTCCGCGGCCCTCGCGGTCCAAGGGCTCTCGCTGGACGCGAAGCGGTACGCCTCGGAGATAGCCAAGGCCCGGAAATTCCTCGCGGGCCAGCAGAACACCGACGGCGGTTTCAACGTGGCCGCCGAAGGTCAGCGCGGATCCGATCTGCGGGCCTCCACCCAGGCGGTCAGCGGAACAACGGGCATCTCCTTCGGCACGTTGGAGCGCAGCCTGACCGGCACGACCCCGCAGCCCACGCCCAGCCTCGGCGCCTCCACCCCGACGATCATCACCCCGGGCGACACCGCCGGCGGCACAAGCGGCATCGTCGACGCCGATGGCTCCGGCGGGGGAGCGCTGGCCTCGACCGGCACGCAGGTCTGGGCACTCGCCGCCGTCGCAGCCCTGCTCGTCGCCGCGGGGTGGCGCACAGTCGTCGTGACGCGTCGCCGGGCCGCAGCAAGGGGACGGATATGAGGACCCCCTTCTGGCGCAGAGCCGTGCGGGCGGCGGCCGCGCTCCTGCTGTCGGCCGGCGTGCTGACGGCCACGGCGCCGCCCGTGGCAGCGGATCCGCAGGCCATGGGCCGGTGCACCACCACTTCCGGAGTCGTCCTCGCCGTCGACTTCAGCCACTGGGGCGGCCCCGTCTACCGCTCCTGCGGTTCCACACCCACGACCGGCTACGAACTCCTCAACCAGGGCGGCTGGCGGACCACCGGCACCGGACACGACGGACCGGCCTTCATCTGCCGCATCGGATACAGCGGCCACACGAACGGCAAGCAGTACCCGACGCCCCAGCAGGACGACTGCGTCCTGACGCCGCCGGCCTCCGCCTACTGGTCGTACTGGCACGCCGATCCCGGGGCGAACGACTGGGAGTACAGCCAGCTGGGCGCCATGCTCTACAAGCCGAAGCCCGGCAGTGTCGACCTGTGGATCTTCGGCGGCACCGACATCGGCGGCACCAAGGGGCGCCCCCAGATCACCCCGGACCAACTGCGCGCCCACAACACCCAGCCCGAGGGCGACGTGGGGAAGCCTGCCTCGACCGAGCGGGCGCCCGCGCTGCCACCCGGCACGGACACGGGTCCGAAGGCTCCCGAACGGACGACTCCCGCACCGTCGAAGTCGGCCTCCGCCTCGCCGAAGCCGTCGAACAGCCCGTCACCCGGTGCATCGGCCTCCGTGTCACCCAGCCCCAGCCCCTCCCCGAGCACCGTCGCCACTCCCGGGACGGAAACCCCGGGGTCCGGTACCGAGGTGGTCGATGCCGCCCCCGCGGCGGACGCCCGGCACGACGCCGGTTCCGTGCTGCCGGTGGTGATCGGCGGTGCGCTGATCGTGCTGGTCGGCGGAGCGGGCGTATACGCGGCCCGTCGCCGGCCGGAGTAGCCGGGTGTCACGGACCACTCCCACGGCGATCACGCCCGTGTCCGGAACCGCGCCGGACACGGGCGGCCGTCGGCTGCCCCGAACCCTGCATCCGGTCGCCTGGTGGATCTGGGCGCTGGCACTGGCCACGGCTGTCAGCCGCACCAACAACCCGCTGCTGCTGTTCCTCGTGCTCGCGGTCCTCGGATACGTCGTCACCGCACGCCGTACGGCGGCTCCTTGGGCGCGGGGCTTCACGTACTACCTCTACCTGGCGCTCACGGTCGTCGCGATCCGTGTCGTCTTCCGCGCGATCTTCGCCACCGGCGTCACCCCCCACGACCACTTCCTCTTCTCCCTGCCCCACCTACCGACGCCCGACTGGTACGCGGGTATCCAACTGGGCGGCCCGGTCTCGCTGGAGGCACTGCTCTCGGCTGCCACCGACGGCCTGCGTCTGGCCTGCATGCTCTGCTGCATCGGAGCCGCGAACACCCTCGCCAACCCCAAACGCGCCCTGCGTGTCCTGCCCGGTGCCCTGCACGAACTCGGCGTCGCCGTCACCGTCGCGATCAGCGTCGCCCCCCAGCTCGTCCAGAGCGTGCAGCGTGTCGCCCGCGCGCGCAGACTCCGCGCCGGTCGCAGCAAGGGTCTCAAGGCCCTGCGCGGAATCGTGGTGCCCGTCCTCGAGGATGCCCTCGAACGATCTCTGCGACTGGCGGCCGGGATGGACTCACGGGGCTACGGACGTGGGGGCACCGCCACCCCACGTTCCCGGCGTGTCACCGGCGCGCTCATGCTCCTGGGCATGTGCGGGCTCTGTGCCGGGGTCTACGGACTGCTCGACGCGACCACGCCCGCGTTCCTCGGCTTTCCGGCCATGGCGGCCGGCGCCGTCCTGTGTGTGGCCGGACTGCGCCTGGGGGGACGCAGGGTCACCCGTACCACCTACCGGCCGGACCCATGGTTGGTGCCGGAATGGGCCGTCGCCGGGGCAGGAGTGCTCTCCGCCGTGCTGCTCTTCAGCAACATGGGATACGACGCGGCAGAGCTGAACCCGTCCATCTACCCGCTGACCTGGCCCACCCTGCCACTGGTGCCGACCCTCGCGATCCTGCTCGCCGGAACCGCCGGCGTCCTCGCCCCGCCCCTCGCGCAGCCACGCCCGGCTGTCATCCCGAAGCCACGCGTCGAGAAAGCCGAAACCACGTGATCACCTTCGACCAGGTCACCGTCCAGTACGACGATGCGGCCCGACCCGCCCTCATCGAGGTCGACCTCACCGTCGAGGAGGGGGAGCTCTGTCTCGTCGTCGGTCACACCGGAGCCGGCAAGTCGACGCTTCTGGGGGCCGTCAACGGTCTGGTACCCCACTTCACCGGCGGAACCCTCTACGGCCGCGTCACCGTGGACGGCCGGGACACCGCCCACCATCCGCCCCGGGAGCTGGCCGATGCCGTCGGCGTGGTCGGGCAGGATCCCCTCGACGGCTTCGTGACCGACACGGTCGAGGAAGAACTCGCTTACACGATGGAGCAGTTGGCGATCCCTCCTGCGGTCATGCGTAAACGGGTCGAGGAGACCTTGGACCTGCTGGGCCTCGCCGACCTCCGCCACCGTGCGCTGCACGAGCTCTCGGGTGGCCAGCAACAGCGCGTGGCGATCGGAGCGGTCCTCACCGCGCATCCGCGCGTCCTCGTTCTCGACGAACCCACGTCCGCTCTGGATCCGACCGCCGCGGACGAGGTCCTGGCGGCCGTCACCCGGCTCGTCCACGACCTGGGTGTCACCGTCCTCATGGCCGAGCACCGCCTCGAACGCGTTGTCCAGTACGCCGACCGCGTGGTCCACCTGCCCGGCGACGGCCGCGTCGTGCACGGGCCTCCCGCCGAGATCCTCGCGACCTCCTCCATCGCCCCGCCGATCGTGGAACTCGCCCGTACCGCCGACTGGCACCCGCTGCCCCTGTCCATCCGTGACGCCCGCAGAGCGGCGGCACCGCTCCGCGCGAGGCTGGCCGGTGCGATTCCGGCCCAGGTACACCCGGCCCGCCCGGCAGACGGCCCCACACTGCTCACCGCGAACGGCATCACCGTCAGCTACCACGGCGTCCCCGCCGTCCGCGAGGTCGATCTCGATCTGCGCGGCGGTGAGATCACGGCACTGATGGGCCGCAACGGCTCAGGCAAATCCTCGCTGCTGTGGGCGTTGCAGGGTTCCGGCCCGCGCAGCGCCGGACGTGTGCGCGTCACGGGCGCCGGGACGGTGGCAGCGAACGATCCCCATGATCTGCCTGCGGCGCACGCTCGCCGGCTCGTCGGACTTGTCCCCCAGACCCCTGCCGACCTCCTCTACCTCGAGAGCGTCAAGCAGGAACTCGACCAGGCGGACAGCGAGTCGGCCGACGGGAGCGGAACCCCGTACGCGCGAGAGATCCTCGACCGGCTCGCCCCCGGTATCGCCGACGCAACCCATCCCCGGGATCTCTCCGAAGGCCAGAAACTCTCGCTCGTCCTCGCGATCCAGCTGGCCGCCGCCCCCCAGGTCGTCCTGCTCGACGAACCGACCCGGGGGCTCGACTACCGAGCCAAGGCAGCGCTGACGGAGATCGTCGCCGCCCTGGCCGAGGAACGCCGTACGGTCGTCATCTCCACACACGACGTCGAGTTCGTGGCACGCACCGCGGACAGGGTCGTCGTCATGGCCGAAGGTGACATCGTGGCGGACGGGCCGACCACCGAAGTCATCGTCGCCTCACCCGTCTTCGCGCCGCAGACCGCGAAGATTCTGGCACCCTTGCCCTTCCTCACCGTGGAACAGGCATCCACGGCGCTCGCAACGGCCGACGCCGAGGACCGGACATGAGCATCGACGCCGCGACCGCTGTCCGGCTCAGCGTCCGCGTCTCGCTCGTGATCGCGCTGGCGGCCTTCGTGGGGCTCGTGGCGTTCTTCTGGCCCTTCGTCGTCGCACCCGGAAAGTTCGGCTCGAACTACGCGCCGCCCCTCATCTTCGGAGTCCTTCTCGTCCTCGTGCTCTGCGTGGTGCTCTCCGAGATCGCGGAAGGAGGCATCAACTCCAAGGCCCTGGCCATGCTCGGCGTGCTCTCCGCCGTCAACGCGGCCCTGCGCCCTCTGGGTGCCGGGACCGCGGGCATCGAGACCGTCTTCTTCGTCCTCGTCCTGGCAGGGCGCGTCTACGGGCCCGGCTTCGGGTTCGTCCTCGGCTGCACCTCACTCTTCACGTCCGCGCTGATCACGGGTGGCGTCGGGCCGTGGATGCCGTACCAGATGTTCGGCTGCGCCTTCGTGGGCATGCTCGCCGGGTTCCTGCCCCGCGCGACCGGCCGCCGCGAGGTCCTGATGCTCGCCGTCTACGGATCGGTCTCGGGCTACCTCTTCGGCTTCCTGCTGAACCTGTCGTTCTGGCCGTTCTCGCTCGACCCCAACAGCTCCATCGCCTACCTTCCCGGCCTGCCGTTCACCGAGCAGTGGCACCGCTACCTGGCCTTCGACCTCGCGACCTCCCTCGGCTGGGACACCGGGCGGGCCGTCACCAACGCTGTCTGCGTCATGCTGGCCGGGCCCGCCGTACTCACCACATTCCGCCGAGCGGCCCGACGCGCCCGCTTCCAGGCACCGGTCCGCTTCGCCACGTCCCGTCCGGCACCACCGGACGGGACGTGAGCGAGTGATGTCAACCTCTGAACCGCCACTCCGGCCTCTACCCTCCGCCACCAGCCGCGTACGGGACGGGGAACTCAGCGTGTCGACTCGTGCCTCCAGCAGCGCGAGCCGTCGCGCCGCCTCCGTGTGGAACATCCGGCGCTGTCGCCGCTGGTACCGGTACGCGCACTCCATGGTCGTCCAGGCCAGCCCGAAGCCCACGGCGCCGGCGGCCACGGGGGCCGCGTACAGCCGTGCCCGGTCCCAGCCTTCGAGCCCGCCTCCGAGGGGCAGGGTCCAGGCGAGCGTGAGGGCGACGGTGAGCGCCAGCCACAGGACGTACCCGCTGAAGGCCCAGGGCTGCGCCTCACGGAGCCACCGCAACCGTCCGCGTTCCGCCGCTCGTCCCTGAGCCGCCACCGCTTCCGCCAGCTCTCCGAGCGCGAACCGTGCCCGGTCCCGCTGCTCCCGCCGGATCGGCGCGTTCCACCCTTGCGTACGTACGTCGAGCCGGGCGATCTCCCGCCGCACCACCGCCACCGGAGCCGTCGCGGGCATTGCCTCCGGCCAATGCACCCACCGTTCGCGGTCCTTCTTGAGGGAGCGCACGAAGCGGGCCGCCATCGGGCCGACGGCGACGCACGTGCCCAGCATCAGTACGACGGAGAACCCGGGACTCCGCCCCCACGCCTGGATCACGACGGCCGCTGCGAACAACAGGAGGAAGACCGGCACCGGATAGGTTGCCCGGAGGTAGTGCTCCTGTGTGGCCTCCTGCAAATCACGTTCCCACGCCTGGACGGAGCGGCGCAGGGGGCCGCAGGACAGCAGCACGGCGCCCAGGACGAGGCTCATCAGCCCGAGGGACGCGAGGGCCAGCAGCAGGGCGGCGGGGTCGTCGCCCGGTCCCGGGGCGGCCGTCGCGGCCCACGGCACGAGGACGCAGAGCGCGGCGGCGAGGAGGCCGGTGGCCCAGCCGAGCAGCCGGCCGAGCCGTCGGGGCGGCTGCTCCTCGGAGGGGATCGGTGCCCACTCCGGTGCCACCAGCGTCTCCAGCGTGGCGACCAGCTCCTCGACGGCCTCGTCCCATCCGTCCTCGGTGGCGCGATGCGCCTGTCGCAGGGAGAGGTCGCGGATCGACGTGGGAAGCAGCTCGGGCGGCGGCGGCTCCGCGGCGTCGAGGAGCAGGGGGATCACGGTCTTCCCGGCGGCGAGCGCCAGCTCGATCTCGTGCCGCACCCAGTCGCCCGCTCGGTCGAGGTATCGCTCGCCCGAGGGGTCCCGCGCTTCCAGCCAGCCCTCCGGGATGGTGACGAGCAGAACCTCGCTTTCGTGCACTCGACGTCTGAGGTCGTCCGGGTAGCGGTTGCCCGGCAGCATCGACGACGTGTCGAGGAAGACCTGCGCGTCGCCGAAGTGGCGGCCGAGCTGTTCACGCAGCCGGTGTACCGCAGGTGTGGCGCGCGCACTCCTGCGGTAGTTGATGAAGACGCCTCCCACGGCGGTGTCGCCCCTTCTCGTCCGTTCCTCATGGCCAGGGTGGTGGGGGCCGCTCCGAAGAGATCCGCCCGCCGAAGGCGAGGACGTCCATCGACCCGTGCCGGTTCTGTTCCACGGGGTCCGGGAGCCGGCCGCGCCCGACGTACCGGCCGATGAGATGGCCGCCCGGCTGTGCACGCCCGCGCCCCGAAAAGCGTGATTCAGCAGTCTGTTTTGAGGTGTGTCAGCCGCTGATGCTGGGCCGGCCGTTCTCCAGGTGGCCGACGAAGCGCTGTGACCAGGTGGCGTCCGAAGAAGCGGTGACGGTGTGGTCGTACCAGCCGGAGCCGTAGGTGAGGGCCGAGAAGTCGTCGGTGAGGGATTTGCCGGTCGGCACGGTGTATGTCCAGGGCCCGCCGGTGCGGTAGGCATTCGCCTGGATGGTGAACGTCGCGGCGGCTGCGGTGTTGTTGGTCAGTGTGAAACGGAGCTTGACGTCCCCGGAGACGGTGACGACGGAGGCGGCGACGAGAAGGTCCTTGCCGGCCTTGGTGGCGTTGCCCTTGAAGCGGCGCATGAACCGGTTGGGGCCGATGACGGTGAGGTCGTAGAGACCGTCGCCGAAGCCGGGACCGCAGTTGTAGAAGTCGGTGGCACTGCCGCCTGCGGTGACCGTGTACTGCCAGGGGCCTCCCGAGCGCTGAGCGCCGTTGGTGTAGGCGGCGAAGTGGCAGGTGGCTGTGCCACCGTTGGCCATCCTGATGTTGGCCTTGACGGACCCTCCGGAGGTGGTGAAGGCGGTCAGGTCGGCTGTGGGCTGGTAGGGCAACGCCCGTGCTTTGCGGGTACCTGCCTCCTGGGCGGGCAGTTCGTTGTCGACCGGTGCCGGATTGGGCAGGCCGCTGCACTGGCTGATGTCGACGGTGGTGGTGGTTGCCGGCAGGGCGGGCAGGCCGTAGACCGGGCTTGTGAAGCCGAACATGCTGGTGAGGTCGCCGCAGACCGCGCGTCTCCAGGCGCTGATGTGGGGGCAGGTGGCCGGTTTGCCGATCGCGGCCGTCCACTTCTCCAGGAAGCGCAGAACCGATGTGTGGTCACTGGTCTGGGAGTTGACGTATCCGCCACGGCTCCAGGGGGAGATCGCGATCAGCGGCACGCGGAAGCCGAGGCCGATGCTGGTCCCGTCGATGAACTCGTCAGCCGTGTCGGCAGGCGGGGCAGGAGGCGGCACGTGGTCGAAGAAGCCGTCGTTCTCGTCGTAGTTGAGGAAGAGAATGGTGGAGTTGAAGACGTCAGGGTCCGCGTTGAGGGCGTTGATGACCATGTGGACGAAGTGGGCGCCGTTGGCAGGTGTGGCCATGGGGTGTTCGGAGTAGTTCTGGTCGGGGACGATCCATGACACCTGTGGCAGTGTGCCCGCCCGTACGTCGGAGGTGAGGGCGTCGCAGATGTCGGCGGCGACATCGCCGGGCTCGGTGGTGCCACGGGGGACCGTGGACATGCCCCTGCTTCTCAAGGGGCTGCTGCTCGGCGCGGAGGTGAACTGCGCGAAGTAGGCGAGCCCGTTGTCGCTGTAGTTGTCCGTCGACTGGTAGACCTTCCAGCTGACGCCGGCCTTCTCCAACGCCTCGGCGTAGGTCTGCCAGGTCAGTCCGGACGCGCTGCCGCCGTCCTTGGACGACTTGCTGATCTTTCCGCTCCACAGATATGTGCGGTTCGGGCCGGTAGCGGTCAGGCCGGAGGCGTGGTAGGCGTCGCAGATGGTCCAGGTGTCGGCGAGGGCGTAGTGGAAGGGGATGTCGTCGCGAGTCAGGTAACCCAGGGAGCGCAGGCCCTTGGCGGAGACCCAGGCATCCATCCTGCCGTGATTCCAGGCCCCGTGCTGGCTCGTCCAGTCGTGGGCGAGGTCCCCGCTGCACTGGGCGAGGCGTTCGGGGTCGGAGCCGCCGGATGCCTTGGTCGCGCTGAGCTGCCAGGGGTAGTGGCGGCCGGCTCCGTTCGGCTGATCGAAGACGCTGTGGCCGCCCGCCATCTCGACGGTGCTGCGGTCGGAGAAGCCCCGGACGCCTTTGAGCAGCCCGAAGTAGTGGTCGAAGCTGCGGTTCTCCTGCATGAGGATCACGATGTGTTTCGCGTCCTTGAGCGTGCCGGTCGCGGCCGCCGCATCGGATGTGGCCGTCGGGGGCTCGGCGGCGGCCGCCCGGTCCGCCTGGGTCCTGCTCACCCCGGCGGCGGCTGCTGCCGCCGCCGCGGACAGGGCGATGAAACCGCGTCGGTTTGGTTTGGGCATGACACTCCTCGGGCTCTGAGGGGTAGGGGTGACTGCTGCTTGGCTGGTGGGAACTACAGACCCGGACCCTGATAGGCGCCCCGGTTGGGCTTGGTGGTCGCCGAGACCGCGTTGGCCCAGTAGTCACGGCCGCCGTTGTCCGTGATGACGGCGCCGTTGCCGAGGGCGGGCGAGGTGGACTTCAGCTTGTAGCCGTCCACCTCGTGAATCGTGTTGCCGCCGGTGCCCGGAGCGACGAAGCGCGGGTCGCCGGCGATGCCGTTGGACGTGGGCCTGGGTACGCCCTGGAAGACGTTCCAGTTCCACTGGATCCCGGACGCGGTGGGCAGTCGGGAGTCGGACGTGCCGACGAAGATGTTGTTCTCGACGACGCTCTCGTCGGGAAGGGTGACGGCGAACTTCTTGTCCGTGCAGTAGAGGACGTTGTTGTACATGTGCAGCGCCGACCGGCCGGCGCTGTTGCTGCTCATCCGGCAGTCGTTCTCGGAGATGTTGTAGCGGATGATCTGCTTGGCGCCGCCGATGGTGCCGCAGCCGTCGCAGTCGAGGAAGAAGCCGCCGATGTTGTCGCGGCTGTAGTTGTACTGAACGGTGCAGTAGCCGGTGTTGCCCCAGTCGCAGTCGAACGCCTGGCTGTCGGCGACGGACATCCTGGTGATGTCGTGTACGGCGTTCTTCTGGATGGTCGGATTGTGGTCACCGAGCACCCAGATCCCGGCGAAGTTGCCGCCGGAGAAGGGGTACACGCCGTTGCCCACGCCGGAGGCGGCGTTGTACTGGATCATCGGGGAGTTCGCGTAGCTGACGATGATGCCGTCGCCGCCGACGTCCTTGACGGTGTTGTGTTCGACGAGGATGTCGGCGCCCTTGTCGGCCATGGAACCGGTACGGATCTTCAGGCCGCCACCACCGGTGTTGCTGACGGTGTTGTGGTGCACGTACACCTCGTTGAGGGTGGAGTCCGTGCCGGTCGCACCGGTGACGATGGCTCCGGACTGCACGTAGTCCTCGGTGAGGGAACCGCTCTTGTCGGTCTGGCCGGCGACGCGGTCGATGACGAGGTTCCCGATGTCGAATCCGGTGTGGGCCTTGCCGTCGGTGGCCGAGATCCGCAGGCCGGTGCGCCGGGCGAGAGAGGCGGCCGGGTTGGTGATCTTGAGGTGGCTGATCGTCCAGTGGTCCTGGTCGGTCAGGGAGACGGCGTCCGTGCCGGCGTTGCCGTTCAGGACGGGCAGACCGCCCGTGCCGTAGCGGGTGAGCGTGATGGGCCGGCCCGTGGTGCCGCTGCCCTTCGGGGCGAGCGCGCCCGTACAGGTGGTCCCGGACGCGAAGGCGAGCGTGTCACCCGGCCCGTAGGTCTTGCTGTTGGCCTGAGCGACGCTGTTGAAGGGGCTGGGCCGGGTGCCGTTGCCCGCGCTGGTGCGCGAGCAGTCGACGTAGGTGGTGGAGTCGGCGGCGAGAGCCGGCTGGCCCGGGACGAGGGCGGTGCCGACGAGTGCGACGGACGCGGCGATGAGCAGCCGGCGGGCTGTGCGCTTTCCGGTGACGGTGACTCTGGTTCCCATGCGCATACCTCCTGGAGCGGGTGGCCTGAAAATTAGAGGCCGCACTTGATCAGGTCAATACATTCGCTCAATGCAACGGAATATTGATCAAATGATCGGTGAGTGAGACTCGGGGCGGGTTCTCCAGCCCTCCGGATCGAGGGAAACCGTTCCGGGGGCGATGTACACGCATCGGGTCGATCCGTCCGGCCAGCGGATGCTCAACCGCCAGGTTCTACCCGGCTCGGCGTCGAAGCCGAGCACGTCGAGAGGACGAAGCACGTCGGTGCCGGTCAGCCGGCCGGCACAGGCGAGCAGCGCGTTGTCACCGGGCAGAGTTCCGGTCAGGAAGGGCAGGAGGGCGCTGGAGCCGTAGGCGGTGCCTCCGGGGACGGCCGTGGTCCCGGCGGCGGAGAAGCCGTGCAGATCGCGAAGTTCGCTGCTCAGCCGCCCGTCGGCGTGGGCGGACGCGGCGGGGCCCGCCTCCGTCTCCGCGCCGGCGACCGCCCAGCCGCCGTGTCGCACGGGGGTGCCGGAGGTGGCCCCGGTGACCAGGTGGACGCGAACGTCGTCCGGGCCGTGGGCAAGGGTGAGCGAGGTGACCGTGACGCCGGGGAGTTCCCGGCCCCCGGCGCGAGGGTGCCAGGTGGAGGCGGCCCAGCCGTCTCCGGCTCCGAGGAAACCGATGCGACCGCGTTCGGTGGGCTGTCCGTCGACGAGGAGGGCGAGGTGGTTGTCGGCGATCCCCCCGTGGGTGGGGCCGGTGGCGGTGGAGTGGGCCAGGCGGGCGTAGTGCGGGTTGTCCGGCAGTACCGCGTCGGCGGGCTGATCGTCGCTGCCGTGGTTGTGGAGGCGGACGAGGCCGTCGTCAGCGGTGGACTGCAGCAGCCATCCGGGCTGGGGCAGCGCGATCACGGTGTCGCGGATCTCGGCCGGAGCCGGACGCTCCGTCTCGCTCCAGACCGGGTGGTCCGGGGGCAGGAGCAGCCCGAGGAAGGCGCTGCCCGCCCAGTAGGGGGAAGCGGGGCCGGAGTACGGCTGCACCAGGCGTGGTTCGGGTCCGTGCCAGCCGAGGGTGAGGAGCCCGTTCGGGTCGAGGGCTCCGCGGTCGAGGAAGTAGCGCAGCGCCCCGGAGGCCAGGCGGCGGGTGGCGCCGGGAGGGAGCGGGGTGTGTCCGGTGAGCGCTCCGGCCCACAGGGCTGCCGTGGCGGCGAAGCGGTAGGTGAGCGAACGGCCCTGGTGGACGGGTGCTCCGTCACCGCCGAAGGTGTGCGCGTACCCGGCGAGGTGGGTGGCGAGCCGGCTTCCGTACTCGGCCAGCAGATCCCGGTCGGCGGAGAGGTGGGCGTGGAGGACCGGATAGAGGTGGAGGGCCCAGCCGTTGTAGTGGTCGAAGGCGCGGGGCCGTCCGTCGGTGTACCAACCACCGCCGAGGTAGAAGCGGTCGATGCTCTCCAGGCCCCGGCGGACCGCCGCTTGTGCGTCCTTCTCCTCGATGGCGACCTCGGCGAGGAAGCCGCCGACGGAGAGCGGGAAGAGGTGCCAGTTGTTGTCGTTGGGGGCCCGGTGCAAGGCGTCCGCGAGCCAGCGTCCCACCCGCTCCCGGACAGGCCCGTCAAGGTGGTCCCACAGCCAGGGCCGGGTGAGGCGGAGTGCGAAGGCGATGGAGGCGGCCTCCACCATGGCCTGGCCGCGATCGGTGATCGGCGGCCAGGACTCCCGGTCGCCGTTCGCGAGGTCGCGCTCGGACGTGGGCGTGCGTGTGCCCGCGTCGAGTCCGGAGGCGTACCCCTCCAGCAGACCGTGCGGGTCGGCACCGGCGGCGCCCGCGATGCGCAGGGCGGCGGGCAGGAAGGTCCGGGCGAAGCCCTCGAGCCCGTCGGAGCGGCGACCGGACCAGCTGGGACGGTCGCCGGGAAGGTTGATGAGCGCGTGGCCCGGGCTCGCGTACGGGCGGACGGCGGCGAGGAGCTCGTCGGCCGTCACCTCCCAATGCTCCCTGGTCCAGCCGGTATGCGGGCTCAGCTGTCTGTCTTCGGGAGGCAGTGGCACGAGGTGTGTCCTTCGTCGATGGGTTACGGCCGCGGACCCGACACGCGTCGGGGGAGGGGTCCGGCCATGGATTTCTCCCGCGACGCGTCTCGGAGAGACGGTCAGGCCGACCGTTCCCATTCATCGGCGGAGACGAGGTGGGCGAAAGGCCGACCGGTCACGTAGCGCTCCAGCTCGTCGGCGGCCGACGCGGCCATGCGGTGGAGCTCCGTGCCCAGAGAACCGGCGACGTGGGGGGTCAGTACCACGTTGGGCAGGCCGTAGAGCGGGGAGTCGGGCGGCAGCACCTCGGGGACGGTCACGTCGAGAACCGCGTCGATCCGCCCCGACACCAGTTCCTCGGTGAGCGCCTCCTGGTCGACCAGCGAGCCACGGGACGTGTTGATCAGCGTCGTCCCGTTGCGCATCGACGCCAGCCGCTCGCGACTGACCAGGTGGCGTGTCGTGGGCAGTTCGGGAGCATGCACGCTCACCACGTCACTTCTGCGGCAGAGTTCGTCGAGGCCGACGGCCGTCGCACCCAGCCGTTCAGCCTCGCCCGGCAGCAGGTACGGGTCGTACAGCAGCAGGTCCAGATCGTACGGCCGTAGCAGTTCCAGGACCCGGCGTCCTATCCGGGACGCCCCCACGACGCCCACGGTGCGGCGGTGGTTCCCGGCGGTGGCGTAGGCCGACTGCCAGTCGTGGTCGGCTCGGCGGCGGCGGTAGTCATCCCGGATGCGCAGCAGATCCTTGCCGGCCAGGAGGACGAAGGCGACGGTGTACTCCGCGACGGGCACGGCGTTGGCCGAGGCCGCCGAGGTGACGGCGATGCCCCGGCGCCAGCAGGCATCGGTGATGTGGTGCTTGACGGACCCGGCGGCGTGGACGACCACCCGCAGGCGGGGTGCCCGGGCGAGGACTTCCTCGGTCAGGGGCGGGCATCCCCAGCAACTGATGAGGACCTCGGCCTCGCTCAGTGCCGCGGAGGCCGCAGGTGCGGTGAAGTCGTCGGCGACCAGGTCCGGGTCGAGATCCGAGAGTTCGGTCAGCCGGCGCATCGTCGGGGCGTCGATCAGCTTCGAGGCCAGACCGGCGTGCATGGCGAGCAGGGCCCGCGGCCGGCGGCCGGGCACCGGAGCCGAGGAGGCGTCGGTGACGGGGGCGGGATGGTGCACGGGTTCTCCCGGGTGAGGTCGGGCGTGGAGACGGTCGGGGAGGAAGGGGTGCTACTTGACGGCTCCGGCCGTCATGCCCGCCTTCCAGAATCGCTGCAGCCCGATGAAGGCGACGACCAGGGGGACGACCGCGAGCAGCGAACCGGTCACCACGAGTGGGTAGTACTCGGGGAACGAGCGGGTCTGGGTGTTCCAGGAGTAGAGCCCGAGGCTCACCGGGAAGAGCTTGCTGTCCGAGAGCATCACCAGAGGCAGGAAGAAGTTGTTCCAGATCGCGGTGAACTGGAACAGGAAGATGGTGACGAAGCCGGGCATCACCATCCGCAGCCCGATCGACCAGAAGGTGCGCAGCTCCCCGGCACCGTCCATCCGGGACGCCTCCAGCACCTCCCCGGGCACGTACCCGCCGCAGAAGACCCGGGCGAGATACACGCCGAACGGATTGACCAACGACGGTAGGAAGACGGCCCAGAAGCTGTTGACGATTCCCACCTTCGAGGCGAGCAGGTACATCGGCAGCGCGAGCGCCGTCGTCGGCACGAGCACCCCCAACAGGACCAGGCCGAACAGCGGCTCCTTGGCGGGGAAGCGATAGACGTGGAAGGCATAGCCGGCGGCGACGCAGACAAAGGCGCAGAGCGCGGCGCCGACCCCCGCGTACAGCAGTGAGTTCAGGTACCAGCGGAAGTAGACCCCGTCCCCGGTGGCCGCCAGGTCGGCGAGGTTCTGGCCCAGGTGCCAGCGGCCGGGCGTCAGGGTACGGCCGCCGATCAGGTCGCCGGTGTTCTTCGCCGCGGCCGTCAGCAGCCACAGCAGAGGGAGGAGCATGTAGAGCGCGGCCAGGACGAGGACGCCGTTGACGGCGGTTTTCGACATCGACCAGTGGCGCCGCCCGGTGTCCAGCGCCGGGGGAGCGGTGCGACCTCGACGGTGTTGAGGCCTCACGGGAGCGACGGTGCTCATGCCTCGGCTCCCTTCGGCTCGGTGGAGCGGCCGCCGGAGAACCGGGTGACCAGGTAGGAGAGGGCGGCGGCCGCCAGCGCGAGCAGGACGGAGGCGGCGGCGGCCAGGCCGTAGTCGTCGCGCTCGAAGGCCGCGGTGTAGGCGTACATGTTGGGTGTCCAGGTGGTGACGACGCCGGGGGCGGCACCGTGCAGGATCATGGGTTCGGTGAACAGTTGCAGTGAGCCGATCACGGTGAAGAGGCCGACCATGGCCAACGACGGCCGGATCAGCGGCAGCTTGATGTTCAGGGCGGTGCGCAGCGGGCCGGCGCCGTCGACGACGGACGCCTCCAGCACCTCGCGCGGGATGGCCTGGAGCGCTGCGAAGAAGATGATCAGGTTGTAGCCCGTCCACTCCCACAGCGCGATGTTGACCACGGCCGGTACGGGAGTGCCCAGGATGTCGGCCTGGACGCCGGCCGAGTCCAGGGCATCGACCACGGGGCTGACCCCCGGCGTGTAGAGGTACATCCAGATCAGGGCCGCGATGATGCCGGGCACCGCGTGCGGAAGGAAGAGTGCCAGCTGGAAGAAGCGCTTGGCCCGGGCGAGGGTCGAGTCGAGCAGCAGGGCGAGCAGCAGCGACAGGCCGACCATCAGGGGGATGTAGAGCAGGCAGTACAGGGCGAGGTTGAGGAAGCCGTCGCGGAAGGAGGGGTCGCCCAGGGCGGCCGTGTAATTGCCGAGGCCGCTGAAGACGCGCTCCACGCCGCCGAAGCCGAGCCCGGATCGCTTCTCGCTGTAGAGGCTGAGATAGATCGCGTTCCCGATGGGGATCAGCGTGCAGGCGGTGAAGAGGAGGAAGAAGGGGAGCAGGAGGAGGGCCGGGGCCCCCGGCCGCGCCCGCTGCCGCCGGGGCGCGGGGCGGGCGGCCGGGGAGTCGGCCTTCAGCGGCGCGGGGGTGGCCATCAGCCGGTCACCTTGATCCCGCGGCTCTCCAGCTCCTTCGTCGTGGCGGTTTCGGCGTTGCGGACCGCGGCCGTGATGTCGCCGTTGCCGTTGTGGACCTTCGAGAAGGCGTCCTTGAGGGAGTTGTTGGTGGTGCCCATGACGGGGCCCCAGGTCCAGTCGGCCCCGATGGACTTCGCGGCGTCCGCGTAGAGGCCGTACAGGTCCTGGTCACCGAAGAGGGTGCTCTTGAAGGCGCTCCTGGCGACCGGCACGAGGCCGGGGGAGGCGGGGTAGGCCGAGGACGTGCCTGTGGCGATGCGTGCCTTGAAGCCGTCCTCGGTGGTGGTCGCCCACTCGGCGAACTCCACCGCCGCCTCGGTCTTCTCGCTGTCCTTGGACACGGCGAACGTGGTCCCGCCGAGCATGCCGCTCGCCGGCGTCCCGTCAAACGTCGGCATCGGCGCGGCGGCCCACTTGCCGCCCTGTTCGGGGATCGTGCCGCCCAGCACGCCGGCTCCCCAGCTCGCGCCCAGGTAGCCGACGGTCTGTCCCTTCTGCAGGGAGGCCGTCCACTGCTGGGAGAAGGAGGGGGCGTACTCCACCAGGTCGTCGTCGATCAGCTTCTGCCAGTAGGCGGAGGACTTGTTGGTGGCCTCGTCCTGGAAGGAGACCTTCCAGGAGTCCTTCCCCGGCTTGAACCACTGCGCGCCGGCCTGCCAGGCCATGGCCTCGAAGGTGCTCGGGTCGTCGGGGAAGAAGGTGGCGATGCGTGCTCTGGAGTCGGTCTTCTTGATCTTCTCCGCGGCGGCCCGGAACTCGTCCCAGGTCTTCGGCGGGGTTGTGATCTTCGCCTTCTCGAAGATGTCCTTGCGGTAGTAGAAGGTCTGCGGAGCGACGTCCAGCGGGAGGGCCCAGGTGGAGCCGCCCAACGTGGTCATCCGCATGGCCTGCGGCAGGTACTTGCTCTTCAGGTCGTCGTGCACGTGTTCGCTGATGTCCTGGACCGCGCCGCGGCTGACGAAGTCGGGCAGCTGCGGGTACTCGACGTTGAAGACGTCGGGGGCGTTGCCCGCTTTCACGGCGTTGGAGATCTTGGCGTAGCCGCCGGCGTTGCCGGACGGTATCTCCTGGAAGTTCACGTGGATGTCCTTCTGGGAGGCGTTGAAGGCGTCCACGGTCTCCTTCGTTCCCTTGGCCCAGCCCCAGAACGTGATGGTGGTAGGTCCCTGCCCGGCCGAGGTGCCGGTGTCGTCGCCCGAGCCGCAGGCGGAGAGGGTGGCGAGGCACAGTGCGGTCGCGGCGGCGACGAGGCCCGAACCGTACGTTCTGAGACGGGGAAGCGAAGAGGAAGGCATGGCGCGGCTCCTTGGAGAGGTCGCGAGCACCGGCGTCCGACCGGGCGCTGCGAGGTCACGCTGAGATGAGCGCCATCCTGAGTCGCCCGGCGATCGAAGTCAATACCTTTCGATCAAATGATCTAAATGATCGATGGCTGACGTGCGGGTGCCCGAACCGTCGCCCCCCGGAGGTCGCCCTATACATTCCAGGCCCCGGAAGAAGCGCCGGGAGAACGGGAGCGGGTGCCGCTCTGTCCGGCTGATTATTCGATCAGATCCGCCCCGCCCCTGAGGGTTCGCGCGGCCGTGCGCCCTCCGCGCAGGACCGATACGGCATGCCGGGCACCGGGGCCCGGCATGCGGGCGGCCATGGAACGGCTAGGCCGGCCCGCCGCAGGATTTGCGCAGTTCGAGGGTGGGCAGCAACTCGATCCGGTGGACGGGCATGGAGTCGTCGGCATCGAGCCGCCGCAGCAGAAGATCCAGGGCGCCCGAGCCGACCGCCTTCTTCGGCGGAGCCACTGCCGTCAGCGGCGGCTCCGACAACGACGCGTACACGTCGTCGTAGGCGATGACCGCGACGTCCTCGGGCACCGCCAGACCGTGCGTACGCAGGAGCGACGGCAGTTGCAGGGCGTCCTGGTCGTTGTGCACGACCACGGCCCGCACGCCCTCGCGTGCGGCTCCGGCGATCCGGGCGGCCAGGTCCGCGTCGGCCGCAGGTGAGCGGGACACCCCGGGGCTGGACACGTCGATCACGGGCAGCGTCGGCAGTCCGAGCTGCCCGGTGGCCTCCTCATAACCCGCGCGCACCTCACAGGCGGTGCGGGTGTCGGCTCGGGCGGCGAGCAGCACCGCATCGTGTCCGAGCGCGACGAACCGGCGCAGGGCCAACAGGACACCGTGGCGGTGGTCGGAGCAGACCGCGTCCAGCTGTGCCGCTGCGCTCAGTGGTGCTGCGCGGCGTTCCACCAAGGTGGCGGGGACGGGCAGTTCGCCCAGCCAGTCGTCGCCCTCCAGCCCACCGTCGGGAGTCCAGCCCGGCGTGAGGAGCAGCCCGTCGACCTCCGCCTCCAGCAGCCGCTCGACCTGGGCGCGGTCATTGCCGGTGCCGTACGGCGCGATGCCCAGGACCAGCCTGGCCCCTGCCGCGGTCGCCGCGGCCTTGGCCCCGGCGATCACTTCGTCGAAGTACTGGCCGACCGTGGGCACCAGCATGCCTATCACCCGGCCCTGGCCTGCGGACTGCCCGCCGGAGGCGCCCGGGGCGAGGGCCACGGAGCCGTGGGTCCGCTGGACCTTTCCCTCGTCGGCGAGGACGGCGACGTCGCGCCGGACGGTGACCGCCGGGATGTCGAGACGCTCGGCGAGTTCCACGACCCTGATGGGACCGGTCTCGCGTACCACATCGAGGATGCGCCAACGACGTCGTTCGGCCGGAGATGCCATCGGAACTCCTCCTGTGATCGAATCCGGTGTCCCGAGGCCCTGCCCGCACAGTGCCTTCCGTGGAAACCATATCCGATCAGGCACGGGTCATCTGATCAGTTCTCTGTCGTCTTCCGTAGCGGGGCATGGTGCGGGACGGCTCCTGACCGACCGCGCACGAGGTTGGCGCGCGGCGAGCACGTGCGCCGGCCCATGCCCGCGCCTCGCCGTGCTCATCGCTGCCGGAGCCGCCACCGCGGCGGAACTCGCCGCGGTCCCGGGACTCGTGGTCTCCCGCTGGCTCCATGTGAAGAGGACCGTACGGGAGTTGTTGGCGACGGCCTTCTGCGCCTCGCGTTCTGAAAAACAGATCACCTTCAGCGGAAACATCTGTTGGACAGAATTTCGGCCACGTCCAAAGATGTTCGCAGCGGTAGCCCTGTCGATGTGACACCCCGATGGACTACCGCCCTAGTGGAGGCTGAACGGTGAGTGAAGAGACTGAAGTCGTCGTCGTCGGAGCGGGACAGGCCGGCGTGGCGATGAGTGAGCACCTGGGCGCCGGCGGTGTGCCGCACATCGTGCTGGAGCGTCATCGGATCGCCGAGCGGTGGCGTTCGGAGCGATGGGATTCCCTGGTCGCGAACGGTCCGGCCTGGCACGACCGGTTCCCGGGCCTGGAATTCTCCGACGTCGCTCCCGATGCCTTCGCCTCGAAGGAACAGGTCGCCGCCTACTTCGAGGCGTACGCCGAGAAGATCGGCGCCCCGGTCCGCACCGGTGTCGAGGTGATCTCGGTGCGCCGGCACACCGGCCGATCCGGGTTCCGGGTCGAGACGTCACAGGGTCCGATCGACGCCCGCTTCGTGGTGGCGGCGACCGGGCCCTTCCAGCGACCGGTGATTCCGCCCATCGTCCCCGACGGTGCCGTGCCCGTCCAGATCCACTCCAGTGGGTACCGCAACCCGGAGCAGCTGCCCGAGGGCGCGGTCCTGGTCGTGGGTGCCGGTTCCTCGGGGGTCCAGATCGCCGACGAGCTGCGCCGGTCGGGGCGGCGTGTCCTCCTCTCCGTCGGGCCTCACGACCGTCCGCCGCGGGAGTACCGCGGGCGTGACTTCTGCTGGTGGCTCGGTGTGCTGGGCCGCTGGGACGCGGAGACGCCGCCCCAGGGCGCGGAACACGTCACCATCGCGGTCAGCGGCGCCCGCGGCGGTCACACCGTGGACTTCCGCGCCCTCGCCGCCGGCGGCATCGAGCTGGTCGGCCTGACCACGTCCTACGACGACGGAGTGCTGCGCTTCGCGCCGGACCTCGCCACGAACATCGCGGCCGGTGATGAGAAGTACCTGGAGCTCCTTCGGGCGGCCGACGCGTACGTCGAGCGCAACGGACTCGATCTGCCGGAGGAGCCCCAGGCACATGTCCTGGGGCCGGACCCGGCGTGCGTGACCGAACCGCGGTCGGAGCTCGACCTGACCGGGGCAGGCGTGACCTCGATCGTCTGGGCGACGGGATTCGCCGCCGACTACGGCTGGCTCGATGCCGACACCTTCGACGAGAAGGGGCGGCCGGTGCAGCGCCGTGGCGTGTCCGCCGAGCCGGGCGTCTACTTCCTCGGCCTGCCCTGGCTGTCCCGCCGCGGATCGAGCTTCATCTGGGGTGTCTGGCACGACGCCCGCTACGTCGCCGACCACATAGCCACCCAGCGTGGCTACCTCTCCCACGGCAGCACCGGACAGTCCGGCGCCGCGCCGGTGACCCAGCAGAGCTGAGGAGCAGCTGATGACTTCCACGAGCGAGGGCCGCCAGGTGAAGGCCCCCATCGTCACCGGCGGGCACACCCGCATCCGTCCGTTCAACACCCGTGACACGTATCCCGAGCAGAGCCTCGACAACGACCTCTGCCAGGCCGTCGTCGCCGGCCACACCGTCTACGTGCGCGGACAGATCGGCCAGGACCTCGACACCAGCGAATCGGTCGGCATCGGCGACGTCGAGGCGCAGGCCGAACAGGCCATGGCGAACATCAGGATGCTCCTCGAGGAAGCGGGCAGCCGCATGGAGCACCTGGTCAAGCTGACCATCTATCTGATCGACCCGCGCTACCGCGAGGCGGTCTACCGCACGGTCGGCCGCTGGACCAAGGGCGTCCACCCCATCTCCACCGGCCTGGTGGTCTCCGCTCTGGCCCGCCCGGAGTGGCTGTGCGAGATCGACGCCATCGCCGTGATCCCCGCGGCTTCCGAGGAGGACCCGGCATGACCTTCTCCCTCGTCGTACGCGACGGCGACCGGTTCGGTATGGCGGCCAGCTCCTCCAGCCCCGCCGTCTTCGCCCGCGTCGCCCATCTGCGGCCCGGTGTCGGCGCGGCGGCCTCGCAGAACATCACCGACCCCACGCTCGGCACGAGTCTGTTGGAGCGGCTGGCCGAGCACGGTGACGCCCATCGGGCCCTCACCGAGGTCACCGAGGCGGCGGACGACATCGCCTACCGGCAGCTGACCGTGCTGGGCCGCTCCGGGCCCGGCTTCGCCCACAGCGGCCCGCACACCCTCGGCACGCACGCCTCGGCCGCGACGGACGGCGCGGTCGCGGCAGGCAACATGCTGAGTGGCGAGCACATCCCGGCCGTCCTCCTCGACGCGTACGCCGCGGCCACGGGCGAACTGGAGGAGCGGCTGATCACCGCCATGCGAGCCGCCCTCGCCGCCGGCGGCGAGGAGGGGCCCGTGTACTCGGCGGGGCTCGCGGTCGTCGGGGACGTGGGCTGGCGGGTGACGGACCTGCGTGTGGACTGGGCCGAGGACCCCATCGAGCGGCTCGCCGACCTCGTCGGCGTCTGGCTGCCGCAGCGCGACGACTACGTGTGCCGCGGTCTCGATCCGGCCTCCGCCCCCTCCTACGGCGTACCGGGCGATCTGTGATGGGCACGCTGAAGGAGGCCGCGCGACAGGCGGTCGACCGCCACGCCGAGGGATTGATCGAGCTCTCGGAGCGGCTGCACGCCGACCCGGAGACCGCGTGGGAGGAACACCGGGCCGCCGCCACCGTGCCCCAGCTTCTGGACCGCGCCGGTTTCGACGTCACCTCCTCCTACCTGGGCCTCGACACGGCGTTCCACGCCCGCTTCGGCAGCGGGCCCACCCGGATCGCGCTGTGCGCCGAATACGACGCACTGCCCGGCCTCGGGCACGCGTGCGGGCACAACCTGATCGCGGCGAGCTCCGTGGGCGCCGCACTCGGCCTGGCCGCCGTGGCCGATGACGCGGGACTCACCGTAGAGGTCTACGGCACCCCGGCGGAGGAGGGCGGCGGCGGCAAGATCGAGATGCTGGACCGGGGTGCCTTCGCCGGGGTCGACCTGGCGATGATGGTGCATCCGGCGCCGGTCGACGTCGCCGAGGCACGCCCGTTCGCCGTCAGCCACTCCAAGATCTCCTACACCGGCAGGTCGGCCCACGCCGCCGCCTACCCGGAGAGCGGGATCAACGCGGCCGACGCCTTCACCGTGGCCCAGGTCGCCATCGGACTGCTGCGCCAGCAACTGCCGGGATCGGCGCGCGTGCACGGCGTGGTGACACACGCCGGGGACGCACCGAACGCCATCCCGGAACGGGCGGCCGGACGCTGGTACGTCCGCGCCGAGACGCTCGCCGAACTCGCCGAGCTGGAGCCGCGCGTCATGCGGGCCTTCGAGGCGGGCGCCCTGGCGACCGGCTGCGAGCTCCACATCGAGCCGGAGAGCAAGCCGTACGCGGAGTTCCGGGCGGACGAGACCGCGCTCGGGCACTACCGCGCCAACGCCCGCGCCCTGGGGCGGGAGTTCGCGCCGGCCGGCCAGGCTGCCCGGATGAACCGTGCCTCCACCGACATGGGCAACGTCTCCCAGGTGGTGCCCGCCATCCACCCCTACATCGGCATCGGTTCGCTGCCCGCCACCAACCACCAGCGCGAGTTCGCCGCACACTGCGTGGGCGGCGCCGCCCGACGGGCCCTGCTCGACGCCGCCGTGGCACTCGCCTGGACCGGTATCGACCGCGGTGTCCCGGGTGGGGGAGCGGCGGCATGACGGGACCGCTCGCAGTCGTGACCGCGCGCCCCGGCCGGACGCCAGGGACGGCTCCATCGCCCGGTGGCTTCCCCGCACCTCGACGAACCGGAGAAACCCGATGTCCCTGACGACGGACAGCCGGCACGAAGCCGCGCGGAGCGGCGACCGGACCCTCGCCGCCCTGGCCCGCCTGCGGGAGGCCTTCGGCGGAAAGGCGGACGAGTTCGCCGACGTGCTGAAGACGAACCGCACCCGGTTGGAGGACGCCGTGCCCATGACGCTGGGCCAGGAGTTCGGGGCATTCGCCGCGACCCTCGCCGAGGACGAACTGCGCCCCACGGAGGCGAGGCTGCTCCCGCACGAACTCGACCTGGGCGGTCGGGCGATCGGAACCGGCCGCGACGCCCGCCCGGGCTACCGCGAGCGCGCGGTGGAGCAGCCGCGCCGGCTGACCCGAATCCCGACCCCGGTGTCCGCACCCGACCTCATCGAGGCCACGCAGGACGTCGGAGTATTCGTACAACTCTCCGGGGTGCTCAAGCGCGTCGCGGTGAAACTCTCCAAGGCCCGCAACGACGTCCGTCTGCTGTCCTCGGGACCGCAGGCCGGGTTCGGCGAGACCAACCTCCCCGCCCGTCAGGCCGGTTCGTCCCGAGCGGCGCTCGACCTCGTACGCGAGCGCGCGCTGCTGACCGAGGTGGAACTCCGGACCCTGATCAGTCCCGCGTCCCTGACCGGGCCACCCGCCCTCTGAGGGCACGAAGTCGACGGCACCCGCACAGTTCCGGCTTCTTCCACCCACCGCTCCAAGGAGACGCGCATGCCAGACCGTTCCCCCGTTGTCACGGCGAACGAGACAGAGGCGGCCACCGACGCCGTCACCCTGCGCAGAAGTGTCGCGGCCGGAGCCGTCGGCGTCTTCGTGCACTGGTTCGACTGGGCTGCCTACGCCTATCTCGCCAGTACCGTCGCGGACGTGTTCTTCCCGTCCGACGACGGCACCACCGGGCTGCTCGCCGTGTTCGGCGTGTTCGCCGTCTCGTTCGGCATCCGGCCGATCGGCGCCATGGTGTTCGGACCGCTCGGCGACCGGATCGGCCGCAAGCGCACCCTGTCGCTGGTCATCTTCATGATGTCCGGTGCCACCCTGGCCATCGGCCTGCTGCCCGGTTACGGCACGATCGGGGTCGCCGCTCCGGTGCTGCTGGTCACGCTGCGTCTGATCCAGGGGTTCGCCGCGGGCGGTGAGTTCGGCAGCGCGGCCAGCTTCCTCGCCGAGAGCGCGCCGCGGCGCCGGCGCGGCTTCGGCGTGAGCTGGCTCGAAGTCGGCTCCCTGCTCGGCTTCCTCGCCGGCTCGTTCGTCTTCCTGCTGCTGTCGACGGGGCTCAGCGACGACCAACTGGCCTCCTGGGGCTGGCGCATCCCCTTCCTGGTTGCCGCCCCGCTGGGGATCATCGGCTACATCATCCGCAACAAGATCGAGGACACCCCCGAGTACCGGGCGCTCGAGGCGGGCGGCACGGTCCCGCGCAGCCCCGTGCGGGAACTGCTGCGCACCCACAAGAGGCAGCTGCTCCAGGCGGCGGGTCTGATGACGGCGATGCACGTGCCCTTCTACGCCGTGCTGACGTACCTGGTCACTTACCAGACCGACCACCTGGGGCACTCCGCCGACAGCGCCGCCCTGCTGTCCACCGTCATCTCGCTCCTCGGCCTGGCGCTGGTGCCGCTGTTCGGCAGGCTGTCCGACCGGGTGGGGCGCAAACCGGTGTTCGTCACGGCCACGGCGGCCCTCTTCCTCCTCTCCACCCCGGCGTTTCTCCTCATGCGGACAGGACTCACCGGCACGTGGATCGCCGGTCTGCTGCTCGGCGCGATCCTGGCCGCCATCCTCGGCACCTACGCGGTGTGGTCGGCGGAGATCTTCCCCACCCGCACCCGGCAGAGCGGTCTGTCCATCGCCTACAACCTCACCGCCGCCCTGTTCGCCGGCACCGTGCCCTACCTGATGACCGTGCTCATCTCCACGACCGGCAGCACCCTGGTCCCCGGCCCTTACCTCATGCTGTTCGCCGCAGTCGGCCTCGTGGCCGCCCTGTCCCTGAAGGAGACCGCGGGCTCCGCCCTGTTGCGCCCCGAGGACGTGCCTGACGCGCCCGTCGAGCGCCACCGGGCGACTTCCGCATAGGGTCGGGGGGCCCGGGAATGGAACAGCAGGCGCGAGGGGCCCGTATGACGTCACCGGTGGGCTTCACACTGGTTCAGCTCCGATACTTCCTGGTCGCGGCCGAGCGCGGCTCGGTCACGGAGGCATCACTGGAACTGCACATCGCGCAGTCCGCGGTCTCGGCGGCCATCTTCAACCTGGAGCGCGACCTACGGGTGCAGCTCTTCATCCGGCGAAGGGGCAGAGGACTGACCCTGACTCCCGCGGGTGAGAGGGTCCAGCAGCAGGCACGGGAGCTGTTGGCCCGGGCCCGGGAGATCGAACGGGAGGCCCAGGGAGAGGGCGAGACCTTCTCCGGGCCGGTGACGATCGGCTGCTTCGTGACCCTGGCCCCGTACTACCTGCCGCCGCTGTTCAGCGAGTGCACCAGGCAGTATCCGGGCATCGAGATCGAGGTGGTGGAGGCGGAGACGGACCAGCTGGTCCAGGCCCTGGGTGCCGGGCGCATCGACTTCGCCCTCACCTATGACCTCGGCCTCGCCCCCGAGACCGACCTGTCCAGCGAGACCATCGCCCGCGCCCCCGCCTACGTCATCGTCCCGGCAGACCACCCCCTGGCCGGCCGGGACACGGTGGCGCTGGCCGAACTGTCGGCGGAACCCCTCGTCCTGCTCGACCTGCCGCACAGCCGGGACTACTTCCGCTCCCTGGTGGCCGCCACCGGCACCGCACCCGACGTGCGCTACCGCACCCGGAGCTACGAGACCGTGCGCTCCCTCGTCGCCCGCGGCCTCGGCTACTCCGTCCTGAACCAGCGGCCGGCCACCGGCCAGACCTACGGAGGCGGCGAGATCGCCGAACTGGAGCTACGCGACGACAGCCCGCCGCTGGAGGTCAAGCTGGCGTCCGTGAAGGGCATGAGGCATACCGCCCGCGCCAGAGCCGTCATGGAGTTGTTCCGGGAGATCGCCGCCGCTCACGACCCGCACGGATGACTCAGGGCGTGTCTCCCCGATCACGTGCGGCTGGGGCTTGCTCCATCAGGAGTGACGTGCCGGGTTCAGGATCCGGGGCGGCCGATCGAGTCGAGGAGCTGGAGTTCCTCCGCCGTGAGCCGGAGCGCGCCCGCCGCCACGTTGTCGACGAGGTGCTCCGGGTCGCCCGTTCCGGGGATGGCCAGCACATGGGCGCCCTGCTGCAGAATCCATGCCAGGCGGACCCGCGCGGGTGAGACGCCGTGCGCGTGGGCCACAGCTCGGACCTCGTCGTGCTCGGCCCGGACGGCTCCGGACTCGCGTCCCTGACCGGCGATGGAGAAGAAGGGCACGAAGGCGATGCCGTGCTCTGCGCATGCCCGGAGCATGTCACTTCCGCCGGATGCGTCGAGGCCGTAGCGGTTCTGGACGCAGACCACCGGTGCGATCTCCTGGGCCTGGGCCAGGTGTTCCGGTCGGGCGCTGGAGATGCCGAGGTTGCGGACGAGCCCGGCGTCGCGCAGTTCCGCAAGGGCGCCGAAATGCTCGCTGATGGAGTCCTGGCCCATGAGGCGCAGGTTGACCAGGTCGAGGTGGTCGCGGCCGAGCTGGCGCAGATTCTCCTCGACCTGGCCGCGCAGTTGGTCGGGCCGGGCCGAGGTGGCCCACTCGCCGCCGGCGTCCCTGGCCGGGCCGACCTTGGTGGCGATGACGAGGTCGTCCGGATAGGGCGCCAGCGCCGAGTTGATCAGCTCATTGGCGGAGCGCAGCCGGGAGAAGTAGAACGCCGCGGTGTCGATGTGGTTGACGCCGAGCTCGACCGCGCGGCGCAGCGTGTCGAGCGCCTGGCTGCGGATTCTGGGGGTGCCCTGGTGGAAAGCGGCGCTGCCGGTCAGGCGCATGGCGCCGAAGCCGATCCGGTTGACCTCGCGGTCACCGAGCATCCACGTGCCGGCGGCTGCCGCAGAGACCGGTTGGGACGTCATCTGTTCCATCAGCTCCATCTGATCGGCCTTTGCCCTTCGACGGTTCAAGGCGCGGCGGTCCTGGATTATGCGCAGGCGGCAGGTGCGGCGGGAAGACGCGGAGGACAGCTGCCCGCGCACGCGAATCGTTGTAGAGTATGGAAACAGCACTTGACCTGCAAAAACGCAGGCAGGAAGCCAAAATCCAGGAGTTCCTCGATGATGCGCACCATGTTCAAGTCGAAGATCCACCGAGCCACCGTGACCCAGGCCGACCTGCACTATGTCGGCTCCGTGACGATCGACGCCGATCTGATGGACGCCGCTGACCTGCTGCCCGGCGAGCTCGTGCACATCGTGGACATCGACAACGGGGCCCGCCTGGAGACCTACGTCATCGAGGGCGAACGCGGTTCCGGCGTCATCGGGATCAACGGCGCCGCCGCTCACCTGGTGCACCCCGGTGACCTGGTCATTCTCATCAGCTACGCCCAGGTAGACGACGCCGAGGCGCGGGCCCTCGTGCCGAGTGTCGTGCACGTGGACGCGGCCAACCGCATCGTGGCCCTGGGGGCCGACGCCTCGGCGCCCGTGCCGGGCTCGCGTACCGAGCGCAGTCCGCAGGCCGTTCCCGCGCGGGGCTGATCCGCCCGGAAGTTTCGCCGTACGAGGGAGTCCCGCCATGACAGAGGAGCACACCGCAGTGGAGATCAGGGACGACCGGGAGCACGGCGAACTGGTGGCCCACGACGAGGGCGGCTCGGTCGCCGGGACCATCGCGTACTTCGTGATGGATCCCGCGCCCGGCGCCCTCGTCGGGGTGCACACCGTCGTCCGGCCGGAGCACGAGGGCAAGGGCATCGCCGGCGCCCTCGCGCGTGAGTTCTACGCGATGGCGGCCCGCCAGGGGGTTCCCGTCGTCCCGCTCTGCCCGTACCTCGCCGCCTGGGCCGAGCGCCACCCCGATCAGGCGCCGAAGGCCCCCGAGGAGCTGGTGCGGGAAGCCGAGCGGCAGCTCGGCTCGCATCCCGAGCTGTCCTGAGGCCGTCTGAGGCCGCCGGGGTCGCCAGGGCCTCCGGGCCAGGAGTCACCGTGTGTACGTATGGACTCGGCAGGCGAGGGAAGCCGCACGGGGAGACGGTGGAGAGAGATCCACTCGTCCCGTCCGTCGCACCAGGAGGACCGAGATGACACACCCCAGTCCCGACCCCGTACCCGTGCCGACGCCCCCGCCCGTACCGGGACCGCCGACACCGGTGCCCTCCCCGCCGCCCGTGCCGCCGGGCCCTGTGCCTCCCGGTCCCGCGCCCGACCCGATCCCGCAGCCGCCGAACCCCAACCCCGAACCGGTGCCCGAGCCGGAGCCCTCGCCGCAGCCGACCGGCTGACGCCGGGTTCCTACGGCCGGCCGTGCAGTCCCGTCAGGGCGTCGGCGTGGCGCAGTCCGCTCTCCGCCGCCACCGAGTCCAGTGACTGCGCCTCGCGCACCGGGGCGAAGCGCAGGCCGCCGGTTTCCCCCGCGAAGCCGTACACGGCCGGCCGGGGCAGGCTGTTGTAGGCCCAGGGGGTGGAGAAGTAGTACGCCCCCGTGTCGTACAGGACGACGAAGTCGCCCTCCCGCAGCTCGGGCAGCTCCCGGGCATGGGCCACGACGTCCCCCGCGAAGCAGCACGGCCCCGCGATGTCCTGGACCATCGGCGGTCCGCCGCGGGGGCGGCCCTCGCCGTCGAACGCACCGATCCGGAGCGGCCAGGCGTCGGGCATGAAGACGGTACGGGTGGCGATCTGGGCCCCCGCGTGGGTGAGCGCGATGCGGCGGCCGCCCGCGTCCTTCGTGTACTCGACCCGCGCCCCGATGAAGCCGTTCTTGGCGAGCAGGGACCTGCCGAACTCGGTGACCAGGTCGTAGCGCCCGTCGAAGAGGCCCGGCGCCGCCGCGCGGAGCGCCGCCACGTACTCCGCGAAGGCGGGGCGGGTCTCGTCGTCGTCGAAGTTGACCGGCAGCCCGCCGCCGATGTCGATCCCGGTGACCCGCCGTGTGCCCAGCACCGCGTTGATCTCCTCGGCCAGCCGGTACGTCTCGGCGATGCCCGAGGCGATGAGTTCCAGCGAGCACCCCTGGGAGCCGACGTGGGCGTGCAGCCGGGTCAGCCAGGGACGCTCCACGAAGGTCCGCACGACCCGGTCGCGGGCGCCGGGGTCGCGCAGGGCCACACCGAACTTCGAAGTGGCCGTCGCCGTGCTCATGGCGTCGATCGAACCGCTTCCCACCTGCGGGTTCACCCTCAGCCCCAGCACGGAGGCCGAGCCGGGCGAGCGGAGTCCCTCGATACGGCGGATCTCGCCGAAGCTGTCCGCGTTCACGGCGATACCGAGCGCCAGGGCCAGCCGGAGTTCGTCCCGGGTCTTGGCGGGGGAGTCCAGGACGATCCGCGCCGGGGCGAAGCCCGCCTCGACCGCGAGCCTCAGCTCTCCCGGGCCCGCCACCTCGCACCCCATGCCGCAGTCGGCCAGCAGCCGCAGGACCGGGACCAGCGACGCGGCCTTCGCGGCGAAGGTGTGCAGCACCCGAACGCCCGGCTCGGCTGCGAACGCCTCCCGCAGCGCTTCTGCGCTCTCGCGGATCCCGTCAGCGTCCAGGAACCCGGCGAGGGGGCGCTCCTCACCCAGCAGGCCGTCCGCCACGGCGAGGCGCAGCGCCTCGGCGAATCTGGCGGTACGCGGTGGGCGGAGGCCGGGAGCGTCCGGGGCGCCCGGGGGCGGTGTGGGGTGGGTGTCGTCGATGGGAGCCTCGCAGGTCGGTGCTTCAGGCGATGAGCGGGACCACGGCCTCCGGTGTCAGCATCCGGAAGGTGAACGCCTGGTGGAAGTAGAGCCTGATGCTGGTCGCGTCGTGGTCCAGATAGCCGATGGACAGGTCCTGGCCCAGGCACAGCTCGAAGTCGCCGCCACGGGTGGACAGCAGGAGCCCTCCGGCGACGGCGGGCGCCCACAGGATGGGCTCGTCGAGCTGCCGTGCCAGATGGGTGGCCACCGGATAGCCGTGGTCGGAGGTCTCGGTGGCCTCGGTGAACGCGTCCGCGCCCAGCAGCAGCCGGTAGGGCCCGTCGACCCCCGCGAGGCGCAGCCGGGTCAGCGCCTGGCTCACCGCCGTCGGATAGTCCCGCGCGTCCGCCGGCAGCGGCAGCGGGGCGTGCGAGGAACCGTCCCGCAGACCCGTGATGCCGGCCGCCGCGTACCCGTCGATGACCGCCATGTCCTCGGCGAACGCACAGGTGCGGGCCGCGTCCTTGACCGGCTGCCAGTCGCTGTCCTCGGAGCCGCGTTCCACGTCGTCGACGGCCGCCCTGGTCACCGTGAACGGCACCCGCCACTCGATGACCGGCCTCGCCGTCCGGGCCCGGGCGATCACATCGGGGGTGGGCGGGTCGATGTCGCGCAGATGCCCGTCGCCGATCGCCGACAGCTCCGGTCCCTGCGGGTCGCTGACGTCCACGACCCGGCGGCCCGCCACGTGCCGGCTGAAGGTGCGTCTGGCCTCCTCCTCGATCTGCTCCCAGGCGGAGTCGGTGACGGGGGCGAGTTCGCGGTGCAGGTTGTTCATCGCGGGCCGCTTTCTTGCAGGCTGCCGATACGCAGCGAACCGTCGCGGACCACCGGTGCAGGTGCGGCCGTGGAGCGCTGCTCCGTGGGCTGCGGCTCCGGGACGGCTGTGGTCCCGGCGGGGGAGGGCGGCGGCGGAGGGGCGTCGAGGAAGTCGGCGCTGGGGGCGTGGAAGAGCGTGCCGGTGATCGCGGTGGAGAAGTCGAGAATGCGGTCGTGGGTGCCGGGCGGGTTCCCCAGGAACATGTTGCGGAGCATCTCTTCGGTGACCGTGGGATCGGCCGCGTAGCCGATGAAGTACGTCCCGAACTCGCCCTGTTCGAAGCTGCCGAAGGGCATGTTGGCGCGCAGGATGTCGCGTTCGGTGCCGTCGTCGCCGGTGACGGTGTTCAGGGCGATGTGGGAGTCGGCCGGCTTGACGTCGTCGGCGAGCTCCATGTCCGTGAACTTGGTACGTCCGATGACCCGTTCCTGCTCCTCGGTGCTCAGCCTGTTCCAGCCCGCCAGATCGTGCAGGTACTTCTGCACGACGACGTAACTGCCGCCCTCGAAGGCCGGGTCCTCCGGTCCGACGATGGCCGCCGCCCTGGCGTCGTCGCCCACCGGGTTCTCCGTGCCGTCGACGAAACCGAGCAGGTCGCGGTGGTCGAAGTAGCGGAATCCATGGACCTCGTCGACCACCTTCACCGCACCGCCGAGCCGTCCGAGGAGCTGGGACGCCCACTCGTAGCAGACGTCCATCCGTTCGGCGCGTACATGGAACAGCAGGTCGCCCGGAGTGGCCGGGGCGTGGTGGACGGGGCCCCGCAGTTCCTGGAACGGGTGGAGGAGAGCCGGCCGCGGACCCGCGAACAGCCGGTCCCAGGCCTCGGAGCCGAAGCCCGTCACACAGGCGAGACCGGCGCTCGGCACCCGGAAGCCGATCGACCGCGCGAACGCCGCCAGATCGGGCAGCACCTCACGTACGGCCGGTTCGCCGCCCGGCTCGATCGTCGCGACCAGCACCACCGCGGCACTGGTCAGCGGTGCCACGACGGGCTGGACCACAACGGGATCCGGTACGGCCTCGGACATGCGCGCACTCCGTGGACGGTGGACAGGGCTCCCTGCCACTAATCCACACCACGCCCCCTGCCGCACCCGGGCCCGGCCCGGCCGGGCGACGCACGGCCAGGAATCAGACGCTCGGCCAGGAATCAGCCGGAGGCGGGCCCGTGCGGGCCCCGGCCACGGACCAGGGGCAGGAAGACCTCGTCGACGATCTCGACGAGGACGGTGTCGGGCACGGCCGGGACGCCGAGCATCACGTACTCGTTGCGCAGCAGCGCCATGGGCGTGTAGGCGACCCGGGGGTGCAGCGCCTCGGGGGCGGCCTCCCCGCGCCCCACCGCACGGCCGAGCACGGTCAGCCAGGCCGCCTCGTGCGCGCTCTCGGCGGCCGGGTCGCGCAGCTCGGCCAGCAGCTCCGGAGCGCTGCCGGCCGCCGCGATCAGGCCGCGCAGGATCTCCCCGTACGGCGATGACCAGGTGCTGTTCGCGCGCCGCAGCATCTCCAGGGTGTCGCCGCGCAGCGAGCCGGTGTCCGGAAGCGCGGTCCCCGCCGCGGCCAGCCGGCGGTACGCCGCCACCCCGAGCGCGACGCGGTTGGGCCACCGCCGGTACAGCGCGTTCTTGTTCGTCCCGGCCCGCCGGGCCACCTCGTCCATCGTCAGGGCCGGTACGCCGGACTCCTTCAGCACCTCGGCGGCCGCTCGCAGGATGGCCTCCTCCAGTTCGGCCCCGCGACGCCGCGTCACCGGGGTCCGTGGCGTTTCCCGCGCTTGCGCCACCGGCTGTCCTCTCTCGCTCCACCGGAATGGATCCACGGCACGCATCGTACGTTCCGGTATCCCGTCGCATCCCACTCCGGGGCCAGTACAGGGTACGGTTCGTACCGCATACGGTACGACGCGTACCGTAAAAGTGTGAGGAGAGCACCCGTCATGCGTACCTTCGGCATCACGTACGACACCGGCTTCACCACAGCGGGAACCCCGGGACCCACGGGAACCCCGGGAAGCACCACCCGAGAATCCTTCGACCCCGGCGTCGTCCGCCGCGAGATGCGGATCATCCGCGACGAGCTGGGCTGCGACGCGGTGCGCGTCACCGGCGGCGACCGCGACCGGCTGGAGACGGCCGCGCGTCACGCGGCCGACGCCGGACTGGAGGTGTGGTATTCGCCGTTCACCAACGGACTCACCACCGGAGAACTCCTCGACTTCCTCACCGACGGCGCCGAACGCGCCGAACGGCTGCGACGTGAGGGTGCCGAGGTCGTCTTCCTCACCGGCTCGGAGATCTCCCTCTTCACCGTCGGCCTGCTCCCCGGCGACACGTTCGAGGAACGCGCCGCCGTCCTCACCGACCCGCAGCGGCTGCGGGCCGCGCTGCCCGGGCTCCCCGCCCAGGTCAACGCCTTCCTCGGCACGGCGGTCGCCGCGGTGCGAGCCCGGTTCGGCGGCCGGGTCGGGTACGCCTCACTGCCCTTCGAGGGCGTCGACTGGACGCCGTTCGACCTGGTCGCCACCGACGCCGGCTACCGCGACGCGCAGACCGCCGACCGGCTCGCCGACGGCCTGCGGGCACTGACCGCACACGGGAAGCCGGCCGCCGTCACCGAATTCGGCTGCACCACCTACCGGGGGGCCGCCGACGTCGGTGGCCGGGGGGACGCCGTCGTCGCGTGGGACGAGCGCGCCCGTCCGGTGCGGCTCACCGCCCCCGTCGAGCGGGACGAACAGGAGCAGGCCGACTACCTGCGCGAACTCATCGACACCTTCGAGGAGTCCGCCGTCGACGCGGCCTTCGTGAACACCTTCGCCCGCTACGACCTCCCGCACGCGCCCGCCGACGACGACCGCGACTTCGACAAGGCGTCCTTCGGCGTGGTCAAGGTCCTCGACGGCGGCCGCACCGGCACCGCGTACCCGGGCCTGCCGTGGGAGCCCAAAGCCGCCTTCCGCACGCTCGCGGCGTACGGCCGGAGCCGGGCAGGCGTCAAGCGGTGACCTTGTCGTGAGTACCTGCGGCGAGGGGGATGCGGTACCTGCGCCCCCGCGGCCGGAACGCTGTGAGGGCCACGACCGACGTGCGGGTGTCGTCGCCCGTCCAGTCCGCGCCGCCGGCCTCCCTCACAGGCGCAGGAGGCGTTCGGCGTTGCGGTGGGCGATGTCGTGCCGGGCGTCCTCGGGAAGGCCGGAGTCGGCAAGAAAGGCACGGGCGCCGGCATGGCCGACGAAGGGGTGGTCGACCGAGTACATCATGCGCTCCGTGCCGAGAAGATCGGTACAGAAGCGCAGGTGAGGGGCGGTGAACATGCCGCTGGGCGTGTAGTAGACGTTCTGGCGGACGTACTCGCCGATGGTGCGGTCGAGGCCGGTGGCCTTGCGCGGCAGGGCTTCGTCGAGACGATCGACGTACCAGGGGACCGCCTCGCCCCAGTGCCCGAGGATGAACTGCAACTCGGGATAGCGGTCGAACACGCCACTGAGCACCAGATGGACGAAGTGGATGCCGGATTCGTTGTGCCAGCCCCAGCCCGCGGTCGCGAACCGGGTGGCGACGACCTCGTCCAGGCCGGCTTCGTAGCTGTCGGCAGCCGTGACGCGGGTCGGCGGGGCGGGGTGGAGATAGATGGGCACGCGGAGTTCGGCGGCGGTGCGCAGGATCGGGTCGAATCGCTCCGCGGAGAGGAACTCGTCGTCGGTGCGGCCGTGGATGAGGGCGCCGACGAAGCCCAGTTCCTCCACCGCGCGCCGGAGTTCGCCCGGTGCGTGTCCGGCGGCGGTGGTGGGCAGGGAGGCGAAGGCGGCGAAGCGGTCGGGGTGGCGCCTGCAGGCAGCCGCGAGGCGGTCGTTGACGTCGCGGACCAGCTCCGGTGCCACAGCGGCAGGCAGGTACTGGGTGGTGAGGTTGGACAGCACCTGCATATCGATGCCGTCGGCGTCCATGGCGGCGAGCCGGCCCACGTCCAGGTCCTCCAGAACCTCGGCCGACGGGCTGTAGGGCAGGCCGCTCGCCGGAGCGTAGGACGCGCCGAAACCGGGGCTCACCGTGGCCGTCCGGGCGGCGGAGGCCTTGGCCACCGCGGCGTGCATCGTGTGTTCTCCGGGCCTCTGCCCTGCTGCACGTCACCCAGTCCACCCTCAGCGCTCAGGTGCAGGCTCTGGAGCGTGAGGTGGGCGGACGCCTGTTCACCCGGACAAGCCGACGCGTCGAGCTGACCGAGGCCGGTGAGCTGCTGCTTCCCGAGGCCCGCCGTGCCCTGGCGCAGGCCGGCCGCGCCCTGGAGGTCGCTCGGCAGTCCGTGCGAGGTGAGACGGGGGCGGTGCGGATCGGCTTCTCCGGCGTCGCCGTCCTGCAAGGCGTCCTCTCGGACGACCTGAGCGCCTTCGCCCAGGCGCACCCCCGGGTCGGACTCACTCTGACCGAGCTTCCGCCCGCGGCCCAGATCCAGGGGGTGCGCGACGGCGCACTCGACATCGGCTACTGCCCCGACCTCGGTCTCGGTGACATCGGCGGCCTGCGCGTCACCCCTCGCGCGCCGACTCCGCTGTCCGTCGCCGTGCGTTCCGACCACGAGCTGGCATCCGCCGCCGCGGTGACCACCGCCGAGCTGACCGCCCACGACCTCATCGTCTTCGCGAGCCACGAGGAGGACGAGACCGTTCTCTCCCGGCTCTGGCCCGACTTCGAGGAGGATCGCTCCAGGGTCCGTCTGGTCGGCAGCACCCTCGGAGTCCTCGCTCTCGCCTCTGCCGGTGCGGGGGTGGCTCTCGTCCCCACCGCGACTGAGCGCATCGCCCTTCCGGGCCTTGCCTACCGCCCCTTGCACGGATCGCCTTCGGGGCCGGACCTTCTGGTCCTCGGCCGGCACCACGAGACATCGGGAGCGGTTCTCGCCTACCTCGCTGCCGTCCCGAGGGACCAGGGCGGAACCTAGTGTGGGGGCGGTGCTTCGGTGGCCGACGAAGTCCGTCGGCCCCGCAGCCCCGCAGCCCCTCAGCCCTCAGACGCGAGCCGCTGCGGCGGCGAGGATCCAGTTGCGGAACTCGACGGCGTAGTGCCGGAGGTGGTGCTCCAGCACTTCCTCCGGGCAGGAGGCGGGCACATGGACCGTGAGGCTCGCGGTGAAGCCGTCGGCGGTGTCACCGAACTGGGTCAGCGCCCGCCCGACGACCGTGCCGTCGGCGAGGAACAGGTTCGAGGACATCTTGTGCGGGAACTCGGCCTCCGGGAGGAGCTCCTCCGCCTCCGTGGCCCAGGCCATCGCGTCCGTACCCCAGCCGCTCATGAAGAAGGAGCAGACATAGGGGCCGATGTTCTCCACCACGTGGAACGATCCGTCGGCCTCGGGGGCCATGACGTAGTGCTCGGGGTGCCCCGCGAGGAGTTCGTTCTCGTCGGCTGCGAATGCCTTGTCCATCCAGGCCAGGAACTCGCCCGACGTCAGCCCCCGCGTCGTCAGCACCGTCGTGCCGCCCGTGAAGCCGCCGTCGGAGGCGCGCGCGCTCTCCCGCAGGAAGGCGTTGCCCTCTGCGATGTCCGCTGCCAGGAGGTCCAGCAGGCCCTGGCGTCCCAGCCGCGTCCTGAAGCGGTGCAGGACACGGCGCGCGTAGAACAGCTCGAAGTCGTCGATGCTCCCGGGGCCGGCCGGCCCCGAGGTGAGGGTGACGGCGACGGGCGGCGAAGTCTGGCAGTCGGTCATTCTCGAACCTCCATATAATGCGAATGTGAATTCATGTTCGCATTATTGAGACTACCCAGTGCGGCGCATCGTCTGTCAAGGGCTTCCGTCCTGGCCGCCGCCGATACGATGCGGGGCATGACCGATGAGCCGACCCCCCGCTCGCACTACCGGCAACCCCGGCAGGCGCGCAGCGCCGAGACGCTGGCTCGCGTGCTGGAGGCCGCCGAGGAGATCGCCTCCTCGGCGGGCCTGGAGGAAATGACGATCACCGGTGTCGCGAAACGCGCCGGCGTTGCCGTCGGCTCGATCTACCGCCGCTTCGAGGGCAAGGACCAACTCGTCGCCGCCCTGACCGAGCGGATGCTGGAACGGCGTGAGGAGTACGTCGCCGAGCGGTTGAGTGCGGCCGAGCCGTCACTCTCCGGAGTTGTCGATGCCTACGCGTACGCGTTGCTCCAGTCGTTCGCCGACACCAACAACCTCTTCCCCGAGCTCTTGCGGGTGCGCGGGATCAGTGCGCTGGACCGCGGGGCACACACCATCCTCAAGATCCACCGGCTTCTGCTCGAAGCCGCGTCCCCTTACGCCCACGAGATCCGGCGCTCCCACCCTGAAGCGGCGCTGGACACCGTGGCCCGCGCGATCCTGGGCGCCTGCTTCCACAACTCTCTGCGGCCCGACCCGGTCACCGGTGAGGCGGCCCGGAGCCGGTACGCGGAGGAGCTCGGCGACATGGCGATCGCCTATCTCCTCACTCCCGACCGCTGCGGTGCCGCCCACGCCTGAGCGGCGTGCCGACGCCGGCCGGTTCTGCGCCCGGGCCGGGATGCGTCGGCCCGATCCGGGCCGCGGTGAGCACATCATCCACACCGGGGGCGACCGGGCGTCGCACCCGCGGCTTCCCGTCAGGACGGCACCGCCACCGGTACGACGTCCGGCTTTCGTCGGGGGCAGCCGGTCAGCTCTCGATCTCGGTCCTGTCGCCGCCCCAGAGGGTGTGGAACGTGCCCTCGCGGTCGGTGCGGTGGTAGGTGTGTGCGCCGAAGTAGTCGCGCTGGCCCTGGGTGAGGGCGGCGGGGAGACGTTCGGCGCGCAGCGAGTCGTAGTAGGCGAGCGTGGCGGCGAAGGCCGGGGTGGGGACGCCCTGGGTGACGGCGGTGGCGATCACGGAGCGCCAGTCGTCCTGGGCGGCGGCGATCTCCTCCGCGAAGCTCTTGTCGGCGAGGAGGCTCGGCATGTGGGGCTGGGCCTCGTAGGCGCTGGTGATCCGGTCGAGGAACGCGGCCCGGATGATGCATCCGCCGCGCCAGATCGCGGCGACCTTGCCCAGGTCGATGTTCCAGTCGTACTGCTCGCTGCCGGCCGCGATCTCGTGGAAGCCCTGGGTGTAGGCGACGATCTTCGAGGCGTACAGCGCCTGTTCGACCTGGTCGGCGAAGGCCGCCGCCTCGTCCGCGCCGAGTGCCCGGGCGGTCGGACCGGCCAGGTGGCGTGAGGCGTCACGGAGGTCGGAGTGGCCGGAGACGGAGCGCGCGAAGACGGCCTCGGCGATACCGGAGACGGGGACGCCCAGGTCGAGGGCGATCTGCACGGTCCAGCGGCCGGTCCCCTTCTGCTCCGCCTGGTCGAGCACGACGTCCACGAACGGCTTCCCGGTCGCCTCGTCGACGTGCGAGAGCACCTCGGCGGTGATCTCGATGAGGTAGGAGTCCAGGCGCCCGGTGTTCCACGTGCGGAAGACGTCCGCGATCTGAGCGGGGGAGTAGCCGGCCACGTCGCGCAGCAGCTGGTACGCCTCTCCGATGAGCTGCATGTCGGCGTACTCGATGCCGTTGTGCACCATCTTCACGAAGTGCCCCGCGCCGTCCGGCCCGATGTGGGTGCAGCAGGGCGCTCCGTCGTCGGCCTTGGCGGCGATGCTCTCCAGGAGAGGCCCCAGCGAGGTGTAGGACTCCGCCGATCCGCCGGGCATCATGCTCGGCCCGTTCAGCGCCCCCTCCTCGCCCCCGGAGATCCCGGTGCCGACGAAGTGGATGCCCCGCTCCCGCATGGCCTTCTCGCGGCGGCGGGTGTCCTCGAAGTGCGCGTTGCCGCCGTCGATGAGGACGTCGCCGTCCTCCAGGAGCGCGGCGAACTCCTCGATGACGGCGTCCGTCGCCTCACCGGCCTTGACCATGATGACGATACGGCGAGGCTTCTCCAGGGAGGCGACGAACTCCTCGCTGGTCTCGGCGGGGACGAAGTCGCCCTCCTCGCCGTACGTGTCGACGAGCGCCCGGGTGCGGGCCGCGGTGCGGTTGTGGACGGCGACGGTGTGGCCGTGACGGGCGAAGTTACGGGCGAGATTGCTGCCCATGACGGCGAGTCCGGTGACGCCGATCTGTGCGGTGGGTCCGGACGAGGGGGTGGTGGGCATGGCGGTGTTCCACTCCTGTTGCGATCGACGAGCTCTTGCACCGGGTGCCCGTGCCGGGGACGGACGGGCGGCGCCCGGGCCGGTATCCGTACGCAGCCCGGTCATGTTCGCATGCCCGGCCCGGGTGAGCCCGATGCGCGCGGGGAGTGGGCAGGGGCGTGTCACACCGCCGCGCCGTGCGGTCCGGCACGCCCCCGAAGGCCTGGTCAGCGGCCGGAAGTCCCGCGGCGACGCGTGGACGCGTCGGTCAGGGACGGGGGCCGGTAGCCCTCGTCGGCCGGGCTGATCGTGACTCCCGGGGCCACGATCTCGTCGATCCGGTCCAGCACGTCCCGTGACAGACGTACGTCCGCGGCACCGAGCTGGCTCGCCAGGTGCTCCTGCGTACGCGGGCCGATGATCACGGTCGAGACGGCCGGGTGCTCCAGGACGAACGCCAGCGCCAGATGGATCAGGGACAGGCCCGCCTGGTCCGCGAGTTCCCCGAACTGCTCCGCCGCCTCGCGCTTACGCCGGTTGGCTTCCAGCGCGGGGTCGTGGCGGTGCGGCTGACGTGCCAGACGGCTGGACTCGGCGTGCGCCGGGTCCCCCGTGCGGTACCGGCCGGACAGCCAGCCGCCGGCCAGCGGACTCCAGGGCAGCACGCCGAGTCCGTACCGCTCGGCGACGGGCAGTACGGCGCGCTCCGCCGCCCGGGCCAGCAGGGAGTACGGGGGCTGCTCGGTGACGGGGCGTTGCAGACGGAGGCGCTCGGCGGCCCACTGTCCCTCGACGAGCTGGTGGGGCTCGAAGGTGGTCGTGCCGAAGTAGCGGATCTTCCCCTGGTGCACGAGGTCGTCGAGGGCGCCGAGCGTCTCCTCGAAGTCGGTGGTGGGGTCGGGCCGGTGGACCTGGTACAGGTCGATGTGGTCGGTGCCCAGGCGCCGCAGGCTGTTCTCGACGGCCTGGAGGATCCAGCGGCGCGAGTTGCCCTGGTGGTGAGGGTTGTCGTCCACCTGGCCGTGGAACTTGGTCGCCAGGAACACGTCGTCGCGGCGGCCGTCGGCCAGGGCCCTGCCGACGATCTCCTCGTTCTCGCCCCGCGAGTAGACGTCCGCGGTGTCGATGACGTTGATACCCGAGTCCAGGGCCTGATGGATGATCTTGACGGCGTCGTCGTGGTCGCGGTTGGCCCAGGCGCCGAAGTTCATGGCGCCGAGGGTCAGCGGACTGACCTTCACACCCGTACGGCCGAGGGTCCGGTAGGTCGTCATGGTGGTGCTCCCTTTCAGGGCGGGATCGGTGGGACGGGGCGGGCGCGGGCCGTCAGGCGGACGGTTCGCGCAGCAGGGGGAGCAGCTGGTCGCCGACGCGGGCGATCTCCTGCTTGTACGGGGTGTCGGAGAGGACGAAGTGGGTGATGCCGAGCTTGCGGTAGTTCTCCAGGGCCGCGGCGACATCGGTGGGGGAGCCGACCAGCCAGGTGGTCGCCGCTCCGCCGGCCCCGAGGGTGCCCGGAGTGGTGTAGAGGCAGGTGTCGAGCACCTCGCCCCGCGCCGCCAGGGCGAAGAGCCGTCGTTGTCCGACCGCCGTCCGGCCGTTGGCCGTCCAGGCGGCCCCGTCGGCGGTCGCCATCGCGGCGACCTTCTCCTCCGCCGCCCGCCAGGCCTCCTCGGTGGTGTCGCGCACCAGCGTGGTGATCCGCAGTCCGAATTCCAGCGGCTCGTGCCGGCGGTCCACCCGCTCGCTCAGCGCCTTGAGCCGGTCGATGCGTTCGGCCACCCCGTCGAGAGGCTCGCCCCAGAAGAGCTGGACGTCCGCCTCGGCCGCCGCCACCTGTTCGGCGGCCGGCGAGGCGCCGCCGAAGTAGAGCGTGGGATGCGCCCTCCCCGCGGTCGCGTACGGGCGTGGGGCGACCGTGGAGCCGGTGACCCGGAAGTACTCCCCGTCGAAGGTGACGGACTCCTCGGTCCACAGGCGCCGCAGGAGATGTAGGAACTCCTGTGTGCGGGCGTACCTTCGGGCCGGATCGACGTTCGTGTCGCCGTACGCGTCCAGGTTGTCCAGCCCGCTCACGATGTTGAACAGGACCCGCCCGCGGCTGAGCTGGTCGAGGGTGGCGGCGGCGCTCGCGAGGTGGGCCGGCTGCCAGTAGCCGGGGCGGACGGCGATCAGGGGCTCGAACGTCGTGGTGCGCGCGGCCAGCGCCGTGGCCACGGTGAAGGTGTCGGGACGACCCCAGCCGGTACCGAGGAGAGCGCCGCTCCAGCCGTGCGCCTCCGCCGCACGGGCGAGGTCGGTCGAGTACTCGACGGACCCCCAGCCGGTGGTGGTGTCGTCGCCCCGGTGGCCCGGCTCGACGGTGTTGGGGATGTACCAGAGGAACTTCGGACTCATCGTCTCTTCCGATCGCTGGCAGGCCCGCGCGCCGGAGCTGGGCAGGCCGGGACGAGGGTGGGAAGGGCGTCGGCCGGTGCGGGCCGGACGGCAACCCGCCGTGCCCGTACGGCACATGAGGCCGTGGCAGGATCAGGTGCGGGTGTACGGAAGCAGCGGGGCGAGGGGTGGAGTGAAGATCAACACCCGGCGCTCGACGCGCGGAGGAGACGGGGACAGCGCTCGCTGGGAAGGGGCTGGACCTCGTACATGCGATCGAGTCTCAAGCTGATCGTCCGGAATGTCAATGATCCGGAGCGTCGCTGGGACGCCTCCCGCCTGGCACGGGGCACCGGAAGGCTCCGTACGGCCATGGCGTGGCCACCCGGCACGATGCGCGCCGGGTGGCCTCACCGTCACCGCTCGGACGCGGCGGCGGGCGCGCCGTTGGCGGTGTCGACGAGGAAGCCGCCGGACTGGTGGTGCCAGAGCTTGGCGTAGGCCCCGTCGGTGCGCAGGAGCTCCTGGTGCGTGCCCTGTTCCACGATGCGGCCGTGGTCGAGCACGATGAGGTGGTCCATGGCCGCGACCGTGCTCAGCCGGTGCGCGACGACCAGCGCGGTGCGGCCCTCCATCAGCTGCCACAGGGCCTGTTGGACGAGGGTCTCGCTCTCCGAGTCCAGCGCGCTGGTCGCCTCGTCCAGCAGCAGGATCGGCGCGTCGCGCAGGATCGCCCTGGCCAGGGCCACCCGCTGGCGCTGCCCGCCGGAGAGCTTGACGCCCCGTTCCCCGACCATCGTGTCGAAGCCCGCCGGGAGCAGGTCGGCGAACTCGGTGACGTGCGCCGCGTCCGCGGCGGCCCGCACCTCGGCGTCGGTGGCGTCAGGGCGGGCGAACTGGATGTTCTCCCGCAAGGTGCGGTGGAACATGGCCGGTTCCTGCGGGACGTACGCGATGAGGCTCCGCAGGTCGGACTGGCGCAGCCTGCTGATGTCCTGCCCCCCGATCAGGATGCGCCCGGAGCGGACGTCGGCCATCCGCAGCAGCAGCCGGGTCAGGGTGGTCTTGCCGCCGCCGGACCGTCCGACGAGACCGATCCTCGCCCCGCTCGGCACGTCCAGTTCGAGGCCGTCGAAGATCGGGTCGCCCCCGTCGTGGGCGAAGGTGACGTTCTCGAAGCGGACGTCGGCGGAGCCCGGGGCCAGCGGCTCGGGCGTCGCCGGGTCGAGCACCGTGGGGGAGGCGAGGAGCAGTTCGGTGAACTGCGCGGCCTCCGTCATCGAGCTCTCCAGGCGCCGGTAGATCTGGTTGAACTCGAACATGATGCGGGTCGACCCGGTGTAGTACGTGAAGGCGACAACGATCGCCTCCACGCTGCCGCCACCGGCGCCGATGCTCACGGCGAGGAGCAGCCCCAGCGCGTTGGTGAGCACGGACAGCGGGGCGACCAGGGTGTCGATCCGGAGGTTGCCGTAGTCCCACGAGCGCAGCGTCAGCCGCCGGGACTCCGCGACCCGCGACCGGTGTTCGGCGGCCTCACGCTCCTCGGCCCCGAAGGCCCGCACGGTGTCCATGTTCATCAGGGCGTCGGAGACATGGCCCGAGACCCGGGCGATCGCCTCCTCGCGCCGGTTGACCAGCTTCTGGCGGCGGCGGATGAGGGGCGCCGCGCAGACGGCGGTCAGCGTGATCATCGTCAGCAGGCCGGCCACCAGCAGGGGGTCGTAGCTCCAGAGGATCACCGTGCCGAACAGCAGCGGGGCGAGACTTCCGACGACGTTGAAGGTGAGGGTATCGACGAACTCCTCGAAGCGGGAGGCGAAACTCAGCACCCGCTTGGTCAGCGACCCCGCGAAGTTGTCCTGGAAGAACGAGGCGTCCTTGGCGAAGAGTTCGTCCATGCCGGTGACGTAGAGGTGCTCGATGCCACGCGCGTCGACGCGGTTGAGGCAGTGCAGCCCCGCCCGCCACATGGCTTCCGCCAGGAGCAGCACCCCCGCGAACACTCCGACGTACGGGAGCGCCTCACGGATGCCCAGGGCACCGTCCTCGGCGATCCGGCCGACCAGCTTGGCCACGACCAGGGGTGCGACGTAGGTGATACCGATGTTGCCCAGGGCCGGGAGTGCGAGCGCGGGGACGGAGAGCGCACGCTGGCGGGTCAGCTCCCGAAGATAGTGGCGGAGGGCGAGCCTGACCGGGCCTCTGCCCGCTCCGGTGCCGTGAGACTGCTGCGATCCCATGCCGACCTCATGTCGTTGCGCGGGCAGTTGCGCCGGGTCCGCCGTGGTGCGAGGACTCCGCCCCGAAGGGCGCAGCGCCGTACGGCGCGACGGGTGCCGACGCGCGTCCATGGCAGGAGATCCGGGAGGAAGGAGTCTTCCGCGCCCCGGTGCTCGGCGTCCAAGCGTTTTCGGGGCGACGGACGGCACAACGACGGGTTTCGGCCGGTCCGCGATCCCCGACGGCACCGGTGTACGGGCACTCCTCCACCTGGAGGCGTGGCACCCGCCGTGAGGTCGCGCGGCAGGCATGCGTGGGATTGGCTGATCCCCATGCCGAGCGAACAGAGCAGCGAGGGCGGCACCGGACCGCGCGGAGGTGAGCGCGCGGGACCTGACCCGGACGTGCGGCGCCGGACACGCCCACGAAGGTCGGCAAGGCGTCCTGGGGAGCGGTGCTGCGCCGGACGCTCCAGGAGTTCAAGCGGGACGAGCTCACCGACCGGGCGGCGGCACTGACCTACTACGGAATCCTCGCCCTGTTCCCGGCGGCCGTGTCGCCGACCCCCAGTGCGGTATGGAGCCGTCGCGCGAGGCCGCCCGAGAGGACGACGATCAGCGCACTGACACACAGGCGAGCACCATCAGCGCCAGGGTCAGACCGACCCGGACCGGGAGCACCTTCCGGGGGGACACCGGCCCCTCCGACCCCCGCTCCCGCTGACCGGCCCGAGTCCCCCCGCACTGCGTGTCTGTCTGCCGGGCCTTACGATCGGAAACTCGCGCCGAGCGCGCGTCCGGAGGCCCGGTCCACCAGGAGGAGTGTCATGGTTCGCGCAGCTCTGTTCGACGTGGATGGAACGCTCGTGGACACCAACTACCTCCATGTCACCGCCTGGTGGGAGGCCTTCCGACAGGCCGGCCACACGGTTCCCATGACCGCCGTGCACCGGGCCATCGGCCTGGGCTCCGCCGATCTGATCGAGCACCTGCTCGGAGCCGGACGGGACGCCGGGCAGGACGACCGGATCAGCGGCACGCACTCAGCGCTGTACGCGACGTACTTCGAGCGGCTGATCGCGGTCGACGGAGCCGCTGACCTGCTGCGGGCCCTGGCGGCACGAGGATGGAAGGTGGTGCTCGCCACCTCCGCGTCCGGTCCGGAGCTCGAGGCGCTGCGGCGCGTCCTGGACGCCGACGACGTCATCACCGGCACGGCGAGCGCGGACGACGTGGACGAGGGGAAGCCGGCCCCCGCGCCGATCCTGCATGCGATGGAACTGGCCGGTGGGACGAGCGGCGAGACGGTGTACGTGGGTGACTCGGTCTGGGACATGAAAGCCGCGACCGCTGCGTCCGTGACCGCTGTGGCGCTCCTGTCGGGCGGGATCGCCCGCGAGGACCTGGTGGAGGCCGGGGCGACCGAGGTCTACCGTAATCCGGCCGATCTTCTCGCACGTCTGGACAGCAGCGCCTTCTCCCGGCTCGACAGCGACGGCTGACATGCACGGATGACGCGCCGTCGGCGCGATGCGTCGGCTCAGGGACGCGATGTGTCGGCTCAGGGACGCGACGCGTCAGCTCAGGGATGCGATGTGTCGGCTCAAGGATGGTCGGGGCGTTGATCCGGCGGCGTCGCCCCGCCCCGCCCACCGCCCTTGCGGCCCTTGTCCGTCCCGTGGGCCCGCCCGCCGGGACCGTGACCGGCCTGTCGTGCCTTCATCGCGGCGCTGTCCTCCGGGGTGGAACCACCCCTGTCGCTCCTGCGCTGTTCGGGCTGCTGCGGATTCGACATGTCGACTCCCTGAATAGTGCCGGTGGCGGGCCTGCCGCGCTCCCTCTTCCCCCATTCTCCTCCCGTCCGCGGACAGCCGCCCGGCCGGAAGCCGGGTGACCCGGCCGGGCCCGGGGACGCGCGCTATCCGAAGAAGTCCTGCTCCTCGGGGATCAGGTGCATCGCCGCCTCCTCGGCGGACGCCGCCGCGCCGTCGATCCCGACGTCCTGCGCGGTGAGCGTGGACGGCACATGACCGTCGCCCTGCTGGGTGAGCCTGCCCGCGCGGTCCGTCCCCACCTCGTCGTCGTAGAGCTCCCCGTCGCCGTCCGCCAGGTCTCCCGGGCCGTCCGGGGTGGGATCGGCGTCCTCGGGAATCTCCCGGTTCAGGCGGCTGTCGAGGGATTCGCCCGTGTGCTGCTCGGAGGCCGTGGTGCCCTTGTCGTCGACCGCCCAGGGCCGCTCCGGCGGGGAGTAGCCCTCGTCCAGGACGTCGTCGATCGCGGACGTGTCCAGGGTGTCCTCGAGGTCCAGCAGGTCATCGGGGTCGGAGGCCTCCGGCTCCTGCGGCTGATAGACGTCGTCCCCCCGGTCGCTGTCGGTCATGGCGTGTCCCTTCCTCCGGGTCCCCCTGTAGGCAATTCCACTCCGGTCCGGCGCGTGACGCAACGGAAGCCGGGTGCCCGGTACACATGACGCTGTTTTAGATGACAATGAAAACGATTGTCGATAACGTGTGTGCGGTCGGGCCGGACGCCTCCGCGCAGGGGTGGCCTCTGCCTGCCCGCAATCCCAACGCACTGTGAGAAGGGGAGCTCGTGGCTCATCTGTTGGTGGTCGAGAGCTGGGTCGGATCGATGAGCAGACTGCTGCCGCGGGCCCTGGGGGAGGCGGGGCACCACTTCACCTTCCTCACCCGCGACCTGCACCACTACCTCCGCACGGCACCGGAGGGGACGGAACATCCGCTGCTCACCGCCCGTAACGTCGTCACGGCGCCCACCAATGACGTCGACACGCTGCTTCCGCAGGTCGAACGGCTGCACGGCGCTCTGGGCTTCGACGGGGTGATCACCTCCTGTGACTACTACCTGCCGACCGCCGCCCGGATCGCCGCCCGGCTGGGACTGCCGGGCCCCTCCGCCGACGCCATGGAGAACGCCTGCCGCAAGGACTCCACCCGCCGGGTCCTGGCCGCCGCCGGTGTCCCCGGGCCCCGCTTCGCGGTCTGCGCGGACGGGGCGGAGGCCGCCGTGGCCGCCCGGGGCATCGGCTATCCGCTGGTGGTCAAGCCGGTGGACCTCTGCGCGGGCATGTTCGTACGTCGGGTCGACGACGCGGAACAACTGGCCGCGGCCTGCGAGGCGCTGGCCGGCTTCCCGCACAACGCCCGGGGGCAGCGGCGCTCGCCGCACATCCTGCTGGAGGAGTTCCTCGACGGTCCCGAGGTGAGCGTCGAGACCGTGACCCGGCGGGGCGTCGCCCACGTCGTCGGCGTGACGGACAAGAGCGTCGGAGGGGCCCCGGCCTTCGTCGAGACCGGCCACATGTTCCCGGCCGCCCTGACCCCGGACGACCTCGCCGCCGCCACCGGCACCGCCGTCGACGCCGGGGCGGCGCTCGGCCTCGACGACGTCGTGGCGCACACCGAGATCAAGCTGACGGCCGACGGGCCCCGGGTCGTGGAGGTCAACCCCCGCCCGGCGGGCAACCGCATCACCGAGCTGGTCCGGCACGTCACCGGGATCGACCTCGCCGCAGCCTGCGTCGACGTGGCCCTCGGCCGGGAGCCCGACCTCCGCCGCCGTGACACCGGACTGCGCAGCGCGGCCATCGGATTCCTCGTGCCCGGCACCACCGGCACCCTCGCGTCCGTGGAGGGTGCCGATGGGGTGCGGGGAGCCGACGGAGTCCTGGAGGTCCAGGTCGCCGAGGCCGGCCGTACGGTCGAGGCGGCGGACAGCAACAACGCGTACCTCGGGCACATCATGGCGGGCGACACCGCCGGGCTCGGCGCCCGGGCCCGTGTCGAGGCCCTGCTCGCGGACGTACGCCCCCTGCTGGTGCGCTCATGACGGCGGCCCCGCACGCCCCCGCCCCGTGTCTCGACACCCTTCTCGGCCAGGCCCTCGCCGGTGAGCTCGGCCCGGACCCGTCGACCCGCCGTATCGCCGTGGCCTTCACGACGTCCCAAGCCGTACGGCACGACGGCCGGAGCGGCGGATACCGCAACGAGGTCCTCAGCCTGCGCCTCGACCGAGCCGTCGGATCGTGCTCCACCGAACCCGGCGCACTGCGGGCCGGAACCGTCGATGACTGCGCCGGCGCCGACCTGGCCGCCCTCCTGCGACACCCGCTGCTGCCGGTGCGCGTCGCGGCCCTGGACGCCTACCTGATGGACGTCACCCCGCACACCCGGGCCCACGGCGCGCAGCCGGTGACCGTCCCGGCCGGCAGCTCACTGGAGCGTTCACGGGCACGGGCCGCCGCCGTGGCCGACCTGCTGGACGTGCGGCCCGGCGGCGCCGTCCTGGTCGTCGGCGTCGTCAACTCCCTGCTGGCGGAGCTGCGTTCGCGCGGCCTCACCTGCATTCCCTGCGACCTCAAGGGCGGCACCACCGAGTGGGGCGAGCCGATCAGCACCGACGCGCTCGCCGAGATCGACCGCTGCGACGCCGTACTGGCCTCCGGCATGACGCTCGGCAACGGCACCTTCGACCCGCTGCGCAGGAGTGCCCGGGAGCGCGGCAAGCCCCTGGTCATGTTCGCCCAGACCGGGAGCGCGGTCCTGCCCCGCTTCCTGGGCGCCGGGGTGGCCGCGGTGTGCGCCGAGCCGTACCCCTTCTTCTGGCTCGACGGCGGACCCGGCACCATCCACCACTACCGCGCGGACGACGGAGGCACCTCGTGACCACGGCATCCCTGCCCGCCCTCGCCCCCAACCGCGAACTCCTCGCCCTCCTCGGCCGCACACCGCTGGCCAGGATCACCACCGCGCTGCCCCTGCCCCACCCCGGCTTCTGGGCGAAGCTCGAAGGCCAGGCCGTCGGCGGCATGAAGGCGCGGGCCGCCGTCTCCATGCTCCTGGGCGCCGAGGAACGCGGCGAACTGCTCCCCGGCGCACCGGTCGTGGAGTCGACCTCCGGCACGCTCGGCATAGGACTCGCCTTCGCCGGCCAGGCCCTCGGGCACCCCGTCGTGCTCGTCGGCGACAGCGAACTGGAGCCGTCCATGCGCCAGTTGCTCCGCTCGTACGGCGCGCGCCTCGAACTCGTGGACCGTCCCGCCACGCGTGGCGGCTGGCAGGGTGCCCGCCTGGAGCGGCTGCACGACCTGCTGGCCCGGCTGCCCGGCGCGTACTGGCCCGACCAGTACAACAACCCCGACAACACGGCGGGGTACGCCACGCTCGCGGCCGAACTGGCCACCCAGCTCGACCACCTCGACATCCTCGTCTGCAGCGTCGGCACCGGGGGCCACAGCGCCGGGATCGCCGGACCGCTGCGCAGACACTGGCCCGGCCTCCGCCTCATCGCCGTCGACTCCACCGGGTCCACCATCTTCGGACAGGCTGCCGCGCCCCGCCTGATGCGCGGCCTCGGCAGCAGCATCCATCCGCGCAACGTCGCCTACGACGCCTTCGACGAGGTCCACTGGATCGGCCCGGCCGAAGCGGCCGACTCCTGCCGGCGCCTCGCCCGGGGCAACTTCGTCAGCGGCGGCTGGAGCACCGGAGCCGTGGCCCGCGTCGCCGCCTGGGCCGCCCGCACCCACCCGGGGGCCGCCGTCGCCACCGTCTTCCCCGACGGGCCCCACCGCTACCTCGGCACGGTCTACGACGACGACTTCATGACCGCCCACCAGCTGGACCCCGGCCGCGCGGCCGGACTCCCCGTCGACGTCCCGCACCCACGCACCCCGTACTCCGGGGGCTGGGCCCGGTGCACCACCGTCACCGACCCCCTGGCCGAACGCCTGGAGAGGCAGCCGTGAAGCTCACCCAGCACACCGTGCGGCTCGTCCTCGCCGAGCCGCTGCGCATCTCACGGTCGACCATGGCCGCCCGGGACGCCGTGCGCCTCACCATCGAGCACGAAGGCCTCAGCGGTCACGGCGAGGCCGTCACCAGTGTCTTCTACGGCCTCGACACGGTGGCTCTGCAACGCCTCGCCGCCCGGACCGGCGAGGCGATCGGCCGCTTCGCCGGACCGGAGACCGCCCTGCACGCGCTGCGCGCCGACGAGCTCATGGCGCCCGGCACCCCGGCCGCCGTCACCGCCGCCACCGAGGCCGCGCTCCTCGACCTGGTCGGCAAGCGCACCGCCACCGCCGTCCACCGCTTCCTCGGATCCCCCGTGGCACCGAGGGCCGCCACCGCGCGCACGATCTCCCTGACCTCGCCGGGGCGTGCGGCCGTCCAGGCCCGCAGGCTCGCCGACGCCGGGTTCTCCGTCATCAAGATCAAGGCGGGCGACCCCGACCAGGACGCGGATCTGGACCGGGTGCGCGCCGTCCGCGCCGCCGCACCGGCCGCCCGCCTCCTCCTCGACCCCAACGGCGCCTGGTCGGCCGCGCAGGCCCGGGCGCTCCTGCCCCGGTTCGCCGACCTCGGCATCGAAGCCGTGGAGCAGCCCCTCGCCCCCGGCGACCCGGAAGCCCTCGCGCGGCTCGCCGCCCGCTCACCCGTACCCGTCATCGCGGACGAGGACGCCGTCACGTACGAGGACGCGCGGCGGCTCGCCGGACGCGTCCACGGGATCAACGTCAAACTCGCCAAATGCGGCGGGGTGCACGCCGCTCTGCGCATCGCCGCCCTGATCGAGGACAGTGGCACGGACCTGATGCTCGGCTGCCTGACCGCCAGCACCCTGGGCATCGCCCCCGCCGTCCACATCGCCGACCGGGCCCGCTGGACCGACCTCGACGGACACCTCCTGCTCGCCCACGACCCCTGGACCGGCGTCGGGGGCGAGGACGGGTTCGTCTCGGCCGGCGGGCTGCCCGGGCTCGGCGTACGGCCCCGCACCGAGGCCGGGGCCCGGAGGGCCGCCTCATGAGGACCTGGCACGAGATCCGCGGATTCCCCCTCGCCATCCGCCTGCTGCTGGTCAATCAGCTCGGCGTCAACACGGGCTTCTACCTCCTCGTCCCGTACCTCGCCACCCACCTCGGCGACAACCTGGGCATGTCGGCCGCCGTCGTCGGGATCGTCCTCGGCGTACGCAACCTCAGCCAGCAGGGCCTCTTCCTCATCGGCGGGTCCGCGGCCGACCGGCTCGGCGCACGCGGCGTCATCATCGCCGGCTGCGCGATACGCACCGTCGGCTTCGCCCTCTTCGCGCTCGGCGACGGACTGCCCGTCCTGCTCGCCGCCTCCGTGCTCAGCGGAGTGGCCGGCGCCCTGTTCAACCCCGCCGTCCGCACCTATCTCGCCCAGGAGGCGGGGGAGCGCAGGGCCGAGGCGTTCGCCCTGTTCAACGTCTTCGCGACGACCGGCGCCCTGGTCGGACCGCTCCTCGGCAGCGCCCTGCTCCTCGTCGACTTCCGGGCGTCCGCGCTCACCGCCGCCGGGATCTTCGCCCTGCTCACCGTCGCCCAGGCCCTGGTACTCCCCGCACGGGACGCGCCACCGGCCACCGGAAGCGTCACCTCCGACTGGCGTGAAGCCGTCGGCAACCGCGCCTTCCTCGCGTTCGCCCTGGCCATGGTCGGCATGTTCACCCTGGAGAACCAGCTCTATCTGCTGCTCCCCGCGGGTGCCCGCCAGGCCACCGGCTGGGACGGAGCCGCCGGACTCGTCTTCCTGGTGGGGACGGTCGCGGGCATCGCCTTCCAGCTGCGGATCACCCGCGCCCTCAAGGGCCGGGGGACCAGGGGGCGCTGGATTGCCACGGGCCTGGTGCTGATGGGGCTCGCCTTCGTACCGCCGATGCTCGTCGCCGGTACGGACACACCCCCGCACGGCACCCTGGACGCCGCCCTGCGCGCGCTGCCCGTCCTGGCCGGAGCCCTCCTGCTCCATCTGGGCGTCATGATCGCGCAGCCTTTCGTCATGGAGCTGATCCCCGCCTTCGGACGGCAGGCCCTGACCGGCACGTACTTCGGGATCTTCTACGCCGTCTCCGGCATCGCCGCCGCCGTCGGCAACGCGGCCGTCGGCCGGGCCATGGACCTCGCCGGACGCGGCGGCACGGCCGCGCTGCTCCCCTGGGGCTGCTGCCTCGCGGCCGGACTCGCCTCGGCGGCCGCCGTGACCTGGCTGCACCGCAACGGATCCCTGCCCCGGACCCGGCCCGCCCCGGTGGCGGTGGCGGCATGAAGCACCGTACGGGGAATCTGCTCACCGACCGCCCCGAGCTGTACGAGGCACGGTTCCCGGACCCCGGACGTCTCGCCGGACGGTGGGCCGAGGACCTCCTGCGACGGTACGGCGCCGGGCCGGCCGTCCTGGACCTCGGATGCGGGACCGGGCGCGACGCCGCCCGCCTCCACGCCGCCGGACGCCGTGTCACCGGTGCCGATCTCTCCGGCACCATGCTCGCCCACGCCCGCGCGCACCACCCCGGCCCCGTCTACGTACAGGCCGATCTCAGCCGGTTCGATCTCGGACAGCACGCCTTCGACGCCGTGGTGTGCCTGGACAGTTCGCTGCTGTACTGCCACACCAACGCACAGCTCGACGGATTCCTGGCGTCCTGCCGGCGCACCCTGGTGCCCGGTGGCCTGCTGGTCGCGGAGATGCGCAACGGCGCGTACTTCCTCGGCCGGGACGCCCCGCCCACCGCACCCACCGTCTCCCGCTTCACCTGGCACGGCACGACGTACCGCTCGACCACCGCACTGCGCGTCGACCGCGCCGCCCAGCTCCTGCGGCGTACCCGCCGCTGGACCGCCGACGACGGCAGCCCGCCCGTCGAGGAGCACTCCGCGTGGCGACTGCTCCTGCCCCAGGAACTGCGCCACTTCCTCACCGTGCACGGCTTCGAGGTCCTCGCCCTGTACGACGGCCCCGGGCCCCGCACCGAACCGCTCTGGCGACCCGGCGACGAACCAGGTGACGCCGCCGACGGCGACCGGATCCACCTCGTCGCGAGAACCCCCGCCGTCACCACACCCGCCCCTTCCGCACAGCCGGAAACAGGAGAACAACCATGACCGCACCGGCCGACCGACCGACACGCTCCCCCGGCCCGCACAGGCGGGACTTCCTCGCCGCCGCCGGGGGAGTGGCCGGCTTCAGCGCCCTCACCCTCGCCGGTTGCTCCGGCTCTCCGGCCACCGAGGCCGCGTCCGGCAAGGGCGACGGCACCCCCCGGCGCGGCGGACGGCTGCGCGCCGCCTTCGCCGGAGGCGGCGCGAGCGAGACCCTCGACCCGCACCTGGGCAACCTCTTCGCCGATGCCGCCCGCAGCAAGGCCCTCTTCGACAAGCTCGCCGACTACGGCGCCGACCTGTCCGCGGTGCCGCGCCTGGCCGAGAAGTGGGAGTCGAACACGGGCCTCGACCGCTGGACCGTCACCCTGCGTCAGGCGGAGTTCCACGACGGCACACCCGTGACCGCCGCCGACGTCCTCTACAGCTACCGCCGCATCGCCGACCCCGAGAAGGCGTACCGTGCCCGCGCGTCCCTGGAACCCATCGACCTGAAGGCCAGCCGCGCCACGGGCGAGCGCACCGTCGACTTCGTCCTCAAACGGCCCACGGCCGAATTCCCCAACGTCATAGCCGCGTTCGGCACGTACATCGTCAAGGACGGCGCCACCTCCTTCGACCGCGCCCCGGTCGGCTCCGGCCCCTTCCGCTTCGTCTCCTTCACCCCCGGCCGCTCCACCGTCCTGCGGCGCAACGACACCCACTGGGACGGCGCCCCGCACCTGGACGAGCTCGAATTCGTCGTCGCCAACGAGGAGTCCGCCCGCGTCAACGCCCTCCTCGGCGGCCAGATCGAATACGCCCACGAGCTCAACCCCGCCACCGGGCGCGCCCACGAGAAGGCCGGCGGCATCGAGATCGTCCGGCTCCGCAACAGCGCCATGCAGGCCTTCGCCATGAAGACCGACCGCCCGCCCTTCGACGACCCCCGGGTCCGCGAGGCGTTCTTCCTCATCGCCGACCGCCGGGAACTGGTGGACGGCGCCCTGTCCGGCGCGGGCGAGCAGGGCAACGACCTCTTCGGCAAGGGATACGAGTACTACGCGGACGAACTCCCCCAGCGAGCCCAGGACATCGGCCGCGCCCGCAGCCTTCTCGCGCAGGCGGGCGCCCAGGATCTGAAGGTCACCCTCGACACCTCCGCCGTCGCCGCCGGCTTCACCGAGGCCGCCGGGATCTTCCGGGACCAGGCGGCACGCGCCGGAGTCACCGTCGACGTACGGATGGGAAGCAAGGACTCCTACTGGAAGGACATCCTCGACTCCGGCACCCTGTGCTGCTACCGCTCCGGGGCCATGCCCATCGAGTCCCACATCTCCCAGCGGCTGCTCACCGACTCCACCACCAACGCCACCAAGTGGCAGGACAAGAACTTCGACGCGCTGTACCGGCAGGCGCAGTCCACCAGGGACCGGACCGCCCGCGCCGCCCTCTACGGGCGCATGCAGCGACAGCTGTACACCGAAGGGGGCTTCCTCGTCTGGGGCTTCGGCGACTGGATCCTCGGCACCGCACGCAACCTGCGCGGTGTCGCGCGCGAGGCACCCGCCAACACCCTGGACTGGGCACGCTTCGACAAGGTCTGGCTGGCGTGAACGGACTGCGCTCCTGGATCGCCCGCAGGCTGCTGCTCGGCGCCGTCCAGACCGCGGCCGTCGTCCTGCTGGTCTTCGCACTCACCGAGGCCCTGCCGGGGGACGCCGCCGTCGCCTTCGCCGGGGACCAGCCCGACCCGCAGCGCATCGCGGCCGTCCGCGAGGCCATGGGCCTCGACCGTCCCGCCCACGAGCGCCTGGCCGACTGGGTGCTGGGCCTGCTCCACGGCGACCTCGGCACCTCCCTCACCTCCGGACGGCCCGTGTCCGGATTCCTCGCGGACGGCTTCGGCCCCACCCTGCTCCTCGCCACCGTCACCGTCCTGCTCCTGGTCCCGGCGGGGTTGGGCCTCGGCGTCCTGGCCGCCCGTCACGAGGGGCGGTTCACCGACCGCCTCATCAGCTCCGCGACCCTCGGCGTCTACGCGGTGCCCGAATTCGCCCTCGGCGTCCTGCTGGTGAGCGTCTTCGCGCTGCGGCTCGGCTGGTTCCCGCCGACCGCCGTCGGCTACGGGACAGGACTGCTCGCGCACCCGGCCGTGCTCGTCCTGCCCGTCCTGGTCCTGCTCGCCCGGCCCGTCTGCTCGCTGGCCCGGCTGGTCAGGGCCGGCATGATCGAGGCGCTCGCCGCCCCGTACACCGCCCACGCCCAGCGGTACGGGATCCCCGGCGCCCGCGTCCGCTACGCGCACGCCCTGCCCAACGCCCTCGCCCCCGCCACCCAGCAGCTCGCCAGGACCATCGACTGGCTGCTGTGCGGCGTCATCGTCGTGGAGGCCCTCTACGTGATCCCCGGACTCGGCACCGTCCTCATGAACGCGGTGGCCGACCGCGACATCCCCGTCGTCCAGGGACTCGCGGTGGCCTTCGGTCTCGCCACCGTCGTGCTCAACCTCGGCGCCGACCTCGTCACCCACCGGCTCGCCCCGCGCACGGGGGTGGCGGCGTGAAGCGGCTCCGCGGATACGGGCCCGGGGCCGCCGTCGTCGCGATCCCGCTCGGCCTCGCCCTGGCCGGGCCGTTCCTCGTGGGGGAGCCCACCGCCCGCGCCGCCTCCTTCACCCTCGGCGAAGGGCACCGGCTCGGCACCGACTTCGTCGGCCGCGACGTCGTGCAGCAGGTACTGCTCGGCGGGCGGCCCGTGGTCCTCGTCGCACTGGCGGCCACCGCCCTCGCGTACCTCGTGGCCCTGCCGCTCGGCCTGATCGGCGCGCTCACCCACCGGAGGTGGCTGGAGGAGGTGCTGATGCGTCCGCCGGACGTCCTGCTCGCCGTCCCCTCGCTGCTCATGATCCTTCTCGTCGCCGCCGCCTTCCCGCCGGGAGCGGTGGGGCTCGCGCTGCTGGTGGCCTTCGTCTCCATCCCGGACGCCGCCCGCATCGTGCGCGCGGCCGCCGCGGAAGCCGCGTCCCGGCCCGCCGTGGAGGCCCTGCGCATGCAGGGGGAGAGCTGGTGGCGGATCGCCGTCGGATACGTCGGGCGGTCCATCCTGCGTACCCTGGCCGCCGACGCCGGGATCCGGCTCACCGGCGTGCTCTACCTGGTGGCCACCGCCGCCTTCCTGGGCATCGGGGTCGCCCCGGACGCCGCCGACTGGGCCGTGATGGTCGACCGCAACCGCACCGGACTGCTCATCCAGCCCTGGGCCGTCGTCGTGCCCGCCCTCCTCATCGTGGCCCTCACCATGGGCGGCAACCTGCTCGTCGACGCCGCCATGCAGCGCCGCACCCCGCCCCGGAAGGCCCGTCGCCCATGAACGAGAACCCCGTGCTCGCCTCCGTCACCGGGCTGACCGTGGAGGTCGGCGGGCGGACGCTCGTGGACCACGTCTCGCTGCGGATCCGGCCCGGCACCATCACCGCCCTGGTCGGCGCGTCCGGCAGCGGCAAGACCACGACCGGCCTCGCCCTGCTCGGCGAACACCCCACGGGCGCCCGCGTGACCGGCGAGGTGACGGTCCGCGGCACCCGGATCGGCTACGTCCCCCAGCACCCCGCCGCCGTCCTCAACCCGGCCCGCCGCACCGGAGCCCTGCTGCACGACATGGCACGGCAACAGGTACGGGACCTGCCCCGCACGCAGCGCCGTACGGCGGCACGACAGCGCGTCGCCGAAGCCCTCGCCGACGCCCAGCTGGACGCGTCCGCCGACGTACTGCGCCGCTACCCGCACCAGCTGTCCGGCGGCCAGCAGCAGCGCGTCGTCCTGGCGCAGGCGCTGCTCCTCGGCGCCCGGGTCGTCGTCGCCGACGAGCCCACCACCGGGCAGGACGCCCTGACCAAGCGCCGCATCGTCGACCAGCTCGCGGCGGTGGCCGCCCGGGGCATCGCCGTACTGCTGCTCAGCCACGACCTCGACGTCGTACGCGAACTGGCCGACGACGTACTCGTGATGCGTGGCGGCCGTGTGGTCGAGCAGGGCCCGGCCCACCGGATCCTGGACGGCCCCACGCACCCGTGGACCAAGGAGCTGCTCGCCGAACCGAGGACCCAGCCGTACGCCGACCCCGGGCACGCCGGCGCGGACCTGCTGACGGTCGGCGGGCTCACCGCCCGCCACCGCACGGCCGGCCGCCGCGTCCCCGTGCTGCACGTGGACCGGCTCACGCTCCGCAGCGGCGAATGCCTCGCCGTCGTCGGACGCTCGGGCAGCGGCAAGACCACCCTGGGCCGCTGTCTCGCCGGGCTCCACCGCGACCACACGGGGCAGATCCTGCTCGACGGCACACCGCTGCCGCGCAGCCTGCGCGATCGCGGCCGCGAGGAGCTCGCCGCCGTGCAGTACGTCTTCCAGGACGCCCGGGCCGCCTTCGACGAACACCGGCCGGTCCTGGACCAGGTGGCCCGCACCGCGGTCCGCCTGCGCGGCGCCGCTCACCGGGAGGCGACGGAGGAGGCCCGGCGGACGCTGACGGACCTGGGACTGGACGACGCCCTCGTCCGCAGGACGCCGGGCGGACTGTCCGGCGGCGAACTCCAGCGCGCGGCCCTCGCCCGGGCCCTCCTCGCGCGGCCCCGGGTGCTGGTCTGCGACGAGATCACCTCGGGGCTGGACCCCGTGACCCGCCGCTCCCTGCTGGACCTCCTCGCGACGCTGATCCGGCGCCCCGGCGGGCCGGGCGTCGTGCTGATCACCCACGACCTCGACACGGCGGCACCCGCCACCCGCATCGCCGTGCTGGACGGGGGACACGTGGTCGAGCAGGGGACCAGGGAACAGATCCTGACCGCGCCCCGGCACCCGTTCACGGCCGCGCTGCTCGCCGCGTCACGGAGGTGGGGCGCAGCCGTACGTCCCTGAAGCGGAACCGGGACCATCCGCGCGGACGTACATGCGCCCCGTGGCGGGGGAGGCCCTGGTGCGCGGATGCCCGGGGGAGGGGTCAGCCCGCCCTGCGGTAGGTCAGAGCGAAGTCGTGCTCCCACTCACCGCCGTCGAAACGGACCTCCCAGCCGCCGGTGATGGTGGAGCCGTCCTCGCTGAACGTGCCGGTGAACCGCTGACGGAACTCCAGGGGCGTGAAGTCGGGCGACTCACGCGTGAGCGTCCACACCCTGCCGTCGAAGTCCATCGCGTACAGACGGGCCACGCCCCGTGAATCGAAGTAGTGCTGCGTGTACGCCCCGGTCCCCGGGTCGGCACGGACGACCATCAGGCCGTCCGGAGCCTCGGGGACCGGAATCTCCGTACGCTGCACGAGGAACTGCCCATCGAGGGCCCACTCGAACCAGGTGCGGGCCTTCGGCACCTCACCCGGCGGTGACGACCGGCCCCCGGGGAAGTGCGGTTCCAGCGACCACTCGCCGACGAAGACATCCAGGCGTGCCAGCATCTCCTGCCGTTCCTCGGTCATGACGGTCCCTCCGTTACGGCGCGGTGCGCCCCGGCCGTACCGACGGCGGGCCTCACTCGGGCCACGGCGATTCGAGAATGGTGCGTACGAAGTCACCGCGCTCGAAGCCGGGAACGTAGTGCTGGAGCACGTCGGCCTTGACGTTGCCGAACGTCGTCTCCGGCTTGGGGCGGATCCCCTCGGTGAACGCGGCAAGGATCCGGCGTTTGAAGTCCGGCCGTGGATGGAGCGCGACGACGGCGGCCCGGTCGGCGTCGGAGATGTCGTCGTAGCCGATGCCGAGGACGTCGTACTCCACCCCGGCGGTCACCAGCGCCACCTCGGGCTCCATGAAGGCCGGGATGCCGGGGGTGGTGTGCAGGGCGATCGCCGTCCACACCCGCCGGACGCTGTCCTCGGGCACCCCGCGCGACTGGAGGAACCGGCGCGCCTCGTCCGCGCTGTCCACCTCGAAGCGCCGGCCACTGTCGTGGAAGCGTTCGCCGAGGCCCAGGTCGTGGAACATGGCGCCGATGTACAGGAGTTCCGGGTCGAACGAGAGATCGCGCCGGCGCCCCTGAAGGGCACCGAAGAGGAAGACCCGGTGCGAGTGGTGGTAGACGAGTTCGCCGGTCGTGTCGCGTACGAGCTCGGTGGCCTCGGCCGCGAGCTTCGTGTCCGGTACGTGTACGCCGGCTGCCGGGGACGGGCCGGATGTCATGGTGCCACCGGGCTTCCTGTGCGAAGGGTCGGGAAGGGCGCCTCCAGGATCGGCGCTCCCGGGTGCGGCACGGGACCGACAGGCCGAGGATCGCCCGACTGATTCACCTCGCGGACGGGTTGCCTGCCGGTCGATTCACATCGCGGGCGTGTGGATCGGGGCCCGGCAGGTGTTGGCCGGGGCCACCGGGGCGGTGCGAGGCTTCCCCAGGGGGCATACCGAGGGCCCACCAGGGCGCCCTCGCCAGGGGCCGGACGGGGGAGAAGCGATGCAGACGTTCACGACGGAGGCCGGAGTGGTCGGCGGGCGGAGGTCCGTCCGCGATCCGGGAGTCGTCGAGCTGCGCGGAATCCCCTATGCGGCACCGCCGTTCGGTGCCGGGAGATTCAGGGCCCCGCGCCCCGCCGCACCCTGGGACGGGGTGAGGGAGTGCACCGCCTTCGGGCCCGTCGCCCCGCAGTCGGCCGAGCTGCCCGGATCGCCCGTCTGGTCACCGGGCGACGAGGACATCCTCAGCCTCAACATCTGGACCCCGGGTGGCGTCGGTGACGGGCTGCCCGTGCTCGTCTGGATCCACGGCGGCGCCTACGTCTTCGGCTCCTCCGCCCAGCCGGACTTCGACGGTACGGCGCCGGCCCGGCACGGACTCGTGGTCGTCACCCTCAACTACCGGCTCGGCTTCGAGGGGTTCGGCCATGTCCCGCCCACCCGTGGCGAGGAACCCTGCCCCGACAACCGGGGGTTGCTCGACCAGATCGCCGCGCTGCGCTGGGTGCGGGACAACATCGCCGCGTTCGGCGGCGACCCCGGCCGCGTCACCGTGGCCGGGCAGTCCTCCGGCGCGACCTCGGTCGCCTGCCTGGCGGTGATGGACGCGGCCCGCGGTCTCTTCCGCCGTGCCATCGCGCACAGCGCCGTGAACGCCTGCGCCACCCCGGGGCCCGCCGCCCGCACCACGGCGGAGGTCGCCGCGGCGGCCGGCGTGCCCGCCACGTACGCGGGGCTGGCGTCGGCCTCCCCGGGGACCCTCGTCGACGCCTCCGACCGGGTGGCCGAGAGCTACCGGCGCGACCCTGCCTCGGGGCCGCGCCACTACGACCCGGCGATCTACGGGCCCGTGGCGGGCGTGGCCGGACTGCCCACCGACCCCCTCACGGCGTGTGCCGGGGGAGCGGCTCGCGGGGTGGACCTGATGGTCTGCCACACCATCGAGGAGTACCGGCTGCTGGACGCCGTGGGCAGCTGCGCACGCGTCACCACGGAGCAGCGGCTCGCCACGTTCGCCTCGGACCACCGGCTCCCGGGAACCCTGCTGGACGCCTACCGCTCGCTGATGCCCGAAGCGTCCGTGCACGACCTCTGTCTGGCCGTGTACGGGGACCTGCTGTTCGGCGAGTACAGCAGCAGGCTGGCGGAGTCCCACGCCCGAGCGGGGGGCCGCACCCACCTCTCCCGCTTCGTCCGGCAGCGCGACGGCCGGGGGAGGCCGGTCAGGGCCTGGCACTGCGCCGACATCCCGTTCGCCTTCGGCACCGTCGAGGACGAGAGCGTCCACTTCCTCATCGGAGGGCCTCCCGCCGCCGCCGACCTCGCCCTGGCCGAGCGCATGACGCGGGCATGGGCGGATTTCGCCACCTCGGGTGACCCCGGCTGGCCGCCGGTCACCTCCGGCGCCGTACGGATCTGGGACACCGTGCCGGAGGACGGCGGCGGCCGGTGGGACGCGTTCCGGGCGCCCTGGCGCGACGCGGGACTTCCTCTGCTCACCCCCTGACCGCACGGCTGGTCGCATGGCCGAGGGGTGGTCCCACAGACGCGTCCGCCCGGTCTGTCATTGGCATGGACCTGCCCGTCGAACTGGACTACAGTCCGTAGCGGCACTTCTGAGAGCGCTCTCAGACGGCTCTCGGATGCTTCCTGTTCCACCCCCACGAAGCTGGAACAACAGAAGGGGCACTCCCTTGAGACAGACGACGATGGTGCGGACCGGTCTCTCCGCACTGCTCATCATCGGCACCTGGGCGACCGCCGGCCTGACCCAGGCCTCCGCCGCCGACACCCGTTCCACCTCCGAGCCCCAGGCATCGGCCGGCATCCTCACGGCCATGCAGCGCGACCTCGGGCTGACGAAGAGCCAGGCGGAGGCCAGGCTCACCGCCGAGAAGGCGGCGACGGCCGTCGAGGGCCCGGCGCGCAGCGCGGCCGGGACGGCGTTCGGCGGCTCCTGGTACGACGCGGACAGCGGCCGGCTCACGGTCGCCGTCACGGACAGCGCCAAGTCCGGTGCCGTCCGGGCTGCCGGGGCGGACGTCCGGGTCGTGAACCACACGGCGCGCGAGCTCGACGCCGTGAAGAGCAAGCTGGACGCCCTGTCCGCACCCAGCGGCGTCAGCAGCTGGCACGTCGACCCCGAGGCCAACAGCGTCGTGGTGAACGTCGTCGCCTCCGGGCAGGGTGACAACGATGTCCGTGCCTTCGTCGCGAAGGCCCGTAAGGCGGGTCCCGTCACGGTGGAGCAGACCGCCGAGGCCCCGCAGACCTTCGCCGCCGGAACCGTGGGCGGCGACCCGTACTACACCGGCAACGTCCGGTGTTCCATAGGCTTCTCGGTTCACGGTGGCTTCGTCACGGCCGGCCACTGCGGCCAGGCGGGCGGAGCGGTCAGGGGCTGGGACGGCTCGGCCATCGGCAACTTCCAGGGTTCCTCCTTTCCCGACAACGACTACGCCTGGGTGAACGTGGGCAGCGGCTGGTGGACCGTCCCGGTGGTCCTCGGCTGGGGCACCGTCTCCGACCAGCTGGTCCGCGGCTCCAACGAGGCCCCGATCGGCGCGTCGATCTGCCGGTCCGGCTCGACCACCCACTGGCACTGCGGCAACGTGCTCGCCAAGAACGAGACCGTCAACTACAGCCAGGGCGCCGTCCACCAGATGACCAAGACCAGCGTCTGCGCCGAAGGCGGCGACTCCGGCGGCTCGTTCATCAGCGGCGACCAGGCGCAGGGCGTCACCTCGGGAGGCTGGGGCAACTGCAGCAGCGGCGGTGAGACCTGGCACCAGCCCATCAACGAGATCCTCAACCGTTACGGGCTGACCCTCCACACGGCCTGACGCACGGCTCCGCCGGGTCTTCGCGGGCCCGGCGGTAGTGACCGGTCTGCTGCGGCAGCAGGGTGGCCCCCTGTCGCAGCAGACCTCGGCCGTACCCGGCCCGTGCCCCGGCCCGCAGCCGTGCGCACGGGCTCGACGGCTCATCCCGACCGTACGGGCTCCGGCGGGTCACCCCGTCCCGACAGACCCCGACGGACTTCGACGGCTCATCCGGGTGCGGCGCGCCGTTCGGACGCTCCCGCTGCCCTGCCGTGCGGGTGGCAGCCCTGCGGCCTCCCCGTCACCGGGCGCCGGCACCTTCCTCCGGGCGCTCCCCCCGGCCGGGGCGACCGGACCTCCGACGCGCACCCGCCGCCCGCTCGCTCCGGCCACGCCCCCCGCGATGCCGCCCCGGGCTCCGTCCGCCCCGGTCCGCGCCGCGCCCCGCGATGTCGCCCCCGGGCCCAGTCGGCCCCGCGCGTCCCCCGCACCCCCGGACCGCGCCGCGCCCGCAGCCCGTGTCCAACTTCCTTTGCACCGCGCATGGTTCACGAACTATTGACATGTTCTCAGCCACGGCGTAACACTGGCACCGCCCTGGGAGAGCGCTCTCCCAGAGTTTCCGTACGACGCACCATCCAGCTCCACTCTCCCCCCACCGCGCACCCGATGTGCGCGGACGCAGAGCGGCATGGAGGTCCGCATGGCCGAAAGAATCAGCAGAACCACCCTGGTGTCCGCCCTCGTCATGGTCACCGCACTGGCCCTGGTCGTCATGGGGTTCACCGCGATCACCCGCGCCGGCGCCCCGGCGGCCGAGGCGGCTCCGAGGAGCGCCGGTGACCCGGCCGCGGCGTCCCACGTCATGCAGGGGCACGCGATGGCGGCGGCCGACCCCGTCCCGTCGGGTGACGATCCCGACGGCGACGGGTACATTCCGGCGAACCCGCCGGTCACCGGGGTGGAGCCGTCCACCGAGATCCCGCCCCACCGGTACTTCCACGAGTTCCAGGCGAACTGCTCGGTCAACCACACCGGTTCGGTCGACCCGATCGTCTACCCGGGGCAGACCGGCAAGTCCCACAACCACACGTTCATGGGCAACGACACCACGGACGAGAACAGCACCACCGCCTCGCTGGGCGAGGGCGGCACGGCGTGCAAGGCGCCCGGTGACCTGTCCGCGTACTGGATGCCGACCCTCTACAACGGCGATCAGGAGGTGCGCCCGGTCGGTCCGCAGACCATCTACTACAAGGCGGGTGTCACCGACTACCGGACCGTACGGCCGTTCCCCAAGGGGCTGCGCTTCGTCGTCGGCAGTCCGATGCAGACCGCCGAGGAGTTCCGCAACCACCCCGGCATGGTCGAGGGGTACGAGTGCGGCGAGAGCTACCACAACTACGAGTTCCCGGCCACCTGCCCCACCAGCCAGGACACCCAGCTCAACCTCCGTATGCAGGCGCCCAGTTGCTGGGACGGTCAGCACCTTGACACCCCGGACCACCAGGCCCACATGGCCTATCCGGTCGTGATGGGCGCCAACCAGGACGTCTGCCCGGCCAGTCACCCCGTCGCCCTGCCGATGATCGAGTTCAAGATGGCCTGGCCCGTCAACGGTGACATGTCGCAGGTGAGGCTGGCCAGCGGCACGGGCCACTCCTTCCACTACGACTTCTTCAACGCCTGGGACGACGCGACCCTGGACGCGATGGTCGGCCACTGCATCGTGGGCGGCCTGCAGTGCGACGCCCGGGGCTACGACCAGAACAACCCCGGTGAGGGGGCCGCCCTGGACGAGAACTACGAACTTCCCTGATCGCACCGCCTCTCCCTCATGGGTGCACCGCGCCCATGAGGGAGAGCGCTCTCCCATCCCTCTCCCCCCACTAGGAGCTGTCTCCTCATGAAATGGTCACGTCTCACCCCCACGGCCCGCGGCCGACGGCGTACGACGGCACGTCTCGCCGTCGCCGCCCTCGTCGCCGCGGGAGCCGCCGCCCTGCCCGTGCCCGCCGCGCAGGCGGCCGGCAGCGTGGTGAAGGTCGAGGGATCGCAGGGCGCCTGGAAGCTGACCGTCGACGGTGCGCCGTACACGGTGAAGGGCCTGACCTGGGGCCCGGCCGTCGCCGACGCCGGGACGTACATGCCGGACGTCAGGTCGATGGGCGTCAACACCATCCGGACCTGGGGCACCGACGCCACCACGAAGCCGCTGCTGGACAGCGCGGCCGACAACGGCATCAAGGTCGTCGCCGGCTTCTGGCTCCAGCCGGGCGGCGGCCCGGGCAGCGGTGGGTGCGTCAACTACCTGACGGACACCGGCTACAAGAACGACATGCTCGCCGAGTTCCCCAAGTGGGTGGAGACCTACAAGGACCACCCGGGCGTCCTCATGTGGAACGTGGGCAACGAGTCCGTGCTCGGCCTCCAGAACTGCTACAGCGGCGACGCCCTCGAACAGCAGCGGGACGCGTACACGACGTTCGTCAACGACATCGCCAAGAAGATCCACGCGGTCGACCCCGACCACCCGGTCACCTCGACCGACGCGTGGACCGGGGCATGGCCGTACTACAAGAAGAACGCCCCGGACCTCGACCTGTACGCGGTGAACTCGTACGGAGCCGTCTGCGACATCCAGAAGTACTGGGAGGACGGGGGCTTCGACAAGCCGTACATCGTGACCGAGGGCGGCCCCGCCGGTGAGTGGGAGGTGCCCGACGACGCCAACGGCGTACCGGACGAGCCGACCGACGTGGCCAAGGCGGCGGGTTACGGCAAGGCGTGGCAGTGCATCACCGACCACTCCGGAGTGGCGCTGGGCGCGACCCTGTTCCACTACGGCACCGAGTACGACTTCGGCGGGGTCTGGTTCAACCTGCTCCCGGCAGGCCAGAAGCGGCTCTCGTACTACGCGGTGAAGCAGGCGTACGGAGCCGACACCTCGGGCGACAACACGCCGCCCGTGATCAGCGGCATGACGGTGGAGAACTCCTCGGCCGTCCAGGCCGGCAAGCCCTTCACGGTCAAGGCCTCGATCTCCGACCCCGACGGTGACCCGCTCACCCACCAGGTGCTGCTCGGCAGCAAGTACGTGGACGACAGCGGACAGCTCAACGACGCGCGGTTCACGGACAAGGGCGACGGTACCTTCGAGGTCACCGCTCCCGACCGCCTCGGTGTGTGGAAGGTCTACATCAAGACCTCGGACGGCAAGGGCAACGTCGGCATCGAGACGAAGTCCTTCAAGGTCGTCCCGCCCGAGGTCGGCGGCACGAACCTGGCGGCGGGCAAGCCGGCCACCGCGTCCACCTTCCAGCCGGACAGCACCGGCTGCCCCTGCCCCGCGGGCAACGCGGTCGACGGGTCCTACGACACCCGTTGGGCCAGCGACTGGGCCGACCAGCAGTGGATCCAGGTCGACCTCGGGGCGAGGACCGCGTTCGACCATGTGCAGCTCGCGTGGGAGACCGCGTACGCCAAGGGGTACACCCTGCAGACCTCGGACGACGGCCAGAACTGGACCACCGTCCACACCGTCACCGAGGGCAACGGCGGCATCGACGACATCGACGTCGCAGGTGAGGCGCGCTACGTACGGGTGAACACCAGCGTGCGCGGCACCCCCTGGGGCTACTCGCTCTACGAGTTCGGCGTCTACCGGAGCTGACCGCCCGCAGAACCCGCCGCACCGTCCCACTCCCCGCCGTCGGTGCGGCCGGACAGTCCGCGGCGGGCCACGGAACCCCGTGGCCCGCCGCGGACCCGTTCACGGCGAGATTCCTGCCGGCCCCTAGAGAGGTTCCTCGGGGCCCTCGTCACCCGTGCTCAGCTCCTCGGCCCGCAGCGCCAGATCCTGGAGCACATCGGCCGAAGTCACGTCCTCCTGTCCGGAGTCGTGGATCTGGGCGAGCGCGATGAAGGCGAGGGTGAACGCTCCGACCAGTTGTTCGACGGCACCGCCGACCTCGCGCCCCACCAGAGCGGCCATCTCCTCCACGGTCGCGTCGGAGGGGATGGCGATGTGCGGCATCGTCTCGTTGAGGAGGGTCGTCACCATGCTCTCGCCGGCGTCCGGGTCGACGCCGCCGGCGTCCCCCTCGGCATGGCGCTGTATCTCGCCCGCCTCCGTGAGGATGCCGATCACTCGCTTGAGGACTTCGCTCTGCTCCATACGGCGAGCATAAGCGCCGGACCTCCCACGTCCGATCGCCCACCTGCGGTGTGCCGAACGACAAGCACCCCCGGACACCGGCAGGTGGGGCCGCCGGGCCGGGGGTTCGGGCCGTCGCCCGGGGAAAGGGCTCAGGCCGCCGTGCGGGGCCTGCCGCCCGAGAACGCGCGGATCAGCTCCGCGTACCGCCGCCCGCTCGTCTTGACCGTGCGGCGCTGCGTCTCGTAGTCGACGTGGACCAGGCCGAAACGCTTGTCGTAGCCGTACGCCCATTCGAAGTTGTCCAGGAGCGACCAGGCGAAGTAGCCGGCCAGTGGCGCGCCCCTGCCCACGGCGCGGGCGCAGGCGGCCAGGTGCTCCTCCAGGTACCGGGTGCGTTCGGGATCGTGCACCGAGCCGTCGGGGCCGACGACGTCCCGGTAGGCCGAGCCGTTCTCGGTGACATGGATCCGCCGGGCGCCGTACTCCTCGGTGAGGCGGAGCAGCAGCTGCTCCAGGCCCTCGGAGTGGACCTCCCAGTCCATGGCGGTCCGCCGGGAACCGGGCAGTTGTACCTGCCGGGCGTGGGGGACGGGACCGTCCGGGTCGTCGGTGACGATCTGGCGGAAGTAGTAGTTCAGCCCGATCCAGTCGAGTGGCGCCGCGATGGTCTCCAGGTCGCCCGGGCGCAGGGGAAGTCCGACTCCGTAGAGGTCGAGCATGTCCTGCGGGTAGCCACGGCCGTGGATGGGGTCCAGCCACCACCGGTTGATGTGGCCGTCGGCCCGTGCGGCGGCGGCGAGGTCGGCCGGGCTCTGGCTCGCCGGCTCGATCGGGCTGAGGTTGTTCACGATGCCGACCCGGGCGTCCGGGACCAGTGCGCGGATCGCCCGTACGGCCAGACCGTGGCCGAGGTGGAGGTGGTACGAGGCGCGGACGGCGGCGGTCAGATCGGTCAGACCAGGAGCCATCCGCCCCTCCAGATGGCCGATCCACGCCGAGCAGAGCGGCTCGTTGAGCGTCGCCCAGTCCTTGACCCGGTCGCCGAGGCGTTCGACGACGACGGAGGCGTACGCCGCGAAGTGCTCGGCGGTCTCGCGGACGGTCCAGCCGCCCCGGTCCTGGAGCACCTGCGGCAGGTCCCAGTGGTAGAGCGTGGCGAACGGGGTGATCCCGGCCTCCAGGAGCCCGTCCACGAGGCGGTCGTAGAAGTCGAGACCGGCCTTGTTCACCGGGCCGTCGCCCCCGGGGACGACCCGGGGCCAGGCCACCGAGAACCGGTAGGCGCCCGCCCCGAGCTGCTTGATCAGGCCGATGTCCTCGGGGACCCGGTGGTAGTGGTCGCAGGCCACGTCGCCGGTGTCGCCGTTGTCGACGGCGCCCGGGGTGTGGGAGAAGGTGTCCCAGATCGAGGGGGAGCGGCCGTCCTCGGCCACGGCACCCTCGATCTGGTACGCGGCCGTCGCCACACCCCAGGTGAAGTCGTCCGGGAGAGCGCTGAGATCGTTCACCGACTGCCTTTCCGGATCGGTCACTTGACGGCCCCCGCGGTGAGCCCGGCGACGAGGTAGCGCTGCAGCAGCAGGAACCCGACGACGACGGGCAGGCTGACGACGAGCGAGGCCGCCATGACCTGGTTCCAGTACACGTCGTTCAGCGTGGAGTAGCCCTGGAGGCCCACCGCGAGGGTGCGGGTGGCGTCGTTGGTCATGACGGAGGCGAACAGCACCTCGCCCCACGCCGTCATGAACGCGTACACGGAGACGGCGACGATGCCCGGCACGGCGGCCGGCACGACCACCCGGAAGAGGGCGCGGATCGGGCCGCAGCCGTCCACCATGGCGGCCTCGTCCAGGTCCCTCGGGATGGAGTCGAAGTAGCCGATCAGCATCCAGATGGAGAAGGGCAGCGAGAACGTCAGGTACGTGAGGATCAGCCCGCCCCGCGAGCCGTAGAGCGCCAGGCCGGTGCTGTTGCCGATGTTGACGAAGATGAGGAACAGCGGGAGGAGGAAGAGGATCCCCGGGAACATCTGAGTGGAGAGCACCGTGACGGTGAAGACGCGCTTGCCGCGGAAGCTGTAGCGGCTCACGGCATAGGCCGAGAACACCGCGATCACCACGGAGAGGACGGTCGCGGAGCCGGCCACGATCAGCGAGTTCACGAAGTACTTGGCGAGCGGGACCGTCTCCCAGATGTCGAAGTACGGCTGCACGGTCAGTCCGTGCGGGATCCACCGGAACTTCCCCGACACCTCCTGGAGCGGCTTCAGCGAGCTGCTGATCATCACGTAGACCGGCAGCAGGACGAAGCCCGTGAGCAGGGTCAGGACGACGCGGCGGGTCCAGAGGAACGACTGCGGCGCGGCCATGGGGGACCGGCGGGCGGCGCGGCTAGGCACGGGAAGCCTTCCTTCCGCGTGAGGTGAGGAACAGGTAGACGGCCGTCACGGCCAGGAGGAAGAGCAGCAGCAGCACGGACATCGCCGAGCCGGTGCCGAAGTTCCAGGTGACGAACGACGACTGGTAGATGTGGATCGAGATGAGGTCGGCGCTCGCGGGAGCCGACTTCCCGAACAGCACGTACGGCGTGTTGAAGTCGTTGAACGTCCACAGGAAGAGCACGAGCACCAGCACCTGGTTGACGGGGCGCAGTGAAGGCAGCGTGATCTTGCGGATCTGCTGCCAGATCCCGGCGCCGTCGATCGAGGCGGCCTCGTACAGCTCGCGCGGGATGTTCTGCAGCGCGGCCATCAGCATGAGGAAGGCGAAGGGCCAGCCCTTCCAGACCGAGACGATGATCAGCGCGTAGATGCTGTTGTCGCCGATCAGCCAGAAGGACGGCTGGTCGGTCAGTCCCAGCTGGTCGTGGAGGACGTGGTTCACCAGCCCGTTGTCCCGCTGGAACATGAACGCCCAGGTGATGACCGCCGCGTAGACCGGCAGGGCGTACGGGACGAGGAAGATCGTCCGCAGGATGCCGCGGCCCCGGAAGCTCTCCTGGAGCATGATCGCCGCGGCGACCCCGAGGAGCCACGCGAGACCGACGGCGAAGAACGTGAAGACACAGGTGACGAAGAAGGAGTGGAGGAGGGCCTCGCCGATCGGCGCGTCGAAGTCGACGGAGAGCCTGTAGTTGTCCAGGCCGCTCCAGGGCGCGGCGCTCCAGTTGTTGATGAAGAACTGGGTGAGCTGACGGAAGCTCATCACGATGCCGACGATCATCGGGATCAGATGGATGAGCAGTTCGAGGAGGACTGCGGGGAGGAGCAGGAGGTAGGGGAGCCCGCCTTGGCGGATCCGCTCGGGGATGCGCGGCATCCTGCGGCGCGCACCCCCGCTGCCCCGGCTCGTACCCCCGGCCGACGTGGCGGGCCCGGGGTCGGTGGTCACGGTGGCGGTCATGGAGAGAGCCTCACTGCTGCATCGTCTGCTGGGCCTTTTCGAGGCGCGCCTTGACTGTTTCGGTGGTGACGGGCTTGCCGGCCGCGGCGTCCGCGAACAGCTCCTTGACCGCGGTGCCCACGGCCGTCTCGAACTGCGACTCGTTCGGCACCTGGGGGAGCGGGGCGGCGCTGGTGGCGAGGGTGTCGCGCAGGACCTTCAGCTCCGGCGCGGCGAACGCGGGATCCGACTGGGCGGCCTTGACGGGCGGGATCGACCCGTAGGTCTTGCAGAGGATCTTCTGCTCCTCGTCGCTCGTCATGAACTTGACGAACTTCTTCGCACCGTCGATGTTCTTGGTGTTCTTGAAGACCGCCATGTTGATGCCGGCCACCATGGAGTTGGTCTGCTTGCCCGCGCCCGGCGCACCGGCCGGCACGGGGACGGGAGCCACGCCCCACTCCTCCGGCTTCATGCCCTGCGAGGCGAAGGTGGTGGCGGCGGCCTGCCACAGGACCATGGCGGTCCGGCCCTTGGCGAAGTCCGTCAGCGACTGGTTCTGGGCGTACTCCGCGTTGCCCGGGGCGATGATCTTGTCCTTCGCCATGAAGTCGACGTACTGCTTCACGGCGCTGACGGCGCCGTCGGAGGTGAAGTCCGCCTTGCCGTCCTTGTCGAAGAAGTCCGCGCCGTGCTGCTGTCCCAGGACGAACGTCTGGTGGATGTTGTTGGAGAGGTTGGACCCCTCGGCGCCCAGGGCCCACTTGCCGTCCTTGGACAGCTTCTTGCCGTCCGCGACGAGCTGGTCCCAGGTGGCCGGCGGGGTGGTGATGCCCGCGTCGGCGAACATCTTCTTGTTGTAGTAGAGGGCGTACGACAGCGAGTAGAGCGGCACCGCCGCCGGGGGCTCGCCCTCCTTGCCGGCCGAGGCGACCGCCGAGTCGATGAAGCGGTCCCGGCCGCCGATCGCCTCGAAGTTCTTGTCGTCCCAGGGAAGCAGCGCCCCGGTGGCCTGGAGCGACGCCGACCAGGTGTTGCCGATGTTCAGCACGTCCGGGCCCTGACCCGACGTGGTGGCGGCGAGGATGCGGTTCAGCAGGTCGGCCCAGGGGACGACCTCCAGCTTCACCTTGATCCCCGTCTCCTTCTCGAACTTCTTCAGCTCGGGAGTGAGGATCTTCTTGTCGGCCTCGACGCTCGGTCCCTGGTTGGACGCCCAGTACGTCAGGGTCTTCGGCGACTCGTTGCTGCCGCCGGCCGACGAGGTCCCGCCCCCGCAGCCGGTGACTCCGGCGGCGACGGATATGGCGAGGGTGACGGCTGCTGCGGCTCTGAGGTGGCGCATGAAAGGTGGCCCCTTTCCGGGGAGGGTGCGGGTTCGGGATCCGAACGACCCTTCCGCTCTTAATTTAAGATGTGATTTAAGAGCTGAAGAAAGTGCGCGTCAAGAGCCCGGACCGGGGTATGTTGCCGGGACGAAGGGAGCAACATGGCTGAGCGCAGCAGACGGACCGTGCGTGACCTGCGAAGGGGCAATCGGGCGCGGGTATTGCAACGGTTGTATTTCGACGGCCCGCTGAGCCGTCAGGAGCTGGGCCCCGCGACCGGGCTGAGTTCGGGATCCATCAGTAACGTGGTCGCCGAGCTGGCCTCCGAGGGGCTCCTGGAGGAGGCCGGCGTCGTCGACTCCGACGGCGGGCGCCCCCGCACGCTGCTGAGGATCGCACCGGGTGGCGGCCTGTTCGTGGGGATCGACATCGGCGAGACCCGGGTGCGCGTCGAGCTCTTCGACCTCTCACTGACGGAACTCGCCCGTACCGACCGCCTGCTGGCCCAGCACGGATACGACGTCGAGCGCATCGTCGGCCATGTCAGGTCGGGGGTGTCCGACGTCCTGCGGGACGCCGGCGCCGACCCCCGCATGCTGCTCGGCATCGGCATCGGGGTGCCCGGGATCATCGAACGCGACGCCCCGGAGCCCGCGGGCGGCCCCGGCGCGGTCGTGCACGGCCAGACCATCGGATGGAGCGCGGTCCCCTTCGAACGGCTGCTCCGTGAGGTGGTGGACGTGCCGCCGGAGGTGCCGTTCTTCATCGACAACGGCGCGAAGACGCTGGGACAGGCCGAGATGTGGTTCGGCGGCGGCCGCGGTGCCGGCGCGGCCGCCGTCGCCCTGATCGGCTCAGGGGTCGGCGCCAGCGTCAGCCGGGGGGACATCCTCGACGAGGACCTCTCGAACGCGGCCCTGGAGTGGGGCCACACCACGGTGCAGCTGCGGGGCCGCCGGTGCCGATGCGGCTCCATAGGCTGCCTGGAGGCCTACGCCGGTGCGGAGGCCATGCGGGAGCGCTGGCAGGAGGCCGGAGGCCCGCTCCCCCTGGACGCCGACGACGAGACGGCACTCGCCGCACTCCTGGAGGCCGCCTACCCGGGACCCGGCGGCCCTGCCCCGGACCCGGTCGCGGTCTCGATCCTGGACGAGACGGCGGAGTGCCTGGGCGCGGCCCTGGCCGACCTGGTCAACCTCTTCCTGCCCGAACGCATCCTGCTCGGCGGCTGGGCGGGTCTGCTCATCGGCCCCCACCTCCTCCCGGAGATCCGCCGGTACGCCCGGGAGTACGCCCTCGAACACGCCGTGGCCCGTACGACGATCGACCTGGGCCACCTCGGCCCGGACGCGGTCACGGTGGGCGCGGCGACCCTGCCCCTGTCCGACTTCCTGGCCCGCGGCGGCACCCGCCCCGTGCCCCAGCCCCTCCGGAGCGTGGCGCCGGCCCCGGACCGGGTGACACCGGGCCGCAGCAGGACGGCGGCGGGCTGAGCGGCAGGGTGGCGGCAGCGCCGGAGGACCTCCCGGCCGCTCGCGCCGAGCCCCGCCACGCGTCAGCGCGAAGACCCCGGGCCGGGCGTGCTAGGCGGAATCCCTGACGACCAGCACCGGTTCGAAGATCACCGAGGTCGCCGGCCTGTCCGGTGCGGCGAGCCGGTCCAGCAGCAGGCCGGCCATCTCCGCCGCCATGTCCTCCACCGGCTGCCGCACCGTGGTGAGAGGCGGGCGGCAGGCCGAGGCGGCGCTGCTGTCGTCGAAGCCGATCACCGCGACATCCTCGGGCACCCGCTTCCCGTGCTCCCGCAGCACATGGCACGCGCCCGTCGCCATCAGGTCGTTCGCCGCGAACACCCCGTCCAGCCCCGGGTGTTCGGCCAGCAGCCGTTCCATCGCGGCCTCGCCGCTCTCCTGGGTGAACAGTCCCTCGGCGACCGGGGCGCCGGCACGGCCGTGCTGTGCCATCGTGTCCCGGAACCCCGCGAGCCTCTCCTGCGCCGCCGGTATGTCCAGCGGCCCGGTGATGGTGGCGATCCGGCGGCAGCCACGGGCCAGCAGATGCTCTGCGGCCAGCCGGGCGCCGTCCCGGTGGGCCAGGTCGACGTAGCTGATCCGGGTCGGCCGGGCCGGGCGTGCGTACAGCACCGCGGGCAGCCCGGCCTCCGTGATGAGCCCCGGCAGCGGATCCCGCGCGTGGGTCGACACGATCAGCGCCCCGTCGGCACTGCCCTGACGCAGATACGCCAGCACCTCGTCCCGGGCCCGGGAGGTCTCGGCGAACATCAGCACCGGATGCATCCCGCGCGGCCGCAGGTAGTTGACGATGCCGGTCACCACCCGGCCGAAGAACGGGTCGGCGAAGACCTGGGCCGTGAAGGACCCCTCCTCGGCGGGCCCCTCCCCGTCCGGCTCGCCCCCCGCGCCCGACACCACCAGGGCCAGGGCGTCCGTACGCCGGGTGACCAGGGAGCGGGCCGCGCGGTTGGGTGTGTAACCGGTGACCGACACCGCCTGCCGCACGGCCTCCTGGATGGCGGGGTCGACGTTGCGCACCCCGTTGATGACCCGCGAGACCGTCGCGCGCGAGACACCGGCCGCCCGCGCCACGTCCTCCAGGGTGGGCGCCGCGCCGGGTGATCGGGGTTCCGTCATGAGGGCCTTTATAGCATCAGGAAGAGGCGGGGATAGAGCGCTCTCCCAGGGTGCTCGAAGAGGTCAGGTGGCGGGTGGCCGTCCTGCCGGACGGGGTGGTGCGCCGGTGCGCGTGGGAGGCCGGTGGCAGCTGTTCCCTTGTCACCGGCCTTCGTAGGCCCATAAGTTGGCCGCTTGCGACGTGTCCTACTGCCAGTGGGGGAGCCTGATCATGGCCGCGAACGGACGGCACCGCAGATACCAGCCCAGCCGGATCAACCGTGCCTCGCTCACGGTGACGGCGGGAGGCGCGGGGATCGCGCTCCCGCTGCTCACGGCGGCCTCGGCAGGGGCCGCCTCGACCGATGTGTGGGAGAAGGTCGCCGCCTGCGAGTCGACGGGCAACTGGCACATCAACACCGGCAACGGCTACTACGGGGGACTGCAGTTCACCCGCTCGACCTGGGACGCCTACGGTGGCACGGCCTACGCCGCACGGGCCGATCTGGCGACCAGGGACCAGCAGATAGCCGTCGCCGAGAAGGTCCTCGACGGGCAGGGCCCGGGCGCCTGGCCGACGTGCTCCGTACGCGCCGGACTGAAGCAGGGCGGCGACGCACCCGCCGCCACCACCCCGAACGCCCCTCAGCACAAGGCGGCGGAGGCCCGCCCCGCCAGGAGCGCGGCCACCGGAAGCACGGCCGCCACGAAGGCCCGGGACGCGGTGGCGGCGAAGACCTCCCCGACCGCGGTGCCCGGCCCACGCGAGTCGTACACCGTCGCACGGGGCGACTCCCTCTCCGGCATCGCGTCGACCGAGCGGGTCCAGGGCGGCTGGCAGCGGCTGTACGCCGCCAACCGCACCGTGGTGGGCGCCGACCCCGACCTCATCCTCCCCGGACAGCGGCTGACCCTCGACGTGGCCGGAGCGCCGACGACCGCCCCGAAGCAGAAGACCGCCCCCAGGGCCACGGCACCGAAGACCACGGGGAAGGCCGCGCCCGCGAAGACCGCCACCCCGAAGGCCACGGAGAAGGCGGCCCCGAAGGCCGCCCCCAAGCCGAAGGCGAAGCAGCCCGCGGCCCCCGCCAAGAAGGCGTCCAAGCCGCGGTCCGCCCTCACCGCCCCCGTGTCCGCCCGCACCGGAACCCCGTACCACCAGGCCGGTTCCTGGTCCAGCGGCTACCACACGGGCGTCGACTTCCCCGTACCCACCGGCACCTCCGTGAAGGCCGTGGCGTCCGGGAAGGTCGTCTCGGCCGGCTGGGCGGGCGCGTACGGCTACGAGGTCGTCATCCGGCACGGCGACGGCAGGTACAGCCAGTACGCCCACCTCTCCTCGCTCCATGTGCGCGAGGGCCAGCAGGTCGGCAGCGGCCAGCGGATCGCGCGCTCCGGATCCACCGGCAACAGCACCGGCCCGCACCTGCACTTCGAGATCCGCACCGGCCCCGGCTACGGATCCGACATCGACCCCCTGGCCTACCTCAGGGCCGGCGGCGTCAGCGTCTGAACCGTCCCGGCCAGGTCCTCTAAGTCACCCCGGCGGGCGGGCTGCTTGCCGCCGAACTCCACGCGCCCGCCGCCGTGGTCCAACGGGAGGGTCAGCGGCAGGGAGAGCGCGGCGGGCCCCGGAAAGGGGGCCGGCAGCACCGCCGTGCCCTGTACCCCCGCGGGTTTCGCCGGCTCGGGCAGCGCCACCTGCCGGGGCACGTCCGGACCACCCGTGTGCCGCTCCGGCGTACGCTCCCCGGACTCAACCCGCTCGGACTCCGCACGCTCGGACTCCACCCGCTCCGCCCCCACGCGCTGCGTGGTCAGCAGCACCAGACCGGCCGCCGCCAGCGCCCCGCAGGCGAGGGCGAGCAGGGTGCCCGTCATGCCGTGGCGGAACTGCTCCCCGAACATCGTGAGACCCACGGCGGCCGCCACCACCGGATTGACCACCGTGACCGTCGCCAGCGGCGCCGCCAGACCGGCCCCCCGGTACGCCGCCTGGGAGAGCAGCAGCCCGGCCGCCGCCAGCGCCGCGATCACCAGGAGCGTCGGCAGCCCGGACGTCACCGAGCCGGAGGTCCACTCCACGGCCACGGTCTTGGTGAACACCGACGCCATGCCGAAGGCGACACCCGCGCCGGTGGCCAGCACCACGCTGCGCGGCATCGGCCGGTGCAGCCCCTTGGCGAGCAGCAGGACGGCCACCACGGCACCGGCGGTCACGGCCGCGAGCAGGAGCTGTTCCGGCCCGGCCAGCGTGTGGGACCCCGCGCTCCCAGTGAGGGCCAGCAGCCCGGCGAGGCCGACCGTGGCCATCAGCGCACCGCGCCAGGCCGTACGCCCCGCCCTGCGGCCCACGAAGAGCGCCGCCATCGGCAGGGCGAAGACGATCGTCAGCGCCCCGAGGGGCTGTACGAGGCTGAGAGGCCCGTACGCGAGCGCCACGACGTGGAGGACCGCTCCCACGCCGTTGAGGGCCACAGCCACCCACCAGGCGCCGTTGCGCAGCGGTGCGTAAGGGCGGCTGTCACCGGACGCGGCCACGCGCTCCTGGACGATCGCCCCGGCCGCGTAGGCGACCGCGGAGACCAGTGACAGCAGCACGGAAAGCGCGAGGGAACTCATGTACACCACGATGTCCCGTCGGAGCCGCCGCGTCGTCGTCCCTGAGGCGGCGATTCGGCGTACTGCTCCGGTAGTACGTCCATCCCTTCAGGGTCCTCCTCCTGACGGTAGTCCTCCTCGCCCGAAGGCTCAGAAGTTCGCCGGAGAGGTGACGCACCGCCGCCGTCCCGACGCGCCGGGTGTCCGAGGACGTGACGGGCCGGAGGCCGGCGCCGGGCCGATCAGGTGCTGAGCATGAACTCGGCGCGGATGCGCTTGCCGACGGGCACGCGCTCGGCCGTGAGCCGGTCGCAGAGCGCGACCACGATCTCCATCCCGTGACCGCCGAGGCGGGACGGGTCGGGGGAGTAGAGCACGGGGAGCGCCGTGCTGCTGTCGTACACGGTGACACTGATCCGCCGGGCGTCGCCCTCGAGCTCCAGCATGTACGGACCGTGGCTGTAGCGGTCCGCGTTGGTGATGAGCTCGCTGACCGCCAGCATCAGATCGCTGCGGGTGTGCTCGCCCAGGACGGCGAGCCACTCCGCCACGAGCCGCGCCAGGAAACGCTCGGCCAGCGCGCGGGCCTGCGCGATGCATCCGGGCTCGCCGTCGAACACCTCGGCGGTGAGCAGAACCTCGGTGGACGGGGGCCCCTGCAGGGGATCGTCCGGCCGTGAGGTGGCCTGTTCGTTCATGTACTCCAGCCAGGGGCGCCGCAGGGGAGGTCGTCGACCTCTTCTCGCCGTTCGTCTACCCGCGTCGAGAGATCCCACTCCGGGAGATCTCTGCAGATCTTACGGACGCGGAGGGAGCCGGACCACGCTGACGAAGAAGTCGTCGATCTGGCGCACCGCACCGATGAACTGCTCCAGGTCGACCGGCTTGGTGACATAGGCGTTGGCGTGCAGCTTGTAGCTCCGCAGGATGTCCTCCTCGGCGGAGGACGTGGTGAGGACCACCACCGGGATCAGTGCCAGCTCCGGGTCCGTCTTGATGCGCTCCAGCACCTGCCGGCCGTCGTACCTCGGCAGGTTCAGGTCGAGGAGGACCAGATCCGGACGCGGCGCGTCCGGGTACTCGCCCTGGCGGTAGAGGAAGTCCAGCGCCTCCTGCCCGTCGCGGACCACGTGGAGGGTGTTGCGGATCTTGTTGTCCTCGAACGCCTCACGGGTCATCAGCTCGTCGCCGGGATCGTCCTCGACGAGCAGGACCTCGATGGGCTTGACGGCGTCGTTCACAGGGGGTCTCCCGACCGGGGGGTGAGGGCGGCGGGGGCGAGGAGCTCCGCCGTGGTGTGTGTGGGTGCCTCGGGGAGGACGGGCAGGGTGAAGTGGATCAGTGTGCCCTCGGCCGGCTCGGGGTCCAGCCAGATCCGGCCACCGTGGAACTCGATGATCTTGCGGCAGAGGGAGAGCCCGATCCCGGTCCCCTCGTACTCGTCACGGGCGTGCAGACGCTGGAAGATCACGAACACCTTGTCCGCGAACTCCGGCGCGATGCCGATGCCGTTGTCGGCGACCGTGAGATGCCAGTCGTCGCCCTCCCGGACACACCCGACGGTGATCCGGCACGGCACGTCGCGCCGCCGGAACTTGACCGCGTTCCCGATCAGGTTCTGCCACACCATGGTGAGCGACGTCGAGTCGCCGAGCAGCTCGGGCAGCGCGTCCTCGCGTACGACGACGGCTCCGGACTCCTCGACGATCAGGGTGAGGTTGGACAGGGCCCGGTCCAGCGCCGCTTCGAGGTCGACCGGTTTCCAGCTCTGCTGCACCCGGCCGACCCGGGAGAAGGTCAGCAGGTCGTTGATGAGCACCTGCATCCGCTTGGCGCCGTCGACCGCGAAGTCGATGTACTGCCGTCCGCGGTCGTCCAGCTCCGCGCTGTAGCGCTTCTCCAGCAGCTGGCAGAAGGACGCCACCTTCCGCAGCGGCTCCTGGAGGTCGTGCGAGGCCACGTAGGCGAACTGCTCCAGCTCGGAGTTGGAGCGGCGCAGCTCCGCGGTCTGCTCGGCCAGGAGCGTCTCCCGCTCCTGGGACTCGGCCAGCTCGACGGCCAGGCGCCGGCGCATGTCCTCGGCCGCGGCGGCCACCGCTCTGACGTCGGAAGGCCCGTGGACCTCGATCCTGCTGTCGAAGGAGCCCTGCCGCACCCTGCCCGAGGCCGCGGTCAGCGCGGCCAGGGGACGGCCCACCATGCGGTGCAGCAGCAGACTCAGCGACACGACGGCCAGGACGAAGCCGAGGATGAGGGCGATCAGCGCACGGTCGCGGGTGGTGCGCGCGTCGGACAGCTCGGCGCGAGCGGTGTCACGCGCCTCGTCCAGGTGCTCCTGCTGGGCGGTGTACAGAGCGCGCAGCGCGTCGAACTCCGCCTTGCTCCGCGCGATCGGGGCCGAGGACGCGCCGGCGGGTCCGGTCGCGCGCACCGCCGCGATCAGCGGCTCGGCCCGCAGGGTCCGCCACTGCTGGGCGGACTCCGCGAGCCGGTCCAGGTCGTCGGCGAACGGCTGCTCGCCCCCGGTCAGCGAGCGCACCCGGGCCAGCCGCTCCTTCTCGGCCCGCATGCCTTGCTCGTAGGGCTCCAGGAACGAGGGGTCACCGGTGAGCGCGTAACCGCGTACCCCGGTCTCCTGGTCGAGGAGCGCGTTCTGCAACTGGAAGGACGCCGAGCGGGCGGGCTGGATGCGGTCCACCAGCTCCGTGGTCCGGTCGGAGATCCGGGAGAGGACGAGCCCTCCCACGACGAGGCATCCGCACACCACCAGCACGAAGCCGGCCAGGATCAGATGCACCCAGTTCTGCACCGACAGCCGGGCTATCGGTCCGGGCGGTGAGGCCGCCGGTTCCTCCGTGCTCATGTACCTGCCTTCCAGCCCAGATGCAGAACGGCGACGTCGTCCGCCAGTCCACCGTACGGGGAGGCGCTCTCGGTGGCCTCGGCGACCAGCGCGTCGACGAACGCGGCGGGTTCCAGCGCGCCGTACTTGCCGGCCACGCCCAGCAGACCGTCCTCGCCCAGCCTGGACTTGGGGCCCGTACGCCCCTCGAACAGGCCGTCGGTGAACAGGACGAGCTCGCTGTCGGGGAAGAGCTCCAGCTCCGTGATCGTCCAGCGGCCCGCGCCGGGCAGCAGACCGAGCGCCATGCCCGTGTCGGGCTCCACCCAGGCGACCTCCGTGCCGCGCCGCACCAGCAGCCCAGGATGCCCGGCCCGCGCCACGAGCACCCTGTCCCGGCCCGGCGGGAACACGAGCGAGGTCAGGGTGGCGAACACATGCGGATCGGACCGCTCGGCGACGAGAATCCCCTCCAGCAGACCGATCTTCTCCAGCTGGGTGACACCGGTCAGGACCGCGGTGCGCCAGGCGACCCGGAGACAGACCCCCAGGGCCGCCTCCGCGGCGCCGTGCCCCGACACATCGCCGATCACCGCGTGCACCGCGCCGTCGGCGGTCTGCACCACGTCGTAGAAGTCGCCGCTCAGCAGGCCGTGCGCGCGCCCGGCCTCGTAGCGTGCGGCGACCTGGAAGCTGTCGTCCAGCAGCAGCGGGATCGGCAGCAGCGCGCGCTCCAGGCGGGCGTTCTCCTGGGCGATCAGACGGCTGGTGCGCATCGCGGCCGCCGAACGCTCGGCGTGCTTGCGCTGGAGGGCGTAGCGGACCGCGCGGCCCAGCACCTCGGGATCGATCCGGCCCTTGACGAGATAGTCCTGCGCGCCCTGCGCCACCGCCGACAGACCGGTCTCCGACTCGGCCAGCCCCGTCAGCACGATCACGGCCGCGTCAGGGGCCGAGCCGACGAGCTGACGCACGGCGTCGAGGCCGTTCACATCGGGCAGATGCAGATCCAGCAGGACACAGACCGGCGTACGGCAGTCCAGCAGGAAGCGCCGCGCCTCCGCCATCGTCTTGCACCACGTGAGCGGGGCGTCCAGCTCGCTGTCGGTGAGCATCTCCTCGACCAGGAGCGCGTCCCCGGCGTCGTCCTCCACCAGGAGCAGGACCGCGTCGACGTCCCAGACGGACACGTCCGTACCGGACAGCCCCCTCTGCTGCTCCGGGACCACGCCGGACCGGTGCACACGCGCAGAGGTGCCCAACGGCGAGTCGGCCACGCTCCACCCCCTAGTTGAAGGACGGCACGGGACAGCCACGGCCGTATCGGCTGGAAGCATATGTGACTGAGGCCCGGCACTCGGCCGGGCCTCAGTCGATCCGTGCGTACGCCGGGGGTTCAGGCCTCCACGCTCATGCCCGCGCGCAGGCGCTTGACGATCCTGCTGAGCAGACGCGACACATGCATCTGCGAGACGCCCAGCTCGGCGCCGATCTGCGCCTGTGTCATCTCCTGGCCGAAGCGCATCCGGACGATCTTGCGCTCCCGGTCGTCCAGCTGCCGCAGCAGCGGGGCGAGGGTGTGCAGGTTCTCGACGCTCTCCATGCCCGGGTCGTCGTCGCCGAGCAGGTCGGCGTAGGCGCGCTGGTCGCTGCCGGACTCGCTGTCGGCGTTCGGGGTGTCCAGCGAGCCCGCCGAGTAGCCGTTGGCGGCGACGAGGCCCTCGATGATCTCCTCCTCGGGGAGATCGAGGTGCACGGCGAGCTCCGCGACGGTCGGGTCGCGGTCGAGCTCCGCCGACAGCTGCTCCTTGGCCTTGGCCAGCTCGACGCGCAGCTCCTGGAGCCGTCGCGGCACGTGCACCGACCAGGTCGTGTCACGGAAGAACCGCTTGATCTCACCGACGATGTACGGCACCGCGAAGGTCGCGAACTCGACCTCGCGGGACAGGTCGAACCGGTCGATCGCCTTGATCAGGCCGATCGTCCCCACCTGGATGATGTCCTCGGTGTCGTCACCGCCCCGGTTGCGGAACCGCGAGGCGGCGAAGCGCACCAGGGAGAGATTCATCTCGATCAGGGTGTTGCGCGCGTACTGGTACTCGTGGGTGCCCTCCTCGAGGGCCTGGAGCCGGTCGAAGAAGAGCTTCGACATGGCCCGGGCGTCCTGCGGGGCCACCTTGCCGGCGTCCTCGATCCACGGAAGCGCGGCCGTGTCGGAACCCGCACCCGCCTCGTCGCACGGCGTGCCCGCTGTGCCGATCGCTTCGGTGGTTCGCACTGACATGGCCGTCATGGTGTCGCCCTCCCTGGTGAATCCGCGTGCAGTGACGGGCGCATGCCCCGCGATCCGGAACTCATGCCACCCAGTACCGAAGATTTTCCGGAAAATCCGCGGCGGGCCGGAAGAAGGCCCTCAGGGGTGACGTTGCGTACCCGCCCGGGTGCTTCCGGTTACTCTTCCGTGCTCAGGTGTGAGTCACGCCTCGTTCCGGGCACCTGTGGTTCCGGAAGCTGAGGAGGACTCATGAGCGACACCGGTACGGCAGACGGACGCACTGTCACGACCCGGATCCCGGCACGGCTGGACCGGCTCCCCTGGTCGCGCTGGCACTGGATGATCGTGATCGGCCTGGGCACGGTCTGGATCCTCGACGGCCTGGAGGTCACGGTCGTCGGCAACATCGCCAGCCGGCTGTCCGAGGACGGCAGCGGACTTCCCATCACCGACGCCCAGGTCACCGGCATCGCCGCCGCGCTGTACGTGGCGGGCGCCTGCTCCGGTGCGCTGGTCTTCGGATGGCTCACCGACCGTTACGGACGCAAGAAGCTCTTCCTGATCACCCTCGCCGTCTATCTGGCGGCCACCGCGCTCACCGCGATCTCCTTCTCGGCGTGGTGGTTCTTCCTCTTCCGCTTCCTCACCGGCTTCGGCATCGGAGGGGAGTACGCGGCGATCAACTCGGCCATCGACGAACTGATCCCCAGCAAGTACCGGGGCCGCGTCGACCTCATCATCAACGGCAGCTTCTGGCTCGGCGCCATGGCCGGCTCCCTCCTCTCCGTACTCGCCCTGGACACCGCCATCTTCCCCAAGGACATCGGCTGGCGGCTGACCTTCGCGCTGGGCGTGGTCCTGGGGCTCGTCATCCTCCTGGTGCGCCGTCATGTGCCGGAGAGCCCGCGCTGGATGTTCATCCACGGGCGCGACGACGAGGCGGAGAAGCTGGTCGAGGGGGTGGAGCGGGAGGTGGAGTCGGAGACCGGCCGGACCCTGCCCCCGGCCGAGCCCTCCATCACCGTGCGGCAGCGCAAGAGCATCGGGTTCGGGCTGATCGCCCGGACCGTCTTCCGCTCCTACCCCAAACGGGCCGTCCTCGGGCTCGCCCTCTTCATCGGCCAGGCGTTCCTCTACAACGCCATCACCTTCGGCTTCGGCTCGATCCTCGTGAAGTTCTTCGACGTCTCCAGCGGTGCCACCGGCTACTACTTCGCCGTCATCGCCTTCTGCAACTTCCTGGGACCGCTCTTCCTGGGCCGCCTCTTCGACACGGTCGGGCGCAAGCCGATGATCGCGGGGACGTACATCCTCTCCGGGCTGCTCCTGTTCGGAACCGCGTGGCTCTTCGGGGCCGGGGTGCTGACGGCCGTCACCATGACCGGCTGCTGGTGCCTGGTCCTCTTCGTCGCCTCCGCCGGTGCCAGCTCCGCCTATCTGACGGTGAGCGAGATCTTCCCGATGGAGACCCGGGCGATGGCGATCGCGTTCTTCTACGCCGTGGGGACCGCGGCAGGAGGCATCACCGGACCGCTGGTCTTCGCCGACCTGACGGCGAGCGGCGTGGTCGGTGACACCGTCCTGGCCTTCTGCATCGGGGCCGGCCTCATGGTGGCCGCCGGACTGGTCGCGTTCTTCTTCGCGGTGGCGGCCGAGCAGAAGTCCCTCGAGTCCATCGCCACCCCGCTCTCCGAAGCCGGGCAGGGGGCGGCACCGAACTGAGCAACGCCCGACTCGTGGCAGACTTGACCGGGGCATTCCGCCCGTGCGCGCCTGCCCTCGCCGGCTCCCGGCCGGATCACTCCCCACCGAAGCCCGACAACGGCATGAGTGACGAGTGACAGAGGAACGGCAATGACGGTGACAGAGGACAGCCAGGAGTTCGCTCCCGGTATCGACGAGTTCGGTCCCGGTATCGACCCGGAGCGGCTGGCCGTCTGCCTGAGCGTGCTCGACGAGCTGAACACCATCGAGGTCGACCACCCGGACGCCATCGCCGTACGCCGGGCCACCGCGGGCATCTACCGCACGGTGAAGCAGCGCCGCCGCCAGGAGCGCCGCGCCGCCAAGACCGCGCACGACAAGGCCGTCACCGAGGCCACGGCGACCGGCTCGGCCGAGCGCATCGACGACGAGACGCAGGGCGTCCTGCCGTCGTCCTCGGCCACCGCCGAGATCGCGGGCATACTCCAGCGCCCCAGGTCCTGCTACATCTGCAAGACCCGGTACGTCGAGGTGGACGCCTTCTACCACCAGCTCTGCCAGCAGTGCGCCAAGGAGAACCGCGGCCGGCGCGACGCGCGCGCCGACCTCACCGGACGCCGGGCCCTGCTCACCGGCGGGCGCGCCAAGATCGGCATGTACATCGCGCTGCGGCTGCTGCGCGACGGCGCGCACACCACCATCACCACCCGCTTCCCCAACGACGCCATCCGCCGCTTCAAGGCGATGCCGGACAGCGACGAGTGGATCCACCGCCTGAAGATCGTCGGCATCGACCTGCGCGACCCCGCCCAGGTCGTCGCGCTCGCCGACTCGGTGGCCGCCGAGGGGCCGCTCGACATCCTGATCAACAACGCCGCGCAGACCGTCCGCCGCTCCCCGCAGGCCTACAGCGAGCTGCTGGCCGCCGAGTCCGCGCCGCTCCCGGCCGGCGAGCTGCCCGCGGCCCACGTGATCGGCACCTTCGGCAGCGGCACCGTCGACCGCGTGGCCGCCCTGCCCGCGGCCCGCAAGGAGGGTGAGGGGCTCAGCGCGCAGGACGTCACGGACCTCGCTCTGGTGACCGGCTCCGCCTCGCCGGCCCGTATCGCCGCGGGCACCGCGATCGACGCCGGCGGTCTGGTCCCCGACCTCCACGACACCAACAGCTGGATCCAGACCGTGGACGAGGTCGAGCCGATCGAGCTCCTGGAGGTCCAGCTCTGCAACTCCACGGCCCCCTTCATCCTGATCAGCCGGCTCCGCCCCTCGATGGCCTCGACCGCCGCGAAGCGCGCCTACGTCGTGAACGTCTCCGCGATGGAGGGCGTGTTCGGCAGGGGCTACAAGGGCGCCGGGCACCCGCACACCAACATGGCCAAGGCCGCGCTGAACATGCTGACCCGCACCAGCGCCCAGGAGATGTTCGAGAAGGACCGCATCCTCATGACGGCCGTCGACACCGGCTGGATCACCGACGAGCGGCCGCACCCCGACAAGATCCGTCTCGCGGAGGAGGGTTTTCACGCCCCGCTCGACCTCGTCGACGGCGCCGCCCGGGTCTACGACCCGATCGTCCGCGGTGAACAGGGCGAAGAGCTCTACGGCTGCTTCCTGAAGGATTACGCCCCCGCGAACTGGTGACCCCCTCAGGACTCTCCCGCACCTCCCGTCACCTGCGGTGACCCGGGACACAGCGGCGGCCCCGCGTGGAGCGGGTCGCCGCCGTTCCCGTTGGCTGAAAGTGACCCAGGCCACACGTTCTGTCGAGCGGGACGGCGCTCATTTGGTTAGGCTGGGTGGAACGGACGCCACCAAGGGATCCACGAAGCTTCCTCGGCCGTCCTGGGACAGGACTGTAAGCAGTCCGCCGTCCCACCCCGTACCCGGCGCCACCGCGACCGAACTGTTTCTGCCCCTGCCCCGCAGAGGGCGGTCGACACGGTTCTCACAGCCGCAGCGTCGCCACCGCCCGGGGTTACGCGACGCAAAGGAGTCCGCGGTGACACCTGAAATGACGAAGACCGAGACGCGCCCGTCCGCACGGGCCACGGAGCAGGGCCGCCGGCCCGAGAAGCTCCGGAACATCGAGGTCTGGGCGAGGTCCGCACCGATCCGGCTGGCGGGCTACGAGGACGATCTGGCCGAGCCGCACATCCTGCCCGGGATCGACTGACCCGCGCCGTACCCGTTCGAGCGGCGTCTCGGCCCCTGCCCCCGTCTCCGGACGGGGGCAGGGGCCTTTTCCGGTCACCGCCGCCGTCGCCCTCCGTCCCCCTGACCGCGCCCGTGCCCGCCGGGCCGCACCGGGACGGGGCGCGCCACCGGCCTCATGAATTCGCGTACGTACGTCCGGTCCCACCAGCACCCGGTGGCCCGCAGCTCCCGCGGGTCCGTGAACCGGTAGTGGTAGACCCTGGCGCGGACATGGGCCGGCGGGCCGTCGGGGAACGGGTTGTGGCCCAGCAGCCGCAGGGTGTCGCGGTCGCCGCGCAGCAGCCGTTCGACGAACGGCCCGAACCAGGAGCGCGCGTAGGCGGGGGAGAGCGCCGCGAACCACATCATCCAGTCCAGCCGCAGATGGTACGGAGCGAACTGGCGCGGCAGCCGGCGGGGGTCGCCCGGCTTGCCCCGGAAGCCGTACTCGGACCAGCGGGTGCCCTCGGTGATCACGTCCTCGTCGGTGCCCTCGACCACCACCTCGAGCCGCATCCTGCTGATGCTCCCGAAGGCCCCGTAGGTGTTGACCAGGTGCAGCGGGTCGTAGGAGCGGTTCATCGCCTGCCGGCGGGAGAGCAGGTTCCGCGCCGGGCGGTAGCTGAGGGCAAGGACGAGGGCGGTGACGGCGATGACCACCACCTCGTACCAGAGGGGCGCATCCGGTCGGCGCGGCGGCGGAACGGCGATCAGCGACCAGTCGACCGCGGCGAGGGCGAGGACGATCGTCAGCCAGTTCAGCCAGGCGAAGTTCCCCGAGAGGACCAGCCACAGCTGTGTGACCACCATCAGCCCCGCCGCGACACTGGCCACCGGCTGCGGGGTGAACAGCAGGAACGGCACCACGAGCTGGGTGACGTGGTTGGCGGCGGTCTCCACCCGGTGCGCGGGCCTCGGGAGATGGTGGAAGAACCAGCTCAGCGGTCCCGGCATCGGCTGGGTCTCGTGGTGGAAGTCGAGGCAGGTGAGCTTCCGCCAGCACTCGTCCCCCCGGATCTTGATGAGCCCGGCGCCGAACTCCACCCGGAAGAGCAGCCAGCGCAGCAGCCAGAGGATCAGTACCGGGGCCGCCGTGTCACCGTTGCCGAGGAAGACGGCGAGGAAGCCCGTCTCCAGCAGGAGCGACTCCCAGCCGAAGCCGTACCAGACCTGGCCGACCTGGACGATCGACAGGTACAGCACCCAGGGGACCGCCCACAGGGCCATCGCCGCCCCCAGCGGGAGGTGCGCGTCCAGCCCGGCCAGCAGGGCGAGGGAGACCGCGGCGCCCGCCCAGGCGACCAGCGCGAAGAAGCGGTCGGAGTAGTGCAGGCGGAACAGTCCGGGCGCGGCGCGCCACGGGGTCCGCCGCAGCAGATCGGGCACCGGCAGCATGCCCCGGGAGCCGATCAGCGCCCGGAACTGGAGCGCGGCGGCGGTGAACGCGACGAGGTAGACGACGGCGAGCGCCCGCTGGAAGATCAGCCTGCTCAGCCAGTAGCCGTCTGCGGTGAACCACTCCACCGTCCCCAGTATCCGGCGCGCCCCGCCCTTCAGGCGGCCGACACGACGCGGCGCAGCGTGGCCGCGAGCCGCCGGGCGTACCACCGCTGGGCCACCGGGACGAGCGGGCCGGCCAGCCGGCTGTACCAGGAGGCGGCCCGTGAGAAGGCCATGACGGTGAACCACACCGTTCCGTCGTCCGCCAGCTCCACCACGAAACTCTCCTCCCCTCGCTCCGGATGCCGTGGCAGTGTGCCGTACGCGAATCCGGTGCGGTGTTCCTCGTACGCCGTCCAGACGATCTCGCAGGGGGCGGTGAGGCGGAGCGGTCCGACGCCCGCCGACACCTCGACGGTGACTCCGGCGGCGGCACGCGCGGCGGAGGCGTTCAGCGTGGCTCCCGACGCGCGGTGCATGCGCCACTCGGTGACGGCGGCGCCCGCCGCCTCGAAGTCGGCCCGGCCCCTGCCGACGGCGGCGCGGTGGTGCAGATGGCTGTAGCCGTCCGGGAGCGGTCCGAGCAGGGTGGCTCCGACCTCGGGGTACGTCAGCGTGCTCATACGGTCCTGCCTTCCGGGTGGGTGAGGTGCTGGAGCCGGCGCCTGGCGAGCAGCGCGCAGAGCGCGAAGCCCAGCGCGTTGCCGAGGCCGTGCGTGGCCGCCATCCAGGTCAGGGTGGGGTGCGGCAGTCCGGTGGCCTCGCCGAGCGCCCAGCTCAGCGCGAGCACCATGGTGACCGCGAGTACGCCCGCCGATACGGCGAGCAGGGCGCGGGTGAGGCGGTCCCGGCCGGGGGCCGGCGCGGCGCGCCAGGTCAGGAGGGCGACCGTCCACATCCCGGCGGTGAGCACGACGGCCCCGGCCAGCTCGGTCCACTCCCCGGTGAAGTAGCCGACGAGGACGAGCAGGGTGCCGAACGGCACGCTCAGGGCGGCGAACCGGCCCGCCGTGTCGTCCTCCGCGCGGCAGACGAGCCCGGCGACGAGGGCGGCGGCGAAACCGGCGAAGTGGAAGTGCGGCACGGTCAGCGCCAGGATGCCGAGCCCGAAGCCGAACAGCTCGTGTCCGGAGCGCTCGGCGACCAGGGCGAGCGCGGCGACCGACGGTGTGACCAGCGCGGTGAGCAGGGCGGCCTCCACCGGGCGTGCGCTGCGGGTACGGGCGAGGCGCCGGGGCGCCTGCGCCGCGAGCAGCAGCGTACCCAGTGCGTAGCAGAGGGCGAGCGCGGTGGCGACGGCGCCGCGTGGCAGCCACAGGGACACCGCGCCGGGCACCGCGAAGAGCGGCCACAGCCGCCGCAGCCTGTCGAGCGAGGGATCGGCGACGAGCCCCAGACCCAGCGGAACGATCACCAGCATGCCCAGCATCACGATCAGTCCGACCAGTACGGACATCGCGCCCACCCCCGTCCACGTGCACGAACAACGCATAATTGAACGTGTTCAATTCGTGTCGTGCCGAGCATAGGGGCAACCTTGAACGCGTTCAAGGTGTGGGTTCGGTCGAGGAATCGGACAAATAATGGCAGAGTGGCGCACATGGATGATCGGGTAGCGGGTGCCCTGTCACTCCCGGACGACTGGCCCGCCCACCCGGACCTCAGTCTCGCCCTGAACCGAATGGGCAGCTTCGACTGGGATCTGGACAGCGGCCTCATGCACATGGACGAGCCCGCCCTCGATGTGTTCGACCTGCGTCCCGACGAGTACGACGGCCGTCCGGCGGCGCTCGCGGAACGCGTCCCCCCGGACGAGGCGATCCGGCTGGACAGCATGGTCTCCCAGGCCCTCAAGAGCGGTCGCAGCAACTACGGCGCCTACTTCCGCAGGACGCGGCGCGACGGCACCCTCTGCTGGACGCACACCCAGGGGTTCATCCGCCGCGACGGCACCGGGCGCCCCCGCCGCATCATCGGGATCATCCGGGACGCCACCCAGGAGCTGGCCGAGTCCACCGCCCGGCGGACCGTCGACGAGGAGCGCCGCCGCCGTACGAGCCTGGTCGAGGGCACCACGGCGGCGCTGGCCCACGCCCGTACGGTCAAGGACGTCACCGATGTGCTGAAGAGCTCCCGGGGCCTGGCCAACCTCGGTGCCACCAGCCTCGTCATGGGCCTGCTGGAGTCCGGACGCATCCATCTGGTGGCGGACGGCCCCGAAGGGGCGTTCGTGCAGGGCACCCGCTACACCCGCACGGACGAGCCCTACCCGATGAGCGAGGTCATCCGCACGCTCACGCCCCGCTTCATCGAGACGCCGGAGGACTTCGCGACGTCGTACCCCATCCTCTGGCCGCACATCAGCCACCTCGGCATCACCGCCGCCGCCTACATGCCGCTCATCGCCCAGGCCCGCCCGATCGGCGCACTCGGGCTGCTCTACGGCGACAAGGCCGGCTTCACCAGCGACGAGCGGAACCTGCTGGTGGCCCTCGGCAGTTCGATCGCGCAGAGCCTCCAGCGGGCGATGCTCTACGAACAGGAGCACGACCTCGCCGAAGGGCTCCAGCAGGCGATGCTGCCGCGCCGGATCCCCGAGGTGCCCGGGGCCCAGGTCGCCGTCCGCTACCGCTCGGCGCGGCTCGGCAGGGACATCGGCGGGGACTGGTACGACATCATCCCGCTGCCCGGCGGCCGGGTCGGCGCCGTCATCGGTGACGTACAGGGGCACGACACGCACGCCGCCGCCGTCATGGGGCAGCTCCGCATCGTGCTCCGCGCCTACGCGGCCGAAGGGCACAGCCCCGCCACGGTCATGGCGCGGGCCTCCGTCTTCCTCCACGAGCTCGACACGGACCGCTTCGCGACCTGCACCTACGCCGAGGCCGACATGACCACCGGAGTGGTGCAGATGGTCAGGGCCGGGCACGTCGACCCGGCCCTGCGGGACGTCGACGGCAGCTGCCGCAGGCTGCCGGTCGACGGCGGGCTGCCGCTGGGTCTCTCGGCGGAGTTCGGGCAGCTCGAATACCCGGTCAGCACCGTCGACCTGGACCCGGGCCAGACGATGATCCTCTACACCGACGGAATGGTGGAGCTGCCCGGAACCGACCTCGACGACGGCATGCGCCTGCTGACGACGACGGTCCGCGACGGCCCGCAGGACCTCCAGAAACTGGCCGAACGACTCTGCGAGGTCATCGACGAGCGCGGTGGCGAGGACGACATGGCGGTGCTGCTGCTGCGCCGTAACGCGGCCCACGCCCCCCATCCGGGCGGCCGTCTCCAGCAGCACGTCGCGCAGAACGACCCGGAGGCGCTGACGTCCGCCCGTCACATGATCCGGGCGGCCGTCCGGGCCTGGGGCGCCAAGGGCCGGGCGGACGAGGTCGAGCTCGCGGCCGACGAGCTGATCACCAACGCGCTGATGCACACCGACGGCGGAGCCATCGTCACCATCCGGATGCTCACCGGCCCCGAACGCCGCCTCCGCGTCGACGTGGAGGACCGCTCCAGCGCGCTGCCGCGCCGCAGGGACGCGGGGGAGTCCGGGGTGTCGGGCCGAGGGCTCATGCTCGTCGACCGGATCGCCGACGTATGGGGAGTGGAGTCGCGCGGCAACGGCAAGTGCGTGTGGTGCGAGTTCGTCATCCCGGGCCACCGGTAGCGCGGCTGTCGTGAGAGCGCGAGACTGTAACAGTACGTAACATGTCCATACTTGACCGTAACTGACGCTGCGGGATTGACTTCGATCCCGCCGTTCCGCTGTCGAAGACGCGAGGCCCCGTTGAGTACCGAGCTTCTGGCACCTCTTGACCTGGCTTTCTGGCACCTCGAATCCGAGAGCCATCCGATGCACCTCGGCGCCCTCGCCGTCTTCGACCCGGTGCCCGGTGTCACCGCGCAGGACCTGCTGGAGCTGCTCGGCGACAGGGCCGCCGCGATCCCCCGGCTCCGGATGCGGGTGCGGGACGTCCTGCTGCCCGTCGGCGGCGCGGCCTGGTTCACCGACAAGGACTTCGACGTGCAGCGTCACGTCAGGCGGGTCGTGCTCCCCGAGGGCGACTTCATGGGGGAGGCGACCCGGCTCGCCGGTGAACTCATGGAACGGCCGCTCGGCCGGGGCCTGCCGCCCTGGCAGATGTACCTCCTCGACAGCCCGGGTGACGGACCGTTCGCCGTCCTGGTGAAGCTGCACCACGCGCTCGCCGACGGGATGCGCGCCGTCGCCATCGGCGCCGGCATCTTCGACCAGATCGCCTCCGCCGGTGCGGGCCGGGGCGCGGTGCGGCGCCGGACACCCGTGCCGCCCCGCTCCTGGCTGCCCGGCCCGTACGAGGCCGCGGGCATGGCGATGGACCGGCTCGGGGACGTGCGCAGGGCGCTCGGGGTCGGTGCCTCCGTCGTACGCGCCAGCCGCCTCGACCTGCGGGCCGGCACGGCGCTGACCGCGCGCTCCAGCGGCACACGCAGGCTCGCCACCGCGGACCTCGACGCCGGGGCGGTGCAGCGGATCCGCCGCACCGAGGGCGGCACGGGCAACGACGTGCTGCTCGCCGTGGTGGCCGGTGGGCTGCGCCGCTGGATGCTCGAACGCGGTGAGCCGCTGCCCGGAACCGACCCGCGCGCCCTGGTGCCCGTCTCCCGGCGCCGCCCCGGCGGAGCGGCCACCGGCAACAAGCTCTCCGCGTACCTCCTGGGACTGCCCGTCGGCGAGCCCGACCCACGGGAACGGCTGCGCCTCGTACGCACCGGGATGGACCGGAACAAGGCGGCCGGGCCGCTGCGCGGGGCGGGCGCCGTCGCCGTCCTGGCCGACCAGCTGCCCGCGCTGGCCCACCGGTTCGGAGCGCCGCTGGCCGGTAACGCGGCCCGCATGCTCTTCGACATCCTGGTCACCAGCGTGCCCCTGCCCCGCTCCGCGCTCTCGCTCGGCGGGTGCCCGCTGCGCGCCGTCTACCCCATGGCGCCGCTGGCCCGCGGGCAGTCGCTGGCCGTCGCCCTGACCACGTACGGCGGAGGAGTACAGGTCGGACTGGTCGCCGACGGGAAGGCGCTGCCGGATCTCGACCGGCTGGCGCGCGCGGTCCACGAGGAGCTGCACGACCTGCACGCCCTCGTGCCCACGGTGCCCGCGCCGGCGTAGGTGCCGATCGCCGGGACCCTGTTGACGCGGCCGATTGATCCGATGAATAGTCCTCCACGGGCCATCAGGACCACCAGGGATCACCGGCGGGGGCGGCAGGGACATGCGGCGCATCAGGCTCGGACGCGGCACGGTCGAGATCACCGGACTCGGCTTCGGGGCGGCGGCCATCGGCAACCTCTTCACCGAGGTCGGTCCGGCACAGGCCGCCGCCACCGTCGACGCGGCATGGGACGAGGGCATCCGCTACTTCGACACCGCCCCGCACTACGGCCTCGGACTCTCCGAACGCCGCCTCGGCGAGGCGCTGCGGCACCGGCCCCGGGACGCCTACGTGGTGTCCACGAAGGCGGGCCGGCTGCTCGACCCGGTGGACCCCGCCGGAAGGGCGGCCCACACGGGGCTGTCCGAGGGGTTCGCCGTGCCGCACACCCACCGGCGCCGCTGGGACTTCGGCGCCGACGGCATCCGCCGCAGCATCGAGGACAGCCTCGGGCGCCTCGGCCTCGACCGGGTCGACATCGTCTACCTCCACGACCCCGACGACCACGGGGAGACCGCCTTCCGCGAGGGCTACCCGGCGCTGGAGCGGCTGCGCGCGGAGGGCGTGGTCGGCGCCATCGGCGCCGGCATGAACCAGACCGCGATGCTCACCCGCTTCCTGCGCGAGACCGACGTCGACGTGGTGCTCTGCGCCGGCCGCCTCACCCTCCTCGACCACAGCGCCCTCGACACCCTGCTGCCGGAGGCCGCCGCCCGGGGCCGCGGTGTGGTCGTCGGAGGTGTCTTCAACTCCGGGCTGCTCATCGACCCGCGCCCCGGTGCGACGTACGACTACACGGCGGCCCCCGTGCCCGTCCTGGAGCGGGCCGTACGGCTCCGGGACATCGCCGAGGGACACGGAGTACCGCTGCGGGCCGCCGCCCTGCACTACCCGCTCCGCCACCCGGCCGTCGCGGGGGTCCTGGTCGGGGCGCGCTCGCCGGAAGAGGTGCGGGACGCCGCCGCCCGGTTCCGGGCGCCGGTCCCGGACGCGCTCTGGGACGACCTGCGTGCGGAAGGCGTGCTGTGAACACGACCCCGCCACCCCTCGTCGACGCCCACCACCATGTGTGGGACCTCGCGGTGCGTGACCAGGAGTGGATCACCGGCGAGGAACTCGCCCCTCTCCGCCGCACCTTCACCCTCGCCGACCTGGAGCCCGAGGCCCGAGCCGCCGGAGTGGTCGCCACGGTGCTCGTCCAGACGGTCACCGTGGCCGAGGAGACCCCCGAACTCCTCGCGCTCGCCTACGGCAGCACCCTGGTCGCGGGCGTCGTCGGCTGGACCGACCTCACCGCCCCGGACGTCGCCGACGCCCTCGCCGCACTCCGCGCCCTGCCCGGCGGCGGCCGGCTCGCCGGAATCCGCCACCAGGTCCAGGGGGAGGCCGATCCGGAGTGGCTGCTGCGCCCCGACGTCCTGCGCGGGCTGCGTGCCGTCGCCGCCGCCGGACTCGTCTACGACCTGATCGTCCTGCCCCACCAGCTGCCCGCCGCCACCCGCGCCGCCGCGCTCCTGCCGGAGCTCACCCTCGTACTCGACCACGCCGGCAAACCGCCGGTGGCGACGCGGACGGCGCACCCCTGGGCGGAGCATCTGCGGGCACTCGCGGCTCTGCCCAACACCGTCTGCAAGCTCTCCGGTCTGGTCACCGAGGCGGACCCGCGCACCTGGACCGTTGACGACCTGCGCCCGTACGCGGACACCGTCGTCGATGCCTTCGGACCGGACCGGCTGATGTTCGGCTCCGACTGGCCCGTGTGCCGGCTCGCCGCCGGGTACACCGAGGTCCTGGACGCGGCACGCACGCTGACCCGCGGGCTGGGGGAGGACGGGCAGCGGTCCGTCCTCGCGGGCACCGCGCGGCGGGTCTACGGGCTGCGGGAACCGTCCGTCTGAAGGCGTGCCGTCCGGCGGGCATCCGCGGGGCCGTTGCGGCAGGCTGGAGTCATGCCCGAACTGCCGGAAGTCGAAGCCCTGCGGGACTTCCTCGACGACCAACTGGTCGGCAAGGAGATCGCCCGCGTCCTGCCGCTCGCGATCAGCGTCCTGAAGACGTACGACCCGCCGCCCACCGCCCTCGAAGGCGCCACCGTGACCTCCGTGACCCGGCACGGCAAGTTCCTCGACATCACGGCCGGAGAGCTCCATCTGCTCATCCACCTCGCGCGGGCCGGCTGGCTCCGCTGGAAGGACAGCTTCCCCGCCGCCCCGCCCCGCCCGGGCAAGGGACCGCTCGCCCTCCGGACGGTCCTCACCGGGGGCGACGGCTTCGACCTGACCGAGATGGGCACCACGAAACGCCTCGCCGTCCACCTGGTGCACGACCCGGCGGACGTGCCCGGAGTGGCACGCCTCGGGCCCGATCCGCTGGCCGACTCCTTCGACCGGGACGCGTTCGCGATGGTGCTCGGCGGGGCCCGCCGGCAGATCAAGGGGGCCCTGCGCGACCAGTCGCTGATCGCGGGCATCGGCAACGCCTACAGCGACGAGATCCTGCACGTCGCGAAGATGTCACCGTTCAAGCTCACCACCGCACTCGGCGACAACGACATCACCCACCTGTACAACGCCATGCGCACCACGCTGAAGGACGCGGTCGAACGCTCCCGGGGCGTCGCGGCGGGGCGGCTCAAGGCCGAGAAGAAGAGCGGCATGCGCGTCCACGGCCGTACCGGGCAGCCCTGCCCGGTCTGCGGGGACACCATCCTGGAGGTGTCCTTCAGCGACTCGTCGCTCCAGTACTGCCCCACCTGCCAGACCGGTGGCAAGCCCCTCGCCGACCGGCGGCTCTCCCGCCTGCTCAAGTAGCGGCCCGGCTCACGGCCGCCGGACCGGGCGGGGGACGCCACCGGGCGGCAGCAGGCGTACGTACGCCGCCAGGTGGGCCACCACGGGGCCGAACTCGCGCAGCCTGACCACACACGCGGAGCACCCCGCCAGATGCTCCTCGAAGCGGCAGGTGTCGGCGGTCCCGAGCACCCCGAGCGCATAGGCCCCGGCGTCGCGGTGAAGTTCGATGGCGCGCATGCCCCCAGGTACGCGACGAACCCGTGAATCACTCAAGCCATCGCACCGCCCGAGCACCTACACTCCGGCCTCATGCTGCGCGTACTCGCCGTCGACGACGAACCACCCGCCCTGGAGGAGCTCCTCTACCTCCTGCGGGCCGATCCCCGCGTCCGCAGCGCCGAGGGCGCCACCGGTGCCACCGAGGCGCTCCGCCGTATCGGGGGAGCCGTCGACGCCGGGCCCGAGGACCCCTCCGCGATCGACGTCGTCTTCCTGGACATCCACATGGCGGGGCTCACCGGCCTCGACGTCGCCCAGCTGCTGGCCGGGTTCGCCGCGCCGCCGCTCATCGTCTTCGTCACCGCCCACGAGGGGTTCGCCGTACACGCCTTCGACCTCAAGGCCGTCGACTACGTGCTCAAGCCCGTCCGCCGGGAGCGACTGGCCGAGGCCGTCCGCCGGGTCGCCGAGCAGGTCGGTGAGCGCACCGCCTCCGTCCACGACGCGGCCGCCGACCAGGTCGCCGTCGAGCTGGGCGGGGTCATCCGGTTCGTACCCGTCGACGACATCGCGTACGCCGAGGCGCAGGGCGACTACGCCCGCCTGCACACCTCGTCCGGCAGCCATCTCGTCCGCATTCCGCTCACCACCCTGGAGGAGCGCTGGCGCTCCCGGGGGTTCGTACGCATCCACCGCCGCCATCTCGTGGCGCTCAACCGGATCGACGAACTCCGGCTCGACGCGGGCAGCATGAGCGTGCGCATCGGCGGCGCCGAGCTCGCCGTCAGCCGCCGCCACACCCGCGCCCTGCGCGATCTCCTGATGCGGCAGACCGGCCGCTGACCTGGCTCGACCGGCAGCCGGCCCTTCCCAGCCGGGCCCCGCGCCGCCTAAACTCCGGGCCCATGTCCGCAGAGAGCACGCCCCGGCGCGAAGTGGTCACGGGCGAGCCCCGGCGGGTGCGCCCGCTGCCCCGCTACCGTGCCCAGTCCGAGATCGACGAGCAGACCGCACTCGGCGGCGCCTACGTACGCTCACTGATGCGCAGCCAGCTCCGGGCCGGACTCACCGCCTTCGCGGTGCTCGCCCTCGTTGCCGGGACCCTGCCCCTGGTCTTCGAGGCGCTGCACAGCAACGCGCTCGTCTGGGCGGTGCTCGGCTTCGCCACCTATCCGCCGCTCACCCTGGCCGCCTGGTGGTACGTGCGCAGGGCCGAGCGCAACGAGCGCGACTTCGCCCGGCTCGTGGAAGGCCTCCCCGCACCGTGAGCGCACCCGGCCACCCGGCAGCGGTGGTGGCGGTCGCCCTCGTCGTCCTGGCCACCGTCCTGGTCGGCGGCTTCGGGCTGCGGATCTCCCGTACCACCTCCGACTTCTACGTCGCGTCGCGCACCGTACGGCCGAGGCTCAACGCGGCGGCGATCAGCGGCGAGTACCTGTCCGCCGCGTCCTTCCTCGGCATCGCCGGGCTGGTCCTGGTGCACGGCCCCGACATGCTCTGGTACCCGGTCGGCTACACCGCCGGATATCTCGTGCTGCTGGTGTTCGTCGCCGCCCCGCTGCGCCGCTCGGGGGCGTACACCCTGCCCGACTTCGCCGAGGGGCGGCTCGAATCGCGTCAGGTACGCCGGCTGGTCAGCGTGTTCGTCGTCGGCGCCGGCTGGGTGTACCTGGTGCCGCAGCTCCAGGGCGCCGGGCTCACCCTGAAGATCCTCACCGGGGCGCCCGGCTGGCTCGGTGACGTACTGGTCGCCTCCGTCGTCGTGCTCGCCGTCGCCGCGGGCGGCATGCGCTCGATCACCTTCGTGCAGGTGTTCCAGTACTGGCTGAAGCTCACCGCCCTGCTGGTGCCCGCCATCTTCCTGGTGCTGGCCTGGCAGGGCGACGGCCGCCCCCGGGTCAGCTTCGACGAGCAGATCTCCGTCTTCCGCGCCGACCATCCGCTCTACGCGACGTACGGACTGATCGTGGCCACCTTCCTCGGCACCATGGGCCTGCCCCATGTGGTGGTCCGCTTCTACACCAGCCCCAACGGCCGAGACGCCCGCCGCACCACGGTCGCCGTGCTCGCCCTGGTCGGCCTGTTCTATCTGCTGCCGCCGGTGTACGGGGCACTGGGCCGGCTGTACGCACCCGAGCTCATGCACGGCGGTGACGCCGACGCCGCCGTCCTGCTGCTGCCCGCCCGGGTGATCGGCGGCCTCGGCGGTGATCTGCTCGGCGCGCTCCTCGCGGGCGGGGCGTTCGCCGCGTTCCTGTCCACGGCTTCCGGGCTCACCATGGCCGTCGCCGGAGTGATCACCCAGGACGTCCTGCCCTCGCGCGGCGTACGGCAGTTCCGGCTCGCCACCGTCCTGGCCATCGCCGTGCCGCTGGCCGGCTCGCTGGTGGTCAGCCGGGTGCCCGTGGCCGACGCCGTCGGCATGGCCTTCGCGGTCTCCGCGTCGTCGTTCTGCCCCCTGCTCGTCCTCGGCATCTGGTGGCGGCGGCTCACCCCGCCCGGTGCGATCGCCGGGTTGCTGCTCGGCGGCGGCTCCGCACTGCTGTCCGTGGCCATCACCGTCAGCGGGGCGGTGCGCCCGCCCGGCTGGCCGCACGCCCTGCTGGCCTGGCCCGCCGTCTGGTCCGTACCGGTCGGCTTCCTCGCGATGATCCTGGTCTCCCTGGCCACCCCGGGGCGGATACCGCCGGGCACCAACGCCGCCATGACCCGCTTCCATCTGCCGGAGGCGCTGACCTCGGGGCGGGTGCGATGACCGGGGCCGGGATCGCGGTCATCGCCGTGCTCGTCCTGCTGCTTTTCGGCACGGGCTTCCTGCTGGGCCGTACCGCCCGTCCCGTACGCACCAGCGATGTGGGCACGCCCGTCGAGCACGCCACCTTCGAGACCCTGCACACCGCCTCCCTGGCGGCGCCCCCGCTGCGCGCCGGGCTCACCGAGGAGAGCGCGCGCAGATCGGCACGGCGTCTGCGCTCCCTGCTCGGCACCGACGCCCTCTGCCTCACCGACCGCGAGAGCGTGCTGGTGTGGGACGGCGAGGGGGACCACCACGGCGCGGACGTGATGCGCCAGGTCGAGGGGCTCCTCGCCAGCGGCAGGGACACCGCCTTCCACAGCGACTGCGAGGACCTCGACTGCCCGTTGCGCTGGGCCGTCGCCGTCCCGCTCACCGTCGACCACCGGGTGCTCGGCACGCTCGTCGCCTACGCGCCCCGTGAGTCGGCGGTGCTGGCCAGGGCGGCCGGGGAGGTGGCCCGCTGGGTCTGCGTACAGCTGGAGCTCGCCGAGCTCGACCGCTCCCGCACCCAGCTCATCGAGGCCGAGATCAAGGCGCTACGGGCCCAGATCTCCCCGCACTTCATCTTCAACTCCCTGGCCGCCATCGCGTCGTTCGTCCGGACCGACCCGGAGCGGGCGCGCGAACTGCTCCTGGAGTTCGCCGACTTCACCCGCTACTCGTTCCGCAGGCACGGCGAGTTCACCACCCTGGCCGACGAACTCCACTCCATCGACCAGTATCTGGCGCTGGTGCGGGCCCGCTTCGGGGAACGCCTCTCGGTGACCCTCCAGGTCGCGCCGGAGGTCCTTCCCGTATCGCTCCCGTTCCTCTGCCTCCAGCCGCTGGTCGAGAACGCCGTCAAGCACGGACTCGAAGGCGCCGTACGCACCAGCCGCATCACCATCAGCGCGCTGGACGCGGGTGCCGAGGCGGAGGTCGTTATCGAGGACGACGGCACCGGGATGGAACCGGAGCGCCTGCGGCAGATCCTGCGCGGCGAGGGCGGCACCTCCACCGGCATCGGCCTGCTCAACGTGGACGAACGGCTTCGCCAGGTGTACGGGGACGACTACGGTCTGGTCATCGAGACCGGCGTCGGCGCGGGCATGAAGATCACCCTGAGGCTGCCCAAGTACCGTGCGGGCGTACACGGTTCATGACCCGCGGCTCCGCCGCTCAGTACAGATGGACGGCCAGATGGCCCAGCGGCAGGCCCAGCTGCCACGCCGGCGTCCACACCCGGGTCTCGCCCTCCGCCTCCTCCCCGCCGTCGGCGTCCACCGGCTCCCACGGCTGCGGGCCGATGGCGTCGAGGTCGGCGGCCAGCAGCTCGGTCTCCTCCAGCCACCGCCAGGCGGCCCGCGCCAGTGCGAGGTCGGGGCCCGGCAGCCCGGCCGGGGCGGTCGGCCGCTCCAGCGCCTCCAGCCGCGCGCAGACCCACCGCCTCCAGGAGCCGCCGTACGCCGTGAGCAGCCGCAGCTCGTCCACCCGCGCCGCGGGGAGCTCCTCGGCGGCCGCACCGTCCGAGAGGAAGATCGTCAGGGCGAGCGCGTCGCGCCCGGCCCGGTACTCCAGGGTCGTCGGTTCCATCAGGTCACCGGTCGCCAGGACCTCGTCGGCGATGTACTCGGAGTACATCCAGGCCATCGGGACCAGCAGCCCGCCCCCGCCGGTTCCTTCGTCATCTTCGGGACGCATCCCGTCTCGCCTCTTTCGTCGACTCGGCACCGGGCTACACGCAGCATTGAACCGGGGGCGCGCGCCCCGCGTGGGCAGAAGGGCAGGATCCGTCGGGAGATTCGAGGTGCGATGACAGCCGGCCGGGGCGAGGACCCGCATGTGCGGCAGCTGCTGGGCGCCTACGTACTCGATGCCCTGGAGGAGGACGAGAGCGGCCCGGTCGCCCGGCATCTCCAGCGGTGCGGGGCGTGTGCCGCGGCCTATGTGGAGGTCGCGGAGGCGGTGTCCCTGCTGGCGCTGCTCAACCTGGACGACCTGCTGGAGTAGCCGGGCAGATTACGGCTCAGCAGCCGCAGCGCGTAGTACGAGCGCGACTTGACCGTGCCCGCCGGTATGCCGAGGGCCTGCGCGGTCTCGCCCACGCTGAGCCCCCGGAAGTAGATCTGCACGAGAACCGCCCGGTGCTCGGGGCTGAGCGTGCTCACGGCCTCGCGAACGTCGAGGGCGTGGACCGCCGAGTCCGCGGTGTCGTCATGGGCGGGTGCGCTCTCCAGGACCGCGTCGCTGACCTCCGTCGGCCGAGCCTGGCGGGACCTGCGGGCGTCGATGGCCAGCCGCCGCGCGACGGTGAACAGCCACGGGCGCATCGAGTCGTAGGGGGCGTCGAACGCCTCCGGGTGCTGCCAGGCGCGTACCAGGGTCTCCTGGAGCAGATCCTCCGCCCGCTGCCGGTCACCGAACGTCAGCCCCAGCAGGAAGTGGAACAGGGCGGGCCCGTGTTCCCGCTGCAGCCGGGCGAGGGTCCGCTCATCGGTCGTCGCCGTGGTCATCGTGAACGTCCTTTCCCGGAGAGGCCCCTGACGCCTCGCTCCCGCCTGGCGTATACGAACGCATCGGGACGTGGGGGAACAGCCGGTGCACCGAGGTGTGCGCCGAGCGGTCGCACGGAGCGGCGAGTGGTGCGGTGAACGGTCGGCGGACCCCGATACGGCCGATTCAGGTACTTGGTCCGCTTTGTTCTTGACTCGCCGGTATGAATATATGTGTATTCGGATGGCCGAAATCGTCCGAACTGGGAGTCGTGCAGATGACGAAGCGCATCCGACCGGGCGCGGCGATCGCCGTCGCCTGCCTGCTCGCCACCGCAACAGCCTGTACCGGCCAGCCGACGTCGCCTCCCGGATTCGCCGGCCGGCACCTCTCCGCCGAGCGGGGTGCGAACGGCGCGGGCGCCGGGGGAGCGGAGGGCGCGCGGTCCTTCACGCTGCTGGCCTCGGGCGACATCCTGCCGCACTCCTCGATCATCGACCGGGCGGCCGCCGACGCCGACGGCAGGGGCTACGACTTCCGTCCCATGCTCAAGGGCGCCGCCCCGGCCGTCTCAGGAGCAGATCTGGCCATCTGCCACATGGAGACCGTGTACGGCCAGGACGGCGGCCCGTACACCGGCTATCCGGCCTTCAAATCGCCGCCCGAGGTGGCGACCGCCCTGCGCGCCACCGGCTTCGACTCCTGCTCCACCGCCTCCAACCACACCCTGGACGACGGCTCCCAGGGGATCCGGCGCACCCTGGACGCACTGGACCGCGCGGGCGTCGCCCACGCGGGATCCGCCCGCTCGGCCGAGGAGGCGTCCCGCCCCACGCTGCTCAGGGCGGGCAAGGGCAAGGACGCGGCGAAGGTCGCCCACCTCGCGTACACCTACGGCACCAACGACCTTCCGCTGCCCGCCGGGCAGCCCTGGGCCGTCAACCTGATCGACAAGGACCGGATCCTGGCGGACGCGCGGGCGGCACGCGAGGCGGGCGCCGACGTGGTCGTCGTCTCCCTGCACTGGGGCACCGAGTGGCAGGACGCCCCCGACGACGTACAGCTCGGACTCGGCCGCGAACTCACCGCCTCGGGCACCGGCGAACGCCCCGACATCGATCTGATCCTCGGCACGCACGCCCATGTCCCGCAGGCGTACGAGAAGGTCAACGGCACCTGGATCGTCTACGGCATGGGCGACCAGGTCGCCGGATCCATGGTCAACCACGAGGGCGCCCAGGACCCGCGGGCCAACGAGAGCTCGATGGGCCGCTTCACCTTCGAGCCGCCCGCGAAGCCGGGGCAGCGCTGGGCCGTCGGGAAGGCCGAGTTCATCCCGCAGTGGTTCGACCCCGAGGCGGCCCGCGTCGTGAACCTCGCCCCCGGGGCACCGGGCCAGAAGGGGGAGACGGGCAGCCGGCTGCGGGAGATCCGCGACCGGATCCACACCGTCGTCCTCAGTCGCGGTGCCGCCCAGGACGGCCTCGTGGCAGGCAGGTGAACCGGGCCGGTCGTCGGTCCAGACGCCTCCGGGTGCTCAGGGCACGACGGTGACCGGCCAGCGCCCTGCCTTCACGAGCCGCACCGCCACCGATCCGATGAAGCGGTGGCCCGCCGACTCCGACGCGCCCACGATCACGGCGTCCGCCTTCAGCTCGTCGGACGCCGTGACGAGCCCGTTGTACGGATCGCCGTGGAAGGTGTGGAACTCCCAGCGGACGTTCCATATGTCCTTGAGCCGCTCGGTCGACGTCCTGATCTCGTTCACCAGCCCCTCGGCGACCTCGCCGGTCGCCTCGGCGACCGGGGCTCCCAGGGCGGCACCGGCCGACATCACCGGCTGGACGTAGACGAGGGCGAGCATCGCGTTCTGCCGGCGGGCGAGGCCCGCCGCGTACGCCGCGGCCCGCATCGACGAATCGGATCCGTCGATGCCCGCGACGATCACCTTGGGGCCGTCCGTGCCGCGCTCGAAGCGCTGGTGTTGCTGGTCAGTCACGGCCCCGAGGGTAGCCGCTGCCGCCGGGCTCCCCTCGGGCGCCTCCACCAGGCCCGGAACCTCCCCGCCGGATACCGCCGCAGGACTCCATCCATCGGGTGCAAATCATCACATCTCCGGTGTCGGCGACGTGCCCGGACCTCACACCGTGCGAGCAGTTGGTCATGAAGCATGATCAGATCCCCGCGGAACGCCGCACCTTGCTGCGCCTCGCCCTCGCCCTGGGCGTCGCCACCGCCGTGAACGCGGTCGCGGCGGATCCGGCCGGCACACCCGCGCGCCCCGGGGGCGAGCCCCTGGCCCCGGCCTCCGGGCCCCCGGCGGCGGCCCGGGCCCGCCCCGGGGCGTACCGCCTGCGCCCCATGACCTCGACCACGCCGCCCCGCTTCCGGCCCGCCGCGCCGCCCGTCCGCACCCGGCCCTTCGAGGAGCTGCCGGAGCTGGGGAACGACGCCATGGTGCTCAGCTTCGACGACGGGCCCGACCCGCGGTACACCCCGGACATCCTGGCCACCCTGCGCCGGTACGACGTCCGCGCGATGTTCTTCGTCTGCGGCGAGATGGCGGCGGACAACCCCGACCTGCTCCGGGAGATGGCCGACGACGGGCATCTGGTCGGCAACCACACCTGGTCGCACCCCCTCATCCCGAAGCTCTCCCGGGGCGCGATCCGCGACGAACTGGGCAGCACCAGCGAGGTGATCGAGAAGACCCTGGGCGCCCCGCCGCTCTGGTACCGGGCCCCGTACGGCGCCTGGAACCGCAACTCCTTCGAGATCGGTGCCGCGATGGGCATGGAACCGATGGCCTGGACCGTCGACACGCTGGACTGGACCACGCCGGGCACCGACACCATCGTCCGCAGGGTCAAGAAGGGCGCGGCGCCCGGCGTCGTCGTGCTGTCGCACGACGCGGGCGGGAACCGGTCCCAGAGCGTGGCCGCCCTGCGCCGGTACCTGCCCGCGCTGATCGAGAGGGGCTACCGGCCCACCGTCCCGCACCGCAGCTGAACGGCGGGCGACGGGGGCCGGCCGCTACCGGGTCTCGACGAGCCGGGCGAAGACCACCACGTTCCCGTCGTAACCGTTGGCCTTCGAGTAACCCCCGCCGCAGGTGATGACCCGGAGCTCGGCGTAGCCGGTGTCGCCGTACACCCGGGGGCCGGGGAAGTCGGTCTTGGAGAACACCTCGACGCCGTAGATCTCGAACACGGCGGTCCGGTTGTCGTAGCGGGACACCTCGATCTGCTGCCCCTTGCTGAGGGAGCCCAGACCGTAGAAGACCGCGGGGCCGGCGAGGTTGTCGACATGGCCGACCATCACCGACGTGCCGCGCTGGCCGGGGGCGATGCCGTTCTGGTACCAGCCGGCGAGGTTCGGGTCCTGGGCGGGGGGCGCCTCGATCCAGCCGGCCGGGTCCAGATTCACGTCGACCACGGGCGCGTCGACCTCGATCGACGGGATCTGGATGCGCTCGGCGGGGGCGTAGGCGAGCGGTTGTACGGGCTCCCCGTCGGCCGGGGCGGACGCGGTGGTGTCCCGAGGGCCGGCCACCGAGGCCGCGGCGGCCGGCTGCGGCGGCCCGGGGGACGTCTCCACCCCGTTGCGCATGAGAGCGAGCCCGGTGAGCATCACCAGGGCGATGGCGCCCCACGGTGTGCTTCTGCTCCGCCCGCCCCACTGGTCCCGGCCCATGGTTCTCCCTTCGTCGCGACACCGCAACGCTAGGCACAGGTCCGGGCGGTGGCGATCAGGGACGGGCGAACGGGTGGCGGCCGACCGGGCGTCGAGGGCACTGTGTTCTCTCGGAGTAATGAGCGGATAAAACTTCTGACGGTCCGTGACCTGCGGCTCCGTCAGATTCCGGACCTGGCCCCCGGCGTGTCGGCTCACCGGGGTGGAGCAGTGCCGAAGTGCGACTCCTGAGGTATCTGGTGAGGGTTCGTCATGGGACGCGTTCTCGTCGAATCCCGGAGGCCAGGACTCCGGGGCGCTTCCCGCTGGAGGTTCAAAGATGCGTGCTTCACGCACTCTCGCGGTGACCGCGACCGCCTTCGCGGCGGTCGGGCTCGCTGCCCCGCTGGCCGCCGCCGGCGGCGGCCCGGGCAGCAACCCGAGCAATTTCCCGACGAACGTCACCGTCAACCCGTCCTCGGTCTTCCAGGGCGCCACGATGCAGGTCAGCGCGGAGGGATGCGGGCGCTCCGGCGGCAAGGTGTGGTCGAACGCCTTCCCGACGGTGAACCTCTCGCCGGGCCGGGTCGGCTACGCCACGGCGCACATCCGTGAGAACGCCACGCCCGGTCAGTACAGCCTGTCCGTGAGGTGCAACGACAGCGACAACAACTTCGGCGGCGGCGACGGCGGCCAGGGTGGCAACGGCGGCCAGGGCGGCAACGGGGACGAGCGCGGTCAGGGCGGTCAGGGCGGCAACGGCGGCAACGGCGGTCAGGGCGGGAACGGCGGCCAGGGCGGCAACGGCGGCCGTGGGGGCGACCCTGTCGCGACGGCCCGCTTCACCGTGCTTCCCTCCCGGGGCGCACAGGGCGGCCTCGGCGGCTCGATGGGCCCCAGCTCCGTCGAGATGCAGGTGGGCGGCGGCCTCGTCGCGGCGGCGGCCGTCGGCGGTGCCTTCTTCCTCGTCCGCCGGCGGACGAGCAATGCGGCGATCTGACGCGTCGAACCTCCTGCCCGGCCCGATACGCCCGTCGCCCCGAGTCCTGGACCAGGACCCGGGGCGACTGTCGTGCGCCTGTGGACGAGCCGTCAGTGCTGGCGGCCGGTGCGGCGCTTGCGCAGGACGTAGAAGGCGCCGGCCGAGGCCACCGCCACCAGTGCGGAGCCGGCGGCGATCTCCGCGGGGTCCATCGTGTCGACACTGCCTCCGAGGCCGCCCAGCACACCGCTGGGAGAGGCGGTGGAGCTGGTCGTCGGGGCCGTGGTGGGGGAACTGGTGGCACCGCTCGTAATGGTCAGGTTGGCGGACCGGGTGGTGGTGCCGCAGCGGAAGGTCACCTCGTAGACAGCGCCCCGTCGGGCGTCCCGGTCGACCGTGGCCGTGGCCGACCTCCCGCTCGGGATGGTGGTCGTGTCGAACACACCCGAGAACGCGGTGGCCTCGGTGGTGCACCCCATGGCGCCGAGGGTGACCTGGCCCCCCGGTGCGACCGTCGACGGCGTGATCGTCGGCGTGAACGAGGTGGACGTGCCGCCGGTGAGCACATCGGCGGACGCGGCCGGTGCCGTCAGGAAGCAGGCGGCGGCGCCCAGCAGGGCGACAGGTGCGACACGTATCGCGCGCATGGTGAATCCTCCGGGTCCCGAGGAGCAGCCGCGGAACGGATTTCCGCGAGGTATGGGAAATGCACCTCGATGCCCGAAACGGTAGAAGCGCCGCATACCACCCGCGATCGGTGTCAGGCGAATGGGGCAGCCGTGTCCCCCGGCCGGCTCACCCGCCGGGGGACGGGGGCGGACGGGCGCGCGCCTATCCGCCCGTGGCGTGCGGGAAGAGATCGATGAAGGGGGCGGTGGTCGCCGAGATGCCCCGGCCGAACGGGGCGTCGAAGTCCCAGATGAGGAAGAGCAGAAAGGCGATCAGGACGCTGAAGAGTCCCGCGAGCAGCAGTTCACGGAAGGTTCTGCGGATCTGGAGCGTGAAGATCAGCCCGACCGTGACCACGGCCCCGGTGATCAGGCCGAACCAGACGACTCCCGGCATGGTCGCGCCGGCGTTCTGCCCCCTGGCCCCCCGCGCGTCGTCGACGGCGGCCACCTGGTCCACCAGCGGCTGGTACGCCTGCCCTTCGTGGTCCGTCCTCGGTTCGTACTCCGTCACATCGGCCCGTACGCGGTCGAGCAGCCGGGTGCCCTCGTCGGTGAGGCTCTCGTGGTCGGTCATCGACCTCCACTCGTCGCCGACGACATGGGCCACATAGGCGTCCACGTCGGCGCGGATACGGTCGCGGACCTCGGCCGGGTAGACGGATGCCCGCGCGCTCACCTCGTGCAGTGCCTGGGCCTCCAGCCTGACCGACTCCTGGGCGGCGCTGCGGCCCTCCCAGACGCCCGCGATGGCCAGGCCGAGCACGATCGCGTACACCACGCCGATCATCATCGTCATGTACTCGATGACGTCGGGCGTCTCGGACGGGTCGTCGTCATCGGCGACGCGGCGGTTGCTGAGGACGGCGATGGTCAGGACGACGGCACACGCCGACGCCATGGCAATGGTCAGAACAAGCCATTCCGACATGGGTTCCCCTCTTCGGTCAGCGGGACGAGCGGGGCCGCAGCACGGCCACGGCGAAAACGGCGGGCGCGGTGATGAGAAGGGTGAGCGAGACCAGTGACGGGCCGGCCCGGGGTGTCTTGCGGGGCGGCTTCCTGTAGGCGGGCCGCGCGATCGGTGTCGGGGCCGGTGGTGAGGGGCGGACGGTGGGCGGCGGGGGTGCGGGTTCCGGTTCGTGTTCCGGTTCGGGTGGTGCGGGGGCCGGTGGGGGAGGTGGCGGTGGTGGAGGGGGCGGTGGCGGTGGTGGCGGTGGCGGTGGCGGTGGTGGAGGGGGCGGCGGAGGTGGTGGTGGTGGTGGTGGCGGTGGGGCGGGTTCGGGCTCGGGTTCGGCGATGACCGCCCCGCACCGGCCCTCGCCCGCCACGGCGATGGACGAGCCGCCGTCCCCCTGCCCGATGGAGGCGACCGCGCAGTCCTCACCGGCCGCCGGCAGCGGGACGGCGAGCAGCAGGAGCAGGGTCGCGGCCGTCAGCCGCCATATGCGTGATCCGTACACGCCGGGGAGCATGTTCCCCCCGGCCGCCGGACACGCGGCGGAGGGAACGGATTCGCCTGATGGAGGGGACCTTGGGCAATTCGCGTTTGCGCCCGCCGGAACTTTCTCGGGCTCCCGTTGAACACAGGGCCCCCGGCCGCCCGTACCAAGGGCCACGAAAGGCGCGGACTCGCGTCCCGGACGGCAGAAGGACAACGGGAGTCGACATGAATACCTGGCGGAACGCCTCGCTCGCCGTGACGGCGGTGGCCCTGTTGGCGCTGACGACGGCGTGCGGTCAGGAGAAGGGCGCCGCGTCCCCCAACGGCCAGGCCGTGGGGAACGCCGCTCCGGCGCAGCAGTCGGCCGGCAGCGGCTACGGCTCGGACGGCGGCTACGGCTCCGACGCGGCGGCGGGCGCGGCACCGAAGGAGGCGGGGCAGCTCGCGGTGTGGGACAGCAAGAAGCTGGGCAAGGTGCTGACGGACAGCGAGGGCTTCACGCTCTACCGGTTCGACAAGGACACCGCCGAACCGCCCGCCTCGAATTGCGAGAGCGACTGTGCGAAGGCGTGGCCCGCGGTTCCCGCGGAGAACGCCGAGGCCGCCGCCGGGGCGGACGCGTCAGCGATCGGCGAGGTCACGAGGGCCGACGGGACCAAGCAGCTGACCGTCGGGGGCTGGCCCATGTATCGCTATGCCGAGGACGCCGAACCCGGTGACGCCAACGGACAGGGTGTCGGCGGAACGTGGTTCGCCGCGGCCCCGGACGGAAAGAAAGCGGCCGTGAACGCCGACGGGCCCAGCGGTGCGCAGACCGACGCCGCCGGACTTTCGGTCCGCAAGGACCCGGAACTCGGGGACATCGTCGTCGACAAGCGCGGCATGACGGTTTACCGCTTCAAGAAGGACTCGGCATGGCCGATGAAGTCCGCGTGCACGGGTGACTGCCTCAAGAAGTGGCCGGTCGTCGCTCCCGTACCCAAGAATGACGTCGACGGTGTCACCACCAAGGGATTCGTCACCTTCGACCGCCCCGACGGCATCCAGCAGCAGTCGCTCGACTGCTGGCCCGTCTACACCTTCTCCGGGGACGCGAAGCCGGGGGACACCAACGGCCAAGGAGTCGGGGGCACATGGTACGCGGTGTCACCCGACGCGAAGCTGGTCGGAGCCGCCAAGTAACCCCCGGGAGAGGCCCCGTGACGCCGGTCCGTCGCCGCGTGCGCACACGCAGCGACGGATCGGTCGTACGTGCCTCCGGTGTGTGACCAATAACGGATCTCTAATTTCCGTTTCCACTCGCTCTCTTGGCGGTCGATCAGTAGCCTCTGGTCAACACTGACCATGAACATGGCCGGATCGCCGTGGCGACTTGTTGGAGACATCGATGGAGCGTCCCGCCTGGGCACCGCAAGGCATTGACATCTCGGTGCCGAGCGTGTCTCGCATGTACGACTTCTATCTGGGCGGTTCGCACAATTTCGAGGTGGACAGGGAAGCGGCCCGCAAGGCCATGGAGTTCATGCCGGGCCTGCCCAAGGTCATGCAGGCCAATCGGGCTTTCATGCGACGGGCCGTGCACTTCGCCACCAGTTCGGGCGTCAACCAGTTCCTGGACATAGGCTCCGGGATACCGACCTTCGGCAATGTTCATGAAGTCGCCCAGGCGGCCGACCCCGAGGCACGGGTCGCCTACGTCGACCACGACCCGGTCGCGGTCGCACACAGTCAGGCGGTGCTCGAGGGCAACGAACGGGCCGTCATCACCGCCGCCGACCTGCGCAAGCCCCAGGACATCCTGGAGGACCCGCAGATCAACCGCCTCCTCGACCTGGACAGGCCGGTGGCGCTGCTGCTGGTGGCGGTGCTCCACTTCATCGAGGACACCGACGACCCGTACGCGGCGGTCGCCGAGCTGCGGGACGCGCTGGCTCCCGGCAGCCTGCTGATCCTGACCCACGCCTCGTACGAGCGGATGCCGCTCTCCGAGGAGGAGGCGGGCGGGACGGTCGGCGTCTACCGCACCATCCGCAACCCGCTGATCATGCGGTCGCGCACGGAGATCGGCCGCTTCTTCGACGGGTACGAGATGGTCGACCCCGGGCTCGTGGCCATGCCCGAGTGGCGGCCCGAGTCCCCCGAACAGCTCGCGATGGAGGACCCGTTCACCTATTCGGGCTTCGCCGGGGTAGGGCGCAAGGCGTGAGCATTCCCGCCCAGTCGTCCGGCGCGCCGGACGCGGAACCCGACGGCCCCGAGGGCCGGCTCCGGAGATTCGCCACCATCTGGAGCCGGGCGATCTTCCCCTCCACGGCCACCTCCATGTCCCGCCCGGAGTTCGAGGAGCACCTGCTCCCGCTCGCCCGGGAGCTCAGCGACATCCTGCACACCCGGGTCTTCGACGCGACGCCCGCGCACGGCGTCGGGGCCTCACTCGTGGCGGCGCACTGCACGGACCCCGACGCCCTGAGCTCCACGCTGGGCGTCGTCGACTCCTACCTCGTGCTCTACTGCGGCGGCAACGGGCCGGTGGAGCTGTCCACCGAGGACAGCCGCGCCCGTTGCGCGCGCATCCAGCACGCGCTGGCCGGCGGATTCACCCAGGCGCTGCGTGAGCGGACACTCGCCGAGCAGGAGGCGATCGCCCGCTCGGCGCTCACCGCCCGCTCGGACGCCGAACAGGCCCTGCACGCCACCGAGGCACGCTTCCGCGCCGTGTTCAAGGACGCCGCCGTCGGGATCGGCATCGCCGATCTCGAAGGGAACATCCTGGAGATCAACGACACCCTCACCCGGATGTTCGGCGGACTGGAGCACCACGTCCGCAGCCACAAGGTGAACGAGTGGGTGCACCCCGAGGACTCACCGCACGTATGGAAGTACTACGACGAGCTGGTACGCGGCGAACGCGAGCACTACAGCGTCGAGAAGCCCTACTACCGCAACGACGGCACGGTCCTGTGGACCAACCTCACCGTGTCGCTCCTGCGGGACGCGGAAGGGCGGCCGGAGTACCAGCTGGCGCTCCTTGAGGACACCACCGAGCGCCGGCTGCTCAATCTGCGGCTGCGTTACGAGGCCACGCACGACGCGCTCACCGGCCTGCCCAACCGGACCCTGTTTTTCGAGCGCCTGGAGAAGGCCCTCGCGCCCCGGGAAGGGATGCGCTTCGGTCTCTGCTACCTGGACCTCGACGGCTTCAAGGCCATCAACGACAGCCTGGGGCACGCGGCGGGTGACCGGCTCCTGGTCGAGGTCGCCGACCGGCTGCAGAGCTGCGCCACCGCCCCCGGTGAGATGGTCGCCCGGCTCGGCGGCGACGAGTTCGTCGCCCTCACCACCGGGCCGCGCACCCAGGACGAGGTCCACGAGCTGGCCGGCCGCATCCTCTCCGCACTCGCCATGCCCATCCGTCTCGACGGCCGGGAGCTGACCGTACGGGGCTCCATCGGCATCGTCGAGGGCCCGTCGGGCGAGCGCACCGCCGCCGAGGTGCTGCGCAGCGCCGACATCACGATGTACCGGGCCAAGGCGGCGGGCGGGAACCGCTTCGCGCTCGCCGACGCCGAGGCCGACGCCCGTGCCATCACCCGCCACGGGCTGACGACGGCACTGCCGGCGGCGCTGGACCGCGGTGAGTTCTTCATCGAGTACCAGCCGCTGGTGCACCTCGGGGACGGCAGCGTGCACGGCGCCGAGGCGCTGGTGCGCTGGTGCCATCCGCAGCACGGAGTGCTCGGCCCGGACCGGTTCATCCCGCTCGCCGAGCACACGGGGCTGATCGTGCCGCTCGGCCGCTGGGTCCTGGAGGAGTCGGTCCGGCAGGCGAACTTCTGGCAGGAACGTCACACCGACGGCGGCCCCCTGCGGATCAACGTCAACCTCTCACCGACCCAGCTGCACCACCCCAGTCTGGTCGCCGAGACCGTCGACGTACTGGAGCGCTCCGGCCTCGAAGCGGGCGCCCTCTGCCTGGAGGTCACCGAGTCCGCGCTGATCGGCGCGGACGACGATCTGCTCAAGCCGCTGCGCCAGCTGGCGGAGATGGGCGTCGACATCGCGCTGGACGACTTCGGCACCGGCTACTCGAACCTGGCGAACCTGCGCCGGCTGCCGGTGAGCATCCTCAAGCTGGATCGTTCCTTCACCCAGGGCATGCAGCACCACCCGGCCGACCCGGTGGACCTGAAGATCGTCGAGGGCATCGTCTCGCTCGCCCACAGCCTGGACCTCGCGGTCACCGTGGAGGGTGTCGAGACCGGCGCCCAGGCCGAACAGCTGCGGGAGCTCGGCTGCGACACCGCGCAGGGCTGGTACTACGCGCGCCCGGGCGCCCCGGACCGCATCCACTCGCTGCTGCTGGCGGACGCGGTCTGACGGCCCTGTCCTCAGCCGCCGCCGGGGCCGGACCCGCCGGCGGCTGAGGACACGCCGGGCGGCCCCGCACCCAGGAGCATCCGCTGGAGCTCGCGCGCCGCGCGCGGCGGTTCGACGTCGCTGCGGTGCGCCAGCGCGATCGTGCGCCGCAGCCCCGGCGAGGCCAGCTGTGTCGTCCGGAGGCCCAGGCCGGCCCGTACGGCCACCATGCGGGGGACGACGGCGATCCCCAGGCCCGCCCGTACGAAGCCGAGTACGGCGTCCATCTCGCCGCCCTCCACCGTGAACGAGGGCTCGAAGCCCTCCGCCCGGCACGCCGCGACGGTCAGCTCCCGCAGGTCGTAGCCGTGCCGGAACATCACCAGCGGCTCGTTCTCCAGATCGGCGATGTGCACGGACCCCTTCCGGCCGGGCGCGGGCCGGGACTCGGACGACACCACCACCAGGTCCTCGTGCAGCAGCTCCACCGTGGTCAGCGCCGGGGAGGCGGCGGGCAGCGGCAGCACGAGCAGCGCGAGGTCCAGCGCACCCCGCGCCAGCTGCCGTACGAGGTCGTGGGAACCGCCCTCCTCGATCAGGAGCTGGATCCCCGGGTGCGCGCCGTGGAAGGCGCGCAGCACATCGGGGAGCAGGCCCGTGCAGACGCTCGGAGTGGCGCCGAGCCTGATCCGCCCCCGGCGCAGCTGCACGAGCTCCTGCACCTCGTGCCGTGCGGTGTCCGCGTCCGCCAGGATCCGGCGGGCGAGGGGCAGCAGGGCCTCTCCCGCGTCGGTCAGCGCGATGTTGCCGCGAGCCCGGCTGAAGAGCTCCGCGCCCAGCTCGTTCTCCAGGGCCTTGATCTGCTGGGAGAGGGAGGGCTGCGACACGTGCACCTCCTCGGCGGCCCGGGTGAAGTGTCTGGCCTCGGCCACGGCCACGAAATAGGCGAGCTGCTGGAAGTGCATGGGGACGACCCTAGCGAACTCGATAGCTTACGCCTATGGAGATGAGTCATTTCATGTCTTGGACTGATGATGCCCTCCGGCTCTAGCGTCGTGTCCATGGCACTGGCAACGCGGACGGACCGACGGCCGTCGATGACGCGTACGCTCTGGGACTCGTCCGTCGGCAAGAAGACGATCATGGCTGTGAGCGGCCTGATCATGCTCGGTTATCTGGTGGTCCACATGCTGGGCAACCTGAAGATCTTCTTCGGACCGGACGAGTTCAATCACTACGCGCACTGGCTCCGGACCCTCGGCGAGCCCTTCCTGCACTACGAGTGGGCCCTGTGGATCGTCCGCGTGGTCCTCGTCGCGGCAGTCGTCCTGCACGCCGTCTCCGCGTACCAGCTGAGCCGACGTGACCTCCGGGCGCGCCCGACGGCGTACGTGCACAAGAAGGCGCGTTCCAGCTACGCGACGCGCACCATGCGCTACGGCGGCGTCATCCTCGCGCTGTTCATCGTCTGGCACATCCTGGACCTCACGACCGGCACCGTGCACACCGGCGGATTCCAGTCGGGGCATCCCTACCAGAACGTGCTCGACACCTTCTCGACCTGGTACGGGAACGTCGTCTACATCGTCGCCGTGCTCGCCCTGGGTCTGCACGTCCAGCACGGCTTCTGGAGCGCCGCGCAGACCCTCGGCGTGGGCAGCGCGACCCGCGACCGGGTGCTGAAGACCCTCGCCAACCTGCTCGCCGCGGTGCTGACGGTGGGCTTCATCTCCGTACCCGTGGCCGTCATGACCGGATTGGTGAGCTGACATGACCGACTACACGACGTACACGACGGGGGAGCCCGTCACCGACGCCAAGGCGCCCACCGGGCCGGTCGCCGACCGCTGGAACACCCGGCGCTTCGAGGCCAAGCTCGTCAACCCCGCCAACCGCCGCAAGCACACCGTCATCGTGGTCGGCACCGGCCTGGCGGGCGGCTCGGCCGGCGCGACACTCGCCGAACAGGGCTACCACGTCGTCCAGTTCTGCTTCCAGGACTCACCCAGGCGTGCCCACTCCGTCGCCGCGCAGGGCGGCATCAACGCGGCCAAGAACTACCGCAACGACGGCGACTCGGTGCACCGCCTCTTCTACGACACCGTCAAGGGCGGCGACTTCCGCGCCCGGGAGTCCAACGTCCACCGGCTCGCCGAGATCTCCGTGGAGATCATCGACCAGTGCGTCGCCCAGGGCGTCCCCTTCGCCCGCGAGTACGGCGGCCTCCTCGACAACCGATCCTTCGGCGGCGTCCAGGTCTCCCGCACCTTCTACGCACGCGGCCAGACGGGCCAGCAGCTCCTCCTCGGCGCGTACCAGGCGCTCTCCCGCCAGATCGCCGCGGGCAACGTCGAGCTCCACTCCCGCACCGAGATGCTCGACCTGATCGTGGTCGACGGCAAGGCCCGCGGCATCGTGGCCCGTGACCTCGTCACCGGGAAGATCGACACGTACTTCGCCGACGCGGTCGTCCTGGCCAGCGGCGGCTACGGCAACGTCTTCTACCTGTCGACGAACGCCATGAACTCCAACGCCACCGCCATCTGGCGCGCCCACCGGCGCGGCGCGTACTTCGCCAACCCCTGCTTCACCCAGATCCACCCCACCTGCATCCCGCGTACCGGCGACCACCAGTCGAAGCTGACGCTGATGAGCGAGTCGCTGCGCAACGACGGACGCATCTGGGTCCCCAAGGCCAAGGGCGACGACCGGCCCGCGAACCGGATCCCCGAGGACGAGCGCGACTACTACCTGGAGCGCATCTACCCGGCCTTCGGCAACCTCGTGCCCCGCGACATCGCCTCCCGCGCGGCGAAGAACGTCTGCGACGAGGGGCGGGGCGTCGGCCCCGGCGGCCAGGGCGTCTACCTCGACTTCGCCGAGGCCATCGAGCGCATGGGCCGGAAGAAGGTCGAGGAGAAGTACGGCAACCTCTTCGACATGTACGCGCGGATCACCGCGGAGAACCCGTACGAGACACCGATGCGCATCTACCCCGCCGTGCACTACACGATGGGTGGCCTCTGGGTCGACTACGACCTCCAGACCACCGTCCCCGGCCTCTTCGCCATCGGCGAGGCCAACTTCTCCGACCACGGTGCCAACCGCCTCGGCGCCTCCGCGCTGATGCAGGGCCTCGCCGACGGCTACTTCGTCCTGCCGTCGACCATCAACGACTACCTCGCCCGCAACCCGCACACCGAGGAGATCGACGCCGGCCACCCCGCGGTCACCGAGGCCGTCGCCGAGACCGAGGACCGGCTCAACCTCCTCCTCGCCGTCGACGGGGACCGCACCCCGGACTCCTTCCACCGCGAGATCGGTGAACTCATGTGGGAGTTCTGCGGGATGGCCCGCACCGAGGAGGGGCTCCGCAAGGCCCTCGACCGGATCCCGCAGATCCGCGAGGAGTTCTGGCGCCGCATCAAGGTGCCCGGCACCGGCGAGCAGTTCAACCAGTCGCTGGAGAAGGCCAACCGGATCGTCGACTACCTGGAGCTCGCCGAGCTCATGTGCCTCGACGCCCTGCACCGCGCCGAATCCTGCGGCGGCCACTTCCGCGAGGAGTCCCAGACCCCGGACGGCGAGGCCGCCCGCCGGGACGAGGAGTTCTCCTACGCCGCGGCCTGGGAGTTCAGCGCCACCGGCGACGCCCCCGTCCTGCACAAGGAAGACCTCGTCTTCGAGTACGTCCACCCCACTCAGCGGAGCTACGCATGAAGCTCACCCTGCGCGTCTGGCGCCAGCAGAACGCCGAGGCGCCCGGCGCCATGGCCACCTACGAAGTCGACGGCATCTCGCAGGACATGTCGTTCCTGGAGATGCTCGACACCCTCAACGAGGAACTCATCCTCGGCGGGGACGAGCCCGTCGCCTTCGACCACGACTGCCGTGAGGGCATCTGCGGCGCGTGCAGCCTCGTCATCAACGGCGACGCCCACGGCCCGGAGCGCACCACCACCTGCCAGCTCCACATGCGGTCCTTCGAGGACGGCGACACGATCGACATCGAGCCGTGGCGCGCCTCCGCCTTCCCGGTCGTCAAGGACCTGGTCGTCGACCGCTCCTCCTTCGACCGGATCATCCAGGCGGGCGGCTACATCTCGGCGCCCACCGGCACCGCCCCCGACGCGCACGCCACCCCGGTGCCCAAGCCGGACGCCGACTCGGCCTTCGAGCACGCCGAGTGCATCGGCTGCGGAGCCTGCGTCGCCGCCTGCCCGAACGGCTCCGCGATGCTCTTCACCTCCGCCAAGGTCAACCACCTCAACGTGCTCCCGCAGGGGGCGCCCGAGCGGGAGACCCGGGTGCTCGACATGGTCGCCACCATGGACGACGAGGGGTTCGGCGGCTGCACCCTCACCGGTGAGTGCGCCACGGCCTGCCCCAAGGGCATCCCGCTGCCGTCGATCACCGCGATGAACAAGGAGTGGCTCCGCGCCAACCGCAAGGTGCGCCGCTGACCGGCCGCCGGGGGAGCGTGTACCGGGTTTTCAGCCGCCCGGGAGGAATCGCGGCCGTCCTCCCCGGTTCTGTCCGGCGCCGCACACGGTAGCTTGGAGGGTGAGGCCCCTGAAGAAGGGCGGGTGACCCGATGCCGTGGTTCCTCTGGCTGCTCGCTGCCGCGGCGCTGGGTGCCGCGGAGTTCTTCACCCTGACCCTGGTCCTGGGGCTGCTCGCCGGTGCCGCACTGGTCGCCGCCGTGGTCGCCGGTCTCGGCGTCGGGCTCCTCGGCCAGCTCGTGGCCCTGGTGGCAGCGGCGGCGGCGGGGCTCGTCCTCATCCGTCCCGTCGCACTCCGCCACATGGCACAGCAACCGATCACCCGCGAGGGCAGCGACGCACTGATCGGCAAGCAGGCGGAGGTCGTGCGGGAGGTCACCGGGACGCACGGCCTGATCAAACTCGTCGGCGAGGAGTGGACCGCCCGCGCCCTCGACGAGACCCTGGTGATCCCCGTGGGCGCCCTGGTCGACGTCATGGAGATCGACGGCGCCACGGCTGTCGTGTACCCCCGAGAACTCCTTCCGTGAACGGCTGAACGCAGAGCGACGGAGGCATTGTGGATCCCGTTGTCATCCCCATTCTCGTGGCCGCCATCGTCGTCATCTTCCTCGTGGCGTCGACCGTGCGGATCGTCCCGCAGGCGCGCCGCTACAACGTCGAACGGTTCGGCCGGTACCGCCGCACCCTGCAACCCGGCCTGAACCTCGTCATGCCGGTGGCGGACCGCATCAACTCCAAGCTCGACGTACGCGAACAGGTCTACTCGTCCGAGCCCAAGCCGGTGATCACCGAGGACAACCTCGTGGTGAACATCGACACGGTGCTCTACTACCAGATCACCGACCCGCGGTCGGCGGCCTACGAGGTCGCCGACTATCTGCACGCCATCGACCAGCTCACGGTCACCACGCTGAGGAACGTCATCGGCTCCATGGACCTGGAGGGGACGCTCACCTCGCGTGAGGAGATCAACGCCCGGCTCCGCGCCGTCCTCGACGACGCCACCGGCAAGTGGGGCATCCGGGTCAACCGCGTCGAGATCAAGGCCATCGACCCCCCGAACACCATCAAGGAGGCGATGGAGAAGCAGATGCGTGCCGAGCGTGACAAGCGCGCGGCCATCCTGCACGCCGAAGGTGAGCGGCAGGCCAAGATCCTCACCGCGGAAGGCACCAAGCAGAAGGACATCCTGGAGGCCCAGGGCACCCAGCAGGCCATGATCCTGCGGGCGGACGGCGAGGCGAAGGCCGTGGAACTCGTCTTCCAGTCCGTCCATCGCAACAACGCCGACGCGAAGGTGCTCGCCTACAAGTACCTCGAGACGCTCCCTCACCTGGCGAGCAGCGACAACAACACCTTCTGGGTGATCCCGGGGGAGCTGACCGAGGCGATCAGGACGGTCACCAGCGCGTTCGGCGACGACTCGAAGGGCGCTCCTCCGGGCGTCGCCCAGGCCGACGAGGCGACGGACGAGGCCGACGAGACGTCGGGCGGCGGCGCGCCGCCCGAGCTCGACGCCCCGTCGGCCCTGTCGCTCGACGCGGCCCAGGCCACCGACGAGGCCGAGAAGCAGGCCGCCGCCGCGGTGAGCGATGCCAAGGCGGAGGCACAGGCCGCACAGTCGTCCCAGCTGCCGGGCCGGGGCCGGGCGTCCGGCGACTGACACCGGCCCTGTGCACCGGCCGGTCCGAGCACGCCTCCGCGCCGGCTACCCGAGGGCCTTCGCCAGGTAGCCGGCGGTACGGCTCCCCGCCGCCCGGGCGACCTCACGCGGCGTGCCCGTCGCGACGATCCTGCCTCCCCGGTCGCCGCCGCCCGGCCCCAGGTCGATCACATGGTCCGCGCCGGCCACCACGGCCATGTCGTGCTCCACGACCACCACCGTGTTCCCCGCGTCCACCAGCCCGTGCAACTGGCGCATCAGCACCTCCACATCGGCGGGGTGCAGTCCGGTCGTCGGCTCGTCCAGCAGGTACAGCGTGTGCCCGCGCCGGGCGCGCTGGAGTTCGGAGGCGAGCTTGATCCGCTGCGCCTCACCGCCGGACAGCTCCGTCGCCGGCTGGCCGAGCCGCAGGTAGCCGAGCCCCACGTCGAGCAGCGCCCGCAGACTGCGTTCGGCGGCCGGCGTCCCGGCGAGGAACTCCGCAGCCGCCTCCACCGTCAGGTCCAGCACCCCGGCGATCGTGAGCCCGCGCAGCGTCACCTCCAGCGTCCGCGGGTTGTAGCGCGCGCCGTGGCAGTCCGGGCAGGGAGCGTACGTACTGGGAAGGAAGAGCAGCTCGACCGAGACGAACCCCTCGCCCTGACAGGTCTCGCACCGCCCGCCCGCCACGTTGAAGGAGAACCGCCCCGCCTTGTACTTCCGGGCCCGTGCCGTCTCCGTCTCCGCGAACAGCTTACGTACGACGTCGAACAGACCGGTGTACGTGGCCAGGTTGGACCGGGGCGTACGGCCGATGGGCCGCTGGTCGACCTGTACGAGCCGGTCCACCGCCTCCAGGCCCTCCGCCGACGCGCAGCCCCGCACCTCCGGAGCGGCCGGGGTGTCCGTCTCCGCCTGCCGCCGGTCGGCCAGCACACCCGCCAGGACCTGGCCGACCAGCGTCGACTTGCCGGACCCGGACACCCCGGTGACCGCCGTCAGCACCCCGAGCGGGAACGCGGCGTCGACACCGCGCACATTGTGCAGGTCCACCCCGCGCAGGGTGATCCACCCGGCGGGGGTGCGCGGCTCACGGGCCGGCGGCGGGTCCTCGTCGAAGAGGAACCGCCGGGTCGCGGATTCCGCCACCCCGGCGAGGTCCGCCGGAGGGCCGCTGTGCAGGACGCGACCGCCGTGCTCGCCCGCCAGCGGCCCCACGTCCACCAGCCAGTCGGCCTGCCGCACCACGTCCATCTGGTGCTCCACCACGAAGACCGAGTTCCCCGCGTCCTTGAGCCTGCCGAGTACGCCGAGCAGCGACTCCGTGTCGGCGGGATGGAGCCCCGCCGACGGCTCGTCCAGCACGTAGACGACGCCGAACAGGCCCGAGCGCAGCTGGGTGGCGAGCCTCAGCCGCTGCAGTTCGCCCGAGGACAGGGTGGGCGCCGTACGGTCGAGGCTGAGATAGCCGAGACCGAGCTCCGTGACCGGTCCGATCCGGGCCAGCAGGTCGGCCGTCAGCACGTGCGCCGTGTCGCTCCCGTCGCCCGCCTCCAGCAGCACCTCGGTCAGGGCGGTGAGCGGAAGCGCCACGAGGTCGGCGATCGTACGACCCGCGAAGGTGACCGCCAGGGCCTCCGGCCGCAGCCGGCTGCCCCCGCACACCGGACACGGCGCGCTGGTCAGGAAGCGTTCCGCCTTCGCCCGCAGCGTGCGGCTCCTGGAATCCGCGAACGTGTGCATCACATAGCGCCGCGCGCTCATGTACGTACCCTGGTACGGGCGTTGGATCCGACCCGCCTCGCGCACCGGATGGACCGTCACCACCGGCTGCTCGTCGGTGAACAGGATCCACTCGCGGTCAGCGGCATCCAGCTCCCGCCACGGACGCCCGATGTCGTAACCAAGGGCGTCCAGCACATCGCGCAGATTCTTGCCCTGCCAGGCTCCGGGCCAGGCAGCGATCGCGCCCTCCCGGATCGACAACGACGGGTCAGGCACGAGCAGTTCCTCGGTCGTGCGGTGGATCAGCCCCAGGCCGTGGCACTCCGGGCACGCGCCGGCCGCCGTGTTCGGCGAGAAGGAGTCCGAGTCGAGCCGCTCGGCCCCCGGCGGATAGTCGCCGGCACGGGAGAAGAGCATCCGCAGGAAGTTGGACAGCGTGGTGACCGTACCCACCGAGGAACGCGACCCGGGCGCCGACCGGCGCTGCTCCAGGGACACGGCGGGTGGCAGACCGGTGATCTCACCCACGTCGGGCGCCCCGACCTGATGGATCAGCCGGCGGGCGTAGGGGGCGACGGACTCGAAGTACCGGCGCTGGGCTTCCGCGTAGATCGTCCCGAACGCCAGGGAGGACTTGCCCGAGCCCGAGACACCCGTGAACACCACGAGGGTGTCGCGCGGGATGTCGACGTCCACGTCGGTGAGGTTGTGCTCACGCGCGCCGCGCACCCGGACGTACGGATCATGAGGGGTGGACATCGGCGGCACGGCTCCGTGGGGTCGGTGGGGTGGGCATGCTTCTGCCGGTGATCCTCCCAGCACCGGGAAGGACCACCGGCAGCGCGGGGCGTCGGACCTACACCATCGGGTCCATGCCACGGTCCGTCATGGAGCTCTCCTGCTCGCTCTGCTCCCGCAGGCGGCGGGCCTTGTCCTGGAGCCGCTGCCGCTGCTCCGGGTCGGTGGCGCGTTCCGCTGCCTCGTTCAGTTCCTGCGCCTTGGCACGCAGCTGCTTGGCGCGGCCGCCGGACTCACCTGCAACGCTCATGATCACTCCTGGATCTGTGGGGGAGCGGACCCCCTCAGCGAAACAGCGCCCGGGCCCGGCTGCATCTCGAACGGCCACGCTCCGCGACCGGCGCCGGCCGGCCCCGTGCCCCGTTCGGACCTCCCGCCCGGCAGGCGTAAGGGCGAAGGTGTGGGGTAGTGGGTGCGGCGGGTCACCACCGTCGTCCGACAGTGAGGAGAGGTGCCATGCCGGCAGGATCCAGCCCCAAGCGTGAACGCCAGTACGAGCACATCAAGGAAGGTGCCGAGAAGCGCGGCACCTCCGAGAAGCGCGCCGAGGAGATCGCGGCGCGGACCGTCAACAAGGAGCGGGCCCGCTCGGGCGAGTCCCGCAGTGCGAGCCGCACCTCGCTCAAGGACCCCAAATCGGCCTCCGAGCGCGGTGGGCAGCGTTCCCACAGCGGAGCACAGGGCCCCACCCGGGACCAGCTGTACGAGGAGGCCAGGAAGCGCAATGTCGAGGGCCGTTCCTCGATGAACAAGGAGCAGCTGCGCAAGGCCCTGGGGCGCTGAGGCAACGGCGGTGCCGGGCGGCCCTAAGCTGGCCGCCGTGAGTGACGACACCCGGCCGCTGGCCGTATTCGATCTGGACGGAACCCTCGCCGACAGCGGCCACCGTCAGCACTTCCTCGAAGGCTCGCGCCGGAACTGGGACGCCTTCTTCTCGGCCGCGCCCCACGATCCTCCGCTGGAGGAGGGCGTGAGCCTGGTGCTGGCGAGCGCGGAGGAGTGCGAGGTGGTCTATCTGACCGGGCGGCCCGAGAGGTGCCGCAGGGACACCCTGGCCTGGCTGGACCGGCAGGGGCTGCCCGGAGGCGACCTCCACATGCGGCGTGAGGCCGACCGGCGGCCGGCCCGCAGCACCAAGCTGGAGATCCTGCGACGGCTCGGCCGGGAACGCGAGGTGCGCGTCCTGGTGGACGACGACGAACTCGTGTGCGACGCGGCCGAACGGGCCGGTTTCACGGTCGTCCGCGCCCGGTGGGCCGCGGCCTCGCCGTCGCTGAAGGACGCGCAGGAGCGCGAAGGGCGCACCTGAGGCGCCGGTCCCGGCGGTCGCGGATGCCGGCCCCGCCTCGGGCGGGGCGCCGGATCAGGAATTCTCGTCGAGCCGGAAGCCCACCTTGAGCCCCACCTGGTAGTGGGCGATGCGGCCGTCCTCGATATGTCCCCGGACCTGCGTCATCTCGAACCAGTCGAGATTGTGCAACGTTTCGGAGGCTCTTGCGACGCCGTTGCGGATCGCCGCGTCGAGGCCCTCCTCGGAGGTTCCTACGATCTCGGTGACCCGGTACGTGTGATTCGACATCTAATGTCTCCTTTCGTGATTCCACGGTGCCTCACTCCGGGGTGGAGCGCGAGGCATCCGCGCGGCGATCCGGGGGCGGGCAGGGGCTTGACCTGCGCATTGGTCCATACCAAACTCCGGTTCACACGTCCCGTGCGAGCGCCGCCCGCAGTCCCCCCACCCGGGTCCTGTCCTGTCGTCGTGCCGTTTCGCAGAAGGTGACCCCCGTGAAGATCCGCATCCTGGCCGGAGCCGTCGCGCTCGCTTCCACCGTCGTGCTGAGCGGCTGCGGTTACCTTCCCGGCGGGGGATCGGGCAGCAGCACGGTGACGGTGTGGCTGATGAAGGGCAGCGCCTCGCAGGGCTTCCTGGACCGCTTCAAGGAGTCGTACGAGGCCGAGCACCCCTCGGTCGAACTGGAGTTCATCCTCCAGGAGTGGGGCGGCATCGGCCCCAAGGTCCTCAAGGCGCTCGAAGGCGACGACGCGCCGGACGTCATCGAGGTCGGCAACACCCAGGTCGCCCAGTACGCGGAGAGCGGCAAACTGCGCGACCTCACCCTGGAGTCCATCCGCGACCTGGGCGGGGAGGACTGGCTGCCGGGACTCGCGGACCCGGGCAAGGTCAACGGCGCCCAGTACGGGATCCCCTGGTACGCGGCCAACCGCGTCGTCATCTACAACAAGGACCTCTTCGCGGAGGCGGGGATCACCGAACTCCCCAAAACCCGTGCGGAATGGCTCGACATCAGCGAGCGGCTCGACACCGCCGGCCGGCAGGGCATCTACCTCGCCGGGCAGAACTGGTACGTACTCGCCGGGTTCATCTGGGACGAGGGCGGCGAACTGGCCGACGACAGCGGCGGCGACTGGCAGGGCGCACTCGACTCACCCGCCGCGCTGCGCGGCATGGACTTCTACAAGACGCTCCAGGCGTTCGGCGACGGCCCCAAGGACGCCGACGAGCAGACGCCCCCCGAGACCGACGTGTTCGCCGGAGGTGAGGTGGCCCAGATCATCTCCGTACCGGGCAGCGCCGCCCTGATCGAACAGCAGAACCCCGAACTCAAGGGGAAGCTCGGATACTTCCCCGTCCCCGGCAGGAGCGCGAAGAAGCCCGGCGCCGTCTTCACCGGAGGATCCGACCTGATCGTGCCGGAAGGCGCCGACCACCGGGGCGAGGGCATCGACGTCGTCAAGGAACTCGCGGGCGAGAAGTGGCAGACGGAGCTCGCCCGTGCCATGAGCTACGTCCCGAACAAGCCCGCCCTGGCCAAGGTCGTCGACGGCCAGGAGGGGACCGCCGCGATGGCGGAAGGCGCCGCCGAGGGCCGTGCCACCCCCAACTCGCCCTTCTGGGCCGCAGTCGAGGCGGACAACCCGATCAAGCCGTACATGACGGCGGTGCTGGAGGGCGGCGATCCGGCGGAAGAGGCGAAGAAGGCCTCCGACCGCATCACGTCCAAGCTCATCACCGGCTGACCGGACCGGGCGGGGCCGCCGCCCGGCGACCCGGGGATTCAGCCGTCGCACATCCCCCCGCTCCACTCCGGTCACGTCGAATCCAGCCGGTCACGGAAGAAGTAGAGGGCCGGGCCGTCGCACTCCCGCGGCGGCCGACGGCCCCGCTGATCCGTCCCCGGAGACCGCCATGACCGTGCTGCCGCTCACCTCCCCGACCCCCGTACCCTCCTCCTCCGCCCCCATCGCCGTGCCCGCGCCGCGTCCGGCCGCCGCCGGTGCGCCCTCCGGCTACCGGGTCTCCCTGGCCACCGGCCAGGACGAGGTACGGGCCGCCCAGCGACTGCGCCACCTGGTGTTCGCCGGAGAGCTCGGCGCCCGCCTCGACAGCGCCGAACCCGGCCTGGACGTCGACGCCTTCGACGCGCATTGCGACCACCTGCTGGTGCGCGAGACCGCAACCGGGGAGGTGGTCGCCACCTACCGGCTGCTGCCGCCCCGGGGTGCCCGGCTCGCGGGCGGGCTCTACGCCGAGAGCGAGTTCGACCTGCAACGCCTCGGACCCATCCGCGACGACCTCGTCGAGGTGGGGAGGTCCTGCGTCCACCCCGCCCACCGGGACGGAGCCGTCATCGCCCTGATCTGGGCCGGCCTCGCCCGCTACATGGAGCGCACCGGCCACACCTGGCTGGCCGGCTGCTGCTCCGTACCGCTCGCCGACGGAGGAGCGCTGGCCGCCAGGAGCTGGGACACCGTACGGACCCACCACCTGGCCCCCGAGGAGTACTGGGTCACCCCGCACCGCCTCTGGGACACCACGGGCCACCCCGGCGGCGGCGCGGGCGGCCGCGCCGGACTGCCCCCGCTGCTGCGCGGCTATCTGCGGCTCGGCGCCTGGGTCTGCGGAGCCCCCGCCCACGACCCGGACTTCGACGTCGCGGACCTCTACGTCCTGCTGTCGATGCGCCGCACCGACCCGCGCTACCTGCGCCACTTCCTCTCGCTGGCCCCGCTGCGATGAGCGCGTGGCTCCCCGTCGCCCCCTGCACCCCGCGCGAGTGCGCACACCACGAGGGGGCCAGACGTCCGACCGCGCACGCCACGGCCCTGCTGGCCGCCGGATGCGCCCTCACCCTCCTCGGGGTGCTCTGCGTGCCCGTGGTGCTGCTCCTGGGACCGGCCCACCGCGACCTGCTGATCCGCCGGTGGGCCCGGGCGGTGGTGCGGGCCTTCGGCGTACGCGTACGGGTCACCGGGCAGCCGGTGGAGCGTGGGCGGCCACCGGCGGGCGAACTCGTCGTCGCCAACCACGTGTCGTGGCTCGACATCCCGCTCGTGGCCTCCGTGCTGCCCGCCCGCATGGTCGCCAAGAGCGAGATACGGAACTGGCCGCTGCTCGGGCCGCTCGCCGCGCTCGGCGGCACCCTGTTCATCGAGCGCGACCGGCTCAGGGCCCTCCCGCACGCCGTGCGGACCCTCGCGGGGGCGCTGGCCGCCGGGTCGCGGGTCGCGGTGTTCCCGCAGGGCAGCACCTGGTGCGGGCGGAGCGGCGGCGGGCGGTTCCGGCCCGCCGCCTTCCAGGCGGCGATCGACGCCGGATCGGCCGTACGCCCCGTACGCATCACCTACCGGACGGCGACGACGGCCGCGGCGGGAGCCGCCGCGTTCGTCGGGGACGACCCGCTCGCCGCCTCGCTGTGGCGGGTGGTGACTGCCGCCGGGCTCACCGCCGAGATCCGGATCCTGCCCCCGGTCCACGCGGACGGTGAGCCCGGCAGGCGGGCCCTGGCGCGGGCGGCTCAGTCCGCCGTCGCCAGCGACAGCGCGAACCTGCCCGCGGTGTCCGTCCACCACTGATCCAGCCGCAGCCCCGCCGCGGCCAGCTCGTCCCTGACCCTCTCCTCACGGAACTTCGCGGAGATCTCCGTACGCAGTTCCTCACCCTCCTCGAACTGCACCACCAGATCCAGCTCCCGGATCTTGACCGTCAGCGCGCGGCGGGCCCGCAGCCGCATCTCGATCCACTCGTGCTCCGGGTCCCAGAGCGCCACATGGTCGAAGTCGTCGGGCGGGAAGTCCGCCCCCAGCTCACGGTTGACCACCGCCAGCACGTTCTTGTCGAACTCGGCCGTGACCCCCGCCGCGTCGTCGTACGCCGCGACCAGGGTCGCCTCGTCCTTGACCATGTCCGTGCCGAGCAGCAACCCGTCCCCGGGCGCGAGCCTCGCCCGTACGGACCGGAGGAACTCCGCGCGCTCCGCCGGCAGCAGATTGCCCAGCGTCCCGCCGAGGAACGCCACCAGCCGTGGCCCGGGGCTCTCAGGAAGCTCCAGGACATGCGTGAAGTCGGCGACGAGAGCGTGCACGGAAAGCCCCGGACGCTCGGCCAGCAGCGCCTCGGCCGCGCCCGCGAGCGCGCTCTCACTGACATCCACCGGCACATACGTGTGCAGGTCCGGAAGCGCGTCCAGCAGGTGTTTCGTCTTCTCCGACGAGCCCGACCCCAGCTCGATCAGGGTCCGCGCCCCGGACGCCGCGGCGATCTCCCCGGCCCGGGCGATCAGGATCTCCCGCTCGGCACGCGTCGGGTAGTACTCCTCCAGGCGGGTGATCTCCTCGAACAGGTCACTGCCCCGCGCGTCGTAGAACCACTTGGGCGGCAGCGTCTTGGGGTGCCGCGTCAGACCGCTGCGCACATCGGCGCGCAGCGCCGCGTCCGTCGCGTCCGCAGGCAGGGTGCGGGTCAGCTGGAAGGGACTCACGCGGTGGGCTCCTTGAGCGGGGTCAGCAGGACATCGGTGCGTGTCGCGGCCAGCAGCGTGCGGTCCGGGATCTCGCGCCAGTACGGATCGTCGTCGTAGGGCTCCGAGGCCACGACCGTGCGGTGGCCCGGTTCGTTGAGGCACCAGAGGGAGTCGCCCCAGGTCGTCGCCACGATGGTGGAACCGTCGGTGAGCAGCAGATTGAGGCGTGAACCGGGGGCGGCGGCGCCGACGTCGTGAACCGTGTCGGCGACCGCCCGGGCTATGTCGTCGCCCTGCGCCACCCGGTGGAGCACCAGCGCCCAGATCAGCGCCGAATCGCTCCGCGCCGCCAGGGCCAGCAGCCTCTCGGGCGGCAGGTCCCCGGCCAGCGCCGCCAGGGAACCCGGCCAGCCGCGCACCGCCCCGTTGTGGCTGAACAGCAGACGGCCCTCGGCGAAGGGAGCCGCGGCGGCCTCCCCGTCGGCCCCGGCGAACGTCGCGTCACGGACCGCGCCGAGCAGCGCCGTGCTGCGCACCACGCGGGCCAGATCGGCGAAGGTCTCGTCGCCCCAGACCGGCCCGGAGCGGCGGTAGCGGCCGGGCACGGGGTCCCCCTCCGCGTACCAGCCGACCCCGAACCCGTCGGCGTTGACCGTGCCGTAGCGCTGGTGACGGGGCTCCCAGGACTGGCGCACGAGCCCGTGAGCCGGTGAGACCAGCACGTCGCCCAGTGCCACCGGCGGCCCCAGGTAGGCGATATGACGGCACATCAGGCATCCCTCGCCGTGCGGAAACCGGAGAAGATCTGGCGGCGGACGGGAAGGTCCCAGTTACGGAACGTGCCACGGCACGCCACCTGGTCCACGGCGAAAGAACCACCGCGCAGCACCTTGTGGCCGGACCCGAAGAACACCTCCGAGTACTCGCGGTACGGGAACGCGACGAAGCCGGGATACGGCAGGAAGTCGCTCGACGTCCACTCCCACACATCGCCGATCAACTGGCCCGCGCCCGCCGGTGACCGGCCGGCCGCGTACGCCCCGGCGGCGGCGGGCCGCAGATGGCGCTGGCCCAGATTGGCGTGCTCGGGGGCCGGGTCCTCGTCGCCCCACGGGTAGCGCAGCGAACGCCCCGACGCGGGGTCGTGGCGGGCCGCCTTCTCCCACTCCGGCTCGGTCGGCAGGCGCCGGCCCGCCCAGCGGGCGTACGCGTCCGCCTCGTACCAGCTGACGTGGAGCACCGGCTCGTCCGCCCGGACCGGCTCGGTCACCCCGAACCGCCGCCGCAGCCACTGTCCGGCGTCCCGGTGCCAGAACAGGGGTGCCGTCAGGTCGTGTTCGCGGATCATCGCCCAGCCCTCGGGCGCCCACCAGCGCTCCTCGGTGTAGCCGCCGTCCTCGATGAAGCGCTGGTACGCGCCGCAGGTGACCGGGGCGGTGTCGATGTGGAACGCCGCCACCTCGCGCCGGTGCGCGGGCCGTTCGTTGTCCAGCGCCCAGGGTTCCGTGGAGGTCCCCATGGTGAACGGCCCGCCCGGGACCAGGACTTCGGACGGGAGGGTGACGGTGTCGGTGGGTTCCGGCGGCTCCGGGGCGCCGAGCACCGCCGGCCCCGAACGCAGCTGATGGGTGATCAGCATCGTTTCGTCGTGCTGCTGTTCGTGCTGGGCGACCATGCCGAAGGCGAACCCCGCCCGCTCCAGCGGACGGCCCTCGCCGTGCAGCGGTGCGCCACCGAGGATGTCCAGCGCCCTGCCCCGTACGTCGGCGGCGTACGTCCGTGCCTCCGCGGGGGCCAGCAGGGGCAGTGAGGGCCGGCTGGCCCGGGAGTGCTCGAAGGCGTCGTACAGCCCGTCGATCTCGGGGCGCATCGCCTCGCGGCCGCCCACGGCCCGCAGCAGCCAGAGCTCCTCCTGGTTCCCGATGTGCGCCAGGTCCCAGACCAGGGGCGACATCAGGGGCGAGTGCTGGGCGGTGAGGTCGTGGTCGTCGACGCTGTCGGTGAGCAGGGCGGTGCGCTCACGCGCGGCGAGGAGCGCGGCCAGGGCGCGTTCGCGCAGCTTCTCCGCGTCGATTTCCCCGCCGGTGTGTGGTGCTGAGGTGTCGGTCATCGGACCAAGCCCTTTCCGTACGGAGCCCGCGCCGGGTCGGGAAAGTCGTCGGCCGGACATCGGCCCCGGGCCACATAGCGGTCATGGAAGGCGGCGACCGTCCCGATGACGTGGTCGCTCGCCCCGATCCTGGGCAGCGCCTCCAGCGCCGCCGTGAAGCAGGCCGCTGCGGCCGTCGCCAGCTCGGGATCGCTCAGCCCGTCACGGGCGGCGGCGGTCCAGAGCGGATTGCGAGGCGCGGCCGGCAGGCCTGCGGTCTCGGCCAGCGGTTTCACGGTGCGGTACACGGTTTCTGCTGCCTCCGGGTCGTCGAACAGAGCCGTGGTGACGGCCAGCGGAACGATCCAGCCGTCGGTGCCGGACTGGGCGTCGATCATGCGCAGTTCCAGGTGCCCGCGCGGGCGCACCGGCGGGAACAGCGTGGTGAGGTGGTAGTCGAGATCGGCCCGCACCGGCGGTCTCGGCCCACCGCCGCGGATCCAGTCGCGGAACGTCAGGCCCTCCGGCACGGCCCAGGGACCGTCGTCGGAACGGACGCACATCACCGGGGTCGCGAGCACATGCGCGGTCCAGGCATCCCGGGGCGCGAGACGGCCCTGCGGTGCGAGCGTCCTGGCCGGATCGAGGTCGGCCCACAGCGACTGCCGGGTCGACCGCCAGCCGGTGCGCCGGCCCTGCCGGTACGGCGAATTGGCGAACGCGGCGACCAGCACCGCGCCCAGCAGGTGCGTGAGCTGCCAGCGCCGCCCGTAGCCCAGCGGTCCGGGCTCCTCCTCGCCGGCGTCCAGACAGACCTGGACGGACGCGGAGGTGCACATCATGGCGCGGCCCGCGGAACCCGACCGGTCGAGCGCCGCTTCCATGGCGTCGTAACGCGGCTCCCGGAGCAGGCGACGCGGCGGATGCCACGGGTCCACGCCCAGACCGGCCAGGGTCAGACCGGCCCGGCCGAGGGTGTCGCGTACGGAGGCCAGATCGGCGGCCGTGGCGTCCACACACGCCATCATCGAGGGCGCGGGCCGGGAGCTGAGCTCCAGCTGGCCTCCCGGTTCGAAGGTCAGGGCGGCGTCCAGCGGGGTCGCGCGCACGGCATCGGCCGCGGCGCGCAGACGGTCGTGCGGGACGGCGACCTCGGGATGTTCACGGTCGTGAATGAGCCATTCCAGCTCCACACCGACCGTCCGGGGCGGTCCCGTCTTGAAACATATGCCGCGGAGCAGATCCTCCGCCTCTTCCTCACCGAGCGGCGCCGCGTCGACGGGCGGGCCGTGCTGGCCGAGAGTGTCCGGGGGCATGCTGGGCCTCCTCTTCGGGTGCTTGCTACCCACCCAAACCCTTACCGGGAGTTCGCACAAGGGTGCCCCTGGACGCGGAAAACCGGTTGCGTCCATGCCGTCGCGGCGCCCAGCATGCCCCGTATGCACCACACGGGGGCGCGCCGATGAGCGCACGACTGCGCGGCATCGCGCGAGAGACCGAGTCCATCGTCCGGGCGGGGCGGTACCGCACGCCCGAGGGGCGCGAGGTGACGATCGAGCGCGCCCTGGCCACCGCGCTCTCCGGCACCCGGCTGTACGGCCCCGAGCCCGTCCCCGTGGCGCTCCTGGACACCGACCGCAGCCCGGTCGTCGAGGTGACCGACGAGACGAGCCTGCGGGCGGCACGCCGGATGACGGACGAGTCACCGGCCAAGGTCGCCGTGCTGAACTACGCCTCCGCCCGCAACCCCGGCGGCGGCTATCTGAACGGCGCGCAGGCCCAGGAGGAGTCCCTGTGCCGGGGCTCCGCCCTCCACGCCACGTTGCTGCGGGCCCCCGAGTTCTACGCCCACCACCGCGCCGAACGCAGCGCCTTCTACACCGACCGGGTCATCCACTCACCCGGCGTACCGGTCTTCCGCGACGACCGGGGGCGGCTCCTGGAATCCCCGTACACGGCCGGATTCCTCACCTCTCCCGCGCCCAACGCCGGAGTCATCCGGAGCCGGGAGCCCGACCTGGTCCTCCGCATTCCCGCCGCACTGGCGAGCCGGGCCGAGCGGGTCCTCGAAGTGGCCGCCGTCCGCGGCTACCGGCGGCTGGTGCTGGGCGCGTGGGGCTGCGGCGTCTTCATGAACGACCCCGCCGAGGTGGCCGGCGCGTTCCGCACCCTGCTCACCGACGGCGGGCGGTTCGCCGGCCACTTCGAGCAACTCGTCTTCGGCGTTCCCGACCGGGACCCCGACTCCGCCGTCCGGGCGGCCTTCAGCCGCGCACTCGGCGGTCAGCTCCAGCCGTAGTGCTCCCGCAGCCGCCCCACGACCAGGTCGAACCTGCCGCGGTCCAGCGCACAGGCCTCGCGCCGCATCCCGTCCTCGTGCACCCGCAGCACCCGGTCCAGATCCACCCAGGACGGCCGCCCCGAGCTGTCCCACGGGCCCGCCCCCAGGGAGACCCACTCGTGGTCCCCGTCGTGCTGCTTGCTGGACAGCTGCACGGCGAGCAGCGTGCCCCGCTCCTCCCGGGCCACGACGAGAACCGGCCGGTCCTTGCCGCGCCCGTCGTTCTCGTCGTACGGCACCCAGGTCCAGACGATCTCGCCCGGGTCCGGAGTCCCGTCGCGGTCGGGGGCGTAGGAGGTGCGGACGAGGCCCACCTCGCGGGGTTCCGCCTCCGTGGTGGCGGCCGGTCCGCTGCGGCCGGGGAAGTCGGTCGTGCTGTCACTGCTGTGATTGGTGTGCTGGAACGTCATCGCAACACCGTAGGACCTGTACGGCCCAGTCCGTGGAGCGGGTCGGCGGAACGGACCGCAGGCTCGACCACATGATCACCCCCTTCACCCACCGGCTGTCCCGCGCGCTCACCGTCGCCGGCCTCCTCGCAGCCGCCGTCCTGTCCACGGCTCCTGGCGCGGCGTCAGCCCCGCCGCCGGATCCGTCCCCCACACCCACCACGGCGCCGTCCCCCTCGGTCCGCCCGTCCGCACCGACCGCCCGGACCGTGTCGGCGTGGCTGCCCTACTGGGACCAGGAGGGCGCCTACCAGGACGCGTTGCTCCACGCGGAGCAGCTGCACACCGTCAGCCCGTTCTGGTACGAGGCCGTGTCGGCCGGCCGGATCGACGCCCACCCCGGCGCGGGCGAACGCCGCATCATCGACGGACTGCACCGGGCCGGGACGAAGGTCGTCCCCACGGTGATGGAGACCATGAAGTCCGGTGCCCTGGCGGCGATCCTGACCAGCCCCGCCCGGCGCGCGGAGCACGCCGACGCGCTGATGCGCACCGTCGCCACCCGCGACTACGACGGCCTCGACCTCGACTACGAATCCATCGCCGCCACCGGCGACTCCACCTACGCCTCCGTACGCGACGGGTTCACCGCGCTGGCGACCGATCTCTGCGGGCGCCTGCACACCCTGGGCAAGCAGTGCGTGCTCACGGTCTTCCCGAAGACCGCCACGACGGGCCGTATCTGGGACTACGCCGCCCTCGGGCGTGTCGCCGACCGGATCCGTGTCATGGGCTACAACCTGCACTGGTCGGGCGGCGACCCCGGCCCGCTCGCCGACACCCGCTGGTACGAGGACATCCTGACCCGGGCCACCGCCCTCGTACCGGCCGCCAAGCTGGAGATGGGCCTTCCCGCCTACGGCTGGGACTGGCCCGCGGACCGCACGAGCACGGCCGCCACCAGGCACGTCACCTGGAAGGAGGCCGAGGCACTGCGCAACCGGCAGGGCGTCCCGTACCGCTTCGACGAGGTCTCCGGCACCCCGTACTTCACCTACCGGGACGGCACCGAGTCCCGCGAGGTCTGGTACCAGGACGCGCGCGGGATCGCCGCCCACCTGCCGGTGCTGCGCAAGCACGGTGTGACCGGGACCGCCCTGTGGGCGCTCAACTTCGAGGACCCGAAGATCTGGCCGGTACTCGCCGGCGGCTGACCCCGCCCGTTACGGTGCCCCGCCCCCAGGGCGGGGCCAGGGGGTCTGGAAGACTGCCGGACGCCATGAGCCAGTTATCCGAGCAGCCCGCGGGCGTCTCCGTACCGACCAGCGCCGATGTGGCGCGGCTCGCGGGAGTCTCCCGGGCCACCGTGTCCTACGTACTGAACGACAACACCTCCGTACGGATCAGCGAACCCACCCGCCGCCGGGTCAAAGAAGCCGCCGCCGACCTCGGCTACGTCCCGCACGCGGCGGCACGGAGCCTTCGCGCCGGGCACACCAGGATGGTGCTGCTGCCCGCCGCGCGCTCGCCGGCCGGACCCCTGTACCAGCGGTTCCTCACCGGGCTCGAAACCGGTCTGCGCCGCCTCGACTACACCGTCGTCCAGTACGGAAGCGCGGGCATGGACGCCGACGAGGCGGCCAGGGCCTGGGCGGAACTCCGCCCGGTGGCCGTGGTGTCGCCCGGGAACATCGCCCTCACCCCGTACGGCACAGGAGTGCTCACCCGCTCCGGCGCCAAGGCCGTGATCACCCTGGGCCCGCAGCCGGTGGAGGGCGCCCACGCGCTCGTCGTGGACCTGCGCGAGGTCGGAGCCACGGCGGTCCGTCACCTGCTCTCGCGGGGGCGGCGGGGGATCGGGGTGGTCATGCCCCAGGAACCCGGCCTCGCCCCGTTCGCCGAACCCAGGCTGGCCGGAGCGATACGCGCCGTCGAGGAGTCCGGCGCGGACGCCCGTGTCCAGCCCCTGCCCCTGCGGTACGAGGAGGAGTCGGCCGCGGATCTCGCCGCCCGCTGGCGGACGCTCGGCCTGGACGCCGTGTTCGCGTACGACGACACGTACGCCATGCTGCTGATGAGAGCCCTCCAGGACGCCGGGATCGGCGTCCCCGCCGAGACGGCCGTGATCGGGGCGGACGACCTGATGCTCGGCAGGCTCCTGCGGCCCCGGCTCAGCAGCGTCACCATGGAACTGGCGACCGCGCAGTCACCGGCCGAGATGATCGACCGCCTGGTGCGGAGCCCCGGAGGGGCGCCGGAGCGCCACTATCCGCTGCGGGCCGCGGTGGTGGCCCGCGAATCCGGCTGACCGGCCCGGCCGCGCGGCGTTGCGACATGCGAGGGTGGCCCCGGATGTCTAGCGTCGACGGCATGAGCCATCCGCAGAGCTACGAGATCCTGCTCTTCCCGGAACCGGAGGAGCCCGTCACCGGGGCGCCCCCGCCCGGCACCGCCATCCGCTCGGCGGTCGTGGCGGCCACCGGGGAGACCGGGGAATCGGGCTACCCGCGTTACGCCGGGAACGGCATGGAGGCGGACATCGACCCCGCGTCCCACACGGTGGAGGCCCTGCTGGTGGACGGAGCGGAGCTGGACTACGGCCTCACGGCCAGGATCGCCGACCGCATCCGCGGCCCGGAGGAGACGGGGACGTCGGACGCCGGGACCGAGGGGGCCGGGACGTCGGACGCCGGGACCGAGGGGGCCGGAGCCGGCACGGAGAGCCAGAGCTAGCTGAGACGGCGCTGCCCCATGACGAAGGCCCGGCCGTTCCGGCCGGGCCCTCATCACGTCTGCCGCACATCCGCAGGGACTACTGAGGCTCCTGCTGCGCCTGGCCCTGCTGCGCCTGCTTCTGCTCCTCGACGGACTTGCGGACCTCGTCCATGTCCAGGTTGCGCGCCTGGCCGATGACATCCTCCAGCGCCTCCGCGGGCAGCGCCCCCGGCTGCGAGAAGACCGCCACGTTGTCACGGACGATCATCAGCGTGGGAATGGACCGGATCTCGAAGGCGGCCGCCAGCTCCTGCTGTGCCTCCGTGTCGACCTTGGCGAAGACCAGGTCGGGGTGACGCTCGGACGCCGAGTCGTAGACCGGGGCGAACTGCTTGCACGGACCACACCAGGAAGCCCAGAAGTCGATCAGCAGGAATTCGTTGTCGCTCACGACCTGATCGAAGTTTTCCTTGGTGAGCTCTACGGTGCTCATACTCTGTTACCTCTTCCTGGGACCGTTCGGACCTGTCCGGCACAACGGTGACGTCACTTGCGCTATTCCGCCTGCCCATGTGGCCGCTCCGCACACCCACGAGGAGACTGTTCCCATGACTGATGATGAAGGTGTGCGGAACCGCGAATACGACGTCGTGGTCATCGGGGCCGGCCCCGTGGGGGAGAACGTGGCGGACCGGGCCAGGGCCGCCGGGCTGAGCACCGCGGTGATCGAGTCCGAGCTGATCGGCGGCGAGTGTTCGTACTGGGCGTGCATGCCCAGCAAGGCACTGCTGCGCCCGGTCGTCGCGCGTGCCGACGCCCGCCGCGTACCCGGGCTGAGCGAAGCGGTGCAGGGCCCGCTCGACGCGGACGCCGTGCTCGCCCACCGCGACGAGGAGACCTCCCACTGGAAGGACGACGGCCAGGTCGGCTGGCTGGAGAGCATCGGCGCGGACATCTACCGCGGCATGGGCCGGCTGACGGGGGTCCGGAAGGTGTCCGTGACGGCCGCCGACGGGTCCGAGCAGCACCTCACCGCGCGGCACGCCGTCGCCGTCTGCACCGGGAGCCGGGCCGTGGTCCCCGCCCTGCCCGGCATCGAGGACGTACGGCCGTGGACCAGCCGCGAGGCGACCAGCGCCAAGGAGGTCCCGGGCCGGCTCGTCGTGGTGGGCGGCGGAGTGGTCGGCGTGGAGATGGCCACCGTGTGGCAGGGCCTCGGCGCCGAGGTGACGATGCTGATCCGTGGCGGCGGCCTGCTCCCGAAGATGGAACCCTTCGCGGGTGAGCTGGTCGCGGAGGCACTCACCGAGGCCGGCGCGCGGATCCTGACCGGGGTCTCGGCCACCGGTGTGAGCCGGGCGGGCCACGACGGACCGGTCACCGTCGAGCTGGACAACGGGGAGCGGCTGGAGACCGACGAGATCCTCTTCGCCACCGGCCGGGCCCCCAGGACCGGCGACCTCGGCCTCGACACGGTGGGCATCGAGCCCGGCTCCTGGCTCTCCGTCGACGACAGCTGCCTCGTGGAGGGCAGCGACTGGCTGTACGCGGTCGGCGACGTGAACCACCGCGCGCTCCTCACCCACCAGGGCAAGTACCAGGCGCGTATCGCGGGAGCGGCGATCGCCGCCCGCGCCCAGGAGACCCCTCTGCTGGAGACCGACCGCTGGGGCGCGCACGCGGCCACCGCCGACCACGCGGCCGTCCCCCAGGTCGTGTTCACCGACCCGGAGGCGGCCTCGGTCGGCCTCACGCTCGCCGAGGCGGAGGCCGCGGGCCACCGGGTCCGGGCCGTCGACTACGACCTGGCCTCGGTGGCCGGTTCCGGTCTGTACGCGCAGGGGTACAAGGGCCGGGCCAGGATGATCGTCGACCTGGACCGGGAGATCCTGCTCGGCGTCACCTTCGTCGGCCCGGGCATCGGTGAACTCCTGCACTCGGCGACGGTCGCCGTCGCCGGTGAGGTCCCGATCGAACGGCTTTGGCACGCCGTGCCCGCGTACCCGACGATCAGCGAGGTGTGGCTGCGGCTGCTGGAGACGTACCGGGGCTGAGCCCGCGTATCCGCGCACCGAGGAGGCCACGGGCGGCCCGCACGAGCCGCCCGCGGCCTCGTCCGCGAGCGGCCCGTGACCCGTTCAGCGATCCCACATTCTGGACGATGCCCAACCGGTCCGTGAGATGCATGAGATCGTTCCGGGGCCCGCACAGGTCGCGCGGCCTTGCCACGAGGGGGACCTGCGACACCGCGCGGGACGTCGGCCCCCCAAGTCGACGGCCGCACAACGCCCTCGTGGGAAAGTCCCAGAGATGTACGCTCCCACCACCGGGCCCGCCCAGGCCCCGTCGCAGTCCCCGGCCGGGGCCGCGCCCGCCAACTCGCGGTCCCGCGTCCTGATCGCCAGCCTCATCGGCACGACGATCGAGTTCTACGACTTCTACGTCTACGCGACCGCCGCGGTCCTGGTCTTCCCGAAACTCTTCTTCCCGAGCAGCGACGCGACCACGGCCCTGCTCTCCTCCTTCGCGGTGTTCGGCGCGGCGATGGTCGCGCGCCCGATCGGCGCGATCGTCTTCGGCCACCTCGGCGACCGCCTAGGCCGCAAGGGCACCCTGGTCGCCTCGCTGCTCACGATGGGCATCGCCACCTTCCTGATCGGCGTTCTGCCGACGTACGCGCAAGTCGGCTGGGTGGCCACGGCGTTGCTGGTGCTGATGCGGCTCGCCCAGGGCTTCGCGCTCGGCGGCGAATGGAGCGGCGCGGCCCTGGTCGCCACCGAGAACGCACCTGCCGGGAAGCGCGCGCTGTGGGGCACGTTCCCGCAGCTGGGCGCCCCGCTCGGGTTCATCATCGGCAACGGCCTCTTCCTGGTCATCGGCGCTCTGCTGCCCTCGGCGGCGGGCGCCGACCCCTCGCAGCCCTCCGACGCCTTCCAGAGCTGGGGCTGGCGGATTCCGTTCCTGTTCTCGGCCGTCATGGTCGCGATCGGCCTGTGGGTGCGCATGCGCCTGGTCGAGTCGCAGGTCTTCGCGAAGACGCAGGAGACCGGCAAGGTCCGTAAGCTTCCGCTGGCCACCGTCTTCCGCCACCACTGGAAGCAGCTGGTCCTGGGCAGCTTCGCGATGCTGGCGACGTACGTCCTCTTCTACCTGATGACGACCTTCTCGCTGAGCTACGGCCGCGCCGCCGAGGACGCGGACGTGCCGGGCCTCGGCTACAGCTACACCACGTTCGTCCTGATGATGATCTTCGGTGTGCTGTTCTTCGCCGCCTTCACCCTCATCTCCGGCCCGCTCGCGGACAGGTACGGCCGCCGCAAGACCCTCGCCTGGGTCACCGCCGGCATCATCGTCTTCGGCCTGGTCTGGGTGCCGCTGATCAACCTGGGCACGCTCGGTGTGGTCCTGTGGCTGGTCCTGGGCTTCACCCTGATGGGCACGACGTTCGGCCCGATGGGCGCGATGCTCCCGGAGCTCTTCCCGACCAGCGTCCGCTACACCGGCTCGGGCATCGCCTACAACGTCAGTTCCATCCTGGGCGCGGCCGTCGCCCCGTTCGTCGCGGTCGCCCTCTGGGAGGCCGGAGACGGCTCCCCATGGCTGGTCGGCGTCTATCTCTCCGTGATGGCCGTCCTCACCCTGACCGCCCTCCTCATCGGCAAGGAGACCAAGGACGTCGCCCTGGACGAGGGCGAGGTCCCGGCCACCCCCGCCCGGACCGAGGCCCCTTCCGCCTGACGCGGACCCGATGGGCGTGGCAGGCCACGTCCTCCGTGAAGGAGCGGGGCTCGGCGCGGCGAGAGCGCGTGCCGGGTCCCGGGCGGAGGACGTGGCCCGCAACCAGAGGTCCGGGGAAGCCCCGCGCGTCCACACCCCGCAGCCGTCCCGTTCCTGATGGGCCCTCAGCTTCCGCCGGCGGGTCGGGTACGGGTCGTCACCCGAGCGGCCTCACACCGTCCGCGGAGAGCTGTCGTGACACGGCCCGCGCGGCCGCCCGCACCGCGGGGCCGTACCCCGCGTCGGCGAAACCCGTACGGGGCGCCACGACCGACAGGGCCGCCACCACCTCGTCGCCGTCCCGTACGGGCGCGGCGGCGGTACTCATCTGCCAGGGGTGGCTCTGGTGGGCGACCGCGAAGTCACCGCGCCGCACCTCCGCGAGCAGGCGGCGCAGGTCGGAGGGGGTGCGCAGGGAATCGTCACCCCGCCCCGGCACGTAACCGCCGATGACCGCGTCCTGGAGCGCCGACGGCGCGAAGGCCAGCAGCACCAGTCCCACGCCGGTCGAGTGCAGGGGGAGCCGCCCGCCGACCCGGTAGCTGACCGGACTCGCGTCCAGCGCGGACAGCCTCTCCACGAGAAGAGCCTCGCCCTGGTCGAGCACCGCCAGCAGCACATGCTGACGGGTCACCTGGAAGAGGTCCTCCATGAAGGGCATGGCGACCGACCGCAGCCCGTGACCGCGCGGCGCCAGCGAGGCGATCTCCAGCAGCCGCAGCCCCACGGTGTAGCGGCCGTCGTCGAGACGCTCCAGCGCACCTACATTCACGAGCGCCCGGGCGAGCCGCAGCGCACTGCTGCGGGGTACGGCGCCGCGGTGTGCGAGATCCGCCAGGGTCTGCACACGATGGTCGCTGTCGAAGGTGCTCAGCAGGGCGAACGCCCGCTCGATCACCGGCTGCCCCTCGGCGGGCTTGCCCCCACGTCGGGGCCGGGAACCGCCGTCCGAACCCTGTGTTTCATTCATCGGCATCACCGATGCCACCCTACGGTCCCCGCTCCTACGGTGGCGTCCTGTACGGACCGGTCAACAGGAGGCCCCCATGGCACCCGCAGGACTCATCGACGTCCACGCCCACTTCGTCACCGACGGCTACGTCGCGGCAGCGCGCTCCGCCGGCATCGAGCACCCCGACGGGATGCCCGGCTGGCCCGCCTGGAGTGCCGGGAGCCACCTCGCCCTGATGGAGCGCGGGGGCATCGAGAAGTCGTACCTCTCCGTGTCCTCCCCCGGAGTGCACTTCGGTGACGACGAGGCGGGCCGCGCCCTGGCACGCGAGGTCAACGAGTTCGGCGCCCGCGTGCGTACGGAGCATCCCGGGCGGTTCGGCCACTTCGCCTCCCTCCCGCTGCCGGACGTCGAGGGCTCGCTCGCCGAAGCCGCGTACGCGCTCGACGTGCTCGGGGCGGACGGGGTGACGGTGGAGAGCAACCACCACGGCCTCTACCTCGGCGACGAGCGGCTCGAACCGCTGTGGGAGGAACTCGACCGGCGTGGCGCCCTCGTCTTCGTCCACCCCACCTCGCCGCCCCACGCCGAGGCCGTCTCGCTCGGCCGGCCCCGCCCGATGCTGGAGTTCCTCTTCGACACCGCCCGCACCGCGAGCGACCTCCTCCTCCGCGGCGTCCTCGCACGTCACCGGCGGATCCGCTGGGTCCTCACCCACGGCGGCGGGGCCCTGCCGCTGCTCGCCGACCGGCTGGAGCTCTTCCGCTCCTGGCTGGGCGACGGGCCCGCGGACGCGCCGGGGGCCGTCGAGGAGCTCGGGCGCCTCTGGTACGACATGGCCGGGACGCCCTTCCCGCGCCAGATCCCGGCCCTGGACGCGGCGTTCGGCACGGAACGGCTCCTGTACGGAAGTGATCACTGCTGGACGCCCGCCGAAGGGGCCCTCGCCCAGATCGCGTCGGTCGACTCCGCCCCGCCGCCGGCCACCGCCGGGAGCTGGCGGGACCTCACCACCCGCAACGCGCGACGCCTGTTCGCCGCGGAAGGCCGGTGACCCTCCGACCCCCCGGACCGCCACACCGCCCCAGGAAAAGAGACCCCGTGCCCACGACCTCCGCACTCGTCCTGCGCCACGCGACCGTCGTCGACACCCGTGACGGCTCGCTCCACCCCGCCACCGACGTCCTGGTCCAGGACGGCGTCATCACCGCCGTCGGCCCTCGGCTCACCGCCCCGGACGGAGCGCGGACGGTCGACGTCACCGGCCGCTACCTCGTCCCCGGGTACAACGACATGCACGCGCACCCGCTGGGCCGGGGCGGCGACGTCTCCGCCACCCTCGAACTCATGCTCGCCCACGGCATCACCGGCTACCGGCAGATGTCCGGGGACCTCGACCTGCTGAAGGCCCGTGCCTCCGGCGAGCTGAACTTTCCGGCGGCATCACCCGCCCTGCTCGCCATGCCCGGCCCTCTCCTGACGACCCTGAACACCGCCACACCGGAGGAAGCCGCGCGGGCCGTCCGTGAACAGGTCGCGGCCGGCGCCGACTTCGTCAAGTCGGTCGCGATGACCAAGGAGCGCTTCTTCGACGCACAGGCCGAGGCACTGCGACTCGGGGTGCCGATCGTCGGTCATCTGCCCGCCGGTATCGACGTCCTGCGCGCCTCACGCATCGGTATGAAGTCGATCGAGCACTTCGGTTCCGGACTCGGTGTCCTGGCCTGCTGCTCCACCGAGGAGCACGCCATCCAGGAGGCCGCCGGCGCCGGACTGCGCCTCAGGCTGCCGAAGATCAAGGCGCCGTTCCTGGGCCGAGCGGTGGACGGACTTATGGGCGCGATCATGAGGCGGGTCGTGCTGAACCCCGTCAACCTCAACAAGCCCGAGGACGTCGCTCTGGTGGACCGGGCCGTGCGGACCTACGACGAGAGGCTCACCCGCGAACTCGCCGAGCACTTCGTGGCCGACGGGACCTGGCACGTCCCCACCCTCATCCGGCAGAGGACCAGCAAACTCTGCGACGACCCCGCGTTCGCCGCCGACCCCGACCTGCGCTACGTCTCCCGCGCCACGCTGAAGACCTGGCACGGTGTCGTCGCCACCTTCCGGAAGAAGTTCGGGCCCGAACAGCGTGCCACCTTCGCGGCGTCCCACCGCCACGAGTACGACATGGTGCGCGCCTTCGACGCGGCGGGCGTCAGGATGCTCGTGGGTACCGACTCCTCCGGCGCCGTCTGGGTGGTCCCCGGCGCCGCGCTCCACGACGAGATCGACCTGCTCGCCGAGGCCGGGATCCCGCCGCTGCGGCTGCTGCGGATGCTCACCCTGTCCGCCGCCGAGTTCCTCGGCACCACGGACTCGATGGGCACCGTCGACGTGGGCAGGAACGCCGACCTCGTCCTCCTCGGCGCCGACCCCACCGAGGACGCCGCGCACCTGCATCACGTCGTCGGCGTGGTCCGGGCCGGTACGTACCTCTCGGAGCAGGAGCTGGCGGTCGCCAAGGACCGGATCGCCGCGGCGCGGGCCGTCGACTGACGCCGCTCGCGGCGGCCGTCGCCGGCGGGGACGGGGGACTTCGGAGCGTATGAGTTACCAGCCTGTACCCCGGGCCGGGCATGCACGATCATGACTCGGATGAACACACGTTTCCTCGGTATCCCCGATCTCGACGAGGTCCCTTCCGTGGCGGTCGTCGTGGACGTCATGCGTGCTTTCACCGTGGCGGCCTGGGCCTTCTCCCGGGGGGCCGAGAAGATCGTTCTCGCCGGGTCGCCGGACGAGGCGCTGGCGCTCAAGGCGGCTCACCCGGACTGGGTGGCGCTCAAGGACGGGCCGCCCGCACCCGGGTTCGACCTGGTCAACTCCCCGGGGCTGCTGCGGTCCGCCGACCTCGGCGGACGGACCGTGGTGCAGAAGACCACGGCCGGCACGGTCGGCGCCCTCGCGGTCAAGGACGCGTCGCTCGTGCTGTGCGCCGGCTTCGTGGTGGCGGAGGCGACGGCCCGGACGCTGGTGGCACGTGGGAGCGACAGCGTCACCTTCGTGGTCACCGGTGAGGACGGGCGGGCCGACGAGGACCTGGCGTGCGCCGAGTACATCGCGGGGAGGGCCGAGGGCGCGGGGACGGACGCGGCGGAGTTCCTCCGCCGAGCAGCCGGTTCGCGCGCCGCCGCCGAACTGGCGCAGGGGATACGCCAAGGGGTCCACCCCGACGACATCGCGCTCTGCCTCGAGGTCGACCGGTTCCCCTTCGCCATGGTGGCGGCCCCGGAGGGCCCGCTCATGGTCCTGCGCCCGCACGCGATGCCTCCGTCGGCCGACGGGCACCCGGCCTGACCACCCGAGGCCGGGGCGGCCGTGCCGTTCCCGGCGCGGACCCGGCCCCGTACGACGGTCCCGTCAGGTCTGGCAGTGCGGGCAGTGGACCGTGCGGCGTCCGGCGACCCGGTCCGACTCCAGGGCATGGCCGCAGCGCGGGCACGACGGCTCGGACGCGTCCCTCCGGCCGGTCAGCCAGGACCGCCGGGCGGGGACGTGTCCGGCCCGCACGGACGTACGCAGGACGCGTCCCGTCGCTCGGTGGACCCGCCGGAGCGTCGTGGCGTCCACGTCGCGTGCCGGAGTGCGCGGGTCGACGCGCGCCCGCCAGAGGATCTCGTCGCAGAGGAGGTTGCCGAGGCCCGCGACGACGGACTGGTCCATGAGCGCGCTCTTGACCGCCGACCGCCGGTGGGACAGCGCCTCCACGAACTCCGCCGTCCCCACGGTCAGGGCGTCCGGGCCGAGGCCGTCCAGGAGGCGGTCGACGTCGTGGTCGCTCATCCACGAGACGCCCTTCAGCTTGCGCTGATCGCGGTAGCGCACCTGCCGCCCGTCGTCGAGCGTCAGCACCAGGCGGTCGTGCCGGTGGGCCTCCTCCTCGGGGGAGCAGCACCGCAGTGACCCCGTCATACCGAAGTGCCAGGCCAGCGTCGGCCCGCCGTCGGTGGGTGCGAGCAGCCACTTGCCGTGCCGCCGGGGTGTGCCGAAACGCGACCCGGTCAGCTCTCCGCGAAGCCGTCGCCCGGTGACACCTTCCAGGACCCCGCTGTCGCGTACGTCGACCTCGGTGACCCGCCGTCGCCGCCCGCACGTGGTCAGCTCCCGGCGGAACCCTTCGACGTCAGGGAGTTCGGGCATGGGTTCCTCCGCTTCAGGGGGCGACCGCGGTCTGGGCGTACGCGTTGCGCTGGACGTCCAGGTAGAGCCGGCCGCCGCGGGCCTGCTTGCGCGGGGCGGTGGTGAGCGTCTCCGGGTGACGGGAGGCGAGCAGACCCGAGATCCGGTGGGCGAGTTCGCGTACCCCGTCGAAAGGTGCCCGGCGGTCCAGCGGCACCACGACGTGCAGCCCGCGCGAGCCCGTGGTCATCACCGCCGAGGGCAGGTCCAGTTCGTCCAGGAGCGCGCGGAGGCGGAGCGCCGCCGCACGGACGGTGCCGAAGTCGTCGTCCGACAGGTCGAGGTCGAACACCATCCGGTCCGGGTGGTCCGGGCGGTCGGCCCGGGACAGGAAACGGTGCGGGGTGATGCACGCCTGGCCCGCGAGGTACACGAGGGCCGCGGCCTCGTCGCACACCGCGTAGGTGACCGTCCCGCCCTCCTTCGGCAGTTCGACGCGGTGGAACCAGTCGGGGAAGTGGCCCGGCACCTCCTTCTGCATGAAGGCCGGCCCGTCGATGCCTTCGGGACGCCGCTCCATCATCAGCGGCCGCCCCCGCAGGTGGGGGATCATGGCCGGGGCGACCCTCCGGTAGTAGTCCGCCAGTCCCGCCTTGGTGATCCCGTCGTCCGGGAACAGGACCTTGCCGGGGCGGGTGATCGCCACCGTGCGCCGGCCCACCCGGATGTGCTCCTCCGCGCTCATGTCCCTCCCTCCGACGGTCTCCCGTACGACGCCCACGGGCCCCTGTCACGCCACCGGAGCCGGGTCTTCCAGGATCCTCCGGTGCACGGATCGTGCAACCCACCGCGCCCGTGCCGGCGCGCGGCGCACGGACCGGGCGGAGGCCGCCCGCGCCGGTCCCGGACCGGCCCGGCGCGTTAGTCCAAGACCCGCTCCTCCTTTGTCCATGGGCGCGTTCACCCCCGAGCCGCGATCTTGGCGTGCACGGATGCCGTCCAGCGTCAGGAGAGCGCGCATGCACGCACAAGATCCCGGACCGAGCCGCAGGACCGTGGTGGCCGCCACCGCGCTGGCGGGGGCGGGGCTGGCCCTCGCGGGCCCCGGCGCCGCGTTCGCGGCGCAGCGGGAGACCGTGCTGCGCTCCCGCGAACTGGAGGTGCGGGTCGATCCGGACTTCCCGCGCGTCGTCTCGTACACCGACCGCGCCGGCGGCGCCGTCCTGCACGGCCAGGAGGACCCGGTCACCTCGGTGCTGATCGACGGGACCGCCCGGACGCCACGGGTGACCTCACGCTCCGGCCGGGACAGTGCCTCGTACACCCTCGCCTTCGAAGGCGGCACCGAGATCAGGGTCGAGATCCGGGTCACCGGCCACCGGGTCGACTGGCGGGTCACCAGGATCACCGACACACCGGCCCTGCGTGTCGGCACGCTCCAGATCCCGTCGCTGGCCTTCCTGTCGGTACGCAGCGACCAGCCGGGCGCCGCGCTCCTCGCCGCCCGGATCCAGCTCGACAAGGCCACCAGCGGCGACACCCTGGTCGAGGTCACGCCCGGGACCGCGCCCGACGCCGAGCCGACGGGCTGCGCCTACGCCGTCGTGGCGCACGACCGGCTCGGTGGCGCGGTCGAGACCAACACGACGTACGACAAGCCCGACAGCGCCCCCGGCGTCACCTGGGAGAACGGGCGGCTGTGGCGACGGACCGTCGCGAAGGACGGCTACGTCACGGCGCAGCTGGCCTGCGGGCAGTGGACGCACCGTGCCGCGACCGCGCCCGTGGACGCCACCGAGCCGCTCCCGTACGCCACCGTGATCATCACCGGAGACCGCAACGGCGACGGGGTGGTGGACTGGCAGGATGCCGCCATCGCCTTCCGCGACATCATGGTCGACCCGCTGGGCGCCGACGAGCAGCACCTGCGCGTCGTCCCGCACATCCCGTTCAACTTCGCCAGCCAGGCCACCAACCCGTTCCTCGCGACGCTCGACAACGTCAAGCGGATCTCGCTGGCGACGGACGGCCTGCGGCAGTACACGCTCCTCAAGGGCTACCAGTCGGAGGGCCACGACTCCGCCCACCCCGACTACGCGGGCAACCACAACGAGCGCGCCGGCGGCCTGAAGGACCTCAACACACTCGTGCGCGAGGGACGCCGGTGGGGGAGCGACTTCGGCGTCCATGTGAACGCCACCGAGTCGTACCCCGTCGCGAACGCCTTCTCCGAGACACTCGTCGACAAGAACGACGAGCAGTGGGACTGGCTCGACCGGAGCTACCGCATCGACCAGCGGCGCGACCTCGTGTCCGGCGACATCATCAAGCGCTTCCAGGACCTCAGGGACGAGACCGACCCCGCCCTGAACATGCTCTACATCGACGTGTTCCGCGAGTCGGGATGGACCTCCGACCGGCTGCAGCGTGCCCTGCGCGACCAGGGGTGGCAGGTCACCACCGAGTGGGGCCACGGCCTCGAACGGTCCTCCCTGTGGTCCCACTGGGCCACCGAGACCGACTACGGCGCCGACACGTCCCGGGGCATCAACTCCCGGCTGATCCGCTTCATCCGCAACCACCAGAAGGACGTCTTCGCCGACAAGTGGCCGACGCTCCTGGGCATCCCGCGCACCGGAAACTTCGAGGGCTGGGTCAACAAGACCGACTGGAACACCTTCTACGAGCAGATCTGGACCGACAGCCTGCCCGCCAAGTACCTCCAGGCGTACCCCGTCAGAACCTGGGGCGCCCACGAGATCACGTTCTTCGGCCCGACGAAGACGTCCGTGGACGACACCGAAGGCACCCGCCGCATCACCACGGACGGCCGGGTGGTGTACGAGGCGGGACGCTATCTGCTGCCCTGGGAGCCGCGTGAGGCGACCGACCCGGACCGGCTCTACCACTACAACCCGGCGGGCGGCAGCACCACCTGGCAGCTGCCGCGCGGCTGGGCCGGCCGGTCGAAGGTCGCCGTCTACCGGCTCACCGACCAGGGGCGCGCCGACCTCCGTGAGGTGCCCGTCCGCTCCGGCCGGGTGACCATCGAGGCCGAGGCGAAACAGCCGTACGTCGTCCACCGGACCCGGATGCCCGCGAACCCGGACCCGAAGTGGGGCCAGGCGACACCGCTGCACGACCCGGGCTTCAACTCCGGCTCGCTGGACGGCTGGAACGTCAGCGGCCCGGCGTCGGTGGAGCTGAGCGCCCTCGGCGACTACGAACTGGTCGTCGGCGCCGGTGCGGCGGCCGCCGTCGGCCGGCGGCTCACGCGCCTGGCTCCCGGCACCTACGCCGCGTCCGTACAGGTGGAGGTGGGAGCGAAGGCGGGGGAGAGGCGCCGGGCCGCGCTCACCGTGCGCACCGCCGACGGGACCACCGCCGAGAACTGGACGGACTCCTCGACCGCCGTCAACCTCGTCGCCGCCGACCGCAAGCACGACACCCGCTTCCAGCGCATGTTCACGTACTTCACCGTGCCGGCCGGCGGAGGCCCGGTCGACCTCACCCTGCGGGCCGAGGCGGGGAGCGCCAGGGTCCGCTTCGACAACGTACGGATCGTCGCCGCGCGGCGCACCACCAAGGCCGGAACGGTGGCCTTCGAGGACTTCCAGCACGTACCCCAGGGCTGGGGAGCCTTCGTCAAGGGCGACTCGGGCGGCTCGACGGACCCGCGCACCCACATCGCGCAGCGGCACGCCCCGTTCACCCAGCGCGGCTGGAACGGCAAGGCGATCGACGACGTCGTCGACGGCACCCAGTCGCTCAAGTCGCGTGGCGAGAACACCGGGCTCGTCCACCGCACCGTGCAGCACACCGTCCGCTTCGAACCGGGCAAGCGCTACCGGGTGACCTTCCGGTACGAGAACGAGAAGGCCGGCCAGTACGCCTGGATCACCGGTGTCGACGCGCCTGACTCCCGCGAACTCGAACGCAGGGACCTGCCCGTCGCCACCTCGCCCGCCGTCCTGAGCTACGAGTTCACCGCGCCGTCCGAGGGCGAGACCTGGGTCGGACTGCGCAAGACCGGGGACGACGGCACGGCGGAGTTCGTCCTCGACTCCTTCGAGGTGCGTGAGGTGTGAGCGACGGCTGAGAGCCGCCGTGCGCGAGCGGTGACGACGTGGAGGGCCGGCCCTGACGACAGGGCCGGCCCTCCAGGGGTGGTACGGGTGACTCAGCGCAGCGTCAGCAGGGGCTCGCCGGAGCGCTCCAGCTCCAGGACCCACACCTCGTTCACACCCTCGCGCAGCAGCGGCCCGGGGACGTACAGGGACTCCTGAGGGCCCACGCCCCAGTAACGGCCCAGGCAGAAGCCGTTCACCCATACGAAGCCCCGCTCCCACCCCGGCAGGACGATCCCGGCGTCACCCGCGCCGCGCACGTCGAACGTGCCACGGAACAGGCCCGTGGCGCCCGCCTCCGGGGAACGGAACGGCACCTTCCCGAGCGCGTCCTCGCCCTCGAACGCGTCCAGGGTCAGCCCTCGCGCCCGTACACCGTGCAGGTACTGCCGCTCGTGCAGGATGCCGCCCGTGATGCCCTTCGGCTCGGCGAGGCGCGGCCCGTAGTTGACCCGGCCCAGCGACTCCACCCACAGCTCCACCGAGGCCGGCCCCGCCACCGGCTCCTCCAACGCCGTGTACGAACCGGCCTCGGCCGGGCCGCCGCCCAGCACCCCCGCCCGCACGCCGTCGACGTACACCACCGCCCGGTCCCGCAGCCCGGTCACCCCCAGCGGATACGGCTGACGCGGCCCCGGCACCTCCACCCGGTAGCGCACCAGCCCCCGGTCCACCCCCAGCTCCTCGAACGTCGGCGGCATCGCCCGCTCGGCCTCCGGCCCGCCGAGCGCGTCCATCACCTCGCCCAGCGGCGCCCACTCCACGAGCTCCACGCGCACCGGGCCCGCCAGCGCGGCAGGCTGCGGCGGAACCTCCGGCAGCGGGGCGCCGTCCTCCCGGTAGGGAGCGAGGACGTCCCGGAAGAGCCAGAACTTCTCCGTGGGACGGCCGTACTCGTCGACGGGCGCGTCGTAGTCGTACGACGTCACGGTGGGCTGGAGCTCCCCGCCGTGCAGGTCCCCGGCGCGGTTCGCCCCCGACCAGCCGCCGAAGTTCGTACCGCCGTGCGCCATGTAGATGTTGACGGACGCGCCGCACGCGAGGATCTCCCGCAGCGCCGAGGCCGCGTCGGCGGGGCTCCGTACCACCGGCTCCGCGCCCCAGTGCCCGAACCAGCCGCACCAGAACTCCATGCACATCAGCGGCCCGTCCGGGCGGTGCCGACGCAGCGTCGCGAAGCCCTCCCGGGCGCCCGAGCCGAAGTTCGCCGTGGCCGTCACGCCCGGCACGGAGCCGCCCGTGAGCATGTGATCCTCCGGCCCGTCGGAGGTGAACAGCGGTACGGTCACTTCGAGTTCACGCAGCAGCTCGGTGAGCCGGCCCAGATACACCTGGTCCGAGCCGTAACTGCCGTACTCGTTCTCGACCTGCACCATGAGCACCGGGCCGCCCCGGTCGATCTGCCGCTCCACCACCTGCGGAAGCAGCCGCCGGAACCACCGCTCCACCTGCCCGAGGTACTCCGCGTCCCGGGTCCGGACCCGGGTGCCCAGCGACCCCGTCAGCCAGTGCGGCAGACCGCCGTTCTCCCACTCCGCGCAGATGTAGGGCCCCGGCCGCACGATCGCCCGGAGCCCCGCCGCGTCCGCCGCGTCCAGGAACCGCCCCAGCGCCTCCACGTCGCGGTGGTGCCCCTGCCGCGGCTCGTGCAGGTTCCACGGGACGTACGTCTCCACACAGTTCAGCCCCATGGCGCGCAGCATCGCCAGCCGGTGTCCCCACTGGTCCTCGTGCACCCGGAAGTAGTGCATCGCACCCGACAGCAGCCGGACGGGCTTCCCGTCCAGTTCAAAGTCCCGCTCGCCCACCGTGAATTCAGCCACGGTCCCCGCCTCTCGTTCCACGCCCCCACCGTCCCCCACCTCACCCCCTGGCGGCGGAGCGGTCCATGGACAAAGATCAGCGCTGGTTGGACACAACGGAACGCCGACGGCCGGGCGGGGAGGAAAGGAAGCGTATGTACCACACCTGGATGCGCTATTTCACGCCGAGCCCCACGCACCACAAGCTGGGCCTGGTCTGCCTCGGGGTCGGCCTCCAGCACGGCACGCTGCCCACCGTGGGGCCCCGCACGCTCGACCACCATGTCGCCGTCGTCATCAGCGCGGGCAGCGGCTGGTACCGCTGCCCCGAGGGTACGGAGACGCCCGTGACGGCCCCGGCGCTGATCTGGCTCGTGCCGGGCGTCCCGCACCACTACGGCCCCGATCCGGCCACCGGATGGGACGAGAGCTTCGTCGACTTCACCGGCCCGGCGACGACCCCGTACACCGAGCTCGGCTACATCGAACCCGACCGGCCGGTCGTCCCCCTCGCCGACACCGCGTCCCCGCGGGCCGCCGTGAGCCGCATCGCCCGCGCCGCCCGCCTGGGCAATCCCCTCCTGGAGGTCGAGACCGGCGCGGCCGTGCACGAACTGCTCGTCGCCCTGCGCCGGTCCCGCGCCGACGTCGGAGCCGACGGGGACCCCGTGCTCAACGCCCTCGCCCGCGACGCCTTCCAGCCGCTGTCCGTCGCCGAGCACGCCTCCCGCCACGGGATGACACCCGCCGAGCTGCGCACCGCCGTACGCCGGGTCGCCGGATGCAGCCCCAAGGACTACCTCCTCGGCATCCGCCTCGGCCGCGCCAAGGAGCTCCTCGCCGGCACCGACCTCCCGGTGTCCGCCGTGGCCCGCCGTGTCGGCTACGACGACCCCGCCTACTTCTCCCGGCTCTTCACCCGGCGGGTCGGCACGGCGCCCGTACGCTTCCGCGACCAGCAGGGCCGGGCGGTCCCCGGCGGCTGGAGCAACCAGATCCCGGATCCCGGGCACCCTCCGACCATCGCCACCCCGCCGGTGTGAGCCGGGCGTGTTTCAGAGGCGGGTCGCGTCCACGACGGCCCGGGCGAAGGCGGCCGGTGCCTCCTGGGGCACGTTGTGGCCGATCCCGGCGAGCGTGCGGTGCTCGTACGGGCCGGTGAAGAACTCCCGGTAGGAGGAGCCTTCGCCGGGAGCGGTGAACGGGTCGCGCTCCGCGTCGAGAGTGATCGTCGGGGTGGCGATGCGGGGGCGGGCGGCGAGCTGCTTCTCGTAGCGGTCGTAACGCCGTTCGCCGTCGGCGAGACCGAGCCGCCACCGATAGTTATGGATGACGACGGCGGCGTAGTCCGGGTTGGTGAAGGCGGCGGCGGTCCGTTCGAAGGTGGCGTCGTCGAACTCCCAGGTCGGTGAGACGGTGTCCCAGACCAGGCGGCACAGCGCGTCGCGGTCGTCCGGCGTCTCCATGGCGATGCGGCCCCGCTCGGTGGAGAAGTAGTACTGGTACCACCAGCTGTACTCGGCCTTCGGGGACAGCGGCTTCTTCTGCGCCTCGACGTCGGTGATGAGGTAGCCGCTCACCGAGACCAGGGCGCTCACACGGTGGGGCCACAGGGCGGCGATGACGTCGGCCGTACGCGAACCCCAGTCGAAGCCGGCGAGGACGGCCTTCTCGATCTTGAGGACGTCCATCAGGGCGATGATGTCGAGGGCGACCGCCGACTGCTGGGCGTTGCGGACCGTGCGCGAGGAGAGGAACCGCGTCGTTCCGTGACCCCGGAGGTACGGGACGATCACCCGGTAGCCCTGGCCGGCCAGGAGCGGGACGACGTCGACGTAGCTGTGGATGTCGTAGGGCCAGCCGTGCAGGCAGATGACCACGGGGCCGTGCTGCGGGCCCGCCTCGGCGTAGCCGACGTCCAGCACACCTGCCCGGACCTGCTTCAGGCCGGTGAACGAGGTGGCGGGGGTGGGGACGGGCGCGGGTTTCGTCCCGTGAGCCCTGTCCGCCGCGGAGGCGTCCCGCAGACCCGCCAGGGACATGGCGACCGTCCCTGCGCCCATGCCGACGACCTTGCCGAACACACGCCTGTCGATCATTCGAGTGACCTTTCACCGTCGCGTACCGACGCCCCCGTCGTGCGCCGCCCGCTGACCCTGACACAGGGGCGCGTCACCGGTCAAGGCGGTGATGCATTGGAGTGATTCCGGCATTATCTCGTGATCTGGACTATGCATCACCGGCTTGACCGGTGATACGTGAGGGAGCATGCTGGGTGTCCCCAGCCGTCGTGGCGCAGTCCGCCACTGGATGAGCGGAGATCGACCATGAAGAACGAACAGGTGTCGGCCGACCGGATCGCGGCGATGGAGCGGCAAGCCCGTTTCGGGACGCTGCCCGACCGTGTCTCCCGTGAGCATCTGATCGAGGAGAAGGCGGTCGCTCCGGACGCCGGGGCGGGCACCCGCTACCAGGCGGAGGGCACGTGGCAGTACTTCTCCTGCCTGGCCCTCGACCTGGGCCTCTGATCCCGGTCGCGGTGGTTCGGGCAGAGATGGCCGAGGTGGCGCCGTGACGTTTCTTGTGACTGCTCGGCGTCACCTGTCAGGATGGTGATGTGAACCTCGACCATGTCTTCGTCTGCGGAAACCCCGCCCTCGACTTCGCCGCCACCCTCCGGGCCCGCCGCTCGGTGCGCTTCGAGATGTTCGTGACGCCGGAACGGCTCGGTGCCTGGTACGAGGAATCCGGCGTCGTCGACGCCGTCACCCCGGGTGAGGACAGCGACGTACAGCAGGCGCGGGCCGTGCGTGAGGCCGTGTACGCCCTGGTCACGGCCCGCCGCCTGGGCGAGGAGTTCGGCGCGGACGCGCTCGCCGTGGTCAACGAGGCGGCGCGCAGGCCCGCCGCCGTACCGCAGCTCACCCGCGCCGGGCGCCGGACCGTGGCGACCCCGGAGCAGGCGCTGTCGACCGTCGCCCGGCTCGCCGTCGAGCTGCTCAGCGGGCCGGACGTGCCCCTGATGAAGGAGTGCGGCAACCCCGAGTGCACCCGGGTGTACATCGACCGGTCGCGTGGCATGCGGCGGCAGTGGTGCGGCATGGACTCGTGCGGCAACAAGATCAAGGCGGCTGCCTACCGCGCGCGCAGGAAGAGCACATCCGCCGCGCCGGCCCGCTGAGGTGGCCCCCGCGTCGGGGGCTCACCCCGGAGCGTGAGGTGGGACCGGCGGAGGGCGTCAGCCGTCGGTGCCGTCGGGGTGGATCCTCAACAGGTAGGTGTCCATGATCCACCCGTGTTCCGCCCGCGCCTCGGCGCGCACCCGGCGGATGCGGTCGGAGACCTCGTCGAGCGGTCCGGAGATCAGGATCTCGTCGGGAGTGCCGATGTAGGCGCCCCAGTAGATCCATATGCCGCTGCCGGCCAGGTGCTGGAAGCTCTCGTGGGCGTCGAGCATGACCACGATGTCGCCGTCGTCGTTCGGAAGGCTCTCGGAGAGCCGTCGCCCGGGAGTGATGTGCACGGGCCGGCCGACCCGGTTGAGGTTGATGCGGTGGCGGGCGGCCAGCGCGGACACGCTGCTGATGCCCGGGACCACCTCGTGGTCGAACGTCACCTCCCCCCGGGCCCGGATGTCCTCCAGGATGGCGAGCGTGCTGTCGTACAGGGACGGGTCGCCCCACACCAGGAAGGCTCCGGTCCGTCCCGGAGCCAGCTCCTCGCGGATCAGCCGCTCGCAGACGTCGGCGCGCCGGCGCCGCCAGTCGTGCACCGCTTCGGCGTAGCCCGCGCTTTCGTCCTGGGAGCGGTCACGCCACGGGTCCTCGGCCTCGACGACACGATGGGGCCCGGGGACGTGCTCGTCGAGGATGTCCCTCCGCAACCGGGTGAGGGAGTCCTTCTCGCGGCCCTTGCCCAGGACGAAGAAGACATCGGCGCGGCGCATGGCCTTGACCGCGGCCAATGTCAGGTGGTCGGGATCACCGGCTCCGATGCCGATGACCAGAAGATGTCTCGTCTCGCTGCTCATACGGTGCATCATGCGCGAACGGGCGTGGGGGGGGCCACCCACCCCCCCCCCCCCCCCCCCCCCGCCCCCCCGCCCCCCCCCCCCCGGGGGGGCCCGCGGCCCGCACCGACGGTGGGGGGGGGGGGAGCCCCGGCCGCGCGTGGGG
>NZ_JBVJNK010000005.1:332362-690739 GCF_055583745.1 Streptomyces sp. NPDC104381
GGGTCGTTATATCGGGCTCGTAGGCAGTTGACTTTATGATGTCTGTACTCCCTCCCCTATGGTTGAATAATGCCGTAACGGGGGGGCGGCGGACCACCGTCCGCCGCACGCCCTCCTCCACGGCACCGCGGCCCTCGGACCGGCGGCGGGACCGGAGCCCCTCAGCTCCGGTCGTAGGTGTGGAACCCCCGGCCGCTCTTGCGGCCGAGCAGCCCCGCCTCGACCATGCGCCGGAGCAGGGGCGGCGGGGCGTACAGGGGTTCCTTGAACTCGTCGTGGAGGGAGGCGGCGATGGACGCGACCGTGTCCAGGCCGATCAGGTCGGCCAGCTTCAACGGGCCCATCGGATGCGCGCAGCCGAGCTCCATGCCCGCGTCCACGTCGGCGGGGGTGGCGAAGCCGGACTCCGCCATGCGGATCGCCGAGAGGAGGTAGGGGATGAGCAGCGCGTTGACGACGAAGCCCGCCCGGTCGTGGGAGCGGACGACCGTTTTTCCCAGCGTGTGTTCGGCGAAGTGCGTCACGGCGGCGACCGTGTCGGCCGAGGTGTGCAGGGAGGGGACGACCTCCACGAGAGGCAGGACGGGTACGGGGTTGAAGAAGTGCAGGCCCACCACCCGGTCGGCGCGCCGGGTGGCCATGCCCAGGCGCATGACGGGGATGGAGGAGGTGTTGGTGGCCAGGACGGCCCGGGGGTCCTCGACGATCTTGTCGAGGGCTGTGAAGACCTCCGTCTTCGCCTGGGTGTTCTCCACCACGGCTTCGACGACGAGCTGACGGTCGGCCAGCTCGTCGAGGCTGCCGGTGAAGATCATCCGGGCCAGCGCGTCCTCTGCGGAGAGCCGGTCAAGTCCGCCTCGCCGGACGGCTCGTTCGAGGGAGCGTGCCACGCGTTCACGTGCGGCGCGGGCGGCCAGGGCGTCGGTCTCGCAGACGACGGTGTCGAGGCCGGAGCGGGCGCACACCTCGGCGATACCGGCGCCCATCTGCCCGCCCCCCACCACCCCGATCCGTCGGATGTCCGTGGTCATGACGGTCCCTCCGCGCGGTGCACGAGATGGCGGACATAGGCGTCCGTGGTGAAGAAGGCGGGCAGATGCCGGCCCATCGCACCGCGTTCGAAGAGAGCACGGACGTCCTCGACGGGGGCCCACGGGTACGCGGCGCCCAGAGCCGCGAGCTCGTCGTCGAGCAGCTCCACCACGGTCATGCGGTCGACCACCCGGTGGCGCAGCCACTGCCAGATCTGGACACGGGCGATCTCGGCCGTCGAGGCGTCCTCCCGCAGACCGTCCAGCACGACGGCCCCCCGGCCACCCAGCCAGGCGGCGAAGTAGCGCACGGCCACGGAGACGTTGGTGCGCACACCCTCGGGTGTGGGGCGGGCGCTGATCCGGCGCACCGCCAGCAGGTCGGCCGCGGACACGTCGACGTCGTCACGCGTACGTTCGATCTGGTGCGGCCGGGTACCGAGGACCCCGTCGAAGGCCTCACGGCAGACGGGCACGAGTCCGGGGTGGGCGACCCAGGAGCCGTCGAACCCGTCCTCGGCCTCACGTTCCTTGTCGAGGCGCGCCCTGGCGAGCGCGGCCCCCTGTGCTTCCGTGTCCCCGCCGGGCACCTGGGCGGCCATGGCACCGATGGCGTGGGCTCCGCGCCGGTGGCAGGTGCGCACCAGGAGTTCGGTGAAGGCGCGCATGAAGGGGGCCGTCATGGTGATCTGCGCCCGGTCGGGCAGAAGGAAGTCGGTGCGGTGGCCGAACGTCTTGATGAGGCTGAAGAGGTGATCCCAGCGGCCCGCGTTGAGGCCCGCGCTGTGTTCGCGCAGTTCGTGGAGGATCTCGTCCATCGCGACGGCCGCCGTGACGGTCTCGATCAGGACGGTGGCCCGGATCGTGCCACGGGGGATGCCGAGGAGCTCCTGGGCGAGGACGAACACATCGTTCCAGAGGCGTGCCTCGTCGCGGTTCTCCAGCTTCGGGAGGTAGAAGTACGGCCCCTGCCCGGCGTCGATCTGGCGCCGGGCGCAGTGGAAGAAGTAGAGCCCGAAGTCCACCAGTGCCGCCGGGGCGGGGTGGCCGTCGACGTACAGATGCTCCTCGACCAGGTGCCATCCGCGGGGGCGCACCATGATGGTCGGGGGATGGGGCCGGCCGCCCTCCGGCGTGGTGCGGCCGATCCTGCGCTCCACGGCGTCGACCAGCGTCAGCTGGCCGCCGACGATGTTGTCCCAGGTGGGCGAGGTGGCGTCCTCGAAGTCCGCCATCCACACCTGGGCGCCCGAGTTGAGAGCGTCGATCGCCGTTCGGCGGTCCGGCGGCCCGGTGATCTCCACCCGCCTGTCGGTCAGCCCGGGCGCCGGAGGAGCCACGCGCCAGGAGTCGTCCGCGCGGATACGGGCGCCGGTGAGGGAGAAGTCGAAACGGGAGCCGGACGTGAGCTGGGCGGCCACCCTCGCACGCTCCCTGAGGGCGCGCAGCCGGCGTCCCCCGAAGGCGCGGACCAGGCGGGCGACGAACTCCAGGGCGCCGGGGGTGAGGATCTCGTCGTGCCGGTCCCCTGCGATGCCGAGGACCTGGGCGGGGGCGGTCGGAGCGGAGAGGGTCATGCGGGTCTCCTCAACAGGAACGGTCCGGGCCGGGCGGGGACGGCCGCCCGGCCCGGACGGATGGGCGGCGGGAAGAGGGAGCGGGGTCCGGCCCGTCCCTGGCTCAGTGGAACTGCTGTTCCTCGGTGGAGCCGGTCAGCGCGGTGGTGGAGGAGGCCGGGTTGACGGCGGTGGAGACCTGGTCGAAGTAGCCGGTGCCGACCTCGCGCTGGTGCTTCACCGCGGTGAATCCGTGCTCCTGCGCGGCGAACTCGCGCTCCTGGAGGTCGACATAGGCCGTCATGCCGTGCTCGGCGTAGCCACGGGCCAGGTCGAACATCCCGTGGTTGAGGGAGTGGAAGCCGGCCAGCGTGATGAACTGGAACCGGTAGCCCATGGCCCCCAGTTCGCGCTGGAACTTGGCGATCCGGTCGTCGTCGAGCGCGGCCTTCCAGTTGAACGACGGCGAGCAGTTGTACGCCAGCATCTGATCGGGGTGCTCCGCGTGGATCGCTTCGGCGAACTCCCGGGCCTGGGCGAGGTCCGGGGTCCCGGTCTCCACCCAGATGAGGTCCGCGTACGGGGCGTAGGCGAGGCCGCGGGCGATGACCGGCGCCATACCGTTCTCCACCCGGTAGAACCCCTCGGCCGTACGCTCGCCCGTCACGAACCGCGCGTCGCGCTCGTCGACGTCACTGGTCAGGAGGTTCGCGGCGAGGGCGTCGGTCCGCGCCACGATCAGGGTGGGGACATCGGCGATGTCGGCCGCGAGGCGGGCCGCGTTGAGGGTGCGGATGTGCTGGGCGGTCGGGACGAGGACCTTCCCGCCGAGGTGGCCGCACTTCTTCTCGGAGGCGAGCTGGTCCTCGTAGTGGATGCCCGCGGCACCCGCCGCGATCATGGCCTTGGTGAGCTCGAAGGCGTTGAGGGGACCGCCGAAACCGGCCTCGGCGTCCGCGACGATCGGCGCCAGCCAGTCGGTGGTGTCCTGGCCGCCCTCGGCGGTGGCGATCTGATCGGCGCGCAGCAGCGCGTTGTTGATCCGGCGGACCACCTGGGGCACCGAGTTGACCGGGTACAGCGACTGGTCGGGGTAGGTGTGCCCGGCCTGGTTGGCATCGGCGGCCACCTGCCACCCGGACAGATAGATCGCCTGCAGCCCCGCCCTCACCTGCTGCACGGCCTGGCCACCGGTGAGCGCCCCGAGCGCGTGGATGTAGTCCTGTTCGTGGAGCTGCCGCCACAGCCGCTCGGCCCCTCGCCGGGCGAGGGTGTGCTCCTCGCGGACGCTGCCGGAGAGCCTGACCACGTCCTCGGCCGCATAGGTGCGCTCGATCCCCTGCCACCGGGGGTCGGTGGCCCACCGCCGGGCCAGTTCCTCGGCCGTTTCCTTCGTCGTCGTCGCGGTCTGCGCCATGAGTGTCTCCCGGAGGCTCGTAAATGATGCGAATAGATGGCACTGAGTGCCCTATCGATCGAGGGGTGCGGCCCACCGGCTCCGGAGTCGGCAAACGAAGCAATGTCGCCCGGCCGGGCGGAGGAGGCCGGGATCTCCGACGTCAGGGCAGTGAATCGTGCCCCGGTTCCACCCCGTCCGGCGAAGTCCGGCGGGCCGCAGTACGACTCTGGCATCGGCACGCAGTGCCAACAAGCGGGGAAATCTGCTAACTTCTGCGAATCTTCGGACGCTCTTCTGCCAATTTTGCCAACGCCCGCATCAGCCTCGTCATGGTTACGATCACGAGCAGGCCGGGCAGGGCCCGCGCGGTCGTCCGGGCAGGGGCCCGGGCAGTCGTCCGGCGGGTCATCGGCGGGTCATCGCGGGTCAAAGGCGGGGGAGAGGAGCACAGGGTGAGCAAGACGTACGCGGGAACGCGGCTGCGCCGGCTGCGGGAGGAGCGGCGCATGAGCCAGGCCGAACTGGCCCGGGCCCTCGCCATCTCGCCGAGCTATCTGAACCAGATGGAGCACGACTCGCGTCCGCTGACCGTCCCCGTGCTGCTGCGGCTGACCGAGGAGTTCGGCGTCGACCCGGGCTTCTTCTCCGAACGGGACACCAGCCGGCTCGTGGCGGATCTGCGCGACGCCCTCACCGGCGAGGTCGCCGCCGGCAGGGTGTCCGCCTCCGACCTCTCGGACCTGGCGACCCGAACGCCTGCCGTGGCGGCGCTCCTGGTCGACCTGGGCCGGCGGAACCAGCACCTCACCGAGCAGCTCTCCGAATCCGTCGAGGGCCGGGGAGCGGGAACGGCGGCGCAGCCCCGCTCCGCACACGAGGAGATCCGGGAGTTCTTCTACCGGCGCCAGAACTACCTGCACGACACCGACCTCGCGGCCGAGCAGCTGGCCTCCGCGATCGGCGTACGCCCCGGCGAGGTCGTGCGCGCCCTCGCCGCCCGTCTCACCGGCCACCACGGTGTCCGCCTGGCCACCGATTCCGGTGAACTGCTGCACCACTACGACCCGAAGGACCGCGTCCTCCACCTCTCCGGCCGGCTGCGCCCCGGTCAGCAGGCATTCCGTATGGCCACCCAACTCGCGCTGCTCGAATACGCCGACGATCTCTCCGCGCTCGCCTCGGAGGACTTCGCACCGGACTCGGCCGCCTGGCCGCTCGCCCGCATCGGCATCGCCAACTACTTCGCCGCCGCACTGATCCTGCCGTACCGACGCTTCCACGCGGCCGCCGAGGAGTTCCGCTACGACATCGAGCGGCTGACCGACCACTTCGGCCTCGGCTACGAGACGGTCTGCCACCGGCTCAGCACACTCCAGAGGCCCCGGCTGCGCGGAGTGCCCTTCTCCTTCGTCCGGGTCGACCGCGCGGGCAACATGTCCAAACGCCAGTCCGCGACCGCCTTCCACTTCTCGCGGGCCGGCGGAACCTGCCCCCTGTGGAACGTGTACGAGTCCTTCGCCGCCCCCGGACGCATCCATGTCCAGGTCGCCTCCATGCCGGACGGGCAGCGCTACCTGTGGACCGCCCGGGCGGTGACCCGGCACCGGGGCGGCTGGGGAGAACCCGGCAAGACCTTCGCGATCGGGCTCGGCTGCGAGATCCGGCACGCCTCCCGGCTCGTCTACTCCGACGGCCTCGACCTCGGCAACGTCTCGTCGGCCGTGCCCATCGGCATGGGCTGCCGCCTCTGCGAACGCACCGACTGCCCCCAGCGGGCCGTGCCGCCGCTGGACCGGCGGCTGGCGATCGACGAGAACAGCAGCACCTTCATCCCGTACCCGGTGGCCGGAAAGCATCAGGGCGAGGCGCGGTAGAGCGCCCGGCACCACCGCTCCGCGCTTGCCGGGGGGTGCGGTATTGGCCATGGGAGCGTCGCGCGGTACCGTCGGTCCGATATCGAACGAAGGCGACACGGAAGCCGGTGGGAATCCGGCACGGTCGCGCCACTGTGGACGGTGCAGCCCCGAGGGGCGGCGCCGCGAGTCAGACCCGGGGCCTTCGTCCTGTGCACCACCGAGTTGGGACGCGAACTCCCAGAGGAGGCCTGCCATGGCCCAGCACGTCGCTCAGCCGACAGCCGCACACCCCGTCGTTCCCGCAAAGCTGCCCCTGAAGGACATCGCCCCCTGGGCCGTCTTCTTCGGCATCCTGATGCTGGTCCTGCTGTATTTCGTCGGCGCCGAGCAGGGCGCCACCGCCGTCGTCTCGGGTGAGGAAGTCCACGAGTGGGTGCACGACGCCCGCCACCTCCTCGGCTTCCCCTGCCACTGAGGCGCCCTGCCACCGAGGCACCCACCGCCACCGAGGCATCCACCGCCACGAGGCATCTACCGCCACGAGGCGCCCACCGCCCCGAGGCTTCGCCCGCCACCGAGGCTTCTCCCGCACCGAAGCCTGCCCTGCCACCGAGGCGTGCCCGCCCACGGCGCACGCCCGGTGAGGGGGCACGCCCGGCCACCGACGAGGGACACAGCACACCCATGAACTCCGCAACCGTAAGAAATCTGCTCGTCCGGGGCATGCTCGCCGGCCTCGGTGCCGGCGTGATCGCCCTGGTCGTCGCCTACTTCCTCGGCGAACCGAACGTCGACAGCGCCATCGGCTTCGAGGAATCCCACGCCCACGGCCACGAGCACGAGGTCGAACTCGTCTCCCGCGGTCTTCAGTCGACCGCCGGACTGGCCACCGGGATCCTGATCTACGGGGTGGCCTTCGGCGGCATCGCCGCACTCGCCTACTGCTTCGCGCTCGGCCGGGTGGGCCGGTTCGGTCCGCGTGCCACCGCGCTGCTGCTGTCGGGCACCGCGCTGCTCGCCGTCTACGTCGTCCCGTTCCTCAAGTACCCTGCCAACCCGCCCGCGGTCGGCGACCCCGACACCATCGGCGAACGGACCACCCTCTACTTCCTGATGACGGTCCTGAGCGTGCTCCTCGCGGTCGCGGCGGTGATCGCGGGCAAGCGGCTGGCGCCGGGACTGGGCAACTGGTACGCCACCGTCGTCGCCGTCCTGGGTTTCGCCGTGGCGACCGGGCTGGCGTACGCCTTCCTGCCCACGATCAACGAGGTGCCGGGCGACTTCCCCGCCACCCTGCTGTGGCGCTTCCGTCTGTCCGCACTCGCCATGCAGGCCACGCTCTGGGGAGGCTTCGGCCTCCTCTTCGGTGAACTGGCGCACCGGCTGCTGCGCCCGAGGCCCGCCACGGTGTCCGCGGGCGCGGCGGTACCCGCCCCGCAGTGACCGGGCGGCCCCAGCCGCGCCGCATCACGCTCGGAGGCCGCGAGGCGGTCGCCCTGACCCCGCAGGAGTACGAGCGACTGCTCGCGAGCCGACGTCAGATCGGCGGCCAGAGCGCCCGGGTGAGGGCGCTCGGCCGGCGGCTGAGGCAGGCCGAGGAACTCCTGCGGGATCTGGAGGCGCTGGTCACGGCCCCGGACGAGCGATGCGGACGGGGAGCCGGGGCGCACGGCCCGTGCGCGACCGCCGAGGCCGTCACGGACGGCGCGCAGCCCGGCACCGGCTGCCTGCGCTGCGCGGTCATCGCGCTCGTACGCCGCTATCGGGGTGCCACGTCATGAGTCGCCGGAGGGGCCGGGGGAGGCCCCGGCCGTCCCCAGCGGGCGCCCCAGCCGCAGGTTCCACCGGCCGCCGCGCCCGCTGACCGCCGTCGCCGTCAGCGGGGGTACGTCGAGCCGCCAGAAGGCCGCCGACGGTGCGTGCAGCACATACGTCACCGCTGCTCGTACGACTTCCGGCTCGACGACGGCGAGGGTGCGGCCCTCGGCGTCCAGTGACGCCTCCATCCAGCGCGCCACCCGCGCACACAGATCCTCGACCGACTCACCCCCGTGCGGGGCGCACGAGGGATCGGCGAGCCAGCGGGCCACCGCGTCCGGTTCGTCACCGCCGACCTCGGCGAGGCTCGAACCTCGCCACCGGCCCATGTCCAGCCCCGCCAGGTCGGCGGCCTCCGCACCGTGGAGCCCGAGCGCGGCCGCCGTCTCCCGGCAGCGCACGCTGGGTGACATGAGAACACGCGCCGCTACGGGCAGAGTTCCGGCCGCGGCACGCGCCAGGGCCTCCCCGCCGGCGTCGATCGAGGCGCCGTCGTCGAAGCGGGCCCGGCGCAGCGAGGCGTTCGTCGCCGGTGAGATGAAGGTGACTCGACTGGTCACGTGGTGCGGCCCCCTTGATGCGGTCCCGGTGTACGGGTCTCACCACGGTAGGCCACACGGGGGTGCCGGACGTGTGGCGATCCGCGCGGGACTCCGCCGCATGCAGGGCCGGTTGCCGCCGCGACGTCGGCATCAAGGGCTATGACACGCCCCGGTGTCCTCCTCCCGCACGGTCGACGGGCGGGCGGCGCCGGCCCGCCGTGGAGGCGGGACCGGCGCCGCGGCGGGTCAGCCCGGCCAGGTGCCCGTCAGACGCCGTGCCGCCACGGCTCCCGAGCGGTCGACCGCGGCCTTGACCACGGCGAACACGGCACCCTGGATGGCGGCGGCGAGCAGGATCTGCCGCCAGGAACGGTCCTCGTCCAGGGCGTCGGGCGCGTCGCCCTCACCCTCGATGACCTTCCACGTCTGCTTGAAGGCGGCACCCGCGATCATGCCGCTCGCCGCGCCGAGCGCCATCCCGACGGGTTTGTACGCGATCCTGGACACCTTCATCGGCGTCCCCGGGCCCGCCGCACCAGGAGGAAGGCCGCGAGCAACGTACCGCTCACGACCAGCGGGCCGCGGTTGGCGCGTGCGAACGACGCGGCCTGGCCGGCCTTTTCGAGCAGTGGCTCGGGTGCCTTGTCGGCCGCGTACTGCCCCGCCTTGGCCGCGGTGTCCCGTACCTGGGCGGCCGCCTGGGCCGTCCGCTCCAGGAGGGGGTCGGGTGTCTTGTCCTTGACGAGTCGCGTGGCCTGTTCGGCCTTCCCCCGGAGCTGATCGGCGGCCAGAGCCGCCTTCTCCGAGGCCTGTTCCTTCGCGGCGGCCGTCTTCTCCTTGGCCTGCGCCTTGACGTCGGCCTTGGCGGCCAGCGCCTCGACGGTCCGTCCGAGCTCGTCGCGCGTGCGCTCGACCTGCTCGTGCAGCTCCTCCGGGTCGGAGGCGTCGGGGACGGGGGTGCCTATGTTGGTCCGGGCTTCTTCCTTCATCGGTGTGCCTTCTCCTTGATCTCGGCCAGGTCGGCCTTGACGCTGTCGACGGTCTGTTCGGGGGCGGGGGACCCGGCCTCGGCGATCTCCTTCTTCCCGGCCAGGGCCATCACGGTGGCCACAGCCGCCAGCACCGCCGTGACGACGAGTGCCGACGCCCACACCGGCAGCACCAGTGCGAGAGCCGCGATACAGGTCGCGACGAGCGCCTGGGCGGCCAGGATGCCGATGAAGCCGGCGGCGCCGAAGAGGCCACCGCCCTTCCCGAAGCGCTTGCCCTTGCGGGTCATCTCCGCCCGGGCCAGCTGCATCTCCTCGCGAACCAGCTCGGAAATCTGCTGCGAGGCCCGCGACACCAGCACGCCCACCGGTTCGTCGGTGGCGTGGGTCTGTCGCTCTGCCGTCATGGCGAGGTCACCTTGCCTTCCTCGGTCTGTCGCCGGTGTCTTGGCCCGACTACCCCGCAACCGCTCCGGCACCCGCCTCAGCGGGAAGGGATTGGATCGATTTGAGCGCTTGCTCCCACGCCTGAGGCAGCGCGGCGACTCCCGGCATGGAGGTGTGCGAACCGAAGGCGACCCTGGCCCGCCCCTGGTAGGACCAGAGCACGCAGGACAGGGCGTGCCCGGGAAAGGTGGGGACCGCGGGAACGAGGTCCAGCACCGGCGCACCGCCGAAGGACAGGGGGTTCCTGGAGCGGACGGAGGTGACCACGGCCCTGCAGCACACCCCCGAGCTGATGCGCCGCCCCAGGGCGAGGGTGGCCGGAAAGGGGGTGATCCGCCGGATCGTCAGGTCGAGGGCCGCCCGGAACCCGGGCATCGGCCACGCGGCCATCTGCGCGCCGGTCCCACGGAGTACGTGTGCGGGGTCCCCGGTGGGCAGCGCCAGGCGCATCGGCGCGAAGTGGTTGCCCAGCGCCCGCTGTTCGCCGGGCACCCTCAGGTCCATCGGGACCAGTGCGTGCACCTCGCGGTCACCGGGGAGCGGCCACCAGGAGTCGGCGGCCAGCGCGAAGCACGCGGCGAAGACCTGGCTGAGCGTGGCCCCCGGCCGCTTGACGGCCTCCACCTCCAGAGGCTCGGTCACCGCGTACGTCGCCGCGCCCTCGGCCCGTGCCGCCACCGGCGCCGGCCAGGGCGCGGTGGGCAGGGCCGCCCGGAGGACCGAGACCGCCGCGGACGGAAGGCGCGGCAGAGCGGGCAGGACCGCGCCCCGCAGCAGGGGACGGCGCTCGGCTCTCGGACCGTCACCGAACAAATGGTCGAGGGTGTGGGTGATGGCCCCGCCGTCCATGAGGGTGTGATGGCAGCGGAACACCAGCGCCCACCGCCGGGGTGCGAAGCCGGTGGCGATCAGGACATCCCACATCGGCGCCCCGGCGGGGGAGACGGGCGGCCGCCGCCGGACCTCCCGCATCAGTCCGTCGAGCCCCGCGTCGGCCGCGTCGGCGCCGAGCGGGAGCAGCGCGACGTGGTCGGCGGCACGGACCCGCTGCGGCTGCCAGACGGGGCGTCCCGCACGCTCGGCGTAACGGTGCCGGAGGCCCGGCACCCGCGCCACGCGCGGTGCGAGGTGCCCGGCGACCTCCGCCGCGCCGGGTGCCTCGCCCTCCAGGATCAGCGTCGTGGCGATGTACATCTGGGCCGCGTGCGTGAGCGGTGCCATATCCATGAGCACCACGTCACCTGCCTGCGCCGGAAGGGGCGTACCTGACTGCATGCGTTCCTCACGTCCTGTCTGCGGAACCGGCCACCGGGCGACCCGGGTCCGGGCCTCGGAAGCCCGTGCACGGACAAACCGCGCCGCGGCCGTCCGGTAGCGCGCCGCCCGCACAATGCCCCCGGAGATCACTCGCGCAGGTGAGGGCCGAGGGCACAGGGTGGACGCCGGACCCGCACCGCACCGCGGGGAGGCCGGACCAACACACTCTCCGTGCACGACCGTTGACACCCTTCCTCACCCGTCACTACCGTCACGGCAGGATTTCGAACGCCAGACGATATATCGAACGGAACTCGACACGCCTACTGCTGTACGCCCCACCGACGTACAGCGGCACGGCCATTCCTAGGGGTCCACTGCCATGGAGCACTCGCCTTCCCCCCACCCGCAGACCCACCCGTCCCGGGGCGTGAGCCGCCGCCGGCTCCTGGAGGGCGGCGCCGCCGGTTTCGGCGCGCTCGCCCTCTCCGGTCTTCCCGCCGCGCTGCCCGCAGGCGCGGTCGCGCGCGCGGACTCCACCCCCGCCGCCTGGGAACCGCCGGCCAACGGCCACCCGGAGTGGAGCAACAACATCGCGGTCTTCGACGTCGGTTCGGAGCCGCCCCACACCACGCTCATGCCGTACGAGGACGTCGACCAGGCCCTGGACTGCGACCGTACGCGCTCCCCGTGGCGCCTCGACCTCGACGGGACATGGAAGTTCGCCTACGCCGACCGCCCCGACGACCGCGACCCCGACTTCCACCGGACCGACCTCGACGACCGCTCCTGGGACACCATCCCCGTACCGTCGTGCTGGCAGCTGCACGGCTACGACTTCCCCATCTACTCCAACATCACCTACCCCTGGGCGGGCGCCAACGGCCTCGGCGAGGAGGCACGGCCGCCGTTCGCCCCGACCCGCTACAACCCCGTCGGCCAGTACCGCCGCACCTTCACGGTCCCGCGCGGGTGGACGGGGCGGCGGGTGTTCCTCCACTTCGAGGGGGTGAAGTCGGCCCACTACGTCTGGATCAACGGCACTCCGGTGGGCTACCGCGAGGACTCCTACACCTCCGCCGAGTACGACATCACCCCCCACCTCGTGCGGGGCCGCAACCAGATCGCGGTGGAGGTCTACCGGTTCTCCGACGGAGACTGGATGGAGGACCAGGACATGATCCGGCTGAGCGGGATCTTCCGCTCGGTCCACCTCTTCTCCACCCCCGCCGTCCACCTGCGGGACTTCAAGCTCGAAACCCCGCTCGGCGACGACCACGCGTCGGCCGCGCTGTCCGTCACCGCCTCCGTGCGCGCGTACGGCGACGCCCCCGGCAAGGGGACGTACACCGTCGAGACCCAGCTCTACGACGCCGACGGGCACCCGGTCTGGTCCCGCCCGCTGCGGCAGTCCGCCGACCCCGGATCCGTACCGGCGGGCAAGGACGTGACCGTACGGGCCGACAAGGCGGTCGCCGGGCCGGACCTCTGGTCCGCCGAGCGCCCGTACCTCTACACCGCCCTCCTGCGGCTGCGGGACCCCGCGGGCCGGGTCACCGAGACGCTGTCGCACCGGGTGGGCTTCCGCACGTTCGCGATCGAGGGCGGGCTGATGCGGATCAACGGCAAGCCGGTGTCGTTGCGCGGCACGAACCGGCACGAGATGCACCCCGAGCACGGCATGGCGCTGACCCGCGCGGACATGGTCAAGGACATCGAGACCGTCAAACGGCTCAACATGAACACCGTCCGCACCTCGCACTACCCGAACAACCCGCTGTGGCTGGAGCTGGCCGACGAGTACGGTCTGTACCTGGTGGGCGAGACCAACCTGGAGACCCACGGCATCCGCGACGAGTACCCGGGCGACCATGCCGACTGGACCGAGGCGTGCGTGGCACGCGCCAGGAACATGGTCCACCGCGACAAGAACCACGCCTCCGCCGTCATCTGGTCGCTCGGCAACGAGGCGGGCACCGGATCCGCCTTCGTCGCCATGCACGACTGGATCCGTTCCTACGACACCACCCGGGTCATCCAGTACGAGGGCGACGACCGCCCCGGGATCAGCGACATCCGCTCCGAGATGTACACCAGGCCCGCCCAGGTCGAGGAGCGCGCCAAGGACACCGGCGACACCCGGCCGTTCGTCCTGATCGAGTACTCCCACGCCATGGGCAACTCGAACGGCAACTTCAAGAAGTACTGGGACCTCATCCGCCGCTACGACGTCCTCCAGGGCGGCTGGATCTGGGACTTCGCCGACCAGGCCCTCACCTGGCCCACGCCGACGCGCAAGCTGTTCACGGAATCCGGCCCCGGCGCGGTCCTCGGCGAGATCCTCGCCCCCAGCGGCACCTTCGACCGCGACAAGGGCGTGTACGGCGGCACCGTCTTCGCCCGCGACGCAGGGCTCGACCTCACCGGCTCGCTGACCCTGGAGGCCTGGATCACGCAGAAGGTGACCGGCGGCCATCAGCCGTTCCTGGCGAAGGGCGACACCCAGTACGCGCTGAAACAGACCGACGGCACCCTGGAGTTCTTCATCCACGCCGGCGGCCGGTGGACCACCGCGAGCTGGAAGCTGCCGGAGAACTGGACCGGCACCGAGCACCATGTGGCCGGTGTCCACGACGCCGAGGCCGGCACCCTCACCCTCTACGTCGACGGCGAGGCCAGGGCGACCAAGGCCGCCCCCGAACCGCCCGGCAGCAACACCGCGCCGCTCGCGCTCGCCACCGACGGGGAGGACCCGACACGGGAGTTCAGCGGCACGATCCGGCGGGCGCGCGTCTACGCCCGCGCCCTGACCGCCGCCGAACTCGCCTCCGGCTCCCGGGGCCCCGGCGACGACGGCGTGCGCTTCTGGTTCGACGCCGCCACCGTCGGCTTCGAGGAACGCAAGCCCTCCGAGCGGACGTTCCTCGCCTACGGCGGAGACTGGGGCGACAACCCCAACGACGGCAACTTCTCCGGCGACGGCATCGTCACCGCCGATCGCGGCCACACCGGCAAGGCCACGGAGATCAAACGCATCCACCAGGCGATCGGCGTCACGGCCGACAGGAGCGAGGCGGCCGCCGGGCGGATCACCGTCACCAACGAATACCTGTTCACCAACCTGCGCGAATTCAACGGCAGTTGGGAACTGGTGGCCGACGGTGAGGTGGTCCGGCGCGGAAAGCTCACCCGCACCCAGCTGGACATCGACCCACTGGCCCGCACATCCGTCACCGTCCCCCTCACCCTGCCCGCCGACCCGGCACCCGGCACGGAGTACTTCCTCCAGCTGTCCTTCACCACCAAGGAGCCCACCAGGTGGGCGAAGGCCGGATTCGAGGTGGCCAGGCACCAGCTGGCGATCGACGCCGGCAGCCCGGCCGTGACACCGAGGCCGCTGGACTCCGTACGGCCGCTGAGCCACCGGGACGGCGACGACGCCGTGACCGTGACCGGCGAGGACTTCTCCGTCACCGTCGACAGGGGCAGCGGCGTCATCACCTCGTACGAGGCCGGCGGCGTCCAGCTGATCGTCTCGGGGCCCGCCCCGAACTTCTGGCGCGCCCCCACCGACAACGACATCGGCACCGGCCAGCCTGCCCGCAACGCCACCTGGCGCCACGCGGGCAGCGAGCGCACCGTGACGGGCGTCGAGGTGCGGACGCTGGGGGACCGGGCCGTCGAGATCACCGTCGGCGGGACGCTGCCCACCTCGGCCGAGTCCACGTACACCACCGTGTACACGGTCTTCGGCAACGGCGAGATCAAGGTCGACCACACCCTGCACCCGGGTGCGGCGGGGCTTCCGTACATCCCGGAGGTCGGCTCCCTGCTCCTGCTGCCCGGGCGGCTGGACCAGGTCCGCTACTACGGCCGCGGTCCGGACGAGAACTACTGGGACCGCAACAACGGCACCGACGTGGGGCTCCACTCCCTCACCGTCCCGGCGAAGCGGACCCCGTACCTCCGTCCGCAGGAGAACGGCAACAGGACGGACGTGCGGTGGGTGGCGCTGACGGACCGCGGCGGAAGGGGACTGCTCGCCTCCGGTGAGCCGCTGATCGAGTTCAACGCCTCGCACTTCACCCCGGAGGACCTGTCGGCCGGCATCCGGCACGACTACCAGCTGACACCCCGGGACGAGGTCGTACTCCGGCTGAACCACCGGCAGATGGGCGTGGGCGGCGACGACAGCTGGGGCGCGCCCACGCACGACGAGTACAAGCTGTTCGCCGACCGGGACTACTCCTACACCTACCGGCTGCGTCCGCTGACCGGCCCCGGGGACGCGACGGCGGCGTCGCGCCGGCCGACCTCGACGGAGCTGCCCGGCTGACACGGCGACGGGCTGGGCTGTTCCCGGGCTCCGGGAACAGCCCAGCCCGGTGGTTCACCAGTCGTGGACCGTCCCGTCGTGCAGCCGGTTGACCGGGAGGTAGGCCGCCTCGTAGGGGTGCGCGGCGGCCAGTTCCTCGTTCAGCTCGACCCCGATGCCCGGTGCCTCGCCGGGGTGCAGATACCCGTTCTCGAAGGTGTAGGCGTGGGGGAACACCTCCTCGGTGAGCGCGGTGTGGCCCGAGTACTCCTGGATGCCGAAATTGTGCACGGCGAGGTCGAGGTGGACGGCTGCCGCCATCCCGACGGGGGAGATGTCCTCCGGCCCGTGGATCGCGCTCCTGATCTGGTACTGGGCGGCGAAGTCGAAGAGCTTGCGCAGCGGCGTGACGCCTCCGAAGTGCGTGACCGCCGAGCGTACGTAGTCGATCAACTGCTCGGTGATCAAAGCCTGGTAGTCGTACACGGTGTTGAAGACCTCGCCGACGGCCAGCGGTGTGGTCGTGTTACGGCGGACCAGCCGCAGCGCCTCCTGGTTCTCGGCGGGCGTGCAGTCCTCCAGCCAGAAGAGGCGGTACGGCTCCAGGTCCTTGCCCAGCCGCGCGGCCTGCACGGGGGTGAGCCGGTGGTGCGCGTCGTGCAGGAGGGGCAGCTCGGGGCCGAACTCGGCGCGCACGGCCTCCAGTACGTCCGGCATGTGACGCAGATAGGCGTCGGTGTCCCAGTCCTCCACCAGCGGACGGGCCTGCTGGTGCAGCACGGGTGAGCCGTTCCCGTCCGTGCTCGACACCCCGTAGACCGCCTTCAGCCCGGGGATGCCGGACTGCACGCGGACGGCAGGGTAGCCCTCGGCGAGACGGGCCCGGACCGAGTCGAGGAGCTCGGGGATGTCACGCCCGTTGGCGTGGCCGTAGGTCCCCACCCGGTCCCGGCTCGCGCCGCCCAGGAGCTGGTAGAGCGGCAGGCCCGCGGCCTTCGCCTTGATGTCCCACAGCGCGACGTCGACGGCGGCGATCGCGGCCATCGTCACCGGTCCGCGCCGCCAGTAGGCACCCCGGTACAGCGACTGCCAGGTGTCCTCGACGCGGTGCGGGTCGAGACCCAGGAGGAGGGGCGCCACATGGTCCTGGAGGTAGCTGACCACGGCCAGCTCCCGGCCGTTGAGCGTGGCGTCGCCGAGGCCGGTGAGCCCGTCGTCGGTCGTCAGCTTGAGCGTGACGAAGTTCCGGCCGGGACTGGTGACGAGGACCTTCGCGTCGACAATTTTCATGGGGGTACTTTCTTCCGAATGCGGTGGTGAGGTGGTTCAGCCCTTGGTGGCGCCGGAGGTCAGACCGGCCACCAGGTACTTCTGTCCGAGGACGGCGGCCAGGACGACGGGGACGGTGATGAGCGTCGCCGCGGCCATCAGGCCGCCCCAGTCGGTGCTCGCGTACGAGATGAAGTTGAAGAGGGTGACCGGCACCGTCTGGGTCCGGTCGTCGGCGAAGATCAGCGCGAACATGAAGTTGTTCCAGCTGAAGACGAAGGCGAGCAGCGACGCGGTCGCCGTCCCGGGGGCCGCCAGCGGCAGGGCGATGCGCCAGAACGCCCCGAAGGCGCTCAGACCGTCGGTGCGCGCGGCCTCCTCCAGTTCGACCGGCAGGCCGGCGAAGAAGCTGATCATGATCCACATGATGAGCGGGACGGAGACGAACATCTGGCTGAGGATCAGCACGGTGTAGGAGCCGACGAGGCCCATCTGCGCGAACAGGTAGTACCAGGGGACCAGCAGGGAGATCGCCGGCACGATGCGCGCGACCAGGATCAGCGACCCCGTGCGGTGCATGTCGAACCGTCCGACCGCCCAGGCGGCGGGCACCGCGATGATGGCCGAGAGCACGGTCGAGACCACCCCGACGAGCAGGGAGTTGCCCATGGACCGCACGATCTGCCCGGCCTCGACGATGCTGCGGAAGTTCTCCAGGGTGGGGCGGAACCACAGCCCCACCGACGGGTCGGTCACCTGGACGTTGGTCTTGAAGGCGGCGGCGAACATCCACACCAGGGGCAGGGCGAAGACGAGCGTCACGATGCCGATGGCGATTCCGCGCAGCCAGGACCCGACCGCGCGCCGGCGCAGGTGCCGGACGGCGGGGCTGGGGGCGGGCGCGGGGGTGACGGTGGCAGTCATGCGGTCTTCCTTCCGCCCCGGCGGCGCAGCAGCACCACGACGCCGATGATGAAGAGCGTGAACAGGACCAGGACGGCGGCGGCCAGGCCGTACTCCTGGTAGTCGAAGGTCAGCCCGTAGGCGTAGACGTTCAGGGTCTCCACCTCGAAGTCCGAGCCGCCGCCCGCACCCTTGGTGGCGTAGAGGATGTCGAAGGTCTTGAGGGCGTCCACGGCGCGGAGCACCAGGGCGGTGGCGAGCGTCGGGCCGAGCATGGGGAGCACGACGTGCCGGAACCGCTGCCAGCCGTTCGCCCCGTCGACGAGCGCCGCCTCCTCCGGCTCCTCGGGCAGCGTGGTCAGCCCGGCGAGCAGCAGGAGCGTCATCATGGGCGTCCACTGCCAGACGTCGATGAGCATCAGGGTGGGCAGCGACTGGCTGACCGAGCCGAGGAACTCCTGCCGGGGCAGGCCCACTCCCGCGAGCAGATGGTTGGCTATGCCGTTGGTGGGGTCGAGGATCAGCAGCCAGAGGATGCCGATCGCCACCGGAGTGGTGAGCAACGGGATGATGAGGACCGTACGCACCCACCGCATGCCCCGGAACGGCTTGCGCATGAGCATCGCCAGGGCGAGTCCGAGCACCGTCTCCAGGACCACCGCGCCGACCGTGAAGACCAGCGTGCGCCGGGCGGCGGGCCAGAACCTGCGGGTGTCACCGAGGGCGTCGGCGAAGTTCTGCAGTCCGACATGGGCCTTGCCCGCGTTCACCGCGCCGAAGGCGTCGGTCAGGCTGAGGTTGACGGTGTAGACCAGCGGAAAGACGATCATCAGGCCGACGAACAGCAGCGCCGGGGCGAGCATCGTCCACTTCAGCCGCCGGTTGGCCTGTTCGAAGGTGCGGGGACGGCGCGCGGGGGCCGGTCCCGTGCCGGGCGCGGAGGACGCGCGGGCGGGGGAGACCTCGGTGGTGGACATCAGGACTCCTTGTGGCGGTTGTCGCGGACGAGGAAATCGGCGAACTCCGCGTCGGCGTCACGGGCCACCGGCCGTACGTCGTTGCCGAGGATGCCCGCGACCAGGGGCCGCCCGACGATGTCCCTGGCCCGGCCGACCTGGAGGACCCGGGGCCGGTCGTAGCCGAGACCACGCTCCGCGTTGAGCCGCATGGCCTCGGCGAGATCGGGCGGGAAGGAGGCCAGTGACTTCGGGTCGGACCACACCGAGCTACGGGCGCCGGGGATGCCGCCCTTCTGGAGCTCGGCGGTCATCTCGGTGCCGGCAGCCCACTTGACGAACTCCCAGGCGTCGTCGCGCAGCAGGGAGAACTTGCTGATGCCGAGGCTCCAGGACGGGATGTTGTGCGGCCGGGCCCCGGCCGGTCCGGCCGGGAAGGGCGCGAAGCCGACGGACTTGCGGACGGTCGACACCTTCGGGTCGAGGAAGCTGCTGTAGATCGCGTCGGCGTCGATGTAGAAGGCGGCCTTGCCCTGCGCGAAGATCGGCATGGCCTGTTCGAGGCTCATGTTGGTGGCCCCGGGCGGGCCCGTCCTCGCCAGGAGCCCGCCGTAGTACTCGTACGCGGCGAGAGCCTCCGGGGTGCCGATGCCGGACTTGCCGTCCACGACGAAGTCCCCGCCGTGCGAGTACAGGAAGCTCGACCACTGGGAGACGGCGCCGCTGCGCTGCCCCCGGCCGACGAACCCGTAGAAGCCCTTCTTCTTGTCGGTGAGCTCCTCGGCCGCCGACATCAGCTCCTCCAGGGTGCCCGGCGGTCCGCCGAGGTCCCGCACCAGGTCCTTGCGGTAGTACAGCGCCGGGCGCTCGGTCACCACGGGGACGCTCAGCACCTGGCCCGCCGTGACGGAGGCGTCGCGCGGGGCCTTCTGGAAGTCCTGCCAGGCGAAGTCCTCGTCCTGGGTGACGCGGTCGCTCAGGTCGGCCAGCCAGCCGTTGTGGGCGAAGAGCAGCTGCTCCTGGAGCGCGCGGACCATCATGACGTCCACGTCGGTGCCCGAGGCGTTGAGCTTCACGTTGTAGCTGCTCGCCAGCTGGTCCGCGGTGAGCAGGGTCATGGAGACCCGCCGGCCGATGCGCTCCTCGAACTCCTTCGTACGGCGCCGGATCGCCTGCGACCACACATGGTTGATCGCCATGATCCGCAACGGGGTGTCCGCGGAGGGCCGTCCGCCCCCGGTCGTACACGCGCCGAGCGCCCCCAACCCGGCGGCTCCCGCGACTCCCGCCGCCAGCCTGCCGAAGGAGCGCCGGCTGAGGAGCTGGCTGCTCGTGGACATCGTCGTCCTCGTCTCTCTGCGCTGTCGTGCGTCCTGCTCACCCGGGGGCGTACCACCCGGGTGCAGCGTCCGTTCGTCTGGCCCAACTGGTAGGACCAGTTCGACCAGAGACGGACGTTAGCAGGGGAGACGCTTCCCGAACAGCCCTTTCGCACCCCGGATCCACCGGAGTGCGAGGATCCCGCAGCGACGCGGGACCCGGGGAGCCAGGGCCTTACCGGCTCCCGGTTCCGTCCAGCAGCGCCTCGATGTGGTTGCGAGCCATGGTGTCGACCTGGACGTCCAGGTCCTTCCCGTAGGTCCGCAGACCGAGCATCAGGTGCTCCCGCATCCGCTCCCCGGCCAGGTCCACGTCACGGGCCTCGATCGCCTCGAAGATCTCGGGGTGGTGCGGGACCCCGGGTTCCCCGATCGACGGGTCGGAGTTGGAGCGGAGCATCATCTCGAACATCATCCCGCTGATCGACGAGAGCATGATCCTCAGGACGGGGTTCTTGCTCGCCTCCGCCACGGCGTCGTGGAACGCCATGTCGGCCCGGGCCTTGACGACGACGTCGCTCGCCGATTCGAGCGCGTCCCGGGCGGATCTCAACGCCTCGATGTCCTCGTCCGTCGCGCGCTCGGTCGCCAGGCGCACCGTCTCGACCTCCAGCGGCAGCCGGGCCTCGATCAGCTGCCGGACGGTGGGGCGGCCGGCCCGGTACAACGCGTCGTACCCCCGGGCCTGGCCCGAGCTCTGCTCACGCACGAAGGAGCCGCGGCCCGGTGCCACCTCGATCAGGAGCTGCGCCTCCAGCCGGCGCAGGACCTCGCGGACGACGTTCCTGCTGGCACCGAACTGGGCCGCGAGCTCGCGCTCCGAGGGCAGTTTGGTCCCCACGGGGATGTCACCGGACCGGATGTCGTGCTCGAGTTCCCGCGCGATCCGTTCCGTCAGGAGTCCACGCCGGTCGGGAGTCGCGGACCGGCCGGGCCGCGCGGAGGAGGAAGAGGCGGACGGCTGCATCCCCGCAGCGTACAGGCTGGTCCCGGGCGGTACGCGGCCGATCCCGAGGAGCCGTCCGGCCCACGGACTTCGCGTCCGGCTCAGGGAGTTCCCGGAGCGGAGGCGCCGGCCCGCGTGGCATCCGCGCCCCAGCTCGCCAGCAGGCGCAGGGCGTCGGCGGACGCCGAGCCCGGCTCCGGGTGATAGACGACCACCGACTGTTCCGCGTCGTCGGGCAGGGCGAACGTCTCGTAGTCGAGCGTCAGTTCACCCACCAGTGGATGACGGAGCCGCTTCACGCCGTGGCTCTTCTCCTTGACGTCGTGCCTGGCCCACAGCCGCCTGAACTCCTCGCTCTTCACGGACAGCTCACCGATGAGCGCGGAGAGCCGGGAGTCGTCGGGGCGGCAGCCCGCGTCCATCCGCAGATAGCTCACGATGTCCGACGCCTTCTGGTCCCACTCCACGAACAGATCGCGGTACTCCGGCTTCAGGAACGTCAGCCGCGCCCAGTTCCGCTCCTGCGGCGGCAGCAGGGACCAGTCGCCGAAGACGGCGGCCGCCATGCGGTTCCAGGCGAGGATCTCCGAACGCCGCCCGATGACGTACGCGGGAACGCCGTCCATCGTGTCGAGCAGTCGGCTGAGGCCTCCCCGCACCCGCTGCTGGCGGGCCGACGGCTTCTTCTTGTGCTGCTTGGGCTTCGCGAGGTGTGTGAGATGCGCCTGCTCGGCATCGGTCAGCCGCAGCGCGGACGCGATCGCCCCCAGCACCTCCGCGGAGACGTTCTGCCCGTTGCCCTGCTCGAGACGTGTGTAGTACGCCACGGACACCCCGGCCAGCTGGGCCAGCTCCTCGCGGCGCAGCCCCGGGACCCGGCGGTGCCGCCCGAAGTCGGGCAGCCCCACATCCTCCGGCTTGAGCCGGGCACGCCGGCTGCGCAGGAACTCGCTGAGCTCGGCACGCCGGTCGAGGGTGTGACCCGCGCCGCCAGCGGGGCCACCGGAACCGGAGCCACCAGGGCCGGGGCCACCGGGACCGGGGTCGCCGGCGGGCTGCCGTCGGGGTGCGGGCTGCTCGTCCATGTGTCCAGTATCCACGGTCGTACGCACACGATCCTGACCCCGTCAGTGGTAGGACCACTGGACGTAGGCAGAGCCGTGGCCTGGGTGAACGCGCTGAGGTGGGGCAGGCTGGTCGGCGTGCCCGGACAGAAAGCCGCCGGGCGCAGGACCACCTCCTTAGGAGAATTCGCATGACCACTGTCGCCGCGTACGCCGCCCCCTCCGCGAAGGCACCGATCGAGCGCACCACCATCGAGCGACGCCCGGTCGGCGAGTACGACGTCCTGATCGACATCAAGTTCGCCGGCATCTGCCACTCGGACATCCACCAGGCCCGCGACGGCTGGGCCGAGGGCATCTTCCCGATGGTGCCCGGTCACGAGATCGCGGGCATCGTCACCGAGACCGGTCCCGGCGTCACCAAATTCGCCGTCGGCGACCGGGTGGGAGTCGGCTGCATGGTGGACTCCTGCCGCGAGTGCGACAACTGCAAGGCCGGCCTGGAGCAGTACTGCGCCAAGGGCAACACCGGCACGTACAACGCTCTGGACAAGAACGGCGACCCCACGTACGGGGGCTACTCCACGCACATCGTCGTGGACGAGAACTACACCCTGCACATCCCCGACGGCCTCTCCCTCGACGAGGCGGCGCCGCTGCTCTGCGCGGGCATCACCACGTACTCCCCGCTGAAGCACTGGAACGCCGGACCCGGCAAGAAGGTCGCCGTCCTCGGCATGGGCGGGCTCGGGCACATGGGCGTCAAGATCGCGCACGCGCTCGGCGCGGAGGTGACCGTTCTCTCCCAGACCCTGCGCAAGCAGGACGACGGCCTGAAGCTCGGCGCCGACCACTACTACGCCACCAGCGACCCGAAGACCTTCGAGGAGCTGCGCGGCACCTTCGACATCATCCTGTCCACCGTGTCCGCGCCGCTGGACTTCGGCGCGTACCTCTCGCTCCTCAGGACGGACGGTGCGCTGGTCAACGTCGGCGCCCCGGAGGAGCCCATATCCGTCAACCTCTTCTCGCTGATCGGCGGCCGTAAGTCGCTCTCGGGCTCCGGCATCGGAGGCATCCGGGAGACCCAGGAGATGCTGGACTTCTGCGCCGAGCACGGATTCGGCGCGGAGATCGAACTGATCGGCGCGTCCGAGATCAACGAGGCGTACGAGCGGGTGCTGAACAGCGATGTGCGGTACCGGTTCGTGATCGACGCCGCGACCATCTGAGGTCTCCGCCACGGTCCCGTACGGGGCCGGGCACAGGGGACGGGCCCCGACAGTCACGACTGTCGGGGCCCGTTCCGTACGAGCGGTCAATCCCCCTCGGGGGCCGGCTGGGCCCGCCAGCCGTTGAGCAGCAGGTCGAACACCGTCTCCACGGTCGCGACGGGGTCATGCCGGCCCTTGGCCAGGGTCGGGACCTCCAGGACGAACCGTGCGAGCGCCGCGCACGCGAGGTCGTCCTGGTCCCGGCCGAGCTCCTCCGCGATCGCGGAGCTGAGCGCGCCCGCGTGCCGCATCCACATGCGCTCCCCGTACTCACGCAGCGCGGGCGTCCCGTCGACCAGGGCCGTGAACCTGTCCCGGCGGGGGTCGGCGGTCAGCGCCACCCAGGAAGCCAGCGCGTGGGCGCGGAGCGCCTCGACCACACCCTGGCCCTCGGGCCGGTCCCGCACGGCGGCGGTCAGCTGCGCCTCCACGTCCGCCTCACGGTCGAAGACCAGCGCCTCCTTGCTCGGGAAGTGCGCGAAGAGGGTGGTCGTCGACACGTCCGCGCGCTCGGCGACATCGCGGACGCTCACACGTTCGAAACCGTGCTCGAAGAAGAGCTCCAGGGCGGCGTCGGCGATGGCCTGCCGCGTCGCGGCCTTCTTGCGCTCGCGACGGCCGACGGTCGGGGATTCGGGCATGACGTCACTGTACCCCATAGCTGGAATGAAGCAGAAACTTGAACGGTTGCACTTATTGACTCGTTTCTGCTTTGGTGGCTTCCGCGGGGGTTGCCGCCCGTCCTGGTCGCGGCCACCCGGTCATCGCCGTGCTCCGGCGCCCGGGACCCCGCCGACGAAGGGAATCCACCATGAACTCTCCGACGCCGCCGTACGCGCGGATCAGCATCATCGGAGCCGGCCCCGGGGGCCTCACCTGCGCCCGTATCCTCCAGCGGCACGGCATCGAGGTGACGGTGTACGACCGGGATCCGGATGCCGGCTCCCGCAACCAGGGAGGCTCCCTCGACCTGCACGAGGAGGACGGCCAGCTCGCGCTCCGCGAGGCCGGGCTGCTGGAGGAGTTCTTCGCACTCGCCCGGTTCGAGGGGCAGGAGATGCGCAGCATGGACCGGACGGGACGCCTCGTCGGCCACCACCTGCCGGACGAAGGCGAGACCGCCAGGCCCGAGATCGACCGCGGCCAGCTCCGCGACCTCCTGGTGGGCTCACTCGCGCCGGGGACCGTCCGCTGGGGGAGCACCCTCGCCTCGGTGGACGGACCGGCCGACGGACCGCGCACCCTGACGTTCACCGACGGGACATCCGTGGAGACGGATCTCGTGATCGGTGCGGACGGCGCCTCCTCCCGGGCCCGCGCGGCGGTCTCGGCCGCCGCACCGCGGTACACCGGGGTCAGCTTCCTGGAGGCATGGTTCGACGACATGGAGACCGCGCACCCCGAGCTCTCCGAACTGGTCGGGAGGGGGAGCGCCCACGCCGGCGACGGCGAGCGCGGCCTCTTCGCGCAGCGCAACAGCGGCGGCCACATGCGCGTCTACCTCATGCGGCGCGTCCCGGTGGACTGGATCGCGGCGAACGGGCTCCGCCCCGAGGACACCGAAGGCATCCGCGCACACCTGCTGAAGGCCTACGCGGACTGGTCACCGAGGATGCTCCGCATGATCACCGACAACGACGGCCCCTACGTCGACCGTCCGCTGTTCGCCCTGCCGGTGCCGCACACCTGGGAACACACGCCCGGGGTGACGCTCCTGGGGGACGCCGCGCACCTCATGCCGCCGCTCGGCGTCGGCGTCAACCTCGCCATGCTCGACGCCTGCGAACTCGCGCTCGCACTCGCCGGCGCGTCCACCGTCGACGACGCGGTGCGCGGCTACGAGAAGACGATGCTCCCGCGCTCCGCCGACCTGGCCCGGCAGCTCGAAGGCGGCGCCGAGCACCTCCTCGCCGTCCCCGACGACGAGGAGGCGGGCCACCCCCCGCACTGACTCGCGTACGGCGACCGGGACGGTTCAGCGCAGCGCTGCCACCAGCGCGTCACTCGCCGAGCACCAGACCTGCCGGGCCTCGCCGAAACCCTGCTCCCGCAGGGTCTCGATGTGCCAGCGGGTCAGGGTGGGGCGATCGCGCCGGGCGGCGTCCGCCCTGGGCCGCCGTGGATCGCCCAGCAGGGCGAACCGCTCGGCCGTGGCCGTGGCGAGGAGGGGGTCACTGGCCGCCGCGTCCCACCAGTCCGCCCAGTCCACGGCCCCCTCCTGCCGCTGCCGCTCCTGGCGCCCGGCGTGCAGGGCCCGGAGCGCGGCGTTGAGACGGGGGGCGGACCCGTCCTCCATGTGGTCGGCGTTCAGGAAGACACCGCCCTCGCGCACGACCCCCGCGAGCGACCCGTAGAGACGGCGGAGCGGCTCGGTGTCCAGCCAGTGCAGGGCGGTGGCCGTCACCACGGCGTCGTAGGACGCGTGGGGGAGGCGGTCGGTCCAGCCGGGGCCGGTGAGGTCGGCCTCCACGAAGGTGACCCGGTCGTCACCGGCGAAGTGCCCGCGCGCGATGGTCAGCAGCGTCGGGTCGATGTCCAGGCAGGTGCTGCGGGCGCCGGGCAGCCGCCGCAGGAGCCGGTCCGAGATGCTGCCGGTGCCGCACGCCAGGTCGAGGACGCGTGGGGCGGGGCCCGCCACGGCCTCGACCGTGTCGAGCATGACCCGGAAGCGTTCCTCCCGGTCCGGCATGTACCACTCCTGCTGCCGGTCCCAACTGGTCTGCAGGCGCTGCCATTCCGAGGCGGCGATCGCTGTCATGAGTGCGGTTCTTCCCTTCCGGACACGGTCTGCGGGACTCAATGCCTTCCCAGCAGCCCTCCCAGCACTCCTCCCAGCAGGTCACCGAGTTGTCCGCCGGGCGCGGTGGTCTCCTCCGCCTCCCACCCCGGCTCCGGCGCCGGGGTGGGTCCGGAGGGTTCGGTCACGGGCGCGGGAGCCGATCCCTCGCCCTCCCCGCCGTCCCGCGCGGTCGGTTCAGGCGCGGGGTGCGTGCTCCCGGACCCGGCGCCCGAGGCTGAGGGCGTGTCTGCGGGGCCGGGTGAGGAATCTTCCGGCCGTGGGACGGCGGCCTTGGCGGCAGTCGACGGTTGTGCCCCATCAGGGCTCATCGGGCCGAGGAGCACCGGACCCGGCGCGGACGGGCCGGGCGTGCCGAGCACGGACCCGGTGGCCGAAACCGTACGCTCCTCGTCCTCGACAGGGGTCGACGGCTCATCCGTGCCGCGCTCCAGTCCCATCGCCCGGGGCAGTTGCAGGAAGGGAGCGGTGGAATCGCCCCCGACCAGCGAGGCGGCCACCGTCGTGGCGTAGCAGACACAGCACAGCGCCGTGACGGCTCCCGCGCGGCGCCACGTCCGGCTTCGTCTCCCGGTGGCGTCGACGAACACCGGCCCGGCGGACGGTGCGACGACCCCGGCCTCCGATGTCTCCCGTACGTCGCTCACTGCTGCGTCGCCTATGCCCATGTGCGTCCGTCTCCCTCTGTACGGGCCTGCCGGCCCCGCGTCGGCGAGGCCTCCCCGCCGGACTTCCCGAGGAATTCGGACCCGTACGTGCCGCGGATTGGTCCGATCGAGCCATAAGGGAGACGTCGTACACGCCCCGCGTCTTTTGTGTGCTCCTTGTGTGAAAAAGCGTCATGCGTGAGGTGGCCGGACCCGGAGCGGGGCAGGGGCACTGTGCGGCCGGGAGGCCCGCTGTCCGCGCAGGGAACCGCGCACCTCCAGCGGCGGGCCTCCCGGTCGCTTCCGGCAGCCGCCGTACGGTGCGGGCGCCGGAGCGGGCCGCGACCGTCCTCCGGGCCCCGGTGGACGCGGCCTTCCGCATGGCGAGACGGCCAGGCATACGGAGGAAAGCCGTCCGTATATTCGTACGCATGTCTGCATCGGCCCTGCCCCTGTGCCTCGCGCTCTTCGCGCACTCGGCCTGGTGCGTCGACGACGGCCTCTGTAGCGGCTGAATCCCGTCGGCAGCGCCTGCCGCGCTCCGTCGACAACCGAGACCGCCGTCCGCCGAGCACCCTCCCGGAGACCTTCGTGATCACCGCGCCTCCCGCCGGGCAGGCCGCGCCGCCGCGCGCGCTGCCCGCCCTGTTCGTCCCCTCTCCCACCTCGGTGCCGCGCCCCGAGGCGCCGCCCCTGCCGCCGGTGCGCAGGGCCCCGCTCGTCGTGTCCGGGCTGCTCGCCGTGGCTCTCACCGCGTACGTGTGGTCCGCGCACGGCGCCAAGCCGGGCGTGCTGCTCCTGCTGGGACTCGGCCTGGGCGTCGCCCTCTTCCACTCCCGGTTCGGCTTCACCTCCGCATGGCGGCAGCTCATCGCCGTCGGCAACGGAGCCGGGCTACGGGCACACGCCCTGCTCCTCGGGACCACCGCCACCCTGTTCGCGCTGGTCATCGGCACGGGCACCGGACTGTTCGGTTCACAGCCCGCGCCGTCCGCAGGGCCGCTCGGGACCGGTCTGGTCGTCGGCTCCCTGCTCTTCGCCATCGGGATGCAACTCGGCGGTGCCTGCGCCTCGGGCACCCTGTTCGCCGTCGGCTCGGGGCAGAGCTCGATCCTCCTCACCCTCGGCGGTTTCATCGTGGGTGCCACGCTCGCCGCCTGGCAGTTCGACCTGTGGAAGGACCTCCCCGCCTGGGAACCGGTCGTCCTCTCCGACCACATCGGCTGGGCCGGCTCGTGGGCGGTGACGATCGCCGCGCTGCTCCTGGTCGTCGTGGTCACCCGGCGCGTCCAGGCCCGGCGCAACCCGCCTCCCCTCGGCACCGTGCCCTCGGCACGCACCGCGGCCGTACGGGCCTTCCGCGGCTCCTGGCCGCTGGCCGCCGGCGCCCTGGTGCTGGCCGTGCTCGGCGCCGGCGTGCTGCTGGTGTCGGGTGGCGCCTGGGGCGTCACGAGCGCGTTCAGCCTCTGGGGCTCGGAGCTGGTGGGCGCCCTCGGCGGCCACCCGGAGAACTGGACCTGGTGGCAGCAGGCCGGCAACAAGGAGATGCTGGCGGGGCCCGTCCTCGCGGACAAGACCAGCCTCACCGACATCGGCATCATGATCGGCGCTGCGGTGGCCGCCGCGCTCGGCGGTACCTGGGCCCTGCACCGCGGCATCCCGTGGCGCACGGCCGTCGCGGCGGTGCTCGGCGGGGTGCTGATGGGCATAGGCGCGCGACTTGCCGGAGGCTGCAACATCGGCGCCTACCTGGCGGGCATCGCCTCGGGCAGCCTCAGCGGCTGGCTGTGGGGCGCGGTCGCCCTGGCCGGCACCTGGGTCGGGCTCAGGCTCCGCCCGCTGTTCGGCCTGGGCAACCCCAAGCCGGGCGACGGCGTCTGCTGACCCGGCGCCGCCCGGCCGCCCGGCCGCCCGGCCGCCCGGCCGCCCGACCCGACGCTGCGGGGCGGGGCGGCCCGGCGGCGTACCCGGGTCGCCTCGGGGACGGAGAGCCCCTGACCCGCCTCCTCTACGATCGTCCGCGTGTGCGCAAACGTCATAGTCGCTGAAGACGACGCCAAACAGGCCGAGCTGGTCCGTCGCTACCTCGAACGCGAGGGCCACGCCGTCACGGTGGTGTCCGACGGCCTCTCCGCGCTCGAACAGGCACGGCGGGGGAGGCCGGACCTGCTGGTGCTCGACGTGATGATGCCCCGGGCCGACGGGCTCGACGTGGTCCGCATACTGCGCGCCGAGGAGCGGGAGTTGGCGGTCCTCATGCTGACCGCACGGGCCACGGAGGACGATCTGCTGCTCGGTCTCGACCTGGGGGCGGACGACTACATGACCAAGCCCTACAGCCCGCGCGAGCTCATGGCACGGGTGCGCACGCTGCTGCGGCGCACCCGGCGGGACACCGGACGCGAGGACGGCCACATCCTGCGGGTGGGATCGCTCGCCGTCGATCCCGTGCGCCACGAGGTGGCGGTCGAGGGTGTCGGAGTCGAGTGCACACCGGGGGAGTTCCGGCTCCTCGCCGCGATGGCCGCCGAGCCGGGACGGGTCTTCACCCGTGAACAACTGCTCGCCGAACTCCACGGGTTCGACCGGTACATCAGCAGCCGCACCGTCGACGTGCACATCATGAACCTCCGCAAGAAGATCGAGCGCGCGCCCCGGCGCCCGGCCCGGCTGCTCACCGTCTTCGGAGTCGGCTACAAGCTCATGGACCCGCTGAAGGGCGCCCCCGGTGCCTCGGCGCGCTGACCGCGGCGGAGCCCGCCTGCGGCTCCCGCTGCGCAAGAGTCTCCTCGGCCGGCTGCTGGCGGTGTCGGCGCTCGTCGCCGCCTGTTCGGTCGCCGCGACCGCGTGGCTGGCCGTACAGACCACCTCCGGTGCGATCGAGCAGGAGCAGGGCCGCAACCTCGCCGCCGACACCCGCGTCCTCGACGCCCTGCTCGGCTACGCGGCCGAACACCCCTCCTGGGACGGGGTGGACGCCACGGTGCGCGAGCTCGCCGACTCCTCCGACCGGCGGATCACCCTGACGACCCAGAGCCGGCAGATCCTCGCGGACTCCGCGTCCTCCTCCCCGCCGCCCCCCGCCCTGCCGCCCCAGGCGTCGGCGGTCGTGGATCCCCTCTCGGTCGCCGCCACCACCGGGACGGAGGCGGGGGCGGGCTCCGTGACGGTCGCGGCACCCGGCACGGACGGCGAGCAGCGCTCGGGCAACGACCGGGTCGACCCGCGGGCCGTCGGCCCGTTCAGGCTGCCCGGAACCGAACGTACGTCGCTGAGGCGCAGCGCGGACGAGACGGTGCAGTGCCTCAGCCGTTCGGGCATCGCCTCGGACGTCGTCGAGGGGCCGAGCGGGCGCCCCCGTATCCAGGTCGTGGGCAACGACCCCGACCGCATGCGCGGCAGCCAGTGCTCGACGGACGCCCTGGACAGCCCCACCGAGACGGAGACGAAGGCGCTCACCGCCCTCAACGACCTGGTGAACGCGTGTCTGGACCGGCAGGGCCGTGAGGGCGTACGGCTCGCTCTCGACCTCTCGTGGAGGACCGGGGAGATGTCCGGCACCGCGACGGCCGCGCCCGTGCCGTCGCCCGAGCCCAGCATCAGCAGGCCGCGGGAGCCCCAGCCCTCGGAGGCCGCGACCCCCGCGCCGCTCGACAGCGAGAACGACCGCGACATCGCCTCATGCGTGGGCATCGCCCGGCAGGAGCAGCTCAGTTCGTACGTCGCCTCACCCGCGCTGCTGTTCATCAGCGACCCGCGCGGCGGCGCGGTGCCCGGCTTCGCGCTCTCCTCCGCCAACACGGCGAAGATCATCGGGGTCGCGGCGCTCGTCCTGGCCCTCACCGTCGGCGCCTCCATCCTCGCCGGAGCCCGGCTGGTCCGCCCGCTGCACGCCCTCACGGGAGCGGCCCAGCGCATGCGCGACGGCGAGGAACCGTCCCATGTGGTGGTCGCCGCGGACAACGAGATCGGCCGACTGGCCGCCGCCTTCAACGACATGTCGGTGCACCGTGCCCGGCTGGAGGAGCAGCGCAAGGTGATGGTCAGCGACGTCGCGCATGAACTGCGCACCCCGCTGTCCAACATCCGGGGGTGGCTGGAGGGCGCCCAGGACGGCATCGCCGATGTGGACGCGGTGTTCCTCTCCTCGCTCCTGGAGGAGGCGGTGCAGTTGCAGCACATCATCGACGACCTCCAGGACCTGTCGGCGGCCGATGCCGGAGCCCTGCGGCTGCACCCCGAGCCCCTCCGGATCGAGGAGTTGCTCGCCCACGCCGTGGCGGCCCATCAGGCGCAGGCCGACGCCGCCGGGGTCTGGCTCACCGTGACCGTCGCGGACGGGGACGAACCGGCCCCCGAACTCACCGCCGACCCCGTCCGGTTGCGGCAGGCGATCGGGAACCTCGTCTCCAACGCCGTACGCCACACCCCCAGGGGCGGGCGGGTGACGCTGCGGGCCTACGCCGACCGCACCGGGGGAGAGGGCGGCGAGCTCGTCCTGGAGGTCGCCGACACCGGAAGCGGCATAGACGCCGGGGACCTGCCGTACGTCTTCGACCGGTTCTGGCGCGCGGAGAAGTCACGCAGCCGCCGCACAGGGGGCAGCGGCCTGGGACTGGCGATCGTCCGGAAACTCGTCGAGGCGCACGGCGGGACGACCGGGGTGGTCAGCACGGTGGGCCGGGGCTCGGTGTTCACCCTGCGCCTGCCGGCGGGCGGCCCTGATCCGATGAACATGGCGGTCTGACAGCTTCCTCACAACTTCGCTCCAGTCTGAGGTCATGCCCGGCGCCCGACGCGCATCCGCGCGGGGGGCACCACCAACGCCTAGCTGGAATCGGAGTTCTTCATGTCCCTTCGTCCCACCCTGCGCACCGCGGTCCTCGCCGCCGTCGGCATCGGCGCGGTCCTGCTGCCGTCCACCGCGGCCACCGCCGACGAGTCGCCCACGCCGGTACCCGCCGAGCGCACCGAGAGCCCCACCCCCGCGCCCGAGGGCACGGAGCCCCCCGAGAGCGCCGCCCCGGCCCCCGCGGGCGCCGAGTCGGCGACCCCGGTCCCCGCCGAGTCCGTGCCGGCCGGCACGGTGCCGCGAGGCGGTGTCGACGCGGGTGAGCGTCCGGCGCAGGGCTCCGCGGCCACCGCGCTGTACGGCTCCGCGGCCGGCGCGGCCCTGCTCGCGGGCGGCGGTGTGCTCGTGCTGCGCCGCCGGTCCGCCGCACAGCGCAACGGCTGATCCCGCACGGTGGCGCCGCACCCCGCCCGGGGTGCGGCGCCACCCGTCGTTCCCCTCCCGCCTACGTTCGTCCCCGCACCGGAGTGCTCATGCCCTTTACATCGAACTCGTCCTGGCGGACCGCCGTGTCCGTGGCGGCAGCCGGCCTGCTGCTCACCGCCGCCACCGGTTGCGGCGCGGCCGACGCGCCCACGCAGTCGGCCGCGGCCGGGACGGCCTCGGACGTGTCCCCCTCCCCGGAAGTCCCCAAGGCGCCCGCACCGACGCGGCTGACCGTCCCGTCGCTCGGGATAGACAGCTCGCTGCTGCGGCTGGGACTGAACGAGGACGGCACGGTGGAGGTCCCGCCGGCCGACCAGGGCATGACGGCGGGCTGGTACGCGGGCGGAGCCGTGCCGGGCGAGCCCGGTGCCGCCGTCCTCATCGGCCACAACGACACACGGTTCGGCAAGGCCGTCTTCCACGAGCTGCACACGATCGCCGAAGGAGCCGACATCGCCGTGTCCGCCGGGGGAGGGAAGGCGGCCCACTTCACGGTCACCGGCAAGGAGACCGTCCGCAAGAACGCCTTCCCCACCGAGAAGGTCTACGGCTCCACCGACGAGCGCGTGCTCCGGCTGATCACGTGCGACGGTGCCTTCGACGCCGACGGCCACCCCGTGGACAACCTCATCGTCTACGCGAAGCTGCGCTGACCCGAGGCCGGCCGGAAGACCCGCCGGCCGGCACCTCGGCACCTCACGGCGACGGAGGTCCCGTACCGTCCCACGGCGGTGCGTGCTCCGCGCGGGTGACGGCCACCAGGGCCAGATCGTCGGTCAGGACGCCGTCCGTATGGGAGTGGACCGCATGGGCCAGCCGCTCCACGACGGCCGGCGGCCCGTGGCGCCAGCACCTGCGCAGGTCCTCGTCCGGTGTGTAGAAACGTCCGCCGGCGTCCCGGGCCTCCAGGAGCCCGTCGGTGCACAGCAGGAGCAGACTCTCCGGGCCGAAGGGGTGTGCCTCGTCCACCCACGGGCCCGTGTCGAATTCACCGAGCCCCAGAGGCATGCCGGGGTGCTCGGGCTCCCAGACCCGCAGGGCGGCACCGCTCACCAGGAACGCCGGACAGTGCCCGCGGCTGATGAGACGTACCTCCGTACCGTCGTCCGGGATCTGCGCGATGGCGGCGGTGATGAAGTGCTCGTTGCTGGCCTCGCCCCCACCGCCGACCGCCGCGGCCTCCCGGATGTGACGGCTCACCGCCTGGTCCAGGTGCCGGGCCAGCTCGGGCAGGGTCGGGGTGTGGTGGGCGGCCTCGTGGAAGCTGCCCACCAGGGCGGCCACGCTGGGAATGGCGTTCAGCCCCTTGCCCCGCACATCACCGATGAGCAGCCGCACGCCGTACGAGGTGTGCTCCGCCGCGTACAGGTCACCTCCGACGGAGGCCGCCGCGGACGCGGCCTCGTAGCGGACCGCGACCCAGGTGTTCCCCCACCAGGCCCGTACGGGCGGGAGAACGGCCCGTTGGGCGCTCTCCGCCACCCGCTGGGCCCCGAGGAGCTGGTCCCGCAGGAACAGCCGCAGCCTGCACAGGGGCACGGACGCCCACGCGAGGATCACGAGGGCGACGAAGTCGACCACCGCGTGCTGGCCGTCCGAGGGCAGATGTCTCACGAGGAGGAAGACCAGCCCCGCCACACTGTTCAGGGCGGCCACCCACACCACCGCCCGCAGCGAGTACACGCAGGCGGCGATCATGGAGCTGAGGATCAGGAACACGTCCCCGCTGTACGCTCCCGGCGTGGGCAGGTCGATCGCCAGCCCGAGCGCCACCAGGACCAGGGGCGCGAACCGCGTCCAGCGCGGGAGCAGGTCGCTCTCGCTCTGCGGGGCGTGCGACGTCAGCCCCGTCGCGGCGCGGTTCGGGCTCACGGCATCGCCTCCGGGACGAAACGGGCAGTCTGCCGCCCGGCAGGCACTGCTTCCTCATTCGACCTTCGCGCCGGAAGCCCCGCCCCGCACGCGGAGCGGGTGCCGAGGAGCAAGGGGGAGTGACCGACGCACACCTCCGCGACTCTTGACGAGTACACGCACGCGGACGAAGAATGATCGCGCAGTGCGTATGACAACGTTGTCTATGTCGGAGAGGCGCTCATTCCATGAGATGGACCCACTGGATTCGCGGTGCGGGGACGGCGGCCGCCACGGCAGCCCTCCTCGGCGGCGCCGTCGCCGCACCCGCCGCTGCGGACGGGGGAGGGCACGCCGAGCGCGGCCGGCTCACCGATCTCGTCAACCCGTTCATCGGGACCGAGAACGAGGGCAACACCTACCCGGGCGCCGCGGTGCCCTTCGGCATGGTGCAGTTCTCGCCCGACACCGGGCACAACACCGGCTACGACTACTCGGAGACCCACATCCGGGGCTTCTCCACCGTCCACATCTCCGGCGTGGGCTGCGGCCTCGGCGGTGACCTCCCGGTGCTCCCCACCACCGGCGACATCACGTCGACGGACAACGCCGCCTACGCGGCGGAGTTCAGCCACGACGACGAGAAGGCCGGCCCCGGCACCTACGAGGTGGGCCTCAAGACGGGCATCAAGGCAGAACTGAGCGCCACCGAGCGCACCGGGGTGCAGCGCTACACCTTCCCCGCCACCGACAAGGCCAACGTCCTCGTCAACGCGGGCCAGTCGCTGCACAAGACCCTGAACACCGAGGTCGAGATCCTCGACAACCGCACCGTACGCACGGCCATCACCGGCAGCGGCTTCTGTCAGGACACCAAGCCGTACACCGTGTACACGATCACCCGCTTCGACCGGCCCTTCACCACCTCCGGCACCTGGAAGGGCGACAAGGTCACCGAGGGGTCGACCTCCTCGACCGCCGCCGCCGAGCGCAACGGAGCCTTCCTGCGCTTCGACACCACCAAGGACCGCACCGTCGAGGCGACCACCGCGATCTCGTACGTGGACGCCAAGGGCGCCGCCCTCAACCTCCGTGCCGAAGGCGGCCGCTCGTACGACCGTGTCGCACACGCCGCACGGGACGCCTGGGAGGACCGCCTCGACGACGTCCGGGCCAAGGGCGGCAGCGAGACGCTGCGCCGGACCTTCTACTCGTCCCTGTACCGCTCGTTCCTCGCGCCGAACATCGGCAGCGACGTCGACGGCCGCTACACGGGCTGGGACCAGAAGATCCACCGCGCCAAGGGGTTCACCTACTACCAGAACTGGTCGCTCTGGGACACCTACCGCACCCAGGCCCAGCTCCTCTCGCTGCTCGCACCTCACGAGTCACGCGACATGGCCATCTCCGTCATCAAGATCGACGAGGACAGCGGCTGGCTGCCGAAGTGGGGCTACGGCACGGTCGAGACGAACATCATGACCGGTGACCCGGTCACCCCGTTCCTCACCAACGCCTACCAGCAGGGCCTCCTCAAGGGGTACGAGGAGAAGGCGTACCGCGCGCTGAAGAAGAACGCCGACGGTGTGCCTCCCGCCGACTCCGCCCCCGTGGGCCGTGAGGCCAACAAGGAGTACCTCGCGGACGGCTTCGCGCCGTACATCAAGGGCCGCGACCACGTGAAGCCCGGCGACTCCGACTACGACCACGGCGCCTCCGCGACCCTGGAGTACGCGCTGTCCGACGCGATGCTCGGACAGATGGCGAAGGAGCTGGGGCACCGGGACGACGCCGCGCGCTACGCGGCCCGGGCACAGAACTACCGGAAGATCTTCGACAGTTCGACCGGCTTCTTCCGCGCACGGGACGCGAGCGGTGCCTTCACCGGCCCCGCCGACCCGGCGCAGAGCGAGGGCTTCCACGAAGGCACCTCCTGGCAGTACCAGTGGCTCGTCCCGCAGGACCTGCCCGGCATGGTCTCCCTGATCGGCGGCACCGAGGCCGCGAACGAACGGCTCGACTCGTTCTTCGCGTACGAGCAGCTGCTCCAGGACCCAGCGAAGACCGCCCGCGAGGTGTGGGTGAACGGGCCGTACGACTACTACAACGCCGACAAGTACAACCCGCAGAACGAGCCCGACCTCATCGCGCCCTACACCTATCTGTCCACCGGCCGGCCCTGGCAGACGACCGACGTGGTGCACGCCGCGCTGACGCTCTTCACGGACACCCCGACCGGCATGACCGGCAACGACGACCTGGGGACGATGTCCGCCTGGAACGTCCTGTCCTCGATCGGGATCTTCCCGGTCCAGCCGGGCACCGACACCTGGGGCCTGTCGACACCCGTGTTCGAGCGCGTCGACCTGACCCTGGACCGGCGCTACTACCCCAGGGGCAGCCTGACCGTCCGGGCTCCCGGCACCTCCGACACGGCGCGCTACATCCAGTCGGCGCGTACGGACGGGGCGGCGTACGGAAAGACGTACCTGACCACCGAGGACATCCGCCGCACACGCGACCTGTCCTTCGAGGTCGGTACGGAGCCCTCGGAGTGGGGCACCTCGGCGGACGCGGCACCGCCCGCCCTGAAGTGACGCGCTGAGCGACCTCCCCGCGCACGGAAACACAGGACCCGCCCCTCGCCGGGGGCGGGTCCTGTGCCCGATCGGCCCGTGACGGCTCAGCCGTTGAAACGGTCCGGGTCGAACCCGGTGCGCTCGTCACGGTTCAGGGCGTTGATCTCGCCGATGTCCCCTTCGGTGAGTTCGAAGTCGAAGAGGTCGAAGTTCTCCTGGATGCGCCGCAGCGTCACCGACTTGGGGAACACGATGTCCCCGCGCTGCAGATGCCAGCGCAGCGTGACCTGCGCCGTCGACTTGCCCACCCGCTCGGCGATACGCGTCAGCGCCGGGTCGTCGAGCACCTTGCCCTGCGCGATCGGCGACCAGGCCTCGGTGGCGATGTCGTGTTCGGCACCGAAGGCCCTGACGGCGTCCTGGGTGAGGTACGGATGGACCTCGATCTGGTTGACGGCGGGCACCACCGTGCTGCCGTCCAGCAGACGGCGCAGATGGTGCGGCTGGAAGTTCGAGACTCCGATGGCCTTGACGCGACCCGAACGGTAGATCTCCTCCAGGGCCTTCCAGGTCTCCACGAAGTCACCCTTGTCGGGCAGCGGCCAGTGGATGAGGAAGAGGTCCAGATAGTCGAGCCCCACCTTGTCCATGGTGCGCCCGAACGCCTGGAGGGCGTCGTCGTACGCGTGGGCGTCGTTGTTCAGCTTGCTGGTGACGAAGACATCGGCACGGTCGAGGCCGGACTCCCTGACCGCCTGGCCGACCTCCTGCTCGTTGCCGTACATCTGTGCCGTGTCGATGTGACGGTAACCGGTCTCCAGAGCGGCCAGAGTGGTCTCGCGGGTGTCCTCGGCAGGGATCTGGAAGGTCCCGAAGCCGAGCTGGGGGATCTCCACACCGTTGTTGAGCGTGATGGCGGGTACGGAGGGCACGGATGACTCCTTCTCGTGGGTGTCGGGGCCGGTCTGCGGGCGGTGGCTCGCGGCACGCAGCGGAGCGCTGTGTTCCGCCCTCCCTGCGGCGTACCCGCCATCAAACAGCACAAACAGGTCGAAATGACGGAATACCTGCCCGGCTGAGCGAGGCACCCGGCAGGGGCGGCCGGGGCCGGGACACATTCCGGCCCCGGCCGCCCCGGAGCGTCAGGACGCCGACAGCTCGCCGCGGACCGTACGCGCCGCGGCCACGAGGTTCTCCAGCGACGTACGGGTCTCCGGCCAGCCGCGGGTCTTGAGCCCGCAGTCCGGGTTGACCCACAGCCGCTCGGCCGGGATCGCCTTCAGCCCGGTGCGCAGCAGCTCGGCCGCCTCCGCGACGCTCGGTACCCGGGGGGAGTGGATGTCGTACACGCCGGGCCCCGCCTCACGCGGATACCCGTGCTCCGCCAGCTCATGGGCGACCTGCATGTGCGACCGCGCCGCCTCCAGGCTGATCACGTCCGCGTCGAGGTCGTCGATGGCCTGGACGATGTCGCCGAACTCGGCGTAGCACATGTGCGTGTGGATCTGCGTGTCCGGCCGCACCCCGCCGGTGGTGAGCCGGAACGACTCCGTCGCCCACGCCAGATAGGCCGCGTGGTCGGCGGCCCGCAGCGGCAGCGTCTCGCGCAGCGCGGGCTCGTCGACCTGGATGACCGACGTCCCCGCGGCCTCCAGGTCGTCCACCTCGTCCCGCAGCGCGAGGGCGACCTGCCGGGCGGTGTCGCCGAGGGGCTGGTCGTCGCGGACGAAGGACCAGGCGAGCATGGTGACGGGCCCGGTGAGCATGCCCTTGACCGGCCGGCCGGTGAGGGACTGGGCGTACGTCGTCCAGCCCACCGTCATCGGCTCGGGGCGCGAGATGTCACCGGCCAGCACCGGCGGGCGGACATAGCGGGTGCCGTAGGACTGGACCCAGCCGTGCTGCGTGGCGAGGTACCCCGTCAGCTGCTCGGCGAAGTACTGGACCATGTCGTTGCGTTCGGCCTCGCCGTGCACCAGGACGTCCAGGCCGGTCTTCTCCTGGAAGGAGATCACCTCCTGGATCTCGGCCTTGATGCGCTCCTCGTACCCGGCCGCGTCGATGCGTCCGGCCCGCAGGTCCGCGCGGGCGGTGCGCAGTTCGGCGGTCTGCGGGAACGAGCCGATGGTGGTCGTCGGCAGCAGGGGCAGCCCGAGGTGCGCGCGCTGGGCGGCGGCACGCTCCCCGTACGGCTGGGAGCGGCGGGAGTCGGCGTCGGTGACCGCCGCGGTCCTGGCGCGTACGGCGGGGTCCCGGGTGACGGGCGAGTTGGCGCGGGAGGCCAGGTCGGCCCGGTTGGCGGCGAGTTCGGCGGCGATGGCGCCGGTGCCCTGGGTGAGGCCCTTGGCGAGGGTGACGATCTCGGCGGTCTTCTGCCGGGCGAAGGCCAGCCAGCGCAGGACCTGCGGCTCGATGTCCCGTTCGGCGGCGGTGTCCAGGGGGACGTGCAGCAGGGAGCAGGAGGGCGCCACGTCGATGCGTCCGGCGAGCCCGAGCAGGGTGCCCAGGGTGGACAGCGACTTCTCCAGGTCGTTGATCCAGATGTTGCGCCCGTCGACCACACCGGCGACCAGCCGCTTCCCGGGGAGCCCGCCGGCGGCGGCCAGGGCGTCCAGGTTCGTGGCGGCTGCACCGGTGAAGTCCAGCGCGAGCCCGTCCACCGGCGCCTTGGCCAGGACGGTGAGGGCCTCGCCGAGCCGGCCGAAGTAGGAGGCGACGAGCAGCCTGGGCCGGTCGGTGAGCGAGCCGAGACGGTGGTAGGCGCGCTCGGCGGCGTCGAGTTCGGCCCCGGTGCGGTCCTGGACGAGCGCGGGCTCGTCGAGCTGCACCCAGTCGGCGCCGGCCGCCCGCAGGTCGGCGAGCACCTCGGCGTACACCGGCAGCAGGCGGTCCAGCAGGGTGAGCGGGTCGAAGTCCGCGGCCACACCGGGGGCGGGCTTGGCCAGGAGCAGATAGGTGACCGGGCCGACCAGGACGGGCCGGGCGGCCGCCCCCAGCGCGACGGCCTCCTTGAGCTCGGCGACCTGCTTGGCGGAGTCCGCGGTGAACACGGTGTCCGGGCCCAGCTCCGGGACCAGGTAGTGGTAGTTGGTGTCGAACCACTTGGTCATCTCCAGCGGGGCGACGTCCTGGGTTCCGCGCGCCATCGCGAAGTAGCCGTCCAGCGGATCGGCGGCGACCGCCTCACGGTGCCGGTCGGGGACGGCCCCGACCATGACGGTGGTGTCCAGTACGTGGTCGTAGTACGAGAAGTCCCCGGTCGGGACCTCGTCGACGCCGGCGTCGACGAGCTGCCGCCAGTTCGTACGGCGCAGATCCGCGGCTGTGGCGCGGAGGGCGTCGGCGGTGACCCGCCCCTTCCAGTAGCCCTCGACGGCCTTCTTCAGTTCCCGGTTCCGTCCCTGCCGGGGGTAGCCGTGGACGGTGGACCGCGCTGCCGCGGTCGCGTGCTCGGTGGTCACGGAGATCTCCTTCGCGAGATGAATCCCTGAGATCCCGGCGACGGGACGAGGGCACGAAGGGGTGACGCACAGGGCGGGAAGCGTCGGACGACGCGGAGATCCGCCAGGTGTGCACGCCGACCCGCCCACGAGGTCACCGGGATGTCCGCGCACGATTCGTCCGTGCGCGGGCAGTTGGCAGGTCTTCGGACTCGCGGGCACGTCCTCCGTGAGGACACCTAATGGCCGTCGCTTCCCAGGTCCGGTACGTCGGACCCAGTGCTCATGACGGCGGTCGTTCCCGCTCACCGCTGCGGGGCAGTCCCGGAATTCCACCGGGTTCCCTCTTACGACGCATCCCGCCTGGCGGACGGGGCGAACCAGCTGCACCCGCAAGCCTACGGGGCGTTCCGAGGGCGCGGTGCGTCAGGTCCAGCATGCGGATGGCGCGTCGCGGGCTCACGCGGGTCCCGTATCCGGCCCCACCGGGCGGAGGCGGTCACGGGCGGGGGTCCGGCCGCTCCACCCATGTCCGCGCTCCGGAGCGGCCGGGTCGGGAACGGGCGTCGAAGCGATTCGACACGCCACCCCGGCAGGCAACCGGGAGCAGCAGGGCCGGAATTGTCCATTGACACCCTTCCGGTGGACTGGCACCGTCGAAGCGCTTCAACGATCATGGCCGTGGGTCTCGGCCCTGGCCGACCCCGAGGACGGACCGTGGCGTTCTTCGACAATCCCGTGATCCCGGGCTTCAGCCCGGACCCGAGTATCTGCCGCGTGGGCGAGGACTACTACGTGGCGACGTCCAGTTTCGAATACGTGCCCGGAGTGCCGCTGTGGCACAGCAGGGACCTGGTGCACTGGCGGCTGATCGGGCACGCCCTCGACCGCCCCTCGCACCTGTCGCTCCCCGACACGGCTCCCGCCTCCTGCGGGGTGTACGCGCCCACGCTGCGGCACCACGACGGCCTCTTCCTGATGATCACTACCGTGGTGGCCGGCGCGGGCACCGTCCTGGTCACCGCCGAGGATCCCGCCGGGCCGTGGTCGGATCCGGTGCCGGTCGGCATACCCGGCATCGATCCCGATCTGGCCTGGGACGACGAGGGGAACTGCTGGTGCGTGTTCTCCCACGACGGGATCCGCGGGGTGCGCATCGAGCCGGGGACGGGCGAACTGCTCGGCGAGCCCGTGGAGATGTGGTCGGGAAGCGGCCTCCAGTACCCCGAGGGCCCGCACCTCTACAGGATCGGCGACTGGTGGTACCTGCTGCTGTCCGAGGGCGGCACGGAACGCGGGCACGCGATGTCCGTGGCCAGGGCCCGCACCCTGCCGGGGCCCTTCGAACCGCACCCGGACAACCCCGTCCTGTCCCATCGCAGCACCGGACACCCCGTGCAGAACACCGGCCACGGTGACCTGGTGCAGGCGCACGACGGCACCTGGTGGATGGTGCTGCTGGGCACCAGGCCCCGAGGCGACACACCGGGGTACCACGGCATGGGCCGGGAGACATTCCTGGCACCGGTGCGCTGGGAGGACGGCTGGCCCCTGCCGGGACCGCTCGAACTCCGTTCCCAGGCGCCCGGGTTGACCCCGCACCCCTGGCCCGCAGAGCCGCACCGGGACGACTTCGACACCCCCGCCCTCGCACCCTGCTGGGTGTCGCTGAGGCGTCATGACCCGGATGCCGCGCGCCTCGACGAGCGGCCGGGCCATCTGGTGCTGCACGCCCGGGCCGACGGCATGGAGAAGCCCGGAGCGCTGTTCGTCGGGCGGCGCCAGCGCGACGCCGACTGCGTGGCGCGGACCCGGGTCGACACCGGTGAAGGAGGCCGGGGCGGCCTCGCCGTACGGCTCGACGAGGCACACCACTACCAGGTGGAGACGGAGAACGGCACGGTGCGCGTGGTCGCCCGGATCGGTCCCCTGCGTCAGACCGTGGCCGAACGGGACGTACCCGCCGGGCCTTTGACGCTGCGGGTCGACGTCACCACCACGGACGTCCTGCCGCCCACCGTCACCGTACGACCCACTGATCCCGGTCACGCGGAGCAGTCGGGCCTGCGCGTCGGCGGCCCCGACACCCTCCGCCTCGGGTACGAGACCGACGACGGGCACGTCGAGATCCTCGCCGAACTCGACGGCCGCTACCTCACCACCGAGGTCGCGGGCGGATTCACCGGCCGTGTCGTCGGCATGTACGCGACCCGGGGCGCGCCGGCCTTCGACTGGTTCGAGCTGAGGCCGGCCCACCCGGAGCCGGCATGACGGTCCTCGGCCCCGAAGGAGGGGCTCAGACCGGATAGGCGTGCGTCTGCGTCGCCTTCACCGTCGCCCAGACCGCCGCGCCGGGGCGCAGGTCGAGCTCCGCGGCGGCGACCGTCGTCAGGTCCGCGGCGAGCGGAAGCTCCCCGGTGAGGTCGGCGCGGATCTGGTCACCGTGGGTCTCCAGGCCCGCGATCTCGCAGTGCCAGAGATTGCGGGCACTCGCACCGGCGGGCCGCTCACGGTGGAGGGTGACCGCGTTCGGCGGGAAGGCGACGAAGACCGGGCCGGACAGGTCCTCCGTGGTGGTGACGCTGGGACCGGCGTCGAGCCGGACGGTGTGGCCGTCCGCCGTCCCCCGGAAGAGGTTCAGGCCGACCAGCTGAGCGATGTAGTCCGTACGGGGATGGCGGGCGATGTGGGACGGCGCGCCCTCCTGGACGACCCGGCCGTCCTCGACCACGACCAGGCGGTCGGCCAGCACCATGGCGTCCAGCGGATCGTGCGTGACCAGCACGGCCACGGCCTCGAACTCGGCCAGGTGACGCCGCAGTTGCGACCGCACCTCCAGGCGGGTGCGGGCGTCCAGCGCGGCCAGCGGCTCGTCCAGGAGCAGCAGACGGGGCCGGGTGGCCAGCGCGCGGGCCAGGGCGACCCGCTGGGCCTGCCCGCCGGACAGCTTGCGCGGTCTGGCGCCGGCATGGTCCGCGAGTCCCAGACGGCCGAGCCACTCGGAGGCCTGCGCCCGGGCCTCCGCCTTGCCCGAGCCGTGGCAGCGCGGTCCGAAGGCCACGTTGTCCAGCGCGGTGAGGTGAGGGAAGAGCAGATAGTCCTGGAAGACGACGCCGACGGGCCGGGACTCCGGGGGCGTACGCTCCAACGCCTGTCCGTCCAGCAGCAGATGGCCTTCGGTGAGCGGTGTCAGACCGGCGAGGGCCCGCAGGGCGGTGGTCTTGCCGGCGCCGTTCGGGCCGAGCAGGGCGACGACCTCGCCGGGCGCGACGGCCAGCGCCACATCGAGGCGGAACGTGCCGCGCCGGACGACGAGACGGGCGTCGAGGCCCTCTCCGCGCACATCGGGGCGGGGGCCGGGAGCGGTGTCGTGGGTGTCGGTCATCCTGCTGTCATCCAACGGTCGCGCAGGCCGGCCAGCACCGCGACGGACACGGTGAGCAGGACCAGGCTGAGGGCGATGGCCGCCTCCGGGTCGCTCTGCAGCGCCAGGTACACGGCCAGCGGCATGGTCTGGGTGCGGCCGGGGAAGTTGCCGGCGAAGGTGATGGTCGCACCGAACTCGCCGAGGGCGCGGGCCCAGGCCAGCACGGCGCCCGCGGCGATGCCCGGGGCGATCAGCGGCAGCGTGACCCGGCGGAACGCGGTGAAGCGGGAGGCGCCGAGCGTGGCGGCGGCCTCCTCGAAGCGCGGGTCGGCGGCGCGCAGGGTCCCCTCGACGCTGATGACGAGGAACGGCATCGCGACGAACGCCTCCGCGATCACGACCCCCGCCGTGGTGAACGGCAGCGTGATCCCGAACCAGTCGTCCAGCGACTTCCCGACGATCCCGTTGCGGCCGAGCGCCATCAGCAGCGCCACACCGCCGACCACGGGGGGCAGGACCAGCGGCAGGGTGACGAGGGCCCGTACGAGACCGCGCCCGCGGAAGTCGACGCGGGCCAGCAGCCAGGCCAGCGGCACCCCGATGACCAGGCTGACGGCCGTCGCGGCCGTGGCGCACACCAGGGACAGCTGGAGCGCCTGCCAGACCTCGGCACTGGTCAGCAGCTCGGGCAGACTGCGCCAAGGAGCCCGTACGAGCAGGGCGACCAGCGGCACGATCAGGAACGCCAGACCGAGCAGGGCGGGCACCAGGAGCGGCAGCGGAACACTCCGGGCGCCGCCGGTCCGGACACGCCGGCGCCCCGGCCCGCCCCGGAGGGGGCCGGCCGCGGCGACGGGCCGGTCGAGCTCGGTCACGGCTTGAGGAACCCGGCCTCGGTCAGGACCTTCTGGCCCTCGGAGGACTGCACCAGGGCGATGAACGCCTCGGCGGCGTCCGCGTTCTGCGTGTCCTTGAGCCGGGCGATCGGGTAGTCGTTGATGGCGTCGGCCGATTCGGGGAAGTCCACGCCCTCCACCTTGCCACCCGCCGCGTGCACATCCGTCTTGTAGACGACGGCCGCGTCGGCCTCCTTCAGCTCGACCTTGGTCAGAGCGGACTTGACGTCCTGCTCGTAGGAGACCGGGGTGAGCTTGAGCCCCGCGGCGTCGAGGGCCTTCTGGGCGGCGGCGCCACAGGGCACCTCCTTGTCGCAGAGGACCACTTTGAGGCCGGAGTCGGTGAGGTCCTTCAGGGAGGAGATCTTGTCGGGGTTGCCCGGCAGTGTGGCGATCTCCAGCTGGTTGCGGACGAAGGTGGCGGGCGTGCCGGAGGCGTCCCCCGCATCGGTGACGATCTTCATCGTCTTGGGGCTGGCCGAGGCGAACACGTCGGCCGGAGCGCCGCCGGTGATGCTCGCGGCGAGGGAGTCGCTGCCGCCGAAGCTGAAGGTGACCTTCGTGCCGGGGTGTTCCTTCTCGAACTCCTTGCCCAGGGTCGTGAAGCTCTCCTTGAGCGACGCCGCCGCGAACACGGTCACCGTGCCGGACAGCTTGTCCGACGGGGAGGCGGACCCCGAGGAGTCCGACGCCGACGAGGAGTCGTCGGACGACGAACAGGCGCTCAGGGCCAGCAGGGCGGCGGCCCCCGCGGCGGCCGTCTGAAGGGTCCGGCGGGTCCGGCGCGCGGTACGGGTCATCACGGGTCTGCTCCCTCTTCGTCCTGACGGGCACGACCACCTGCGGTCCTGGCGGACCCGTTCATGGACCGGTGCGCGCACGCGCGGCGGCGCCCCCGGTCCGGCAGGCGTGCATAGGCTGATCATACTGCCGCAGATGCGAGGGAAAAGTCCCTTGTCACTTCGCATGACGCGCAATCGTGATCGCCGTGGTTGGCATGTGCGTTCGTACGGTCTCCAAGGCCGGAGGTGCGTCACGGACCGGCGGGGGACCGGTCCCCGCTCCGCCCGCCGCCCCCACCACGCCGTTCGGCCCGCCGTACGGGTGAACTCCGCTCCGACCGGGCCGGGCGACGGGCAGGCATAGGGGCATCCGCGGTCCTCGCGGCCGGAAGCACCGGTGGACGCGGAAGCGGACAACCGAGCGAAAGGGGCTGTCCATGCTCGGTCCACGGGCGACGAGGGACACCGCGGACGCGGGCCCCGGCGGGGTCCCGCGCACGGCGGCCGAGGCGGCAGCGGCCGTCGACGCCGTCCTCGCCGAGCACCTGCACGACCGGGTGGCGGAAGCCCGGAAGGTGGACGCCGTGTTCGCCGACGAGGTGGCCTCCCGGGTGGCGGCGTTCGTCCTGCGCGGCGGCAAACGGCTGCGGACGGCCTTCGTGTGGTGCGGATGGCTGGCTGCCGGCGGGACCGGCGACCCCGGGACACCACTGCGCGTAGGGGCCGCCCTGGAACTGCTGCAGGCCTGCGCACTGGTGCACGACGACGTCATGGACGAATCGCCGGTCCGCCGGGGCGCGCCCGCCGTCCACGCGGACTTCGAGCGTGCCCACCGGGCCGGCCGCATGCGGGGTTCCGCCTCGTCCTACTCCGCCACCGCCGCCGTGCTCGCCGGGGACCTCGCGCTGGCGTGGGCCGACGACCTGCTCACCGAGACGGCGCTCGCCTCCCCCTACGGCGAACGGCTCCACCGGGAGTGGCAGGCGATGCGGGGCGAGATGGTCGCCGGGCAGTACCTGGACATGCGGGCCCAGGCGACCGGATCCTCCGACCCCGCCGAGGCCAGGACCATCGCGACCCTCAAGAGCGCGCTCTACACCGTGGCGCGGCCGCTCGCCCTCGGCGCGAGCCTGACGGAGGCCGGCGCGGGCGTCGTGGACGGGCTGCGGTCCGCCGGGCGATGCGCGGGACTCGCCTTCCAGCTCCGCGACGACCTGCTGGGCGCCTTCGGGGACCCCGCCGTCACGGGGAAGCCCGCCGACGAGGACCTGCGGTCACGCAAGCTCACCTGCCTCCTCGCGGCAGCGATCCGTCTCGCCACCGAGTCGGGCGACACCGAGGCCCTGGCGGTACTCGGCCCCGGGGGCGGCGACGAGGGCCCGGTCGACCGCATGCGCGCCGCCCTGGAACGTACGGGCGCCCGGGCCGCGGTCGAGGAGGAGATCACCGGGCTCTCCGAGGCGAGCCTGCGCCACTTCGCGGACACCGGCGCCGACCCGCGGGCCCGGCGGGAGTTCGCCGCGCTGGTGGCCAGAGCCGTGGGCGCCGCGCGGAACGGGGCGGGCGCATGAGGACCGTCACCGGACCCACGGACCATGTGGTGGTGGTCGGCGCCGGACTGTCCGGCCTCGCCGCCGCCCTTCACCTGCTGGGCGCGGGACGACGGGTGACCGTGGTCGACCGCGACCCGGGGCCCGGCGGCCGCGCGGGCCGGCTGGAACTCGGCGGCTACCGGGTCGACACCGGACCCACGGTGCTGACCATGCCCCATCTGGCCGACGAGGCCTTCGCCGCCGTCGGGGACAGCCTCCACCGGAGGGTCGAGCTGATCCCGCTCCACCCGGCCTACCGGGCCCTCTTCGCCGACGGCAGCCGGCTGGACGTCCACACGGACGGCGACGCGATGGAGACCGAGGTCCGCAGGTTCGCCGGAGCCACGGAGGCCGAGGGCTACCGGCGGCTGCGGCGCTGGCTGGAGCGGCTGTACCGGGCGCAGATGCGCCGCTTCATCGACACCAACTTCGACTCGCCCTTCCAGCTCCTGCACCCGGACCTCGCCAGGCTCGCCGCCCTGGGCGGTTTCGGCCGGCTCGACCCGCAGATCGGCCGGTTCCTCTCGGACCCACGGCTGCGCCGCGTGTTCTCCTTCCAGGCGCTGTACGCGGGCGTCGCCCCGGCCCGTGCCCTCGCCGCCTACGCCGTCATCGCCTACATGGACACGGTCGCGGGCGTCTGGTTCCCGAAGGGCGGCATGCACGCGCTGCCCCGGGCGATGGCGGACGCGGCCACCGACGCGGGAGGGGAGTTCCGCTGGTCGGCCGAGGTGACCGCACTGGAGCGTACGTCCGGGCGGGTACGGGCCGTCCGGCTGGCGTCCGGCGAGCGGATCGCCTGCGACGCGGTCGTCCTCACCCCGGACCTCCCCGTGGTCCACCGGCTCCTGGGCCGGGCGCCCCGGCGGCCCGTAGCGCTGCGCCACGCTCCGTCGGCCGTCGTCCTGCACGCCGGCACCGACCGCACCTGGCCGGAACTGGCCCACCACACCCTGTCGTTCGGCTCCGCCTGGGAGAGCACCTTCGACGAACTCACCCGGACCGGGCGGGTGATGAGCGACCCGTCGCTGCTCATCACCCGCCCGACGGCACACGATCCGGCACTGGCGCCCGAGGGAAGACACCTGCACTACGTCCTCGCCCCCTGCCCCAACACCACCACCGGCCCCCCGGCCCCCGCCTGGCGCGATCTGGGCCCCCGCTACCGGGACGGCCTGCTGGCCGAGCTGGAACGCCGGGGCCTCCACGGCTTCGAGGCATCCGTCGACCGGGAACTGCTCGTCACCCCGGTGGACTGGACGGCACAGGGCCACGCGGCGGGCACCCCGTTCTCCGTGTCCCACACCTTCGCGCAGACCGGCCCCTTCCGGCCACGCAACCTCGTACGCGGCTACGACAACGTCGTCCTCGCCGGATGCGGGACCACCCCCGGGGTGGGCGTGCCGACCGTCCTGGTCAGCGGCAAGCTCGCCGCGGCCCGCATCACGGGCGCTCCCCGCGCGGCGGGCCCGCGCCGCCGTCCCCCCGTCCTCGAAGGGCAGAGCCGATGAACCACCGCGAACTCGACGCCGCCGGGATCACCGCACCGGCCCTGCGCGCCGCCTACGCCCGCTGCCGGCGGCTCAACGCCCAGCACGGCCGCACCTACTTCCTCGCCACCCGGCTGCTGCCCGTCGAACGCCGCTGCGCCGTCCACGCGCTGTACGGCTTCGCCCGGTGGGCCGACGACATCGTCGACGACCTGGACCGAGGCCGGCCCCCCGAGGAGCGCGACCGCCTGCTGCGTCTGCTGGAGAGCGACCTGGCCCACGGCCTGCGCACCGGGGACGGCGACGAGCCCGTCGTCAGGGCCGTGGCGCACACCGCCGCCCGCTACGCCATCGACCACGGACTGTTCGCCGACTTCCTGGCGTCCATGCGCAGCGACCTGACGGTCACCGAGTATCCGACGTACGCCGATCTGCGTGCCTACATGCACGGTTCGGCGGCGGTGATCGGCCTCCAGATGCTCCCGGTGCTCGGGACGGTCGTGGCCCGTGAGGAGGCGGCCCCGCACGCGGCCTCGCTCGGGGTGGCCTTCCAGCTGACCAACTTCCTGCGGGACGTGGGCGAGGACCTGGACCGCGGCCGTGTCTACCTGCCGGCGGACCTGCTCGCCGCCCACGCCGTGGACCGCCCCCTGCTGGAGTGGAGCCGCCGCACCGGCCGGCACGACCCGCGCCTGCGGGCCGCGTTCGCCGAGGCCGACACGGTGATCCGGGCCGTGTACAGGGAGGCGGAACCGGGCATCGCCATGCTGGAGCCACGGGTGCGGCCCTGCATCCGTACGGCCTTCGTCCTGTACCGGGGGATCCTCGACGCGGTCGCCGCCGACGACTACCGGGTGCTGCACCGCCGTGCCGTGGTGCCGCGCCGCCGCCGGGCCGTCACCGCGGCCGGCGGGCTCGTACGGATCCTGGGAGCGCGGCTGCGCCCCGGACCGTCCACGCCCGCCCGGGGCGCGTCCGCCGGGGCGGAGGGCTCCCTGCGATGAACACCCCGCGCAGAACGACGCGATGGACGTCACCGCTGCGGGTGCGGCGCGCCCCCCGCTGGGAACGGCAGGCACCGACCTGGCGCGAGGCGCGGCCCCCCGTGATCGCCGAGGCGCTGAAGCGGGCGACGGCCCGCCCGTCCGGCAACTGGTACGTCGCCGGCGCCTCCCGGGAGATCGGGGCGAGGGACCGCCCGTACGGCCGGACGATCGCCGGGGTCGAAGTCGTCCTGTGGCGGTCCGAGGACGGCACCCCGCACGCCGGGCCGGGGGAGTGCCCCCATCTGGGAGCCCCGCTGCGCGACAGCCGGGTGGTGTGCGGGACGCTCCTGTGCCACTGGCACGGACTGGCCCTGGACGGAGGGCCGTTCGCCGGGTGGGAACCGTACCCGGTGCACGACGACGGGGTCCTGGTCTGGGTGAGGCTGGACCGGGCCGGGGGCGAGCCCCCGCTGGAGCGCCCCGCCGTCCCGCCGCGGCCCGTACCGGCGGACGCCGTGGACGCGGTGTTCACCGCCGTGGGCCGGTGCGAACCCGAGGACGTGGTCGCCAACCGGCTCGACCCCTGGCACGGTTCGTGGTTCCACCCGTACGCGTTCGTCGGCCTGAGCGTGGCCGGCACCCCGGAGGGCGGCGGGGAGGACGCGTTCACCGTCGACGTCTCGTTCAAGGTGGCCGGCCGGCTGGTGGTGCCGGTGCGGGCGGTGTTCACCGCACCCGGGCCCCGCACCGTGGTCATGCACATCACCGACGGGGAGGGCGCCGGGTCGGTGGTGGAGACCCATGCCACCCCGCTGACCGCGCCCGGCGCCGCGGCCCCCAGGACCGCGGTCGTGGAGGCCGTCGTCGCGGCCTCCGACCGCCGGGGCTTCGCCCTGGCCCGTGCCGCGGCGCCCGTCCTGCGCCCTCTCATGCGCCGGACGGCCGGCCGGCTCTGGCGTGACGACCTGGCGTACGCCGAGCGCCGCTGGTCGCTGCGGAGCACCGGGCGTTTTTTCGGCTGAGCGTCAGCGCCGCGCGGCCAGGCCCGCGAGGGCGCGCAGGGCCGGGGAGCGCCCGGCGCGCGGAACGGTCCACAGCACCTGCCCCCGGATGCCCCAGCCGGCCAGGAGCGCGTTGGCGGCGAGGAAGCCCGAGGTCGCGGCACGCTCCATCAGGGCGACGGGAAGACCGGTGCGGACCAGGTCACCCGCCAGCACGACCCGGGGGTGAGGGGTGCGCACGGCGGGCCGGCGCCGGTAGCCGCCCACGGAGAAGACGGGACAGTCGGCGCGCCACTCGTGGCGGGCGTCGACGACCCGGGCGTCCGCCGTCTCCGGATAGATCTCGTGCAGCCGCTCCAGCACGCGGCGCTGGACCTCCTTCCGCTCGGCGCCCTCCTCGACGGCGTAGGCGTGCAGTTCGACCACGGAACCGCCCGTCCGCGCGGCCCACCGGGCCGACTCGCCCTCCCAGCGGTCGAGGACGCTGACGTTGTCGAGCCCGTCGAAGCCGCTGGTGCCGAGGAACCCCGGCCGGTCCCCGCGCACGGGGCGGTCCAGCCACAGCCGGGACACGAGGAACGGGGGCGCCGTCCGCAGGGCCGCGATGTCCGCACGCCAGGGCGCGTCCCCCAACTGCTCGGACGCGCCGACGACATGGCGCAGACCTCGGGTGTCCAGGGCGAGGACCACGGCCTGGTGGAGGGCGGCCGTCCCGTCGGTCTCCACCACCAGGTCCCCGCCGCCGGCCGGGCGGACACGGTGGACCGGAGTGCCGGTGCGCACCTCGGTGCCGAGCCGCCGCAGATACGCGGCCAGCGGTTCCCAGAGCGCCCGGGGGAACGGCTCACGCGGCACATCGAAGAGGAGCCCCTCGGACGACCCGAGGAAGTAGATGTGGAACATCAGCAGCAGCTCGGCGGCGGAGAGCTCACGCGGGTCGGCGAAGAAGCTGCGCGAGAACACCTCGAAGGCCAGATGACGGGCCGCCTCGGGGAAGTTGATCCGGTGCAGGAACTCCTCGGCGCCGACCTCGTCGAACCGCTCGTACACCTCGGGGACCCGCACGTCGAGCAGCGGCAGGGCCTCGCGGGGGTTCAGCGCGGCGAGGTCGCGCAGACCGAACGCCGGGCTGAGCGCCACGAATCCGAGCACGCTCCACGGCGGGGTCCTCGGCACCCGTGCGAAGCCGTCCGCCATGCCGTCGCGGTGCAGGAGCGGATAGTCCGGCAGCGGGGTGAGCATGGAGAGCCCGGGGTCCGTACGGCGCAGCAGTCCACGCAGGTTGTAGTACTGCCGGAAGAACGCGTGGAAGCCCCGGCTCATCGTCGCGGGTGCCCCGTCGGCGAGCTGGACCGGCCAGCCTGCGAGGCGCCCGCCCAGGCTCTCCCCCTGCTCGTACAGCGTCACCCGGACACCGCGTTCGGCGAGCGCGGTCGCCGCCGCGAGACCGGCGATCCCGCCGCCGACCACCGCGGCGGAGGGCGCGTCGCCGGTGAAGCGGGCGCGCCCCGGCTCCGGCAGGAGCACCTCGGCCCTGCGGTCACGCCCGTGCCGCCGGGCCGCGTCGGGGCGCCGCCCGCGGGCACTCATGAGGCGTCGGCCCTTACGGGCTCCTCGCCGCGCCGGGCGAGGAAGGCATGGACGATCCCGGTCTGCCAGCCGCCGACGGGCACGGTCCGCACGAAGGGGAAGCCGGCCCGGCCGATCCGCCGCGCGAAGACGGGGGCCGTGTCGAAGTCCAGGACACTGCGCCACAGATGGTGGTACAGCGCGCGGTCGCCGGTCAGCGTGCCCGCCGGGACGATGACACCCCGGCACACCGCGTTCCACACCGCCCGGTGCACAGGGGAGCCACTGAGGCTGTACTCGTGCGCCAGCAGACGGCCGCCCGGACGCAGGAGCGCCCGCACGGCTTCCAGGACGGTGCCGGGCTCCGCGACGTTGCGGAAGAGATAGGCGGCGAACACGGCGTCGTACGAACCGTCGTCCTCGGTGGTGGGGATCTCCTCCGCCGCCCGGTGCACGAAGCGGACGTTCGCGGGCCAGCGCTTCGCCCGCGCCCGCTCCAGCATGCCCGCGGAGGCGTCGACCGCCGTGATCCGTGCGTACGGCGCGGCCCGCAGCAGCGCACGCGTGGACGCGCCCGTGCCGCAGCCCAGGTCGAGCACGCGCAGCCCCCGGCCGCCCCGGGGCAGCCGGAGCCGGTGCGCGGAGCGCAGAAGATCGGACCGGTAGCCCGGATTCAGCGCGGTGAGCCGGTCGTACGTGTGTGACGCGTGGTCGAAGGCGCGCGCCAGATCGTGGTCCCGGAGCAGGGTCATCGGGGGCTCTCTTCGGATCGGCCGGTCTCCCGGCGGGCGAGGAAGGGGAGTTCGGCCGCGGTGCGCAGCATCGGGCCCACGGGCGTACGCAGACCGATCCCGAACTCCTCCCACGGCGTGCTCCCGCCGTCGAGGAAGCGCAGCAGACGCTCCATGGGGACGCGGCGGAACAGATCGGTGAAGAAGCGCGGCCCGTCCACACGCCCCGTGTCGAGGGCCCGGAGCAGCACGGCGTCCATCGCCAGAGCCCTGCGCCCGTGCGGCGGCGGCACCCCGGGGGACCCCCGGCGCAGCGCGGCCGCGATCGCCCGGCTCTGCCGCTGCACCGCGGCGAACGTGTAGCCGGTCGCCGGGCGGGTGGCGCCCCCGGCGGCGCCGATGCGGAAGACGGCGCTGCCGGTCCGCCGGGGGTAGTGCCCGTCGGTCATCGGGATGACGCCCTGCTCGGCGGACTCCACCACGAACCGGCCGAGCCGCAGGACCCCCTCGGTGTACTGCCGCAGGGCCGCCTCGTACGCGTCCGTCGTGAGCGGGGCACGGGAGAACTCGGTGTACTCCACCAGCGCCCGGTCGGGTGCCAGCGGCAGCACATAGCCGAACGCGAGACCGTGGCCGGGCTGCGGGACACGGAAGTCCATGAGATCCGCGACGCCCGGCTCGAACCGGGGGACGTCGGTGCGCACGAACCAGCCGCGGAAGTGCTGGAGCAGCAGCGTGCGGTGCGGCGGCGCGCGCCGCACGGGCCGTGAGTCGAAGACGTAGCCACCGCGCACGGTGAGCGGCTGCCCGTCGGCCGTCGTGCAGCGCACCTCGGCGCCGTACGGGGTGTCGCGCACCTCGTGGGCGGTGGCCCGCAGGACGCGGGCCGCCGGGGAGGCCGCCAGCCGGGAGTGGACGAGCCGTTCGAACGGCCCCGAGCGCACCATGCGGTAGCGCAGGGGCGCGGGATCCGACTCGATCACGTCGCCGTCCGGGCCGCGCACCCGCAGCCGCTGCCAGGAGGCGACGACGGCTTCCTCGAACTCGCCGGTGCCCGCCTCCCAGTAGCACCAGGTGCGCTCGGCGGGGCGCAGCGGCCCGTCGGGTGCCTCGACCAGCGTCACTTCCGCACCGGCCTCGGTGAGGCAGTGGGCCAGGCAGAGTCCGGCGGCGCCACCGCCCACGACGACGGCGTCGTCCACCCGCTCCCGGCCGGCCCCGGTCACGTCCTGGGGGTCCGGGCGGCGGCCCGGTCGGCCAGCACCTCGCGTGCGGCGCGGCTGCCGGAGGCCAGGGCGCCCTGCACCGACCCGGTGGCCCGATGGTCCCCGCACACGTAACGGCCCCGTGCGAAACGGGTCGTACGGCTCAGCGGCCAGGGCGGCCGCATGGCAGGCAGGGCGCCCTCCACGGTGTAGGCGCCGACCGTGTCCCAGGTGCTCGTGTCCGTGTCGTACAGCTCGGCGAGCCGGGCGCGGACCGTGTGCTCCCCGCCGGGCGGGCCGGCACCGAGGACGGAGGTGGACACCAGCGCCGTGCCCGGGGGAGCGTAGGAGGGGGCCACCTCGGTGAGGACACAGCTGTTGAGGACCGCGAGGCCGCTGTCGACGACCAGGGTCGGTTCGGACAGCGGGGACCGGGCGGCCGCGTGGTAGTACGTCGTCACCGTACGGCTGTCGGGCACCGGCAGCCCGGGCAGCAGCCGGGCGGCCGTGGCGGAGTCCGTGGCCACCACCACGGAGGCCGCCGGGCGCTCGCCGCCGTCCGCGAGGAGCACCCCGAAGTCCGTCACCTCGGCGACGGCCGAACCGAGCCGGAGGGCGCCCTCGGGCAGCCGTCCGGCGAGCTGGGCCGGCACGGCGCCGATGCCGTGGGCCGGCAGACAGAGCGTGCCGCGCGCCATGCTCCGCCACACCAGGTGCAGGAAGCGCGCCGAGGTCTCCAGCCCCTCCTCCAGGAACACCCCGGACAGGAACGGCCGCATGAGGTCCTCGATCGCGCGCGGCGACAGCCCGGCGCGGACGAGCGCCTCGGACGCCGTACGGTCGCGCATGTGCCCCAGACGCCCCGGAGGGAGCAGGACGTCACGGGCCGTCAGCGCCGCGAGGGCGGCGAGGTCCCGGGCGGGGAGCACGCGTCCGGGCATCAGCTGCGCGGCGTCCCCCGGCCGGCGGGTGGGGTCGGTGAGGCGCACCCGCCCCGAGGACGTGCGGGCGATCAGGCCGGGGGTGAACGGGCGCAGACGCAGGGCCCGCAGATCGAGGCGCTTGCGGACCTGCGGATAGGAGGTGTTGAAGACCTGGAAGCCGCGGTCCAGGAGGAAGCCGTCCCTGCGGTCCGTACGCATCCGGCCGCCCACCCCGTCGGACGCCTCCAGCAGCTCGACGCGGAGGCCCGCCTCACCGAGGTCGAGTGCGCAGGCCAGCCCCGCCAGTCCGGCACCGACGACGACGGCGTCCGGCGGCGGTGGATACGGTCGGTTCGTCATCCGGGGTCCCTCGGCTCGGCCCCGTACGGCTGACGGGTTGTCAACCCGATCACGTTCCGGGCGCCGAAGCCAGGAGCCGCCACGGAGATCGCCTCTTCGGTTGACCCGTACGTGTGGCCCGAGCGGCCGTGCGCCGCTCCTCGCCCACGGCCGTCCCCCGTCGGGTCCCTCTTCCGGCGTCGTGCGGATCCCGCGCCCACGCACCCGGACGGGGACCCGCACCGGCCTCGCACCGCACGACCCGCCGGGCGCCCCTGGGCGTACGACCCGGTCAGGCCGTCAGGTGCCGCAGAACCGCACCCATCGCACGGTGCACGGCCTCGCGTGACTCGTCGGTCGGATCGATCGTCTCGAAGCCGTGGTGGCCGTTGGGTACGTCGATCACCTCGATGTCCGCCCGGCTCCGGCGCGCGGCGGCGAGGAACGCCTCGACGGTCGCGGCGATCTCGGCCGACTCCAGTCCCGCCCGCACCAGCACCAGGGGAAGCGACCCCGCGTGGGCGACCGCGTCCGCCGGGTGGAACCGGTCGGCGAGCCGGCCCCAGTTCGGCAGCGGGGCCATGATCGGGTAGTCGGCGGCCAGGCAGCGCAGCCACGGCGGGGGCTTCCCCAGCCAGTCCGCGGTGAGCGGGCCGCCGCCGGAGAAGAACCACAGGGCGACCCGGTCCCCGTCCACCCGCGGATCGGCCCTGACCCGCTCCACCGCGTCCGCCACATCGGCGGCCGCCCGCTCGTAGTCGGCCACCGCGTGCAGTCGGTGGTCCAGCGTGGCTGCCACCACGCCCCGGTCGGCGGCGTACCGCGCGTACCCCCGGAGGGCCGGCCAGTCCCGGGGCGTGGGGCGTGCCTCGGCCGGCACGGGGCCGCCGTGGACGAACACCACCGCCGGACGGGGGCCCTGGGCGGAGGGCGGCAGGTACAGGTCGAGGTTGTCCTTACGCTCGCGGGGCAGCTCGGGCACGTCCAGCAGGAACGGGCGCAGGTGGGCAGGCGGCTCGGTGGTGTCCGCGAGGGACAGCCGGTGCCCCTCGCCCGCCGCGGCCTTCAGCAGCGTCACCGCCAGTGCCCTGGGCCCGGAAAGCATCGGCCAGTGCCCTGTGGGCAGTTCGAAGAAGGTCACCCTGGGGTCCGCCAACGCCCGCAAGCTCGGCTCACCGAGGTCCACGCGGGCCTGGACCATCGCGATGCTCGCCCCGTTGCCGGTGCACAGCACCCCGGCCATGGGCACCGTGGCCGCCGCGCCGGTCAGCCGCAGCGGCTGGAGCAGTGTGCCCAGCGGCTGCGGTGCGGCGAGGGCCGTCAGCCGGTCGAGCGCCGCTTCGGGGAGGTCAGAGGTGCTGCCCCAGAGCCGCCAGGCATCGCGTGCGGGCGGCGGAAGCGCGCCCTCTCCGGCCTCGGCGGCCCGCAGCACCTCCTCGCGCAGACCCTGGTCGGCCACGGCGGCCAGGGCCGGGGCGCCGTCCTGGGGGAGGCCGGAGTCCAGGTACACGATCCGGGCGATCGACTCCGGCCGCCGGTCGGCTGCCCCCAGGGCCGGATGGATGCCGTAGTCGTGGCCGACCAGCACGATCTCCCGGCCCGGTCCCTCTCCCGCCGAGTCGATGGAGTCGGTCACCGAGTCGATCACCGCGATGACGTCCGCGACGTGTGTCTCCAGATCGACGGCCCCACCGGCGGTGGAGGGGCCGGTTCCGCCGAGTCCGGTCAGGGCCACCGCGTGGACCCCCGCCCCCGCCGAGGCCAGCCGCGCGGCTACGTCGTCCCACACCTGCGGGCCGGTGAACACACCGGACACCAGGATGAACACGGTCATGGTCGCTCCTCGATACGCCGTGGCCCGGGACCGGCCCGTTGACCGGCCCCTCTCGCGGGTACCGTAGGAACTCCCCCTGAGGGAGGTTCAAGTGTTCCAGTCGTACGACGGACTGTGCGGTATCGGCGAACTCGCCGAGCGGGCCGGGGTCAGCGTCAAGACGGTCCGCTTCTACTCCGACAGCGGCCTGCTCCCCGAGGCCTCCCGCAGCGCCGGGGGACACCGCCGGTACGGCGCCGAATCCCTCGACCGGCTGCGGATGATCCGTTCCCTGCGCGCCATGGACCTATCGGTCGCAGCGGTGCGTCGCGTCCTGGACGAGGAGGACGCGGCGGGGCGTGAGGGCGGCGCCCTGGAGGACGCCGTAGCCGGACAACTACGCGCACTCGGCTCCCAGTTGAGGGCCCTGCGCTGGAGAGAGGCCGCGCTGCGCTCGGTGCAGGAGTGCCCGCCGGCCGAACGCGCCGACCGGCTCAGGCTGATCGGCGCGGTGACGGCACCGCCCAGCACGGCGCCCCTCGCCAGGTTCTGGCGCGGCTGGCTGCCGCCGAGGATGCCGGCCCGCGCCGTCTCCGCGTTCCTGGAGGCAGCGGTCCCGGAGCCCCCGGAGGAACCGGCCCCGGCCCAGGTGCTCGCCTTCGCCAGGCTGTGCTCCATGGTGTCCCGCCCCTGCGACGGGAACGAGCCGACCCAGCCCCATGCGCACAAGTCCGCCGGAGCCCGCGCGTCGGCCGTGCTCTACGCAGGGCTGGCCGAGGCGTACGACCTGGCGGGCACCGAGATGCGCCGGGGCAGGGCGCCGTACGCGGGGGAGGCGCTCGACGGGTTCGTGGACGCGTACGCGAGTGCCCGGGACACCGCGGACACCCCGGGCTTCCGCCGTACGCTCGCCCGGCAGCTCGCCGCGGACCCGCGCATCGACCGCTACTGGGAACTGACGGCCGAACTGCTCGGCGCACCGGCCGGCCGGCCCGAGCCGACGCCCGGATCCGCGCACGACTGGCTGCTCGCCGCGCTGCAATCCCAAGGACCCGCGCTCACCGCATAGGCCGACGGGGGGGGGCGCCCCGGACGGTTCCTCTCACTGCGGCCGCCCCAGCGCCCAGCCCGACACATCGGAGAGCCGGCCACGCCAGAGAGGCAGGCGCAGGGAACTCGTTCCGCCGAGGACCAGGGTGGCGTCCCTCAGATGGATCCAGCGCGGCAACTGCGTGGCGCCTTCGCCGGTGCTCAGTTCCCTGATCCCCTGGTCCACCGTCTCCGGGAACTCGGCGATCAGGTTCGCGCCCTCGCCCTCGACCTGGCGGAGGCTGCGCGCCCAGTCCGCCTTCCACGCCTCGTGGCCGATCACGTCTCCATGGAGCACGCCACCGGCCAGCGTGAGGGTGATCGGCAGACTGGATCGCAGCTCTCTGTCCAGCAGTTGGATGAGCAGCTGAAGCTGCAGATCGGGTACCGGCTCCGTCACCACCGCCGTCGTCTCCGGCCGTGTCTCGACAGACTCGCTCATGGACCACTCCCTTCACCCGTCAAACGGCAGGTGACAGCCCGTATGCCCCCGGCGGGACCCGGCACACCCCGGCAGAACCGGGTGATTGGGCGGTCGTAAGAGGGGCACCCGCACTTCACCACACGCACACAGCACGATCGCAAGCACCAGTACGACGAACCGACGGGAGAGAGTGATGTCGCACTACGACAGTTCGTCCATGGCCACTCCCAGGTCCGGGACCAACGGCCTCGCCATCGCGAGCCTGGTCTGCGGAATCGTGGGCCTCATCTTCTTCAGCGTGATCCTCGGCCCGGTAGCCATCGTTCTCGGCGCCCTCGGCCTGCGTCAGGTCGCCGCGAAGGGCGGCTCAGGGATCGCGAAGGCCGGACTGGTCCTCGGCATCATCGACGTGATCCTCTTCATCGTCCTGATGGCCGTGGCCGCCTCGTCCGGCGGCTTCAGCTGGTACGTGGGCGGCTGACCCGCCGTACGACCGGAGGAACGTGTGCGCCACCACTCCCCGTGGTGGCGCACATACCCGTGCCCGTACCCGTACGCGTCACAGCCAGCGGCGGATCGGCAGGACGGCGGCCTCGCGCATCTTCTGCACGGGCGAACGCCGCTTCCACCGGGCCCCGTCGATCAGGGTGCTGCGCTCCACGTCCTCATCGAAGTGACCGTCCAGAGTGACGGTGAACTCCCGGTCCAGGACGGCGAGCATGACCTCCTCGTCGTGCTCCAGGGAGCGGCGGTTGAAGTTCGTCGAACCGATCAGCGAGGCGACTCCGTCGACCGTCAGCGCCTTGGTGTGGAGCATGGTCGGCTGGAACTGGTAGATCTTCACCCCGCAGGCCGTGAGCTCCTCGTAGAAGTGCTGACCGGCCAGCCGGCACACCCGCTTGTCGGTGTGCGGGCCGGGGAGCAGGATCTCCACGGATACGCCCCGGCGGGCGGCCTCGCACAGCACACCGATGAAGTACGCGTCGGGCGCGAAGTACGCCGTGGTGAGCCGGATCCGCTCCTCGGCGGACTCCAGGACGACACGGAGCAGGGTCTGCATGTCCTGCCAGCCGTAGCCGGCCGACCCGCGCACGACCTGGACGATCGCGTCCCCCTGCTGCGTGGCGTCGACGAACCTGTCACGTTCGGTGAACAACTCGTCGTGGCACTCGGCCCAGTTCTGCGCGAACGCGGCGGCCAGACCGTCCACCGCGGGACCCTGCACCCGTACGTGGGTGTCCCGCCACTCGCTCTCGTCGCGGGCGTCGCCGCACCACTCCTCGGCTATGCCGACCCCACCGGTGAACGCCGACTCCTCGTCCGTGATGAGGACCTTGCGGTGGCAGCGGTGGTTCTGCTTGAGCGGCGAGAGGTACAGCGGTTTACGGAACCAGGCCACCTCCACCCCGGCCTCGTCCATCAGTGCCAGCTGGTCCTTCTCGATGAGCCGGGAACCGAACCCGTCCAGCAGCAGCCGCACCCGCACACCGGCACGCGCCCGCTCCGACAGCGCCTCGGCGAACTCGAGGGCGATGTCACCCCGCCAGTACACGAACGTCATCATGTCCACGGTGTGCTGCGCGCCGCGGATGGCCTCCAGCATCGAGGCGAAGATCTCGTTCCCGTTGCGGAGGGGGACGAGCTTGTTGCCCTCGGTCGCGGCGATACCGATCAGCCGTTCCAGCCGCCGCCGCAGCCGGTGCGTGCGCTGTGCGTAGACCGCGTCATCGGTTCTGTCCTGCGTGGATCTCTCATCTATGTGGCTGGACATCTCTCACCTGGTGAACTGGGGCGACGGGGGCAGAGAGCGACTGTACTCCCGGGGAGCCGCGCACCCCGAACGGGCGAGTCAGGGGGCGGGCCCCACGCCGGGCGGAACGCCGCAGAACCTTCGGTCACAGCGCGGTCACGGCCCTCTAGGATGCGCTCATGCCGGAAGCCCAGCCCCGCCCCGAGCCCTTCCTCCCGCGCACGCCGCCCGCCGCCCTCGAAGACCTGCGCACGCGGCTGCGCGCGACGCGCTGGCCCGACGCACCCGAGGACGCCGGGTGGTCGCTGGGGACGGACCTCGACGAGCTCCGCGACCTCGTCACCCACTGGGCGGAGAACTTCGACTGGCCGGCGCAGGAGGCCGCGCTCGCCCGGCTTCCCCGCTTCCGCGTCCCGGTGGGCGGGCTGGGGATCCACTTCGTGCACGCCAAGGCCGTCGCGCCCGCCGGGCCGGTGCTGCCACTGGTCCTGAGCCATGGATGGCCGGACTCCTTCTGGCGCTACTCGAAGGTCGTCCCGCTGCTCACCGACCCGGGTGCGCACGGCGCGGACCCCGCCGACGCGTTCGACGTGGTCGTCCCCGACATGCCGGGCTTCGGCTACTCCGACCGGCCCGCCGGCCGGCCGCTCGACTCGATCGCCGTCGCCGGTCTGTGGGCCGAGCTCATGACCGTCCTCGGTTACGAGCGGTTCGGCGCGGCGGGCGGGGACGTCGGCAGCCATGTGAGCCGCTATCTCGGCCTCGACCACCCCGACCGGGTCGTGGCCGTCCACCGCACCGACGGCGGCCTGCCCGTCTTCACCGGGGACCCGGCGGACCTCACGCCCGAGGAACGGACCTGGATGGAGGACGTCGCGGCCTGGAGCGGAGCCGAGGGCGCCTACGCCGCGATCCACCGGACGAAACCCCAGACCGCCGCCTTCGGGCTCAACGACTCACCGGCCGGGCTCGCCGCGTGGACCTTGGAGAAACTCCGCGCCTGGAGCGACTGCGGCGGTGACGTCGGGCGGAGCTTCACCAAGGACGAGATCCTGACGAACATCACGCTGTACTGGCTGACCGGAACGATCGGATCATCCATGCGCATGTACAGCGCGAACGCCGCCATCCCGCCCGCCCAGCTCGCCCGGCGGGTCGAGGTGCCCTCCGGCTTCTCGATCTTCGCCGGTGACGTCGTCCGACCGCCGAGGGCCTGGCTGGAGCGCACGACGAACATGGTGCGCATGACCGAGCCCGCACGCGGCGGACACTTCGCTGCGTTCGAGGAGCCGGAGATCTACGCGGAGGAGCTCCGCGCCTTCTTCCGCCCCTACCGGGCCGCAGCCGCTTGACCTCAAGCGCGGTCGAGGTCACAGGGTGGGCCGCATGCATACCGAAGCAGCTGACATCAAGGCCATCGAACAGGTGGTCGCCACCGTCGAGGCGACTCAGCGAGCCAAGGACGCCGAAGGCTTCCTCGCGCTCTTCCACCCCGATGCCCTCTGGACGACCGGCCATGGCAAGGTCCTGATCGGCTTCGACGCGATCGCCGAGTTCACCCGCGCCGTACTGCCCGCAGCCCAGTGGGACGGCGACGTCACCTACCGGGTGGTCCACGTCCAGTTCCTGCGGTCCGATGTGGCGGCCGTCAAGGTCCGGCAGGTGTACCACTCGGCCCAGGGCGACTCGGAGGGCGCCCCGCTCTACGTCATGACGAAGCGTGACGACGGCCCATGGCTGCTGCACGCCTGCCAGAACACCGAGGTCCACACCGGATAGCCCGGGCGACGGCCTGTCAGGAGGCGGGGTACGGGCCGCCGTTGAGCAGCCCGGCCAGGTGAGCGGCGTTGACGGCGAGGGTGCGCGTCGTCGAGGCGACCGTCTCCGGCGGGCCGTCGAGGTCCTTGTAGTCCGTGCCCCGCATGGCCTCGCCGACCCAGTAGGTGACGGCTCCCGGGGCCAGGGAGAAGCCCAGGTCGTTGAGGCCCTGGAACAGGTCGGCGCTCACCTTGTGGGCGCCGTCCTCGTTCCCCACCACGGCCGCGACGGCGACCTTTCCGTACGTCAGCAGCCGGCCCTGCTCGTCGGTCTCGGACAGTTCGGCGTCCAGACGCTCCAGGACGCGCTGGCAGACGCTGGACGGGTGACCGAGCCAGATGGGGGTGGCGATGAGGAGGATGTCGGCCGCCATGACCTTCTCCCGCAGGGCGGGCCAGGCGTCACCGTCGCCCATGTCGAGCCCCACCCCCGGCCGGATGTCGTGGTCGGCCACCCGCACCACCTCGCCGCTCACCCCGAGTTCCTCGAACTCGGCCATCACCTGGTCGGCGATGAGATGGCTGCTGGAAGGCGTGGGAGAGGAGTTCAAGGTGCAGACGAAGGCCAGAGCACGCATGGCGGGGACACTCCTTCGGGAGGGTGTTCGTACGTCGGTCTCGGCGCCACTGTGCCCGCGGCGGACGTGACCGATTCGGCGCGGCCCCGGAAATGCACCGTACGGAACAGGAAGCGCCCGCACGTGGCGGTACTCAGAATTCGACGCTCGCGGCCTTGCTGATCGACGCGGCCATGTTCCGCTCCATCATCTGGGGGAAGCCTGCGCCCCGGCCTTGACCACGAACAGCGAAGCGTCGTCGGGAGGTGCGGGAGGGCATCGCGCACGGACGGGATGAGAAGGTCGGCATCCGGGTGACTGTACGTGTTGAGCATGTCGATGACGATGAGGGCACTTCGGCTCATAGCTCCTCGTTCTCGCCGTGCGTGACGTGCCGCGCGGGGGCGACACGGCTCGTCGTCGGATCGGGCGGCGGGTGCGCGGCCTCACTCCCAGCAGAGACAGAACGGATGCCCCGCCGGGTCGGCGTACACGCGGAAGCGGCGCTCACCGCCCCGGTCGTCGAGGTCCAGCGGCGTCGCACCCAGCGCCAGCACCTCCTCCTGCGCGCGCTCGACATCCGTCACATCGAGGTCCAGGTGCGCCTGCTGCGAATTCCTGTCGCCCCGGGGCCACTCCGGGGGAACGTGGTCGGCCGCCCGCTGGAACGAGAGGCGTGCGCCGCCCGGGACACGGAGGTCGTACCAGTCCTCGTCGTACTTCGAGACCTCACCCCCCAGAACACCCTGGTAGAAGCCGGCCAGGGAGGCGGGTCACGGCAGTCGAGAGCCACGAGGCCGTACGTCGCGACGGGCATGTCCGGTCCTTTCGTCAGATGCCAAGGGGTGTCCGCCCGGGACCATCACGGTCACGGCAGCGGTGTGCCGCCCGTCGCGTTCATGATCTCGCCGGTGATGAACGAGGCGTTCGACGAGGCGAGGAAGACATAGGCGGGCGCCATCTCCGCGGGCTGGGCGGGCCTGCCCAGAGGGCTCTGCTTCCCGAACTCCGTGGTGTCGGGCATGGTCGCGGGGATGAGGGGCGTCCAGACCGGCCCGGGCGCGACCGCGTTGACGCGGATCCCGTCGGAGGCCAGCATCTGGGCGAGTCCCTGCGTGAACGTGACGATGGCGCCCTTGGTCATCGCGTAGTCCAGCAGGTGGGGGCTCGGCTTGTAGGCCTGCACCGAGGTGGTGTTGATGATCGAGCCGCCGGCCGGGATGTGCGGCAGAGCGGTCTTGCACAGCCAGAACATCCCGTACAGATTGGTCCGCACCACCCGGTCGAACTGGGAGGTCGAGATGGCGGCGATCCCGTCGGGCTGGGACATCTGGTACGCGGCGTTGTTCACCAGGATGTCGATCCGGCCGAACTCGGAGACCGCCTTCTCGATGAGGGCCCGGCACTGCTTCTCGTCACGGATGTCGCAGGCGACGGAAACAGCCTTCCGCCCGGCCTCTTCCACGAGCCGGGAGGTCTCCTCCGCCTCGCTCTCCTCGGAGGGCAGATACGTGAACAGCACGTCCGCCCCCTCCCGCGCGAAGGCCAGGGCGACCGCGCGGCCGATACCTGAGTCGCCGCCGGTGATGACGGTCCTGCGGTCGAGCAGCAGCCCGTTGCCCTGGTAGGAGTCCTCCCCGTGGTCCGGCGCCGGCTCCATCGGCCCGGTCCGGCCCGGATGTTCCTGCTCCTGCTGGGGGAAATCGGGCCGCGGATGGCGCTGGGTCGGGTCCTGCGGCCGCTCGGCGTCAGTCATCTGCGTCATCTCCCTCGGCTCGGCCGCTCGCCGCCTCTTCGCCGACGGCGGCGGGCGTGCGGTCATGTCGCGCCGCGTTCCCCGGTGGTGGCTGGTCAATCATCCCGGGTGGGTGAACGGCGGGCACGTCGAGCGGGGTGGCCACGGCGGGACCGTGGAGACTGTAAATTCGAACAATGAGTTCCACCACCGGGTCCGTGCCCCCTCGGCCGGAAGGCCGCGGCCGCCTTCTCGCGGTCAGTGACCTCCACGTAGGGATCGCCGACAACCGCCCCGTCGCCGACCGGCTGCACCCCTCGTCCGACGAGGACTGGCTCATCGTCGCGGGAGACGTCGCCGAGCAGGCGGAAGAGGTCGAACACGCACTGGAACTGCTCGCGGCCCGATTCGCCCACGTGGTGTGGACCCCCGGCAACCACGAGCTGTGGACGGTGGACAAGGACCCCGTACGGCTGCGCGGCCGGGCGCGGTACGACCACCTCGTCCAGGTGTGCCGTGAGCTGGGCGTGACCACGCCCGAGGACCCGTACCCCGTGTGGCAGGGCGCGGACGGACCCGTCGCGGTGGCGCCCGTGTTCCTCCTGTACGACTACTCCTTCAGGGCACCGGGAACAGCGACCAAGGAGGAGTCCCTCGCCCGCGCCCACGAGGCCGGCGTCGTCTGCACCGACGAGTACCTGCTGCACCCGGACCCCTATCCGACCCGGGACGACTGGTGCCGGGCCCGGGTGGCACTGACCGAGGAGCGGCTGACCGCACACGACCCGGACGTCCCGCTCGTCATCGCCGGGCACTGGCCGCTGCTGCGCGAGCCCACCGACGTGATGTGGTACCCGGAGTTCGCCCAGTGGTGCGGTACGGAACTCACCGCCGACTGGCACCGCCGGTTCAACGTGGCCGCCGTCGTCTACGGACACCTCCACATCCCCCGGACGACCTGGCACGACGGTGTGCGGTTCGAGGAGGTCTCCATCGGCTACCCGAGGGAGTGGCGCAAGCGCGGGCACCCGCGCGGGCTGCTGCGGCAGATCCTGCCGTACGAGGAACAGCGGCCCGTGGCCGCGAAGGGCGACATCACGTGATCGAACGGCTTCTCCCCGCGTACGTCGCGTGCGCGGACACCCACGAGACGGACGCTCCGGCAGGCAGCCTGTACCCGGAGGAAGCGCGGCTGGTGGCCACGAGTGTGGACCGGCGCCGGCATGAGTTCGCGGCGGTACGGGCCTGCGCGCGGCGGGCCATGGCCGCCCTGGGGCTGCCCCCGGCGCCGGTGATGACCGGTCACCGGGGCACGCCGCTGTGGCCGGAGGGGACCGTCGGCAGCATGACGCACTGCGAGGGCTATCGCGCGGCGGCACTGGCGAGGGCGTCCGACGTACGCGCGGTCGGTATCGACGCCGAGCCGAACGAACCGCTTCCGCCCGGCGTGTGGGAGGCGATCTCGGTGCCCGCGGAACGGGAAAGGCTGCCGCTGGGCGCGGGCGCGATCCACTGGGACCGGCTGTTGTTCAGCGCCAAGGAGAGCGTCTTCAAGACATGGTTCCCGCTCACCCGGATCGAACTCGACTTCGACGAGGCCGAGATCGAGTTCCGTACGAGCGCGGGCGGCGCCACCGAGGGTACGTTCGTCGCCTCGCTCGCGCTGACGGCGCCGGGGATGCCGAGGTCGTACGAGGGCAGGTGGCTGATCGACGGCGGCTTCGTGGTGACGGCGATCGTGCTTCCGGCGGCCCCTTCCGCATGAGGGGTGCGCGGTGCCGACGCCGGTAGCGCGTGGGGGCGGAGGGATCGGTGTCCCGCACGGAACCCGGCGGGCTCCGTCTCAGGCGGGGCACGTACCCGGCGGGCCCCGGCTCACCGGGCCGTGTCGTGGGGCCACGGCTCTCGGCCGCCGGCCGACGGGGTGCCGCGCCAGTCGACGCGGTAGTGCTTCAGCCGGTCGTCCACCGCCACCAGCCGCATGCCGGCCGATGCCATGACGCGATGGGACCCGACGTTGTCCAGGTCGGCGTCGCCCTTCACGGAGAGAACCCCCTGGGACCGGGCGAAGGCGAGCAGCGCCCTGAGCGCCTCGGAGGCGTAGCCCCGGCCACGCGCCGACTCGATGAGTCCGTATCCGACGGTGACCTGGCCGGCGATGTCAGGTCCGCCGTGGAAGGCGGCGCCGCCGATCGCAGATCCGTCGGACCGGCGTCGTATCTCGTACGGACCGAAGGGCTGGGTGCTGCCGCCCACGCTCGCGCAGGCGGCCAGGAACCGCCGGGCGCCCGCCCGGTCGCCGTCGTCCGGGTACCCGGGTGCCCACCGCACTCCGTCCGGAGGGTTGCCCGGATCGGCGGCCTCCACCACCAGCGCTTCCGGGATGGTCAGCGGGTGCAGTGCGAGCCGGGCGGTCATGAGGGTGTCCAGGTCCATGGCGGCCTGACTATCACCCGATGGAGGACGGGCGCACCTGAGTATGCGCACCCACATCGTGGTAGCGACGTTATGAACAGCGCTACGTCGTTGAGGTAGCGACGCTACCACCATGGTGGTAGCGTTGATTCGGTCAGGGTTCGTGGAACCAGCGGCAACCTCTCTGCCACAGGAGCATCGTCATGACCGAGCAGCAGCACGCCACCCCCGTACGCAGGGTCGCTCTCGTCACCGGCGGGTCACGCGGCATCGGCCGCGAGAGCGCCGAGCGGCTCGCGGCCGACGGTTTCGCGGTGGTCATCAGCTACGGGGGGAACAAGGCGGAGGCCGAAGCCGCCGTCGCTGCGGTGACCGACGCGGGCGGTTCGGCCCTCGCACACCAGGCGGACGTGGGGGACGAGGCGGCGGTCGCAGCCCTCTTCGACGCCGCAGAGGCAGCGTTCGGGGGAGTGGACGTGGTCGTCCACGCCGCAGGCGTCATGTCACTCTCGCCGCTGGTCGACCTCGACCTGGAGGCGCTCGACCGGATGTACCGCACCAACATCCGGGGCACCTTCGTCGTAAACCAGCAGGCGGCCCGCCGTCTGCGCACCGGGGGAGCGATCATCAACTTCTCGAGCTCGGTGCTCGGCCTGGCCATTCCCGGCTACACCGCCTACGCCGCCACGAAGGGAGCCGTGGAGGCGATGACGCTGATCCTCGCCCGCGAGCTGCGGGGCCGGGACATCACGGTCAACGCCGTAGCGCCCGGGCCGACCGCGACCGCCCTGTTCCTGGACGGCAAGGACGAGGAGACCATCGCGAGGATGGCCGCGCAGCCTCCCCTGGAGCGGTTGGGTGCTCCTCAGGACATCGCGGAGGTCGTCGCCTTCCTCGCCGGCCCCGCGCGCTGGGTGAACGGCCAGGTGCTGCGTGCCAACGGTGGAATCATCTGACCGGCCCCCGGCCCCCGGCCCCCACCGTCGGGATCGCCCCATGCGGTGCGTGATCCGCTTGATAGCGTCCCTCCGATGAGTACACGAGCGCGCATTCTCGAAGTCGCGGCACGGCTGGTCGCGGAGTCCCCCGACGGGGACATCTCCACGCGGGCCGTGTGCGAGGCCGCACAGGTCGGCGCGCCTGCTCTCTACCGGCACTTCGGTGACAAGGAAGGCCTGCTGTCGGCCGTCGTCGACCACGGCTTCGACGCCTACCTGGCGACGAAGCGGGAGCGGGGCGAGACGACCGACCCCGTCGAGGATCTCCGTAACGGCTGGGACAGTCACGTCGAGTTCGCCCTCCGGAACCCGAATCTGTACCGGCTGATGAACTCCCCGGCGATGCGCACGCCACCGGCGGCCGCCCTCGAGTCGCACCGCATCCTGACACGGGACCTGGAGCGGGCGGCCGCGCAGGGGAAGCTGCGTGTGGCACCCGAACTCGCCGCCCAGATGATCATGTCGGCGACGACGGGCGTCGCGCTGATGCTGGTCTCCCGGCCCGCGACCTTCCCGGACGCCATGATCTCGGCGCGTCTGCGCGACGCCGTGCACGCCTCCGTCTTCGTCCCGGACGTCAGCGCGAGCGGGCCGGTGGACACAGAAGTCCCCTCCGCCGCCGCCCGGCTCGGAGCGCTCCTGCGCCGGTCGCACGGATCGGGGCTCAGCACGGCTGAATCCGCGCTGATGACCGAATGGCTGGACCGGGTGTCGAACGCGGAGCGATGAGCCGGTCGCGTGCGGGCCGGGAAGCGATGTTCCTCGGCCCCCGCTTCCCTGCCCGCGTGTCGCGCCTGCCTCTGCTGCCCCTGGTGCGCTTACCGCTCCTGCTGCTCCTACCGCTCTTGACCCTCCTGAAGGCCCGGGTCGAGGTCTCCCGTCATCGCCTGAGCCATCCGCAGATGTGTGGCCGCCTCTACGGGCCGGCCCTGACGCTCCAGGGTGCGCCCGAGCATCAGCCGCGCATAGTCCTCGACGGGGTTGAGCTCCAGGACCTCACGCAGCTCCGCCTCGGCCTTGGCGAGCCGGGCCGAGTGGTAGTAGGCGCGCGCCAGCAGCAGCCTCGGCGCCACCTGCTCCGGTACCTCCTGAACCAGCCCGCCGAGGATCCGCGCCGCCGTCAGGTACTCCTTCGCCTCGAAGAACAGCTGGGCCCGGTCCCACCGGTCGGCGGGCGTACCGAACTCGTAGTAGGTCTCGTCCACTTCTCCTCCTCGGCCGAAATGCTTCCAGCGGCGTCAACACACCAAGGTGGTTGAACATTCCACTAAAATTTCGGCGTGGGGGCAGGCGCTCCATGACCGTACGGGAATAGGTTGTGCGCCATGAGCAATCTCGATCGCCAGGCCGGTGTCTCCGTCTGCGGAGGACGCGGCTTCGTCGTCGCCGAACCCGTACGTGAACTCCTCACCCCGCGCCGTGTCCAGCTCGGCGAGTCCACCGAGGTCCGCAGACTGCTGCCCAACCTGGGGCGTCGTATGGTCGGCGCCTGGGCGTTCGTGGATCACTACGGCCCCGACGACATCGCCGACGAACCGGGCATGCAGGTGCCGCCGCACCCTCACATGGGTCTGCAGACGGTCAGCTGGCTGCACGACGGGGAGGTCCTGCACCGCGACAGCCTGGGCAGCCTCCAGCAGATCCGGCCGCGTGAGCTGGGGCTGATGACGTCCGGCAGGGCGATCAGCCACTCCGAGGAGAGCCCGAAACCGCACGCCCGGTTTCTCCACGGGGCCCAGCTCTGGGTGGCCCTTCCCGACGCCCACCGGCACGTCGAACCGCACTTCCAGCACCACACCGACCTGCCCGCCGTCACGGCACCGGGATTCACCGCCACCGTGATCCTGGGAGAACTCGACGGAGCCACCTCACCCGGCACGGCCTACACCCCGATCGTCGGAGCCGACCTGTCCCTGACCGCAGGCGCCGAAGCCCGGCTGCCGCTGGACCCCGACTTCGAGTACGCAGTGCTGTCGATGTCCGGCGAGGCCCACGTCGACGGTGTCCCGGTCGTCCCCGGCTCGATGCTCTACCTCGGCTGCGGCCGCACGGAACTGCCGCTGCGCGCCGACTCCGACGCGGGGCTGATGCTGCTCGGCGGCGAGCCGTTCGAGGAGGAGCTCGTCATGTGGTGGAACTTCGTGGGGCGCTCCCACGAAGAGATCGAGCAGGCGCGCTCGGACTGGATGACCAGCACCCGGTTCGGGGAGGTGAAGGGCTACGACGGAGGCCGACTGCCCGCTCCCCAACTCCCGCCGGTGGCGCTGACACCACGGGGAAGGGTGCGTTGAGCTGCGATGATGTGAACGGGGGCTGATGCGCTCCTGGTCGCGGCAGTGGAGCCCCACAAGTGGAAGCGGAATCATTTCTCCCTCCCAGGAAAGGCTTCCTTCTCACGTGCCCAGGATTCCAAGGTGTGCTCGTGCTTGGGCCGCTTTGGTAGACCTAATGCTGACCCAATGCTGACTTGACTGACGGAGCGTCAGGAGCCGGCAAGGTGAGATCGAGCGATCGACTGACTGCGGTGAGCGGGTCAGCGCGACGTAGGCGTGACCCTGAGGCGCGTAGTGGTGAGGCTCTAGCCCTGATCGGCATCATCCCGCGCGATGCCGACCGCAGTCGCATGCCGGCCGTGGAGGACTTCTGGGTCTTCGACGGCCGGCAGATGAACGTCGAACTCGTCTCGGCCCACCTCACCGTCAAGCAGCGATACGAAGTCCCCCTCTACCTCAACGACTTTGCCCGCCTTAAGGAGCTGGCTGTGTACGGCGGTCAGGTCTTCTCTTCACGATTCTGGCGGAAGCTCTGCGTTCCTACGCCAAAACCTGAGCCGGTTCCCTGCCCGTGCCATCGGACCGGCCGTGCAGGAACACAATTCGTGACCAGAAATCAGGGCCTCCCCGAAATGCCCGGGCATGAGCGAGAGACCTTCTACCGTCGTCCTCTCCGACGGCGCGCAAACTTCATAGCGCTCTCCGTCTCGGGGCTAGCTGCCCCCGCGCTTGTCGCCACGGGCTCCATCGCATCACCGCGCGGGACCGCGTCAGAGATGACGCGGTCGCCCAGGCGTTGCGGGTTTTCCTCTCTGATCTCCACAAGCACGGCCCCGGGCGCATCCTGGACTCCGGAAGGTCTGTCCCGGGTGAGTCGGTGGTGATCCGCTTACCCGAAGGGCCGGGGGAGCCGATGCTGCGTGTTGCCTACCGATGCCGTGGGAAGAGCGCCACAGTCACGTCGACCGAGGTCGTTGCGGACGGTGTAGGCCGCCGTTCCCCTGCGACGCCCTGCGGGCCGGCGATCGCGTCCGTCGCGGCGAACGCCGATTTGCCGGTCAGGATCAGCAGCGAGGGGGACGGGGTGATCATTCTGTGGGCGGTCTTTAGCCAGTAGCAGAGCCCGGCCGGCCTCCGGCGCCGTCGTGGTGGTAGCGACGGTGCCGGTGTACGGCACAGAGTGCCACGGCGCCGTGCAGCAACAGCACGGGTGGAGTGGTGAGTTCAACAACTGTAGGGCCCGGGCGGCCTGTTGGGGGACGAGGCCATTGCCGAGCGCGGTGAGCTGTGCCGGGCGTCCGAGGCCCGGGGTGCCGGTGACCCAGCCGGGGTCGAGGCCCTGCATCCACTCCACGAAGTCCGAGCGGAGCCGTCCGGCCGCATCGGTTGGCTCGGGCGCGGGACGGGTGAGTTTCTCCCATAGGGTGATGGCGGCTGCGTACGTTGCCCATCGCTGGCCCGCGGCCCCGGCCTCCGGCGTCTCCTCCGCCCAGAGGGGTAGGACCGCCGCCGACAAGGGAGGCCGCCATCCCTTCTCGGGGCGGCGGCCCGCGGTGCCCGTGTCGCTGGCTCTCGGCGTGGGCAACAGAGGCGCCGCCGCACTGGGCAGGGTCATGTCGCCATTGCCCTGCCGCTGGTTCGGCGAGCCCTTGGTTCCGTCCGATGCCTTCGGGGTCGGCAGCAGCAGCCATTCGACCCCGTCGGCCAGGTTCGGACCGTGCCCCCCGCTCTTCCGCTTCGACGGATGCTGCGAGCCCCTGTCGTTCCCGATGTTGCTGGTTGGCGTCCTCAGCAGGGTGTCCGGTGGGCCATGCGGCGAGGAAGGTCCGCTCGCTGCGGTGTGGGGGCCCCGACGTCGGAGGCGCGAAGCACGAGCCACTTCGCGTCGTACCCGAGGTCGGCCAGGGATCCGAGTACGGCACCGAGTGCCCGCAGAGCAGGCTGGCCTGCGGTGTATCCCAGACACCCTGGGCAGGGGTCCACGTCGCCAGGGTTGCAACACCCTCATGCCCGGGCAGCCCTCTCACAGGGCCTGGAAACCGGAAGACCAGACTTCACGACCATCTGCGTCCAGAACTGCGAGCCTTCCTTGGTCGCTGAGAATCGCACGCCGGCCTCCCCGGCCCTGCGCGCCAGCACTCCACACCCGTACGCCAGTGGGGGCGAAGAGCGCGAGGTCGCCGTCGCTTTGGAGGGCCAGCCGTTGAGATAGACCGGTCAGTTCGTCCTCAAGATGCGTGCCGGTTCGCCACACCGGCGCGCCGTCTTCCGAGCGATAGATGACCACGTCGCCGTCATCCTGATTGATGAGAAGGTAGCTGCCGGACCTTGAGGACAGCAGGCCGCGCCGGAGGGAGGAGCCGACCTCTATCTCGGCCAGTACGGGCAGGCCCTCCATCTTGCGCCGCATCAAGGATCGATTGGCCCCGGAGTCCGGGGCGCCGGATCCGGAGCCTGGGACGGCGCCGACGCTTTCCATCAGCTCGCGGTACTCCTCGAACTCCATGTTCGCTGCCGAAAGGTTGGCATCGATAGAAGCCCAGTCGCGGAGGCGGGCGCGAAATGATCTTCCGTGTCCCTGGTTTTCGCGGTCTGCGTTCACGAAGAGCAGCGTTCGGTCCTCGCCTCGGCCCGCAGACTCAGTGGTACACGTTTCAGGCACGGCGATGTATACACAGTCGCTATCCTTGGGTATCAAGCCGAGGAGTTGGTCCGCTGTCATCGCCTCGTACAGATGATCGTCAATGATCCGTACGGTGGTGAGCAGCCCTTCCAGGTTGCGTTGGTCGATGAACTCGCACAGGGTGTCCCAATCCTGTTGATTGGTGAAATCTGTTCGAACTACGGGATTTCCTTCCCGTATCGGAAATAAGGTCACGGAAGTGCCTTTCTGTTATCGGTCTGAGGCGGAAGGTGGGCGTCCAGCAGATGCCGAAAAAGGATACACCTCGTGGCTGCTGCAGGGGCCAGGCTGTTGCTGACATGTGACAGCTTCGGATGCTGGTGGCCGTCCGTCGTGCGGCTGGTGGTATTCGCAATCCATATTCCACATGGTGAGGGTGCTGAATCGGTCTTTTTCTGATCGAAAAATCCAGGAAGAGAAAGGGCGTGGTTGTAGCGCCTGACCCCGCCGTTACGCTTAGATGTAAATGAACTGGTTAGCTGGTGTTGATTTTCACTAAGAGCTTCAGTGGAAGCGTGAGACCTGCAGCAGGTTCCGTCGTGAGTGAAACTTCATTCAAGCTCCACACTCCAGCTGTAGATCGTGATCTTCATGTTTGGGATGCGGCTTGTCGCCGGTAATGACTGGTGCGGGACCGGGCTTGATGGCGGCTCTTCCACCCGCCATCGGGATCCGGTGACTCGCACCAGCTTGGTCAGCGGAACCGGCTGGGGTGTGAAGCAGCGGTAGTAGGCGAGTTCGCCGGTGGTGCGGTTGCGGCGGATCAGCAACTGGTGGTGGCCCGGGGCGGGGTCGGTCGCGGGATGTGCTCGCCCGCACCGTCCAGACGCTGTGGGCTGTGACTGTACGTTCCCGTCCGACGCAGCCTCCAGCGCCAGGCCATCGACACCGCAGCACGGCGCTCGGCCACCTGAAGACCACCGAGACGACCGGCGTCCGCTGGCGCTGCCCTCAACTGATGCTGTCAACCCACGCCGAAGCCCCGCCAGAATAGATCCGGCGGGGCTTCATGTCTGCATTTGCGGCCGTTATGTCTCACTCTGAACGAGTGCTGAAGGCTGTCGCCTTAGCGCGACGTGCGTCGCGGGCCACGGTTGCCGATCCGGTCGCCACCGTAATGGTTCACCGAATTCAATTAGTCTGCGTCATCGCCGTATCCCCGGCACGAAACGAGCTCGTGCAGAAATTCTGAAAACGAATTCGCAATTTGTCCCGGCTACCTGTCTTCGTCGACGTACGAAATGGCAGGCTCGCCGTTCGAACCGCACGAGGAGTAGTCGAACATCACGGTGTCGTGCCCTCCGGAGGGAGTCATTCCGAATACTGCGCCAACTTCCGGATATCACCACTCTGTGATATTTCAGGTGACATGGCATCCACTCCGTACGCGCCTCCCACTCCCCAGATCGCATCGATGCACGCATGATCCGATGCCCGTGACGTGGGAAAGCTTGTGGGGAAACAGCGGTTGCTCAAAATACCGCCGTTCTGGACGAACAGCAGGTCGACATAGCTCTGCGGTTAGGCGAACCTGGAGCACGTCTTCGGCGCGCCGAATCATCTCGATATCTACCGGCGGGCCGACCAACCAGCAGTGCCAGCGTCACTCCGATGGCCGTCTTGCCTCCCTCCCCGACCCCGGCCTGTGTATGTCTGGCGAGAGCGCCGGCCTCAAGCTCCGCACGTGCAGCACCACTGACACGAAGCAGAGCTGGACCTACAACCGCCCCGGAAATCTCAAGGCCGGTGGCCAGTGCGCCGACATCAACGGAGGCGCCCTCGACGACACCAGGGCCGCCGTCACCACCTACGCCTGCGGCAGCCACCAGCCCAGCGGGACCTGGAGCGCGCCCGTCGCCAAGAAGGCCCCGCCGACTTGCTTCGGCGGGGCTTCCTCGTAAGGCTGGTCAGGTTGGGTTGGTGCGCGCTGATGGCTTCGTCGTACTCGGGTTCACCGCTCTCGAGGACGTGGAGGAGCGAGGCGGCAACGACTCGTGCTGCGCGGCCGATCGGTAGCACACGGCAAGGGAACTCTCCGCGGCGCAGAAGGTCGTATCCCTTCGACCTCGACATGCCAAATGCTCGGGCGGCGTCTTCGACACTCGCTTTACCACTCCAGGTGGCGCGGATGCGATCTGGACTGAATGGATCATGCGGCGATCCGCTGCTCTGGTGGGGCATTCTTGTCAGCAGCGCCTTTCGGGTTTGGTTGCTTCAGATCATCCGGACGATCGCCGGTTTCGGAAACCGGCCATTGACGTCTATCCTGCTTTGTTCGGCTTGTCTCCACATGTTCCTGATGATCCACCATATCGAGTGTGTCGCGATCCTTGAGCCCGCCGAAAAGGGTCGCTGACCTGCGGCTTTATCGAGTGTGTTATGAGTGTTAAGTGCGGTATCTGACGCAGGTGACGCACGGGCGGTACAATTTCTGATGGGTCGTTATGAGTGACGGTCGGAACCCTCGGCTGTGTGGCGGTGGCTGCCGAGCCGCTGGCTGTCCCTCGCCTCATCCGCTTCTCGATAGTGACGTTCCGTGACCTTTCAGGGAGCGTTGAACGACCTGCCGCCTGCCTGGGTTCGCATGCCTATGACGTCCGAAGATGTGTCGACGCCGGGTCGGTGCGATGCTTCCGGGGTGCGTGACGCCAGCAAGCCCAACGGCATGTCATGTTGGTGTCATTGCGTTCTTTCGTGCGATCGCGCTGTGATTCACGTTCCTTCGCCGAGCCGTGCAGTTGTCGCCGTATGCGTAGGGCGTTCGAGAGGAGGCACTGCCGGTGCATTCATGGCTCTCTGAGCGCCGCCGGTCCGCTGTGAGCACGGTCGTCGGGGTCTGTGTCGCCGTGCTTCTTGGCCTGCTGGGGGTTCTCGCGCCGGGGTCGGTGTTCGCCTCGAGTGCAGACCTGGGCGTGGTGGCACTGCTCGCCTACCTGCTGTGCTATCTGGTGGTCACGCTGAGAGCCTTCTCGGCCGCGCCGCCGGAACGGATTCGCGCGTGGACCCGGCGGGAGGCGCGAGGTACCGTGCTGCAGCGCTATCTCCTCGGGACCGCGCCGGGGCCCGGGGTGTCGGTCCTCATCGCGTCGGCGGCGCTCGTGGTGTCGGCGGTGTGGCGTCCCGGGCATCTGGGTTCCGCCTTCCCGGCGACCGTGCGGGTTCTCATGGCGCTCGGTCTCGTCGCCGTTGCCTGGATCTCCGTTCTGGTCGCCTTCACGGTGGCGTTCTACGCCGACAACCTCGTGGAGGACGAGGCGGCGCTGGACTTCCCGGGTGGGGAGACGGCGGCCTGGGCCGACTACGTGTACTTCGCCCTGTCGGTCATGACGACGTTCGGTACGACGGACGTCACGGTGATGTCGCGGGAGATGCGCCGGACGGTGGCGGCCAACGCGACCATCGCGTTCGTCTTCAACACGGTGATCGTGGCCGGCATGGTCGCGGCGCTGGACGGGGGGAAGGGCGCCTGACGGGGTGCTGTTGATCCCCGGACGGTGGGGGCGGTGGCCGGATCGTCCGCGCCGTGCGCGGAGAGCCGGCCGCCGCCCCTCCTGCTCAGGGGGTGAGCACCAGGCGGATCGGGTCGCCGACCTTCTTCTCCAGGCGGGCGACGGCGTCCGCGGCCTCGGCCAGCGGGACATGGGCCGTGATGGAGGGGGCCAGGTCGATGCGTCCGGCGGAGGCCAGGCCGACGAGCTGCTCCACGTGCTCGGGCTCGGAGCCGTAGTGGCCGCGAACCTGGTTGACGTTGAAGCAGAATCCGATGCTGTCGGCGATCGTAACCGGCTCCGGAGTGAGTCCGGCGAGGACGAGCGAACCGAACGGACCGAGGACCGACGCGGCCTGGGCGCGGGCGGCGCCCACGCCGGCGAAGTCGAAGGCGACATCGAGGCCGCGCCCGGCCGTCGCCTCCCGCACCGCCTCCGCGAAGCCTGGGGCGAGCGGGTCGAGGGCGGCGTCCGCGCCGAAGACGAGGGCTCGCTCGCGGGCCGATGGCAGCGGGTCGATCGCGATGATCGGGGCCGCGCCGACCATCCGGGCGAGCCGTACGGCGTGGGCGCCGAGGCCGCCCGCGCCCCAGATACCGACCGCCTGGGCGGGGCGGACGGCGCCGGTGCCCACGATTGCGGCGTACGGGGTGGAGACCGCGTCGGGGATGATCGCGGCCTGATCGAAGGGCAGGTCGTCCGGGATGGGCAGCAGCGTGCCCTCGCGGGCGATCGTGTACTGCGCCCAGCCGCCGTCGTAGTCCAGGCCGCGGGTGAGCGGTCGGTGGCACGTCATCCGGCGCAGGCAGCCGCCGCAGTCGCCGCACGCCTCGCCGGCCTGGAGGACCACGCGCTGCCCGGGCGTCCAGCTGCCCTTCACGTCCGGGCCGAGGGTATGGACGACTCCGGCCACCTCGTGGCCGAGGGTGACGGCGCCCGCCTCAGTGACCGCGTCGGTGGGGAAGAAGGGACTCAGGCTGCCGTCGATCAGGTGGACGTCCGACAGGCAGACGCCCGCCGCCCGCACCTCCACGAGGACCTCGCCCGGACCGGGAACCGGGATCGGAACCTCCTCGACGGCGAAGGTACGGGTGTCCAGGCGCAGCCGCCCGGCCAGCATGGTGTTCATGCGGAAACCTCGATGTGCTCGGTGAAGAGAAGCGCGCACGTAGCTCAGGCGCTTGACGTGGTCGAGTGACCATGTCGCTTAACCGTGTCCATTGGTGAGGTCGCCTGTCAAGCCGCTTCCGCCGTACGTTCGCGGCAGGTTCCGAGTTCCGCCCCATGGCTGTGTCATTCAATACAGTCACCCGACATGTTCACCCGACAAAGTCGCATGTATGTTGGCTGGTGACTGCTGGAGTGCAACGAAAGGCACGCTCATGACTCAGGTGTCCGTAGGCGCGGCACGGGCGATCCCCGAGCGCCCCCCGCTGCCCCTCGTAGGCCACGCGTTCAACGTTCCCGCGGGCGCGGACTTCCTGGCCTACCTGCTGAAGGAGTTCAGGGAATTCGGGCCCGTGTACCGGCTGCGGCTCTTCGGGAGGGACACCGTCATGGTCGGCGGTCTGGACCTCGTGACCGAACTGTCGGACGAGAGCCGGTTCCGCAAGCACGTTCACACCGACCTGGTCGAGGTGCGGGCTCTGGCCGGAGACGGCCTGTTCACCGCCTACAACCACGAGCCGAACTGGCGCAAGGCCCACGACATCCTGATGCCCGCGTTCTCGCTCGGCTCGATGCGCAGCTACCACGCCCCCATGCTCCAGGTCGCCCGCTCGCTGATCGGCAAGTGGGACCGGCTGGCCGGGGTGCAGACGGTGGACGTGCCCGACGAGATGACCCGGCTGACCTTCGACACGATCGGCCTGTGCGGCTTCGGCTACGACTTCCAGTCCTTCCGCCGCGACGACCTGCACCCCTTCGTCGAGGCGATGTCCCGGGCTCTCGTCTTCGCTCAGGAGAAGGGCGAGTCCATCCCTGGCTCCGAACTGTTCAAGAGGAAGAAGGTCGAGCAGTTCCGCGCGGACATCGACCTGATGACGGACCTCGTCGACGACGTGATCAAGGAGCGCCGCGCCTCCGGGGACACCAGCACGGACGATCTGATGGGGCTGATGCTGCACACGAAGGACCCCGCCACCGGCGAGCTCCTGGACGACGTCAACATCCGGCACCAGGTGATCACCTTCCTGATCGCCGGCCACGAGACCACCAGTAGTGCGCTCTCCTTCGCCCTGTATTACCTGACCAAGCATCCGGAGGTGCTCGCCCGGGCCCAGGCCGAGGTGGACGCCCTGTGGGGCGACACCGAATCCCCGGACCCCCAGTACGGCGACATCGGCAAGCTCACCTACATCCGCCAGGTGCTCAACGAGAGCCTGCGGCTGTGGCCGACGGCGCCCGCGTACGCCGTCGAGCCGATCGAGGACACCGTCATCGGCGGCAAGTACCCCGTACGCAAGGGTGAATCGCTGATGGTGATCGCCTCAGCTCTGCACCGCGACGCGACCTGGGGGGAGAACGTCGAGCTGTTCGATCCCGAGCGTTTCACCCCCGAGCGGGAGGCGGCCCGTTCGGTGCACGCCTTCAAGCCGTTCGGCAGCGGCGAACGGGCTTGCATCGGGCGCCAGTTCGCGCTGCACGAGGCCACTCTGCTGCTCGGCCTGCTGGTGCACCGCTATCGTCTGATCGACCACACCGACTACCAGATGAAGATCAAGTCGACGCTGACGATCAAGCCCGACGGCTTCAGCCTGAGGCTCGCCCGCCGCACCAGCGACGAACGGCGCCTGCCCGCCGCCGCAGCGGCGGATCCCGCCAGGGGCCGGACCGCGGTCGTGACACGCCGGGCGAGCGGCACCGCGCTGACGCTGCTCCACGGTTCCAACCTCGGCACCTGCGCCGGCATCGCCCGCGACCTCGGCACGGACGGCGAGGAGCACGGCTTCGCCCCGACCGTCGCCTCCCTCGACCAGTACACAGAGAGGCTGGCCGACTCCAAAGGCCCCGTCGTCATCGTCGCCGCCTCCTACAACGGTCGCCCGACCGACGACGCCGCCGGGTTCGTCGCCTCCCTGGAGAACCTGGCCCCCGGCTCGCTCACCGGGCTGCGCTACGCCGTCCTGGGTGTCGGCGACCGCAACTGGGCAGCCACCTACCAGCGGATCCCCACCCTGATCGACGAGCGTCTGACCGCCGCCGGCGCCGTCCCGCTCCTGGAGCGCGGCAGCGCCGACGCCTCCGGCGACTTCGGCGGAATGGTCGACCAGTGGACGGAAGACCTGTGGAAGGCGCTCCTGGAGGAGTACGGCGAGGCGACCGCCGGTGAAGCGGTCGGCCCTGCGCCTGAGGCGGAAGGGGAAGGACTGTACGAGCTGGAGGACACCTCGGAGTCGGTCCTCGGCGGTCTCGCCGAACGGCACGGCGTCCAGCCGATGGAGGTCCTCGAAACGTACGAACTCGTCGACACCGACCACGAACTGGGCCGCTCCAAGCGGTTCCTGCGACTCCGGCTGCCCGAGGGCGTCACCTACCGCACCGCCGACCACCTGGCCGTCCTGCCCAGCAACCCCGAGGCCCTCGTCCAGCGCGTCGCCGACCGCTTCGGCCTCGACCTGGACCGCACCGTCCGGCTCCGCGCCCGCCGCCGGAGCCGGGCCGCCCTGCCCGTCGACCGGCCGCTGACCCTGCGCCGCCTGCTCACCGACTTCGTCGAGCTCCAGGACGCGGCCACCCAGGAGCAGGTCGCCGTGCTCGCCGAGCACACCGCCTGCCCGCCCGAGAAGCAGCCGCTCACCGCCCTCGCCACCGCCGATCCCGAGACCTTCCGGGAGCAGGTGACCGTCGCCGGGCTCAGCGTCCTGGACCTCGTGGAGCGCTACGGTGCGTGCGAGCTGCCCTTCGAGAGCTTCCTGGAGCTCCTGCCTGTGCTGCGTCCCCGGCATTACTCGATCTCGTCGTCCCCCGCGGCCCGGCCCGGCGAGGCCGACCTGATGGTGTCGCTGCTCGCCGCGCCTCACCGGTCGGGCGAGGGTACTTTCCGGGGCATCGCCTCGCACTTCCTGCAGACCGTGGACGCGGGCGACGTGATCCAGGCCCGGGTACTGCCGTGCAGCGAGTCCTTCCGGCTTCCCGAGGACACCTCCGTGCCGGTGATCCTGGTCAGCGCGGGTACCGGCCTCGCACCGTTCCGCGGAGCCGTCCTGGACCGCCACCACACGGGCTCGACCGGCACCCTGCTCTGCTACTTCGGCTGCGACCACCCCGACGTGGACTTCCTGCACCGGGACGAGTTCGAGGCGGCCGAGGCGGCCGGCGCCGTCAGCATGCGCCCCACCTTCATGCACGCGCCCGAGAACGGTGCCCGCTTCGTCCAGGAGCGCATCGCCCGCGAGAGCGAGGAGGTGTGGTCGGTCCTGGAGGCGGGCGGACGCGTCTACATCTGCGGCGACGGCCGTCGCATGGCCCCCGCCGTACGGGAGGCGTTCATGGCGATCCACCGCGAGCGGACCGGCGCGAGCGACGAGCAGGCCGTGGCGTGGCTGGCGGAGCTCGTCGCGTCCGGACGCTACGTCGAAGACGTCTGGGCCGGCTGATCCTCACGCAGAAACGGTGGTGGGCGCACCTTCCGGGTGTGCCCACCACCGTTTTCGCGTCGTGTCAGGCCATCGGTACGTCGGGGAGGTCGAGGTCCCCCTTGGCCAGCGCCACGGTTGCGGCCACGAGTGCCCTCAGCCCCGTCCGCTCGGTGGCCTCGTCCGGCAGGCATTGGAGGACCTGCATGGTGAGTCCGTCGAAGCCGGAGAGGAAGAACTGTGCCACCGTCTCCGAAGACTCGGCCAGTTCCTGCTCTGCCCTCTCGGCCGTCTCCGTGATGATCTGCGCGGTCACCTCGATGACCCGCCGGTAGTGGCTCTGCCGTGCCTCGTCGAGACCGGGCACGCGCAGGGCGAACAGGGTCAGCTCAATGAGCAGCTGGTGGTGCGACGTCGGCTCACGCACGGTGCCCCACAGGGCACCCGCCAGGGCGCTGAAGGTCTCCTCGAAGCCCGCGTTCTCCGGAGCCGACAGCCGTACCTGCGTCACCAGTTCGTCGGTGATCTGGTCCATGACGGCTCGGTACAGGTCCTCCTTCGTACCGAAGGTGTAGTGGACCGTCGCCTGCGCGACACCGAGCTCCGCGGCGATGGCGCGGGTGCTCCCCGCGGCGACGCCCTCCCGGGTCATGAGGTCGATGGCCGCCTTGATCAACTGGGGGCGGCGCTCCGCCGCGGAAACATGAGCCATACGGCCACTATATCGACTTAGTCGATCGATCAAGTCGGCCCCCGAGCAGGCATTATGTCACTTCGGCCGTCGACGCTCTGTCTGCGGGGAGAGCCTGCTCGGCCCAGATGACCTTTCCCTCGCGACCGTGCCGCGTCCCCCAGCGCTCCGCACACTGGGCGACGAGGAGCAGGCCGCGGCCGCCTTCGTCGTAGATCCGGGCACGGCGCAGATGCGGGGCAGTGCTGCTGGCATCGGAGACCTCGCAGGTGAGCGTCGACTGGAGGATCAGCCGCAGCTGGATGGGGCTCTTGCCGTAGCGGATCGCGTTCGTGACCAGTTCGCTGACGACCAGCTCCGTGGTGAAGGAAAGATCTTCCAGCTCCCAGGCCGCCAGGACGTCGGAGGCGAAGCGGCGGGCCCCGGACACGGCTGCCGGATCGGACGGGAGGTCCATGGTGGCGACGTGGTTCGGGTCGAGGGCATGGGTCCGGGCGACGAGCAGGGCGACGTCATCGGCAGGGCGTCCGGGCGGCAGTGCGGCCAAGAGCCGGTCGCAGATCTCCTCCAGTGAATCCGGCGCCGAGGTGAGGACGTCGTGCAGCGCGGCGAGTCCGAGGTCCACGTCTCGCGTGCGGCCGGCGATCAGCCCGTCGGTGTGCAGGACCAGGAGGCTGTCCTCCGGGAGCTCGAACTCCACCGTCTCGAAGGGGAGTCCACCCAGGCCGAGGGGCGGTCCGATCGGTACCTCGGGCGACTCGACCACCCTGGCGGCCCGGGCGGTCCCGCCCCGCGCCGGGGAGGTCACCACGGTCGGCGGGACATGTCCGGCACTGGCAAGGGAGCACCGGCGGGAGACGGGGTCGTAGATCGCGTACAGGCAGGTGGCGCTGGTCTCGCCCTCGTCCGCAGACTCCTCGCGCTGCATGCGGATGACCACATCGTCCAGATGGGTGAGAAGTTCGTCGGGCATGAGATCGATGTCGGCGAAGGCGCGGACGGCCGTGCGGAGCCGGCCCATGGTGGCGGCGGCATGCAGGCCGTGACCGACCACGTCGCCGTCGGCCAGCGCGACGCGTGCCCCGGACAAGGGAATGACGTCGTACCAGTCGCCGCCCACGCCGGCGCGGGACCCGGCAGGCAGGTAACGCGAGGCGGTTTCGACAGCCGGGTGTTCCACCGTGTTCCGGGGCAACAGGGTCCGCTGGAGGGCGAGCGCGGTGGAACGCTCATGGGTGTACCGGCGGGCGTTGTCGATGGACACCGCCGCCCTGGAGGCGATCTCCTGCGCCAGCAGGAGGTCGTCGTCGTCGAAGGGGGCCGAGGTGCGATGGCGTACGAACTGCACCAGGCCGAGGATCTCCCCGCGGGCGTGCAAAGGCACGAGGAGTACGGAGTGAAGACCGAGGTCGCGCAGTACCCGGCCGTGGGACTCCGACGGTGCCGCCCACCTGGGCATCTCGGTCCCCGCGACGTGGTGCAGGACGGATCGTCCGGTGGTCAGTGCGCGAACCGGTTCGGAGTCGTCGGGGTAGGTATGGGTCCCACCGACGCGGAGCGGGGACTCCGGACAGCCGTCGATGACGGAGCGCTGGGCGACGCGGCGCTGAGCCAGGGCCTCCGACGGGCCGGTGCCGGTCTCCTCGAGTGCGGAGTCGAAGAGATCGACGGTGACGAAGTCGGCGAAGTCCTCGGTGCAGACCTCCGTCAGTTCCTCCGAGGTACGGGAGATGTCGAGCGTGGTCCCGATCCGCTTGCTCGCCCTGTCGGTGAGGGTGAGCCGACGCTGCAGCAGACGGTCGCGTTCCTCTTGGTAGGCGGCGACGACCTCTTCCGAGGAACGGTCTACGTAGTCGAAACCGATCGCGACCAGCCTCATCGTGGCCTGGGTGATCATGTGCCAGTCGGTGGTGAGGCGGGGCGCTTCGGCCTGCAGGTGTTCGAGCAGGCTGAGATGGCCGAGCCGGTAGGCACGGAGGAGCCGGCTCACGGGTATCCCACGCCGGGCGTAGAGGCAGGCGATGTCCAAGGCTGCCGGAGGAGCTTCCGGCGCGCTCGCGCCGGGGCGGGCCTCCAGGAGGTCCAGCAGGGCGGTGACGTGCTGGGCCGTCTCCTTCAGGGTCAGGGCCTCGATGTTCTCGTTCTCCCACAGCTCGGGGAACTCGCCGTTCAGGTGCTGGAGCAGCAGGCCGGCCAGCTTCTTCACCTGTGGTCTGAGGTGCCGGGCCAGCTGACCGAGGAACGCATCGGCCTCGGTTCCCATAGTGCGAATGTACGGGAATGTCATGGTGTGCGCTCCTCGGACTGCTGTGCTCGGCCTCTGATCGACCCGGACCTCAGAGACCGAGGTGATCGCCCAGGTCGGCGTAGTCGACCTGCCACAGGCCGGGGGAGCCCGTGGGGTACTGGGAGCGGAAGCCGAGCACGCGCTGGACGCGCGGCGAGAGCGTCCTGGCGAGGTCCCTGTCGACCAGGAAGGGGTACGCCTCCTCGCCGGTGAGGAAGCCCGCGTTGAACGTGAAGGCGAGGCCCCGCCGGTACTCGTCGCCGGTCCGGTTCGACCCGCCCCCGTGCGCGGTCTTGCCGCTGATGAGAAGGACGTCCCCGGCGTTCATGACGGCGGGGATCGTCTGCTCGGGGGTCCCTCGGTCCTCGAAGTCGCTCCAGTGGTTGCTTCCGGGGATGACGCGGGTGGCGCCGTTCTCCTCGGTGAAGTCGGTCAGGGCGACCAGGAAGTTGATGGTGACTTCCGGGCCGCCGGGCCCCATGCCGATGAAGGGGAACCAGTTCTCCAGGTCGCGGTGGAGCATCTGCGCCTTGTTGCCGGGGCCGATCTCGATCACCTGGGCGGTGGTCATCCAGTACGTGCCCGACTCCTGGAGGAAGACCAGGTCGCTGGCCTCGTGGACCAGGGGGTGGTCGATGATCTCGGTTCGGAACGTGGCGCTGTGCCTCACGAGGTTCGTGAGGCGCTTGGTGTTGCTGCCGTGGAACGCGGCCACGATCTCGTCCTCGTGGGTGGACCCCGGGGAGAGCGCCCGCAGCGGCTGCTCGATCTCGGCGTTGAAGCGGACGATCTGCTCCTGCGTCAGGAAACCCTTGATGATGACGCCGCCGTCACGGGTCACGATTTCGAGGATCTCCTCCGTCGGCGTGTCGTTCGCCACGGACATCAGTGCCTGGGTCTTCTTCTGTGCCGTCATGTGTGTCCTCTTCTTCGATCCGAAGCGCGGTTGATCGACCGTGCGATCAGCCGCGGGCGTTCCGTCTTCCGGGGCTTCCCGCGCGTCGTCCGCGCGACGGTGGGGTGGGTTCGGTGGGCACGGTGTTTCCGCGTTGTTCCTGTGGCGGTCGTCTCACTGTCGCCAGCCGGTGGCGCAGGCGAGAACGACAGCGGGCACCTGCTTCGCCCGGGCCCGGTGCACGATGCACAGTCCGGTCGCGGGCACGGCGGAGCTATCCGGACGGTGGCGCGACGTCCGCGGAGGAGGTCGCGCCGGCTCTACGGCGAACGGCGGCCTCGGCGTGACGTCAGAGCAAGACGGCCCGGCCGTGGTGGGGCTGGTGAAGAGCCTCGCACCGCGGGTGTCGGGCGTCAGCGGTGGCTGGTCGCCTTCAGGCCGGCGTAGTGTCCGGCCCGCTCCAGGAGCCGGGGGACGCCTGTTGCGAGCGACGGTCCGAAGACCGTGTCATGAGGACGCTCACCGCGCCGCCAGCGGGTGTGGATGGCCTCGCAGAAGATTGCCGCCTTCCACAGGGCGAGGGTCTGGTACCAGGGCAGCGGGGTGAGATCGAGGCCCGTACGGGACTGGTAGCGCTCTGCCAGTTGGCGCTGCGTGAGGTAGCCGGGCGACCGGGTCACCTTGGTGAGTTCAAGCGGGGTGGCAGGGCTGCCGGCCTCGGACCAGGTGGCGGTGAGGTACCCGAGGTCCGCGAGCGGGTCGCCGAGCGTGGCCATCTCCCAGTCGAGGATCGCGAGGACCTCGGCCGGGGCCTGCGGGGCGAACATGAGGTTGCCCATGCGGTAGTCGCCGTGCACCACCGAGGCCGACCGGCTCGTCGGCAGGTTCTGGGCGAGCCAGTCCGCGATGCGCTCCACCGCGGGCAGGCTTCGGGTGGTGTTGACCTCCCAGAGGCCGCGGAATCGCTCGACCTGGCGCTGCAGATATCCCTCGGGTCGGCCCAGGGAGGCGAGTTCCCCTCCGGTCACGTCGATGCCGTGCAGGGCGACGAGGGTGTCGACGACCGCCTCGCTGGTCAGCCCGCGCTGTTCGGCGGGAGAGAGGTGGGGCGGGATCGTGTTGGTGACGATCGTGCCGTCGTGCCGACGCCGTGTGCGTCGAGGAAGCCGGTGACCGCGTCGAGGACCAGGAGTGGAGGGCTGTCGAGATGACGGGCCCGCTCGCGGCTCTCGACGACTTCCATGCCGTCGGGGACGGTGTGCATCACGCGCCCCCGCCCCGGCCGACGACGGCGTCGCCCAGGTAGCGCTCACCGGCCTGGACGGTGGCCCGCCGGCCGGCCGAGGCACGGCGGGCGATGGCCCACCGGTGGGTCTCGTTCGAGCCGTCGTAGATGCGAAACGGGCGTACCTCGTTCAGGTACTGGGCCAGCGGGAGTCCGTCGGAGACGCCGTCGCCGCCGCAGATCTGGACGGCACGGTCGATCACCCGGTAGATCGCCTCCGAGCAGTGGACCTTCGCGACCGAGGACATCGCTGAGCCCGCCTTCGGGTCGCTGTGCAGCAGGGCCGCGGTCTTGGTGATGATCGCGTCGGAGGTCTCGATGTCGATGACGGACTCGGCGATCAGGTGCTGCGCCAGGCCGAGCGAGTCGATCGGACCGCCGAACAGCTCCCTCTTCCCGGCCCGATCCAGCGCGATGTCGTGCGCCCGGCGTGCCAGTCCCAGCCACCGCATGCAGTGCGTGAGCCGCGCGGGGCCGAGCCGTACCTGCGCGTACCGGAAGCCGAGTCCGACCTCGCCGAGGACCGCGTCCTCGGGGACGAAGCAGTTCTCCAGGTACAGGTGCGGGTGGCCGCCGTCGATGGCGCGGTCGACGGTGTGGATCGCCTCGCCGACCTGGATCCCGGGGTTCGTCAGGTCGACGAGGAACATGGTGGCCCCCTCGGGGGAGCCGTCGCCGGCCGGAGTGCGCGCCATGACGATGCAGAACGCGGCACCGACGGCTCCGCTGGTGAACCGCTTGTGGCCGTCGATGATCCAGCCGCCGTCGGTGCGTACGGCGGTGGTCCGCAGCGCCGCCGGGTCGGATCCCGCTCCGGGGTGGGGCTCGGTCATACCGAAGCAGGACCGGATGTCCCCCGCCGCCAGAGGCACGAGGTACTGCTTCTTCTGCTCCTCGGTGGCGATGAGGTGGAGCATGTGCATGTTGCCCTCGTCGGGGGCCATGCAGTTGAGCGCGCTGGGGCCGATCGGCGAGTACCCGGCCTCCTGCAGGATCGGTGACCAGTGTTCGAGGGGCAGGCCCTGCCCGCCGTACTCCTTCGGAACGAGCGGCGCGAAGACACCGGCCTCCTGCGCTGCGGTCTGCAGCCGGTCGCGAGTGGTCTGGTCGAGACGTCCGCCCGGTACGGGCTCCGCGTCGACGACGACCTCACGGATGAACCGGCGCGTGCGCTCACGTAGCTCCGCGAGCTCCAGCGGAAGGTCAGGGGTGGTCATGGCTGTCCTTTGTGGGAGGGGCGAGGTGGTTACGCGGTGCCGCCGGCGACGGTGAGGCCGCCGTCGACGGTGAGGACGTGGCCGGTGACCCAGGAGGAGTCCTCCGAGACCAGGTACGCCACGGCGGAGGAGACCGATGCCGGGAGCGGGGGTGTCGCCGGTCACCGAGGAGAGGCTCACGACGGTGCCGTGGCGCTCGGTGAAGCGCAGCTCCGGATGGGCCACCGCGTCCTGCACCCAGGCGAGGGTGGCGAGGACGTTGACCTCCAGGACCTTGCGGGCCACGTCGAGGTCCAGGCCGACGACGGGACCGTACGCGGGATCGATACCCGCGTTGTTCACCAGGACATCGAGCCCCCCGGACTCGCGTGCGACGGTGTCGAAGACCTCGCGGTGGTGCACGGGGTCGTCCGCCCTGCCGGCGACGGTGACGACGCTGCCCGGGGGAAGCGTGGCGGCGTCCTCCTCGAGCGGTCCGGCCTTGCGTGCCGTGAGGCAGACGCGTGCTCCCTCGGCGACGAGCCGCTCCGCCACGGCGAGACCGATGCCCCGGCTCTCTCCGGTCACGACGGCGGTGCGGCCCGCGAAACGGCCCCGGTCGGTGTGGTTCTCACTCATGAATCAGTCCTTCAGAGGGAATCCGGCCCCGGTCCCTCGGCGCCGCGGAGCTCGGCGCGCCGGATCTTGCCGCTCTGGGTCTTGGGCAGGTCGGCGAGGAAACGGATCGCGCGGGGGCACTTGTAGGCGGCCAGCCGGTCGCGGGAGAAGGCGATCAGTTCTTCCGCCGTGGCGTGCAGACCCGCCTTGAGCGAGACGTAGGCGACGACGGTCTCGCCGCGGTAGGCATCCGGCTGTCCGATGACGGCGGCCTCGAGGACCGAGGGGTGCTCATACAGAGCGTCCTCGACCTCGCGCGGCCAGACCTTGTACCCGGACACGTTGATCTGGTCCTTGAGCCGGTCCACCAGGTAGACCCAGCCCTCCTCGTCGATGACGGCGACGTCGCCGGTACGCAGCCGGCCCTCCGGCATGGTTTGGCGGGTGGCCTCGGGCTTGCCCCAGTACCCGGGAACGACCTGCGGCCCGCTCAACTCCAGCTCACCCTGCTGACCACAGGGCACTGGATCGCCCTGCAGGTCGACGACGCGCGCGGTGAGGTGGGGCAGAGGCTTGCCGATGGACAGTGTCCCGCTCGGCAGATGCACCGGCGCCCGCTCACCCGGCGGCACGGCGACGACGGCGGACGTCGTCTCGGTCATCCCGTAGCCGTTGTGGAGGTAAACGCCGAACCGCTCCCGGAACCGTTCGACGGTGGCCGGCGGGATCGGCGCGCCACCCGAGTACAGGGCCTTCGCCGACGCGAAGTGCTCCGGTCCGGCCTGCGGGAGCTCGTAGAGCGCGTTGTACGCGGTGATGGAGCCGATCGTGTAGGTCACCCCGTGCTCGGCGAAGGCCTCCAGGGCGACCTCGGGGTGGAAGCGGCCGGCCAGGACGAGTGTGGTGTCGGTGAGCAGGGAGATCGTCGCGTTGACCACCGCGCCGGTGATGTGGAACAGCGGGGCCATGGCGAGCACGACGTCTCCGTCGCTCACGCCCATCCACGACGCGCAGGTCGTGACCACGCTCAGGACGTTGCCGTGGCTGTTCATGGCACCCTTCGGCGGGCCCGTCGTCCCCGAGGTGTACGTCAGGAAGGCGACGTCGTCGCGGGTCGGCTCCACGGGCGAGGGACCGCGGCCCTCGAACTCGCCGATCAGGGCCACCAGGTCGCCGTCCGGCGCGGGGGCCAGGCGTTCCGTCGTCGCCAAGACCCGCGGATCGTTCCTCGACTGGTAGTCCAGCGCCGATGTGCTGATCAGCCATCGCACCGTGCTCCCCGCCAGTGTGCCGAGCGTCTCGTGGACGTCCTCGTCCGCGCAGACGACGCCGACCGCCCCGGAGTCCTCGACGATTCGGCGCAGCTCCTGGCGCCGGTACATCGGGTTGAGTCCCAGCGCCGTGGCCCCCAGCTTCCACAGGGCCAACAGCACCAGCGCGTACTGCGGGACGTTCTGCAGGTACACCCCGACGCGATCACCCCGGCCGGTCCCGCGGGCCTCGAACGCGGCGGCCAGGGCGTCCGACGCCGCATCCACCTCCCGCGCGGACAGAGCACCGTCGAAGAAGCGAAGCGCGACGCCCTCCGGGTTCTTCGCCACGCGTGCCTTCCAGGCGGCCACGAGCGAGTCGGGAACCGTGTCCGGACCCGTACCGGATCCGTCCTGGAACACGTCCCCCCGCTGCCGGCTCTCATTCACTGTCATCTGCCGTCCTTCCCACCCATGTCGGCGCGCTTGGCGTGCCGGTCACGTGAGTTCGCGCTTGAGGATCTTTCCGGTGGACGTCATCGGCAGGGTCTGCACGATCTCCACGATGCGCGGGTACTTGTAGGCGGCCATCTGCTCCTTGCCCCAGGCGATCAGCTCGTCGGGACGGGCCTCGGCGCCGCGGTCGAGGATGACGAACGCCTTGATCTCCTCGCCGTGGCTCTCGTGCGGCACGCCGATCACAGCGGCCAGGCTGACCGCCGGGTGAGTCATCAGGACCTCCTCGATCTCGCGCGGGTAGACGTTGAAGCCGCCGCGGATGATCAGGTCCTTCGCCCGGTCGACGATGTAGTAGAAGCCGTCCTTGTCCCTGCGGGCCAGGTCGCCGGTGCGGAACCAGCCGTCCCGGATCGCTTCCGTGGTGGCCTCGGGACGGCCGTGGTACCCCTTCATCACGTTGTGGCCCTTGACCGCGATCTCCCCGATGGCGCTACCCGTGCCGTCGTCCTCGATCTCCGACCAGTCCGAGTCGATGAGCTTGACCTCGACGCCCCAGATCGGCACGCCGATCGACCCGGGCCGGGGCTCCCGCGCCGGATCGCTGAAGGTCACCACCGGCGAGGTCTCGGAGAGGCCGTAGCCTTCCAGGATCTGGACGCCGAGCCGCTCCCTGACCTGCTTGGCGATCTCCGCGGGGAGCGAGGCACCACCGGAGACGCCGACCCGCAGGTTCCTCGCGATGCGCTCGACGTCGGCGTCGTCGGTGAGCGCCTGCAACAGACCCCACCACATGGTGGGGACGCCCGCGAAGACGGTGATGTCCTCCTGCCGCATCAGGGACACCGCCTGCCGCGGGTCGAATCGTGGCAGCAGCACCAGCGTGCTCGCCGTCGAGAAGCCGGCGTTCAAGTGCACGGTCGCGCCGAAGGAGTGGAACAGTGGCAGCACGACCAGATGGGTGTCCTGGGCCGGACGGTTCTCCAACAGCTGGTTGACCGCGAGGGCGTTGAGCACCAGGTTGGCGTGGCTGAGTTCGGCGCCCTTCGCCTCCCCTGTCGTACCGCTCGTGTAGAGCAGCACGGCCGGGTCGTCTCCCGACGTCCCGATGCTGTCGAACGTCGCCGCGATACCCCGCAGTGCGGAGCCCGTGGTCTCGACGCCTTCGATCGGGCTCTCCGCCGCGGGGTCGGCGGTGATGAGGAAGAAGTGCTCGCAGCCGGGCGTCCCGGTGAACCCGGCGTGTCCCTCCGCACCCATCGGCAGGCCCTCGCCGCCCTCAAAGCAGAAGTACGCCTTGGCCTCCGAGTCGGCGAGGTGGTAGGCGACCTCCCGGCCCTTGAGCAGGATGTTGAGCGGCATGACAACGGCGCCGGCCTTGAGGATCCCGTAGTAGATGATCGGGAACCAGGGCACGTTCGGACAACTGAGCGCGACCTTGTCGCCGGGCCAGATGCCGCGGTCGACCAGGAGGTTGGCGACCTGATTGGCGGCGGCGTCGATCTGCGCGTAGGTGAGACGCGTCGTGCCGAGGACGACGGCGTCCCGGTCCGGGTGTGTGCGGGCGGAGTCCTCGAGCAGGACCGCGAGGTTCAGCATGGTGTCTTCCGGGAGGGTGGACCGGGCAAGGTCGCAGGGAATGGGACACGCGGCCTGGCCCGGAGCGGGTGGGGGTTACGCGTGGCTCGACGTGGACGTCACAGCGTCCGAAGGAGCCGGTCGAGGGCCTCGGCCGTCGCCTCGATGTCGGCGGTGCTGTGTGCCGTACTGAGGAAGACCTTGCCGGACGGCATGAACAGGAAGCCCTGACGCAACATCCCTTCGAGGATCACCGCCCAGAGCCCGCTGGTTCCGTGCAGTCCGGTGGCCCCGCCGGCGGGGACGTACTGGAGGAGCGAGCCGACCCGGTTGAAGCGGCCGAACTCAGCGGATGGACCGAGAGCGCCGCCGACGAGTGCTTCGAACTCGCCAGAGGTCCGTTCGAGCAGTTCGTAGACCGAGGGATCGGCCAGGGCCTGCATCGTCGCCGCGACGGCCGCCAGTGCGACCGGGTTGGCGTTGAAGGTTCCGGCGTGCACGACGTCGGCCGTCACTTGATCGACCAGTTCGGCCCGGCCGACGACGGCGCTCTGGGTGAACCCGCCGGCCATCGCCTTCCCGAAGACGGACAGGTCGGGCAGCACGCCGTACTTCTCGGCCGCCCCGCCCCGTGCGATCCGGAACCCGGCGATCACCTCGTCGAAGACCAGGACGACGCCGTGCCGGTCGCAGAGGGTCCGCAGAGCCGACAGGAACTGCGGTGTGGGTTCTTCGACGCCGGCGTTGCTCATCACCGGGTCGACGAGCACGGCCGCGATGTCGCGCTCGACGGACTCCCTCAGCAGGCGCTCGGCCAGCTGTACGTCGTTGAAGCGCGCCAGGACCAGGTCGTCCAGGACGCTGGCCGACTGACCCGCCCCACCGGGGGAGGCGGGGCGATCGTAGTCGTCCTCGGACATCCCGGCGTACACGGTGTCGTGCCAGCCGTGGTAGCTCTTGGCGAACTTGAGGACGCGGCGCCGCCCGGTGGCGGCGCGCGCGAGGCGCAGCGCCACCTGCACCGCCTCGGTCCCCGTGTTGCTCCACAGCAGTCGCTCGCCGTGCGGCACCGCTTCGAGTACCGCTTCCGCCGCGAGGTACTCGAGCGGGTGGCCGGTGCCGACGACCTGCATCTTCGTCGCGACCTCGGAGACCGCTGACAGCACGCGCGGATCACTGTGACCGAGGACGAGCGGGCCCCAGGCCATCACGTAGTCGACGTACCGGTCGCCGTCCAGGTCCCAGAGGTGTGCTCCCCGCGCCTCGCGCACGAAGAGCGGATGAGGCGGCATCGCGGCGCGCAGGCCCGACCCCACACCTCCGCCGACGCTGCGGCGGGCTCGCTCGAAGGCCGAGCGTGATGATTCCAGGGCCATGAGGTCGCCCCTGCCTTTCAGTACGTGATCACCGAGCGGATGCCGATGCCGCGCTTCATCTGGTCGAACGCCTCGTTGATGTCCTGCAGACCGATCCTGCTCGTCACCAGGGAATCCAGGTCGATGCGGTCGTTCATGTAGTGGTCGATCAGCAACGGGAAGTCGGAATCCGGCGTGCTGGAGCCGTAGTTCGAGCCGATGAGCGAGAGCTCTTGATCGGACATGACGAAGGGGTCGATGGAGATCTTCAAGCCGTCTGCCACCTGCCCGGCGACCACCGCCGTGCCACCGCGGGCCAGGACCTCGTAGGCCGCCTCGATGGTGCGGGGCAGTCCGATGGCCTCGATGGCGATCTCCACACCGCGTCCGTCGGTGAGCTGTCGCACCCGGTGCGCGAACTCCTCGCGGCCGTTGTTGATCAGCTCGGTCGCGCCGAAGACGCGCGCCTGCTCCAGCTTCTCGTCGGAGATGTCCGCGGCGATGATCTTCCGTGCTCCGGCGAGCCGGGCCCCCTGGATCGCGTTCAGGCCGACGCCTCCGCAGCCGAGGACCAGCACGGTGTCGCTCGGACGCACGCCGGCGGTGTTGACGGCCGCGCCGACACCGGTCGTGACGGCGCACCCGACCAGAGCCGACTGCGGGAACGGGGCGTCGTCCCGGATGGCGATCGCGCCCGATTCGGGCACGAGGGTGTACTCACCGAACGTTCCGAGGCCCGCGAAGCTGTAGACGTCGCCCTCGCCGGCGGACGTGATCCGGGACCGGCCGTCGAACGACAGGTGGTTCGCCGAGTGCTCGCTCACCATGTCGCAGAGGACCGGCCTGCCGCTGATGCAGTAGCGGCAGCGGCGACAGGAAGGCGTCCAGGACAACACGACGTGGTCGCCCTTCTTGAGCGTCGTGACGCCTTCGCCGACGCTCTCGACGATCCCGGCTCCCTCATGGCCGAGGATCATCGGCGAAGGAACCTCCCATTCGCCCAGGAGGACGTGGAGGTCGCTGTGGCACACCCCGCTCGCCCGGAGCCGCACGAGCACCTCGCCGGGCGGGGGCGTCGAGGGAATCGTCACTCGCTCGATGGTCAGCGGTTCGTTCGGCGTCCTGAAGACGGCGGCGTCGAATTCGATGGTCATGAATGTCTTCCTTCCGTGTTCTGGGCGATCACGTCCGAGCGGTGCGGATGAGCTTCTTGTTGGCGAACTCGTCGATTCCCGCCCGGCCCAGCTCGCGACCGAACCCGGACAACTTGACCCCTCCGAAGGGCAGTTCCGCGCTTTCGAGGCCGACGCCGTTGATGAAGACCATGCCTGCGTCGATCCTGTCGGCGACGCGCAGCGCCTGCTCGGCGTCCGTCGTGAACACGTAGGAGCCCAGTCCGTACGGGGTCTCGTTGGCCAGCTGTACGGCCTCGTCCTCGGATCCGACCCGGTAGACGGTCGCGACGGGGCCGAAGAGTTCCTCGGCGGCCGACGGCGACGTCGGCGAGACGCCCGTCAGCACGCCGGGCGGGAAGTACGCCCCTTCGCGCTGTCGTGCGGAGACAAAGGTCGCCCCTTCCTCGACGATTCGCGCTACCTGTTCCTCGACGTACTCGGCGGCGGCTACCGAGGAGAGCGGCGCCAGGTCGTCGGTCATTGCGAGCACCTTCTCGGTGAACCTGTCGAGGAAGGCGTCGTAGACGTCCTCGGCGACGATGAAGCGCTTCCCCGCGTTGCACGCCTGACCGGCGTTCTCGAACCGAGCCTCGACCGCCGCCTGGACCGTGGCGTCGAGGTCGTCGGTGGACAGCACGATGAAGGGGTCCGAACCGCCCAGTTCGAGCACCACCTTCTTGAGGCTGCGCCCGGCTTTCTCGGCGACCTCCGCGCCGGCCCGCTCCGAACCGGTGAAGGAGACGCCCTGCACGCGGGGGTCGGCGATGGCGCGGCCGATCTGCTCCCCGGTGGCGTGGACGTTGACGTAGCAGCCCTGGGGGAAACCCGCGTCCGTGAACAGCTGCTGGAGAGCCGCGGACGACTCCGGACACTGCGATGCGTGCTTGAGCACGATGGTGTTGCCCAGGGCGAGGTTGGGCGCGGCGAACCGGGCCACCTGGTAGTACGGGTAGTTCCAGGGCATGATCCCCAACAGCACGCCGACCGGCTGGCGGCGGACGAAGGCGGTGCCCTCTCCCTCCAGGAGCTCGATCGGTTCGTCGGTGAGGAACTTCTCAGCGTTCTCGGCGTAGTACCGGTAGATCGAGGCGCTGAACTCGACCTCCCCCACGGCCTCGTCCACCGGCTTGCCCATCTCCCGGTGGATGATCTCGGCGAGCTGCCGGCTGCGCTCGTCGTGCAGGGTGGCGACGGCGTGCAACAGCTGGGCGCGCTGTGCCACGGAGGTCTGCCTCGACCAGCGGGCGTAGGCGTCGGCCGCCGCGTCGAGCGCCGCGTCGACGGTCTCGTCCGTCGCGGTGGGGTACTCCTTGACCAGCTTGCCGGTGGCCGGGTCCACCACCGCGTACACGTGCCTCTTCGCCATGTTGACTCCTTGTTGATGTGACGGGTTCATGCGAGGGCCCCGGTCGCGGGGGCCGGGTTCGCGTCCGAGGCCGCGTTGCGGTCGTGCAGTGCGCGGTAGGCGCGGAAGTAGACGAATCCCTGGGTGCCCCAGGTCGCCAGCGCGGCGGTGTAGAAGATCGTGCGGTTCGCGTCGTCGAACGGCAGGGGGAAGAAGTCGTACGTGATCGCGATGGTGGTCCCGGCGGCCGTGACCAGTGCCGTCCAGACCGCCGGCCACCTCGCCCCCGCGTTCCAGAGCCGCTTGGCGAAGTACCCGAGGAAGACCGCCGTGAGGAGGTTGACGACGACGTAGAACGCGGCGACCCAGAACGCGATGCCGCCGGTGTGCAGGTCCGCACCGTGGAACTGACGGAGGAAGAGACCGGTCACGGTCGCGACTCCGAACACGGCGACGTCGACGCCGCGGCTCGGCTCGTAGCGATGGGTGACCTTCATCAGGCCCAGGACCAGGATGAGGGTGATGCCGACCGACCTGGAGAACGCGTCGAGGAAGTACGCCACGTCGTACAGGACGCTGTCGTTCTTGGCTCCGAGCAGGGACCAGAGCAGGAAGTTGGTGCCTGACGTGGCGACGACCATCCACTCCAGGCCCAGGAGGTGGTTGCCGTAACGGCGGATGAACTTCCAGCCGTAGAAGTAACCGGCGAAGATCATCCACAGGTCGGCCAGCAGGAACAGGATCTCCCTCATCGGGACGCCCCCTCTCGGACGGCGCGGGACAGCAGGGTGAGGACGCTCTCCGCGGTGCGCTGGCCCGTCAGAACCGCGCCGTTCATGGTTCCGGCCCATTCGCCGGCGGTTTCGGAGCCCGCCCAGTGGACGTGCCCGTGGGGCTCGGACAGCGCCTTGCCGAAGCTCGTGGTCGCGTAAGGAGCGACGGCGGGATTGGGGCCGCCCGGGGCGAAGGGCTCCGCTCCCCAGCAGTGGTCCACGTAGTCGATCGGGGTGAGCGCCTGCGGACCGTAGAGGTCGGCAAGCTGCCGGACCACCCGGTCGCGCCGGGTCTCGGGGCCGAAGCCGTCGAAGACGCGCGGATCGCAGAAGGCCATCAGGACGCCCGGTCCGCCGGGGGCGGGGGACACGTCGAAGGTGATGAACACGGTTCCGGTGTCGGTCACCGCCTCGCCGGAACAGCCGTCGGCCCGCCAGAACGGCCTCTCGTAGGCCACGAACGCCTTGCTCAGCACGCCCATGCGCCAGGTCCGCGTGAGCCCTTCGCCCTGCTCGGACAGAGCGGGCTCGAACGCGATGGCGGCGCGGTGCGCCGGCGAGGCCGTGACGATCGCGTACCGGGCGCGGATCTCGCCGGAGTCGGTGCGGACGGTGACGCCGTCATCGTCCTGTGCGATGCGGCGCACCGGTGTCTCCAGGCGCACGCGGGCACCGAGCCGCTCCGCCACCCGCTTGGCGATCTCCTGGGTGGTCTCGACGATCCGGTCCTGCTGCTGACCGCCCTCGACGTCCAGCATGTGATCGAGCCCGCCCGCCGAACGGATGTAGCGCATCGCGTGCAGCAGGGAGACGTCGCCCGGGGTACACCCCCACTGCACCTTGCTGATGACGGTCATCAGCGCGCGGGTGCCGGGCAGCGCGTTCTTCCGGTCGAGCCATTCGCCGAACGAGATCGCGTCGAGTCGGCCGGCCCCAGGCGTCTCCCAGGCGGCGTCGGCGTCGATGGTCGCGACCAGCTTGTTCACCGCCACCTGTATACGGGCCATGTCCACCAGAGCCGCTGGGGAGACCTTGGGAATGGTGCCGCTGTAGGTGCGGCGCCGGCCCGCCATCCACAGCACGTTGCGGCCCTGGGCGAACTGGTCGGTGGTGGTACACCCGACCCGGCGCGCGAGGTCCCGGACGGCGGTGTGGCGCCGGGCCACCCACGTCGCTCCGAGGTCGACCTTCACGCCGGCCACCTCGCCGGAGAGCGAGCGGCCTCCGACCCGGTCGCGGCCTTCCACGACCAGGACGGACCGCCCCGTGCTCACCAGCCGTTCGGCGGCGCTCAGGCCGGCGAAGCCGGCGCCGACGATCACGACGTCGACCGTGGTGTCGCTGGAGTCGGACTTACGAGATCCGGGCATGGTTTCCTCCTTCGCCCACGCGGCTCGCATGCTGCGCGATGTAGGTCGTGACGGGGTCGACGAGGGACTCGGGGAGGTGATGGCCCATGCCGGGGATGACCACGTGCTGTGCCGAGCGGATCGCCCTGACGGTCGCGGCGCCGCCGCTCGGGCTCACCAGCGGGTCCCGGTCGCCGTTGATGACCAGAGTCGGAGCGGTGATGCTGCTCAGCTGGGCCGTCCGGTCTCCGGAACGCTGGATGGCCTGGATCTGGCGCGCCGTGCCGGCTGCCGGGTCGCCGGCGCTGCGGTCCCATCCGCGAGCCGCGATGGCCGCCTCTGCCGCGTCGTCGATGGGGTGCCCCGTTCCCGCGACGTGACGGGTGAGCCTCAGGTGGGCACGGACCGCCGCGGTTCTGTTCCTCGCGGGCGGGGCGGCGAGGAGCCGGATCGTCGACAGAGCGGGCTGACCGACCTGGCGTGCCCCGGTCGTGGAGTAGAGGGAGACCAGCGACCGGACCCGCTCGGGTGCTGTGGCCGCGATCGTCTGCGCGATCATCCCTCCCATCGACCGCCCGACCAGGTGCACCCGCGCGATCTCGAGATGGTCGAGCACGCCGACGGCGTCCCGGGCCATGTCGGCCAGCGCGTACGCGTCGCCGCGCGGACGCGCGGCGATCTGGCGCCAGGTTCCGGGAGGGGGCGCGGCGACGAACGTCGACTGGCCCACGTCACGGTTGTCGATCGCGACGACCCGGAAACCGTGGGCGACCAGGGAGCCGACGAACGAGTCGCCCCAGAAGGTGAGGTCTTCACCCAGTCCCGCGATGAGCAGCATCGCGGGGTCGTCCTTGTCGCCGTGGTCCCGGAAGCAGATCGTCACCCCGGACGGCAGGGTCGCGTACTGGTCGGTGCTCTCGGCACCGCTCGTCTCAAGCACGGGTGGCCCGCCTGTCACCGGGCGTCGGCGCGGCCGCCCGGCGGACGCCGAACCGGAGGTTCTCGTCGGCCACCGGGCCGCGCAGCGCCTTGGCGTCCTCGGGGTAGGACATCGCCATCCGCCAGGGCTTCTCGGGGCCCTGCTTGGGCAGAAGCTTCTCGCCGCGCTTGGCGTAACCGGCCTGAAGGTCCATGACGGGCCTGCGCTTCGTTCCCGACGGTGCGACCGGAACCACCGTGTCGTATCCGCGGGCGTCCATGTGCCTGACCAGGTCGACGAAGTAGCGGCACATCAGGCTCACCTTGAGCGTCCAGGACGAGGTGGTGTAGCCGATTGCCATCGCCCAGTTCGGGATACCGCTCAGCAGCATGCCGCGGTAACAGAGCGCGTCCGCGAGGTCGACCTGGCGTCCGTCGACCACGAGGGGCATGCCGCCGAAGAGCTGCAGGTTCAGTCCCGTCGCGGTGACGACGACATCGGCTTCCAGCTCCTCTCCCGATGCCAGAACGATGCCGCGCTTGCTGAACCGGGCCACGGCGTCGGTGACGACGGACGCCCTTCCTTCCTTGATCGCGTCGAAGAAGTCCCCGTCCGGCGCCACGCACAACCGCTGGTCCCACGGGTCGTACGGCGGGTTGAAGTGCTTGTCGACATCGAATCCCTCGGGAAGGCGCTTGACGTTCTCGCGCCGGATGAAGGCCCGCCCTGCCTTGGGGAACCTCCGCAAACCCTTCACGACGGCGTGTTCGGTCCAGATGTTCTTGAACCGCGTCACGGCGTACCCACGCTTCTCTCCGAGCAGTTTCGTGAGCGCAAGGGCGACCCTGTCGACACGGGGGAGCGCCATGACGTAGGTGGGGGTGCGCTGCAGCATCGTCACGTGCCGGGCGGCGCCCGCCCCGGTGGTCATGGCCGGCACCAGCGTGATCGCGGTCGCGCCGCTGCCGATGACGACGACCTTCTTGTCGCTGTGGTCGAGGTCCTCGGGCCAGTGCTGCGGATGGACGATCTGGCCCTCGAAGTCGTCCCGCCCCGGGAACTCCGGGGAGAACCCCTCGTCGTACCGGTAGTAGCCGGTGGCGGCGAAGACCCATCCCGCGTGGATCGTCCTGGTCCGGGTCGCTCCCGTGGCGGGGTCCGAGGTCTGAACCGTGAGAGTCCACCGCGAGTCCGCCGTGGACCACTCCGAGTGGACGACCCGGTGGCCGAGCCTGAGGACGCGCTCCAGGCCGTTCTCCTCGACGGTCTCGTGGAGGTACCCCTTGATGAGGGGAGCGTCGGCTATCGCGGCCTCGTGGCGCCAGGGCTTGAACGCGTATCCGAACGTGTGGAGGTCGGAGTCCGAGCGGATGCCGGGATAGCGGAACAGGTCCCACGTGCCTCCGATGTCGTCGCGCGCCTCCAGCACGGCGAGCGACTTGCCGGGGAGCTCCCGGCTGACATAGGTGGCCGCGCCGATCCCGGAGATCCCGGCTCCGACGATCACCACGTCGAACTCCTCGACGGCGTCCAACACCTCAGCTGTCATGGCGTTTCCTCGCTGTTCCTGTGGCGGTTACCTCACTGTCGCGAGCCACGACCGCCTGCGAGAACGACAGCGGGCACCTCCTTCGCCAGAGCTCGGTGCACGATGCACAGGGGGGCCGGGCTGGTGCGCCCATACGGTGTCCGACGTTCGGGCCCGGGCCCCGGTCGAGCCCGGCGCCTCGGCCCTTCCGGGAGGGCGGTCGGAGACGACCGTCCAGCGACGTCTTGCTGCCGCGGCCATTGCGGCAGCAGGACCGGGGTGGTAGAGATTTGCCCCCGGTGTTTAGTCGTGCTAAACGCCGGGGTCGCGATCGTGCGCCAAGCGCGAACCCGCTGTCGTCACGGCCGTGCCGGGACCCACAGGTGTACCGAGCCGCGGGGGATCGCCGCCGTCGCTCCCACGATCGCGGCCTGGAGGAAGCGGCCGACGACCCGGAACCCGTGCGGGGCCACGCCATCTTGGGCGGGAGGTTCCGCCTCTTCCCGCTCCGCCTCTTCCCGCTCCGGCTCAGCTGCTGCGAGGGAGCCGCACCCGTTCGTTCACGCAGGCGTACCGCTTCACGCACTCCTTCATCCACCCATGACGGGTCGCCACCGGCCCGTGAACCGAAAGGTGGTCGCGATGACCGACCTCTCCGAGACAGGGCACGCCGAAGCACCCGGCGGTGAAGCGGGATCGGCCAATCCGCTCCACCGTGGGCTCGGCGTGTCACAGATCGTTTTCATGGTCGTCGCCGCGGCGGCACCGCTCGGGCTGGTGGCCGGCGGGGTGCCGCTCGCCTTCGCCGTGAGTGGCAGCCCGGGGATGCCGCTGTACTTCGTGCTGTCCACCGTGCTGCTGCTGGTCTTCGCGGTCGGCTTCACGCTGATGGCCGGACGGGTAGGCAACGCGGGGGCCTTCTACGCCTACGTCCAGGCGGGGCTGGGCCGGATCCCCGGTCTCTCGGCCGCGACCCTCGCGCTCTTCTCCTACACGCTGCTTCTTGTCGGGGTGAACGCCTATGTCGGGGTCGCGACGAGCAACGTCATCGAGCGGTACGCCGACGTCGGCTCCCCGTGGTGGGCGTGGGCGTTCCTCTCGCTGGGTGTCATCGCCTTCCTCGGCTATCGCGACATCGAGCTGAGCGCCAAAGTGCTCGGTGCCGTGCTGGTGCTGGAATCCCTGCTGCTCCTGGTCATGGACCTCGGCATCGTGGGCCACGGCGGCGCCCACGGCCTGACGGCCGAGCCGGTGTCGCCCTCGATCGTGGGCACCGGTTCCCTGGGCCTCGGCGTCATGTTCGCCCTCTTCGGGTTCATCGGCTTCGAGGCGACGGCGGTGTTCCGCAACGAAGCGAAGGACCCCGACGTCACGGTCCCGCGGGCGACGTACGTCGCGATCCTGGTGATCGGAGCCGCCCGTCTGGGCCGACAGCATGCAACTACTGCTGATTACAAGCCAGTTCGCCTGCGTACTGGCCTTCCATAACGTCGTGACGCGCTACCAGTTCGCCCTGTCCCGGGCCGGTGCGCTTCCGCCGCCGCTGGGCATTGTCCACCCCCAGCACCGCGCGCCGTCGGCGTCCTCGGCAGTCGCCTCGGCGGTCGCGTTCGTCACCACGCTCGTCGTCGCCGTGCTCGACCTTGACCCGATCGGGGACCTCTACGCGTGGTTCTCCGGCGCCGCCACCCTCGGCATCGTCCTGCTGATGGGGGCCACCAGCCTCGCGATCATCGCCTTCTTCCGGCACGCCGATGGGCGGCCGTTGGTGTGGCGCACGGTCGTGGCCCCGGCCGTCGCCTTCCTCGGCCTGACCTGTGTGGTCTGCCTGATGGTCGCCAACTTCCCGCTCCTCGTCGGTACCACCACGGGCGCCTGGGTGATCGGCGCCCTCGTCGCCCTCTCAGCCGTGGCCGGCGCGGTGCAGGCCCTCGTCCTGCGAGCGCGCCGACCGGCTGTCTACGAGCGACTCTGAGCGACTTGCTGGTCAGCTCATGAGCGCAGGGACGCGGCTGCTCTGTGCACCGTGCACCGTCCCTGGGGGAGGCCGGTGCACGGTGTCGTTCTCACCGCGGCAGTGGCCTGTGACTGTGGAGGTACGAGGCAACCGCCACCGGCGAAGTTCGGTTTCGCCGAGCACCGTGTCGTGGGCGGGCCGACCGGGGCGCCCAGAGGAGTGACGTTGAAGAACCGAACTGTCGTGGTGGGGCTCGGCGCCACCGGCCGGGCCATCGCTTCTTCCTTGCTACGGCGCGCGGACGTGGAGATCGTGGGAGCGGCGGACCGGGACCCCCGCGTGGCTGGTCAAGACCTCGGAGTGCTCCTCGGTGGCGTCGCGAACGGTGTCGTCGTCGTGAGCGACCCGGCCGAGCTGCCCGCCGCCGACCTCGCGATCGTGGCGACCGTCTCGGATCTGGACAGGGCGGCCGACGTCCTGCTGCCGCTGCTGGAGGGTTCGTACAACGTTCTGAGCATTTGCGAAGAGCTGGCCTATCCATGGCGGAGCCACCCCGATCTGGCCCGACGGCTCGACGACACGGCGAAGGCGCACGGCGTGACCGTTCTGGGCAGTGGGGCGAACCCGGGCATCCTGATGGACACCCTTCCCCTCCTCCTGACCGCACTGACCCAGCGTGTGCAGAGTGTGAGGATCCGCCGGCGGACGAACATGTCGCGCTACGGAGCGATCCTGTCGAAGTTCGGCCTCGGTCTGACCACGCGCGAGTTCGCGACGGCTCGCAGCCGGGGCGAGGTCGTCGGGCACCACGGCTTCGAGCAGGCCGTCGGGGCGCTCGCGGCAGGGCTCGGATGGGATCTCGACTCGGTGGACGTGGGAGAGGTCGAACCCGCCGTCGTGACGACTTCGCCGCGCGTCGGGGACCACATGCGTATCGAACCAGGGCAGATCGCGGCGGTCACTCACGCCGCCCGGGGCATGCTCAAGGGCGACGTGGTGATCGATCTGGAGATCACGTTCGGGTTCTTCGAGCCGGCCGACGAGGTGGTCGCGGGCGATGACTACCGGATCGCCGGAGAGGAGCAGGTAGTCGACCTCCGCTCCTCCGTGGGCTTTGATTCCTTCCTCAGCACCATCGCGGCGGCGGTCAACGCCTCCACCGCGATCGTCGAGGCGCGTCCTGGTCTCCTGTCTATGGGGGACCTGCCCGCCCGTTCGGTCGCGGCCAAGGGAGAGCGGCGAGCGGGCCGGGCCTCGCTCGGGGCCACGGCTTCTCAGGACTGAGACGAAGACGCGTGAAGACGGAGAACCTCCTGTTCGCCGTCTTCACGCGCCTCGCCGAAGAGCGCCCGTCACGGCCGATCCGCCGGACGGGAACGGGGGCTCGGGCGTGCTGCCGAGCACGCCTCGACGCGGAGCACGAAGTGGGGCGGACGCCTCACCTGGAAGGAGATCGGGACAGCATGAGGACCGACAGCACGAAGTACACCAGCTTCACCGGCTGGATCGACCGGCCGGACGATGTGCAGCCCGCGCTGGACGGTGATCTCACCTGTGACATCGCCGTCATCGGCGGCGGCATGGGTGGCATGGCGGCTGCGCTGCGCCTCGCGGAGCGCGACCAGGACGTCGTCCTGCTGGAGGCCGAGTTCTGCGGCTACGGCTCGGCCTCGCGCAACGGCGGTCAGATCGCCGGGGCGCCGGGTGGCGACCTGCGGATGCTCAGCCTCCAGTCCCCGAAGAAGATGCCGGTCATGGCCAAACTGGCGGAGCACGCGGGCCACTACGTGGAAGACCTCATCAAGACGCACGACATCGATTGCGACTACGTGGCGAACGGCCTGGTGTGGGGTGCGGTCTCACCCCTCATGATGCTCAGGGTGCGTACCCAGGCGGCGATCCTGCGCGCCTTCGGTGGGGGCGGGACCGTCGGCAGCAGGGAGGAACTCGGCCTCCCCGCCGGCTTCGTGGGCGGGATGCGGGAATCCATCGGCGGGATGCTGAACCCGGGCAAGCTCGCCCGTGGTGTGCGTCGCGCACTGCTCGCCTCCTCGGCCAAGGTCTTCGAGCAGTCGCGGGTGAGCGATGTCCGGCGGACCGGCAGCACCGTCGAGATCACGACACCGCACGGCACCGTGCGGGCCGCCAAGGTGCTGCTCGCCACCAGCGTCTACGGCGGCGAGTGGGACATCACGCCCAAGAACCTCGCGACGCCGCTGTACGTCATCGAGGTCGAGTCGGAACCCATCGCGCCGGAACGACTCGCCGCGCTGGACTGGACCAGTCGGTCCGGCATCATCACCCAGCACCAGTTGATGACCCACTACCGGCTCACCGAGCGCAACACCATTGTCTGCGGGGTCCGCAAAGCGCAGCGAGGCCAGACGTACCCGCTCCCGGACCGGGTCCCGGACCCCAGTGTCGTGCGGGACATGGGGAAGGATCTGGCCAACCGGTTCCCGACGCTGTCCGACGTGGCCATCGAGCGGGCCTGGGGCGGTTGGATCGGCATCAGCCCGGACTGGCTGTCGGTCGCCGGCCAGGTGGGCGACAACGTCTTCTACGCGATGGCCTGCAACGGCCACGGCCTCTGCCAGGTGCCGTACGTGACCCACCAGCTCGCCGACTACATCGTCGACGGCGAGATGTCCGAGGACCTCGCCGGCATCTGGTCGGACGCCCCGAAGTACCCGGCGTCGATGTCGCTGCTGATGCAGCCGTTCGTCCTCCGAGCGGTCTGGGGGCTGGACCGGTTCAACGACTTCTTCAACGGCAGCAGGACGCTGGCCCGGCGGGCACTCCGTCGTGCCAGGCGCGGGGACTCCTGAAGGTCCGGGCGGCGCCTGCTCCGTGACGGCGCGGTGTGAGATTGCCGCCTGCTACGACAACGCCGCCGGGTCCTGCGAAACAGCCGCCGCCCACGCATCGCTCCTGATGCGGGCCCGGCGTTCGACGCCAGGATCTAGGGTCTTTCGTTTGGATCAGGCCGGATCAGGGAGCGGGGTCTGGTGCGTGCAGCTGCAAGGCGGAGGAGGGAGTCAACGCGGAGCGTTGCCGACTGACGACAACGCCGCAGATGTGCGTGCCAGACCCCGCGAGCCCGGCCTGATCCAAACGAGAGGCCCTAGGCGGGCCCTCGCGCGGCGCGCAGCAGGGGAGGCGACAGGACCCAGAGGACCTCGCTCACCGCCGTACCCGGATTGTCGAACTGGTGAAGCGTCTGCCCGGAGAACGAAGTGGACGCCCCTGCCGACAGCATCCGGGTCTCGCCTCCGACGATCAGACGGGTCGATCCGCTCAGCCCCATCGCGAAGATCGTGGCGGTGTCGAGCCGATAGGGGCCTCCGGTGCCTCCGCCTGGCTCGATCACGGAACGGAAGACCTGGAACGCCGTGGTGCCGGCGGGCGTGAGCAGGTGTTCGGCCACGCCCTCACCGCCCATGCCGATCCGGCTTCCACCGTCCACGACCTTCTCCTGGGGGTACGCGAAGAGTTCCCCGACCCCGATCCGCAGCACCTCGCAGACGCGCACCAACGTCGGGACGGACACGTTGGTGAGCCCGCGCTCCAACTGGCTCAGGAAGCCCTTGGTGACCTCCGCCCTGTGCGCGACCTCCGTCAACGACAACCCGCGGTCGAGCCTGATCTTACGCAGCTGTGCGCCTGTGGAAGTTTCGAGGGCGGCGGCGCCCCTTTCCGCTCCATCTGCTGTCCCACCGTCACCGATGGACATGGTGTGCTCACCGCCCGTCCCGAGGCCGAGGTCGTGTGCCTGTCATGTGACGGGCCGACCCGGACGAGTTCTCTCCGTGGCACGAGGCTAAGGCATGCATGCCAGGGGGGATCGGTGCGCCCTCGCAGAGGGGGGGGTGAGGCGATGGCGTCGAGTCCCTTGTGGCGCCGTCGAGGGCGTGGTAAACCTGCCGCCGTTTAGTAGTACTAAACAGCGGTCGAGGGGTGGTGACGCCCTCGCCGTCGGCCAGGCCGCCGATGGACCCTTCGCCTGTCCGGACACGGCATGTCGGGAGCTTCGACTCCCCGAGAGCAGAGGGACACTGAGATTATGGAAGAGCTGTGGCCCCCGCCCTCGCGTGAGGTCGCCGATGCGATCAGGTCACTGTGTCAGCGCCTCCTGACGGAGACGGACGCCTTGATCGACGCCTTCGCAAGGCCGTCCCTCGTCGCCCAGAACGATCCCGCGCTCCTCGCGGACGCATCGCTGGTCGAGGAGGATCGCGCGCTCAACCGCTCCGAGCTGGTCCAATGGCTGACCGCAAACGTTCAGCAACCGGGGCGGAGGGTAGAGCCCTACGTCAGTCCGAGGACCACGGCGTACATCAACGATCTCGTCTCGCGGGGCATCGCGCCCGATTTCGCCGTTGCCTGGCGTGTGGCCCTGGGGATCGGCTGGCGGCGATGGCTGGAAGAATGCGTGGCGGACTGCGCGGACCCCGATCTTCTCGTGGGGATCCTGGACGTGACGGCGCAGTCGCTGGTGCAGTACGCCCTCGACTCCGTCGCATCCCTGCGGCAGGCCGGCCTCGCCGCGGCGATGGGGAACACGGATGCCGAGGGGATCGCACTGATCCAGCTGATCGCCAGTGGGGCACCGATGGCGGAGGACCTCGCCGAAGGACGCCTGCGTTACCGGATGGCACGGTGGCATGTGGGCCTCGTCCTCTGGGTCGACGATCCCCAGGAGGCCGATGCCCTGGACGAGGCGATCGCCGCCGTGCGCTCGTCCACCGGAGGCCGAAGCGCCCTGGTGGCGCGCGCCAGCGCCACGTCGCGGTGGATCTGGCTCTCGGGGGAAGTCGTCCCGGACCTTCATCACGTGGAGAAGGACCTCGCGGCGACCGACGAGGTCCGCGCGGCGGTGGGAAGGCCGGGACGTGGACTCGAAGGATTCCGCTCCAGCCATCAGGACGCCCTCGCGGCCCAGGCGCTGGTCATCCGGCTGAGTTCCGACCGGCGGTTCACCGCCTACCTCGACGTCGAGTTGATCGACGCGCTCACGAAGGACCGGCCCGGCGCACGTCGGTTCGTCATCAACACCCTCGGGCCATTGGCCGAAGCCGACACGGCCCTGCGGCAGGCACTGCTCACCTACGTGCAGTGCGGCTTCAGCACCACCCGGGCGGCCGCCGACCTCTACGCGCACCGCAACACCGTCGAACGGCGCGTCTCACGCGCCAACGAGCTCTCGACCGTCAAGGTGGAGAACAACCCGACCCACGTGGCGGCGGCGCTCCTGGTGCTGGACATCGCGCCTGACATCGTGACGATTGCCCCGAGCTGAGCTCACGCCACGCAGCCGCGGTGCTCGAGCTTCCTTGCCGAGGGAAGAGCCCGGAAGGGGGAGACGGGTAAAGGCGGGCAGAACCGCGCGGGCGCCCGGATGGTGCCTAGGCAGCCAGCCTTCGCCAGTGGCGTCCCTCCCGGAACCGCCGACGCCACGCGCAGCTGCACCTCCGGGCCCGGCCACCAGCCCTGCGCCAGCAGCACCGAACCACTGCGCCACATGAGTGCACGCAGGCGCCGTACCGCCCGGTCCGGGATACGTACGCCGAGCCGAGCAGCACGACCGGCACCGACCCCAACAGGGCGCCGAGAACCTGGGCCGAGACGACTGCGGCGTACCGATGCGCGACTCAACCGGGAACGTCTCATCGCCACAGCGCAGGAAGTATTTGCCGAAGCCGGACCCGAGGCGTCTTCCAACGAGGTCGCCCGCCGAGCGGGCGTCGGCCCGGGCACCTTGTACCGTCACTTCCCGAACCGCTCCGCCCTGCTGACCGCGGTCCTCGAAGGCCGGATCGAGACGCTGTGCGAGCTCGCCGCGACGCTGTCCTCGTCGGAACCCGCCGACGACGCGCTGGCGCAATGGCTGCGCGCGTTTCTCGTTCATGCCAGGCTCAACCAAGGCCTGGGGGGCGCGTTGATGGTGGAGGAGCCGGTCGCGCTGGGGATCGACTGTCACCGGCTGATCCTGGACGCCGCAGCCGGTCTTCTTGCCCAGGCCCAGCGGCGGGGCACGGCACGCGCCGGCCTGACCGCCGACGACCTGATCCAACTTGTCGTCGGGATCGCGCTGTCCACAGCTCGCAGCCACGACGCGGAACAGCCCGACCGGCTGCTCGCTCTGGTGCTTGATGCCACGTACGGGACACCGCTTCAGAACGAGTGATTGCAGCCATGCCTCACCCGGAGCCGACGCGCGAGCTCGTGCATGGTTGGCGGTAGCGCGTCGATACCTTGATTGTTGATCATGGTCCGTGTGGTGGGGAACCGGACGCGTGGCGGCAAGCATCCGAAGCCGGCGGATCACCGGGCTTACGCCCGACGTGATCGCGGAACTCGGCGCTGAACTCGGCCTGTTGTGGCACGAGTGGCACCAGGCTGTGCTGACGTCTCGACCTCGCCGCCGGGCCGTTGGCGCCGGGGCCAAGCGCAATCTGGTCGTCATGACCGCCTGTTGGCCACGCTCGTGCACCTTCGCGCCCGCCCGTCCGGCCGAGCCGGCCAGCTGTGCGGACATCACGCACGCCCGAAATGCGGGGTGCCCGCAGGATGCTCGCGTGCTGTCTTCGGGTTTCGCGGCCATCTGAGCGGCGGCCGGTTTGGTGATCGTGTGCGGCGCTGTCCTACTCGTCCTTCGACAGTTTGCGCGCGATGTGGCCGAGGGTGGTGAGCTCGTCGGGTGTGAGGCGGTCGACGAAGTGCCGGCGCACGGACGCGACGTGGTGGGGGGCGGCGTCCCGGAGTGTTTGCCGGCCGGTGGAGGTAAGGGCGAGCAGACAGCCTCGGCCGTCGGCCGGGTCGGGTGCGCGGCGGATGAGGTCGCGGGCTTCCATGCGGGAGGCGTGCCGGGACAGGCGGCTGCGCGACCAGCCCATCTTGGTGGCCTGCTCATGCAGTGTGCTGGTGCCGTTCGTTCGTTCGGACAGGGTGCTGAGTACCTCGTAGTCCGGCTCGGAGAGGCCGAGGGTGGCCAGATCATGCGCGGTGCGGACCTGGACGGTGGCGACCATACGCAGGTACGCCCGCCAGTCGCGCTCCTCGTCGGGCGCGAGCCAGTCGCTTTCATTTTTCGTTGACATGTAATCAATCTACTGTCTACTTTCGTTTCCATGTCAATGAAAATTTTGCGTGTCCTCGTCCTGGTCTGCAGCACTCGTCCCAACGCGCTCGGTCCCGCAGTCGGGCGCTGGCTGACGGACACGCTCGCGCCGAGCTCCGAGGTGCTCGGGGTGGACCTTGTCCCCGTATCGATCGGTGACCTCGATCTGCCGTTCCTGGATGAGGAGGAGCATCCCTCCAGCGGGATCCATCGCCACGAGCACTCCCGCCGCTGGAGCCGGATGGTCGATGAGGCTGACGGCTTCATAGTCGTGACGCCCGAGTACAACTACGGCATGCCGGCGACCCTGAAGAACGCTCTGGACTACCTGGGGCCCGAATGGGCCTGGAAGCCGGTGGGCTTCGTCAGCTACGGCCATACCTCGGCCGGCACCCGAGCGGTTCAGCATGCCAAGCAGGTGGTGAGTACCTTGAGGCTGGTCCCCCTGGGAGCCACCGTTGCGTTGCGGATCGCGGAGGTGACGGGCGGCAAGGGTCTGGAGCCTGCTCCCCGTCACGCGGAAGCGGCGCAGGGTCTGCTGGCGGAACTCGTCCGGCTCGCTCACGCCCTGAACCCGATGCGTGAGCGCGAGCACCCGGCATCTGTCCAAGGGCCACTCCCCGGCTCGTACGCACGTCGGCTGGGCCCGCGCAACGCCCCCGAAGTGATCGTGCTGCAGCGTTGCTGCTGGATGGAGGAGGCGCTCGCCAACGAGACGCTGGCCATTCCCGCACTCCATGAGTCATTCGCAGATGTCCGCGTGTGGCTGGCCGATTGGCACACGACGGGCCTGTGGCGTGACGGCCGGCTACTGGGCGTGGTGCGCACCCGACGAGCCGGGAGTGACCTGTGCATCGGGCGACTCGCTGTCGCCCCCGACTTGCGTGGACTCGGCATAGGCGGCTGGCTGCTGCGTGAAGCCGAGTCGGTTGGCGAGGGCTGTACCCGGATCGTCCTCTCCACCGGCGCTGCCAGCCACCGCAATCTCTCCTTCTACCGGCGCCATGGCTATGTCCGTGTCGCCGGCCTCGGCGAGGGCGGCGACGTCAACTTGGCGAAGCCCGTTCGTGCCTGAGTGCCCGTCCAGCTGGTGTACTCGCCGAGCTGGGACGGGGACCGAACTGGCGCGCCACCCCGTCCCGTCGCCCGTTGAGCATGATCTCGGCCGAGACGTCAGCCCAAGATCTCATGCTCAGACGACCCGTCAGGCGACCGACGGCCCTCGACCCGGGCGGCGGGCGAACCTCGACGCGTAGGTCGTTGGAGGATCCACCTAAATTTCTGCCGATGCGGACTCAGCCCTTCCCCTGAGTGACCGGGCCGCCGAATAGTAAGCACCCAAGGTCATCGGAATATTCATTCCACAATGCGGAATAGTGAAGGGTGTAGAACATGCCGGCACGCGGCCCGTCCCCGCTCCGTCGTCTCGCCAAAGCGCTCGGAAGTTCCATGTTCGCGCAGGTCCTCGGCGCACTCGTGCTCGGTGTCGTCGTGGGGGCTGCCTGGCCGCACGTCGGCTCCGCCGTACAGCCGCTCGGTGACGGGTTCGTCCGGCTGATCAAGGCGATGATCGCCCCGTTGGTCTTCTGTGTGGTGGTCACCGGCATCGCCAAGGCCGGCGATCTCAAGTCCTTCGGGCGGATCGGCCTCAAGGCGCTGATCTGGTTCGAGGCGGCAACGACCGTAGCCCTGGTGCTCGGGCTCCTGGCAGGCAACCTCGTCCGGCCGGGTGACGGGATGAACGTCGATCCGGCCTCCCTGGACGCCTCGGCCGTCAACGAGAAGACGGGAGACGCCGAACTGCCCTCGACCGGCGAGTTTCTGCTGCACTCACTCCCCGACAGCGCCGTGGGCGCCTTCGCCGAGAACTCCCTGCTGCAGGTACTGGTCCTCGCCTGCCTGGTGGGTGCCGCCCTGCTGCACCTGGGACACACCAAGGTGCCGGCCGTTCTCCCTGCCGTGGACCAGGTTCAGCACGTGATCTTCGCCATCGTCGGCTTCGTCATGCGCCTGGCGCCCCTGGCCGTGTTCGGCGCCACCGCACACCTGGTCGGGGAGTACGGCCTCGGCGCCCTCTCCACCTACGGGAAACTCATCGGGGTGTGTTACGCCGTAGCCCTGCTCTTCCTGCTTCTCCTGGGAATGACCCTGAAACTGTTCACCGGCGTGAACCTGTGGAAGTTCGTGCGCTACACGCGCGAGGAGCTTGTGCTGGCGCTGGGAACCGGCTCCAGCGAGACGGTCATGCCCCGCATGATGCAAAAGCTGCGACAGGCAGGGTGCCGCGACGACTCGGTCGGGCTGGTGCTGCCCACCGGCTACTCCTTCAACCTCGACGGCGCGTCCATCTACCTGTCGATCGCCACCCTGTTCATCGCTCAGGCAGTAGGCGTCGAGCTGACTCTCGGCCAGCAGGTCACCGTCGTACTCGTCCTGATGCTGACCAGCAAGGGCATGGCCGGCGTTCCGGGCTCGGCCTTCCTGGCGCTGTCCGCCACCGCCTCCGCGCTCGGAGTCATCCCGGCCGGTGCCGTTGCACTGCTGCTCGGGGTCGACCGCATCATGGACACCATGCGGGTGGCCACCAACCTCCTGGGCAACTGCGTAGCTGTGTTCGCCGTGTCCACGTGGGAGAAGGCCCTCGACCACGAACGCGCCCGCAAGGTCCTTGACGGTGAGATCGCGTTCGTTCCCGAGCAGGAGCAGGAGCAGGAGCAGGAGCAGGGGCAGGAGCAGGGACCGGCGCGAGAAGAGGGGTTCTCGGCGTCCGCAGACGGCGACATGCAGAAGCTGCCGTCCTGATTCGGCACGACGCCCGGCCAGCCGCGCGTGGGCGGCCCAGGCCGTAGGCGTGGCTTCGGCACGCCAGCCCGATGTGGCGGCCGCCTGAGCTCCTCGTCGGGCGGCCACTCGTGTCCCGTCGCTGGGACCCCCACTTGCACCTCGGCCCGCTCCTGCGCAGCAGCGCACACCTCAGGACCACTCCACGTGGGCCGCGGACGCGGTGGCATCGGTGAGGCGGGGCCCAGGGCCGGGGTCAGGCATGGAGGGCCTTCTTCATGAGCTTGCCCATGTCGTTGCGCGGCAGCTCGGCGAGGTAGTGGACGATGCGTGGGCGCTTGTGCGGGGCGAGCTGAGCCGCCACGTGGTCCGCCAGTTCCTTCTCCGTAGGCGGCTGTTCAGCATTCCCGGGCACGATCCACGCCACGATTCGCTCGCCCAGGTCGGGGTCGGGCTCGCCCGTCACTGCGGCGTCGCGTACGGCCGGGTGCTCCATGAGGACGTTCTCGATCTCTCCCGCGCCGATCTTGTAGCCGCCGCTCTTGATGAGGTCGGTGGCCTTGCGGCCCACGATCCGTACGTAGCCGTCCGGGTCCCGTGCCGCCATGTCGCCCGTACGGAAGAAGCCGTCGTCGGTGAAGGCGGCGGCGGTGGCGTCCGGCCTGTTGAGGTATTGGAGGAAGAGGTTCGGGCCGCGCACCTGGATCTCGCCCACCTGATCCGGCTCGTCCGGGAGTTCGAGGCCGTTCTCGTCGACCAGGCGCAGTTCGACGCCGTGCAGCGGTACGCCAACCGCGGCCGCCCGGGGTTCGCCGTCCGCGCGGACGCTGGTGTTCATCAGCGTCTCCGTCATTCCGTACCGCTCGATCACGGCCCGTCCGGTCGCGGTCCGGATCCGTTCGTGGTCGCGGGCCTGAAGTGCGGCGGACCCCGACACGAGTAGCCGCGCTCCCGCCAGCGCCTCGGCCAGTGCGGGGTCCTCAGGCAGTCGCTCGGCGATCCGGTGATACATCGTCGGTACGCCGAAGAGCATCGTGGCCCCGGCGCTCAGTTCCCTGGTCACCCCGTCCGTGCTGAACCGGCCCAGGTGGCGCACCGATCCGCCGCGCCGCAGCGGGCCGAGGATGCCGAGGATCAATCCGTGGACGTGGAACAGGGGAAGCCCGTGCACGAGAACATCCTGCGAGGTCCACTGCCAGGCGTCCTCCAGGGCGTCCAGGGTGCTGGACAGCGCTCGACGAGGCAGGACGGCGCCCTTGGGCGGTCCGGTGGTGCCGGAGGTGTAGACGATCAAGGCCGGATGGTCGGGAGCGGGTTCGGTCCAGGTGTGCTCATGGTCCGTGGTGGCCGTGGCCTCGATGTCGATGCGGACCAACTCGGACAGCGCGGGCGGCAGCTCGTCGCCGTGCCTGGCCAGGACCAGTGACGGTTCGCTGTCGCTGACGATGTGGGTGAGCTCCCGCTCGCCGACCTTGGGATTGAGCGGGATGGCAGGGATGCCGGCGAGCAGTGCCGCCACCACGCCGACCGCCGTCTCAAGAGTCGGTGTCGCCCAGACGGCGACCCTGGGAGCCTGGCCGAGCAGCGCGGCCAGAGAGCCGGCGGACTCGGCCAGTTCCTCGTACGAGAGCGTGCGCGCGCCGAAGGTCAGGGCCGGCCGGGACGAGCCTTCGGCCAGGGCGGGGAACAGGGGCGTGGTCCGGTGACTCACGTGTCGTACTCCGATTCATGGAATTCAGGCGGCGCGGAGCGCCCGCCGCTCATCGGTCGGCGGGCGGCTCCACGGGCGGGGCAGGGCTTCCTCGGGCGTGTCACCCGAATCCGGGTACCACCAGGACCAGCCAGACGATGGCGGGGACCGCGGCGACGATGACGCCGCCGTAGACCATCAACTGCCGGAAGAACCGTTCACGGTCGACATCCGGCGCGGCCGCCAGCACGAGGGCGCCGTTCGTGGAGAAGGGGCTGACGTCCACGACCGTTGCCGACACGGCAAGCGCGGCGATCATTCCGATCGCGCCGATCTCGCCCTGCGCGAGGAACGGGACGGCCAGCGGGATCAGGGCGCCCATGATGCCGACGGAGGAGGCGAAGGCCGAGACGATGGCGCCGACGTAGCAGAGCAGGAGGGCCGCGAGCAGGGGTATGCCGATGTCGCCGACGCCCTCGCCCGCCCACTTGATGGTGCCCATCTCCTCCATGACGCCTACGTAGGTGATGACACCGCAGATGAGGAGTACGGTCGGCCAGGCGATCTCACTGACGGCCTTGCGGCTGGTGACCGGCCAGATGGCGCTCAGTGCGACGGCGAGCGTCACGGCGGTGAGACCCGCGTCGAGGTCGAAGCCGAGCACGGCGACAACCAGGGCGACAAGGGCGATGAGGGTGGCGATACGGGGCGGAGTGAGGCGGCTCTCCTCGGTGGACTCCGAGGTCGCCCCCTTGTCGCTGTCGCTGTCGCTGTCGGTGCCGGTGCGGCCGGCGTCGGTGCGGTGGCGGGCCAGCTTCAGGCCGCCGAACAGGACGAAGACGACGGCTGCGATGATCAGGTTCGCCACCAAGGAGGCCAGGAACAGGGCGACTTCATTGCCCGGGAGGTTCTCGCGCTCGACGATTCCGTTGACGATCGAGCCGTAGATGCTGATGGGCGAGAACCCGCCGCCCTGCGCGCCGTGAACCACCATCGCGCCCATGAGGAGCGGGCTGATGCCGTAGCGCGCGGCGAAGCTGAGCGCGATCGGAGCGACGATGGCGACCGCGGCCGGGCTGACGGCGCCGATCGCCGTAAGGGCGCCGGTGATCACGAACATGACCCAGGGGATCAGCGCGACTCTCCCGCCGACCAAGCGGATGGAGGCATGCACCAGCCAGTCGGTGGTGCCGTTGGCCCGTGCGATGGCGAAGAGGTAGGTGATGCCGACCAGGACGACGAAGAGGTCGCCCGGGAATCCGGCGAAGATGCCGTCCGCGTCGAGGTCGGCGACGAGTTCACCGACGCCGAACGCCGCGGCGAAGGCGAGCGCCCCCATGTTGATCGAGCGGGTGGTGGCGATCACGAAGACCACTACGAGGACAAGGATCGAGATCAGTTCCGCGGACATCGGGGGCTCCCCGGGTGCAGGATTGGCCAAGTGGCTCAGCCACTCGGCCGATTGGTGATCCACAGAGTCGGGGGCGTGTCCATCCTCGTCAAGAGGGTGCGCGCACATTGGCTCAGCCACTTGTCCAACTCCGCTGCTACGCTGCGGAGATCCACGGGAGGGGGACGGGCCATGTCTGAAGCACTGCGGCCCGTGGGGCGCACGCGCCTCTACGAACAGGTCATCGACCGCCTGCGCACCTACGCCACCGAGTCCGGCCTCACGTCCGGCGACCGTCTCCCACCCGAGCGCGAACTCGCCCAGCGCCTCGGCATCTCCCGCGCCTCGGTCAAACAGGGCATCGTCGTCCTCGAAGTGCAGGGCCTGGTCGAAGTACGCCACGGCGGCGGCACCTACCTCGTCGGCGACAGCCTCGACGTCGCCGAACCCGTCGAGCAGCTCGTCGAACGCCGGCGCCGGTTGCCCGACGTTCTCGAGGCACGCGAAGCCCTGGAGACCAAGCTCGCCGAACTCGCTGCGGAACGCCGTACGGACGAGGACCTTGCCGCGGTCCGCGCCGCCCTCGACTTCATGGCGCGGGAGATCGAGCGAGGCGAGCACGGCGTCGAAGGCGACCGTCGCTTCCACGCCGCCGTGACGGCAGCAGCCCACAGCACGCTCCTCGCGGAGTTCATGCGCTCGATCGCCGAGCAGATCACGGAGTCCCGCCACGAGTCACTGCGCCAACCGGGGCGCCCCTCCAAGTCGTTCGCGCAGCACATGGCCATCTTCGAGGCGATCGAAGCGGGCAACGGGCGGGGGGCCGCCGCGGCGATGCGCCGCCATGTGCGGACGGTCGCGAAGGTCCGGCTGCTCGACTGGGACCCGGAGAGCGGAGAAGGCTGACACGGCCCGTCCCGGCAACCGGCTCGCGGTCCGGTCCTGCCGTCGACCGACCAGGCCGCCCCTGACCGGGACAACCGGAACCCTCCGGGCGCCGGCTCGCTCCACGCCGAATGCCCGCTGCCGACGGTGACGGTGACGGGAGCGTCGGCTTCCCTCCGGGGCAGTGGCGGGTCCATCGGTCCAGCGCCTGCCAGCTGCCCGCTGCCAGCTGACTGCGCCGTGCGCCCCCGGCGCAGGTGGCCACGCGCGGCCCCGGGGTCTCCCGACAGCCCTATCGGTCCGGCTCCGCGGTCGCCTCCGGTGGTCGCCGTTCCGGTTGTGCCGGAGACTCGGCCCCGTGGACGTCCAGGGCGAGGACCAGGCCGGGCGGCGGTCGCGGTTCGGGTTCCCCTACCGGCCGCGCGGCCCGTTCCGGATCATCGTGTCGCGGCTCGTCCTCGCCTTCGGGCTCATCCTTCTCGGCACGGTGGTCGTCTACCTCGGCCGCAGCGGCTACCGCGACTCCACCGGACACCCACTCGGTCTACTGACGAGCTTCTACTACTCGGTCGTCACCCTGACCACGATCGGGTACGGGGACGTCGTCCCGGCCAGCGACTCGGCGCGGACCGTGAACACCCTGGTGATCACCCCCCTGCGCCTCGGCTTCCTGCTGGTCCTGGTCGGCACCACGATCAGCGCGCTGACAGAACGGACCCGGGCCGAATGGCGCGAGCAGACCTGGAGGAGCAAGGTGCGACAGCACGCCGTGGTGGTCGGCTACGGCACCCAGGGCCGGGCCGCGGTGGCCACCCTGCGGGCACGGGGCACACAGCCCCAGAAGATCGTGGTGGTCGACGTCGCCGCGTCCGCCGTCGGTGAGGCGAACAGGCACGGCCTCGTCGGCATCGTCGGCGACGGAACCCGCTCCGACGTGCTGGCACGGGCGGAGCTGGGCAAGGCGGGGCACGTGCTGATCGCCACCGCGAGCGACGACACCGCCGTCCTCGCGGCCCTGACCGCCCGCCGGATGAACGCCACCGCCGTCATCACCGCCTCCGTGTCCCACGCCGAGAACGTCGCCCTGCTGCGCGAAGGCGGCGCGGACAACGTCATCACATCCTCCGAGACAGCCGGACACCTGCTCGGCGTCGCATCGTTGACCCCTTCGGTCGGCACGGTGCTGGAGGAGCTGCTCTCCGCCGGACTCGGACTGGAGGTCGCCGAACGCTCCCCGGAACCGACGGAGGTCGGCCGTGATCCCCGACAGATCGCCGAGTCCGTGCTGGCCGTGGTCCGCGACGGCAAGCCCCTGCGGTACAGCGACTCCCGGATCGGCACCGTCCGCGCCGACGACCGCCTGGTCATCGCCCGCGAGACACCCGCGTCCCGCCGGCGGACGGCAGGTGACGAGGAGAAGGACTGAGCGAGGCTTCCGCGGCGTTACCGCGACGCGGGAGAGCGAACCGCTTCTGCTCCCGTACGCCCACAGCCTGCACGGGTCGACGGGCCGCCCCTTCCGGTCCGGCCCCTGAGGTCACGTACACCTTGGACGCCGGGACGGGCCTCACCGTCCGGCGGCGCGTCACCCGATAGGGCGAGTGCCGGCCCGTCGTGGTCGCCAACGTCCAGTTCACTTCGTCCTCAGGCCACCCGATTGCTTCGCACCACCGTCCTTTCGTCCGGAAAGGTGGTGGTGTGGCCAGGACGAGCCCACTCACGACGGAGGGAGCGACATGGCCCAGGGCTTTTCCAGGGAACCCGGAACCCACGGGCCGCTCACCGAGATCCCGGCGGAGGGCCAGCGGAAGATCACCCGCTGGGCGGCCGCGATCGCTCTGGGCGGCTTCCTGTTCGGCTTCGACACCGGGGTTGTGTCCGGCGCCCTGCTGTACATCAAGCAGGACTTCGACCTGAACTCCTTCGAGCAGGGCAGCGTGGTCAGCGTGCTGCTCATCGGCGCGGTGATCGGCGCCACCTCGGCCGGCCGGCTCTCCGACGGCCTCGGCCGGAGGAAGGCCCTCGGGCTGATCGGCGTGGTGTTCATCGTCGGTACGGCGATCGCGAGCACCGCGAACGGGTACCCCGTCCTCATGGTGGGCCGTATCATCCTCGGCCTCGCGGTCGGAGCGGCGTCGGCGACGGTTCCGGTCTACCTCTCCGAGATCTCACCGACGAAGATCCGCGGCCGGCTGCTCACGATGAACCAGCTGATGATCACCCTCGGCATCCTGATCGCGTACCTGGTCAACCTCGCCTTCTCCAGCAGCGAGATGTGGCGGGCCATGTTCGCCGTCGGTGCGGTCCCCGCCGCTCTCATGGTGGCCGCGACCCTGTGGTTCCTGCCCGAGTCGCCGCAGTGGCTCATCGCGCACGGCCAGGCGGAGAGGGCGCGCGAGGGGATCGCCTCGGTCGCCGACGAGGCCACGGCGGACGCCCTGATCGCCCGGGCCCAGCACCGGATCGCCGAGGACCGCGAGCAGCAGAAACGGGACGCCGAGTCCTCCGGGGGGACGGCCAAGAGGCTGCTCACGCCCGACCTGCGTCCGGCCCTCGTCGTCGGCCTCACCCTCGCCGCCGTACAGCAGTTCGGCGGGATCAACACGATCATCTACTACGCGCCGACCATCATCCAGCAGACCGGTCTGAACGCGTCGAACTCCATTTTCTACTCCGTGTTCATCGGCCTGATCAACCTGGTCATGACGCTCGTCGCGATCCGCCTCGTCGACCGGGCCGGCCGCCGTGTCATGGTGCTCGTCTCCCTGGCCCTCATGGCGGTGTCGATCTTCATGCTGGGGCTGGCGTTCGTGGTCGGCATGAACTCGGTGCTGACACTGCTGTTCATGGTCATCTACATCGCCGCCTACGCGGGCGGCCTCGGCCCGGTGTTCTGGACGCTGCTGGGCGAGATCTTCCCGCCGTCCGTCCGGGCGGAGGGATCGAGCGTGGCCACGGCGGTCAACTGGATCTCCAACTTCGTCGTCAGCCTCGCCTTCCTCCCCGTGGCTTCCGCCCTCGGCCAGGGGGAGACCTTCTGGATCTTCGCCGCGATCTGCGTGGCCGCGTTCTTCTTCGTCGGCCGCTATCTGCCCGAGACCAAGGGCCGTGACCCCGAACAGATCGAGGCGGCGCTGAATGCTCGGTTCGGGCGCGACCAGGGCCCGCCGGACAGCCCCTCGAAGGCGGCAGCCCACCGGAAAGGACGGTCGTGATGACCGAAACCCTCCTCAGCCCGACCGAGATGGAGCAGTCCGACGTCCTGGTGCTCTTCGGCATCTCCGGCGATCTGGCCAAGAAGATGCTGCTGCCCGCGCTGTACCGGCTCACCGAGTCCGGCAAGCTCACCGTGCCCGTCATCGGGGTGGCGGCCACCGACTGGGACGACGACGCCCTGCGTCGGCACGCGCGGGAGGCGGTCGCCGCCGAGGGCACGGACATCGACGAGGAAGTCTTCGCCCGGTTTGCGGCGAACCTGTCCATCGTCACCGGGGACTTCGCCGATGCCGCCACCTTCACCCGGCTGCGCGAGGCCGTGGCCGGGCGCGGCTTCGTGACGTACTACCTGGCGATCCCGCCGGCGCTGTTCACCGAGGTCGCCGGCTCGCTGGCCACCGGGCACCTGAACCGGAACGCCCGGCTGGTGGTGGAGAAGCCGTTCGGCCACGACCTCGACTCCGCGCGGAAGCTCCAGGACGACCTCTCCGCCCACTTCGACAACGCCCATCTGCTGCGCGTCGACCACTTCCTCGGCAACCGCGCGGTGGAGAGCCTGATGGTCTCCCGGTTCGCCAACACACTGCTCGCCCCGATCTGGCACCGCGCCTATGTGGACAACGTGCAGATCACCCTTGCCGAGGACTTCGACGTCGCCGACCGCGGCTCCTTCTACGACGCGGTGGGCTGTCTGCGCGACGTGGTCCAGAACCACATGCTCCAGGTCCTCGCCCTCCTCGTGATGGAACCGCCGAGCGCCACCAACGCCCAGGCACAGGGGCTGGAGAAGTGGCGGGCCCTGCACGCGACCCGCACCATGGACCCCGCCGCGACCGTTCGCGGCCAGTACGACGGCTACCGGGACGTCGAGGGCGTCGGGCCCGGCTCCACCACGGAAACCTACTTCGCGACCCGTATGTTCGTCGACAACTGGCGCTGGGCCGACGTCCCCTTCTACCTCCGCAGCGGCAAGGCGCTGGCCGTCTCCGCCACCGAGGTCGTCGTCGAACTGCGCAAGCCCCCGCTGGAACTCTTCGGCGGCGACGACATACAGACGCCGCCGAACATCATCCGCTTCCGCATCGACGGCGACACCGGCATCCGGGCGGACCTGATGCTCAACAAGCCCGAAAGCACCGACGGACCGCTGACCGTGCCCATCGGCGTCGACTTCGCGCAGGTGCTGGGGCGGCAGGAACTCCCGTACGAGAACATCCTGCACGGGGCCGTCGTCGGCGACCCCGAGTGCTTCGCCTTCTTCCCCACCGTCCTGGAGTGCTGGCGCATCGTGGGCCCGGTCCTCGACCCGGCGGAGCCGCCGCTGCCGTACGCGCCCGGAAGCTGGGGCCCGGAAGCCGGCGACCGCCTTCCCGGACTGCGGAACTGGCACGAGCTGCGCCCCCGACTGTTCGACGACGCCCACCCGACCGGGGAGCACGGTCCCGACGGCAACCCGCCCGGCTGAGCACCCCCGCCGCGAACCGACCCTGCCCGGGGCAGGGAGGGAGGGCCATGTACGAGGCGTGGTCGCGCGTCAAGGACAACCTGTGGCCGGTACTCCAGCAGTCCGGGGCGGCAGCGCTCTCCTGGTGGATCGCCGGGAACGTCTTCGACCACCACGTCCCCCTGTTCGCCCCGATCGCGACCCTCGTCGCCCTCAACACACCGGTGGGCGGGCGCGGCACCAACGCGGTACGGGTCATGTCCGGGGTCATCGCGGGTGTGCTCGTGGGGCAGGTGGCCTTCCGCTTTCTCGGCCACGGTGACGGAGCTGTCGGCGCCGCCGTGCTGTGCGCGCTCCTCGTCGCGCTCGTGATCGACGGGGAGCGCATCACGATGGCGCAGGCCGCCGTGGGCGCGGTGATCTCCGTCGCGGCGGGGCAGCGGGCCGGTATCGACCGCGTACAGGATGCCCTGCTCGGGGCGGGGGTCGCACTCGTGTTCAGCCAGGTCCTCTTCCCTCCACACCCGTTCACCCTGTTGAGGGGGGCCGAGAGCGCCACATTGAAGGGGCTGAGCCGTGCGCTGGAGCTGGTGGCCCGGACGCTCGACGCTTCGACCGATGAGCGGGAGGACCAGTCCTGGAGGGAACTGCGCCCGGTCTACACCTTGTTGAACGATCTCGGCGGTACCCGTGACGACGCGATCGCCGTCGCCCGCCGGACGCCGCGATGGCGCGGCCGGCGGGAGCACATCCAGCGGGAGATCTCCGCCACGCGCTACCTGGACCTGCTCGGCAACAGCTGCCTCACCCTCATCCGCGGCGCCACGCTCCTCGACCCCGGCCACAGAAAGGCACTCGCCGCCACGGTGCGGGGGCTGTCCGGGGTCCTGGACGCCCTGGCGGAGGCGCACGGAAGCCATGCCGTGTTCCAGCACGCCGCCCGGCGGACCCTCGACGTCGTCAGGGACGCCCCGGAACGCGGCTCCGCCGTGCCGGTCGCGGTGGGGGAGAGCGTACGGCTGGTCGCGGCGGACATCCTGGTCTTCGCGGGCGCCGACCCGGACGAGGCCGTGCGGGCGGTGCGCGACGGGTCCACCGAGATCGCCCTCGAACGCCGGGCGCATCCCGGGGGGTAGCCGGACCGGCACCGATGCGGACCGCCCGAGGGTGCGGCGTTCCCACCCGGGGACCGCTGCGGAAGAGTCCGTCGACGGCGTCGGTGGCGCGGCGGGATGCCCGGATGCTTGCGAGAGTGAGTAGGAGCGGGCCACGTCCGGACGCCCGGTGTCCGACGAGATCTGGAGGACTGCCGACCGTACGGACTCGCTGCCCGCACGGCGAGGCGGCGGGACCGACCGTGAGGCCCGGAACAGCTGGAGGTATCGATGCCGGACGCGGTGGTCATCGGCGCGGGGCCCAACGGCCTCGTCGCAGCGAATCTTCTCGCCGCTGCGGGGTGGAGCGTGGAGGTACTGGAGGCACAGCCCGAGCCGGGCGGCGCTGTCCGCAGCGACCGAGGCGTCCATCCCGACTACGTCAGCGATCTCTTCAGCGCCTTCTACCCGCTGGCCGCGGCCTCGCCGGTCCTCGACGGCCTGGACCTCCATCGGGAAGGGCTCCGATGGAGCCACGCCCCGCGCGTGCTGGCGCACCCGCTTCCGGACGGCCGGTGCGCGGTCCTCGAACGCGAGGCGGAGGAGACAGCGGCGGGGCTGGACACGTTCGCGGCGGGCGACGGGGCCGCCTGGCTCGATCTGTACGGGACGTGGAGCCGCCTGAGCCCCGACATCCTGCGGGCCCTGTTCACCCCCTTTCCGCCGGTGCGCTCCGCTCTCCGCCTCGCCGCCAGGCTCCGGGCCTCCGGCGGGCTCCGGATGGCGCGGACGATGGTGCTGCCCGTGCGTCGCCTCGGGGAGGAGGAGTTCCGCGGCGAAGGGGCCAGGCTCATCCTCGCGGGCAATGCGCTGCACGCGGACCTCGGCCCCGAGGCAGCGGGAAGCGGGGGATACGGATGGCTCATGTCCATGCTCGGACAGACCTACGGCTTTCCGGTGCCGGTAGGGGGAGCCGGAGCGCTCGTCGCGGCCCTGGTGCGCCGGCTGGAGCGGCACGGCGGTGTGGTCCGCTGCGGGGAGCGCGTGACCGAGGTCGTCGTACGCGGCGGACGCGCTGTGGGCGTGCGCACCGCGGGGGGTGAAGCCGTTCCGGTCTCCCGTGCGGTCCTCGCCGACGTCTCCGCGCCGGCGTTGTACGGCGAGCTGGTCGGCGCACGGCACCTGCCCGGCCGGACGCTGAGCGACCTGCGCCGGTTCCAGTGGGACTTCGCGACGTTCAAGGTCGACTGGGCGCTGAACGGTCCCGTGCCCTGGACCGCCGGGGCCGCGTCCACGGCGGGGACCGTCCATCTGGCCGACGGGGTCGACGGTCTCACCCGCTTCGCCGCCCAGATCGCGACGGGCCAGGTGCCCGACCGCCCCTTCCTCCTCTTCGGGCAGATGACCACCGCGGACGCCACGCGCTCACCTGCCGGCACGGAGTCGGCCTGGGCCTACACCCACGTCCCGCACCGGATCAAGGGGGACGCGGGCGAGGACGGCCTGACGGGGCGATGGGACCGGCGCGAGCAGGAAGCCATGGCCGACCGTGTGGAGGAGGAAGTCGAACGCTGGGCACCGGGGTTCCGCTCCCGCATCGCCTCCCGGCGTCCACTCGCGCCGCCCACCCTCGAGTCCATGGACGCCAACCTGTACGGCGGCGCGATCAACGGCGGGACCGCCGCCGCCCACCAGCAACTGGTCTTCCGCCCGACCGTCGGCACCGGGCGGCCCGAAACACCGGTGAAGGGCCTGTACCTCGCGTCGGCCTCGGCCCACCCGGGCGGCGGCGTGCACGGAGCCCCCGGCGCCAACGCCGCGCGTGCCGCGCTGCGCGGAAGGAGCGTGCGCGGGCTTCACGCACCGGCCGTGCCGTGGTCCGTCCGCTCGGGGCGGAACAGCGAATGACCCGATGCCTCCGAGCGCGCCGCAAGCCAGGGAGCCACCCTGGCGCCTGCACACGCCCTGTGATGCCCGCACTGCTTCAGGAGTCGTCGCGGTGCCGCTCCCGCCCGGGCGCGGGGGAGACCGTGCCTGGGGCCGCCGCACAGTCACTCTCCGACAGATGCCGGGCATCGACCCCGCCGGAACCGGGTCCTCCGGGATGCCCGTGTCACCTTCTCGGGGCCTTCACCCCTGTCGTTTTCGCCCCCCTGTACCGGGAAGCCGCACACCATGGACCATTCGAAAGCTCCCGTTCTGGACGCCTTGAAGGCGTACCGGGCGCAGCAGCAACTGCCGTTCACTCCGCCCGGTCACAAGCAGGGCCGGGGAGCCGACCCCAGGGTGCGGGCCGTGCTCGGAGATGCTGTGTTCGACGCGGACATGCTTGCCGTGTCGGGTCTGGACGACCGGACACAGTCGCAGAAGGTCCTGGAGCGGGCGGAAGACCTCATGGCCGACGCCGTCGGTGCCGAGCACACCTTCTTCTCCACCTGCGGCAGTTCACTGTCGGTGAAGGCCGCCATGCTGACCGTGGCCGGACCGCACGAAAAGCTCCTGGTCGGTCGCGACGCGCATAAATCGGTCATCTCCGGCCTGATCCTTGCCGGAATCCGTCCGGTCTGGGTCGACCCCCAGTGGGACCCCGATCTCCACCTCGCCCACCCCCCGGCCCCCGAGGCCTTCCGGTCGGCGTTCGAGCGGCACCCGGACGTACGAGGGGCGCTGATCACCAGCCCCACCCCGTACGGCACCTGCGCCGACATCGGAGCCATCGCGACGCTGTGCCACGAGCGAGGCGTACCGCTGATCGTGGACGAGGCATGGGGAGCGCACCTGCCCTTCCACCTCGAGCTGCCCACCTGGGCCATGGACGCCGGTGCGGACGTATGCGTCACCTCGGTCCACAAAATGGGCTCCGGGCTCGAACAAGGGTCGGTCTTCCACCTGCAGGGCGACCTGGTCGCCGCCTCGACCCTGGCCTCCCGCGCCGACCTCCTGGACACCACCAGCCCCTCGGTCCTCATCTATGCGGCCCTCGACGGCTGGCGCCGCCAGATGGTGGAACACGGCCGTCAACTTATGGGCGACGCGCTCTCCCGGGCCCGCCGTGTGCGCGAAGCCATCGAGGACATCGAGGGCCTGCACGTCAACGGCCGCGACGACTTCTGTGCGCCCGGGCGCGCCTTCGACCTGGACCCCCTCCAGATCTTCATCGACCTGAGCGGAGTGGACTTCAACGGGTACGACGCCGCCGACTGGATGCGCCGCAACCACCGCATCAACCTGCACACGTCCGACCACCGGCGCATCAACGCCCAGCTCACCCACGCCGACGACGACACGACGACCGCACGGCTCCTCGACGGCCTGCGTGACCTGGTGGCCCACGCCGACGAGCTGCCCCGCGCACCGGACATCCGCGTCCCGGACCCCGGCGACCTCCGTCTCCAGCAGGCCACTCTTCCGCGCGACGCCTTCTTCGGTGCCGTCGAGCAGGTCCCCGCCGATCAGGCGGTCGGCCGGGTCTGTGCCGAGATGCTCACGCCCTACCCGCCAGGGATCCCCGCCGCCCTCCCCGGCGAAGTGCTCGACCAGGCCGCAGTCGATTACCTGCGGAGCGGCGCCGAAGCGGGAATGCTCATTCCCGACGCCGTGGACGGCACCATCGGCACGATCCGTGTGTCCGTGCACGACGTCGGCGCCGACTGAGTGCGGGCAGACGTGGAGAGCGCTCCGTTTCGCGCGCCGACGTTCGTGGAACCGTAGCCAGCATGATCAGAACCATCGTGCGCGGCTGCGCCGCAGGGGCGGCCGGCACCACAGCGCTGAACGCCGTGACGTACGCGGACATGGCTGTGCGGGGCAGGCCGGCCAGCAGCGTCCCGGAGACCGTCGTCGACCGCATCACCACCCGCCTCGGGCACCCGCTCCCGGACACGGACGCCAGGGGCAGCCGGCTCACAGGGCTGGGGGCGTTGTCGGGCATCGCCGTCGGTGTCGGGACGGGCGCCGCCATGTCGCTGCTGAGCCGGGCCGGCGTACGGATGCCCGTGGGGTGGGGCGGTCTGCTCACCGGTGCGTTGGCGATGGCGCTCACCGACACGCCCATCGCCCGCCTCGGCGTCAGCGATCCCCGGACCTGGTCGGCGCGCGACTGGGCTTCCGACGCCGTCCCGCACGTCGTGTACGGCCTGGTCACCTACGGCATCGTCGCTTCCGTGGACCAGTAGCGGTGACGCCGTTCGCGGGGGCCGTGGTGGCAGGCGGGCGGTTCACTCGCTCACGGTGTCGTCGGCCTCCCCCTCCCAGCGAAGCAGGTCACCCGGCTGGCACCTGAGCACCTCGCAGAGCGCCGCGAGCGTCGTGAAGCGCACCGCTTTGGCGCGGCCGTTCTTGAGTACCGCCAGGTTGGCGGGCGTGATCCCCACGCGGTCGGCGAGTTCGCCCACGGACATCTTGCGCCGGGCCAGCATCACGTCGATGTCGACGACGATCGCCATCAGATGACCTCGTCCAACTCGGCCTGCATCTGCCCCGCTTCGATGTCCCGCGTCACCGCCTGGGCGAGCAGCTTCCGCAGCACGAGCACGATGAGCGCGACTCCCAGGATGGCGAGGCCGATGCCGCCCATGATGAGGGTGACTCCCGGGTCGTCCCGCTGACCTGGTGCGTTGATGGCCGTCACCGCGAACCACACGACAGCAGCCCCGACGATCGCGCCGATGATGACGTCCACGTACCGGAAGGCGGCGTGGGAGAACACGGTTCCGCGTCGCACCATCGTCACCAGCCGCCACACACAGACCAGCGCGACCTGGGCCGCCCCGATGCCCAGGATCGTGCACACGCGCAGCGGGGTCAGCGGCAGCGACCCGTCCTCCGGGTCGCTCCCACCGGCCAACACCCACACCATCAGAACCTGTACGAACACGGTGCCGGTGAGCACCACCACGAGCACGGCGCGCAGCGCGTACACGGTCAGTTTTCCCATGAACCGTCCTCCCATCGAACTACGATGGGAATCTATCGAATATCGATAGGTGAAGCAAGGTGGTCCTCACGTACGGTCTGTGGCATGACAGCAGAAGAGGTGAAGGCCCCCGAACCCCGGGTGCAGTTGGTCATCGGCATCGTCCGCCGGGACGACGAGATCCTGCTCGTACGGGAGGAGCTCGGCGCCGACGGCGAGATGCTCTGGTCGCTACCCGGTGGCGGGGTCGAGGACGGCGAGCTCCTGCACGAAGCTCTCCGGCGTGAGCTGCGGGAGGAGACCGGGCTGCTGGTCGGTGACCCGGTGCGGACCGCGTTCCTCATGCACATCGACTCCGAGCGGCACCCCTCGGCATTGGCCGCCGCCTTCGAGGTCGACGAGTGGGCGGGGGACCTCACGCCGCAGGACGACGACATCGAACAGGCCGCGTTCTTTCCCCTGCCCGACGCGCTGAAGCTGCTCGGCGAACTGGACAGCGCAACGCAGCGGGAACCCATCGTCGGCTATCTGACCGGAGCCATCGCGCCGGGGACCACCTGGCTGTACCGCGATCGGGGCGGGAAGGAGACGCTCGTCGCGCGCTGGTGACGCCCGACAGGGGCCACCGCTGCGCGGGTCGCGTCCTCGACGCCGGACCCGCCCGACGGATGGATCCTGCGTCAGTGGCACGCGGTGGCCCGGATCACGCCCGGTCGTGGAGTCAGATGCAGTGCGGTGTCTGGTTCGTCATCAGAAGCGGTCCTACCCCATAGGAGTTCGGTGTGTTCATAGCGGAAGAGGATGTTTTCGACCCCGAGGAGATGCTCAGCCTGTACGAATCGGTCGGCTGGGAGGGCTACACCCGCGACGTCGAAAAGCTCTGCCGCGGCCTGCTGAACTCGCACCTCGTCATCACGGCACGCGACGGTTCGGGAACGCTCCTCGGACTGGCCCGGACCATTTCCGACGACGAGCACATCTGTTACGTCCAGGACGTCGTGGTCGACCCCGCCCACCATCGGCAGGGCCTTGATCGAAGACCTCATGCCGCGCTATTCGCACTGCCGCTTCTTCCTGCTGTCCACGGACCACGAGTCGTCACCGGAGGGCAAGCGCAACCACGCGTTCTACCGGAGCCTGGGCTTCCTGTCCTACGAGGAGAAGGAGATGGCGGGCTTCGGACTGCCCAGGAACCGCCCGGATCTGCGTGGCCTGGCGCCATGACCGCAGGGCGTGGGTGACCTGAGCCGCCCTCAGGCCTGGTGGCAAGGGAGAGGCAGGCGGCGGACCTTCCGGTCCAGCCGCCTGCCTCACGTTGCGGGACGGGAGCTCAGCAGCTGAGACCGTCTCCGGGCTCCACGCCCAGGACCTGGGTGAAGCGCTGGTAGATGTCGATGCGACTCTGGACCTGCGCGGGGTTGCCGCCGTCGCACTCCAGGCTGCCGTTGATGGCACGGATGGTCTCGCCGAAGCCGGCGCTGTTGACCATGGCGTTGTGCGGCGTCATGGTGCCGGGTCCGCTCTGGGTGTTCCAGTACCACAGGCCCGTCTTCCAGGCGACGGACGCGTCGTTCTGGACCAGGTCGGGGTTGTTGAGGAGATCGATGCCCAGGGCGTCGCCCGCGCTCTTGTAGTTGAAGTTCCAGCTGAGCTGGATGGGCCCGCGCCCGTAGTACTTGTCGTTGCCCGCCGGGCAGCCGTACGGCTGGGTGGCGTCGCAGTAGTGCGGATAGTTGGCGGTGTTCTGTTCGACGACGTACACCAGCCCACCGGTTTCGTGGCTGACGTTGGCGAGGAAGGCGGCCGCCTCCTGCTTCTTCACCGTGTCACTGCCGGCATTGGTGAATTCCGGATAGGCGCTGAGCGCGTCGGTGAGGCCGCTGTAGGTGTAGAAGGAGTTCCTGTTCGGGAACATCTCGTCGAACTGCGCCTCGGAGAGTACGAACTCGGCGGCGGTGGACCGCGCGTCCGTCTTCTGGGCGAGTGCTGTCGGAGCGAGGATCAGGGTGCAGAGCGTGGCGGCCGCGCCGGTGGTGGCCAGTAGTGCGAGTGTGCGGGACTTCACGAGGTCGACTCCTGCTGGACGAAGGTGAAGGCGAAGGGGGACGGGGTGGGAGGCCGGAGGGCTCGGCGAGACGCGCCCTCCGACCGCCGGGTGCGCCCGGCGGGCCCGGATCGGGGCCACCGGACTCACCCGGCCCACTCCACTCGGGGTGTCAGCCGCCGACGTTGACGTCGATGCAGGCGTAGAACGCGTTGTCGGTGTCGGCCACGTTCCACACGGCGAGCACCTTCTGCTTCCCGGTGATGCCGCCGAAGTCGACCTCGTGGTTCACCACGGCGCCCGGCTTGGCGCCGCCGTCGTCGAACAGGGCGATCTGCTGTCCGCCGACGTAGTACTCCCAGGTGCTGGTGGAGTGCTGGGCGGTGAGCTTCCAGGAGAACGTCGCGTTCTTCGGGACCGAGGTGACGGCCCAGCCCTTGCTGTCGTCGTCCAGCTCCGCGAAGCGGCTGTTCCCGCCGCTGCAGCTGGTCAGGCCCTTGGGCCCTTCCACGCTCTGCGGCTCGTAGGTGATGTCCCCGCAGGACACCGTCCCCGCCGCGCACTGGGCCTGCCGGCTGGGCGGATCCGAGATGTAGCCGTGGGCGCTCGCCGAACCGGCGGGCAGGCTGATCGCGATGACGGGGGCCAGGGCCGCACCGATCAGCGCTGCCGTCTTCCTACTGGCGTGCATACGTACTCCTTCACATCAGGCCGCCCGGGCGGGTGCGGTCATATGTGGGGGTGACCGCACGTGCCGGATGCGGCCTCTGGGTGGGGGCCAAGAGGCGCGAAGGTCACGCGCACTCACCGGCCTCGTCGGCGCACGGAGAAGCCGACAGGGCCGAACTCCGCAAGCGGAGCGGTGAGTTCTGTTGGCCTAGACCATACAAGCGGACGTGTTCGTGTCAAGCATGTGTCGCGGTCTCGCTTGTGGACGTCGGCCGGCCCGGCGAGGCGCCGGGGCGTGTCCGGGAAGGCCGGGGCGGCGCCGTTGCCGCTTCAGTCGACCGGCCCGCCGGCATTGCGGATCAGCCGCTGGAGCACCCTCAGCGTGATGACGTAGTCCGCGTCGTCGATGCCCTCGTGGAGGGCGGCACGGATCGCGGGAGCGTTGCGGGCGAGGTCGACACGGGCCCGTTCCCCTTCCTCGGTGAGCCACAGCCTGTCCTCGGCGTCCCGGGCCAGCCAGCCGCGCTTCAGGAGGTCTTCGGCCTCCGCCGCCAGATCGTCCTCGGGCCTGATGTAGGAGGCCATCGCCTTCCGTAGCTCGGCCAGGGTCATCCCCTCGCCGTCGGGGGAGATGTCGTTCGCGGACAGATTGCGCAGCAGCCAGAACTGGGGCTGGGTGTAGCCCTTGTCGGCCTGCCGGGCGCGGGTGTACGCGATCAGTGCCTCGTAGGCGACCCCGGTCCAGTAGGCGGCGGGCTGTCCGGTGAGTTCGGCGTCGGAGGTCTGCTGGGGCGTCGTCATGGGGTGGCCTCTCCCGGTGCTTCGGCGTAGGGCCCGCACGGTGTGCGGTCATGCCGAGAACGTAGGACCTCAAGTGTGGTTGAGGGCAAGTGGGCAAGGGCCGCGCCGGCCCCCGGCCCGGACGACTCTTCACCCGTACGACCCATGCGCCCGCCCGCCGGACACCCCGCACCCGCTCGCGAACGCCGGTGATTTCACCGATGGCGGGGGAGCCGCGCCCCCCGACTCTTGTCGGGTCAGGCACCCGCATCCCCGTCAGGAGTGCTCCATGCGTCGTTCCCCCCGCCGGCTTTTCGGCGCCCTCGCCGCCGTCACCGTCGCGTTCACCCTGTTCTCCTCGGCACCGACGGCAGGCGCCGCCCAGACCGCCGCTCCCGCGGCACGCGCCGCCGCCGCTCAGCCGCTGTCGACCAGCACACCGGTCGTCTTCGTCCACGGGTACACCGGCAACGCCTCCAACTGGGTCACCGCCAGAAGCGTCTTCCAGCTCAACGGCTGGTCCAGCTCCAACCTCTTCGCGTACGAGTACAACTCCTACGGGAACAACATCACCAACGCCCAGGGCCTGGCCACCTTCGTCAACGACGTCAAGTCCAGGACGGGCGCGAGCAAGGTCGCGATCGTCAACCACTCGATGGGCGGCCTCGTCAGCCAGTACTACCTGAAGGTGCTGGGCGGCAACACCAACGTCAGCCATCTCGCGTCGATCGCGGGCGCGAACCACGGCACGACGTACGCCGGCGCCTGCTTGATCTACACGACCTGCCAGCAGATGTATCCCGGCTCCTCGTTCATCGCGCAGATCACCGCGGGGGACGAGACGCCCGGCGACACCAAGTACGCGACCTGGTACTCGGCCTGCGACGGCGTCATCCTCCCGTACACCAGCACCAAGCTCAGCGGAGCGACGAACAACAATGTGGCCTGCCAGACGCACATCGGGTACCTGGCGGACACGATCGTGCTGGCCCAGATCGCGCGCTTCGTCGCGTCCTGACCCGTCGTACGCCGATCCGCGCACACCCCCGCCCCGGCATCCGTGACACCGGGGTGGGGGTGCCGTGCGCTCGGGTGGGTGTTCCCGGCCCGGCCGTCAGCCGCCCCGCGCCCAGGGTCGAAGCTTCTCGGGATTGCGGACCGCCCAGATCCGGGTCACCCGGCCGTCGGCGACGTCGAACGAGGCCACGGTCAGGACGACGCCGGCGCGCCGCGCCACCAGGCCCGGCGCACCGCTGACCGTCCGTTCCAGGAGTTCGAGCCCCGGAGCCCTGTCGGCGATGGCGACCATGTACGGGGCGATGCGTGCGGCGCCCCCGATGGGGCGCAGGGCGGCACCGGCCAGTCCACCCCCGTCGGCAGTCATCACGGCGGCCGGGTCGAGGAGGTCGACCAGGGCCGCGATGTCCTTCGACTCCCACGCCTCCTTCACCTGCCGCACCGCCTCCGCCTGCCCCGCGGCCGTCACCGGAGGGCGCGCGGCGCCCACCCGCCGCCGGGCGGAGGCCGCCAGCTGCTTGCAGGCCCCGGGTGTACGGCCGAGGACTCCGGCGATCTCCGCGAAGGGGTAACGGAACACGTCGTGCAGGACGAACGCCACCCGCTCGGCGGGCGTCATCGACTCCAGGACGACGAGGAAGGCCATGGTCACCGACTCGTCCAGGACCATCTGGTCGGCGGGGTCGGAGCCCTGGCCGTGCGTCCACTCGGAGTGGTCGGGGAGGGGGTCGGGCAGCCACGCGCCGACATAGCGTTCACGCCGGGCCCGGGCCGAGCCGAGCACGTCCAGGCAGATACGACCGGTCACCGTCGTCAGCCACGCGCCGGGGGACACGATCTCGGCCTGCCTGCGCGGCGGCAGTGCGTACCAGCGCGCGTAGGCCTCCTGCACGGCGTCCTCGGACTCGGCGAGCGAGCCGAGCAACCGATAGGCCACATTCATCAGTTGACGCCGCTCACCGGCGATCTCCTCGGTACTCGCTTCGGTCGTCCCCATGCTTCTGCCCCCCGGCCTTACCTTTCGCAGCCCCGCGTCGTCGGGCTGGTGAGACCTTATCGACCTACTGCCTCCGGGCGGGAAAAGGGGAACGTGGCATGGCGACACAGGCGACGGCACAGCACCGCTTCTCGTTTCTGCAGATCGCGCTCACCCTGCAGACCCTGACCATCTTCCTTCAGGCGGTCTCCGCCGGACTGCTGCTGACCTCGTCCTACGGGGAGACCCTGCACAGTGTCGGAGCCCGCGTGATGTACGCGGCGGCGATGCTGTACGTCCTCGCGGCGGTGCTCGCGTGGAAGCCGGGCGGCGGCTCGCCCCGGCCCATCGGGTACGCCTCCGGCTTCCTCGTCCTCGCCTCGGTCCAGGTCGTGCTCGGCATCGCGCACGTACCGTCGGTCCATCTCCCCCTGGGAGTCCTGATGTTCGGCCTGAGCCTGCTGGCGCTGGCGCGGCGGCCGTGAACCGGGGCGCGTGCCAGGAGGAGGGGTTCGGTGCTGTCGCCCCGGCCCCCACCGCCGACCGGCCTCGGCGGCCGCGCTCCGCCGAGGGCCGTCCCGTAGCCTGCACTCCGTGATCGACTCATATGCGGGCCTGGACGACGCAGAGATCGCGGTGGCCGCGGCGCGCGCCGGGGCGGAGGTGGTGCGCGACGGATACGGACGGCGGCACCGCCGCATCGAGAAGGGCGCCGGTGACTTCGCCACCGACGTCGATGTGGCCGCCGAGGAGGCGATCCTGGGCGTCATCCGTGCCGCGCGGCCCGAGGACGCGGTGCGCGGCGAGGAGGGCGGACAGCGGGGCTCGGCCGACGCGGCGCGCCGGTGGCTGGTGGACCCCCTGTGCGGCACGCTCAACTACTCCGTCGGCACCATGCTGGTGGCCGTGAACGTGGCCCTGACCGACGGCCCGGCGGCGGTCGCCGACCCCTTCAGCGGCGAGGTCTTCTTCACCCGCGACGGGGCCGCCCGGGTCCGGGGCGAAGGGGGAGATGCGCCGCTGGCGCCGACGGCAGCCACCGGACTGGTGGACGTGAACCTCGATCCGCCCTTCCCCGGCGCGCCGGCGTTCAGGGCGGTGGACCTGCTCGCCCACCCCCGGTTCGCCGAACGGTTCCGGCCGCGGGTCGTCTCCTCGTCGCTGGCGCTGGCCTGGGTCGCTGCCGGCAGGCGCGCCGCGTACGTCACCGATGGCAACGGCCTCGGCGGGAGCGTGCACTTCGCGGCCGGCATCGCTCTGTGCAGGGCCGCCGGCTGTGTCGTCACCGGAGTCGACGGCGCCCCGGTCGGGGAGTCGGGGCGTGGGCTGGTGGCGGCAGCGGACGCCGAGACCCACGGTGCCCTGCTGTCGATGATCCGTCGGCGGGGCCAGGGCATGTCCTGAAAGCAGCGCCCGCCGGGGCGACGGGAGCCCCTCACCTCTCCGCGCGCCGCTCTGCGCGGCGGAACCTACGGTTTGTGCGTCACCCACAGCAGTTCCGCCGGCCAGCGGTGTGCCCAGTCGGGTGGGTCGGTCTCGTTGTAGCCGTTGGGCGTTCCGGGTTCGGGCCGCGGCTCGACGAGGTCGTCGATGAGGAGACCCGCCCCGCGCAGGACCTTGACCCAGCCGCCGTAGGTGAGCTGATAACTGGTCGCGCCCTCGCCTTCGGCGATGGCGCTCAGCCCGAAGTAGTCCTGCCGCAGCGTCGTGGTCACGCGGCCGGCGGCTTCGTCGTAGCACGCTTCGAACCACGGGCTCGCGACGTTGAACACCAGGCGCCCGCCTGGGCGCAGGACGCGTGCGGCCTGCGGGACGGCCAGGTGCGGGGGCGCCCAGCTGAGTCCGCCGAAGTCGCAGAACACCAGGTCGAAGCTGTCTGCGGCGAAGGGGAGCCGCTCGGCGGCGCCTTGCACCAGCGAGTAGCGGGCCGCTCCCATCGAACCGGCCGCTGCCGCGAGTTGGGCTTCGGACAGGTCGATCCCGACCACGGTGGCGCCCTCGGAGGCGAGCGCCCTGGACCACTGGCCGGCGCCGCAGCCCAGTTCGAGGACGCGCTTGCCGTTGACGTCACCCAGGGCGTGCAGGCGCGCGTCCGGGATGGAGTACATGCCCCAGAGCCGGGGAGCGGCGCCGATCTGGGGGTCGTGCTCGTGCTGGTAGGTGCTGCTGATCCGGTTCCAGAGCCGCCGGTTGGCGGGGATGCTGTCCACGCGCCGACTCCAGCACGCCTGCCGGGGGTGGTCAACACGATCAGGGCACCGGGATCCCTCGGCTCGGCCGGTCCGTCGGCGGGGACGCCGGCCGTGGGCGTTCCCGCCGACGGCCGGCGTGTGCGGACTCAGTCGACGTAGACCTCGGCGCGGTCGACGCTCACGAAGGACGCCTGGGACTGGCCGTTGTGCTGACCGGTGACGCGCACGCGGAGTGTGTGCGCGCCGTATCCGAGCCGTGGGCTCCTGTACTGCACCGCCTCGCCCACCCGGATGGCACCGTGCAGGTCCACCGTCTGCTCGGCTCCGCCGTCGATGCTGATGGCCGCGTACCCGTTGCCCGTGTCCTTGACGGACAGCAGGGCGATGCGCGTACCGGTGAAGGTGAACGTGGCCGTGGCTCCGGCGGCGTCGCTCCAGTGGTCGTCGCCCCAGAAGCACTGGGTCGCGCAGCCCGTACCGGAGTTCCAGGCACCGCTGTAGGTCACGCCGCCCGCTCCGCTGGAGCGGCCGTCGTCGTTGATCCAGTAGTTGCCCGAACCGGGGTCGCCGGAGGGGAGGTCCTGGGTGGCGCCGAGGGCGAGCGGGCGGCCGAAGTCGGGGGTGCCGTCCGCGCGCCAGGTGAACTTCTGCGCACGGGTGGTGCGGTTGCTGTAGGTGTTCACCGACGTGGTCTTGGCGTGGTAGACGATCCAGTCCTCGGTGCCGTCCGGTGAGGTGAAGAACGCGTGGTGGCCGGGGCCGAACACACCGCGGTCGTCGGCACGTGAGAACACCGCGTCGGGGTGCTGGTACCAGGCGCCCGGCACGAGCGGGTCGGCGTCCGTCGGGAGCGACATCATGCGGACCTGGTAGTCGGGCTTGCCGGTGTCGCACGCGGAGTACGTCATCCACACGCGGCCGTTGCGGTACAGGAACTCCGGCCCCTCACGCACCTCCGGGCACCCGCCGGCCGCGTCGATGGGCACGGCGTTGCCGGAGACGGTGTACGGGTTGGACATCGGGGCGATGTTCAGGCCGTTGTGCTGGTACTGGTTGATCCCGCTGTAGGCGAGGTAGAGACGGCCGTTCAGCTGGAGGATGCCCGCGTCGATGGCGAACTCGTCGGCGTGGTTGGGCGGGGCGAGCTTCGCCTTGAAGTGGTACGGGCCGGTGGGGTCGTCGCGCTCCGACTCCAGGACGTACAGACGGTGGTGGTCGTCCACTCCGTCGTCCGCCGTGTAGTACAGGTACCAGCGGTCGCCGAAGCGGTAGAACTCCGGAGCCCAGATGTTGCGGTTGCGGGAGGCGTCGGTGTCGGTCCACACGGTGACGGGGTCGGCGGCGGCGAGGGTGCCGAGGGAGGGCGAACGCCACATCCTGATGCTGTCGCCCTGAGTGGTGGTGAGGTAGTAGTTCCCGTTCCAGTGGGTCATGAACGGGTCGGGCCCCGTGTTGAGCGGGTTGCGGAACGTCCCCGCCGCGGCGGCCGGAAGCGGTGACGCCGAAGCCGCGGGTGTTGCCGCGGCCGGGGCCGCGCCGGCGGGAAGCAGACCCAGGACCAGCCCGAGGAGCGCGACGAGAAGGGGGAGGACGTGTCTTGCCGGGTGTCGGTGTGACTGCGGGGGCATGAGGTTTCCTTCCGGGGCTGGACCCGTTGGGGCTGGGGGGACCACACGCGCGTTTACATCGATGTAATGACGGGGCGCCACGTTAAGGACGGGCCGTCGCCGTGTCAATGCCTGTCACAGGCGGCCACGCGATGAGGTCGCCCTCGACGGCGGGGCCCTACGCCGCCGCCACCCTCCTCGAAGGCTTGAGAGGGACCTGACATCACGGGTGGAACCTGCGGCCCATAGGCTGACGCGCATGTCTGTCACGTTGAGCCCCAGCAAGACCCGCGCCGCACTCCGCGTCTCGGCCCGCGTCTCGGGCGAGTTGCTCCTGGTCCTTGCCATGGCCGTCGTGGCCGTGTGGGCACTCGGTCGGATGTGGTCGGTCGTCTGGCCGCTCGTGGTCGGCCTGCTGCTCACGACCCTGACCTGGCCCCTCGCGCGCTACCTCCGTCGGCGCGGATGGCCCCCGGCCCTCGCGGCCTCGGCCGTCACGGTGCTGTTCCTCGTGCTCGCCATGGGGGTCGTGGCGCTGATCGCGGTGCCGGTCGCCTCCCAGTCCGGGGAACTCGCCGACGGTGTGGTCGGCGGCATCCAGAAGGTGCGCGAGTGGGCCTCCGGGCCGCCGCTCAACGTCAGCGACGACCAGATCACCGGCGCCTTCGACTCCGCGACCGCCCGCATCCAGGACAGTCTCGGCAGTATGGTCACCACGGTCGTCACCGGCGTCAGCACCGTGGTCAACGGGGTGGTCACCGCCGTGCTGGCCGTCTTCCTGATGTTCTTCATGCTCAAGGACGGCCCCCGGTTCCTGCCGTGGCTCGCGCGTCAGCTGCCCGGCAGGTTCGCCACCGACGTTCCGGCCGTGGCGGAGCGCGGCTGGGAGACGCTGGGCGGATTCGTGCGCTCCCAGGCCTACGTCGGTCTGCTCGACGCGGTCCTCATCGGCCTCGGCCTGTGGATCGTGGGAGTGCCGCTGGTGCTCCCGCTGGCCGTGCTGACCTTCGTCTCCGCCTTCGTGCCGATCGTCGGAGCCCTGTTCGCCGGCTTCGTCGCCGTACTCATCGCCCTGGTGTCCAACGGACCGACCGACGCGCTCATCGTGCTGGCGATCATCGTCGTGGTGCAGCAGCTGGAGGGCAATGTGTTCCAGCCCATGATCCAGAGTCGCGGGCTCGGCCTGCACGCCGCCGTGGTCCTGCTCGCCGTGACACTGGGCGGCAGCCTGGCCGGCATCGTGGGCAGCCTGCTCGCCGTACCGGCCGCGGCGCTGGTCGCGGTGGTCTGGAACTATCTGCGCGAACAGCTCAGCGAGCCGGCGGAGGAGCCGGAGACGAGCGACGCCGGATCGGCGGCCTGAGCACTGTCCCGCCTTCTCCACCAAACGGCCTGGGGGCCCGGCTCCGGACACGTGCTCCCGGGTCGTTCCGCCGGCCGGAACGACCCGGGAGCCCTACGTGGTCAGGGCTGTCCGCCGCGCTCCAGAGGGATCTTCTCGCCCGTCTCGATCGCGACCGGCAGCCGGTTCTCCGTCGGGGGCAGCGGGCAGGTCGCCAGATCCGTGTAGGCGCACGGAAGGTTCGCGGCGCGGTTGAAATCGATGGTCACCCTGCCCTCGGCGTCGGGAGCCGCGATCGGCAGGGACCGGTTCGCGGCGTAGGTGGTCACCCCTGAGGTCGCGTCGGTGAACAGCACCGTCAGGCTTCCGGCGGCCCTGCCGTTGAAGGCCGTGAGCCGGTGAACCGCACCGTCCAGCTCGAACTCGACCTGGCCGGGGGAGTCGTAGACGTGCTCCAGGCCCTCGACCGCCGCGCCGACGGTCACCGCGCGCGGCGCGTCGAAGGGGACGAAGCGGCCGGGGCGCACCCAGCGGGGGTCGGGCGCGTACGTGGGGGTGCGGGTGAACGCGGTGCGCAGGGCGTTCCCCGGGTGGCGGGGGCGCAGGATGTCGTGTCCGCCCCGCTTGGCGACCTCGATCACCGCGTCGCCGAATCCCGGGTACAGGCTCTCCCTCTCCCCGATGACGCCGAAGTCGTACCGGCCGCGCACCGCCACACCGTCCACGGTGAGTTCCTCGCCCTCCGCCAGTTCGACCACCACTCCCTCGGGCGTCGTCGACCAGGCTCCGGGGGCGTCCTCGAAGCGGGTGGGTTCGGCGTTCAGCCAGTGCAGGCTCGTGATGGCGAGAAAACCGTGCGGTCCGGCGAGCACCGCCTCGTGCTCCTGGTGCCACTGCTCCCAGTCCTTGACGAAATCCGACCGGTCGACGCCGGCGTCCTGGACAGTCATGTCAGCTCCTTCGTGTGGTGTGCAGGTGGATACGTGGCCGGGACCGGGCCGCCCGCCCGTTCCGGACGGGTCAGAGATCCTTGCCGTAACAGACGCTGAACGGGTCGGTGTCGTAGGGCGGGTAGCAGGGGATCCGGCGCCAGCCCTGCCGTTCGTAGAGCCCCATGGCCTCCGGCTGCAGCTTTCCGGTCTGGAGGGAGAGCCGGCGCACGCCGAGCGCCCGCGCGCTGGCCCCGACGGCGTCGAGCGCCGCCCTGGCCAGGCCGCGTCCCCTGTGCTCGTCATGCACGTAGACGCGCTTGACCTCGTAGAGGTCCTCGCGGTCCCGCCGGGTGAGCAGTCTCAGGGACGCCGTCGCCAGCGGCCGCCCGGCCTCGTACGCGAGCCAGGTGACGACGATCTCCCCGGCGGTCGGCGGCCCGGGGCGACGGCCCGCGCGCTGTGCGTCGAAGGGCGCGTAGCGGGGCCGGAGTTCGGCGTCCATCCGGTTGCGCAGGGCCAGCGCGTCCGGGTGGTCCCAGCCCGCCGCGACCCACCGCACGGTGGGCCCACGCGACGGCAGGACGTCCGTGTCGAGGGGCCGCTCCGCGTTCACCGGGCACCGCGGACGGGTGCGGGCGCCGCGCCGGTGGCACGGCTGCGCCGCACCGGCGGCGTGCAACCGAGGACATCGGCCGGGGATGCGTGGACGTCCAATGCAGCGTGCTCCTTGCGTCGAGACGGTCTCTGCCGCGGACCCGGGTGCCCCGCCCGGCTCCGGGCGTGGCCTCCGGGGCTCACGGGGCGGCGGTCTCCCGCCGCCTGCCGGGGATGGCGGCGAGCAGTTCCTTCGTGTACGGATCGGACGGCGCCGCGAAGATGTCGTCCGTCGTGCCGGTCTCCACCAGACGCCCCCGCCGCATCACCCCCACCCGGTCGGCGATCTGGCGCACCACGGCCAGGTCGTGGGAGATGAAGAGGTAGCTCAGGCCCAGGTCGCGCTGGAGGTCCACGAGCAGCTCCAGGATCTGGGACTGCGCGGAGACGTCCAGCGCCGACACCGGCTCGTCGCACACCACCAGATCGGGTTCCAGAGCGAGCGCCCGGGCGATCGCCACCCGCTGCCGCTGGCCGCCGGACAGTTCGGACGGCCTGCGACGCAGTACGGAAACCGGCAGCGACACCCGTTCCAGCAGGTCGGACGCCCGCCGCGCCCGCTCCCGGCGGCTGCCGACGCCGAACGCCCGCAACGGCTCGGCGATCACCTCCCCGACGGACTGGCGCGGGTCCAGCGACGCGTACGGGCTCTGGTAGACGATCTGCATCCGCCGCCGCAGCCGGCGCAGCGCGCCGCCGCGCAGCCGGGTGATGTCCTGCCCGTCGAAGGTGACACCGCCCTCCGAGGGGTCCGCCAGCCGGACCACGAGCCGCGCCGTGGTGGACTTGCCGGAACCCGACTCGCCGACCAGCGCGAACGTCTCCCCACGGCCGATCCGGAAGCTGACGTCGTCGACCGCCCGCAGGGTCCGGGCCCCGCCGTGCCCGCCCGCCCCGGCGGGCAGCGGGAAGTGCTTCACGAGGTTGCGGGCGACGACGAGATCCGTGGCGAGGCCGAGATCCTTGGTCGCGCCGAGGTCCGTGGCGACGCCCGGGTCGGTGTCGCCGTCGCGCCCACGGGCATCGGCCCGCGTACCGGCCGCCGGTGTGCCGGCCGGTACGGCGGCACCCCTGCGCCGGACGACCAGCCTGCCTCCCGCCAGGCTCGGCGCGGCGGCCAGCAGCCGCTGGGTATAGGCATGCCCGGGGGCGTTCAGCACCTGCTCCGTGGAACCCGTCTCGACGACCTCGCCCTGGGCCATGACCACGATCCGCCGCGCCCGGTCGGCCGCGACCCCGAGGTCATGGGTGATCAGCAGGACGGCTGTGCCCGACTCCCGGGTGAGGCTCCCGATATGGTCCAGGATCCGCCGCTGCACGGTGACGTCCAGGGCGCTGGTCGGCTCGTCGGCGATCACCAGCCGGGGGCGCGCGGCCACCGCGACGGCGATCAGCACCCGCTGCCGCATCCCGCCGGAGAGCTCGTGGGGATACTGCCGGGCACGGACCGCCGGGTCGGGGAGACCGGCCTGACCGAGGATCTCCACGGCCTGTTCCGCCGCGGTGTCCCGGTCGGCGAGCCCATGGATCAGCAGTACCTCGGCGACCTGGGCGCCCACGCGCTGCACGGGGTTGAGCGACACCATCGGATCCTGCGGGATCAGCCCGATGTCGCGGCCGCGCCGGGCCCGGAGCTCCTTGTCCGTCACCCGGCTCAGATCGACCCCGTCGAAGAGGACCTGCCCCGCCTCCACCGTCCCACCGGGCGGCAGAAGCCCGATCACCGAGTGGGCCGTCGTGCTCTTGCCGGAGCCGGACTCACCGACCACCGCCACGACTTCGCCCGCCCCCACGGCCAGATCGACCCCGCGTACGGCCGGTACGGTCCCCGAGCGGGTGCGGTAGGACACCCGCAGCCCGCGCACGTGGAGCAGTGGTTCCTCGCTCATCGCCTCTCCCCGCCTTCCCCGTCGAGCGCCCGGGAGATCCGGTTGGCGGCCAGCACGGTGGCCGCGATGGTCAGGCCCGGCAGCGTGGTCAGCCACCACGCCGTGGCCAGGTAGTCGCGGCCGCCCGAGACCAGCGAGCCCCACTCGGGGGCCGGCGGGACGGCGCCGTAACCGAGGAAGCTGAGCGCGGACACCTGCAGGATGACGGCGCCGAAGTCGAGGGCGGCGTACACCAGTACGGGGCCGGCGGAGTTCGGCAGCACATGCCGCAGGAGCACACCGAACCAGCGCACCCCGGAGGAGCGTGCCGCCTCCACGTACACCGCGCCCCGCACCCGCAGCACCTCGGAGCGCATGACGCGCGCGAAACTCGCCACGCTCGCGATACCCACGGCGATCGCGACCTTGACGGTCCCGAAGCCCAGCGCCGTCACCACGGCCAGCGACAGCAGCAGGCTCGGGATGGCCAGCAGGACATCCGCGGCACGCATCAGCACATCGTCGACACGGCCGCCGAGATATCCGGCCAGCAGCCCGATCAGTGACCCCACCACCAGGCCCACGGCCACCGCGACGACGGTCGCCTGGAGCGACAGGGCCGAGCCGTGCACCACCCTGGTGAACAGATCACGGCCCAGCTGGTCGGTGCCGAAGAGATGGTCCGCGCCGGGGCCCTGGAGCCGGTCCCGAGGCACCCCGGACAGCGGATCCCGCGAGGTGAACACACCTGGGAAGAAAGCCGCCACGACCACCAAGGCCACCAGCACGACCGACAGCACCAGCCCGGGGGAGCGGAGCAGGAACCGGCCCGTGCGCCGGGCCCGTTCGCCCGTGCCCTCCCGCTCCGAGGGGTCGACGGCCGGCGGGCGCGGGCTCCGGGTCCCGCCGGTGCCGGTCAGCGCCTCGGCGGTCATCAGCTCGGTCACGGCGCCACCACCCCGCCCGTCGTGATCCTCGGATCGAGCAGCGGATACACGAGATCGACCGCCAGATTCGCCAGGACGAACACCAGCGCACCGAACACCACCAGACCCTGGACCACGGGAATGTCCTGGGCGCTCACCGCCGTGGCGGTGATCCGCCCCACTCCGGTCCGCGAGAACACCGTCTCCACGACCACCGAGCCCGCCAGCAGATTGCCGACCAGCATGCCCAGCACCGTCAGCGGAGGGATCGACGCGTTGCGGGTGGCGTGCCGGAAATGCACCCGCGCCCGGCTCGCCCCCTTGGCCAGCGCGGTCTCGACGTACGGCTCGGCCAGCGTGGTCCGCAGGCTCTTGGCGAAGACCTGGGCGATCACCGCGGCGGCGGGCAGCGACAGGGTGATCACCGGCAGGACAAGGCTCTCGAAGCCCTCGTTGCCGATGGCCGGCAGCAGGCCCCACCGGAACGAGAAGAGCTGCACCAGCACCAGACCGACCAGGAACGTCGGCGCGGAGACGCCGAGCGCCGGCAGCGACAGCAGCGCCTGCCGCAGCCAGGGCCACCGGGTGTACGTACCGAGGAGCGCCACACCCGCGCCCAGGATCAGCGCCAGCAGCAGGGCCGCGAAGGTGAGTTCCAGCGTGGCCGGCAGGCTCGTGGCGATCAGACGGCCCACCTCCTCACCGCTCTGCACCGAGCTCCCGAAGTCCCCCTGGAGCGCGTGCCACAGCTGGGTGCCGTACTGCGCGACCACCGGCTTGTCGAGCCCGTACGCCTTCTTCAGTTCGGCGATCTGCTCCGGGCCGACGTCGTTGGTCTCGCCGCCGCCCGCCGCCATGATCGACACGGGGTCGCCGGGCAGCAGGTACAGGACCGCGAAGGACAGGGTGAACGCCGCCCAGAGGACGAACACCGCCTGCGCCAGCCGGCGCGCCAGATACGTCCTCATGACAGCCACGTGTCGTGGAACTGGAGCCTGGACGAGGCCTCGAAGTCCAGGTCGTGGACCTTCTCGGACAGTCCGAGGACGGTGGTGAGCTCGAACACCGGGATCTGGTACGCCTTGTCCAGCACGGTCTCCTGGGCCTGCGCCACGTACGCGGCGCGCCGGGCCGGGTCGCTCGCCGCCGCCTGCTTGTCCAGGAGGCCGTCCAGCTCGGGGTCGGAGAGGTGGCCGAAGTTGAGCAGCTTGCCGGAGAACCCGGTGCGCAGGATGTCGGGGTCCACCCGGGTCGAGTTGCCCCAGGCGAAGTCGTAGTCGCCCTTCTGACGGAGCGCGACGTAGTCCCCGATGGTGGAGGACCGCAGGGTGATCTGGATCCCGGCCTTCTTGAGCTGCTGCTGGATCAGCTCCAGGGCGGTCTGGTTGGGCCCGAAGTTGGACGCCCAGACGACCTTGAGGGTGAGCTTCTTCCCGTTCTTCGTGCGGATGCCGTCCGAGCCGGTCTTCCAGCCGGCCTCGTCGAGCAGCTTGCCCGCCCCCGCGGCGTCATGGCCGAGCTTGTCCCGGAGAGCGGTGTAGTCGGCCGTGGTGCTCGCCAGCGAACTCGTCGCCGGCTTGTAGCTGCCGCTCAGGACCGTGTCGACGATCTCCTGGCGGTCGAGGGCCTTCTGGATCGCCTGACGGACCCTGACGTCCTTGGTGAAGGGCCGCGCCACGTTCGGCGACAGCGCGAACGGCAGCCCCGGGTTGGCCCGGGCCTGGAGCGCGAAACCGGCGCCCTTCAGCCCTTCCTCGTCCTGCGGCGCGACTCCGCCCACCGCGTCGACCTGGCCGGACCGCAGGCTTCCGGTGCGTACCCCCGACTCCGGGATCACCTTGAAGGACAGCTTTTCGAGGTAGGCGGGGCCCTTGTGGCGCCACAGCGAGGAGCCCCAGTCGTACCCCGCGCGCCTGCGCTCCTCCACGGACCTGTTCGGCGTGTAGTCGACGAGGGTGAACGGTCCGGAGCCGACCAGGTTGTCCGTGCACCGCTTGTCGGCGGGCAGCTCGACGGTCGACTCGGCGAGCAGCCCGAGCGTGAACGTCGATGTCGCTTGCAGGAACTGCGCGTTGGGGGTGGAGAAGGTGACCTTCGCCGTGTACTCGTCGATGACGGTGGTGCTCCGGTAACCGGCCAGGTAGCTGCTGCCGAGGACGGCTTCCGCCCCCAGCCGGATGATGCCGTCGAAGTTGTTCTTCACCGAGGCGGCGTTCACCGGGGTGCCGTCGCTGAAGGTGGCGCCCTCGCGCAGGTGGAAGGTGAACGCCGTCGCGTCCTCGCTCACCTCCCAGGACTTCGCCAGCCAGGGCACGATCTTCCCCGTCCTCGGGTCCTGGTCGGTCAGCGAGTCCACCAGCTGGCGGGCCGGATAGATCGCGTCGTTGTTGCCCGCCTGCTGCGGGTCGACGCAGATCGGGTCGGACGCCAGGGCGAAGGACAGCCGGCCCCCGGAGTGCGGCGTCGAGCCGCCGGCGCTGTCCGCCGAGGTCGAGGAGCAGGCGGTGGTGGACAGCGACAGGGCGGTGACGGCGGCGAGCGCGGTCAGGGCGGAGCGGAGCTGCGGACGTGGTCCGGACATCGGCGTTTCTCCAGGAAACAGAAAGGGGAAGGCACCCGGGCACGGCCGGTGCCCCGCGCGGACACGGGTGTACGCGGGAACGGGCCAGGCTGTGACGCGGGCCGGTCAGGCGGTAATGACGTCAGGCCTGACAGATGGCGCTGGAGACGCGGTGCAGATCGATGTGCCGACGGGCCGCGAGGCGGGGCCGGAAGAATCCCGCGCGGTGCGCACCAGCAGCCCGGCTCGGGGGCGTGACCCCGGCGGCGATCGGCTGGTACGGCATGGGAGGCGCGGTCCTTTCGCACATGTGGCATCGTCCACGAGGGACGGTGCCACGCAACGTATCAGCTCGAACACCGGTGTGAGAAGGAAGCGTTGGCTGCTCCCATGGCGGCATTGTTCAACGGTGGTCGAACGGTTAACGTGAAGAGATCACACGCGTCAGCGGCCTCCGCCGAGCCCCTGACCGATCCGACGGCTGCGAGGTGACCCGGCCCGTGCAGAAGCGAATCTCCCGCGAGCACCCCGGCCGTGCGACGCACCACGACGCGGCCTCCGGGCTGCTGGTCGGCCGGCGCCACGTCGACCTGCTCAGGGTGAGCAGCGCGCTGTGTCAAAGGACCTCGCCTCGGCGCTGAGCACGTACGGGCCCCTCGCTCCGGTCCGCGCCGCTCTCTGAACGCGCACCCCGCGCGACCCTCCGCGTGCCCCCGCGCGTTCACACTCCCGTCCCGCCGCGCCGACGTGCGCCGCGAGCCACGTGCCCATGCCGTCACGAGCTCCGCGCCGGAGTGCTGACCGCCCTGACCGGTACGGGCGGGGCGTTCGCGGTGAACCCCGTGTCCTTCGCGGTGGTTCCCGCCGGCCTGCTGACGATCCGCCCCCGGCCGGGGCCGGCCGGCCGGCCCGGAGCGCCCTCCCACCCCTGCCGATCCCCATGCGTCCGATTCCACTCCGACCGGAGGTACCACCCCATGACCGACCGTGAAACCGGCCTCGCCGGACTGAGCCCGGCCCTGGAAGTCGACGGCGACGGCGCCCACCCCGCCGCCTGGCGCCATTCAGGGCGAGCCCCGGGAGCCGTCCTCGGCCCACGCGCCCTCCGCGACGTGGTCGCCGCGGCCGAGGACGCGGGTTTCCACCTCGTCACCTTCGCCGACTCACCGCTGCCGCCCGGCGAGGGCCCCGGAGCGGCCGGACGGCTGGAGGCCGGGACCCGTGCCTCGTACGCCGCACCCCTGACCGACCGGATCGGTCTGGCGCCCACCCTGCACGTCGCCACCACGGAACCGTTCCACCTCGCCACCCAGCTGGCGAGTCTGGACCACGCCTCGCACGGGCGGGCCGGCTGGGTGGTCGGTGCGGCGGCGGGGCAGGACGACCTCGCCACCGTCGGAAGAGCGGCCCCTTCCGCAGCCGCCCTCGCCCGTGAGACCGCCGATGTCATCGACACCGCCCGGGCTCTGTGGGACTCGTGGGAGGACGACGCGGTCATCAAGGACGTGGCGAGCGGCCGGTTCCTCGACTCGGCCCGGGTGCACCACATCGACTTCGAAGGGGAGTCCTTCACCGTCAAAGGGCCGTTGATCACCCCGCGTCCGCCGCAGGGCCAGATCGTCGTCCTGGCCCCGGACGCACTGGAGGCCGACGCGCGGGCCGACGTGGTCCTGGTCGGGCGGCCCGACCCGGCCGCCATCGCCGCCCGCGCGGCCACAGCCGGAGAGGCGGGCGCGCCGCTGGTCTTCGCCGAGCTGGAGGTGGTCCTCGACGCGGCGGTCCCGGCCACCGACCGGCTCGCCGAACTGGACGGTGCCGCCCCCTGGCCGGACTCGGGGCGGCTGCGCCACGTCGGCTCCCCGGAGTCGCTGCTGGAGCTGCTGCGTGAACTGGCCGATTCGGTCGACGGAGTCAGGCTGCACCCGGCCGTGCTCGCCGTCGACCTCCCGGTCCTGGCCCAGCGGGTGCTGCCCGAACTGACCGGGGCGGGTCTGCCCAGGGCCGGCGCCACGCTGCGCGACACGCTCGGCCTCGTCCGTCCCGCCAACCGCTACGCCGCCGCAGCGGCCACGAACGCCTGAGGTGACTGCCATGTCCGAACGGAACGCCCGTCCGCAGCTCCACCTCGGAGTGTTCTTCACGGGCGTCGGGCCCCAGCTGATCTGGACCGATCCGCACGCGCCCTCCCACACGGAGTTCGAGACGTTCGTCGACATCGCGCGGGTCCTGGAACGCGGCCTGTTCGACGCGTTCTTCCTCGGCGAGGGCCTGAGGGTCCGGGAGAACCGCGGAAAGGTCTTCGACCTCGACGTGGCGGGCCGCCCCGACGCGATCACCCAGCTGTCCGCGCTGGCCGCCGTCACCGAACGGATCGGACTGGTGGCCACCCAGAACACCACGTACAACTATCCGGCCGACCTGGCCCGCCGGCTGGCCAGCCTGGACCTGCTCTCCGAAGGCCGGGCCGGCTGGAACATCGTCACCACCGACAACGCCTGGACCGGTGCCAACTTCCGTCACGGAGGCTGGCTGGAGCACGAACGCCGCTACGAGCGCGCCGGACAGTTCGTCGAGGCGGCCAAGGAGCTGTGGGCGTCCTGGGCCCCGGACACCGTGGCCTCCGACGGCCACGCCGCGAGCTGGGCACGCCCCGGATCGGTCAGCCAGGTGGAGCGGGACACCGACCTCGTGGCCCTGCGGGCGACCGCCACCGTGCCGGGCAGCCGTCAGGGCCGCCCGGTGCTGTTCCAGGCCGGGGACTCCGACGGCGGCCGCGAACTCGCCGCCCGCCACGCCGATGTGGTCTTCTCCGCCAACACCGAGTACGGCAAGGCCGTGGCCTACGCCGCCGACCTGCGCGACCGGCTGGCCCGCCACGGCCGGACCCCGGACTCGCTGCGGATCCTGCCGGGAGCGAGCGTCGTCCTCGGTGACACCGCGGCGGACGCGGAGGAGAAGGCGCGCTGGGTGCGCGGCGAGCAGGTCAACGGGGCCAGGGCGGTCGCCTTCCTGGAGCAGTACTGGGGCACCGACCTGTCCGCGTACGACCCGGACGGACCGCTGCCCGACATCGAGCCCGGCGAGGAGGAACTCGACCCCTCGCGCGGCACGATCTCCATCGAGCGGCGCACCGGCAAACTGGCCCTGATCCAGAAGTGGCGGGACCTCGCGGCCGAACGCGGACTGTCCATCCGCGACCTGGCGCTCGAAGTGTCCCCGGGACACCCGTCGTTCGTCGGCACCCCCTCGTCCGTCGCCGACGAGTGGACCCGCTACGCGGACGCCCGCGCCGTCGACGGATTCAACCTCCTGCCGCACCTGCTGCCGGCCTCCGTCACCGACATCGTCGACAAGCTGGTCCCGGAACTCCAGGAACGGGGCGTCTACCGCACGGAATACCGGGGCACCACCCTGCGCGAACACCTCGACCTCCCCGCGCCGGCCTGAGCGTCCCCCTCGCGCGGAGCCCATCGGCCGAACCGCCGGCCCGGGTGGTACCCACCCGGGCCGGCGGCCGGACCCGTCAGGTCCGCGAGCCGTCGGCGCCCGCGCCCACCAGGGCGGCGGGATCCGCCGACGTGGGGCCGGCCGGGGACGTACGCCCGGTCGGTACGTGCTGATCGGCATCCCGCAGCCGGCCGGTCGCCCATACGCTCACCAGGCCGGTCAGCACCAGGTAGCCGCAGGCCCACCACGGGCTGCCGGTGCCGAGCGCCAGGAGCGCGGTCATGATCAGCGGAGTGATGCCGGACGCGAAGATGCCGGACATCTGATAGACGAACGACATGCCGGTGTAGCGGACCGGCGTCGCGAACAGACCGGCGAACAGGGTGCCCTGGGCCCCGTAGAACGAGCCGTGCACGATCCCCAGCGTCACGACGAGAGCAGCCGCGAAGCCCCAGGTCCCGCCGGTGCCGAAGAGCCGGAACGCCGGGAAGACGGAGACGGTGAACGCGGCCATGCCGACCAGGTAGACCCGGCGGGCCCCGTAGCGGTCGACGGCCGTCCCCGACACCGGGATCAGCGCGGCCATGACGAGCGCCGCCGCCGTCACCCCGAGCAGCACCGGCGTACGGTCCAGGGCGAGCGTCCCGGTCGCGTACGTGATGGCGAAGACCGCCCAGGTGTTGAAGGCGGCCCCCTCGCCCCATCGCGCCAGCATGCCCAGCACCACGTGCCGGCGCGCGGCGGGCTCACGCCACAGCTCCACCAGCGGCGCCCCGCGCGGCAGTTCCTGGAGGCGGCGCGCCGCCTTGAAGGCAGGCGTCTCGTCGATCTTCAGACGCACCGTCAGCCCGACCACGACCAGCACCAGGCTGATGAGGAAGGCGACGCGCCACCCGTAGTCGATGAACGCCGACTCGCTGAGCACATTGCTCAGCAGCGCGAACACACCGGTGCCCAGGGCGAGTCCGAGCGCCAGCCCGATCTGTGGGTAGCTGCCGAACCTGCCCTTGCGCCCCGGCGGCCCGTATTCCACCGCCAGCAGCACCGCCCCGGCCCACTCCCCGCCCAGCGCCACGCCCTGGGCGACCCGCAGGACCAGGAGAAGAGCGGGAGCGAGGACACCGACCTGCTGGTACGTGGGCAGCAGGCCGATGAGCGCGGTGGAGACGCCCATGAGACCCATCGTGAACGCCAGGGTGTGCTTACGGCCGATCCGGTCGCCGAGGTGCCCGAAGAGCAGCCCGCCCACCGGACGGGCGACGAACCCCACCGCGAACGTCGCGAACGACAGCATCGTGCCGACCGTGCCGTCGGCCGTGGGGAAGAACAGCTTGTTGAAGACCAGCCCGGCAGCGGTGCTGTAGAGGAAGAAGTCGTACCACTCCACCGTGGTGCCCAGCAGGCTGGCGAAGACCACGGTCCTCAGCCGCCGGGGGGACGTGGGGCCCTGACCCGGATCCGGGTCGCCGTCTCGTGCCTCCGAGGGCACGGGGGCGGCGCTCAACGGCCCGCGAACGGGACGATGCCCGCCTCGACGGGACGCGGACCGGCCGGGTGCCGCCACAGACCGCGCTTCTCCAGCAGCGGCAGCACACCCTCGCCGAACCAGTACGCCTCCTCCAGATGCGGCACGCCGGAGAGGACGAACTCCTCGATGCCGAGCCGGTGGTACTCCTCGATGAGGTCCGCGACCTCCGTGTGGCTGCCCACCAGGGCCGTGCCCGCACCGCCGCGTACCAGGCCGACGCCCGCCCACAGATTGGGGTAGATCTCCAGATTTCCGGTGTCCCCGCTGTTGTGCAGCTCGCGCATCCGCCGCTGCCCCTCGGACTCGCTGGTCGCCAGGCCCTCCTGCACCGCCTTGACGCGCTCCGGGTCCATGGCGGACAGGAGCCGCTCCGCCTCGGCCCACGCCTGCGCCGAGGTGTCCCGGGTGATGGTGTGCAGACGGATGCCGAACCGTACGGTGCGTCCCCGGGCGGCTGCCAGCGAGCGCACCCAGTCGATCTTCTGCTTCACCTGCTGAGGAGGTTCGCCCCAGGTCAGATACACATCGGTGTACCGCGCGGCCACCTCACCGGCCGCCGGTGACGAGCCGCCGAAGTAGATCTGCGGCACCGGGTCGGGCAGCCGGTTCAACGCGGCGCCCTCGACCCGCAGATGCTCGCCCCGGTGGTCGACCGTCCCACCGGCCCAGAGCCGCCGCACGATGTCGAGGAACTCCCCGGTACGGGCGTAGCGCTGGTCCTTGTCGAGGAAGTCGCCGTACGCGCGCTGCTCGGCGGACTCGCCTCCCGTGACGACGTTCAGCAGCAGCCGGCCGTGGGACTGCCGCTGGTAGGTCGCCGCCATCTGTGCCGACAGCGTCGGGCTGATCTGGCCGGGGCGGAAGGCGACGAGGAACTTCAGCCGCTCGGTGACCTGGGTGAGCATGGCCGTGGTCAGCCAGGCGTCCTCGCACCACGCGCCCGTCGGGGTGAGCGCCCCGACGAAGCCGAGCTGTTCGGCGGTGCGGGCTATCTGGCCGAGGTACTCGATGGAGGCCGGGCGGTCGCCGCCGGCGGTGCCCGGCGTCGAGCCGTGGCCGCCGCCGACGACGTGGCGGCTGTCACCGGTCGTGGGCAGGAACCAGTGGAAGGTGAGAGCAGACATACGGGGGCTCCGGAGGGGATGCGGAGGACGGCGTGCCGGCATGCCGTTGGGGGCATGCCGCGGCTGCCCGGCGGCGCACGTTCAAGGGCGCGCCGGGGCAGGCGAGGACACGGGGGAGAAAGGGCCGCGGTGGTGCGGTGCCGTGGGGGGATGCCGAAGCGCGAGAGGCTCAGGGCCGGTGGCCCCGGGGCCCCAAGGGCCCGGCAGGCGTCAGCCGCGACAGGTGGCGCTGGACTGGCGACACAGGTCGACGTGCAGGCGCGCCACGAGGAGGTCGGCAGCAGCGGTCATGCCAGGCATTGTGGGGGAGTGGCACCGTTCGGCTCAAGTCCTGACGGGCCACCGTGTCAGCAGGTGAGACCGGAGAGGCGGAGCGCGTGGTGCCGGAGGCGGACGCGCGGCGGGTACCGGGCCGGTGACCGGCCCCGGCAGGCGTCAGAACTCGTCGAGGCCGGTGCAGTACGCGACCGTCGCATCGTCCGGCGCCACCGCGTGGCGCGCCTCCTCCCGCCGGACACGGCGGATGACCTCGTCGGGGCCGCTCGACGCCAGGACGGCCATGACCTCCGGCCAGTCGCAGATCCCGAACCGGTCCACGATGCCGCCGGCGCCGTTGCTGAGCAGGACGGCACCGGACAGCCCGGAGACCGGGCAGCTTCCGGTGACCGCCTCGTCCGCTGCTCGCGGATCGTCCTTGGCCACCCAGAAGCCGCCCGGCTGGTTCCGGTGGGACCGCAGGTCCCGCAGAACCCGGTGGCGCGCGTCGCTCCCCTCGGGGGCGGCTTCGAACGCGGCCTCGTACGACCGGCTGATGACCACCTCCCGGGGATCGGAGACGACGAGCGGGGGGCCGTCCGTCCGGTCGAGCACGACGGTCGCGTCACCCAGGACCGCGTACTCGACGAGACCGCCGGACAGACGCAGGACGGCTACGGCCGCCGACGGAGCGATGACGTCGGCGACGTCGCAGGTGTCCCGGTGGACGTCCGCCACCTGCTCGATCGCCTCGGCCAGCAGCGCCGGGAGGCCGCGCCCGGGCACCAGCGACAGGAGGCCCAGCAGGCTGCCTCCCAGCCGCGTGGCGTACCAGGCGACGCCGTGCCGGCAGAGGGACTCGGAGCCGGGAATCCCGGCGCCGTCCACCAGAACGGCCGCCGTCGGCACGGCGCCGGTGAAGTCCTCGTTCACCCGGCCGTCCCGTGCCGCGGCGCTCGCCATCCGCACCCGCATGCCGCTCCGCCTTCCGGAGGGTCAGGGACGGCCGCCCGGGACCATCGTGAACGAGGCGGGACCGGCCGGCAGATCCACCGTGTACTGGCGCAGATAGGTGTCCAGGTACGGAGAGCGAGCACCTCCGGTGGGGACGTCGTCGGAGGGGTCGTCCAGGGCCAGCCGGAGCTGTGCGCCCTTGACCTGGATCTTCTCGCCCGAGGGCGTGTCCTGCCACGAGCCGGTCCGGATGGACCCGATCTCCACCGCCAGGACGTGCCCGGCCGCCAGCGTCCAGTCGGTCGCCTTGAGGTCGACGGTGAGCCTGCCCGAGTCCAGCAGCGAGACCTGCTCGTCGAACATCACGGCGGTGCCGTCAGGGGCGACGTCATACAGCTTGAGCATGACGTTGCCCTTGCCCTTGGCGGTCAGGGAGATCTGCGGGGTGCCCGTGACCCGTACGGACTTCTTGAGCGCCTTCGACCACACGAAGAAGCTGGACGTGACCGCCCCGGTGCTCTGGAGCCGGGCCTGCCCCTCGGCCAGGCCCTTCGGCGCCGCCGGGTCGATCGTCGGCGCGTTCTCCATGTCCCACTCGCCGGAGACCTTCACGCGCCCCCGGAGCTCCGGCAGTCCGGACGTCGCCAGTGCGGCGAGGGAGGAGAGGCCGCCGTCGTCCACATAGGCACCGCCGCCGAGGGGGAGCTTGACGGAACGCTCCACGACCGGCCAGGTCTTCTGGGCGCGCCAGGCGCCGGTGGAGTCCTCGACGGAGTAGGCCGGGTAGCGGACGGCGGGCTTGATCCCCTTGAGGTACTGGTCGTAGAAGGAGAGGGTCTCGTCGTACCAGCCCTCACGCCCCATGGACAGGCGTCCGTCGCTGGTGCGGTCCCCGCCGCGTACGTGCTCCCACTGGCCGACCCAGCCGCGCTCGGGGCCCTTGTGGTTGTCCAGGTACTCCTGCATCTCCTCGGGCTTGGTGTTGTTCTCGATGAAGCCCTGGGTGACGAAGAGCGGGGTGTCCGTGCCCCTGGCCGCCTTGGCCAGGTCCCGGGAGGTCCAGAACGGGTCGTTCTGGTCGGCTGTCCGGTAGCCGGCCGCGTTCTGCGTGAGGCACTCCGGATGGTCCTCCTCATAACGGGAGTTGGCGACGTAGTGCGGGTCGTCGTCCGGCAGCTGACCGAGCGTGGCGATGGAGTTGTAGGCGTTGGCGGTGCCGGTGACGTTCGGGCGGGGCACCCCGTTGGAGTAGATGTACTGGTACATGTCCCAGACGGGCTCCTGGGCGACGACGGCCCTGAGGGCGCGCTGGTCCAGGTTGTTGCCGATCAGACCCGTCGAGGCGTCGTAGGACTTCCCGTACAGACCCACCGCGCCCGTGGACCAGGACTGCTTCGCGGCCCAGTCGATCGCCGCCTTCACGTCCGCCTGCTCGCCCGGGCCGCCCCAGTCGAGACAGCCGGTGGAGCCGCCGAAGCCGCGCAGGTCGACCATGACGAAGGCGTACCCCTGGTCGAACAGGTCGGTGCCCTCGATGAAGTCCTGGAAGCGCGAGGAGGGGCCGGTGTGGGCCCAGCCCTCGGCGTCCGTCTGCCCGGAGTGCCCGAAGTACGGGCCGACCGACAGGATGACGGGCACCTTCGCCTTCTTCGGGAGCCCCTCCGGCAGCAACACGTCGGCGTGCAGCTCGGTGCCGGAGCGGTCCGAGGACGGGAAGTAGTGCTGCGTCCACCGAGCGCCCTGGGGGACGCGGTCGTTCTCCTCGTGGGTGACGGGGCCGGAGGCGGTGGCGGCCGGCCCCGTGCGGTCCTGCGCCGCGGTGGGCGCGGAGGCGGCTGCCGGACCGGCGAGTACGCCGGTCAGCGCGAGGGTGGTGACGAGGGCGGAGGCGGCCCAGGTGGCCGTGCGACGTGCTCTCACATGCTTCTCCCGGCTGGGTGGGTACGGGGTGTCGCAGTGGTGCAGGCCGAGCAGCGGCCCCCGCCCGCCCGTGAGAGCGCACCGGTGCTCACGCACGTCCGCGGAGCTGGATCACGGACGCGGAGGTGAACCGGAGCCGACGGCGATGAAGTCTATGATCACATCGGGAATGCTTCAACAGGCACGTATGTCACGCGTGTTACTGATTCCGGGCGCGGAGCGCGGCCCGGTGGACCGCGCTCGCGCCTCGCCCGTTCAGTGCGCCGGGCCTTCGGGGCCGGGGCGCGCCGGCACGGGCGTGCTGGCCAGGCCGTGGTGGACCAGGTCCAGGAACTCCTCGTCCGTGAGGCCGATTTCCCGCGCCTGGCCGATCAGCCCGTGCACGGCCTCGGTGAGACGGGCCTGTCCCGCGGCGCCGGGCGCGGCGGTGATCGCCGCGCCCCGGCCGCGGCGCAGCTCGATCAGGCCCTCGTCACGCAGCCGCTGGTAACCCCGGAGCACGGTGTGCACATTGACGCCCAGCGATTCGGCGACCTCCCGGGCGGGCGGCAGCCGCTCACCCGGCGCCGCCGTGCCGTTGGCGACCGCTCCCCGCACACAGGCCGCGATCTGCTCACCCAGCGGCACGGGCGAGCCGGGGAGCACCCGGAACAGCATGGCTAGTGGTGCTCCCTTGCGTGGCGGTCGGTCAGGCCGTTGAGCAGCGCGGCCGCGGTGGTCGAGTCGTCGATGGTGACGACGTACTCGCGCCCCTTGGCCGTACGGACGGAGAGCGCCTCTCCCGAACGCAGCAGCACGCCGCGCCGGTTCGGCCGTACCCGGTAGCCCCAACCGCCGAATTCTCCCACGGCGTCGACCTTGACGCTGTCCGCGCCCACGATGCTGCCGAGCGGCAGGGCCAGTCGGGGCCGCGGCAGGACCGTCGAGGTGACCGTCAGGCCGCGCCGGTCCACCGTGACCCGGACACCGGCGAACGCGGCGCAGACCGGACCGAGGACGAGCGGCAGCAGTCCTGCCTGCCAGGGGCCGAACACCAGCGTGACCGCGCCGGCGAGCGTGACGGCCCCGGCCGTCGCCACCAGCACGCGGGACAACATGGTGCGGCTCCAGGCTGCGGCCTCACCGTCGGCCAGCGGCAGCGAGGGAGCCTTCGGCGCGGGCTCGGGGCGCGGCCCCGGGCCCGTCAGCCACCAGGCCAGGGCGCCGGTGGCCAGGCCCGCGACGAGCAGCACCGCCACGTGCCACAGGGGCAGGTGTACGTCGGCCGGGTCCTGGACGTCCGTGTTGACGAGGACGGTGAGGACCAGCGGGTAGCCGACCGTGACGGCCGTCCCCGCGCCGACGGCCGTGTTCAGCCTCGACCCGGCGCTCTCCTTGGAGACCAGGGTCAGCACGGTGAAGAGCAGTCCGAGGCCGATGAGCAGGGCACACCCGAACCACAGCGCGCCGTCCCGGCCCATGTAGTCGTTCGCCCCGCCGCCCGTCGAGAAATGCGTGGCGATCCGCGCGGGCAGCCGGTCCTGGTTCGCCAGGAAGACACCGGCGTAGGCAGCGGTGGCGACGCCGTACGGCACGGCCGCCAGGGCGCTCCTTCTGATCGCGGTCATCTGAACCCTCCCCCTGAAGTTGTTCGCATTGAAGTAGAACAATAGCAGCATGCCCTCCGGTGCGCGCCGGGAAGCGGCAGCCCGTCCTGTCCACCGCCCTTGTGCTCGCCGCCGTCCTACCCGCGGCCCGGGGACCGGGTGGCGTCGGTGACGCGGTCGAGCCCGTAATAGTCGGCGACGCATCCGCCCGGCCAGTACGCGCGTCCACCCCGGCTGAACGGCTCCAGCATCTGGCTGATCACGAGCCGTTCGTACGGAAGGACCCGTGCGCCCGCGCTCGCCCCCTCGCGCAGCCGGCGGTCCTGGGCGTCCCACTTCGCGGCCCGGTCACGCATGTTCGTGTCGAGGTCGAGCAGTGCCGTCGCCGGCCCGAAGCAGACCAGGACGCACAGCACCGCGCACGCCGCCCGCAGCGGGCCGGTCCCGCGTGCCCGCTGCCGGACCGCGAGTCCCAGCAGCGCACCGGCCCCGATGAGCAGGGCCACGTAGACCCACAGGTAGTCGTTCCACAGCCGGTTGGCGCTGGCATGGCTCACCCGGTCCTGGAACACCGGGTAGGTCACGACCGTGCACAGGAATCCGGACACGAGGAGGGCGGCCACCGCCGCACAGGCCGTCAGGCGCCGGTGCGCGGGCAGGCCGGGCGCGCTTCCGTCCTGACGCCGGCACAACAAGCCCAGGAGCACCCCCACCGTGACCGCTCCGACGTACTGCCAGGTGGTGGCCACCGTCAGCGCGATCTTCGCGAATCCACGCAGCGAGGCGGCGAGCGACTCCGGGGCGACCATGGACGTCGTCCCGGCGCCGAACCGTCCCCGGCGGTGGTCCGAGCCGGGCGAGGTGATCAGGACGACGCCCCCGGCGACGACCCCCGTGAGGCCCGCCGCGCACCAGAGGCGGAGGAAGGACCGGGAGGGGCCGGCGGCGGTGATCCAGCTGAGGGCGAGGACGGTGAACAGCAGCACCGCCACGACGATCGCCGTCTCCTCCGAGAGGGTGCCGATGACCAGACCGGCGAGCAGGGCCACGGCGACGGCCGCACCCCTGCCACGGCGCGAACGGGCCGCCAGGAACGGGAGCAGCGCGGCGCAGGCCAGGACCGGAGGCATCGTGTGCGAGACCGACGCGGCCGGCCAGTAGAAGGTCTTGTACGTGTTGGGCGTGACGAACAGGAAGAGCACCGTCCCCATGGCCGCGACCAGCAGGGGCAGCCCGCGCGGTACGGCGAGGCGGAGCCGCCGGAGCGAGAGGACCACCACCGCCCACAGCACCACGAGCGTCAGGACACCGGTGACCAGGCCGAACCACTGGTGACCCGCCACCTGGAACTTCGCGTAGGCGCCGACCAGTACGGCATTGGCGACCCGCCCGTTGTCGTCGAAGTAGAACCGGCCGACGAGGCCCGTGACACCGCCGTCCCGTACCGTCGGCAGGAAGCACCAGTCGTCCGCGCCGGGCCGGACCGACCGCCCGAACCAGGCGGCCGCGGCGAGCAGGGCCAGCGGCGGCAGGCAGAGGGCGGTCAGCCAGAGCGAGGTCCACGTCCACGGCCGGGAGGTCGGACGACGAGGGCGACCGGGAGCGTCCCGGGGACCGGGCGCCGTGGCGTCCGGCCGGTCAGGGGCCGCGGACTCCGGGGTGCCGTCGGACATCCGCGCTCACCGGTCCTCGGAGGCGCGGAGCGGGAGGTCGTGGACCGGGGCGCCCAGGGGCTGTTCCGGCGGCTGTGCGGCCGTCCCGGCGGGTGCGGGGGTGGCGCGGCGGCCCGACATGATCGCCCACCGGGCCAGCAGGAAGGAGACCGGCGTGACGAGGACGCCGGCGACCAGCGCGGCCAGGTTCTTGTCCATGCCGAGACCGCTGACCGCCCCGTAGAGCAGAGCGCCCGACGCCACGAGATTGACGGCGCTCGACAGGGGATAGCGCACGAAGGCGCGCCATGTCGGCTTCGTCCGGCAGGTGACGTACGAGTTGAGCAGGAACGAGCACACGATGCTGAGCGCGTATCCGAGGACGTGGGCGACCAGATAGGGGATCCACCGGTTCAGGACGGCGTAGACACCGAGATACACGGCGGTGTTCACGCACCCCACCAGGACGAAGCTCGCGAACTGGCGCACCGTGCGGTTCCCGGGGGAGACGAGCGCCGACACGGCGGGCGGAGGACGGTCCGACGGCGTCGGGGCGTTCTCGTCCGTCTCCCGCACCACGTACGGCGGCCGGTGCTTCGCCTCGTGGTAGATGCGGCCCACGTACTCGCCGATGACCCCGAGGGTGACCAGCTGGATGCCGCTGAGGGCCACCACCGCGGTCAGCAGAGTGGCGTACCCCGGTGTGTCGGCGCCGTGCAGCACCACGGTCACCACCGTCCACACCGCGTAGGCCAGGGCCGAGAGGAACACCCAGAAGCCGGTGTAGATGGCCAGCCGCAACGGGCGGTTGTTGAAGGACAGCAGCCCGTCGATGCCGTAGTTCAGCAGCCGCCGGCTTCCCCATTTCGACCGGCCCGCCACACGTTCGCTGTTGCGGTAGCGGAAGCTGACCGTGTCGAAGCCGATCCAGGAGAAGATCCCCTTCGAGAAGCGGTTGCTCTCCGGCATGGACAGGACGCTGTCCACGGCCCGGCGGGACAGCAGCCGGAAGTCCCCGGTGCCGTCGAGGAGCTCCACGTCCACGCAGTGGCGCACGATCGCGTAGTAGGCGTGGCTGACCGCGCTGCGGATCACGCCCTCGCCCGAACGGTCACGGCGGGGCACGACCTGGTCGTAGCCGTGCCGGTGCAGTTCCAGCATGCGGGGGATGAGCTCGGGCGGGTGCTGGAGGTCGGCGTCCATGATCACCACGGCGGCGCCCCGCGCCATGCGGAGCCCGGCGAGCATGGCGGCCTCCTTGCCGAAGTTCCGGCTGAACGCCGTGTAGCGGGTCCGCCCGTCCCGGGCGGCGAACGCGCCGAGCAGCGCCCGGGTGCGGTCGGCGCTGCCGTCGTCCACGTAACAGATCTCGAAGGAGTCATCGAGCCCCTCCAGGACGGCGACCAGTGCCGCGTGGAAGGAGCCGATGCCCTCGGCCTCGTTGAAGCAGGGCACGACGACCGACAGCTGAAGGCCGGTCACGCGACACCTCCGGACGTGCGGGGACCCGGAGCGCTGGTTTCGGCGCGCTCCGTCCCCCCACAGTCGCCCATCCGGTCGTGAAGTCCCCCTCATCCCGCTCCGGACGCGCGAGCCGTCGGTCTCTTTCGCACGAACGGCGCACGGGCAGGAGGGGCCGGAGCCCGCCGCGCGGGTGGATCAGCGGTGGCCCACCACGTTGACCACGTTGCCGTCGGGGTCACGGACGAAGAACCGGCGCACGCCCCACTCCTCGTCCTGCAAGGGGTGCACGATCTCCGCCCCGCCCTCCCGCATCACCGCGTACGCCGCGTCCACGTCCTCCACCTCCACGCTGAGGTCGGGCACGACCGGTCCTGTCCTGTCGTGGCTCATGAAGGTGACCTGCGCCGTGGGGTTGGAGGGGGAGGCCAGAGTCATGACCCAGCCGAGGTTCATGACCTCCTCGAACCCCAGACGTTCGTAGAACCCCCGGCTTTCCTCCATGGACGCCGACCGGAGATCGGGCATGACGCGGCGGATGGACATCGGGGCCTCCTGCTGGGCTGGCGGGACGGTGACGCCTCCGATTCTGTCCATCAGGCCGCAGCGACGCATCCGCTTCACCCGGACCGGGCCCGGGTTCCCCCGGAGCGGGGGCCGGTGCCAGTTCGGCAAAGATAGGCTTACCTTAGTATGTAACAGGGCCTCGTGAGGGCCCCGTTGGCGATCGCCGGTCCCGGGCTTCGCCATGCCCCTATCGACAGCTCCGGGAGATGAGCTTAGGCTCACCTAAATCGCAACCGGGCCGCTCGGTCCCGCGTGCCCGCCTCTCGGTTCCCGTGCGCCCTCAGGCGGCCTTCCCCGCACGATGGGAGTGACATGTCACAGGTTCAGCCTGGCGACGCACCCGAGGTCCTGGACCTCATCGGCATCGGCTTCGGGCCGTCCAACGTGGCCTTGGCGCTCGCCGTCAGCGAGCACAACGCGGGCGCTCAGGCGCCGGTCACCGCCCGCTTCTTCGAGCAGCAGCCGCGCTTCGGCTGGCACCGCGGCATGCTCATCGACGACGCGACCATGCAGGTGTCCTTCCTCAAGGACCTGGTGACGCTCCGGAACCCCGCCAGCGAGTACAGCTTCCTCTGCTACCTCAAGAGCAGGGGCCGGCTGGTCGACTTCATCAACCACAAGAACCTCTTCCCCCTCCGGGTCGAGTTCCACGACTACTTCGAGTGGGCGGCGTCCAAGGTCGCGGACATGGCCTCGTACGGCCACGAGGTCGTCGGCGTCACGCCCGTCGAGCGGGACGGAGTCGTGGAGTACCTGGACGTGACGGTCCGCTCGGGGGAGGGGCTGGTGGCCCACCGGGCCCGTAACGTGGTCATCGGCACCGGGCTGCGCCCGCTCATGCCCGAGGGAGTCGAGCGCGGCGACCGTGTCTGGCACAACTCCGAACTCCTGGCCAAGGTCGACGCGCTGGAAGGCACCTCGCCCTCCCGCTTCGTCGTCGTGGGCGCCGGACAGAGCGCCGCCGAGAACGTCGCCTACCTGCACCGCCGCTTCCCCGGGGCCGAGGTCTGCGCCGTCTTCTCGCGTTACGGCTACAGCCCCGCCGACGACAGCAGCTTCGCCAACCGTATCTTCGACCCCGGCGCGGTCGACGAGTACTTCGCCGCGCCCGGAAACGTCAAGCGCAGGCTGATGGACTATCACGGCAACACCAACTACTCCGTGGTGGACATCGACCTGATCGACGACCTGTACCGGCAGACGTACCGGGAGAAGGTCCTCGGCGCCGAACGGCTGCGCTTCCTCAACGTGTCCCGCCTCACCGCCGTCGAGGAGACACCCGACACCGTCCATGCCACGGTGAAGTCCCTCGTCACGGGGGAGGAGACCGTCCTGGACGCCGACGTCGTGGTGTTCGCCACCGGGTACAGCCCGGTCGATCCCCTCGGTCTCCTCGGCGAGGCCGCCGGCCGCTGCCTCCGTGACGAGGAGGGGCGCGTCCGGGTCGAACGCGACTACCGCATCGCCACCGACCCCGGCCTGGACTGCGGTATCTACCTGCAGGGCGGTACGGAACACACGCACGGCATCACGTCGGCCCTGCTGTCCAACACCGCGATACGGGTCGGCGAGATCCTGGACTCGCTGCTCGCCCGGGGCGTCAAGTCGGCCTCCGACGAGGCCCGGCTGGTGGCCGAGGGGACCGCCGGCTAGCCCGCAGGAGCTCGCCTCCCCGGCCCGCGCCGGGTGCCCGACCACCGATGCCTACCGTGCAGATCAAAGGGATAACGTACGTCGACATGAGCACGACTGCAGTGGAGCGTCCTGCTCCCAGGGGGGCCACGGAAGCCCGTCGACGACGGATGGTGGGACTCGGCGTGCTGGTGGTGGTGCTCGTGATCGGGTCCGCCGCGTCACTGGCGGTCGGGGCGCGCGCGCTGAGCCCGGCGGAGGTCTGGCACGGGCTGTTCGCCGCCCCCGACGCCGACCAGCGTCTCACCGAGATCAGGCTGATCGTACGGACGGTGCGGGTGCCCCGGACGGTGCTCGCGATCGTGGCGGGCATCGCCCTGGGAATGGGCGGGGCGCTGATCCAGGGGTACACACGCAACCCGATCGCGGACACGGGGCTGCTGGGGGTGAACTCCGGTGCCTCGTTCGCCGTGGTGACGGTGATCGCGGTGTTCGGGTTCGCCGACCCGTTCCAGTACGTCTGGTTCGCCCTCCTCGGGGCGGCGGCCGCCGGTGTCGTCGTGTTCGGGCTGTCGAGTATCGGGCGCGGGGCCGGCAACCCGCTGACGCTCGCTCTGGCCGGCCAGGGGGTCACGGTGTTCCTCGCGGCGATGACCACGGCGGTGGCGCTGTCGGACCTTCAGTCGCTGAACGCGCTGAGGTTCTGGAACGCGGGCTCCGTGGCCGGCGTCGGCTTCGACGTGATCTGGCCCGTGACCGCGTTCATCGGGGTCGGCGTGGTCCTGGCCCTGACGACGCTGCCCTCCCTCAACCTGCTCAACCTGGGGGACGACGTGGCGCGCGGGCTGGGCGTGAACATCGCGCTGAGCCGGACCGTCGGCATCGTCGCCATCACCCTGCTCGCGGGGGCGGCGACGGCGGCGTGCGGCCCCATCGCGTTCCTCGGGCTGATGGTGGCCCACGTCGCCCGGTACGTGACCGGGCCCGACTACCGCTGGCTGGTGCCCTACGCGGGGCTCCTCGGAGCGGTCGTCCTTCTGGCCGGCGACATCGTGGGACGCGTCGTGGTGCGGCCGGGCGAGCTGGACGCCGGCGTCGTCGTCGCCCTGCTCGGCGCCCCGTTCTTCGCGGCGCTCGTGTGGCGAGGAAAGTTCAGGAGCGCATGAACGGGACAGATGTGGAGCGCCGGGTGACCCCCGGCGTGCGGCTCGGCCAGGTGTCGTTCGTCTGGCGGCCCTGGATGGTGAGCGTCACGCTGCTGCTGGCGGCGGCCACCTTCCTGGTGTTCTGCCTGTCCATCGGGATCGGTGACTTCCCCATCGGCCTGCCCCGGGTGATCGCCACGATCCTGGGCCGGGGCGAGCAGGTGGACGAGTTCGTGATCATGGATCTGCGGATGCCGCGTGCCCTGGCCGGGCTCCTCGTGGGCATCGCCCTCGGCGTGTCCGGCGCGATCACCCAGTCCGTGGCACGCAATCCGCTGGCCAGCCCCGACATCCTCGGGATCACCGGGGGAGCCAGTGCCACCGCCGTGTTCCTGGTGACGGTGTCCGGCGGGACCGCCGCCGCGGTCGTCAGCACCGTGGGCCTGTCCGCGGCGGCGCTGGTGGGCGGACTCGGCACCGGACTGCTGGTCTACTTCCTGGCGTGGCGGCGCGGGGTGGACGGCTTCCGGCTCATCCTCATCGGCATCTCGGTGACGGCCGTGATGGAGGCGATCACCACCTGGCTGCTGACCAAGGCCGACATCAGGGACGTGGCGCGGGCACAGGTATGGCTGGTCGGCTCGCTGGACAACCGGTCGTGGGACGAGGTCCGGGTGGTGTTCTGGTGCACGCTCGTCCTCCTGGTGGTCGTGGCCGCCGTCGCGTTCCAGTTCAAGCCCCTGCACCTCGGTGACGACATCGCCGCCGGGCTGGGGGTCCGCTTCTCCGGGGTGCGGGCGGTCCTGCTGCTGTGCGCGGTCCTGCTGGCCGCCGCGGCGGTGAGCGCCGCGGGCCCGGTCCCCTTCGTGGCGCTGGTGGCGCCTCAGGTGGCGATGCGTCTGGTGCGGTACCCGACCCCGCCGCTGGTGGCTTCGGGGCTGGTGGGAGCTCTGCTGCTGATCGGCGCGGACCTCACGGCCCGCTCGGCGCTGCCGGTCACCCTTCCGGTCGGTGTGGTCACGGCAGCCATCGGCGGCCCCTTCCTTGTATATCTGCTGGTGCGGGCGAACCTCAGATAGCCGATGAACACGACCGACACGACACGACACACGACACGACCGTACGAGCCGGACAACGGGGGGACCTGTGGGCGCTGAACACCTGACGAAGAGCGGATCGGCGGTCGAGGACGTCCCTCGGCTCGCGGCGAAGGGCGTCACCGTCGGCTACGGCGGACGGACCGTCATCGACGGGCTCGACGTGACGGTCCCGCCCGGCCTGATCACCACGATCATCGGCCCCAACGGCTGCGGGAAGTCGACCCTGTTGCGCACCCTGACCCGGCTGCTCAAACCCACCGCGGGCGCGGTCGTGCTGGACGGCGAGGACATCGTCAAGCTCCGCACCAGGGACGTGGCGAAGAAGCTCGGCCTCCTGCCGCAGACCCCGGTGGCGCCGGAGGGGCTTACGGTGTCCGACCTGGTCGCCCGCGGCCGCCATCCGCACCAGAGCTGGCTGCGGCAGTGGTCGTCGGACGACGTCTCCGTCGTGGAACGCGCGCTGGCCATGACCGGGGTGTCGGACCTCGCGGACCGTCCGGTCGACTCGCTCTCCGGCGGGCAGCGTCAGCGCGTCTGGATATCGATGACGCTGGCTCAGGGCACCGATCTGCTGCTGCTGGACGAGCCGACCACGTACCTCGATCTGGCCCATGCGATCGATGTGCTCGACCTGGTCGACGATCTGCACGAGTCGGGCCGCACCGTCGTCATGGTGCTCCACGATCTCAATCTGGCCACGAGGTACAGCGACAACCTCGTCGTCATGCGCGACGGCTCGATCCTGGCGCAGGGGCACCCGCGCGATGTGATCACGGCTGAACTCCTGTACGAGGCTTTCGGGTTGAGGGCCAAGGTGATCGACGACCCGGTGGGGGACCGCCCCCTCGTCGTGCCCATCGGGCGTACCCATGTGCGGCTCAACTGAGCTCCGAGCAGGGAAAATTCACAGAGTTAGGCTAGGCTAACCTCACCACTTGTGGATAAGGTTTGGCTGCCCTCAGACGGGGTGTAGCGGACAGCGCGAAAGCAGGAGATTCCGGATGCTCTTCCACAGATCCACGTTTCAGAAGCCATGGCGGCGGCTTGCGGTGACTCTCACCGCCGTGACGCTCGGCGCCGGCCTCCTCGCGGGCTGCGGCTCCGACGCGGACGAAGCCAAGAGCGACAAGGCCCCTGCCGCCTCGACCGGGGTGTTCCCCGTGACCGTGGAGCACGCCTTCGGATCCACGAAGATCGAGAAGGCCCCGGAGCGGGTCGTCACCGTCGGCTACACGGACGACCAGGCCGTCCTGGCGTTCGGCATCAAGCCGGTCGGCATGGTCGACCAGTACCCGAACCCGGCCGGCAAGTCCCCCGACATCAACACCCAGTGGCCCTGGGTGAAGGACAAGTGGGGCGACGCACGCCCCGAGGTCGTCATGAAGAACGGCGACGCGGGCCCCAACTACGAGAAGATCGCCTCGCTGCGGCCGGACCTCATCATCGCGGTCTACTCCGAGATCGACGAGGCCGCCTACGGCAAGCTCTCCAAGATCGCTCCCACGGTGGGCCGCACCAAGGGCGAGAAGGACCTGTTCAGCGCTCCCTGGCAGGACAACGCGGTGCACATCGCCAAGGCGCTCGGCAAGGAGAGCGAGGGCAAGGAGCTGGTCGAGGGCATCCAGACCAAGCTCGACACCCAGCGCAAGGCGCACCCGGAGTTCGCCGACCAGACCGCCGTCGCCGTGTCCTGGTACAAGGACTCGATCTCGGCCTTCACCACCACCGACGTGCGCGGCCGGCTGCTCACCGGCCTCGGCTACAAGGGCGCGACCCAGATCGACAAGGTCGCCGGTGGCGAGTTCTCCACCGCTCTCTCCCCCGAGCGCGTCGACCTGATCGACGTCGACCGCATCTTCGTCGTCAACGACAAGGCGGACACGGACGCGTTGAAGAAGTTCGAGCTGTTCACCAACCTGTCCGCGGTCAAGGAGGGCAAGGTCTCCTACCTGCTGGACAGCGAGGGCCCGGCCGTCGGCGCGGCTCTGTCCCAGGGCACCCTGCTGTCGCTGCCGTACGCGATCGACGAGCTCGTCAAGTCGGTCGACCAGTGACGCACGCCGTCCGGTCCCGCCGCCCCGGACCGGTCCCCGGGTGAGCAGCACCGCCACGCGCGTCGCCCCCGTCACCCTGCGCACGGCGGCCGGGGGCGAGTCCACCCGATGGGTGGTCGCGCGCTGCCGCGAAATGCCGTGGCTGACCGCCGCCACCGTGCTCAGCACGGTGGCGGGGGCGGCGCTCCAGGTACTGCCGGTGCTCCTCCTCGGCCGGGTGGTCGACGGAGTGGTCGATGGCGAGGGCCGCTCGGTCCTGGTCACGATCGGCATCCTGATGGGAGCCGCCGCGCTGCTCGGCGCCGCGGCGACCGCGCTGTCGACGTATCTGATCGGACGGCTGGGCGCCGACCTGCTCGCACGGCTGCGGGAAGCCGCGGTCCGGGCGGTGCTGGGCATGCCGAGCGCCCGCGTCGAGCAGGTCGGCCGGGGCGATGTGCTGTCTCGCGTCGGCGACGACGTGGCCGTCCTGTCCAGGGGCATCCGCACAGCCATCCCCACGGTGTTCTCGGCGGGCGTGCTGGTGGCCATCGCCACGATCGGCATGTTCGGGCTCGACTGGAGGCTCGGCCTGGCCGGCGCCGGCGCACTGCCCGCGTACGCGCTGGCCCTGCGCTGGTACCTGCCGCGGTCCGCCCCGCTGTACCGGCAGCAGCGGGTGGCCCAGGCCGACCGTGCGCAGGCCCTGATCAGCGGACTGAACGGGATCGACACCGTACGGGCCTACCGCCTCGAAGGTGCCTTCCGCGAGAAGGTCACCGACAGGTCGTGGCGGGTACGCGATCTCGGCATCGACGTCTTCCGGATCTTCGGGCGGTTCGTCGGCCGGGAGAACCGCGCCGAGTTCATCGGACTCGTCCTGATCCTCGTGGTCGGATTCGTCCTGCTGGAGAACGACGCGGCCACCCTGGGCGAGGTCTCGGCGGCACCGCTCGTGTTCCACCGGCTGTTCACCCCGCTGGGCGCCATCATGTTCACCTTCGACGAGGCGCAGAAGTCGGGCGCGAGCCTCACCCGGCTGGTCGGGGTGCTGGGGGAGTCCGGTGACGAACGGCTGGTCGGCGACGCCGCCGTGGGCCCGGCGGACATCGCCGAGTACCCGGTGACCGTCGAGGGGCTGACCTTCAGCTATCCCGGCGCCGAGGACCCCGTGCTGCGGGACGTCAGCCTGACGATCCCGGCCGGCGGTTCGCTCGCCCTCGTGGGGGCGACGGGCGCGGGCAAGTCGACCCTGGCCGCCCTGATCGCGGGCATCGGCAGCCCGCAGTCCGGTTCCGTGCGCGTCGGGGAGCACGACCTCACCGGCCTGGACGAGGCCGGCGCACGAGCCCTGGTGAGCATCCTGACGCAGGAGACCCATGTGTTCTCCGGCCCGCTCGCCGACGACCTCCGGCTGGCCGCCCCAGGGGCGAGCGACGCGGAACTGACCGACGCCCTGCGCACGGTCGGCGCCGCGGACTGGGTCTCCGCGCTGCCCGACGGCCTGGACACCATGGTCGGTGAGGGCGGCGAGCGCCTGGACGTCACCAAGGTCGCCCAGATCGCCCTGGCCCGGCTGGTGCTGAGCCGGGCACCGGTGGTGGTGCTCGACGAGTCCACCGCCGAGGCGGGCAGCGAGGGCGCCGCCGAACTGGAGCGGTCCGTACGGGCCGCTTGCGCGGACAGGACCACGCTGTTCGTGGCGCACCGGCTGACCCAGGCGATGGCGGCCGACCGGATCGCCGTGCTGGACGAGGGACGCGTGGTGGAGCAGGGAACCCACGAGGAACTCGTGGCCCTCGGCGGACGGTACGCACGACTGTGGCGGGCCTGGCGCGAGGGCAGTTAGACATCCCTGAGTTGAGGTCGGCCCCACTTTCCTACGCTGGAAGGACGATGAGTCTCCGATGACGGACCCCACCGCTCGCCCCGTGCTGCTCTCCCCCGCGAGCCTCGACGACGTACGCAGGCGGACCGGTGACCACGCGGACAGGACCATCGCGGCGGCCTGCGCCATCGGCCTGTCGTACTGGGCGACGGGCCGCAGTCCCGAAGGCATCGATCTGACCCCGGGCACCCTCTTCGCCGACGTACTCCGGTGGGCCGGCAACGGCGGGTCCGCCCCCGCCGGCTGGGAGGTGGGCGCCGACGGCCGGAGCATCTCCGTCCCGGCCGGCGTCTCGTCCGCCGACGCGCAGCTGGCGCTGGACGACCTGGCCGACTTCCCCGACCGGCCCGTCGGCACCATCGGCCCGGTCGGAGCGGAGGCGAGGCTCAAGGCCCTGGCCGAGTGGAACGACACCGCCGCCGACCGGACCCGCCCGACCGTCGTGGAGATGTTCCGCGAGCAGGCACGGGCCAGGCCGGACGCCGTCGCGGTCGTCGACGAGCACCGGTCGCTGACCTACCGCCAGGTCGCGGAGCTCTCCGGCCAGCTGGCCCACCACCTGATCGAACGCGGCCTCACCGCCGAACAGGTCGTCGGCATCTCGCTGCCCCGCTCCGCCGACATGGTGATCGGGCTGCTCGGCGTGCTCCAGGCCGGGGGCGCCTTCGTCCCGCTCGACCCGCAGTGGCCCGCCGAGCGCCGGGCCGTCGTCGTCCAGGACGCCCGGGCCGTGCTGCAACTCGACGGATCGGGTGAGCCCCGGGAGGGCGAACCGGCCGCGGTGGCCGTCGACCTCGGGGACTGGCGCTTCGGTTCGTACCCCGCGGAGGGCCCCGAGGCCCCCGTCCACGGCGCCGCGCTGGCGTACGTCATCTTCACCTCCGGCTCCACCGGCCGCCCCAAGGGCGCCATGATCCGGCACGACGCGATCAGCGAGCGGCTGCTGTGGCAGTCCGGGGAGATCCTGCGCTTCGGCCACGACGACGCGTCACTCTTCAAGGCACCGCTGTCCTTCGACATCTCCATCAACGAGATCTTCCTGCCCCTGGTGCGGGGCGGCAGGCTCGTGGTCCTGCGGCCCGGCGGCGAACGCGACCCCCACCACCTGCTGAGCGTCCTGTCCGAACAGCGCGTCACCTTCACGTACCTGGTGTCGTCCATGCTCGACGTGCTGCTGGAGATCGAGGGCGGCTCCGGGAAGCTGGACAGCCTGCGCCACGTCTGGTGCGGCGGCGAGGTGCTGACCCCCGAACTGTACGAGCGCTTCCGCACCCGGCTCGGCATCCCGCTCTACCACGGCTACGGGCCGGCCGAGACGACGATCGGGGTCTCCCACGTCATCTACCGCGGTGAGGCCGAGCGCCTGTCGACGTCCATCGGCAAGGCCAACCCCAACACCCAGCTGTACGTCCTCGACGACGAGCTGCGCCCGGTCCCGGTCGGTGTCGGCGGCGAGCTGTACGCCGGAGGGCTCCTGCTGGGCCGCGGCTACGTCAACGCGCCCGGCCTGACCGCTTCCCGCTTCGTCGCGAACCCCTTCGCCTCCGACGGATCCCGGCTGTACCGCACCGGTGACCTCGCGCGCTTCGCCCCGGACGGATCGCTGGACTTCCTCGGCCGGGCCGACAACCAGATCAAGATCCGCGGCATGCGGCTGGAGATCGAGGACGTCGAGCTGGGCCTCGCCGAACACCCCTCCGTACGCCACACCTGCGTCGTCGCGAAGAAGAACGCGGCGGGCGGCACCTACCTGGTCGGATACGTCATCCCGGCCACCGGCGGCGAGACACCGCACGGCGACGAGATCAAGGCGTGGGCCCAGGAGCACATGGTCGAGTACATGGTGCCCACCCATGTCGTCGTGCTGGAGCAGTTCCCGCTCACCGCGAACGGCAAGGTCGACCGGACCGCCCTGCCGGAGCCCGTGATCGGGACCGGCACGGCCGTCGCGCCCACCACCGAGAACGAACGCCTGGTCTGCGAGGCGGTCGCGTCGGTGCTGCGGCTCGACCAGGTCGGCGTCGACCAGGACTTCTTCCGGCTCGGCGGGGACAGCATCCTGGCCATCTCGCTGCTGAGCGCGCTGCGCGCCGCGGGGCTCTACGTCACGGCCCGGCAGATCTTCACCCACAGCGTCGTGGGCGCGCTGGCGGCGGTCGTCAGCCGCGAGGACGTCTCCGCCGCGGGGGAGAGCGACGTCGCGACCGGAACCGTCACCGGATCGCCCATCCTCCGGTGGCTCGGCCGGACCACGGACGCGGTCGACGGCTTCGTGCAGTCCGTCGTGCTCAACACCCCGGCGGACCTCACCACCGACACCCTCGACACGATCCTCACCGCCCTGGTGCGGCGGCACGACATGCTGCGCGCCCGGCTCGTGCGCGGCGACCACTGGAGCTTCGACATCCCCGAACCGGACGGCGCCCGCGTCGCATGGGAGGAGAGCGACCTGCCGCTCGACGCCTGTGTGGAGCTCGCCACCGGGGGGCTCGACCCGGACCACGGAGTGATGCTGCGCGCGGTCCGGCGCCCCGCGGCACGGCAACTGGTCGTGGTCGTCCACCACGTGGTCGTCGACGGCGTGTCCTGGCGGGTCCTCATGGAGGACCTGGCCACCGCCTGGCGGCAGTCCGCAGCCGGCCTGCCGGTCGCACTGCCCCCCGTGGGAACCTCGTTCCGGCGCTGGACGCAGCTGCTGGAGGGCGCCGCGTTCGCCGCGGACCGCGCCTTCCACGAGCGTCCCCTGCCGGGTGCGGACGGACCGCTGGGCAGGCGCGCGCTGACGGAGGCCGACACCGTGGCCCGGGAACGGAGCCGGACCGTCACGGTGGGCGCCGACACCACGGCGGCGCTGCTCGGGGAGATACCCGCGAGGTTCCACGCGGGCGTCAACGACGTCCTGCTGACCGCGCTGGCCGTCTCCCTCGCCCGGTGGCGCCGCGACCTCGGGCAGGACCAGACGTTCGCCCACATCGAGCTGGAAGGACACGGCCGCGAGGGCCGGTTCGTGGCCGGAGCCGCCGGCTTCGAACCCGAACTGTCCAGGACCGTGGGCTGGTTCACCACCCTGTTCCCCGTGGTCGTGGACCCGGGAACGGCATCCGACCTCACCGCCCCCGACTATCTGGCCGCCGCGCTCAAGGCGGTCAAGGACGACCTCGGCCGGGTGCCGGCCAACGGCCTCTCCTACGGGGTCCTGCGCCACCTGACCGACACCGGACTCGACGCCCCGGCCGCCCCGCAGGTGCTGTTCAACTACCTGGGCCGCTTCGACTCGGGCACCTCGGGGGACTGGCAGCCAGCCGGCGCCACCGGACAGCTGGGCGAGAAGCGCGACCCCAGGATGCGCCTGCCGCGCGCCCTGGAGTTCAACGCGATCGCCGAACCCGCCGCCGACGGCGCGTACGAACTGGTCACCACCCTCTCCTGGCCCGACGGGCTGTTCACCGACGAGGACACCGCGACCATCGGCGCGTACCTGCGCGAGGCGCTGACCGGGCTGGCCACGCTCGGCCACGGCGGCCACTCGCCCGGCGACTTCCCCCTGGTACCGCTCACCCAGGCCGACGTCGACGCCCTGGACTCACCGGAGCTGCGGGACATCCTCCCGCTGACCCCGCTGCAGGAGGGCCTCTACTTCCACTCGGTCTTCGACGACGACTCGGCGGGCAGCTACGTCGAGCAGCAACTGCTCACGCTGGAGGGCGAGGTGGACGCGGCCCGGCTCGCGTCGGCCGCCACCCGGCTGCTCACCCTGTACCCGAACCTGGCGGCACGGTTCACGGCCCTCGCCGACGGCCGGGTGGTCTCCGTGCTGGAGAGCGGGACGGAGGCGCCCTTCACCACGCTGGATCGCCCCGGCATCGACGACGCCGAGATCCGCGACCACGCCGAACGGGACCGCCGCGCGGGATTCGACCTGGCCACCGGACCGCTGATGCGGTACACGCTCATCAGGGCGGGCTCCGGCCGGAACGTACTGGTGCAGACCGTCCACCACATCATCGCCGACGGCTGGTCGGTGCCGCCGATGCTGCGCGCCCTGCTGGACGAGTACCACGCGCCGGGCGCCCGCTATCCGCTCGGCGGCTTCCCCGACTACGTACGCCACCTCGCCGGGCTCGACGACGACGAGAGCGACCGGGTCTGGGGCGAGCAGCTGGCCGGACTGCCCGGCCCCTCGCTGGTCGCCGAGGGGCACACCCCCTCCGACCGGTTCGCCGACGCCGCCGTGGAGCCCGAGGACGACATCGACGCGGCGGCCCGGACGGCCGGTGTGCCCCTCAGCGTGGCGGTCCACAGCGCCTGGGCCGTGACGCTCGGCGGCATCCTGCGGGGCAGCGACGTGGTCTTCGGCTCCACGGTGTCCGGCCGCGACGCGGAGATGCCCGGCATCGAGGACATGGTGGGCCTGTTCATCAACACCATCCCCCTGCGCGCCCGCTGGGACGGTGACACCACGGCCCGCGAGCTGCTCACCACGGTGCGGGAACACCAGAGCGCGGTACTGGCCCACCAGCATGTCTCCCTGGCCAGGATCGGCCGCCAGGCCGGCGGCGGCACCCTCTTCGACACCCTGGTCGTCTTCGACGTCGCGACCGACGTGGACGCCCTGCGGCAGCCCGGCGACGAACTGGCCGTCACCGGCATCGTCAACGAGGGAGCCCCCCACTACCCGCTGACCCTGGTCGTGGAGCGCACCCCCGCCGGCGCCCTCCGCTTCAACCTCATCCACGACAGTGAGCTGCTGCGCGAGGCGAGCGCCCAGGCGATCCTCCGCACGTTCACCCGTACCCTCACCGGCCTGCTCACCCGGCCGGAGACGCCCGTCGCCGAGCTGGTGCCCGACGAGGCCGGGCACCCCGCGCGCATCGCCCCGACGACCCTGGGCGCCCTGTTCGACGCCGCCGCGAGCCGTCGTCCGGACGCCACCGCCGTCACGCACTGCGCACTCGACGGCGGGACCACGTCCCTGAGCTACGCCGAACTGGCCGAGGCGAAGAACGCCCTGGCCTCCGCCCTGCGGGCGGCCGGCGTCGGGCCGGGCAAGCGGGTCGCCGTCGCCGTGCCGCGCTCGCCGGAACAGATCGTCGCCCTGGTCGCGATCGTCACCGCGGGCGGCGCGTACGTACCCCTGGACCTGGCCTACCCGGACGAACGGCTGGAGTACATCCTCGACGACTCCGCGCCGCAGGTCGTCCTCGTGGACCGTGGCCAGCGGGACCGCTTCACGCAACTCCTGGACCGGGGAGCGGGCACACCGCCCCGCGTACTCGTGCTGGGCGAGGAGCTCCCGCAGGAGACCGCACCCGCTCCCGCCGCCGGCCCCGGCTGGCAGGACCCGGCGTACGTGATCTACACCTCCGGATCGACCGGCAGGCCCAAGGGCGTCGTCGTCCCGCACGCCGGCGTGGTGTCCCTGCTCGCCCACACCTGGCCCGCCATGGAATTCGGCCCCGACGACGTATGGGTCCAGTTCCACTCCTACTCCTTCGACTTCGCGGTCTGGGAACTGTGGGGCGCGCTGGCGTACGGCGGCGAACTGCTGGTCCCGGACTACGCGCTGACCCGCTCCCCGGTGGACTTCCACCGGCTGGTCCGCGAACGCGGCGTGACCGTGCTCAACCAGACCCCCTCGGCCTTCTACCGCTTCATCGAGGCCGACCTGCACGCCGCCGTGCCGCTCCCCGCGCTGCGCCGGATCATCTTCGGGGGCGAGGCCCTGGACCCCGCGCGGCTGCGCGGCTGGGTGGAGCGGCACGGCACCCGCTCGCCCGAGCTGGTCAACATGTACGGCATCACCGAGACCACCGTCCACGTCACCCACCGGGTGCTCGCCGAGGAGGACTTCGACGGCGACGTCAGCCCGATCGGCGGCCCCATCCCCGGGCTGGCCACCTATCTGCTCGACGACCGGCTCCGTCCCGTGCCGCCGGGCAGGGTGGGCGCCATCTACGTCGCCGGCGACCAGGTCTCGCTCGGCTACCTGGGCAGGCCGGGGCTCACTGCGGGCCGTTTCGTGGCGAACCCCTTCGCCGGGGACGGCTCCCGCATGTACCACACGGGCGACCTGGCCCGCCGCACGCTCGACGGCGAGCTGGAGTTCGCCGGCCGCGCCGACGACCAGGTGCAGCTCAAGGGGTTCCGCATCGAACTCGGCGAGGTCGAGTCCGCCGTCAGGGAACTCGACGGCGTGACCGACGTGGCCGTCACCGTGGCCGACAGCGGTGACCACCTGGTCGCACACGTGGTGGGACGGGTGCCGGAGGACCTCGCCGGCCGGCTCTCCGCCAAGCTGCCCGTGCACATGGTGCCCGGGCAGGTGCTCCGTATCGACGCCCTGCCGCTGACGGTCAACGGCAAGCTGGACCGCAAGGCCCTCGCCGAGCGCGCCTCGCAGGCCGCCGCCGAAGCCGTTCCGCAGGCCACCGCGAGCGGGCCCGCGCTCGCCGCGCTGGTCGAGATCTTCGCCGGGTCCCTGCCCGGCTCCCCGGCCGTCGACGGCGACACCGACTTCTTCGGGGCCGGGGGCGACAGCATCGTCGCCATCACCGTGATCAACCGGGCCCGCGCGATGGGCCTGTCGATCGCGCCACGGGACGTGTTCCTCTTCAGGACACCACGCGCGCTCGCCGAGCACCTCGGCTCGCGTACCCCCCAGGCCGTCGCACCGGCGCCCGTCCGCCGCGAGGACGGTCCGCTGACGCCCACCCCGGTCATCCTGCGCCAGCGGGAGCTGGGCGGCTCGCTCGCCCGGTTCGCCCAGGCCAGGACACTCGTGGTGCCCGAGGGCGCCGGATTCGCCGAGGCCGAGGCCGCGGCGAACGCCGTCGTGGCCGCCCACCCCGTGCTCCGGCTGCGCCTCCACGTGGAGTACGGAGTATGGGCGCTGCGCACCGAACCCGCCCGTGAGATCACCCTGGTCCGGACGGACACCACCGACGCGACGGCGGCGGCGAACGAGGCCGCCGGGCGGCTCGATCCGGCGTCCGGCGACGTCATCGCGTTCTCGTGGCTGGAGCGGAGCCGGACCCTGGTGGTCACCGTCCACCACCTCGCCGTCGACGCCGTGTCCTGGCTGATCCTCCTGGACGACCTGGCCACCGCCCTGCGCGGCGAGGAGCTGCCACCGCCGACCACCTCCTACGCCGAGTACGCCGAGGCCCTCAACTCCCGCCCCGTACAGGCCGTCGACGGTCTCGGGCACTGGATCACGACGCTCCAGGCGCCCGCGCTGCTGCCCGCGACCGGAGAACGGCGCGAGACCACGGTCGTGCTCGCGCCCGAGGTGAGCGACCGGCTGACGCGCACCGCGCCCGCCGCACTCGGCATCGGCCTGACCGAGCTGCTGTGCGGCGCGCTGCGGGCCGCGCTGACCCACGTACAGCCGTCGCCCACCGATCTCGCCGTCGAGCTGGAACGGCACGGCCGCGTACCGGCGCTGGAGCACCACGACTACACCCGCACGGTCGGCTGGTTCACGTCCATCGCCCCGGTGCGGCTCACCGCGCACACCGACCCCGTGGCGGCGGCGCGTGAGGTCGCCGAACGCCAGCCCGACGAGCGGGGGCACGTCGCCTACGGCCGCCTCCGGTACCTCGACCCGCAGACGGCGCCCCTGCTGACGGCCCGCCCCCAGGTGCTGTTCAACTACCTCGGCCGGGGGAGCGAGTCCGAGGTCCCGCACATCACCGGCGGCGACCAGGGCAGCCCCTACGCCGTCGAGGTCAACGCCTGGACCGACGAGGCGACCGGCGGCCTGCACGCGGCCTTCACCCTCGCCGACGGCATCCCCGACGAGGTGACCGGGCACTGGCTGGCCGCCCTCGAACGCCTCGCGGACGCCTCCGCCACGGCCGAGCGCACAGCACCGGTCACCCCGCTCCAGCGCGGCCTGTTCTTCCAGGCCCAGATGGCCGGCCCGGCCGGACACTACGTCGCACAGAGCTACTTCACCTTCGACCGGCGCCTGGACACCGGCGCGCTCTCCGAAGCCATGGCGTACGTCATCGCCCGGCACCCCGCCGTGGGCGCCGGCTTCACCACCGGGCCGGACGGCAACCCCGTCCAGGTCCTCGCCGCGGGCCGGCGGGTCGACGTGCGTACGGTCGAGCTGGGGACGGAAGCGGAGGCCGAAGAGCTGCGCGCCCGGGACCGCGACACCGGATTCGCCCCGGACGAGCCGCCGTTGATCCGGATGACCGTCCTGCGCCTGCCCGACGGCCGAGACGGCCTGCTGCTGAGCTACCACCTGCTGCTGTGGGACGGCTGGTCCCGCGAGATCCTGCTGCGGGACCTGTTCGACGCCTACGAGACGGCCCTGGCGGGCGGGACACCGGCCGCGGTGCCCGCCACACCGAGCTTCGAGGAGTACGCCCGGGCCCTCGACGCGAGGGACCCCGCGGTGTCGGAGCGCTTCTGGGCGGAGCACCTGGCGGGACTGAGCGGCCCCACGCTCCTCGCCGGCCCGCGGCCCGCCCTCACCGACGGCCTGCCGCCCGCGCTCGTCCACACCCTCTCGGCCGAGCAGTCGGACCTCCTCCGGGAGACGGCCAGGACGCACGGCGTCACGCTGAACACCGTGCTCACCGGTGCGTTCGGCCTCCTGCTGGGCGCCCACACGGGCCGGAGCGACGCGGTGTTCGGCGTCACCGTCTCGGGCCGGGAGGGCGAAGGACTCTCCGACATCGTCGGCGTACTCCTCAACACCGTCCCCATGTGGACACGGGCACAGCCCCACGACACGGTCCGCGAGTACCTCACGGCCGTCCAGGCCGCCAGGGTCGAGGCGATGGAGCACGAGCACCTGGGCCTCGGCGAGATCCAGCGGGCCGGCGGCCACGAGGGCCTGTTCGACAACCTGTTCGTCCTCCAGAACTTCCTGGACCTGGACGCACTCGCCGCGATGAACGCCCGGCACGGCATCGCGGAGGTGAAGGCCGACGACTCGACGCACTACCCGTTCACCTGGGTCGTCACCCCCGGCGACCGGCTCACCGTCAAGCTGGAGCACCGCGACGGCGACACCGCGAAGGCCCGCCGCCTCGTCGACGACTACCTGGGCGTGCTCGACGGGCTTGCCCGGGCGACAGGACCGCTCGGCGCGCTGCGCGGCCTCGGCCCCGTACCCGGCCCGGCCGAGCGCACGGACATCGGTACGGACACCGTCGTCGACCGGTTCGACCTGGCCGCCGGCCGGGACCCGGAGCGGATCGCCCTCGTCGCACAGGGCGGGACGATGACCTTCGCGCAACTCCGCGACCGCAGCCGAGCGGTGGCCGGTGTGCTCGCCGGACGGGGCATCGGCCCGGAGAGGACCGTGGGCCTCGCGGTCCCGCGCTCCCTCGACTCGATCGTGGCCCTCTTCGCCGTACTGCGGACCGGAGCCGCCTACGTACCGCTGGAGCTGGACCACCCCGACGAGCGCATCGCGACGATCGTGGACGCCGCACGTCCCGACGTGATCCTCACCGTGAGCGCCGTGTCACCGAGGCTCACCGGCGAGCTGATCGAACTGGACCGCCCCCTGCCCGACGCCGAACCGTTCACGACGTACGCGCCGGACGACCCGAACCGGCTGCGCCATCCCGCCTACACGATCTACACCTCCGGATCCACCGGGAAGCCCAAGGGCGTGGTGACCGAGTACGCCGGGCTCACCAACATGCTGATCAACCATCAGCGCCGCATCTTCGAACCGGTCCTCGCGGAACACGGCCACCGGACCTTCCGGATCGCGCACACCGTGTCGTTCGCGTTCGACATGTCCTGGGAAGAGCTGCTCTGGCTCGCCGACGGCCATGAGGTGCACATCTGCGACGAGGAACTGCGCCGCGACGCGCCCCGGCTGGTCGAGTACTGCGCGGAGCACCGCATCGACGTCATCAACGTGACCCCGACCTACGCCCAGCAACTGGTCGCCGAAGGACTGCTCGACGACCCCGCACGGCGCCCCGCACTGGTGCTGCTGGGCGGGGAGGCCGTCACCCCGACGCTGTGGCAGCGGCTGGCGGAGACCGAGGGGACGGCCGGCTACAACCTGTACGGGCCCACGGAGTACACCATCAACACCCTCGGCGTCGGCACCTTCGAGTGCCAGGACCCGGTGGTGGGCGTGGCGATCGACAACACCGAGGTGTACGTACTGGACCCCTGGCTGCGGCCGCTGCCGGACGGGGTGCCCGGTGAGCTGTACGTCTCGGGCATCGGCATCGCGCGCGGCTATCTCGGGCAGGGCGCCCAGACCGCCGACCGGTTCGTCGCCTGCCCCTTCGCCGGGCCCGGCGAGCGCATGTACCGCACCGGGGACCTGGTGGCCCGCCGGCCGGACGGCAACCTGATGTACCTCGGCCGCACCGACCAGCAGGTGAAGATCCGGGGCCACCGGGTCGAACTCGGCGAGGTGGAGGCCGCGTTCACCGCGCACCCGGCGGTGCGGTTCGCCGCCGCGGTCGCCCAGCCCGACCCGCAGGTCGACGGCGCCCACCGGCTGGCCGCCTATCTGGTGCTGAGCGGCTCCGGCCTGGCGGAGGTCGCCGCCGAGGTGGGCGCCGGACTGCCGGACTTCCTGCGCCCCACCCACTACGCCCAGGTCGACGGCATCCCGCTGACCGTCAACGGGAAGGCCGACACCAAGGCGCTCCCGGAGGCCAGGCCGCTCGGAGTGCTGACCACGGGGGCCGAGCGCGCCCCGGAGACGGAGACCGAGACGACGGTCTGCGAGTTCTTCGCCGAGGCACTGGACCTCGACGACGACGAGGTGAGCGCGGTCAGCGACTTCGTCTCCCTCGGCGGCCATTCCATGCTGGCGGTGCGTCTCATCGGGCTGCTCCGCCGGGAGTACGGTCCTGTGGTCACGATCCGTGATCTGCTCACCCTCCGAACCCCTGAAGCGATTGCGCGCCACCTTGATGACAACTCCTGACGTGCGACGGCCCCGCCCGGGCGCCGACATCCTCCGGACCGCACTGCGCCGCAACGCCGGCGCGGTGGTCCGGGGCACCGTCCTCATGGGCCTGTACCAGGCGGGCGAGACCGCGTTCCCCATCGCGCTCGGCCTGATCGTCGAGCACACGATGCGGGACCGGAGCCTCGGCTCGCTCGGCCTGTCCGTCGCCGCCCTGGCCGTGATCATCACGACCGTCTCGCTGTCGTGGCGGTTCGGGATGCGCGTCCTGCAGAAGGCCAACACCACCGAGGCACACCACTGGCGGGTACGGGTGGCGGCCTGCGGGCTCCAGCCGGTGCCCCGGGACGTCGGCCTGAAGTCCGGCGAGGTGCTGACCATCGCCACCGAGGACGCCGACCAGACCGCCGACATCGTCGAGGTGGTGCCGCTGCTGGTCAGTTCGCTGGTCGCGGTCGTGGTCGCGTCGGTCGCGCTGGGTCTGGCCGACATCCGGCTCGGCCTGCTCGTCGTCGTGGGGACCGTCGCGATCCTGACCGTGCTGAGCGTGATGTCCCGGCGGATCGGCTCCAGCACACGTGAACAGCAGGCCCGGGTGGCCCGGGCGGGAGCCAAGGTCGCCGACCTGATCACCGGCCTGCGCCCGCTGCACGGCTTCGGCGGCAACCACGCGGCGTTCCTCTCGTACCGCAGGGTCAGCACGGACGCCAGGCGCCAGGCCATCACCGTCGCCAAGGTGAACGGCGTGTACGCGGGCACCGCGCTGGCCCTCAACGCGGTCCTCGCCGCGGCCGTGACCCTGACGGCGGGCTGGCTCGCCTACGGGGGCCGCATCACCGTCGGGGAGCTCGTCATGGCCGTGGGGCTGGCGCAGTTCATCATGGAACCGCTGAAGATGTTCTCCGAGATGCCGAAGTACGTCATGATGGCGCGCGCCTCGGCCGAGCGGATGGCCCTGGTGCTCGCCGCTCCGCCGGTGACGGCCCCGGGGAAGGACAGCCCGGCCCCCGGCGGAGACCTGGAGGTCGACGGTGTCTCGTACGGCTCTCTCCGCGAGCTCACCTTCCGGGTGCGCGCGGGCGAGTTCGTGGCGATCGCCCCCTACCAGCCGCGCGCGGCGGCCGATCTCGCCTCGGTCCTGGCGGCGAACGTCCCGCCCGGGGCCTACGGAGGAGTCGTACGGGTCGGCGGGCGGGAGATCGCGGAGCTGGCGGTGGAGGCGCTGCGCGAGCACATGCTGGTCAACCCGTACGACGGTGAGATCTTCGCCGGCAGCCTCCGTACGAACATCGACCCGTCGGGTACCAGCCGCACGGTCCCCGAGGCCGTGGAGGCGTCGCTCCTGACCGACGTCGTCGCCCTGCACCGCGAGGGCCTCGACCACGGGGTGCGCGACCGCGGGGCGAACCTCTCCGGCGGACAGCGCCAGAGGCTGTCGCTGGCCCGCGCCCTCGCCGCCGACTCCGACGTCCTGGTGCTGCACGACCCGACGACGGCGGTCGACGCGGTCACCGAACAGCTGATAGCGCGTAACATCGCGAAGCTCCGCAAGGGCCGCACCACCGTCGTGATCACCAGCAGCCCCGCCCTGCTGGACGCCGCCGACCGTGTCCTCGTCGTGGACGACGGGGCCGTCACGGCCGACGACACGCACCGTCATCTCCTCGCCTCCGACGAGGACTACTGCAGGGCGGTGGCGCGCTGACCGCTACCGGGCGAGCGCCCAGGCGACGTCCCTGAGCAGCGCGTGCCGCCAGCCCGCCCGGTCATGGCCCGACGCCGACCGCGAGACGCGCACGGTGGCCCCGGCCCGCTCGGTCAGCTCCTCGGCGAGCTCGCAGTGGGGGAGCATCCGGGCCTCGTGTTCCCCCACGTCGAACGCGATCCGCAGCCCGGACAGGTCGGGGCGCTCCCGCAGCCGCTCGGCGACGGCCCCGCCGACCGGCCCGTCCACGAGGTCCGCGCGGTCCATGGCCCCGGGGGCCCACCAGAACGACGGCGACTGACAGGCGACACGGGACACCAGCCCGGGGAACTCCAGCGCCGCGTACATCGCGCTCAGCCCGCCGAGACTCTGCCCCGCCACCACCAGCCGGTCCCAGTCGGCCGGTACGCCGGATCCGGCCACCAGCGGCGGCAGTTCGTCCCGTACGGCCTCCCAGAGCTCCGGCCGGCACGCGAACTCGGCCGGGCGGTCCTTGGCGGGAAGGAAGACGAGGGTGACCGCGGGCATCTCGCCGGCGGCGAAGGCCGCGTCGAAGGCGGTCATGGCCGGGTGGAGGTACAGCCAGTCGTCGCCGTCGAGCAGCAGGACCACCGGCCCGCCACCGCCCACCGGATGGACCCGCACGGTGCGCCGCCCGCCGAGCCGGCCGCCGGCCCAGCGGAGCCGGGTGCTCGGGACGGGCAGGACGTCGTCGGCGCCGACGGCCGGCCAGTGCGGGTGGTGCGGGGCGTCGGGGGTCGCGACGATGGACCGGTCACCGCCCGCCCCGACGGGGTTCGACGGGTCGGCGTACGGCACGTCGTCCACGAGGAACCGGTAGGTCACCCGCAGCCGCGGGGGCATGCGCACCTCGGCGTACCAGCAGTCGGTGTCGCCCCACCGCCGCAGGGGCACGGGCTGTGACCAGCTCTCGAAGTCGAGGGTCGCGGGCGACCCGCGCCACAGGAACAGCGTCACCCAGCCGCCGTCGTCGGCGGGCACCGAGGACGGCGCCCGTTTCGCGGCCCAGAACGCGTCGGTGCCCGGTACGCCGGACAGTCCGAACGCGGCGAAGACGCTCTCCGGGCAGCTGTTGAGGGTCCCTGAGGGCACGAACGCCTCCTGATGAGGGAGAAGTTGAAAGAACGAGATCGTGATGATTAGGTGAGCCTAACCTAATCATGGTCTTCTGTTCCATCCTGATCCGTCATGGGTGGAGCGACGCGGCGTGGAGTCGCGGCCGACCGGAACCGAGGAAGGACCAGCCTTGATCACGGTCACGCCGCGATCCGCCCAGCTGCCGCAGGAGACGCGCGCGACCGCGCTCCGGCTGCGACCCGCCCGCGAGGAGGACGCCGCCGCACTCGCCGCCCTGGCACGGCCGTTCGTCCGCTCGGGGGCGCTGCGTGAGCGCCCCCTCCCGCTGTACGCCGCCCGCGCCGCCGACTTCCTGGTGGCCGAGGGCCCCGGCGGCTCCCTCGACGGATGTGTGGGGCTGCGGGAGTACCCGGCCGAGGCGGAGGGGGACGGCGGACCCGCGGGCGTCCTGTACAACTTCTGCGTGGCGGGCCACCGGCAGGGGCACGGCGTGGGAGCCGGGCTCCTGCGGGCCACGCTGGCCCGGGCGCGCGCCCGGTCGCTCGGGGCGCTGTTCACGGCGACCACCGGTGACGGCGGACTGTTCCTGCGGTACGGGTTCACGGCGGCGGCCTCGCGCCCCGCCCCGCGTCAGTGGGTGCAGTCCCTGGACCCCCGGCGTAACGCCCGCGTACTCGCGCTCACTTGGTGAGCGCCGGCCGTCAGGGCCGGCAGGCGGTACGCGAGGGCCGCGTGCTCCGGGGCGGTCGCGCGGCGGCCCCGTCGCCCTGGTCGCCGTCCGGCACCACGGTGGTCCCGGGGGCGGCCCCGTCGAGGGTGCCGCGCAGCACCGCGTGCGGCGTACGGCCGTCGAGCACGTGCGCTCTGCGCACACCGCCCCGCACGGCCCGCAGGCAGCCCTCCATCTTGGGCAGCATCCCGCTGGCCAGCCCCGGCAGCAGCTCGTCCAGGGCCTCGGCGGTCAGCCGCCCGATCACCTCGGTGCTCTCCGGCCAGTTGGCGTAGAGGCCCTCCACGTCGGTGAGCATCAGCAGCCGGTCGGCGCCGAGCGCCACGGCCAGGGCCGACGCCGCGAGATCGGCGTTGACGTTGTAGACCTGCCCGTCCTCGCCGCGCGCCACGGGGGAGACGACCGGGATGTGCCCCTGCTCCAGCAGCAGGCGCAGCATGCCGGGGTTCACGTCCACGACGTCCCCGACGAGGCCGATGTCGACGGGCCGGCCGTCCACCCAGGCCGGCCGCCGGACGGCGGTCATGGTGTGCGCGTCCTCACCGGTCATGCCCACGGCGAAGGGCCCATGGGCGTTGATGTGGCCCACCAGATCCCGCTGGACCCTTCCGGTGAGCACCATGCGCACCACCTCCATGGTCTCCGGGGTGGTCACCCGCAGACCCGCCTCGAAGCGGGACTCCAGGTCGAGGCGGCCGAGCATCGCGTTGATCTGCGGCCCGCCCCCGTGCACGACGACGGGACGCAGACCGGCGCGCCACAGCTCCACCACGTCGTGCGCGAAGGACCGTTGCAGCGCCTCGTCCACCATGGCGTGCCCGCCGAACTTCACGACGACCACGTCGCGGGATACCCGCGTCGGGGGGTGCGGTGAGGGGAGTACGGTGCGCTCCGGCACCGGGAAGGGGCTGACGGCGGGCACGTCCACGGATCGAATACCTCCACTGACTTCACTGATGACACGGCGCACCCCGGGCCGCCCCAGGTTTAGGAAGCTTAGCCTAACCTAATATCTATCGCCCGATGTGCGTCTCATCGGTATGGCATGCCAATGAGGCTTTTGAGGAACGGAGTTGGGTCGGCCCGGTGCTCAGCCGGCCAACAGGGCCGCGCGGTGCGAGGTGAGGAACTCGGCGAGCGAGGCCGGCCGCCGGCCGGTCAGCCGCTCGACGGCGTGCGTCGTCGTCCCGTACCAACCGTCACGGCGTGCGGCACCGTTGGCGACCAGCGCGTCCGCCAACGGCCCGGGCAGGCCGTCGGCGAGCAGCCCGGCGGCGAGCGCCTCGTCGGAGACGGCCCGGTGGCCGACCGGGCGGCCGGTGACCTCGGTGAGGATCCCGGCGAGTTCGGCGTCGGTGACGGCCGAGGGGCCGGAGACCTCCAGCAGGCCCTTCTCGCCGCCTTCGGCGAGCACGGCTGCCGCGACCGCGGCTGAATCGTCCTTGGTCACGTAACCGACACCCCCACTGCCCGAGTTGCTGAGAAGCGTTCCCGATGCCACGGCGCGGCGCGCGGTGTCCAGCATGAGCAGCATCTCCGGCCACATGTTGAAGCGGAGCGCGGTGAACGTCAGCCCCGACCGGGAGAGTGCCTGTTCGGCGAGGCGGTGGTCGTGCGAGACGCCGACCGGGTTGCCCGGCTCGCCGGCCCGGGTGAACGAGGTGTAGACGACATGGCCCACACCGGCCTCGACGGCCGCGTCGATGGCGTTCGCCTGGAGCTGTGACCGCTCGGGGAGCGGGTGGAGGCTGACGATCAGCAGGGCGTCGGCACCGTCGAACGCCGTCACGAGCGAATGGGGGTCGCCGAAGTCCGCCGCGCGCACCTCGACCGGCAGACCCGCGGCCTTCTCCGGCGTGCGGGACGTCCCCACGACCTCGGCGGCCGGTACGCGCTGGACGAGGTGGTCGACGGTCAGCTGCGCGAGCCGGCCGGCCACTCCGGTGACGACGATCATTCGGTGCTCCCCACTGGTGTGCGACGCTTGCGTCCACCTTGGACGAGGCCGAGAACGAAGGGGAGAAGGCACATGAATGTTCCCGTCGCACTGGATGTCGATCTGGGGTCACCCGTCACCTCCGAGGAGCACGGGCACTGCCCCGTCACGGACGTGCTGCGTCGGGTGGGCGACAAATGGAGTGTGCTGATCGTCGTACTCCTGGGCCAGGAGCCCCGGCACTACAACGAGTTGCACCGCTCGGTCGAGGGCATCAGCCGGCGGATACTCACCCGCACCCTGCGCAACCTGGAGAGGGACGGCCTCGTGACCCGCACCGTCCACCCCACGGTGCCGGCCACGGTCGAGTACGCGCTGAGCTCCCTGGGCGCGTCCCTGCTGATCCCGATCTCCGCCCTGGCCGAGTGGGGAGTGGCGCACGGCCAGGACATCGAGAACGCCCGGGGGCAGTACGACGCCGAGTCGCCCGGAGGGAACGAGACCTCCGCGGATTCCCGTGCGGCTTCCGCGGCGGGCAGGGAGCTCGCCCGCCCGCCGCGGACGGTCACCGCGCGGTGATACGCAGCACTCCCGTCACGGTGCCCTGGAGGTAGGAGCCGTCCGGTGCGACCGTGCCCGCCATCTGCAGGGTGTCGTACAGCGATCCCACCCCTACCTTCGCGGAGCGGGTGATCCGCCCGCTGTCGGGGTCGATCTGCACATAGCGGTACGGGTCCAGCAGGCTGGTCCCCTTGGTGCCGGGGATCAGCGGGTCGCGCACCACCGTGTGCAGCCGGCCGTCCGCCGTCGACAGCTTGGGCACGGCAGCCGACCGCAGGGCGTTGTCCCACACGAGCGAGCAACCCGTCCCGTCGGCCCGTACGTCCACCCGGGACAGACCGCCCGCGAAGTCGGCGGAGGCGGGCACGCTGGTGCCCGCGCCCTCGGGGACTGCGGGGTACGGATAGCCGTAGGTCCCCGCGACGAAGACACTGCGGCCGACGCCCACCGGGGAGTTCTCGCTGCCGGGGCCGTTCGCCGCCTTCAGGACCGGGACCGAGCAGACGTCCGAACCGTCGGCCGTGCGGTACACCTTGAGATTGGCCGCGCTGTCGGAGTTGTCGACGATGGCGACGTACTCGGTGCCCTTGGACGGGCCGAAGAACGTGGGAGTCGATCCGCTGCCCCAGCTCAGCAGACCGGGCTTGCGGGCCGACCCGCGGTCGTACGCCTTGCGCCAGAGGATCTTCGGCGCACCGCCCTGGGAGGCGAGCAGATAGGTGGCGTGGGTGGTGGTCACCGCGGTGCCCTCGGGGGCGGTGGAGATGCTGTTGGCGACGCGCTCGCCCTCGGGCAGATCGAGCGCCTTCACCGTGCCGGTGGAATCGTCGGCGGTGCCCACCACGCCCCCGCCGGTGGCGAACCAGACGCGGCCGTCCCAGTCGGGGGCCAGCCCGGTTACCGCGTCGCCTTCCGGTACGACGGAGGCCAGCGACAGGCTCCGGTCGACCCTCAGGGTCCAGTCCCCGTCGCCGTCCCGGTGGTGCCCGACGCGGAGCAGGCTGCGGCTGCCGTCGGCGACGACCAGCCGGTCCTGGTCGTCGATATAGGCGTAGACACCGCCCAGCAGCGACCCCTTGGTCAGTTTCAGCGTGGTCAGCGAGGACCCGTCGGCGGGATCGAGGAGATGGACCGTGGGCACCTGGCCGAAGATCGGGGTGCACAGGGCCACCGGGTATCCGTCGGCCCCCACCAGGACGGTCGGGCAGGCCGAGGCCAGAGCGGTGCGTGCGGAGGAGAGCGCGCCCGCCCCGGGCCCGGCCAGCGGTGTGGTGTCGGAGGAACCCGTGTCCCCGTGCATGGTGGCGGTGCCGTCAGGTCCCGCGTACGGGTTGTGAGGGGGCGTCGGGCCGAACGACGCGGGGGAGACGGCCGAGGCGGGCCCGGCGCAGCCGAGGGCGAGCGCCGCGAGCACGGCGCCGACGGCCCTCCAGCGAGCGGACCGGCGTGGAGCGGAGGAGAGGGACACGGCGGAAAGGTCCTTTCGGTACGGACGCACCGGGAGGGCAGGGGCATGCGCGCGTGGTCGCCGGCCGCCCTGCTTCCGGGGCACGCCGACGGCCCCACGGGCAGGGGCGGGAGCGAGGTGTACGACGGCGCGAAGGGCAGGGAGAACCGCACGGCCGGCGGAGACGGGCATCGGGGCGTGGAGGCGTCCTCGCCCCTGCGGAGGCGAGCGGACCGCCCGGGGGTGTCAGCCCCTGCGGGGACAGAGCGCGCCGGCGGTTCGCACGAGATCGACATGGCGTCGTCGCGTGAACTCCTGGCAGCGCTTCATGCGGGTGATCCAAGCAGTACGGCTGACACCCGGTCAAGGGCGGTCCCACAGGCCGGAACGGCGCGAAGCGGCTTGCCGGAACGGCTCTCGGAACCCGGCCGGGACGGAATCATGGGTGACGGGCGCCGCACCAGGAACACGCCCTCCGTGACACGACCGAGAGGACCCCTCCCGTGGCCGACCCCAAGAGCTACATCATCGAGTCGTTGGACACCGGGCTGCGTCTGATGCGCCTCTTCCTCACGCACGACACCCTCTCCGTCACCGACGCCGCCAGGGAGCTGGAGGTGGCCCGCTCCACCGCGCACCGCGTCCTCAGCACCCTCGAGTCGCGCGGATTCGCCACCCGTGACACCTCCGGCCGGGGCTACTCCGCGGGCCCCGAACTGGTCACGCTGGGCCGCCCGGCCGGCTACGGCCCCGGGATCCGGGCCCGCGTCCGGAAGGTGCTGGACGAGGCGGCCGACGCCACGGGGGAGACGGTGGGCACCGCCGCCCTGCTCGGCGACCAGGTGATCATCACGGATGGCCGGGAATCGCCCCACCCGGTGCGCGCCGTACTGGACACCGGCCGGGTCCACCCCGCCCACGCCACCTCGGCGGGAAAAGTGCTGCTCGCCCAGCTGACCACCGAACAGGTCTGCGCGCTCTACCCGGAGGAGCGGCTGCCCGGCCTCACCGGCCGCACCCTGGTCTCCCGTGCCGCCCTGCTCGCCGAGCTGGCCGGAATCCGCACCCTCGGCCGCGCCGACAGCGTCGGCGAGGCGGTGGAGGGGATGAACACCGTCGCCGTGCCGCTGGCCGGAAACAGCTGGCGTGACCGGCTCGCCCTGATGGCGTCCATGCCGGCGGACCGAGGTGATGAGTCCGAGCTGGCCCGGCACGCCGTGGCGCTGCGGCGGGCCGCCGGACTCCTGCCGCCCGCGTCCTTCTCGCCCCGCACCGTGGAAGCCAACGTGCGGTGAGGGGCGGTGGGCAGAGGTTGCGCAAGAATCTGAAAGAGCTTGCAGAAATCCTTGACGGCGGACAGGCGGAGCGGCAGGCTCCACACGTTCCCCCCACGGCAGCCTGGCGCGTGGCTGTCTTCGAGGGCACAGCTGTGCCCTGTCGTCGAAGGAGCCGCACATGCAGCACCGATTCCGCCTCATAGGCGGAACACTGGCCGGAGCCCTGACCGTCGCCGGCCTCACCACGCTCGCCCCTTGGCAGTCGCAGGCGACGCCGCCCGGCGAGAAGACCGTCACCGTCACCATGTTCGAGCGCCCGTACGCTGACGTGGCGTCCGCCTGCACCGACCAGCTCGGCCCCGCCGGTTACGGCTATGTGCAGGTGTCCCCCGCCAGCGAGCACATCCAGGGCGACCAGTGGTGGACCTCCTACCAGCCGGTCAGTTACAGGATCGCGGGCCGGCTGGGGGACCGTGACGCGTTCGCCGCCATGGTGGACGCCTGTCACACCGCAGGGGTCAAGGTCGTCGCCGACGCCGTGATCAACCACATGGCCGCCGGATCCGGGACGGGCACCGGCGGAACCGCCTACACGAAGTACGACTACCCCGGGTACTTCGGGGACGCCGACTTCCACACCTGCCGCACCGACATCAAGGACTACACCGACCGCGGCGACGTCCAGAACTGCGAACTGGTGGGGCTCTCCGATCTCGACACCGGGAAGGAAGAGGTCCGCTCCACCATCGCCGCGTACCTCGACGACCTGCGGTCGATGGGCGTCGACGGCTTCCGCATCGACGCCGCCAAGCACATGGCGGCCGACGACGTCGCCGCCATCAAGGGCAAGATGAGCGACCCCGGGTTCTGGGTCTCGGAGGTCATCCAGGGCGGCGGCGAAGCCGTGCAGCCCGAGGAGTACACCGAGATCGGTGACGTGGACGAATTCCGATACGGAGGGCACCTCAAGAGCGCCTTCCAGAGCGGTGGCATCGCCCAGCTCAAGTCCGTCGCCGACGGCAAGCTGGGCAGCGCCTCGGCCCGTACGTTCGTCGACAACTGGGACACGGAGCGCAACGGTTCGACGCTGACCTACAAGGACGGCGCCGCCTACACCCTCGCCAACGTGTTCATGCTCGCCTCGCCGTACGGTTCGCCCAACGTCTACTCCGGCTACGAGTGGTCCGACGCCGACGCGGGCCCGCCGAGCGGCGCCGACGGCTGGACGGACACACACGCCCAGCAGACGATCACGGGCCTGGTCGGCTTCCGCAACGCCGTGGGCTCGGCCGAGCTGACCGACTGGTGGGACAACGGCGGCAGCGCGATCGCCTTCGGCCGGGGCGACAAGGGATTCGTCGCCCTCAACAACGCGGACGACGCCCTGACGGAGACCTTCACGACCTCCCTGCCCGCAGGCACCTACTGCAACGTCGCCGCGGCCTCGCCGGACGACTGCGACGGCAACACCGTCACGGTCGGCGACGACGGCAGCGTCCAGGCCACGGTGCCGGCCCGCGGCGCACTGGCACTGCACACCGCTGCCCAGGCCGGCTGACCGACACCCCGGGCAGCGGCACGGACGTACGACGCGCAGGACGGACCCTCCCGTCCTGCGCGTCCTGCGTGGAGCGGGCGCCGGCCCCCGGCACCCCGAACAGAGAGGCACGACCACCTTCATGACCGAGCAGACCGACGTCCTCGTGCTGGGCGGTGCGGGTGTGGACACCATCGTCCATGTCCCCGAACTCCCGCTCCCCTTCGCCGACAGCCACATGATCCGGCCAGGCATCGAGACCCGCGCCGGACAGAGCGGGGACTTCGTCTCGCTCGGGCTCCACGCCCTCGGCCTGCGGACGCACCACCTCGACATGATCGGCGACGACCACGAGGGGGACCTGGTCCGCGCCCTCCACCGCGACCGGGGCATCCCGCTCACCGCGGTCCCCGCGCCGGGCGGAACCAAGCGCGCGGTCAACCTCGTCGGCCCGGACGGACGCAGGCTCTCCCTGTACGACGCCACCCGCTCACGGGAATCGGACCGGTTCGACGAGTCGGCCGTCCGTGCGCTCGCCGCCGCCGCCCGCCACGCCCACGTCGTCATCACACAGCCGTGCGCCCTCGTGCTGCCGGTGCTCCGCGAAGCCGGTGTCACCATCTCCACCGATCTGCACAACTGGGACGGCGTAGATGCTTACCACGAAGCGTTCGCCCTCCAGGCAGACATGGTCTTCCTGTCCACCACGGCCCTCGACGACCCCGAGCGCACCATGCGTGACATCGCCGCCCGGGGGAGGGCCCGGACCGTCGTCGCCACCGCGGGCGCCGAAGGCTCGTACCTGCTGTACGACGGCGAACTGACGCACACGCCCGCCGTCACCCCGCCCGCCCCGGTGGTGGACTCCAACGGGGCGGGCGACGCCTTCGCCGCCGCCTTCCTGCTCGGCACGCTGAACGGCGAACACCCCCGGCGCTGCGCCCTGTACGGCACCGTGGCCGGCGCCCACGCGTGCACCGTGCCGTCGACGCGCACCGACGCCCTCGGTCTGGAGGAACTTCTCCGCCGGGTCGCCGGGACGGAGAACGGCCGCACGCCGTAAGCGCTGGACGCCCCGGGATCCGAAAGGGGATCGAAACTTTCGAGAATTCAAGGTCCGAATCCACTCCGTGGGATCGGGCCTCCATCCGGTCAACTCGGTTATGTGTGACGGAAGTTGCCTTCTACCTGCGGCTATTGGCGAGCGATGCGCCTTCGATGGGATCGAGAGTTTCGCAATCCGTGCGGAAACTGTTGACTGTTGACGGGTGCAGCTCAACACTGTCGGCATCGCCAGGGCCGTAGGGCCCACGTGCTCCCTGGCTGCCCGCACGCCGTCACAAGGAGGAAGCGTGACCAAGGACAACACCCCCATCCGGCCGGTGAGCCGCAGAGGCTTCATCGGCCGGGCCGGCGCCCTGGCGCTGGCGACGTCCGGACTGATGCTGCCTGGCACCGCCCGCGCCGACACGGTCATCACCACGAACCAGACGGGCACCAACAACGGCTACTACTACTCGTTCTGGACCGACGGCGGCGGCTCGGTCTCCATGAACCTGGCGTCCGGCGGCAGGTACGGCACCTCGTGGACCAACTGCGGCAACTTCGTCGCGGGCAAGGGCTGGGCCAACGGCGCACGCCGGACGGTGAACTACTCCGGCAGCTTCAACCCGTCCGGCAACGCCTACCTGACTCTCTACGGGTGGACCGCCAACCCGCTCGTGGAGTACTACATCGTCGACAACTGGGGCACCTACCGGCCCACCGGAACGTACAAGGGCACCGTCACCAGCGACGGCGGTACGTACGACGTCTACCAGACGACGCGGGTCAACGCCCCGTCCGTCGAAGGCACGAAGACCTTCAACCAGTACTGGAGCGTCCGTCAGTCGAAGCGGACGGGCGGGAGCATCACCGCCGGCAACCACTTCGACGCCTGGGCCCGTTACGGGATGCCGCTGGGCAGCTTCAACTACTACATGATCATGGCGACGGAGGGCTACCAGAGCAGCGGGAGCTCCAACATCACGGTGAGCTGACGTCCTCATGAACCGTCCCGGCCGGGGTGCGAGGCCTCGCGGCCGCCGTACCCCGGCCGGCTTCCGCGCCGTCCCGGCGCCGTCTCAGGCGAGGAACGGGCGCACCAGGCGCAGGAGTGCCTCCGGGCGGTGCAGCGGAATGATGTGGCCGCAGTCCTCGACGAGGTGGCCGGTGAGGTCGTCGGCGACGGGCCGCAGTTGCTGTTCGAGCGCGTTCCCCACCGGCTGGGCGCCGACGGCCATCGTGGGCACCGACAGCCGGCCGCCTCCACGGCCTCCCGGATCTGCCGTGCACCCGTGGGCATGGCGCGGTAGTAGGAGAAGGCGCAGCGCAAGGCCTCGGAGCCCGCATACGCATCGACGAAGTCGTCCCGGAACGCGCGCCCGACACCCTGCCCCAGGGTGCCCGCGTCGAGGAACCAGTCGATGTAGGCAGCCTCGTTGCCCGGCAGCACGGTCTCCGCCAGACCGGGCACCGAGTGGAAGCCGAACCACCAGGGCGGCCCTTGGGCCAGGAACCCTTCCGCGCCGGGCAGGGTGCCCAGCAGCGACTCCATGAGCACCAGGCGGCGGACGCGCCCGGGGCTGCGCATGGCCAGCAGGAAGGCGGGCGGGACACCGGCGTCGATGGCCATCACGGACGCCGACCGCTCGCCGAGCGCGTCCAGCAGGCCGAGGCAGTCCTCGGCGAGGTTCTCCGGGTCGTAACCGTCCGTGGCACGCGTGCTCGCGCCGAGGCCCCGGAGATCCGGCGCGATCACCCGGTGCCGTCCGGCCAGGCCCTCCATGACGTGGGTCCACAGCCGCCAGGTGTGCGGGAATCCGTGGAGCAGCAGCACGGCAGGACCCGCCCCGGCGGTCGCCACGTTCAGCTCGACGCCGTTGACACCGACCCGGTGCAGCCGGTGCTCCGGCGCCGGGCCCGCCGAGGAGGGGATCGGAGTTACGGACATGACGGCCTCCCGGCGGTTACCAATGGTGACAACACAACGATAGGTAACTAACCTGGACCGGCCAAGACCGTACTTTCACCCCAGGTGGTGAGCTCCAGGTGACCCCTCGGACCCCTCGGACCCCCCGGACCACGCGGCCCCCTCGGGCCGGACGGACGCCCGAAGAAGGCGCCCGCGGCGATCTGTTCGACCCTCTCTGCCCGACCAGGCGGCTCCTCGACCGGATCGGCGGCAAGTGGACCTCGATGGCCGTCAAGGTGCTGGCGGAAGCCTCACCGGACGAGGTGCGGTTCGCCGAACTCCAGCGGCGCATGGCGGGCGTCTCGCAGAAGATGCTGTCGGTCACGCTGCAGGCCCTGTGCCGCGACGGGCTCGTCAGCCGGCGCGTGGAGGCCAGCGTCCCGCCCCGCGTGTACTACGGCCTCACCGACCTCGGACTGTCCCTGGAGGTCCCGCTGGCGGCCGTACGCCGGTGGGCCGAGGAGCACATGGCCGAGATCGACCGGGCGCAGCAGCTCGCCGACGCGGTGACGGAGGATTCGTAGATACTCTTCCGGATGCCGACACCTGGAGCACCTGTGAACACCCGCCCCCTTTCCCTGTCCTTCCGCCGCGGACGCGCGGCGGCCCTTGCCGCCGTCGTGGGGGCGGGCATGCTGATGGGCTGCTCCGTCGCTGAGGGGGCGCCAGGAGACTCCGCATCCGGGCGGTCGGCCCGGGCGGCCGACGTGCTCCTGCCGGACGCCGGAATGGAGTTCGACTACCAGATCGGCGAGGGCTACACGCCGCCCGAAGGGGTACGGGCGGTCTCCCGCGACCGTGAGGACGAACCCGCCTCCGGCCTCTACAACGTCTGCTACGTCAACGCGTTCCAGACGCAGCCCGGCGCGCTGAGCTGGTGGAAGGACACCCACCCCGGCCTCCTGCTGCGCGACGACGACGGCGAGCTGATCATCGACGAGGGCTGGGACGAGGTACTCCTGGACACCTCGACGGCCGCCAGGCGCACCGAGCTCGCCGAGATCGTCGGCGACTGGATCGACGGGTGTGCGGAGAGAGGATTCCAGGCGGTGGAGCCCGACAACCTCGACTCCTTCGAACGCTCCCAGGGCAAGCTGACGCAGGAGCACAACGCCGCCTTCGCCAAGACACTGGCCGCGCGGGCCCACGACGACGGGCTCGCGATCGGGCAGAAGAACACCACCGACCTGCTCGACCGGCACGCCACGATCGGCTTCGACTTCGCGGTGACCGAGGAGTGCGCCCAGTTCGACGAGTGCGGAGCCTACGCCGACGCGTACGACGACCGGGTCTTCGCGATCGAGTACGAGGGAGAGGGCGACGTGGACTTCGACGAGGCCTGCTCCACCTGGGGCGACAGGATCTCCCTCGTCCTGCGCGACCTGGACGTGCTCCCCGCAGGCGAGGACGGGTACGTACGCCGCACCTGCTGAGCCGCGGCCGCGGGCCCCACGGGCGGCCGCGGCCGGACCGGGCTCAGAAGTCCACCGGCTCCCGGACGAGCGGACACGTCATGCAGTGCCCGCCGCCTCGGCCACGGCCCAGCTCGCCCCCCACGATCGTGATGACCTCGACGCCCGCCGCGCGCAGCAGGTCGTTGGTCTGGGTGTTGCGGTCGTAGGTGAAGACGACCCCCGGTTCGAGGGCGACGGCGTTGTTGCCGCTGTCCCACTGCTGACGCTCCGACGCGTACACGTCGCCGCCCGTCTCGATCACCCGCAGGGCCGGCAGGCCCAGGCTCCTGGCCACGACCTCGGTGAACGGGCGAGACCCCTCGTCGACGACCTCCACCCCGGGTGAACCGTCGCCCGGGCGCAAGGAGAAGGTGTGGACCGCGTCCATGATCTTCGGGTAGACGGTGACGATGTCGCGGTCGGCGAAGGTGAAGACGGTGTCCAGATGCATGGCCGCCCGCAGCTTCGGCATGGCGGCCACCACGACGTGTTCGGCCGCCCCCTGCCTGAACAGGGAGGCGGCGACCTGGGTGATGGCCTGCCGTGAGGTGCGTTCGCTCATCCCCATCAGGACGACACCGTTGCCCACCGGCATGATGTCGCCCCCCTCGAAGGTGGCCTGGCCCCAGTCCACCTCGGGATCGCCCCACCAGACCGTGGCGCCGGAGAAGTCCGGATGGAAGCGGTAGACCGCCTTCATCAGGAGGGTCTCGTCGTGCCGCGCCGGCCAGTACAGGGGATTCAGCGTCACCCCTCCGTACAGCCAGCAGGTGGTGTCGCGGGTGTAGAGCGTGTTCGGCAGCGGCGGCATCAGGTATTCGCGCACCCCCGTCGACTCGCGGGCCAGGGCGAGATAGCCGGACCGGTAGGCATCCGGCAGATCGGCGGTCGCCATGCCGCCGATCAGGAACTCCGCCAGAGTGCGCGGGTCCAGTGACTCCAGGAAGGCGCGGGTCGGGTCGACGAGCCCCAGGCCGACCTCGTTGGCGGTGATCTTGCGGTCGAGCAGCCACGCCTTGGCCGCGGGGTCCGTCAGGGTCGCCGCCAGCAGGTCGTGCAGTTCGACCACCTCGACACCGGCCTGCTGGAGCTTGCGGACGAAGTCGGCGTGGTCCCGCTGGGCGTTGTCCACCCACATCACGTCGTCGAAGAGCAGGTCATCGGCGTTGCTCGGGGTGAGCCGGCGGTGCGCGAGGCCCGGCGCGCAGACCAGCACCTTGCGCAGCCGGCCGACCTCGGAATGGACGCCGAGCGCGGGGCCGGCGTCCACGGCGGATGCGTTCGTCATGAAGCTGCCTTTCGGTCGGGTGCCACGGCGCCTGTTCATGGAGGGCCGTGCGGGGGTGGGGAGGGGGCCGGGCCCGCTCAGAGGCTGATCCAGCCGGCGGCCAGGGCGATCACGCCGACCACGGCACCGGCGACGGAGAGCGCGCAGATGACGAGCTCGGCGGGGGAGAAGACCCGGCGTCCCTGCTCCCTGCGGGCCATGGCGAACAGGATCGTGGCGGGCGCGTAGACGATGAACGACACCAGGACGAACTTCAGCCCGGCAGCGAACAGCAGGAAGGCGGTGTAGAGCGTCGCCACGACGCTGATGACCAGATAGCCCCCCTGGCTCCGGCCCCGGGTCAGTTCATCGGGGCGCACCATGATCTTCACGGCGAACGCCGCGGCGAGGAGGAACGGGATCAGGGACAGGGCGCTGGTCAGATCGAGGGCGAAGTTGAACGCGTCGTCGGAGAAGAAGGTGATGACCAGGACGACCTGTGACAGCAGCGTCGTCATCAGCAGCGCAGGTACGGGCACGTCGGCCGAGTTGGAGCGGCGCAGGAAGCGCGGCATGTCGTCGTCCTTGGCGGCGACGAAGAGCACTTCCGCGGCCATCAGGGTCCACGCGAGATAGGCCCCGAGCACGGACACGATCAGGCCCACGCTCACGAAGACCTTCCCCCACGTCCCGACCGCCTCCTCCAGCACCGCCGCCATGGAGGGCTGCCGGAGGTCTGCGATCTCGGCCATCGGCATGATGCCGTACGACACGATGGTCACCGACGCGAAGACGGCGAAGACGCTGAGGAACCCGAGGACGGTGGCCTTCCCGATGTCCTCCCGGCGCTTCGCGTGGCGCGAGTAGACGCTGGCGCCCTCCACCCCGAGGAAGACGAAGACCGTGGCTAGCATGGTGCCCCGTACCTGGTTGAACAGGGAGCCCGCGTAGTCGGCGCCGCCGAAGTTGTCGGCGAACACCTTCGCGTCGAAGAAGAACAGGGCGAGGATGACGAAGACGATGATCGGGACCACCTTGGCGACGGTGACCACCCTGTTGATGGCCGCCGCCTCCTTCACCCCTCGCCGGATGAGGAGATAGAAGGCCCACAGGCCGGCCGTGGACACGATGACGGCCAGTACGGTGTCGCCGTCACCCAGGGCGGGCCAGACCGCTCCGACCGTCGAGGTGATCAGCACCCAGTACGTCACGTTGCCGACGCAGGCGCTGGCCCAGTACCCGAAGGCGGAGAAGAACCCCAGGTACTCGCCGAACCCGGCCTTGGCGTAGGCGTAGACACCCGCGTCGAGATCGGGCCGGCGGACGGCCAGGGTCTGGAACACGAACGCGAGCATCAGCATGCCCGTACCGGCGATCGCCCAGGCGATCAGCGCCCCCGCGACACCCGTCTCCTGCGCGAAGCGTGACGGGAGGGAGAACACCCCGGCGCCCACCATCGAGCCCACCACCATGGTGGTCAGCGTGAGCAGTGACATCTTCACCGCGGTGGTGGGGCCTTGAGGGACGTCGGTGCCGGATCGGGAGCTGGTCATCTTGTCCCCTCATGGGATGCAGATACGAGGGAACTTTAACGTCAAACAGGATGTAAGGGGCGAAAGGGTGCCGCCGCGGCGGCGGGTCGCGTGGAGCGGCCGAGGGTCTGGGGGCCACTCTCCTGACGAGGCGTCCTCCGGCGGTGGTGGCAGGCCGGGGCTCCCGTGGTGACCCGGCGCCGCCCTGCCCGGCGGCGCGCCGCCAGGCCGATTCACGCAGCAGCCGGAGACCGTTGAGGCCCACGAGGACGGTGGAGCCCTCGTGCGGCTCGGGGCCGGCGCGTCGCACAGGAGCCACGCCGGGGAACGGGCCGCGAACCGGTGGCCCCGACGCCGGCGCCCGGTGCCGAGGTGAACCCCAGTGGCGGGGAGCAGGGGCGCTGAGTGCCGGCGCGTGACCAGGGGCGGGAATCCCGGTGCACCGGAGGCGTTGAACCATGCGTGAGCACTTCCATCGCATCGACCCGGTTCTCCTTCCTCGACCGCTCCCGCACCCGGGAGGGCCATGACGGCCCGCAGGCGCTGCGGGACACCGTCGCTCTGGCGGGCACGGCCGAGGCCCTCGGCTACCACCGCTTCTGGGTGTCCGAGCACCACAGCGTGCCCGGGGTGGCCGGATCGGCGCCCACGGTGCTCGCCGCCGCCGTCGCCGCAGCGACCAGCACCATCAGGGTGGGCACCGGGGGCGTGATGCTGCCGAACCATCAGCCCTTCGTCGTGGCCGAACAGTTCGGGGTGCTCGCCTCGCTCTTCCCCGGCCGGATCGACATGGGGATCGGGCGCTCGGTCGGCTTCACCGACGGGATCCGCCGGGCCCTCGGCCGGGACAAGGAGGACGCCGGCGCCTTCGCCGCGCAGCTCGCCGAACTCCTCGGATGGCTGGACGGCACCCAGCAGGCCCACCCCCAGGTCCACGCCCGCCCCGCCGAGGGGCTGCCCATCCCCCCGTACGTCCTGGCGACCGGCGAAGGCGCCGACATCGCCGCCGCCGCGGGCCTGCCGCTCGTGATCGGCGATCTCCGGGGGCGGGACAAGCTGATACGGGCAGTCGAGCGCTATCGCGGCGGCTTCCGCCCCTCCGCGTGGAGCCCGGAGCCCTATGTGATCGTGGCGGGCACCGTCGCCGTCGCCGGGACCGAGGAGGAGGCGCGCCGACTGCTGCTGCCGGAGGCCTGGGCCATGGCGTACTCGCGGACCCACGGCTCCTTCCCGCCGCTGGCACCGGCCGAGCGGATCGAGGCGCTGGCCATGACGGACAAGGAACGGGGCCTCTTCGAGAGCGGGCTGCGCGGACATCTGGCGGGCACCGAGGACATGGTGGCGGCCGGGCTGGAGCGGGTCATCGAGGAGACGGGCGCCGACGAGGTCCTCGTCACCACCAGCACGTACGACCGTGAGGCGCTGGTGGACTCGATGAGGCGGCTCGCCAGGATCGCGGGCCTCGGCTGAAGCCGAAAGCCGAAAGCCGAAAGCCGAAAGCCGAAAGCCGAAAGCCGGATGCCGGCCGTCAGGCCGGAGAGGGGTGGCCGAACAAGAGGTCGTACCCCGGGGGCAGTTGCAGGAGCAGGCGCTGGAGCAGTTCCTCGCCCGCGGCGTCGGCCACCACGCTGAGCACGGCGCTCGTGTCCCAGGCGGCCGTCTGCTCGTTCGCGCCCTCGATCCAGGCGGACACCGCCCGTACGAACCGCTCGGCGCTGAGCGGTTCGGCGGCCTGCAACGGGTTCAGGAGGATCAACGCGAACGTCTCCGGCAACCGGGCGGCCAGCTCGTTCCGCTCCTCACCGACCAGATGCGCCCCGAGCAGGGCCAGCACCACGCGGGACGCCCGTTCCGCCTCGAGGCTCGATGGATATTCGCCGCGTTCCTGGACGGCCTCCAGGAACGGCTGCCATCGCATGTACGTCACGGGTTCCCCTTCCCGGAGCGCGGACGAGGCCGGGGCGGAGAGCGGGGCGGGGGGAGGGGAGGCCCGTGCCCCGCCCTCCGCGTATCCACCGCATGTCACCTCAATTCCGGTACTAACACATCACCCCGGTGACGGCAAACGGAGGCCGGGCCCTTGTCCGAGGAGCCACGAGACCCCGGCTACTCCATGGGATAGATGTCCCCGCTGGCCATGCCGCTGACCTGCACGCTCCGGGATTCGAGCTGGTGTGCCTCGTCCTGGAGGCGCCGGCGCTCCTCGGGGTCGGTGGCCTGTTCTGCGGCCTTCTCGAGATCTTCGGCCCGGCCGCGCATCTGCTGGAGGCGGCTCCGGACGTCTTCCGACTCGCTCATGATCACTCCCTGGCTCGGCGGAGCGGACCCCTCCACCGAACCAGGCACCCGGGGGTGCGCGCATCTCAGCGAGGACGCCGGAAGCGCGGAGTGACCGTGCGGAGGGCCCGTTACTCGAAGCGGGACACGTCGCCGGCTCCCCGCCGTACGACCTCCAGCTCGCCGCCGGAGAAGTCGATCACGGTGGTCGGCTCGGTGCCGCAGTCGCCGGAGTCGAGGACGACGTCCACGACATGGTCGAGGCGCTCCTTGATCTCCCAGCCCTGCGTCAGCGGCTCCTCCTCGTCCGGCAGGAGAAGCGTGCTGGACAGCAGCGGCTCGCCGAGCTCGGCCAGGAGCGCCTGGGTGACGGTGTGGTCCGGGATCCGGACGCCGACGGTCTTCTTCTTGGGGTGCAGCAGCTGCCGCGGCACCTCCTTGGTGGCGGGGAGGATGAAGGTGTAACTCCCCGGTGTCGCCGCCTTGATCGCACGGAAGACGTCGTTGTCGATCTGGACGAACTGGCCGAGCTGCGAGAAGTTCTGGCACACCAGGGTGAAGTGGTGGCGGTCGTCGAGGTTCCGGATCGACCGGATGCGGTCGATCCCGTCGCGGCTGCCGAGCTGGCAGCCCAGGGCGTAGCAGGAGTCGGTCGGATACGCGACGAGGGCGCCGGACCGGATGCTCTCGGCCACGTTGGTGATGGTGCGGCGCTGCGGGTTCTCGGGGTGCACGTCGAAGTACTTGGCCATTCGGCGAGTCTACGGCCTCGGGCCGATCGCGTTCGGGTGACGTCACCGGGGCGCGGGAGCGGCCGTCGCCGGGCCCACCGGACCCGCCCTGCTGGTCACGGTGACAGTCCGTCCTTGACGCACCGCGCCCCCGGAACCCCCTCGCGAGGAGGGAGTGCCGGGGGCGTGGCAGGGGCTGCCGGTGATCAGGCTCCCGACGCGTCCAGCATGGCCGCGCGCTCGACGACCTTGATGCGCTCACGGCCCTGCTCGGCGCCGAGCGCCTGCTCGTGGGCGTCCAGCCGGTGCCAGCCCTCCTTGGTGGTGTACCGGACACCGCGCTGCTCCAGGAAGTCGACGATCGCGTCGGCGCCCGGCTGCGTGGGGACGGGCAGCCGTCCGGCGGCGTGGTCCTCCAGCAGGCAGGCCACGGTCTCGTTCGCGTCGCCCTTGGTGTGCCCGATCAGGCCGATCGGACCGCGCTTGATCCAGCCGGTGACGTACACCGAGGGCATCGGCTCGTCGCCCGCCAGCACGCGACCGGCCGCGTGCGGGACGGTGCCGGAGACCACGTCGAAGGGCAGCTTCGGGAGCTCCTCCGAGTAGTAGCCGACCGCGCGGTAGACGCTCTGCACGTCCCAGTCCGTGTGGCGGCCCGTGCCCCTCACATTGCCCGTGCCGTCCAGCTCCGTGTGCTCGGTGCGCAGGGCGACGACGCGGCCGTCCTCGCCGACGACCTCCACCGGGGACTCGAAGAAGTGCAGGAACAGCTTGTGGGGACGGTCGCCGACATCCCGGATCGCCCAGTTCTCCAGCGTGGAGGCGACCATGTTGGCCTGCTTGTTCTCCCGCCGGGTGGCGATCGAGCCCTCGTCGTAGTCGATGTCCTCGGGGTTGACGATGACCTCGATGTTCGGCGAGTGGTCCAGCTCGCGCAGCTCCATCGGGCTGAACTTCGCCTGGGCCGGCCCGCGCCGCCCGAAGACGTGCACCTCGAGCGCCTTGTTCGCCTTGAGCCCGTCGTAGACGTTCGCGGGGATCTCGGTCGGAAGGAGCTCGTCCGCCGTCTTCGCCAGGATGCGCGCGACGTCCAGGGCCACGTTGCCGACGCCGAGCACGGCGACCTTCTCGGCCTCCAGCGGCCAGGTGCGCGGGACCTCCGGGTGGCCGTCGTACCAGGCGACGAAGTCCGCGGCGCCGTAGGAACCGTCGAGCTCGATCCCCGGTATGTCGAGCGCGCGGTCGGCGTCGGCGCCGGTGGAGAAGATCACGGCGTCGTAGAAGGACCGCAGGTCGTCCAGGTCGATGTCGTTGGGGTAGTCGACGTTGCCGAACAGCCGCAGCTGCGGCTTGTCCAGGACCTGGTGCAGGGCCTTGACGATGCCCTTGATCCGCGGGTGGTCGGGAGCGACTCCGTACCGGATCAGACCGAAGGGGGCGGGCATGCGCTCGAACAGGTCGATCGATACGCCCGGCTCCTGGGCGGCCTCGGACTTGAGAAGCGCGTCCGCTGCGTAGATTCCGGCAGGACCGGCTCCGACGATGGCGACGCGGACGGGGCGTGTCATGGAGTGTTGTTCCTTAGGGCGGACGAGCACGGGCAGAGTGCAGCGGGGTAAGGCTTGGCTTACTCCGCTGCCCCCACGGTACGGCCTGTGCGCGGAAGTCCCTGGAGCGGGGCGAGTGCATATATCGGAAATAAATGGACGTATGCGCTTGAAGCGGCCCGGTTTCTGTGAGGGGATTTCTCGCCAGTCGTCTCATGGGGTTCCAGGGAATGAGACGTCGGCCCGAGGGCAGGCTGTACGCCGGTGTCCCTGCGCGCAGCCGGTCCGCAGCGGAGCCATGATGGACGCACGACCGCAGCACTCCGACGAGAGGACATGTGTCATGCCGATCGAGGGCGAGTACGAGCCGAGCCCGACGCAGTGGGTCCGTGAGCAGGTCGAGCTCATCGAGAGCTCCGGCGGGACGGAGGGGACCACCATGCGCGGCATGCCCGTCATCCTCCTGACGACGCGCGGCGCCAAGAGCGGCAAGGTCCGCAAGACCCCCCTCATGCGGGTCGAGCACGACGGTCAGTACGCCGTGGTCGCGTCCCTGGGCGGCGCTCCCAAGCACCCCGTCTGGTACTACAACGTGCAGGGCGACCCCGAGGTGGAGCTGCGGGACGGCACGGTGAAGCAGGACATGGTCGCCCGCGAGGTCACGGGGGAGGAGAAGGCCCGGTGGTGGGAGCGCGCGGTCGAGGCGTTCCCCGACTACGCCGACTACCAGGCCAAGACCGACCGCGAGATCCCGGTCTTCGTCCTCTCCCCGGCCGGGAAGAGCTGAACCGGCGCCTGTGACCGGACCGGCCGGGCCCCACGGGGCGAGCCGGCCGGCCCGGGCGCTCGGGTGAGCCGGCCCGCCGGGTCCGTACGCCGCACGGGCCGGCCCGACGCCGGGACGCGGACGCCGAAGCCCGCTACCAGGCGCACGGGCCGGCCCGACGGCGGGACCCGGACCCCGAAGCCCGCTACCAGGAGAGCCCTCCGACCGCGGAGGCGATCCTCTCCCGGTCCCAGGCCCCGTCGGCGACCAGCACCCGGTAGCGCCGTGTCAGGGTCGCCCCCGGTTCGAGCACCAGCTCCTGGTGGAAGGCGAACGACGGGGCGACCGCCGCGTAGGGGGAGTCGCGCACGAACCAGTGCGCCGGATGCGCGCCGCCCGCACCCGAGTGGTCGTTCTCGGGGGAGTGGACGAAGACGAGCGTCGCGTGCCCGTCCGCCTCGTCGTACTCGCCGCCGTACGCCAGCCAGGGTGCCTGCCGCCCCATCATGTCCGGCCCCTCACCGTCGGGGCCGATGATCCGCCCGTCCCGGAAGGCGCGTGGCCCCCGCCAGAACAGACCGGTGTACCCGGCGTTCGGGCGGCCGTGCGTCGTCGGACTGCCGAACCGCAGCGGCTCGCCGCGCCGGTTGGTGACCGAGGACGACCAGGTCAATGCCCAGCTTCCGGTCACGGCGTCCACATCGTGGACCTCGATACGGCGCGTCTCCTCGGCCCAGAGATCCCCGCCGCGCGGGTGCCAGGTCAGCCGCTCCGCGAAACGCGCCCCGCCGTCGTCCACCGACACCTCGTCGAAGCCGGCGTGCGCCATGGAGCCGACGCGCTCGGGCAGGGCGCGGTACCCCTCGCCGTGCACATAGCTGTTGCCGCCCCACAGATTGGCGCCCGACAGATGCGAGGCGGTCATCTGCAGGCCCTTGTGCCAGCGGTGGTCGTTCGGCCGGTATCCGGTCACCACCTGGCCGGACAGCGTGCGCAGGGGGTGGATGTACGGCTTCGGGGCCTCCCACGCGTCCTCGGCCCGGTAGACGTAGCGCAGCAGTTCCACCCCGCTCTCCGACGCCGTTACGGAGAGGTGCTCGCCGTGCCGGTGGACCAGGTCCACTGTCTTCGTCATGCCGGTGCCTCCGCGGGCTGCTCCACCGGCCGGCTCTCCGACTGCGGTGCCCAGCCGGGGGCGTTGCCGTGCAGCGCGCCGTAGTACGGATCGCCGGGCCCGATCTCACCCGCCCGTACGGTTCCCCCGGTGAAGGCCGCCTTGTAGAGCGCGGCCACCAGCTCCAGGCTCTTACGGCCGTCCGGCCCGCTGCTCCGCGGCCGGCGCCCGGCCCGCAGGTCCTCCAGCAGGCCCTTCAGCTGTGCCTCGTGCGAGCTGGGCACGTCGGGTCCGAAGTCCCGCCAGACGTCCGCCTCCTCGGACGGGACGCCGGGGGCCGGTGTGATCCGCCAGTCCGCGTTGCCGTGCCCGTACAGATGGGTGAGCTCGACCGTCGCGCGCTCGCAGTCGATCCGGATCCGGCTGACCTCGTCCGGGCTGAGCACGCTGTTCACGACGGTGGCCACCGCGCCGTTCTCGAAGCGGACGAGCGCGGTGGAGACGTCCTCCGTCTCCACGTCGTGCACCAGCCGCCCCGCCATCGCCCTGATCTCCGCCCACGGGCCCAGCAGGTCGAGCAGGAGATCCATCTGGTGGATGCCGTGCCCCATCGTGGGGCCACCACCCTCGCTGCTCCAACTGCCCCGCCAGGGAACGGAGTAGTACGCCTCGTCCCGGTACCAGGTGGTCTGGCAGTGAGCCACCAGCGGCCGGCCCATGGCCTGGCCGGCCAGTAGGCCCCCGACATGCCGGGCGCCCGAACCGAAGCGGTGCTGGAACACGATCGCCGCGTACGGCCCGTCACCGGAGCCCTCCGCCGCCTCGATCGCGTCGAAGTCCTCCAGCGACGGGCACGGCGGTTTCTCGCACCACACCCACGCCCCGGCGCGCAGCGCGGCCACGGTCTGGTCGCGGTGGAACCGGGGCGGGGTGGCGAGCGTGACCAGGTCCGGGCGCTGCTCGGCCAGCATCCGGTCGAGGTCGGTGTACGCGTCGGCGATCCCCGCGTCGCGGCAGAACGCCTCGACCGAGGCGGCGTCGACATCGACCGCGGCGACGATCTCCAGCGGCTGCCCGGCGGCGAGCGCGGTCAGCGCGGGCAGGTGGCTGCCCCGCGCGATCGCACCCGTGCCGACGATCGCGACCCGCACCGGGGCCCGGTGCGGAGGATTGCTGGTCGTGACAAACACCCCTTCAGGCGGAGACATCGGGGCGCCCACAGGATAGCAAGCGCTTTCTCCCGGGGAAACCTAGGCTCCGCGCGCGAGGTGGGTCAAGAGGTCCGGGCCGTGCGCGTGCGTCAGGCCTTCAGCAGGCGCGGCAGCCGTGCGAGCTGCACGGCGTGCTGGAACGGGCCGCCGCCCTCGTGGTCGTTGAAGTCGTACACCTCGATCTCCTTCTCGGCGTGCGCGTAGGCGTTGAAGGCGGCGAACACGGTGGACGGCGGGCAGGTCATGTCCTCCATGGCCACGGAGAACAGGGCGGGCGCCCGCCCGCGCGCGGCGAAGTGGACCCCGTCGACGTAGGCGAGCGTCCTGGCGGCCTGCTCGGCCCGGCCCCGGTGCGTCTTGAGGTAGTCGCCGATCTCGCGGTACGGCTTGCGGTCGGTGATCCGGATCGCCCGGGGGAAGTCGCAGAGGAACGGCACGTCCGGGGCGACGGCCGCCAGGTCCGGCACCAGCCCGCCGACGGCGAGGGCGAGGCCGCCGCCCTGGCTCGCTCCGATCGCGGCGGTGCGCGAGGCGTCGGCCAGCGGATGTGAACGGGCCGCCTCCACTGCGCGTACGGCGTCGGTGATCACCCTGCGGTAGTAGTACGTGGCCGGGTCCTCGATGCCCTGGGTCATGAACCCGGGCAGCGACGGGCCCGAGCCCACCGGGTCGGCGGTGTCGCCCGGGGCCCAGCCGCTGCCCTGGCCCCGGGTGTCCATCACGAAGTGGGCCAGGCCGGCCGAGGCCCAGAGCAGATGGGCGTGGGGCAGGCTGCGTCCTCCGCCGTAGCCGATGAACTCCACGACCACCGGCAGTGGTTCGGTGGTCCCGGCGGGTATCACGAACCATCCCTTGACCGGGTGGCCGCCGAAGCCGGCGAAGGTGACGTCGTACACGTCGACCGTGACGAGCCCGGTGTCCGTACGCCGCTCGAAGCGGGCGTCCAGATCGTGCGTCCGTGCCTCGTCGAGCGTGGCCGACCAGAACGCGTCGAAGTCCCCGGGCTCCACCGACCGGCTGCGGTAGGAGCGCAGTTCATCGAGGGAGAGATCGAACAGGGCCATGCGGAACCGCCTCATGTCGCAAGCGTGAGTGAATGGTCACACCGTACGACGGTCCGCCCGAACGTCAACCGGCGCTCGGATCGTGGGAAAAGGCGTTGCCGGGCCGGCGGGTGCCTGCGAGGCTCCGCGCATGTCCGATTCCGAACCCCGCAGTTCGCACCAGGTGGCCGCCCTCTTCTCCGGGGGGCGCCTGACGGCGATCCCCCGGAAGCCCGCCCGCCGCGAACAACTGCTGGCGCACCTCGCGCAGACGCTTTTCGAGCACGGTCGCGTCTACACCGAGCGCGAGGTCAACGACGCGCTGCTCACGGTGCACGAGGACTGCTCGGCCCTGCGGCGCTACCTCGTGGTGGCGGGCCTGCTGGAGCGGCCCCGGGACGGCAGCAGCTACCGGCGGGGGACTCCCGCGCACGCGTGAAACGACACCGCATGCCTGGCAGGTGGCGACGTCCGTGAGACGTGAACCGTATGCGTGAAACGGCACCGCATGCGTGACGGTTGGCGGCGTCCGTGAGACGTGACGGCGTGCGTGACACGTGGTGGTGTCCGTGAGACGTGAACCGCCTCCGTGACGCACGACCGGGCAGGCGCGAGGCGCCTGCCCGGTCCTGTCCGCCCCGGCCCGGGAACGGGCCGTCGGCGCAGGTCAGTTGAGCGTGTCGGGGTCCGGTCCCGTCCGCATGCCGCGGTCCAGGCCCGCGATCGCGTCCATGTCGGCGGCCGACAGCTCGAAGCCGAAGACGTCGATGTTCTGCCGGATCCGCGCGGGAGTCACCGACTTGGGGATCACGACGTTGCCGAGCTGGAGGTGCCAGCGCAGCACGACCTGCGCGGGCGTCTTCGCGTGGCGTTCGGCGATGGACACGAGCGCCTCGTCGTCCAGCAGCGCGCCCTGCGCCAGCGGGCTCCATGCCTCGGTGGCGATGCCGTACTCCGCGTGCACGGCGCGCAGCTCGCTCTGCTGGAGCCCGGGGTGCAGCTCGATCTGGTTGACGGCGGGCACCAGGGAGCTCTCCTCCGCCAGACGGCGCAGGTGCGCGGGCTGGAAGTTAGAGACGCCGGCGGCCCGGATCCGGCCGTCGGCCAGCAGCTTCTCCAGGGCGCGCCAGGTGTCGACGTACAGGTCGCGTGCCGGGGTGGGCCAGTGGATGAGGTAGAGGTCCACATGGTCGAGGCCGAGCTTGGCCAGGCTCGTGTCGAAGGCGGCCAGCGTGGCGTCGTAGCCCTGGTCCGCGTTCCAGAGCTTCGTCGTCACGAACAGTTCGTCGCGGGCGAGCCCGTAGTCGGCCAGCGCCCGGCCCACGCCCGCCTCGTTGCCGTAGACGGCGGCGGTGTCGATGGAGCGGTAGCCCGCCTCCAGCGCGGCGGAGACCGCGGCGGTCGTCTCGTCGTCGGGGACCTGGAAGACACCGAAGCCGAGCTGCGGAATCGTGACGCCGTTGTTGAGCGTGACGGTGGGGACCGTGGACATGGTGGAGCCTTTCCTGCGTCGGACCGAGCTGATCCGCGTGCGATGGTTACTGGCGTAGACAATAATTGCACACGCGGGTTAATCGCAAGCGCCGATAAGGCGTACCGCCGATGCGTCCGGTCGGGGCGATCCCGGCGAAACGGCCAACCCTCACCCTCGACCGCAGGGTGAGGGAACGCGGTCGGGCAGCGGCGCCGGAGGCCACCGCACACGGGCCGCGACCGGCCCGAACGCGGCGATGTGCTGAACTGTCCGGGAAGCAGCGGATACAGGAGTTCACTTGAGCAGCTATCGCCAGCCCGGCATCGTCCTCACCGACCGACGGTTCACGGTCCCCCTCGACCACGACGATCCGGGCGGCGAGACGATCGAGATCTTCGGCCGGGAGGCCGTGGCGAGCGGGAAGGCCGGCGAGCAACTCCCGTGGCTGGTCTATCTGGAAGGCGGCCCCGGCTTCGGCGCCCGCCGCTTCGTGGGTACGGAGGCCTGGCTGGGGCGGGCGGTGCGGGAATTCCGTGTGCTGCTCCTGGACCAGCGCGGCACCGGTCTGTCCACCCCCGCCAACCGGCAGACGCTGCCGTCGCGCGGCGGCGCCCGTGAGCAGGCCGACTATCTGGCCCACTTCCGGTCCGACAGCATCGTCCGCGACTGCGAACTGATCCGCCCCGGGCTCACCGGCGGCGCGCCCTGGACGGTCCTGGGGCAGTCCTTCGGCGGCTTCTGCGCCGTCCACTACCTCTCGGCCGCCCCGGAAGGCCTCGAAGCCGTCCTGATCACCGGCGGTCTGCCCTCCCTGGACGCGCACGCCGACGACGTCTACCGGGCCGCCTACCCGAGGATCGAGCGGAAGGTCGCCGCGCACTACGCCCGCTATCCGCAGGACGTCGACCGTGCCCGCGCCATCGCCGCGCACCTCTCCGAGCACCGCCCGGAGAGCGCCGGGCACACGCTGACTCCCGAGGGCTTCCAGTCCCTCGGCATCATGCTGGGGTCGGGCAGCGGCAGCCACCAGCTGCACTACCTCCTGGAGAACGCGTTCGTCGAGGGCCCGCACGGTACCGAGCTGTCCGACGCCTTCCAGGAGGCCATGCGCACCGCCACCTCGTTCGCCGGCCACCCGCTGTACGCCCTGATGCACGAGGCGATCTACGGACAGGGCGCACGGCCCACCGACTGGGCCGCCGAACGCGTACGCGCCGAGTTCCCGCAGTTCGACGCCGAGGCCGCCCTGGCCGGCGACGGCCCGGTGCTCTTCACCGGCGAGAGCATCCACCCCTGGCACTTCGACGTCGATCCCGCGCTGCGCCCCCTGCGCGAGACGGCGGAGCTGCTCGCCGCCCGCACCGACTGGCCCGCCCTGTACGACGCGGAGCGGCTCGCGGCCAACGAGGTGCCGGTGGCCGCGGCCGTCTATCACGACGACATGTACGTCGACACCGGCCACGCGCTGCGCACCGCGTCCTCGATCCGCGGGCTGCGGACATGGGTGACCAGCGAGTACGAGCACGACGGTGTGCGCGCGGGCGGTCCCCGCGTACTGGACCGGCTGCTCGCCCTCGTACGGGGTGAGAGCGACCGCTGAGGGTCGTCCCGCAGGGCGTGTTCCGAGAGTCCCGCCCGCCCGGCGGCCGGGCGGCGCCACTTTCCGAACACGCCCTGGCCGGCGCGCGGTCAGCCCTGGAGCGCGTCCAGCGTCGCGTCCAGGCCGGCCGCCGACTGCGGCGCGCGGTTGTACGGAAGCTTGGAGAGGGCGGCGGCCATGCCGCAGGTGTTGCTCACCGCGGAGTAGACGAGCCCGGCGCCGATGCCGGCCGACAGCCACCTCGCCGCCGGGAAGCGCCGGCCCGCCACCAGGCCGGCCACCACCAGCGAACCGGCGGCGAGGCGGACCTGGCGCTCCATCGGCCAGGTCGCCCGGGCGCCCACCGGGCGGTCGAGCCCGTGCCCGTCGCCCTCCCACGCGGAGGTCCCGCCGGTCAGGGTGGCGGCGTCGATGTCGGCGTCGGCGAGGATCTCGCACGCCCTGGTGGACCGCACGCCGGAGGCGCACACCACGAGCAGCGAGCCACGGGCGGAAGCCGACTTCAGCGCGGGGACCGCCTCGGTGAGCCGGTCGAGCGGGATGTTCAGCGCGCCGGGCACGTGCCCGGAGGCGTATTCGCCGGGGGCCCGTACGTCGATGACGGTGAACTCCTCCAGGCGGGCTGCGGCCTCGGTGGGGGAGAGGGAGGCGGGGCTGATCACGAGCGAGGTTCCTTTCGGTCGCCGGAGCGGGGCCGCCCGGGGTCTGCTCACCCCGGCGCCCCGGACCGTAATAATACCCTGGGGGGTATTGCTTCCCGGCCCTGCGTACCTGGTCGTACGGTGTGTCCGGCCGGAGCGGCTCCCAGGTCCCTGCCCCGAACCGCTTCCGGAATGCACGTATCCGTCACCCTTCGCTGGATAGCCTGCGAGGTATGACACAGCAGCTGGAACCCATGCCCACGGACTGGCATCGCGCGCTGGCCGTGGTGGCTCACCCCGACGACCTGGAGTACGGCTGCGCCGCCGCCGTGGCCGGCTGGACCGACGAGGGCCGTGAGGTGACCTACCTCCTGGCGACCCGCGGGGAGGCCGGGATCGACACCATCGCCCCCGCCGAGTGCGCACCGCTGCGGGAGCGGGAGCAGCGGGAGAGCGCGGCGGCCGTCGGTGTCACCGCCGTGGAGTTCCTGGACCACCGTGACGGTGTCATCGAGTACGGCACGGCTCTGCGCCGCGACATCGCCGCGGCCATCCGCCGCCACCGCCCCGAGCTCGTCATCACTCTGAACCACAGGGACACCTGGGGAGGCGTCGCCTGGAACACTCCGGACCACCGCGCCGTCGGCCGGGCCACCCTGGACGCGGCGGGCGACGCGGGGAACCGCTGGATCTTCACCGACCTGGCGGAGCAGGGCCTCGAGCCGTGGGACGGGGTGCGCTGGGTCGCCGTGGCGGGCACCGACCGGCCCACCCACGCGGCCGACGCGACACCGGGGTTCGAGCGGTCGGTCCGGTCGCTGCTGGCCCACCGCACCTACATCGAAGTGCTGACGGACGAGGACCCGGAGGCGTACTGCCGTACGTTCCTCACCGGCACCACCGGAGCGGCCGCCGAGCGTTTCGGTGGCCGCCCGGCCGTCACCTTCGAGCTCTTCGCCCGCTGAGCGGCCCGCCGGCAGGCCCGCGACCGTACCGATTGACAAACAGGATTGCCGATTCTGCAATGGACGTCATGACGGGACAGAATCACGAAGACCCCGACCTCGACGCCGTGCTCACCGGAGTGGGCCCGCGGCTGAGGCGGCTGCGCAAGGACCGGGGAGTGACGCTGGCCGGGCTCTCCGAGGCGACCGGAATCTCCGTCTCCACCCTCTCCCGCCTCGAATCCGGCGGCCGTCGGCCCAGCCTGGAGCTGTTGCTCCCCATCGCCCGAGCCCATGAGGTGCCGCTGGACGATCTCGTCGGGGCGCCCCCGGTCGGGGATCCACGGGTCAAGGCGAAGCCGATCGTGCACGGCACGAAGACCTCGCTCCCGCTCACCGCCCGGCCGGGGGGCCTCCAGGCGTACAAGGTCATCCAGGAGGCCCCCTGCACCGAGCCGCCCGAGCAGCGCACCCACGAGGGATACGAGTGGCTGTACGTGCTCAACGGGCGGCTGCGGCTCAAGCTCGCCGAGCACGACCTGGTGCTGGCGCCCGGTGAGGCCGCCGAGTTCGACACCCGGCTCCCGCACTGGTTCGGCCCCGCCGGTGACGAGCCGGTCGAATTCCTCAGCCTGTTCGGGCCGCAGGGGGAGCGGATGCACGTCAGGGCCAAGCCGAAGCGGTCGTAGGCGGCTCCGCGGCCGGTCGGTGAGAGGTGTTCCCAGAGGGGCAAGCGACCGCTTAGTATGCGGCGGAGCAGTGGTAATGCCGACAGTGTTGTGGAGGCCCCTCATGCAGGCATGGCGAGTGCACCGGAACGGCGAGCCGAGCGAGGTGATGGAGCTCGAGGAGACCGACCGGCCGACCCCCGGGGACGGGCAGGTGCTGCTCGAGGTGCGCGCGGCGAACATCAACTTCCCCGACGCGCTGCTCTGCCGCGGTCAGTACCAGGTGAGGCCCCCGCTGCCTTTCACCCCGGGTGTGGAGATCTGCGGCGTGACGGAGGACGGGCGCCGGGTGCTCGCCACCCCCGCCCTCCCCGACGGCGGATTCGCCGAGTACGTCGTGGCGGACGAGGCGGCGCTGCTGCCGGCCCCCGACGCACTGGACGACGCGGAGGCCGCGGCCCTGCACATCGGCTACCAGACCGGCTGGTTCGGACTGCACCGGAGGGCCCGCCTGCAGGCCGGCGAGACGCTCCTGGTGCACGCGGCCGCGGGCGGCGTCGGCAGTGCGGCCGTCCAGCTGGGCAAGGCGGCCGGCGCCACCGTCATCGGGGTCGTCGGCGGACCCGAGAAGGCCGCGATCGCCCGCGAACTGGGCTGCGACCTGGTCATCGACCGGCGGAGCGAGGACATCGTCGCGGCGGTGAAGGAGGCCACGGGCGGACGCGGCGCGGACGTGGTCTACGACCCCGTCGGCGGCGACGCCTACGCCAAGTCCGTCAAGTGCATCGCCTTCGAGGGCCGTGTCGTCGTCGTCGGCTTCGCCGGCGGCGAGATCCCCACCCCCGGCCTGAACCACGCCCTGGTGAAGAACTACTCGATCGTCGGACTCCACTGGGGTCTGTACAACACCAAGGACCCGGCCGCCGTCCGCGCCTGCCACGACGAGCTCACCAAGCTCGCCGCCCAGGGCGTCATCAAGCCGCTGATCAGCGAGCGCGTCCCCATGGCCGACGCGGCGCGCGCCGTCCAGCGGGTCGCCGACGGCACCAGCACCGGCCGTATCGTCGTCCTGCCGTCAGGAGGCACCCGATGAGCACCGCTCTCGACACGGCGCAGGTCCGGCGCCTCACCCGGGAACTGCTGGCCGCCCACCCGCCGGCCACGACCGACCGCACCGACTTCCTCAAGGCGCGCTTCGACGCGGGCCTGGCCTGGGTGCACTACCCCGTCGGCCTCGGCGGACTGGACGCCCCGCGCTCCCTCCAGTCCGTCGTCGACGCCGAGCTCGCCGCCGCCGGCGCCCCCGACAACGACCCGCGCCGGATCGGCATCGGCCTCGGCATGGCCGCCCCGACGATCCTCGGCTACGGCACGGAGGAGCAGAAGCAGCGCTTCCTGCGCCCGCTGTGGGTCGGCGAGGAGGTGTGGTGCCAGCTCTTCAGCGAGCCCGGAGCCGGCTCCGACCTCGCCGCCCTCGGTACCCGCGCCGTCCGTGAGGAAGGGGGTGACTGGGTGGTCGACGGGCAGAAGGTCTGGACGTCCAGCGCCCACGTGGCCCGCTGGGCGATCCTGATCGCCCGCACCGACCCGGACGTCCCCAAGCACCGCGGCATCAGCTACTTCATCTGCGACATGACCGACCCCGGCGTCGAGGTGCGGCCACTGCGCCAGATCACCGGCGAGGCCGAGTTCAACGAGGTCTTCCTCACCGGCGTACGCATCCCGGACAGCAGGCGCCTCGGCCCGGTCGGCGACGGCTGGAAGGTCGCCCAGACCACTCTGATGAACGAGCGCGTCTCCATCGGCGGAGCCCGCATCCCCCGCGAGGGCGGCATGATCGGCACCGTCGCGAAGACCTGGCGCGAACAGCCCGGCCTGCGTACCCACGACCTCCACCAGCGGCTGCTCACGCTCTGGGTCGAGGCCGAGGTCGCCCGGCTCACGGGTGAACGGCTGCGCCAGCAGCTCGTCGCCGGACAGCCGGGACCCGAAGGCTCCGGCATGAAGCTCGCGTTCGCCCGCCTCAACCAGGAGATCAGCGGTCTCGAGGTCGAACTCCTCGGTGACGAAGGTCTGTTGTACGGCGACTGGACCATGCGCCGCCCGGAACTGGTCGACTTCACCGGACGGGACGCCGGCTACCGCTATCTGCGGTCCAAGGGCAATTCCATCGAGGGCGGGACGAGCGAGGTCCTGCTCAACATCGTCGCCGAGCGCGTCCTCGGACTGCCCGCCGAGCCCCGTAACGACAAGGACGTCGCCTGGAAGGATCTCGCCCGATGACCGCACAGAACGAAGCCGCCCAGGCGCCCGACCTGCTCTACTCGGAAGCCGAGGAGGACCTGCGGTCCGCCGTCCGCTCACTGCTCGCCGACCGGGCCGACGCGCCGGCGGTGATCGCCGGGATCGAGTCCGACACGCCGTACGACCTGCGGTTGTGGGAATCGCTCGCCACCGGGATCGGAGCTGCCGGGCTGCTCGTCCCGGAAAAGCTCGGCGGCCAGGGCGCCACCCATCGTGAGGCCGCCGTCGTCCTGGAGGAGCTCGGCCGCAGCGTCGCCCCGGCGCCGTACCTGACGAGCGCCGTCGTCGCGACCGAGATCCTGCTCGCGCTGGCGGATGCCGGCGGCCCCGCCGCCGCACTCCTCGGGGACCTGGCGGAGGGCCGCAAGGCCGCCGTGCTCGCCCTGCCGTTCGCCTCGGCGCCCGCGGACGCGGCCGCGTCGATGACCGGCACCCTGGAGCGGACCGTGACCGGCGTCGCGGACGCGGCGGCGGCCGATGTACTGCTGGTGCCCACCGCGGAGGGCCTGTACGCGGTGGAAGCCGGCGGGGCAGGCGTCGCCGTCCAGCCGCTCGTCCCGCTCGACCTGACCCGCCCGCTCGCCACGGTCACCCTGACCGGGGCCACCGGGACCCTGCTCGCCGAAGCGGGCCCCGCGGCCGCGGCGGTGGGCAAGGGCCTGCTGGCCGGCGCGGGACTGCTCGCCTCGGAACAGCTCGGACTGGCCGAGTGGTGCCTGACCGAGACCGTCCGCCACACCCGTGAACGCCATCAGTTCAACAGGCCGGTGGGCTCCTTCCAGTCGCTGAAGCACCGGATGGCCCAGCTCTGGCTGGAGGTCGTCTCCGCGCGTGCCGCCGCCCGCAACGCCGCGGACGCGCTGGCGACCGGCAGCCCGGACGCGCCGCTCGCGGTCGCCGTGGCACAGGCGTACTGCTCCGAGGTCGCGGTGCACGCGGCGGAGGAGTGCGTCCAGTTGCACGGCGGGATCGGGATGACCTGGGAGCACCCCGCGCACCTGTATCTGAAGCGGGCCAAGGCGGACTCGATCGCGTACGGCACCGCCGGGCGCCACCGTGAGGCCGTGGCGGGGCTGGTGGAGCTGCCGGCTCCGTGAGGAGAAGCGGGGCGGGGGTGCGTCGGAGCGTCGGGCGCACCCCCGCCCCGCACCCCGGGAGGGCGGGGAACAGCAGGCGCAGCGCGGCCGACGCGCGGGCGACGGTCGCCCCAACTCTTGGCAGGTACCTGCCTTTCGGACCGTCGTCGCCTCCATACTCGTCGCGTCCCCCCCGCCCGCTCTGCCCCTCCGACCGCTTCAGGGAGACCCATGGCACACCTGACCCGTCGCAGAGTCGTCACCACCGCCCTCGCCACGGCCGCCGCGGGAGCGTTCATCCCCGCCCAGGCCGCCGCCGCGGACCTCACCGCGAACCCCCGCCCGCGTGGCCCCCGGCCCCTGGCCCGGGCCCACGCCCACAACGACTACCTGCACCGGCGGCCCCTCCACGACGCGCTCGCGCACGGCTTCACCAGCGTCGAGGCGGACATCTTCCTCGTCGACGGCCGGCTGCTCGTCGCCCACGAGGCCGAGAGCCTCGACCCCGCACGCACCCTCGTCTCCCTGTACCTCGACCCTCTGGCGGCCCGGGTCCGCGCCCACCACGGCCACGTCCACGCCGGACGCCCCGCCCCGCTCCAGCTGCTGATCGACATCAAGACCGACGGCGCCGCCACCTACCTCGAACTCGACCGGGTGCTCCGCCGCTACCGCCCCCTCCTCACCCGCTCCGCCCACGGCCGGGTCCGCGCCGGCGCCGTCACCGCCGTCGTCTCGGGAGACCGGGCGGCCCGCGCCCCCATGGAGGCGCAGACCACCCGGTACGCCTTCTACGACGGCCGGCCCGAGGATCTCGGCACCGCGGCCCCCGCCACCTTCATCCCGCTCATCAGCGGCAACTGGGCCACGAGCTTCAGCTGGCAGGGGACAGGCCCCTTCCCGGCTGCCGAACGCGACCGGCTCCGCACCCTCGTCGCGGCGGCCCACGGGAGCGGACAACGGGTCCGCTTCTGGGGCACACCCGACCTCGCGGGCCCCGCACGCGAAGCCGTCTGGAACGAGCTGGTCGCCGCCGACGTCGACCACCTCAACACCGACGATCTGGCAGGTCTCGAACGGTTCCTGCGCCGGCGCGAGCCCGGCGGCCACCAGGACGGCTGACCGGCGCCGACGGCCGCATCCCGTCACCGTGAGTCAACACCCGTTCGGCGGACACGCCAGTGCGCCGAACGGCCCCTCCGCTGCGCCACACTGGCGGCCGAATGCCGCAATTCCGGCGCGGCGGAGGAGGTTGGCCATGGCCATTTCGATCTCAGTGGTGCTGCTTCTGCTGATCCTCGCAGTGATCTTCCTGCGTAACGGAGGACTGAAGATCTCGCACGCGATCGTCTGCGCCCTGCTGGGATTCTTCCTTGCGGGTACGAGCATGGCTCCCACCATCCACGAAGGGATCACCGCCACCGCGAACGTCGTCAGCGGCCTGCGGCCCTGACCACCCCACGCACCGTCCGGGTGCGGGAGAATGTCGGCTGAACGCGGCACCGTGCCGCACGGGACCCGACGAGGGCGATACCGTCGTCCGAGGCCCCTGCGCGCGCTTCGTCGACATGGCTTGGACCTGACCGGCCCTCGCCACGCACCTGGAGAACGTATCCATGTCATTCCCGCCCTCCGGACGGCACTCGGGCGCCGCCCACCACGAGTACTGCAACAACGTCCTGTGCTGCCGCTGCCAGCAGCGGCAGTGGACGACGAAACTGGGCGACGAGCGTCTCTGTGGTCCCTGCGCAGCCTGCTGCCGCGACTGCGGCCGCGCCCCCGCACCGCACCTGGACGGACTGGAGAACGGGCTCTGCGCCGAGTGCCGCGGCCGCTGCGGACGGTGCCAGCGCGCGCTGCCCGCCGAGGGGCCCTGCAGCTGCCGCAAGTGGCGTGAGCGCGCGGCGGGCGACCCCGTCGCCTACATCCTCCAGGCACTTCCGCAACCGCTGGTCCAGGCACTGGGCCACCGCCACCCCCGTACGGTGCACGACCTGATCCACCAGGAGCTCGCCCGGCGCACCCCCGACCAGCTGCTGGAGCGGCTCGAACGCCGGTGGAACGTCCGCTGGTCGCACGCGCTCCACGAGAAGGACGAGGACGGGCGGCGGCGCTGGGCGCCCCAGGAGATCGCCGAGGCGCTCGTGGGCCCCGGCCGCTGCACGGACCCCCAGTGCGAGGACGGATACCTGATCACGGACGACACCCCGTGCGGCAGGTGTCTTCGCCCCACCCATCGGTTCGTCACCTCGGTGGCCGACCGCACGTCCACCTCGGAGCACGCCCGTGCCACCGCCGCGCAGATCAGGCGCGCGCTCGTGGAGGGCCGCTCCACCAAGCCGGGCAAGCGGCGGCCGACGGGCTGACCGGGCTCAGCCCTTGTCCAGCGCGCTCCGCACCAGCGCCGCGGCGAGAACGGCCGGGTCCTCGTCCCTCGCCAGCCGGACGAGCCCGTCCGGTGTGGTGGGCAGGCCGAGCCGTTCCGCGCCCTGGAGCGCCTTCGGGTCGAGATAGGGCGACGCCTCGGGCCACACCGACTGCACCTCGCGCAGGAAGATGTCGGCGCCCGCCGGCCCGATGCCCGGGAAGCGCTGGAGCCCCGCCCGCAGCGTGTCCATGTCGCCGTCGGCCGCACGCCGCAGTCGCCGCAGATCCCCGCCGTACGTGTCGAGCAGGAGCAGCGCGCCGTCGCCGAGCTGGGTCGCCGTCCGTTCGTCGTACCGCCGGTAGCCGCCCTCGCCCAGCGCGTCGACGCGCTCCTGCCAGGTGGCGTCGGCCATACGGCGCGGGGTGCGCAACCGGTGCTGGAAGAGCGCCCGGGACGAGGCCACCGCGATGTCCGCACGGATCCGCGCGGACAGCAGAAGGCTCAGGACGAGCAGCTGGTACAGCGGCTGCGGGGTGTCACGCAGCTTGATGCCCGCCTCGGCCGCGTACGTGGTGCCGTGCCGTTCCAGAAGCGCGTCCAGGGTCCGCCGGGTGCTCACGTGAATCCGAAGATCCGCGCGATGAAGTACCCCGCGACGATGAGCGAACCCAGCAGCACCAGGGCCGCCCAGAAGGCCGGGTGCTCCCAGATCCCTCCGTCCGCGCGTTCGACGTGCGCTTCGCTGATGCAGCCCTCCGCCGGAGGTGTCTCGGTCGGGGGTGTGAGTGAGATAGCCATGTCTCCACCATCCCTCCGAGGGCGCGCGACCGCGAGGCGCGGGCGTGAGCCCGGTGCCGACGGCGGCACGTGTACGTCCGTACGGAGTCCGACCGGTCCCCGAAGCGCTGCGGTGCCGCGGAACGGGGCACCGTCTAGGCATGCCAGCAGTCGCCACGCCCGAGCCCGTCGTCAAACTCGTCCAGCGCACCACCGAACCGGCCGCGGCCCAGACCCTGCGGTCGACGGCGGCGGCCGTCATCGCCTTCGCGGTGGCCCAGACGGTCCTGCCAGCACCGCATCCCGCGCCTCTCACCGCGCCCCTCACCGCGCTCCTCGTGGTGCAGGTGACGCTCTACGCCACGCTCACCACCGGGATCCGGCGTGTGAACGCCGTCGTCGTCGGGGTCCTGATCGCCAGCGGATTCAGCTCCCTGGTCGGCCTGAGCTGGTGGAGCCTCGGGCTGACGATCTTCACCTCCCTGCTGATCGGCCGGCTGGTCAGGGTCAACGAGTTCGTACCCGAGGTGGCCATCAGCGCGATGCTGGTCCTCGGCGTGTCGCAGGTCGCCGCCACCGCCTGGGAACGCGTCCTGGAGACCTTGATCGGCGCCGGGGTCGGCCTGCTCTTCAACCTCCTGCTGGCGCCGCCCGTCTGGGTCGAGTCGGCGGGCGCCTCCATCGGAGGCCTGGGGAAGCGGATGGGAAGGATGTTCCGGGCCCTGGGCGACGAGATCGGCGGTAACCACCCCGTAAGGGAGGCCGCCGCGCGCCTGCACGAAGCCCGCCGCCTCGACCACGACATCGTGGAGGTCGACGCCTCCCTGCGGCAGGCCGAGGAGAGCCTCAGGCTCAACCCCCGCGTCAAACAGGGCCTGCTCTACCGCGTCGTCCTGCGGACGGGGCTCGACACGCTGGAGATCTGCGCCGTGGTGCTGCGCGTCCTGACCCGGACGCTGACCGACCTCGCCAAGGCACGTACCGAGGAAACGCTCTTCCCCGAGGACGTCGCCACGGACCTCAGGGAGTTGTTCGGGCACATGTCCGACGCCATCGAGGGGTTCGCGTTGATGATCACCACACCGATGGCCGAGAGCGGTGAGGAGGCCGAGGAACGGCTGGCCGACGCTCTCGCCCGCAGCCGTGCGACCCGTGACCGGGTGGCGGACCTGCTGCTGGAGGACGTACAGGAACACCCCCGGCAGTGGCAGCTGCACGGCGCACTGCTCGCGGAGGTCGACCGCATCCTCGACGAACTCGACATCGACAAGCGCACGGAGCGCCTGGCCGAGGAGCTGGACCGCCGTTCCGCCGAGGCCCACGAACGCCACCCGCGGCTCCGGGAGGTCTCCCGCCGGCTGCGCGGGGTGAAGCGGACGCGGCTGCGCGCCGAGGAGTGAGGGAGCTCAGTCCGCCGGCCGGCGGGACCGCTCGCCCGGCCGCGTACGGCGCCGGTGGCTGGTGTCGCACCACGGATACATCCGGCTGCGCCGGCACATGCAGAGGGCCACGACGAACCGGTCGGAGACCGCGACGCTGCCGTCGGCACAGGTGACTTCCACCGGCCCCTCCACCAGGAGCGGCCCCTCGTCGCCGAGGGTGATCCGGCACGGGCGCTCAGGCGTGTTCGGCACGGATGACCACCAGTTCCTCCGCCGTCGGCCCGCCGTCGACCAGCCCCGTCTCCCGGAGCCACCGCAGTCTGGAGCGCAGCACCGGCCCCAGCGGCACGAGGGCCCGGTCACTGACATGCGCCTCGAGCCCGGCGTCCGAGAGGCGCCGCAGGGTCACATCGCTGTCGCACAGGCCCGAGTGGACGAGCAGGAGACGCCCTCCGGGACGGAGAGCGGCCGGGGCGGTCCCGCAGACCCGGTCGAGGATCGCCCGGCCGTCGCGCCCCGCCTCCCAGGCCCGCGCCGCCCCGTGCCCGGGGAGCCGCCCGAGCGGCGAGGGCACATAGGGCGGGTTGCAGATCACCAGGTCGTAGGAGCGGCCGGGCAGCGCCGCGAGAAGATCACTGCGCCGTACGGTGATACGGCGACGGTGCAGCAGCGCGTTCAGACGGGCGGTCGCCACGGCCCGCCGCGCGACGTCCACAGCGGTCACCCGCGCCCCCAGCCGCGCCGCGTGCAGGGCGAGCGCGCCGCTGCCCGTTCCGATGTCCAGGACCTCGGTGCCCGGGCCGATCTCCTCGCGGTTCAGGGCCGCCATGAGCAGGCGGGTGTCGTGCTGGGGCGCGTACACCCCGGGAAGGGTCATCACACGGGCGACAGGGGTGCCCTCGGCCACATCTGCGGACATCTGCGACTCCAATCGGTGCGTCGCCGGCGGTACGGGTCAGGGGACTTCAGACCTGCCAGTCCCTGAGCAGCCGGTCTCCGAGCCGGTCCTCGACGAACGAGGTGGCGGTGATGCCGAACGCGATGTCGGCCGCCAGACCCGGTTCGTCCGCGAGCAGCCCGCCGATCACGTCGCGGCGGACCACCTGCTCGTGCACCGCGTCCGCCTCGACGTGCTCGGTGTAGAAGAACTCCGCCGCCGGACCCGCGCCGGCGCGCTTCATGGCGTCGGCGAGGCGCCGCGACGCCGGGGAGGAGGTGATCTCGACCGCGGCGAAGTGGCCCACCAGCGCACCGCGCAGCCGACGGTGCAGGCCGAACAGCGACATCAGGTTCACCAGGGCCAGCATGGGCGCGCAGCCCTCGTCCAGATAGCGGCCGTACGCGGTATCGAGACCCAGATCGGTCATGAGGTCGGCGAACAGCTGGGCGTGGACACGGTCCGCGCGCCCGGCGCCGAACTCGTCGTACTCGATCGCCGCCATGCCCGCCTTCGCCCGGCCGCTGAGACGCGGCAGCACCCAGGCGTGCGGGTCGGCCTCCTTGAGGTGGTACAGCGACCGCTGTGCCGCGTACGCGCGCAGGTGGCGCAGCTCGCCCCGGTCCTGGAGGAACCACGAGACGCCGGTACCCCGGACCGGTTCCACGAGCAGACCGTCCAGCACCTCGTCAAGGCTCGATCCCACCGGGGCGTCGTGCCGCAGCGCCGTCAGGAAACGGTCCTCCATCGCGGCGCGGACCGCGAGCAGGGGCGGGTCCCACTCCAGCTCGGGGCGTACGCCGCCGAATCCGCGGTAGTGCAGCTCGTAGCAGACGTACAGGGCGAGCTGAAGGTCGTCGCCGAAGGGATCGGCGACTCCGGCGGCCTCCGGATCGGGCAGAGCGCCCTCGTCCCGCAGATAGCCGATCACACCTGCGGACAGGTTCCCGCGTGCCCGCGGAAGGGAAGGGCCCGTGTGGTGAGGTGACATGGCTTTCCTCCTGCCCCGGCATGCCCCGGAGTCACATGGACAACCGTGATCGACTCTACGCCGAACGGCCGCAACCAGCCTGTCCACGCCGCCGCACCCGGGCCCCGGCCGCTATCGGCGGGATTTCTCCCCCGCCCAGTCCAGGAGCCGCTCCACGGGCCAGGTGGTCACGACACGCTCCACGGGCACTCCGCACTCCTCCGCCCGCGCGCACCCGTACGGCTGCCAGTCAAGCTGCCCCGGCGCATGCGCGTCGGTGTCGATCGAGAGGAGAGCACCGGAGGCGACCGCCTTCCGCAGCAGCTCACGCGGGGGATCGAGCCGCTCCGGGCGGCAGTTGATCTCCACCGCCGTGCCGGCCTCGGCGCACGCTGCGAAGACTTGCTCCGCGTCGAACCGCGACTCGGGCCGCTTCTTCCCGCCGAGGAGCCGCCCCGTGCAGTGCCCGAGGATGTCCGCGTGCGGATTGCGTACGGCCGCGAGCATCCGCTCGGTCATAGCCGCCGCGTCCATGCGCAGCTTCGAGTGGACCGAGACGACCACCACGTCGAGCCGTTCCAGCACGTCGGGGTCCTGGTCGAGCGAACCGTCGTCCAGGATGTCGCACTCGATTCCGGTGAGCAGACGGAAGGGCGCCCACCGCTCGTTGAGCTCCGCCACCACGGACAGTTGTTCGAGAAGGCGCTCGGTCGAGAGGCCGTTGGCCACGGTCAGCCTGGGGGAGTGGTCCGTGAGCACCGCCCACTCATGCCCCAGCCCGGCCGCCGCCCTGCCCATCTCCGCGATCGGACTGCCCCCGTCGGACCAGTCCGAGTGCATGTGGCAGTCACCCCGCAGCGCCGCGAGGAGGGCTTCACCGCCCGACGCCAACGGCCCCGACGCCTCCTCCTCAAGTGCCTGGAGGTACGCGGGCGTCGACCCCTCGACCGCCTCACGGATCACCTTGGCCGTCTTCGGCCCGATGCCGCGTACCGTCTCCAGCGAACCGTGCGCCACCCGCTGGGCGACCTCCTCCCCGCCCATGGAACCGACCGCCTCCGCCGCCGTACGGAAGGCCTTCACCCGGTACGTCGCGGCCTGGGACCGCTCCAGGAGGAACGCGATCCGCCGCAGCGCGTCCCCCGGATCCACGGTCACGGCCGCGCCGTGTGCTGGGGGTGCCCGTGCGTACGGCGGGCTTCCTTCATCTCCGCCTCGTACAGATGCCGCCGCCCTCCCACAAGCTCCTGGCGCACCCGCTCCTCGACCGCGACGAAGGGCCGGTAGTACGTGTCGTCGTACGCCTCGACGATCTGGAAGGTCCAGCAGCCCGGGATCACGTTCCGGCCCAGGATCTCCCGCTCCACCAGATCGGCCTGCGCCGTGTGGCCACCCATCCGGAGCAGTTCGACCGCCCGGTCCAGCGTCAGGTCCGCACCGCCCATGAGCTGATGGAATCCGTAGAGCTGCCCCCGCGCACGCTCCACCCCCTCCAACGCCTCCGCCAGCGCTCCGAGCGCCTCGACCGTCGTGTCGTCCACCCCGGATGGCCGTACGTGCTCCTCATCGGGCCCGGCGGGGCCGCGGCTCTCGCTCATGTCTACGACTGTGCACGCCTCCCGGGTGCCGCGTCCCGCCGGACCGGCGAAAGGGTGAGTGCCCCCGCCGGCCGCCGGACCGTCGTCGAGGTGCGCCGGAACCGATCCTGATCAGACTGGATCCCATGGCAGAGAATCGTCGAGCCCGTTCCGGGCACACAACGAAAACGTCGGCCGGAACGGGGACCAGGACGGCCGCCCCACGCGCCTCGTCCCGCCGCGGCCCCGAGCACGCCGCCCGTGCCGCCAGCGAGAGCCTGGAACGACTGATCTGTCATCCCGCCGAGGGGGTCTCGGCCGTGCGGCGGAACGACGACGGATGGCGTGTCGTCGTCGACGTACTCGAAGTGCCCCGCATCCCGGACACCACGAGTCTGCTCGCCTCCTACGAGGTGCAGATCGACGAGCGGGGCGAACTCGTGGAGTACAGCAGGGTCCGCCGCTACCGGCGTGGCTCCGCCGACCAATGACCCGTCTCGCCCCTCACCCGGAAGGACACCCCCATGACCACCCCGACCATGTACGCCGACGAAGTCGTCCCCTGCGCGCCCAGGGCGGGCACGCTCTACGACGTCCTGGAACTCATCCTCGACCGCGGCATGGTCATCGACGTGTTCATCCGGGTCTCACTGGTCGGCATCGAGATCCTCAAGATAGACGCGCGCATCGTCGTGGCGAGTGTGGACACCTACCTGCGCTTCGCCGAGGCGTGCAACCGACTCGACCTGGAACGCGACTCGGGCAGCACCACCGTCCCCGAGCTGCTCGGCGGAGGCGTCGCCAAGTCCGTCGGCAAGCGCAAGGTCCGCAGGGCCGCCGAGTCCGTCGGTGACACCGTCCGCAACGCCGTGGGCGCCGGCGACGGGGACGACGACGACCAGAAGGAGCGGCCGAAGAAGCGCCGTGCGCCCGCGCGTGACGGGGCGAGCCGACGCCGACGTGCGGAGGCCTGAGCCGTGACCGACAGCGGTGTGTACGTGTACGCGATCATCCCGGCGGGAGAGGCGCTCCCGCCGGGCGCGGCCGGCGTGGGCAGCCCCCCGGCCGAGCTGCGACTCGCCGGCGACGGGCGTGTCACCGCCGTCGTGAGCGAGGCACCACCACAGCTACGGGCCCGCCGACGCGACCTGATGGCGCATCAGGACGTGCTGCTGCGCCTTTCGGACAGCGGACCGGTGCTGCCCATGAGGTTCGGCGTGGTCGCGCCGGACGAGGCATCGGTCACCGCCCAGCTGGCCGGGTCGGAGGCCGAGCACCTCGCCACCCTCCGCCACCTCGGCCGGGGCGTGGAGCTCAATGTGAAGGCGCTGCCCGCCCAGGACTCGCTCGCCGCCGTCGTCGCGGAGGAGAAGAACGTACGGCGTCTGCGTGACGAGGTCCGACGGCGGCCCGGGTACGAAGCGAACGTGCGGCTGGGTGAGGCCGTGGCCACCGCTCTGTCCCGCAGGGCGGCCGAGGCGGGGAACAAGCTGCTCCAACGGCTCACGCCCCTGGCCCGTGCGGTTGTCCCGGGCCCGGAGGTCCATGGATGCGCGTTCAACGTGTCGTTCCTGGTCGACCGGGACGAGAGCGACGCCTTCAGGGAGACGGTGCGGCGGTTCGCCGACGCGCAGCGCGACCGCGCGGAGATCCGCGTCGCGGGACCACTGCCCTGCTACAGCTTCGTCTCCTCCAGCGGCCTGCGGCCGACGGCCGCGAGGGTCTGACATGGGACTGCTCACCGGCCTGCTCCTGCTGCCCCTCGCGCCGGTCCGCGGCGTGATCTGGGTGGCGGAGAAGGTGAACGACGCCGCCGACCGCGAGCTGCACGACCCCGGCGTGATCCGGGCACAACTCGCCGCGCTGAACCAGGAGCTGGAGGACGGCAACGTCGGCCTGGAGGAGTTCGAACGGGAAGAGGCGGAGCTGCTCGACCGGCTGTACGCCGGCCGGGCCCACCCCGCGCCGAACCATCGAAGGTGACTCACTCATGGAAGATCAGACGAAGGTGACGCTCGCAGCAGCTGTCGTGGGCGGATACGTACTGGGTCGTACGAAGAAGGGCCGTCTGGCACTCTCCGTCGCCACCTATCTGGCGGGCAGGCGCTTCGGCCTGGAACCACGCCAGCTGGCCGCCGAAGGGATGCGCCGGCTGGGCGAGGTGCCGCAGTTCGCCGAACTCCAGGAGCAGCTGAGGGGCGAGGTCCTCGAATCCGGCCGCAAGGCGCTGACGGCGGCGGCGGACCGGCGCATGAACTCGCTGGCCGACGCACTGAGCGACCGGACGGCGCGGCTGGGGCAGCCCGACGAGGAGGACGAGGACGAGGGCGAGGAGGAGTACGAGGACGAGTACGACGACGAGCCCGAGTACGAGGACGAGGAAGAAGAGGAACCCGAGGACGAGTACGAGGACGAAGAAGAGGACGAAGAGGACGACGAGGAAGAGGCGGAGCCGGAGCAGCCGCGGAAGGACGCTCGCGGGGCCGGCGGAAAGTCGGCGGCCAGGAAGCAGCCCGCCGCGAAGAAGTCCGCCGCCGGGAAGACGCCTCCTAAGAAGGCCGCGGCGAAGAAGACCCCTGCCAAGAAGGCCGCCCCGGCCAAGAAGAGCGCCGCGAAGAAGTCCGCGCCCGCCAAGAAGAAAGCGGCGCCTGCCAAGAAGTCGGCACCGGCGAAGAAGTCCGCGGCGAAGAAGTCCGCCGCGAAGAAGGCGCCGGCCAAGAAGTCTGCCTCGGCCAAGAAGTCGTCGGCCCGGAAGACCACTTCGGCGAAGAAGACCACGTCATCGAAGCGAACCGCGTCCCAGCGCGGCGAACGGCGGAGGTAGACAGCCATGGCCAGGACGGACAGGGAAGAACCCGAGGCGGACGAGTCCGGTCTCGACCGTCTCCGCGGGGAGTTCACGAACTTTCTCGGCGCGCAGACGGAGAAGCTCGCGCAGAAAGCGGGCGACAAGCTGACCGGCCTCACGGGGAAACTCACCGATGTGGCGGAGAACGGCGGCTCGCTGCCCTCGATCGCTTCTCGTGTGATGCAGGGCGAATCTCCGGTGAAGGCCTTCGTCTCGGAGAAGGCCGGCGACGTCAAGGACAAAGTCGTGGACAAGGCCAAGGACACCTTCGGGGGTGGTGGCGGCGGCAAGGGCAAGGGCAAGCCCGGCGGCGGTAAGTCCATGAACATCATCGAGGTCCTCGACGTAGGGGTCCCTCTCCGCACCGCCTACGACCACTGGACGCGGTACGACGAGTTCAGCGGCTTCACGAAGGGCGTGCAGAGCGTCTCGATGAGTGAGGAGATGTCGAGCGACTGGAAGGTCAAGATCGGCCCCTCCTCACGCGGATTCAAGGCCACGGTCCAGGAGCAGGTGCCTGACGACCGGATCGTCTGGACCTCCGAAGGGGCCAAGGGCTCGACCCGTGGATGTGTCAGCTTCCACGAACTGGCGCCGAGTCTCACCCGGATCGTGCTGGTGGTGGAGTACTACCCCTCCGGCTTCTTCGAGAAGACGGGCAACCTGTGGCGCGTGCAGGGCCGTCGTATGCGACTCGACTTCAAACTCTTCCAGAAGTTCGTCACGCTCACCGACGACGAACCCGAGGGCTGGCGCGGAGAAATTCGCGAAGGCGAAGTCGTCGTGTCGCACGAGGAGGCCATGGAGAAGGAGGAAGCCGAGAACGAGGAGCCCGAGGACTCCGAAGAGGACGAGTACGAGGACGAGGAAGAGCCGGAGGAGGGCGAGGACGAAGAGGAGGACGACGAGGAAGAGCCCGAGGACGCGTACGAGGACGAAGAAGAGCCTGAGGACGCGTACGAAGACGAAGACGAAGACGAGCCCGAGGACGAGTACGAGGACGAAGAGGAAGACGAGGAGCCCGAAGAGGAGGACGAGGACGAGGAGGACGAGGAGCCCGCGCCGAGGAGGAGTCGCGGACGGAGGTCGTCCAGGTGACGGATCTCGACCTCGGACGGGAGGCGTACCCCATCCCGGGGCCGCCGAACAGCAACCTCGCGGACATCCTCGAACGAGTCCTCGACAAGGGCATCGTCATCGCGGGTGACATCAAGATCGACCTCCTCGACATCGAGCTGCTCACCATCCGGCTTCGCCTGTTCGTGGCATCCGTCGATACCGCGAAGAAGGCCGGGATCGACTGGTGGGAGACGGATCCGGCGCTGAGTTCGCGCGCGGCCCGCAACTCCCTCCAGGACGAGAACCGTGAACTGCGCGAGCGTCTCGAGGCGCTCGAGTCGAAGACGGACGAGACGTCGGACCACTGATGAGCAGGGAGAGTCGTACCAGATGACGGAGCGGGGACCCGGACGGGCGACGGACGACAGCGCCCTCTACGTATTCGCCGTGTGCGACGCACCGGATCCGGCCGCCTTCGCGGGCCTGCCGGGCGTCGCGGCGGGCGAACCGCTGAGCCGACTGCGGTTCGGCGCGCTGACGGCGATCGTGCAGACCGTCCGAGCGGCCGATTTCACGGACGAGGTCTGGCAGGACCGCATGGCGGACCGGGGCGAGCTGGAACGGTACGCACGCGCCCACCACGACGTGGTGTCGGCAGCCGCCGCGTCGTGCCCCACCGTCCCGCTGCCGCTCGCCACGCTCTATCACGGAGAGGAGCGGGCCCGTCAGGCCCTCCTCGACGAGACCGAGCGCTTCCGTTCCGCCCTGAAGCGCACCGCAGGTCACTCGGAATGGGGGGTGAAGGTCTACATGGCCGACCTCCCGGCGTCCGACCCGGTCGCCTCTCCGCTCCGTGCGGAGGCGCCGGCCGCCCGCTCCCGTCCTGCCCCGGGAGCCGGTCTCGCCTATCTGGAGCGGAAGCGGGGCGTGCAGGCGAGGCGCGAGCGGCGGCATGAGGACGCCCTCCGGCTGGCCGGGACGGTGGAGACCGCGTTCGGGGCCCTGTCCGCCGCGGGGCGCAGGCTGCGGCTGCACGCCCCCGAGCTCGTGGACAAGGGGCACACCCAGGTGCTCAACGCGACCTACCTGGTGCCTGAGCGCCGCGGAGCGGAGCTCCAGGCCCTCGCCCGGGCCCTGCGGGAGACCACCGGTGCCCGGATCGACGTCTCCGGGCCCTGGGTGCCCTACTCCTTCGTCGGTGAGGTGTAGCGATGGAGCGCGAGGTGGTGCCCTGGGACGAGCCCGAGCCCCTGAGCGGGCCCATCGGGGTTCCGCTCGTCGATCTGCTGGACCGCCTTCTGGCGACGGGTGTGGTGGTCAGCGGTGACCTGGTCATCGCGATCGCGGACGTTCCGCTCGTCCGGGTGTCGCTCCACGCCCTGCTGTCGTCCGTCAACGAGCGGATTCCGGCTCCCTGGGCGGACGGAGGCCCGCTGTGACCGGCTCACGACTCGATATCGACCAGGACCAGCTGGGGCGGGATCTCGTCGCCCTCGTGCTCACCGTGGTGGAGCTCCTGCGACAGCTGATGGAGCGGCAGGCCATTCGCCGTATCGACCAGGGGGACCTCACCGACGGCCAGGTGGACGAGATCGGCACCACGCTCATGATGCTCGACCAGCGGATGGCCGAGCTCTGCGAGCAGCACGGGGTGCGGCCCGAGGACCTGAACCTGGACCTCGGACCGCTGGGAACTCTGCTGCCCCGCGATTGAGGCCGGCGAATCCGGCCGTTCCCAGAAGCGAATGAGCACGCTGGGCACGGAGGCCCGTGCGGGCATATCCTCACATATATCCCCGTACGTCGTACGGGGTGCGGTGACCGGAGGCAGCCATGATCATCATTGGAGCCATCCTTCTGATTCTCGGCCTGGTGACGGGCGTCGGTGTCCTGTGGACCATCGGGATCATCCTGCTCGTGATCGGGCTCGCCCTCTGGATCCTGGGGGCCGTGGGGCACGCGGTCGGAGGTCGTCGGCATTACTGGTGATGTCGCGTCGGGCATGTTTGAGGTGGAAGTGGCGGGGCAAAGCCCAAGTGGCGCGGGAGCGCTCCCACGCCGGTGGATCCCCCCACCTCCCCTCGGAATGGAGATCGCACCATGATCTGTCATGATCGCGTCAATTTAGGCGGCTGGGCGCTGCGCCTGTGCGGCGTGTTCGTCGCCGCCGTCCTCTGTCTCCTCCCCTGGACGGGCACCGCGAGCGCCCACGGCTCCGTCGTCGATCCCGCCTCCCGCAACTACGGCTGCTGGCTGCGCTGGGGCGATGACTTCCAGAACCCGGCCATGGCGCAGGAAGACCCCATGTGCTGGCAGGCGTGGCAGGCCGACCCGAACGCCATGTGGAACTGGAACGGCCTGTACCGCAACGGGTCCGGGGGCAACTTCCCGGCCGCCGTACCCGACGGCCAGCTGTGCAGCGGCGGCCGGACGGAGAGCGGACGGTACAACTCCCTCGACACCGTCGGTGCGTGGAAGACCACGGACATCACCGACGACTTCACCGTGAAGCTCTACGACCAGGCCAGCCACGGTGCCGACTACTTCCAGGTGTACGTCACCCGGCAGGGCTTCGACCCCGCCACGCAGGCGCTGACCTGGGGTGACCTTCAGCTGGTCGCCGAGACGGGCAGCTACGGTCCCAGCCAGAACTACGAGATCCCGGTGAGCACCTCCGGACTCAGCGGCCGTCATGTCGTCTACACGATCTGGCAGGCGTCGCACATGGACCAGACGTACTTCCTCTGCAGCGACGTGAACTTCACCTGATCCCGCGCCCCGCTCCGTCCCCTGGCCCCGCCGGCCGCTCATGTCCGGCGGGGCCGTCGAACGACCGTGCGTCCAGGCGTGCGTGCGTCGGTCATGTGATCGATTGGCGGTCGGGTCGGGTCCGTCCTAACGTCGATGAGTGAACGTTTCTGTTCACCGCTGACTCGTACGGCACCTCACGCTATGACCGGATCTCGAGCGAAGTCTGCGCCGATTGCCGCATCCCCGGAGCGGGGCCACGGCAATGGAATAGCCCTGCTCGTCATCGCCTCGTGCCAGCTGATGGTGGTTCTCGACGTCACCATCGTCAACATCGCCCTTCCGCACATCCAGCGGTCCCTCGGGTTCTCGACCGAGAGCCTGTCGTGGGTGATCAACGCCTACACGCTGACGTTCGGCGGACTGCTTCTGCTGGGCGGTCGGCTGGGCGACATCCTCGGACGCCGCAGAGTCTTCATCTTCGGCGTACTGCTCTTCGTGGTGGCCTCCCTGCTCGGCGGCCTCTCCCAGGAATCCTGGCAACTGCTCGCAGCGCGCGCCCTGCAAGGGGTCGGCGGTGCGATCGCCTCACCGACCGCCCTCTCCCTCATCACCACGACGTTCCACGAAGGCCCGGAGCGCAACCGGGCGTTCGGGGTGTTCGCCGCGGTGTCGGCGGGCGGGAGCGCGATCGGTCTGCTCGCCGGCGGCCTGCTCGTGGAGTGGCTCGACTGGCGGTGGGTGCTCTTCGTCAACATCCCCATCGGCCTGCTGATCGCCCTCGCGACACCCCGCCACATCAAGGAGTCCGAGCGCCACCCCGGCCACTTCGACCTCCTCGGCGCCCTCACGTCCACCCTGGGCATGGTGCTGCTCGTCTACGGCTTCATCCGGGCCTCCGAGGACGGCTGGACGGACCGGCTGACGCTCGCGTCCTTCGGTGGCGCCGTGGTGTTCCTCTTCGTCTTCCTGACCGTCGAACGCCGGTCCAGGCAGCCCATCACGCCGCTGCGCATGTTCCGCGACCGCAACCGTGCCGGCGCCTACGGGATGATGCTGTGCCTGGCCGCGGCGATGTTCGGCATGTTCTTCTTCCTGACCCTGTTCGTGCAGAACATCCTCGACTTCAGCCCCCTGCGCGCCGGCCTCGCGTTCCTGCCGGTGAGCGCCATCATCGCGATCAGCGCGGGGCTCGCCTCGCGGCTGCTGCCCAGGTGGGGGCCCAAGCCCTTCATGGTGACCGGTGCGATCCTGGCGGCGGCGGGGCTCGCCTGGCTCACCCGGACCGATGCCCACAGCACGTACCTGGGCAGCATCCTCGGGCCCATCCTGGTCTTCGGCTTCGGCATGGGCATGCAGTTCGTCTCGCTGACGCTGATGGCGGTCTCGGGGGTGGCGCCGAGAGAGGCCGGAGCCGCATCCGGCGTCCTCAACGCCACTCAGCAGGTCGGCGGTTCGCTCGGTCTGTCCATCCTGGTCACGGTGTTCGGTACGGCCAGCCGCAACGAGGCGACGGACCAGATTCCCCGCTTCCTGTCCGAGGCGACCCCCGCCCAGCAACTGCAGTTCCGCAGAACGGGTGAGCTCCCCTCACCCTGGGGCGACCAGGTGCTCGCCTCCGGTGTGTCGAGCGCGTTCATCGCCGCCGCCTCCGTCGCCTGCATCGCCGCGCTGATCGCGCTGTTGGTCATCCAGGTCCGCGCCTCCGACCTGGAACGACTGCGCGGCGGAGTGCCCATGGCTCCGCCGGTGGACGACCAGGACGCCTCGGAGGACGGCGGAGAAGGCGCGGAGAAGGGGCGCGCGGAGGACGTGCGCGACACCGGGGCCTCACGTCGGGAACGAGGCGGAGGCGAAGGTTCCCCTCCACTTGGATAGGGTGCCGTTCGCCATCAGTGCTCTTCGGGGGAGATACAAGTAGATGAGTGGTCAGCAGCAGGGCCGGAGCAACGGCGCCCAGATCTTCCAGCCACTGGCGGGGGACGACCCGGCCACGATCGCCGGGTACCGGATCGCGGCCAAGCTGGGCGCGGGCGGGATGGGCAAGGTCTATCTGTCGTACACGCCCGGCGGGCGGCCCGTGGCGATCAAGGTGATCCGCCCCGAATTCGGTGAGGACGCGGAGTTCCGGCGTCGCTTCGCCCAGGAAGCGCAGTCCGCGCAGCGGGTGCAGGGCCTGTTCACCGCGCCCGTGATCGACGCCGACACGAAGGGCGCGCAGCCCTGGCTGGCCACCGCCTACGTGCCGGGGCCCTCGCTCGCCGACGCCGTCGCGGCGCACGGAGCGCTGCCCGTACAGGCGGTGCTCCTGCTGATCGCCGGCATGGCGGAGGCGCTCCACGTCATCCACGGCGCGGGCATCGTCCACCGCGACCTGAAGCCCTCCAACGTGCTGCTCGCCGCCGACGGCCCCAGGGTCATCGACTTCGGCATCGCCTACGCGGCCGACGCGACCTCACTCACCGGCAGCGGCGTCACCATCGGCACCCCCTCGTTCATGGCGCCCGAACAGGCCGCCGGACGCAAGGTGACCCCGGCCACCGACATCTTCGCCCTCGGACAGGTCGCCGCGTACGCCGCCACCGGGAACCCCGCCTTCGGCGAGGGCACCTCGCACGGCGTGCTCTACCGGATCGTCCACGAGGAGCCGGACCTCAGCGGCGTCCCGGCGCGGCTGAGGGAACTGGTCACCCGCTGCCTCACGAAGGACCCCGCCGGAAGGCCGTCGATCGCCGAGGTCATCGAGCTGTGCCGGACCGCGAACGCGGAGACGGTCCTGCGCCGCCCCGAGGACTGGCTTCCGGCGCCGGTGGCCGCCGACATCACCGTACGAACGGCCGCACCCGCTCCCGTCCAGACCCCGCCACCTCCGGCCTCGGCCCCCACCGCACCGGGCGCCGTGTACGCGCCCACCGCGCCGTCGTCCCCCGCGCCGGCCGCCCAGGCACCGGCGACCCCGCCCCCGGGATTCGGGCCGCCACAGGCCTACCGGCCCCAGCAGCCGCACCACCCCACGCAGCCGGCCGGTGCTCCGGGCCAGGCCTACGCGCCCACGTACGCACAGCCCTACCCCGGGCACCCCGGGCCCGCCCCCATGAACCAGGGCCCCGCGTCCCGGAAGGGCGCGGGCAAGCGCGGACTGTTCATCGCGCTCGCGGCCGCGCTGGTCTTCGGAGTCGCCGGCGGCGGCACCGTGTACCTGCTGAACAAGGACGACGGGAAGCGGACGGAGAGCGGGAGTTCGCCCCAGGGCGGACAGGAGAAGGGGACGAGCGAGGCCCCGGAACCCGACGCGAAGCCGGCCGACACGTCGGACGGGGAGACGCAGGAGAACGCCGATCCCGAGCCCGCCGAGTACAACGGCATCAACCTCACCGCCGGCTACCACCTCACCCTCGCCGACGAGGACGTAAGGCCCCAGGAGGGCGAGGACGAGGGATACGAACTCTCCTACGACACGGGCGGATACCTCGACGCGGAGGCCACCGACGGAAAGCTGGTGCTGCTCGACCCGTCCCAGCGGGGTTCGCTCGAAACCTGCCGCGCGGACACGAGGTTCACCGAGAACATCGCCACCGAGAAGCTGTCCAAGGGCCGCCAGGTCTGCGTCTTCACGGGCACCGGCCACATCGGTCTGGTGACGGTGCAGGGCTTCTCGAGCGAGGACTCCCCGAGCAAGTACATGAGTCTGGACCTCACGGTCTGGCGCAACGCGGGGGTCTGACGCACCGCCGTGACCCCCGGCGGGCGGTGGGCCCCCGCCGCCCGCCCGGAGGTCAGACCAGGTTGACGAGACGGATGTAGCGGACCCAGTCCCAGTTGACCCCGGGGTCGGTGTGGTCGCTGCCCGGCACCTCGTGGTGGCCGATGATGTGCGCGCGGTCCTTGGTCAGGCCGTAGCGGTCGCAGATGTCCGCCGTGAGCCGCGCGGACCGCTCGTACATCGCGTGGGTGAAGTACGACGGCTGATCGACCCAGCCCTCGTGCTCGATGCCGATGCTGCGCGTGTTGTAGTCCCAGTTCCCCGCGTGCCAGCCGACGTTGCGCTCCCGCACGCACTGCGCCACCAACCCGTCCCCCGACCGCACCACGTAATGGGCGGACACCTTCTTGGCCGGGTTCTGGAAGATGCCGATCGTCTCGGTGAACGTCTGCTGGGCGACGTGGATGACGACACGGTCCACCGGATACTCGGAAGGCCGGTTCGAAGCGGTGTAGTTGGACGCGGACGCCGGATACCACTGTGCGTCCGGGTAGTCCGTGTCCGCCGTCGGCGAGGCCACCGCGCGGGCCGAGGCCGGAAGGAGCGCCGCGGCGGCCGTGACCGCGGCGCCCTGAAGGATCCGTCTGCGCTGCATCAGCACTCCTGTGCGTAGGACGTCGTCCGGTTCACGGCACAACACGCGCCGCCCCACCCTACGGTTCCACGCCGGGCGCCGCCCGTACACCGTCGGGCCGTCGTCCTCAGGAGACGGGCAGAGCCCCGGCCAGAGCGGCCGCCGGATCGTCCTCCGCGGGCCCGGCGGGGACCCACCGGCCCCGCTCCTTGGCGTACGGCCACCAGCGCCCGTCGGGCCCGTACCGCAGCTGTGCGTCCGAACCCACCACGGTCCAGCGGTTGTCCGTGGCGCGGAGCCGCGGGCCCTCGCCCTCCTCCCACGCCGAGGCGAGCTGCGCCCGCGCACGGGCGAGGTCCTCCGGTCCTGGCAGCCACTCCTCGTCGTACACCGTCAGTGCCGCCGCCCCGCCGTACCGCCAGGCCCGCACCGCGATGTCGAGAGCGGTGGGACCGAGGCCGGCCGCCGCACCGAGGCGTGCAGCGAGACGGCTGTCGGGCCGGCCGTCGGCCGCCATCCGCACGGCGTCCTGTCCCCGCGTCAGCACCGCTGCCGGGGGCTGCTGTCCGTGGCCCGCCGCGAGTGCCTCCGCCAGCATCGCGAACGCCCGTACGGCGCTGTCCGCGGCCAGGAACTCCAGTGCCGCAGGATCGACACCGTCGGCCGGATCCGTCTCCGTGTCCAGCGACGGCGGCAGGCCCGGCTCCGGCGGCAGGGCCGGGGGAGGGGGCAGTGGCGGCAGGATGTCCCGCGCCGCGTACGCCTCGTCGGCCCGCACACCGCGCGACGCCGGGCCCGCGACGGTGTCCTCCGCCGACGCCTCGTCATCCGCCCGGCGCCCCGCCCGGGCGGCGCTGCGCACCTGCAGCTCGTCGAGCAGCCGGCGTTCCTCGCGTCCCCGCAACAGCAGCAGCACGAAGGGGTCCTGGTCGAGGAGCCGCGCCACCTGGTAGCAGAGGGCGCCCGAGTGCGGACAGTGGTCCCAGGCCTCGCAGCTGCACTCCGGCTCCAGATCACCGATCCCCGGAAGCAGATGGAGGCCCGCCGCGGCCGCGTCCTCCACCAGGTGCGGAGGCATCTCGCGGTCCAGCAGGGCGGCGATGTGCCCGGACCGTTCGGACGCCATGTCCAGGAAGCGGTCCCATTCCTCGTCCGTCAGCTCCTGGAGCAGCACATCACTGCGGTACGCCGTCGAGTCACGGTCCTGGACGACCGCGGTGAGCCGGCCGGGCCTGACGGACACCGCTCCGACCCCGCCCTCCCGGGCCAGCTTCCGGCCCTTCTTGAGCTGCTGGCCGTCGAGTGCGGTGTCCTCCAGGGCCTTCAACCAGGCCAGCCCCCACCAGGAGGAGGCGAATCCGCGACCGTGCGCGGGCGGTAGCGCGGCGAACGTGCGCTCCGGACCCTCACCCTTGTTCCTCATCGTGCGCCCCCTCGCAGTTCGACCAGTTCGGCCAGTTCCGCATCGCTCAGTTCCGACAGCGCGCCCTCTCCGCTGCCGAGGACCGCGTCCGCGAGCCCCTGCTTCCGGGCCAGCATGGCGGCGATCCGGTCCTCGACGGTGCCCTCGGCGATCAGCCGGTGCACCTGCACCGGCTGGGTCTGCCCGATCCGGTACGCACGGTCGGTCGCCTGCGCCTCCACGGCCGGATTCCACCAGCGGTCGAAGTGCACGACATGACCGGCCCGGGTGAGATTGAGCCCCGTACCTGCGGCCTTGAGCGACAGCAGGAACACCGGGGCCTCGCCCGCCTGGAAACGGTTCACCATCTCCTCCCGCCCGGCGACCGGCGTGCCGCCGTGCAGGAACTGCGTGGGGACCCCGCGGGCCGCCAGATGCCGCTCCAGGAGCCGGGCCATCTGCACGTACTGCGTGAACACCAGGACGCTCGCCCCTTCGGCGAGGATCGTGTCCAGCAGTTCGTCCAGCAGCTCCACCTTCCCCGACCGGTCCACGATCCGGGGCTGTTCCTCCTTGAGGTACTGCGCGGGGTGGTTGCAGATCTGCTTGAGCGACGTCAGCAGCTTCATGACCAGGCCGCGCCGTGCGAAGCCGTCCGCGCCGGAGATCTCGTCGAGTGTCTCGCGCACCACTGCCTCGTACAGACCGGCCTGTTCCGCCGTGAGCGAGACGGCGCGGTCGGTCTCCGTCTTCGGCGGGAGCTCCGGGGCGATGCCGGGGTCGGACTTGCGGCGCCGGAGGAGGAACGGGCGGACCAGCGCGGCGAGCCTCTCCGCCGCGGCCGGGTCGTTGCCCCCCTCCACCGCGCTCGCATAGCGGGTGCGGAACGTACCGAGCCGCCCCAGGAGACCGGGTGTCGTCCAGTCGAGGATGGCCCACAGCTCGGAGAGGTTGTTCTCCACCGGGGTGCCGGTGAGGGCGACGCGGGCCCGCCCACCGATGGTGCGCAACTGTCTGGCGGTCGCCGAGTGCGGGTTCTTGACGTGCTGTGCCTCGTCGGCGACGACCATGCCCCACGACACCTGCGCCAGCCGGGCCGCGTCGAGACGCATGGTGCCGAAGGTGGTGAGGACGAACTCGCCGTCCGACACGCCCTCCAGAGAACGCGACGCGCCGTGGAAGCGGCGTACCGGTGTGCCCGGTGCGAACTTCTCGATCTCCCGCTGCCAGTTGCCCATCAGGGAGGTGGGGCACACCACGAGTGTCGGCCCCGCGGCGGACTCGACGCCCTGGCGGTGCAGATGCAGCGCGATCAGTGTGATCGTCTTGCCCAGTCCCATGTCGTCGGCGAGGCAGCAGCCGAGGCCGAGCGAGGTCATGGTGTGCAGCCAGTTCAGGCCGCGCAGCTGGTAGTCGCGCAGACTCGCTTCGAGCGCGGCCGGCTGCCCGACCGTGCGGCGGCCCTCCGACTCCGGGTCGGCGATCCTCTCCCGCAGTTGCTCCAGCCAGCCGGTCGCCGCCACCTCCACGCGGTGCCCGTCGACGTCCGCGGTCCCGGTCAGCACGGCGCCCAGCGCGTCGATCGGGGTGACCTTGTGGTCCTGGGACCTCCGGGCCCGGCGGACGTCCTCGGGGTCGACGAGCACCCACTGGTCGCGCAGCCTGACCAGGGGTCTGCCCGCTTCCGCGAGCCGGTCGAGCTCCGCGCGGCTCAGGGTCGTGCCGCCCAGCGCGAAACGCCAGTCGAACGCCAGCAGCGCGTCGGCCGACAGGAACGACGGCGTGTCCGCTCCGGTGCGCGCGGCCGCCCCGGCGCCGTCGTCCTGCGGGCCGATCACCGCCCGCGCGGTGAGCTTCCCCGTCAGGCCTCTGGGCCAGTGCACCTGGACACCCGTCGCCGCGAGCGCCCTGGCCGCGGGGCCCAGCAGTTCCGCGATCTCCTCGTCGGCCGGCTCGACCGCGTCCGGGACCGCCGCCGACAGCAGGGGCGTGAGCGGAGGCCAGGCCCGGGCGGCGCGCCGCAGGGCGAGCAGGGCGTCCATGCGGGCGCGCGGGCCGAACAGCGACGCGGCGGGGGAGCGGTCGGCCCACACGTCCGCCGCGTCGGCGACGAGAGCGGGGTCCTGGACACTGTGGATCTGCAGGACCGCGCGGAACGAGGGCGGGCGGTCCGAGTCCCCCTCGCCGTCCGCGTCACCGAGCCCCGAGACCTCGACACGCAGGGAGAGCCGTACGCCCGCGTCGTGACCGGCCGCCACATCGGCCGCCCAGGACCGCAGCCCCGGCAGGCGTCGCGGGCCCGGGGCCGCGAACGCCGGTGTGCCCGTGACGCCTTCGGCCGCCGGTGTGCGGGGCATTCCGTCCACCACCGCGTCGAGGAAGGACCGCAGCAGCGACTCCGGCTCGGCCAGCATCACGGGGTCGGCCGCCACGTCGAGGGGCACGGCATGGGCCTCCGGCGGCATGGAAGCGGCCAGCACCCGGACCCGTTCGAGATCCTCCGCGGTCAGCGGCCCGGCCCGCCAGGCGTCGTGGTCCGTGGCGCTCAGTCCGGGCAGCAGCAGTCCGCGGGCGACGAGTTGGAGCGCGAGAACCCCGGCGGCACCCCAGAAGGCCGCGGAGGGAGAAGCGTGAGCGTACGCCCGCGCCCGTGTCAGGACCGGCAGCGCCTCCCGCACCGGCACCATCAACGCCGGGACCACGTAAGGGCGGACGTCGCTCCCGACGATCGTCAGCTCCTCCGCACTCCCTCGATCACCAGGAGGGGTGCTACCGTCCGCGTTCCAGAAGGCGATCAGGCCGGTACGGGCCGGGTCCGCGGGGAGGAAGACCGCGGAGCAGCGGGACAGTTCGGAGATCTCGTCGAGTGTTGCCGCAGGGAGTCTGTGCACAGCGATGTCGAATTCCTCAAATTTGACTAGTGAGCCCGGGGTTCGCCGAGGGTACTCCACCCACGGCCCGTTCCGGGGGAAACGCCCAGTGATCCACCTCACTCATTTCTGTCTTCCGCAGCCCGAGGTACAGCCCGCACCACCACCGCACACGGGGGATTGCCCCCGCACGTCCGGGGTGATGGCGCCATGGCTGGCGCAGGCCCGCTCTCCGTACGTTTGACGAGGTCAGCGCAGATGCCCAGAAACCGGAGACGTCATGCCCCCAGCAGCCACCGTTGCGCAACACCCCCGCGACGGATCGGAGGGGCCGGCCGTCGCGCCGCTCCCCGGAAGCGATTTCGCGCCGCTCCTGAAGACCGTCAAGGGGCAGGGGCTCCTGGAACGGCGCACCGGCTGGTACGCGGCGGGCATCGCCGCCAACCTCATCGCACTCGGAGCCGTGATCACCGGCATGGCGGTCCTCGGTGACACCTGGTGGAACCTCTTCCTCGCCCTGCCGCTGGCCGTCCTGTGGACACGTACGGCCTTCTTCGGGCACGACGCGGGGCACGCCCAGATATCCGGCGACCGCAGGACGGGCCGTGTCATCGGCCTCGTCCACGCCAATCTGCTCCTCGGCATGAACGAGGCCTGGTGGAACGACAAGCACGTACGCCACCACGCCAACCCGAACCACGTGGACAAGGACCCCGACGTCGGGGTGGGCGCCCTGGTGTGGACCCAGAAACAGGCCGCCCAGCGCGAGGGCTTCGCCCGCTGGCTCACCCGCAACCAGGCGCGGCTCTTCTTCCCGATGCTGCTCCTCGAAGGCATCGCGCTCAAGATCTACGGCTTCCAGTTCCTTCGACGGCAGCCCGCCCGTGAACGGGCGCTGTCGGGTCTTCTGCTGGCCGGCCACCTCGCGCTGTACGCCACGCTGCTGCTGAGCGTCATGTCCCCGGGCAAGGCCCTCGTGTTCGCCCTCGTGCACCACGCGCTGTTCGGCCTCCACCTGGGCATGGCCTTCGCACCGAACCACAAGGGCATGGAGATGCCCGACCCCGACGGCGACCGCTGGGGCCATCTGCAGCGCCAGGTCCTCACCTCGCGCAACGTGCGGGGCGCCGCCCTCACCGACTGGTTCCTCGGCGGCCTCAACTACCAGATCGAGCACCACCTCTTCCCGAGCATGCCTCGCCCCCACCTGCGGCTGGCGCAGCCGCTGGTGAAGGCGCACTGCGCATCGATCGGGATGCCGTACGCGGAGACGGGAATCATCGAGTCCTACCGGCAGGCGCTGGAGCACATGCACGAGGTCGGCGAGCCGCTCAGGTAGACCGCCGCAGAGCTTGTGCGTCCCGAGCCGGAACGGATGGGGGCGCACAGGCGTTGTCCCAGCAGGAGCGGCTCCGGCCGCGGAGGAGGCATGGATCATGTCGAACGGTGCAAAGATCGCCATCGGGGGAGTAGTCGCGGCAGTCGTCCTGATTCCGTTCATCGGATTCTGGTGGTCGCTGCTGGTGCTCATCGGCGTACCCACGGTGGGGTACCTGATGCTCGACCCGTCGCAGAGGCGCAGGCTCCGCAGGATCAGCCGTAAGGAGATAGGGCGCTGAGCAGCTCGGTCACCGCGGTGAGCAGCAACGGCGTGTACTCCTTCACCAAGCCGAACAGGGAGAGCGTCACGCTGCTTGCCGGACTCGGCGTGGAGGGTGACGTCCACGCCGGTGTCACGGTGAAACACCGCTCCAGGGTCGCCCAGGACCCGACGCAGCCCAACCTGCGGCAGGTCCACCTCATCCACCAGGAGCTCTTCGCCGAGCTCGCGGACGCGGGTTTCGAGGTCGGCCCGGGCGACCTCGGGGAGAACGTCACCACCAGCGGGATCGACCTCCTCGCCCTCCCCGTGGGCACGCTGCTCCACCTCGGCGACGAAGCCGTCGTCGAGGTGACGGGCCTGCGGAACCCATGCCTGCAGATCGACCACTTCCAGGACGGGCTGCTCAAACAGGTCGTCGGCCGCGCGGACGACGGCACCGTCGTCCGCAAGGCCGGGATCATGGGGGTCGTCACCACGGGCGGCGTGGTGCGGCCCGGCGACGCGGTCGAGGTGGAGCTGCCCGTGGAGCCGCACCGTCCGCTGGAGCGCGTGTAGGGCGCACGGACCGTCCTGGCCCGTATGTCGCACACGGGTCAGGACGGCCGGACGGCCAGTTCGTCGAGCGACTTCAGCAGGCCCGGGAGCTCGGGGCCGCGGCCCACCGGAATGATCTCGCCCGGTTCCTCGTCCAGCAGGAGGAACGCGATGTCGTCGGTCCTGGCCACCAGGGACCAGCCCGGCCCGTCGACCCGCAGGGTACGGGCCCCGCCGGGGGCGAACGCCGAGCGGATCCGGCCGGGCGGCGGCGGCGAGCCGACATACGCCCGCGCCGCTTCGAGCGCCATGCGTACGCCGGGATGCTGCCCCGATCCGGCGGGCTCGGCCGCGCTCTCCTTCTCCGCCCCGGCCCGGGGCTCGCCGCCGGTACCGGGCTCCCCGGACCGCCCGAACGCGGTCTCGTCGTCGATCTGATCGCGCCAGGCCGCCCACTGCAGGGCGATCTCGTCCGCCCCGAGGCGCCGCTGGGGCGCTCCCCAGACCTCGGTGTCCGGCGGTGTCAGCGGCGCCTGTCCCTCGTCGTCCGGGCCGGGCACCGGGTCGTGCGGCTCGGGGACGCCGGGCGCGGCGACCGCGAGGGCGAGCGGCCACCCCGGGAGCGCGCAGACCACCGAGCGGTCGTCGGGGGAGAGGTCGTACTCCATCCCGCAGTCCCACGAGGCGATGGCGACGGCCACCAGCGAGACGTCCTCCACGACCACCGTCCACCGCGCGCCGTCGCTGTCCTGGCCGAGCACGAGGCCGTACCCCTCGGCGTACGGCTCCAGACCGAGCGCGGCGCACGCGGCCACGTAGTCGTCGCCCAGGACGCTCGGGAACTGCGCGGGGGTCAGCAGCACCGCGGTCAGTACAAACAGCGCGTCGTCGTCGGCGACCGTGTCGTCCGTCGCAGCCACAGCACCCACCCTCATCCCTGGTCGCTTGTTCCGTCGGCGCACCTTAACTACTCGGTAACCCTGTCGTCGAGGCCCTGACAAGCGAGAACGACCACCTACCCGGAGACCGCCGCCGGTCGCCGGGGCGCGCCACAGAGCCACTCGGACCGTGGTGCCCGCCCGCCCGTGACCCGTAGGGTTGTGACTCCGGCCGACGAGGGGGACAGCATGGTGGAGCGGTTCGAACGGCTGAAGCAGATCCAGCGGCTGGACCCCGAGCGGGACTTCCTGGAGATCTACCGGCTCACCGTCTCGTACGAATTTCCCTGGGACATCACCCGCGCTCTCGAACTCGCCCTGTACCGCACCTACGCGGTCCCCAGCATCGGGCGACTGCTCGCGGAGACGGGGGAACTGACGGAACGTTCACAGAAGAGGTACGACGACACCGCACTTCTTCTCGACGCCGTCGTCGAGCACGGCTTCGACAGTGAGAAGGGGCGCACGGCCGTCCGGCGGATCAACCGCATGCACCGCAGCTACGACATCAGCAACGACGACATGCGGTATGTGCTGTGCACGTTCGTCGTCACCCCCAAACGCTGGCTCGACTCCTACGGCTGGCGCCGGCTGTCCGGCCACGAGCTGCGCGCCTTCGCCGCGTACTACCGCACACTCGGCGCCCGTATGGGCATCCAGGACGTGCCGCAGACGTACGAGGACTTCGAGCGCACCCTGGACTCCTACGAGGAGGAGCACTTCGGCTGGGACGAGGGCGCGCGGGCGGTCTCCGACGCCACTCTGGCCCTGATGGGCTCCTGGTACCCGCGCCCGCTCGCGCCACTCGTCCGGAGGGCGAGCCTGGCCCTGCTCGACGACTCGCTGCTGCGGGCCTTCCGGTACGAGCGTCCCGGCCCCGTCGCCCGTGGGCTGACCCGCGGTGCCCTGCGGCTGAGGGCCCGCGCCGTACGGCTCCTGCCGCCGCGTTCCGTTCCGCACTACGCCCGCCAGAACCCCGAGATCAAGGGCTATCCGGACGGCTACGAGCTGGCCCGGCTCGGCACGTTCCCGACTCCTGGGGTGCGCGGCTGCCCCGTGCCGCACGGCCGGCCATCGGACGCACCCGCGGAGTGACCCGGGCGGGCGCGCCCGGTCGTCGAGGCCCGTTCGGCGGGCGCGCGGCCGTAGGTGCGCCAGGTGCGGCAGGTCACCGAGGCCGTACCGGTGACGCCCGGTCAGCCGGTCCGCACGGCCACCGCCAGGTAACGGCTGTCCTCGTCGGCGTAGGACTCCAGCCGCCAGCCCGCCCCGGCCAGCAGGGGCGTCAGCCGGGGCTCGGCCCGGAGATCGTCGTCCGAGAGGGTCCGGCCGTGCCGTGCGGCCAGCGCCGCACGTCCGATGGGGTGGAACAGAGCGAGACGGCCGCCCGGGCGCACCACCCGCGCCAGCTCCCCGAGCCCCTGCTCGGGCCGCGGGAGATGAGAGATCAGCCCGGCGGCGAGGACGGCGTCGAGGACTCCCGCACGCAGCGGAAGCCGTGCGACGTCGGCCAGCAGAAGGGCGCCGCTCGCCTCCCTCCCCGCTCGCAGGGCGGCGGCGAGCATCGCCTGCGTCACGTCGGCTCCCAGAACCGTGCCCCCGGGCCCCACTGCGTCACGCAGCGCCGGCAGCGCCCGTCCCGTGCCGCAGCCGGCGTCGAGCACCGAGCCGCCGGGGCGCAGCCCGAGCTCACCGACCGCGACGGCGAAGGCGGGGCCGTCGTCGGGAAAACGACGGTCCCAGTCCGCCGCCCGCGAGGCGAAGAAGTCCTGGACGTGTGTGTGGTCGTCGGCCATACGGACATGATCGCGCAGCCGGGACCCGAGCGGAACGGACGGAGCGTTGCACGCGTCCGGCCGACGGTGGCGCGAAGCAGCACCCCCGGAGTGGGGAGGCGCTTGCCCGCAGGGGAGCCGTAGGCAAGGCTTGCGCGGAACGTGGGGAACTGATGAACGGGGAGGACGAGCACATGGCGCTGGACCGGGGACTTGACTGGCTGCTTGACGATCTCACCGGCCGGGTGGAGCACATCCAGCACGCGCTGGTGCTGTCGAACGACGGGCTGGTGACCGGGGCCAGTACGAGTCTGGCCCGGGAGGACGCGGAACACCTGGCGGCGGTCTCGTCGGGGCTCCAGAGCCTGGCCCGGGGCTCGGGGCGTCACTTCGGCGCGGGGAAAGCGCGCCAGACCATGGTGGAGTTCGACGAGGCGCTGCTCTTCGTGACGGCTGCGGGGGACGGCAGCTGCCTGTGCGTACTGACCGCAGCCGAGGCCGATGTCGGCCAGGTCGCCTACGAGATGACCCTGTTGGTCAACCGGGTGGGCGAGCACCTCGGCGTGACGGCCCGCCAGGAGGCCGAGCGTATAGACCATCTCTGACCTGCGGTTCCTGTGGAGATCGAGGAGTTGTCCACAGGCTGCCCGCATCATTCCTCCCCGGGCTACCGTGGTCACGGAGAGTATTCGACCTCACGGGGGAGGACGGTCATGACCGTTACGGAAGCCACCACCCGCACGCACACCGCCGGGGCCGCGCCCGTGGGCGTGCCCGCAGGGCGAGCGGCTCGGGAACTGTCGTTGAAGCGCGGCGAGTTCGATCTTGCCGTCCATCTGGGGCTGATCGCCGCAGAACCTTCGACGGCGGGGGAGAGACCACGCGTCGCCCAACAGGAGATCGACCGGCTGCGCGAGCTACCGGGATTTCCCGGATCGCTCCAGGACCAGGTGCGCACAGCGGGCACGGCGGAGGCGGCCGCGCTCCTCGGCGTGAGGCCCGTACGCTTCACCGGCCTTGCCCGCGTCGGGTGCGTCTCACCGGTCGCCTTCTACCTGAACCGCTACCGCGCGGTGGTCTGGCTCTACCTGGTGGACGAGCTCCTCGCCTTTGCCGCCAGGGAGCCCGGTCTGATCACGGGGAAGAGTCCGGCGGGGATGCGGACCATGCTGGACGCGGGCATCGACCGGCGAGCGCGCAACTGGCGTTCACGCAGGGTCGACCGGCTGCTGAGCCGATCGGAGGACCCGTGGACGCGTGCGGCGCTCCAGGCATCCGCTCTCGACCCGGTCCAGCTCGCGGAGGTGGTCGACGATCCGTACGAGCGGGCCTATCTGGTCCGGGTGCAGCCCGATTCCGTCTTCGGCCGCCCGGGGTCCGCGTCCGGGAGGGAAGCCATGGAGAGGCTGATGCTGGCGGACGACCCGGACGAGATCCTCTGGCGCCGGGTGAATCTGACGCTTGAGCTGGAGCAGGCGCGCGAGCTCCGCCCCGCGCCGCGCCCCGGGCACGGTCCCGCGTTCCGCCCCGCCGGGAGTCGCCGCGTCCGGAGCCGGCCCGCGGGAAGGCCCGATGCCCGGCGAGGGCTGCTCGTCCGGATCGGCCTGCGCAGACCGGGGCGCGGGGACCGTTAAGGAATTGCTTACGGCCGTTCGGCCGGGCATCTTGGCCTCCATGCTGATCAGAGAAGCCACGGACAAGGACTGGCCCGCCATCTGGCCGTTCTTCCATACCATCGTCGCCGCGGGGGAGACCTTCACGTTCCCTCTGGACCTCGGGGAGGACGATGCCCAGGGCTGGTGGCTCCTCCCGGAGCCGGGGCGCACGGTGGTCGCCGTCGACGAGGCCGGGACCGTCCTCGGTACGGCCAAGATGAACAGGAACCACATGGGCAACGGCTCGCACATCGCCAGCGCCAGCTACATGGTCGCTCCGGAGCACTCCGGCCGGGGCGTGGGCAGGGCCCTGTGCGCCTACACCGTGGACTGGGCGCGTACGGCGGGATATCGCGCCATGCAGTTCAACGCCGTGGTGGAGACGAACACCCACGCCGTAGGGCTGTACCGCTCCCTCGGATTCGAGGTCATCGGGACCCTGCCCGAGGGGTTCAACCACCCCACGCAGGGCTATGTCGGGCTGCACATCATGCACAAGTCCCTCTGAAACCACCCTCACAGTCGACCGGGGCGACCGTGAGGCCAACGGCTTCCGGCCATCCTGGCGTGTCCGTCATGTCCCAAGTAGCGGTGATGTGGGCATGGTTGGCGCATCACTGAGACATGGGGCGGGTGCGTCCCCTGGTGCGGAGGGCAGTACTGTGCGCCCCACCGCCATCCCAGCGGTGAACTCATATGGAGGAAGAATCCATGACCATACCCAGGAGATCGTGGCGCGGCGCGGGAGCATTCGCGGCCGCCGCGGTAGTCGGCCTGGCCGGCGGAGTCCTCTCCGCAGGTCCGGCCGCAGCTCACACCCCCACCTGGGCCGTGACCTGCTCCGAAGTGACGCTCAACCTGACGGCCTACTCGGGCAACGCCACCAACGAGGTGACCGTTTCCGTCGTGGGCGGCGACGATCTGCTTGCCACGACCAAGTTCGGCCGTGAGTTCAGCACCAAGACGCCGCTCCAGCTCCCCGAGCACGACAAGGAGCTGACCGTCCGCCTCGTCGTCAAGGCCGGGGACAGCGACCGGTACTCCTTCGACGACACGAAGACCGCTCCGGTGTGTGAGGACGACAGCCCGTCGCCCACCCCGACCGAGGCGACGCCTTCGGAGGCCCCGAGCACGGAGCCGCCGGCCTCGGAGACCCCTGAGCCGAGTGCGACGCCGAGCGAGACCGCCACGGAGGCCGCGCCTGCCCCGGCGGAGCCGAGCAGCAGTGCTCCGGACCTCGCCGAGACCGGTTCGTCGTCGGCCACGCCCGTCATCGGTGGAGCCGCTGTCGCGGTTCTCCTCGCCGGCGGCGGCATCCTGTGGTCCGTCCGTAAGCGCCGTACCGCGCAGCACTGACGCCACCCAGGCATCCCGGCGCGGTGGTGGAAGAACACCGCCGCGCCGGGCGGGGGCGCACCGCGACAACTCTGTTGCGGTGCGCCCCCGTCGCGTTGCACGGCCCCGGCGGCCCCTCGCACTCCAGCCTCCCGACCGGCTGTCTCAGCCGCGGCCCGGCGCAGTCCCGGGATCAGGAGACGGGATCAGGAGACGGGAGCCGGGGGAGGGCATCAGGAGGGGGATCAGGACAGGGGGATCAGGACAGGGGGCCGATCTCGCACCAGACGGCCTTGCCCTCGCCCCGGGGCTCGATGCCCCAGCGCTCGGCGACCGCGTCCAGGAGCAGCAGGCCACGCCCCGACGTCGACGTCTCGCCCGGGGTGCGGCGCCGTGGCCAGACGCTGGAGCGGTCCTGGACCGACAGTCTGATGCGCCGGACGGGCTCCGGCAGTACCTCCAGCGTCAGTACCGCCCCGCCCTCCGTGTGCAGCAGCACATTGACCAACAGCTCACCGGTGACCAGCTCCGCGTCGTCCGCCAGAGTCGCCAGGTCCCAGTCCGTCAGGGCCTGACGCACGATCGACCGGGCCTCCGACAGCCCCTGCGGATCCGCCTGATGGATGTACTGGTGCAGCCGGGGAGCACGCGGCGACCCGAGGTCCGGGCTGCGCCGCAGGACCAGCAGGGCCACGTCGTCCCCCGAGCCCCACCGCTCCCACAACCGGTCCGAGAGATGGTCGGCCAGCGCCTCGGCGCCGTCGGGCCCGTCGCTCACCTCGTGGATCAGCGCGGCGACCCCCGAGTCCACATCTGCGCCCGGCTCCTCGACCAGCCCGTCCGTGTACAGGACGAGAGTCTCGCCCGGCACCAGATCGAGCCGGGTCTCCGGATACTCCTCGTCCCAGAAATCCGAGGAGAGGCCCAACGGCAGGCCCCCACGCACCTGCGGGACCCCCACCCGTCCGTCCGTATGCCTGATCAGCGGCCCGAAGTGGCCCGCGCGCACCACGCGCACCGCTCCCGTGGCGAGATCCACCTGTGCGTACGTCGACGTCGCGAACCGGTCGGTGTCCAGCTCGGCCAGGAAGCGGGAAGCCCGTGCCAGTACGGTCGCCGGGGGGTGCCCCTCGGCGGCGTACGCACGCAGGGCGATGCGCAGCTGACCCATGATCGCCGCCGCATGCGTGTCGTGCCCCTGCACATCGCCCACCACGACCCCGATACGGCCCCTGGGGAGTGTGATCACGTCGTACCAGTCGCCGCCGACCTCCCGCCCGCTCCACGCCGCGTGGTACCGGACCGCGATCTCGCCGCCCTCGATCTCCTGGATCCGCCGCGGAAGCATGGCCGACTGGAGGCCGGTGGCGAATTCGCGCTCCTCGTCGAAGAGGATCGCCCGCTGGAGGGACTGGGCCACGATGGCCGCCAGGCCCAGGCACAGGATCCTCTCGTCGGCGCTGAACACCGTGCGTTCGCGGTAGAAGAGGGCGAGGCCGCCCAGCGAGCGGGCCTGGGCGATCAGCGGAAGGTAGGCGACGGCCTGGAAGTTCAGCCGGCCGATGTGGGGTTCGAGCGCCGGATAGCGCCGGATCAGCGATCCCAGTGAGGTGATGAAGCGGGGGCGCCCGCTGAGGATGGTGTCCCCGAGGGGAAGTGTGGCGTCGAGCTGCCCGGAACCCAGGCCTTCGAGCACCTCCACCGAGTCACCGCTCAGCGCGATGATCTTGAGGGCGGAGTTCTCCACCAGCCCGAGGGCCAGCCCGTCCGCGCCGATCCCGACGAGGCCGCCCGGGCCGGTGAGCGCAGCCGTGACATCGTCGACGGTCACCGCACGTGACATCGCGGCGGTGGTGCGTTCGACGATGCTCGTCTGGCGGCGCCGCCGCTTTTCCACATCCAGCACGAAGGCCGAATGGGTGACCTCGGCCGTCGCGTCCCGCACCACACCGATGACACGGTGTGCCCGGCCGTCCTCCGACCGGAGGATCCGCGCCTGGACGTGTGTCCACTGCCAGTCCCCGTTCTCCAGGGGCACCTGGAAGTGCACGCTGTACGAGTCGCTCCCCCCGGAGATCGCCTCGTCGACAGTGGCTTCGAGGCGCGCGCGGTCCGTGGCGTCCAGCCGCTGGAGCACGATCCCCGGCCGCGCGTCGAAGGTCGAGGGGTCCAGGCCGAAGACCACGAGCCCCGCCTCGTCGATGTCCAGCGTCTCCGCGTCCAGGTCCCACTCGAAGCTGCCTGTGCGGTTCAGGGCGAGGCGCTCCTCGATGCCGGTCCCACCGGCATCGCGCCGATCGGACCGGGGCGGCGACGCTGCGTCGCCGTCTGCTCGCCGTGAAGAGTCGGTCATGCCTTCTCCGGAGGTCGTCCGGCGGGGCTGCTGGACGTCGCGGCCCATCGGTCTCAATTGTCGAGCCCGCGATGCGGGAGTGCCACAGCGGTTTCACGGGCGACCCGGCGCCAGGGCTCCGCGAGGGCCGTCGCAGAATGGCAGCAGAGATCGTCCACGGCTGACCGGAGCGCACACATGAACGACGAAGAACCCGTCCTGCTGCACACCGAGGGCCGCATCCTCCACATCACCCTCAACCGCCCCCGCGCCCTGAACGCGCTCACCCACACCATGGTGCGCGGCATCGACGAGGCGCTCACCCTGGCCGCCGACGACGACGCCGTCACGGCCGTCGTGATCGCCGGGGCCGGTGAGCGGGGCCTCTGCGCGGGAGGCGACATCCGGTCGATCTACGAGGACGCCCGTGCCGGCCGACGCGCATCCGTGGACTTCTGGCGTGACGAGTACCGGCTGAACGCCCGGATCGCCAGGTTCCCCAAGCCGTACGTGGCACTCATGGACGGCATCGTGATGGGCGGCGGGGTCGGGGTGTCGGCCCACGGCGACGTGCGTGTCGTCACCGAGCGCTCACGCGTCGCCATGCCCGAGACCGGGATCGGGTTCGTTCCCGACGTCGGGGGCACCTACCTCCTGGCCGCCGCACCGGGCGAGCTCGGTACCCACCTCGCACTCACCGGCAGGGCCGTCGGCGCGGCCGACGCCCTCCTGTGCGGACTGGCCGACCACTTCGTCCCGTCGGACCGTCTCGCCGACCTCACGACCGCACTCGCCACCAGTGGGACGCCCGCCGAGGTCACGGCCACCGTGCGCCGGTACGCGACCGACGCACCGGACGGAGAGCTGGCCGCCCAGCGCGAGTGGATCGACTCCTGCTATGCCGCCGACACCGTCGAGGAGATCATCGACCGGCTGACGGACAGCGGCGTCCCGGCCGCCAAGGAGACCGCTGCGGGGCTCCTCACCGCCTCACCGACCGCGCTCAAGGTCACCCTCGCCTCCGTACGCCGGACGAAGCGGCTCGCCGGCCTGGAAGCCGCTCTCGACCAGGAGTTCCGTGTCTCCTGCCGGGCGTTCGCCGGACATGACCTGGTGGAGGGCGTACGCGCCCGGATCATCGACAAGGACCGCACCCCGCGATGGAGTCCCGCCGAGCTCGGCGACGTCACCGCTGCCGACGTGGCACGCCACTTCGAGCCGCTCGGCGACCAGGAACTGGGCCTGGCCCCGGCCTGACCTCCCCGCCCGCCGGGCGGGCCTTCTGGCCCCGATCCTGAACCCGTGGCCCGTGGCCGGTGGCCGGTGCACCGAGTTCCCGGCTGGGCCCTGCCGCCCGTCCCGGCCGGCCCCGCCGCTCAAGCCGGCGGCGGGGGCCGGGGCCGGGCGCCGGACGGGCTCAGCCGCCGGCCTCCAGCCGCCCCGCCGCCCGGTCCCAGGCCCCCCGGTCCCCCCGGGGGGAGTAGTGGCGCAGTTCCTGCGTGCGCGCGACCAGGCTCCGCATCTCGCTCAGTCCACCCACCAGGCCGTGCGCCCGCGCCTGGAGCAGCACATTGCCGAGCGCGGTCGCCTCGGCCGGTCCCGCGGTGACCGGCAGCCCCGTCGCGTCGGCGGTCCACTGGCACAGCAGCGCGTTGCGCGAACCTCCGCCGACCAGGTGGATCCGTGTCAGCTCACGCCCCGCCAGCGCGGCGGCCCGCCGCAGCGTCCTCCGATGGGCCAGCGCCAGGCTCTCCAGCACGCACCGCACATACCCGCCCTGCCCGTCCGGCGCCTTCTGCCCCGTCCGGGCCAGAGCGGCGTCGATCCGCGACGGCATGTCACCCGGCGCCAGGAACACCGGATCGTCCGGGTCGATCACGGCGGCGAACGGCCGGGCACGCTCCGCTTCCGCGAGGAGCCCCGGCAGGCCCGTGGGCGTACCGGAGCGCTCCCACGTCCGACGGCACTCCTCCAGCAGCCACATCCCCATGATGTTGCGGAGGTAGCGCACCGTGCCGTCCACCCCCCGTTCGTTCGTGAAGTTCGCGGCCCTCGACTCCTCGGTCAGCACCGGCGCGTCCAGTTCGAGGCCGGCCAACGACCAGGTACCGCACGACACGTACGCGCATCCCGGCCCGGTCGCGGGGACCGCGGCCACGGCTGACGCCGTGTCGTGCGAGGCCACGGTCGTCACCTGCGTCCCCGGCGGCAGACCGGTGAACTCCGCCACGTGCGGAAGCAGAGTGCCCGCCCGCTGTCCCGGCTCGCGCAGGGGCGGGAACAGGGAACGCTCCAGCCCGAGCCGTGCGATCAGCGCGTCGGACCACGTGCCGGAGCGCGCGTCGAACAGCGCGGTCGTCGACGCGTTGGTCACCTCCGCACCCACCGACCCCGTCAGCCAGTACACCAGCAGATCGGGCATCAGCAGCAGCGTCCGGGCCGCCGGCCACTGAGCCGTGGAGCGGTGGGCCGCCAGTTGGAAGACCGTGTTGAACGGCAGGTGCTGCAACCCGCCGATGCCGTACAGCTCCCGTGCTTCGATGCCGGCCAGCACCTCCTCGGCCGCGGGCGCGTTGCGCTCGTCGCGGTAGTGGTACGGGAGCCCGAGAAGGGACCCGTCGGAGTCGAGGAGGCCGTAGTCCACGGCCCATGTGTCGATGCCCACGGAGGTCACCGGGGACCGGCGCGCGGCCGCCCGCAGCCCGTCCAGCATGCCCTGGTACAGGCCGAGCGCGTCCCAGTGGAGCCCATCCGGGAGCCGGACCGGCGTATTGGCGAAGCGGTGCGCCTCGGTCAGCTCCAGCACGCCGGGGCCGACCCTGCCGGTGATCACGCGGCCGCTGGTGGCGCCCAGGTCCACCGCGGCGAACACCGGGTCGTGCAGTGAGGTCACAGACATGGAAGGTCTCATCCGATCCGGGCCGAGCCGCGCCCCGAGCACGTACGGAACAGCGCACGGGGCACGGCGAGGTGGCACATGGTCAGCGAAGGAAGGCCGCCGCCACACCGGCGTCGACCGGGATGTGGAGGCCGGTGGTGTGGGTGAGATCGCCGCCCGTCAGCGCGAAGACGGCGTTGGCGACATGCTCAGGGAGAACCTCGCGCTTGAGGATCGTGCGCTGGGCGTAGAACTCGCCCAGCTTCTCCTCCTCGATGCCGTAGGTCGCCGCACGCTGGGCTCCCCAGCCCGCCGCGAAGATGCCGGATCCCCGCACCACCCCGTCCGGGTTGACCCCGTTGACCCGGATGCCGTGCTCACCGAGCTCCGCCGCCAGCAGACGCACCTGGTGTGCCTGATCGGCCTTCGTGGCCGAGTACGCGATGTTGTTCGGGCCCGCGAACACGGCGTTCTTGGACGCGATGTAGACGATGTCGCCGCCGAGATTCTGGGCCCGCATCACCCGAGCCGCCTCGCGGGAGACCAGGAACGAACCCCGCGCCATGATGTCGTGCTGCAGGTCCCAGTCCCGGGCCGTGGTCTCCAGCAGCGGCTTGGAGATGGAGATCCCGGCGTTGTTCACGACCAGGTCCACCCCGCCGAAGGCGAGAGCGGCGGCCTTGAAGGCGGCGGCGATCTGCTCCTCCGAGGTGACGTCCACGGTCACCGCGACCGCCTTGTCCGGACCACCGAGCTCCTCGGCGACGGCCTCCGCGTTCACGGTGTTCAGATCCGCGACGACCACACACGCGCCCTCCGCGACGAGCCGGTGCGCGATGGCCTTGCCGATGCCCGACCCCGCCCCGGTGACGAGCGCGACCCGCGTGGCCAGCGCCTTCGGCTTCGGCATCCGGCGGAGCTTGGCCTCCTCCAGCTCCCAGTACTCGATGCGGAACTTCTCCGACTCCTCGATCGGCGCGTACGAGGAGACGGCCTCCGCACCCCGCATCACATTGACTGCGTTGAGGTAGAACTCCCCGGCGACCCGTGCGGTCTGCTTGTCCTTGCCGAACGAGAACATGCCGACGCCGGGCACCAGCACGATCGCCGGGTCCGCGCCCCGCATCGCGGGCGAGTCGGGCGCGGCGTGGCGCTCGTAGTACGCCCGGTACGCCTCCCGGTACTCCCGGTGGAGCACCTCCAGCCGGGCCACCGCCTCCTCCAGCGGCGCGGCGGCGGGCAGGTCGAGGACCAGCGGGCTGACCTTCGTACGGAGGAAGTGGTCCGGGCACGACGTCCCGAGCGCGGCGAGGCGCGGGTGCTCGGCGCGCGAGAGGAAGTCCAGCACGGGCGCGGCGTCGGTGAAGTGCCCGACCTGGGGACGGTCTGTGGACGCCAGGCCGCGGATCACCGGAGCGAGCGCTGCGGCCCGCTCACGCCGCGCTTCCTCCTCGAGAGCCTCCCGGCCGGGAAGTACGGGGCCGAACGGCTCGGCCCTGCCGTGTTCCTCGAGGAACGTCTCGGCGGTACGGATCATCCAGAGGGCGTTGCGCTCGCACTCCTCGGAGGTCTCACCCCAGGCCGTGATCCCGTGGCCGCCCAGGACGACACCTACCGCCCGCGGGTTGGCCTCCTTGACGGCCGCGATGTCGAGACCCAGCTGGAAGCCGGGCCGGCGCCAGCCCACCCACGCCACCTTGTCACCGAAGCACTCGGCGGTCAGCTTCTCGCCATCGGCGGCGCACGCCAGCGCGATCCCGGAGTCCGGGTGCAGATGGTCCACGTGCGCCGCCTCGACCAGGGCGTGCATCGCGGTGTCGATCGAGGGAGCGGCACCACCCTTGCCGTGCAGGCAGTAGTCGAAGGCCGGGACCATCTCGTCCTCACGCTCCACCCCCGGGTACACCTCCTTGAGGGCCCGCACCCGGTCCAGTCGCAGCACGGCGAGCCCCGCCTCGGTCAGCGTGCCGAGGTCGCCGCCCGAGCCCTTGACCCAGAGCAGTTCGGCCTCGCCACCGGTGACCGGGTCGCTCCCCGTCGCCTTGGCCGAGGCGTTGCCCCCGGCGTAGTTGGTGTTGCGGGGGTCGGAGCCGATCCGGTGGGCGCGCTCCAGGAGCGCGGCGACCTCGGTGTGCGTCGCGGACGTCATGAGGGTTCCTTCGGGAAGAGGATGCGGGCGGGAGCGCCGGCGGGGAAAGGGGCGCGGGGGAGCGGAGCGCCGGCCGGGAAGAGGGAACAGCCGGAGGCACGAGGCGGGGGAGCGGGGCTTGGGCTCAGGCGCCCCAGCCCGCCTGTTCGCCACCGACCCGGTCGGCGGCGATGCGCTCCTGATTGCCGGAGGCGAGGTACGCCGCGAACGGGTCGCGCGCCAGGCCGAGTTCCTCGCGGACCTCGGCGAGCAGCGGCCGCACGTCGGTGTTGAACGCGTCCATCAGCACTCCGTTGGAGGCCAGGACATCACCGGAGCGCTGCGCGCCGGCCAGGGCCTCCGCATCGATCAGCAGGGCCTTCGCGGTCGCTTCCTGGACATTGGTGACCGAGCGGATCACGGCCGGGATCTTGGCCTCGATGTTGTGGCACTGGTCGAGCATGAAGTTGACGTCGGCGGCGGCCTCCAGGCCGCCGTTCTTGACCACCTCATGCATGATCCGGAACAGCTGGAACGGGTCCGCGGCGCCCGCCATCAGGTCGTCGTCCGCGTAGAAACGGGAGTTGAAGTCGAACGCGCCGAGTTTTCCCTCGCGCAGCAGGAACGCCACGATGAACTCGATGTTCGTGCCCGGAGCGTGGTGGCCGGTGTCGACGACGACCTTGGCCTTCGGCCCGAGCTTGAGGCAGTGGGCGTACGAGGTGCCCCAGTCCGGGACGTCCGTGGTGTAGAAGGCGGGCTCGAAGAGCTTGTACTCCAGCAGCATCCGCTGGTCGTCACCGAGCCGCTCGTAGACCTCGGCGAGAGCCTCGGCCAGACGGTCCTGACGGCCCGCGATGTCGTCCTGGCCCGGGTAGTTGGTGCCGTCCGAGAACCACAGCTTCAGGTCGGGCGAGCCGGTGGCGTCCATGATGTCGACGCATTCGAGCAGATGGTCGGTGGCCTTGCGGCGGACCTTGGGGTCCGGATGGGTGACCGAGCCCAGCTTGAAGTCGTCGTCCTGGAAGACGTTGGAGTTGATCGCACCGATCCGCAGGCCGAGCCCCTCGGCATACCGGGTCAGCGCCGCGTAGTCCTCGACCCTGTCCCAGGGGATGTGCAGCGACACCTTGGGAGCCACCCCGGTGAAGGCGTGCACCTGTGCCGCGTCCGCCAGTTTCTCGAACGGGTCGCGCGGCACACCGGGCTGGGCGAAGACCTTGAAGCGGGTCCCCGAATTGCCGTAGCCCCAGGAGGGGGTCTCGATGACCTGAGACTTCAGAGCTGCCTTGACGGCCGACACATCAGACATGAACACCTCGTAAGCAGAGTCATCCGGCGACCGGTCAGGATCGGGATGTGAATCGTTTCATCCGGAACGTACGCTAGGTTTGGTCACTGATGCTAGTCAAGCGGTCAGTCAAGTTTCCAGGCGATTTGAATCAATTCACCGCATCCCGGTGAAAGCGCTTGCTGTCGGTCGACGCGCTCATCCACCGCGACGGGCGGACACTGGGTGCACCGGAGGCCCGCGCTTCCCTGCTCCGGTGCAGATCCGCCGGTCCGGAACCGGGCGGCGGGCAAGTCGCCGAGCCCTGGCCGCCGGGCCCGGCGACCTCGATGAGAGCCGACTGGAGAATCCCGTGGAAAAGGTCTTCGAGAGCTACATCCGCACCACTCCCGAACGCCTCTGGGAGGCGATCACCGATCCCGAGATCAGAAGCAAGTACAACTTCGGCGCCCGCGTCATCTCCGACTGGACCCAGGGCTCGCGCTTCGAGATGGGCGCCCCCGGCGCTCCGGGCTCGCTCGGCGAGGGCCGGAACATCGAGGTCGATCCGCCGCGCAGGCTCGTCCAGAGCATGGTGGCGCTCTGGAGCGACGAGGCGCGGAGCGAGGGCCCGACCAGGGTCACCTGGGAGATCGAGCCCGTCGGGGACTCCTGCCGGCTGACCGTCACCCACGACGAACTGCGCGAGGGTGCCTGCGAGGACCTGTACGGCGGTTGGCCGATGATCCTGTCCGGCCTGAAGACCTGGCTGGAGACGGGGGAGATCCTGACCACCCCCGGCTCCCTCCTGTACGGCAGCGGGTGAGTCAGCGCCCGGAACCCGTCAGGCTCGGCCGCAGCTCGCGTACGAGTGCGAAGAGCCGGTCCTCGTTGCCCGCGAGGCCCGCGCTCCGCAGAGCCTCGTCCGCCTCTTCGATCGGCGAGGCGAGCAACGGCATGTACAGAGGCGCGTCGGCCGGGTCGGCGAGGGCGGCGCGCGTGGCCGCCAGCAGACGGATGTACGCCTGGGCCGCGGTGATTTCGGCTTCGTGCATCTCAGCATCTCCCGGTCAGAGGTGTCGGACCGTCAAGCATCCCTCATGGGTCTGACAATGCCCTCGCAACCGCTGCCGAACGGCCTCAAGTCCGCGCCGGGGGAGGAGGCTCGACCTCCAGGAAGCGGCGGCGCCGCGGCCCGCGGTACAGCAGAGCCGTCCACCCCAGCCGCCGCAGCACCGCGGCACACCCGGCCAGCGCCTCCTCCTCCCCGTGCGCCGCCCCGCTGCCCGGCGGGCCGGCCCACTCGACCCGCACCGAGCCGGACGCCTCGCCCTCGCACACGCGATAGCCCGTGGCGGTCCGCTCCCCGGACGGGCCGACCGCCGACGCCGGTATCCCGGCGGCCTCCAGAGTCAACGCCATCGCGCGCAGCGGCCGGTGGAGCTCCCAGGGGGCGGGCACACCCTCGGGATCCGCACGTCCCGCACCGGTCAGCCGCCGGATCTGGAGCAACCCCTCGAAGGCGGTCCGCACCTCTCCGGCGCGTCGGTCACCGGTCCCGGGGGCCACGGGGCCGTCACCGGTCGCGGGCTCGAATCCCCCCTCCTGCTCCTGCGACGCGCTCATGTGCTGTCCCCTTCACCGACGCCGTGCCCCTCTCGCCAAGTGTGCAACTCCGCACTGACAAGCCGCCGGATCCACGGGCGCCCGTAGGATTGACGGAGACCGCACACCGGAGGAACCACGCACGTGTCCGAGGCCGACCCGACCGCCGTATCCGTCACCGGACGCGCCGCCCTGCGTGCCGACTGCGCGAGCTGTTTCGGGCTGTGCTGCGTCGCGCTGACGCTGACCAGATCGGCCGACTTCGCGATCAACAAGGAAGCGGGGACACCCTGCCGCAATCTGGCGGACGACTTCCGCTGCGGCATCCACACCCGGCTGCGGTCGGAGGGCTTCTCCGGCTGCACCGTGTACGACTGCTTCGGCGCGGGCCAGAAGGTCTCCCAGGAGACGTATGGCGGCCGGGACTGGCGGACCGCCGCCGGGACCGCCCAGCAGATGTTCCAGGTCTTCCCGGTGATGAGGCAGCTTCACGAACTGCTCTGGTATCTCACCGAGGCCCTCACCCTGCCGGCCGCCACCGGTCTGTACGCCGGCCTCCGCGACGCCCTCGAAGCGACCGAACGTCTCACCCGCCTGCCCGCCGGTGAGCTCGCGGAGCTGGATGTCTCCGCGCACCGGGACATGGCCGCGGCCCTGCTGCTGCGCGCCGGGGAGCTCGAACGCGCCACCGTCCCGCGGCGCAGCAGGCGCGGAGGACGCGGAGCCGACCTCATCGGAGCCCGGCTCGAAGGGGCCGACCTGCGTGGAGCCGAGCTGCGCGGGGCCTACCTCATCGCCGCCGACCTGCGCGGAGCCGACCTTCGGCGGGCGGAGCTCATCGGTGCCGACTTCCGTGATGCCGACCTGTCCGACGCCGACCTCACCGGTGCCCTCTTCCTCACCCAGGCCCAGCTCAACGCGGCGAAGGGCAACACCGGAACGAAGCTGCCGGACTCCCTGACCCGGCCCTCGCACTGGGAGGCGAGCGGCCGGTAGCAGGTCACAGGCCGGTGATGAGTGCGTCCAGCGGGGCCGGTACCTCTCCGGGGCCGAGGGCCTCCACCAGGAGGCGGCCGTAACGGATCTTGCGGCCCTTCTTCGTGCCGAGGAAGCGCCGCAACTGCTGCTCGCGGGGACGCCCGTGCTGGGCCGGCTGGCGCAGAAAGGTCTGCCAGGACCGCAGGTCGCCCTCGGCGGTGATGGCCTCCTCGACCCTCGCGGTGCCCAGCGCGCGGATGAGCTCGTCCTCCAGGTCCGCGACACACACGTAGAAGCCCTGCCGCGGTGCTCGTGCCCGCTGCAGGCCCAGGTCGTAGAAGCGCTGCTCGCGCTCGTCGCACAGCCCCCTCAGGCGCAGACCGAGACCGGGTGGTCCGAGGAGACCGGCATAGCGTCCGACACTCATGGCGCCGCCCATCGGTACGACGCACACCCCCTCGGCGGCGAGGTCCCGGCCCCGTCGCGCTGCCAGGGCCTCGACCGCCGCGAGGTCGCTCGGTCCCTCCAGCAGCACCGCCGTCCGCAGGCTCAGCCGAGCCGCCAGTGCACCCGCCGGCCCGCCGGGGCCACCGGCCGCCCACTGGCCGACCGCTTCCCGGAATGCGCGCATGTCCGTCATGGAGAGCGAGTCTGCACGTCCACGGGCGGCCGGGACAGCGATATTCGACCCACGGCGGCCGACGGGCCCGGATTCCGTGGGCGGGCCGCCGGTGCCGGCGCGTGGCCGGAAGCCGGGTCAGGCCAGCATCCCCTTGCGGAGCTTGCCCAGCGTGCGGGTGAGCAGGCGGGAGACGTGCATCTGGGAGACGTCCAGTTCGGCGCCGATCTGTGACTGCGTCATCTCCTGTCCGAAGCGCATCTCGATGATGCGGCGTTCGCGTTCGTCGAGCTCCTTGAGGAGCGGGGCCAGGGCGTGCAGGTTCTCCACCGTCTCCATGGCGGCGTCCGGCTCGCCCAGGATGTCGGCGAAGGTACGCGTCGCCGCGCCGGTGGTCTCGCTGCCGTCGGTCGGAAGGTCCAGGGACCCCGCGGTGTAGCCGTTCGACGCGATGACGCCCTCGGTGACCTCCTCCTCGGAGAGGTCCATGTACTCGGCCAGTTCCTTCACCGTCGGGTCGCGGTCCAGGAGCGTGGCGAGCTCGTCCTTCGCCTTGGCCAGATCGACACGGAGTTCCTGGAGGCGCCGGGGGACGTGCACGGCCCAGGTCGTGTCCCGGAAGAACCGCTTGATCTCACCGACGATGTAGGGGACGGCGAAGGTGGCGAACTCCACCTCCCGGGAGAGCTCGAACCGGTCGATGGCCTTGATGAGGCCGATCGTCCCGACCTGGGTGATGTCCTCCATGTCACCGCTGCCGCGGTTGCGGAAACGACGCGCGGCGAACCGGACGAGGGAGATGTTCATCTCGATGAGGGTGTTGCGCGCGTACTGGTACTCGTGCGTGCCCTCCTCCAGGACCTGCAACTGCTCGAAGAACAGCATCGACAGAGCGCGCGCGTCCTTCGGGGCCACCTTGCCCGCGTCCTCGATCCAGGGCAGCTCACCGACGTGTCCCGGCGCAGTCTCCGTAGCGGTCGCCCCGTCAGCCGGTACGGTCCCGGCGGTCTGTTCAGCAATCACTGTGTGTTCCACCCTCCCTGGTGCTGAGCGCACTTCGTGACCAGCCCCTGCCCCGCCCCGGAGAGCCCATGCGTGAAGTCGCCAAATTTCTTGCTGCGTGGAAACAGTTGTCTCCTGGCATCGTAAGATGGGAGCACCGGCCACCGGTGCGACCTTTCGGGCGCGCCGCGCTGGATCGGGCACAGGACCCGTAGGCTGGAAGCCGACGGCCGGGACCCCCCCCAGGCGGTCCGGGTCCCGGCGCAGCACGATGAGAAACAGGATCACGTGGACAGATTCGCTGCCGTCGAGCGGGAGCTGCGCAAGGCCGCACCCCATCTGCTCCTCGACGTCGTCACGGCGGCTCTGCGCGAGCAGTACGGCGTACGGAGCGTGGAGTTGCGGCTCGCCGACTACGGCATGACCACACTTCAGGTGGTGTCCGAGGCGCCGCTCGCCGAACCGGTGCACATCCATGACAGCCCTCAGGGTCGCGCCTTCGGAGCCCAGGAGCCGTACGTGGAGTCGCGGGCGACGCAAGGTCCCGTGACCGCGCACCTGCCGGTGACCGTCCGGGGCGACCGGCTCGGGGTGCTGACCCTCACGGCGCCGGAGGCGAGCTGTTCCTCGGAGAGCCTCGCGGAGATGCAGCAGATCTGCGAAGCGCTCGGCCACGAGATCCTCGTCGCCGAACGGGACACCGACCTCTATCTCCTCGCCCGCCGTGCCACACGGCTGACCCTGGCCGCGGAGATGCAGTGGCAGCTGCTGCCCGGCCGTTCCGTGGCCCGTCCCGAATTCTCGCTGGGCGCCCACCTGGAACCCGCGTACGCGATCTTCGGCGACAACTTCGACTGGTCGGTCTCGGCCCATCACCTCACCCTCACCGTGACCAACGGCATGGGCAAGGGGATGGAGGCGGCGCTGCTGACGAACCTCGTGGTCAACGCGCTGCGCAACGCCCGGCGGGCCGGCCTCGACCTCCCGGGGCAGGCCAGCCTCGCCGATCAGGCCGTCTACGCCCAGTACCGCGGCGCGCTGCACGCGTCGGTCCTGCTGCTGCGCTTCGATCTGGCCACCGGCCAGGTCGAAGCCGTGGACGCGGGATCCCCGCGCATGTGGCGGCTGAGGGAAGGCGATGTCTCGGCCGTCGACTTCGACGCGCAGCTCCCGCTGGGCATGTTCGAGGAGACGGAGTACGTCGCGGAGCACTTCCGCGTGGAACCGGGCGACCGGCTGCTCATCGGCAGCGACGGCGTCTACGACAGCACGTCGGCGGCCGGGGAGCGCTACAGCGAGCGTGCCCTGGCGCGGTCGCTGTCCGCGCACCGCTTCCTGCCGTCCGGTCAGGTGCCGCTTGCGGTGCTCCGCGATCTGCGGGACTACCGAGGTCCGGCGCCGCTGGACGACGATGCCCTGGTGGTCTGCCTGGACTGGTTCGGCCGGCAGTCCTCCACCGGTGACGCGTCCGCCTGACCGATGGTGAGGGGCGGAGGACCGGCCGGGCTCATCCGGTCGACCGCAAGGGTCTCGCCCCGCCGCTGTCCTGTCCGGAGCCGGCGGCCGCGTTGCGGAAGGCTCTGAGCCCTTCGAGGAGCGAACGCCGGGCCTTCGTCGGCATGGCGTCGATCGTGGACATCAGCACTTCCTCCCTGCGTGTACGCAGGTCGACGAGGTACGCCTTGCCGTGGCTGGTCAGGCGGAGCTCCAGCTCCCGCCGGCTCACGGGGCTGGGGGTGCGCTCCACGAATCCGGTGGCCTGGAGGCGGTCGCACAGCCTGCTGACCGAGGGTGAGGCCGACCCGAGGGCCTCCGCGAGCATCCGCAGATTGATGCCCTCCTCGCGGTCCAGCGTGTACAGCACGCGAAGCTGGGAGGGGGAGACCGGGCCGGTCGGCACCGCCTCACGCCCGTGCTCCCAGAGGACCTCGAGGAGTTCGACGAACTCGGAACCCTCACGGGCCGCATCCCTGGACCGGTGATCGGGTTCGGGGTTCAGGCCCATATTGATGACACTCCGATCCGGCATCGCTTCGCTCGTCCGTCTGGCCACCGGACCGGGCGAATGAGCCGGGCATTCGACGCGCTGGTATGGAAAGCCAGGAAAAGGTTCCGGGACACACGCGTGGCCCCGGATATCGTACCCCTGTCTGCCACGGCATCCGTGGCCACAGTCGGCCCACAGGTTAGTTTCCGCATGGCAATAGTTGCCATAGGGTAAGGTTTCGCAGTTGACATCCGATGCGTGATCTTCCAGCGGGCCAGCGCCGCTTCCTCCGTGACGGCAGCCCGCTCCAGGCCTGGAGCACTGACACCCCATGACCCACAGCGAGACCCTCACGCTCACCGTCCGGCATCCGGCGGAGAGCATCGCCGTCCTCACTGTCGCCGGCGAGATCGATGTGGACAGTGCTCCCGCCATGCGGACCAGATCCCTGGAACTGATCAGACAGGGCAGACCGCACCTGGTGCTCGACCTGGAATCCGTGGAGTTCTGCGACTCCTCCGGCCTCAACGCGATGATCAGCATCCTGCGGTACGCGAAGGACCGGCACGGGTCCCTGACCCTGGCCGCCGTACCGTCACACGTCACGAGGCTGCTGGACGTCACCGGCGTCGGCGTCCTCATACCCGTGGTCCCCACGACGGCCGAGGCCCTGACCCGCATCGTGATGCCCGGCGGCATCTCCTAGGGTCCCCGGCCGGGGCTCACCCCCGGTGCGGCGCCTTCCCGCCGCCCTCCTCCGGGCCGTGCTGCTCCAGCGCCGCCTTGAGACGCTCCAGCGTCGTACGGATGTTCCCGCGCTGGAACTCCGCGAACGTATGACCGCGCGTCGCGACCCGGTCGAAGGCGTTGGCGAGGAAATCGGGCCACGCCCGCCGGTTGTCGGTCCAGGTCTCCGTGACCCGGGTGGATCCGTCGACCGCCTCCAGGCGGTACTCCCACAGGGCGATGGCACCGGGCAGCCGAGGCCGCCGCACCCCGATCGCGTGCACCCGGAAGGCGAACCTCTCCCCGGGGTCGGCGGCCGTCACCGTGCACCTGGTCGTCCAGCGGAAGGATCCGCGCTTGTTGCGCCCGTCGAAGACCATGCCGACATGCGTCCGACCGGGATCCCCGAGTATCCGCGCACCCAGGTTCTCCGGGCTCCAGCGGCCCATCACCCTGGGATCGCTCAGCTGTTCGTACACGGCGGACGGTGCCGCCCGGATCAGGATGCTGTCGGATACGGACATGGTGCGGGGCATGTGAGGTACTCCTCGTCCTGGGCCGGCCCGGGCATCGCGCGTAAGCCGGACGGATCATCCGCGAACGCTCGGCGACGCTGGTTCGTTGGACAGTGTGGCCTACACGCAACAGCGTCCTGAACACCGGACCCGAGGAGCCCGCACATGCCAAGCCCCAGTGAAACCGGCCCCACCCGCACCGCCGTCACCGGCGACCGGACGCGTCTGGTGGAGCAGCTCATGGAGCGGTTCCCCCATGTACCGAGAGAGGCCGTTCTCAAGGAGGACCTGCTGCGCGGCGGCATGGCGTTCGACGACTCCGCCCTCAGCGACAACGAGCACGGGGACATCAAGCCCAAGTCGTACTTCATCTTCTCCTTCGACCACGGCACGCTGCCCGAGCTGGGCGCCGCGGCGCTGCGCCGACCGCCCGAGGAGATCGTGCTCACCGGCGGCCCCTACGACCTCCGCCGTACGGTGGTGTCGGTGCGGGTCAACCCCGCCTCGCCGTACCGCGTCGCGGCCGGGTCCGACGGCGTCCTCGGCCTCTACCTCGACGGGATCCGCATCTCCGACGTGGGCCTGCCCCCGATGCCGGACTACTACCGCCAGACCCTGTCCAACGGAAAGTCCGTCATGGAGGTGGCGCCCACCATCCAGTGGGGCTATCTGATCTACCTCACGGTCTTCCGGGTCTGCCAGTACTTCGGCGCCAAGGAGGAGTGCCAGTACTGCGACATCAACCACAACTGGCGCCAGCACAAGGCGGCGGGCCGCCCCTACACGGGCGTGAAGGACGTCGAGGAGGTGCTCGAGGCCCTCGAGATCATCGACCGCCACGACACCGCCAGGACGACCACCGCCTACACACTCACCGGCGGCGCCATCACGTCCCACATCCAGGGCCGCGACGAGGCCGACTTCTACGGGCACTACGCCAAGGCGATCGAGGAACGCTTCCCCGGCCGCTGGACCGGCAAGGTCGTCGCCCAGGCGCTCCCCAAGGCCGACGTCCAGCGCTTCCACGACTACGGCGTGCAGATCTACCACCCTAACTACGAGGTGTGGGACCGAAGGCTGTTCGAGCTGTACTGCCCGGGCAAGGAACGCTACGTCGGCCGCGACGAATGGCACCGCCGCATCCTCGACTCCGCCGAGGTCTTCGGTGCCCGCAACGTGATCCCCAACTTCGTCGCCGGTGTGGAGATGGCCGAGCCCTTCGGCTTCACGACCGTCGACGAGGCCATCGCGTCCACCACCGAAGGCCTCCGCTTCTTCATGTCGCACGGCATCACCCCGCGCTTCACCACCTGGTGCCCCGAGCCGACGACACCCCTGGGGAAGACCAACCCCGACGGTGCGCCGCTCGAGTACCACATCAGGCTGCTCGACGCCTACCGCTCGACCATGGAGGAGTACGGCCTGTCCTCACCGCCCGGATACGGTCCCCCCGGGCCCGGTCGCGCCGTGTTCTCCGTCAGTTCCTTCATGGACAGCCTCCCTGCGGAGAGCTGAGCACCGGAGCTCCCACGACCGCGCCGCGCACCGGGCCCGCCGGTGCGCGGCGCGGTGCCGCTCAGGCACGCCACTCGGCGGTGCGCTCGGGGGAGGCGTCGGCCAGCGCCTTCGCGATGGCGTCCGCGTCGCCCCGGCTCCCGTAGACGGGTGTGCCCGGCTGCTGGCGCCAGGAGTCGTCGAGGCCGCCCGCGTCCACGGTGTCGAAGCCCAGCTCGTCGATCAGGTCCCGCACGGTCCGCTTGGCCGCCGCGTCGTCCCCCGCGACGGGGAGCGCCTGCCGGCCGGGCGCGCCCTGGGGCTGCCCCTTGTCGAGGATGTCCTGGGCGTACGTGCCGTTGAACGCCTTGATCACCGGGTGGCCGATCTGCTGCTCGGTCCACCGGCTCTCCGTCAGCCCGCCCTCGATGGCGGCGATACGGCCGTCACGCTGCGGGTAGTAGTTTCCCGTGTCGATGACGGCGACGTCGTCCGCCGCCTCCCCGAGGAGGTCCGAGGGCAGACCGGGGACCGCCTTGAGAGGCACGGTCACCACGACGACCCGCGCTCCCCGCGCCGCCTCCGCCGCCCTGACCGGAGTGGCGCCCGTCTCCTCGGCGAGCTCCTTCAAGGTCTCGGGCCCACGCGAATTGGCCACGGACACGTCGTGCCCGAGCGCGGTGAGCCGCCGGGTGAGATTGCCGCCGATGTTGCCCGCGCCGATGATGCCGATCTTCATGACGTCCGACCTTCCGATGCCGAGTGCCTGGAGTGAGGGGGTCTCGCCGGATCACCAACCCCGGCGCCACAGCCCCTATTCCGGGGGCGCCGAATCGGTTCAGCAACCGGGCGGAGGATGGGACGGCGCCGGGTGGGCACGTATGGGAGAGAGAAACGGAACCACAATGCCCCACTTGGAGGTGGTGCCCGTGCTGCACGGCGTCGATGTCAGCGCCTTCCAGCCGGAGTACGACACGGACGGCTCGGACTTCGTCTTCGTCAAGGCGACCGAGGGCCGCACCTATGTGAATCCGCGGCTGAAGAGCCAGGTGAAACGCGCCCGGGACGCCGATTGCGTCGTCGGCTTCTACCACTTCCTCTGGCCGGGGAACGCGAAGGAGCAGGCGGAGTACTTCCTCGACAAGGCACCGGAGAAGGAGGGCGACCTCCTCGCCGTCGACTGGGAGCAGACCGGTGAGGGGACGCACGCGAGCAGCGCGGACAAGGACCGCTTCATCCGCGAGGTGAAGAGGCTGAGGCCCCATCACCGAGTCCTGCTCTACTGCAACCGCACCTTCTGGCTCAACCACGACACGAGCTCGTACGCGGGCGACGGGCTCTGGATCGCCGACTACGGCAAGGCGGCAGCGCCGCGGATCGAAGCGGACTGGCGCATCCACCAGTACACCGACGATCCGCTCGACAAGAACGTCGCCGACTTCGCCTCGCGGAAGGCGATGCGCGACTGGGCCACGGCCTGAGGGCGAGGCCGCCCGCCCGGAGGCGGACCGCTCCGAGGGGCGCGTCCGCCTCCCCGGGAGCGCCCACGCGTCAACACAGCAGTGACCACCATCGGCCAGTGGAGTGTCGTTTGCCGCCACTGGTGCAGTGCGCACGGAGATGACCTGCGGTTCCGCCGCGGGGAGTCCATCCTGGTCGCCGAGTCAGCAGTCGGCCGTCGACCGAAGGAGTGCCGCAGTGACGACGAGGGGTCCCTCAGTATCGGCGGAAGCCGATGCCGCCTACCAGGACGAACTGCCTGTTCGGAGTCGGCAGCCGGGGAACATGGTCATCAGGTGGCTGACCACCACCGACCACAAGACCATCGGCACGCTGTATCTGGTCACCTCGTTCGCGTTCTTCATCGTCGGTGGCATCCTGGCGCTCGTCATGCGCGCCGAGCTGGCCCGTCCGGGTGACCAGATCGTCTCGAACGAGCAGTTCAACCAGGCGTTCACGATCCACGGCACGATCATGCTGCTGATGTTCGCGACACCGTTGTTCAACGGGTTCGCGAACTGGATCATGCCGCTGCAGATCGGCGCGCCCGACGTGGCGTTCCCGCGGCTGAACATGTTCGCGTACTGGCTGTACCTCTTCGGCTCGCTGATCGTCGTGGCCGGCTTCCTCACCCCGCAGGGCGCGGCCGACTTCGGCTGGTTCGCCTACTCCCCGCTCACCGACGCGATCCGCTCTCCGGGAGTCGGGGGAGACATGTGGATCATGGGTCTGGCCTTCTCCGGCTTCGGCACGATCCTCGGTACGGTCAACTTCATCACCACGATCGTCTGCATGCGCGCCCCCGGCATGACGATGTTCCGGATGCCGATCTTCACCTGGAACGTCCTGCTGACCGGTGTTCTGGTCCTGCTGGCCTTCCCGGTTCTCGCCGCCGCGCTGCTCGCGCTGGAGGTCGACCGTAAATTCGGCGCCCATATCTTCGATGCGTCGAACGGTGGCGCATTGCTCTGGCAGCACCTCTTCTGGTTCTTCGGCCATCCCGAGGTGTACATCATCGCCCTGCCGTTCTTCGGGATCGTCTCGGAGATCATTCCGGTGTTCAGCCGCAAGCCGATCTTCGGCTACATCGGCCTGATCAGCGCGACGATCGCCATCGCCGGCCTCTCGGCGACGGTGTGGGCGCACCACATGTATGTGACGGGCGGCGTGCTGTTGCCGTTCTTCTCCTTCATGACCTTCCTCATCGCGGTGCCGACCGGTGTGAAGTTCTTCAACTGGATCGGCACGATGTGGAAGGGGTCGTTGTCCTTCGAGACACCGATGCTCTGGTCGGTCGGCTTCCTGGTCACCTTCCTCTTCGGTGGTCTGACCGGCGTGATCCTGGCCTCGCCGCCGCTGGACTTCCACGTCTCGGACTCGTACTTCGTGGTCGCGCACTTCCATTACGTCGTCTTCGGCACCGTGGTCTTCGCGATGTTCGCCGGATTCCACTTCTGGTGGCCGAAGTTCACCGGCAAGATGCTGGACGAGCGGCTCGGGAAGATGACCTTCTGGACGCTGTTCGTCGGCTTCCACGGCACCTTCCTGGTGCAGCACTGGCTCGGTGCCGAGGGCATGCCGCGTCGTTACGCGGACTACCTCGCCGCCGACGGCTTCACCACCCTCAACACGATCTCCTCGATCTCCTCGTTCCTCCTCGGACTGTCGATGCTTCCGTTCATGTACAACGTCTGGAAGACCGCCAAGTACGGCAAGCAGGTCGGCGTCGACGACCCCTGGGGCTACGGCCGTTCGCTCGAATGGGCCACGTCCTGCCCGCCGCCGCGGCACAACTTCCTGACGCTGCCGAGGATCCGCTCCGAATCGCCGGCGTTCGACCTGCACTACCCCGCGATCCGCGCCCTGGAGGAGGAGGCGACCCGTCCTCACGATTCCGTCACCGTGGCTCCCGGGGACAAGCAGGTCTGATCCCCGGAGCGACGGGCCGAGGAGAGGAGGAGCACGTGAAGCCGGACAAGGAGAGCGCCCGGGGCCTCGCCCAGGTGGAGGGCTATCTGCTCTGGAACGCCGAGGTGGAGGAGGCGCGCCGGCAGGCCCGCCGCTTCACCGACGCGCTGCCCTGGCTCACCACCGCCCAGCGTGAGGACGTCGAACGCGTCTACGAGGCGGACAGGATGGAGGTCTGCCGGGAGACGCTCACGAGGATCGCCGGCCGCGCCGTGGAACTACGGGGCGAGTACACCGCGCGTTACGACCGGCTCAGGGCCCGCTGCGTGGCCTGGACCGTCCTGACCGTCGGCACGGTGGGCGGCACCTGCACCGCCCTGACCCTGATCGGCCGCTGACCCCGCCTCGGGTGCCCGGCCCGTACGACGCGGGCACCCGAGGTCAGTGGCGCGGCAGACAGAACGGATGCCCGGCCGGATCCGCGACACCCGTCGGCCGCGCGCCGCGTTCCCGCGTAGAACCGGGCCGGCAGCGCCGGGTCGGGACGGTCCAGCACCACACCGCAGTGCAGCGATCACGCGGAACATCCCAGGAACCGCGCTCATCGCGCGGGGGCCGCCCACGCGCGGTCCAGCTCGGACAGCTGCGTGGCGAGCAGTTCGGCGTGCGGGGACGGGAGTTCGGCGGCCGGGTGGTCCAGTTGCACCGCACACGCCGTCGTGGTGTCGATGAGCCGTTCCAGCGCGCCCGCGACACCCGCCGACCCGGCCGAATGCTTTGCCACCGGCGGGAGTTCGGCGGCCGAGACATCGATCGCCGAACGAGCCGCCGCCAGCGACCGGTAGGCGTCCCTGCGAAGGGCGGCCCTCCCGGCGTGGTCCTCGCGGGCCTCCAGGACATGCCCCACATAGCGGTGCGCCGCGCCCACCGCCGTGTCGAGAGCGGCCCGTACGGCGTGACCCCGCCGGCCCGGCAGCGGGAGGTGCCCGACGAGCAGCACGGTCGCGCAGGCCAGGAGCGACTCCACCAGCCGCCCCCAGGAGGCGGGCGGTTCACCGCCGAGCACGACCAGGGACAGCACGAGGACGGTCACCACCGCCGTCTGCACCGCGAAGTGACGGGTGGCCACCGGTAGGAGCGCGCCGCAGAGCGCCACCGAGGCGACCAGCGGGACGGGCCCCGAAGCCGCCAGGGCCACGGCACCGAAGACGGCGGCACCCACGGCCGTGCCCACCGCCCGGCACATCACCCGCGAGGCCAGCGGCCCGAGATCGGGCTTGACGAGGAACACCGTGGTGGCGGGCAGCCAGTACCAGTGGTCGTGATGCAGCCACTGCGCCACGACCGTACTCGTCGCGCAGCACAGCGCGACCCGGAGGCCGTACTCACGCCCCGCCGCGCTCCACACCCGGCGCAGGACCGACACGTACGAGCGCGGGTCGCGCCTGCCCGGCGGCGTCCCGGCAGGGCGGTCGAAGGACGCCGCCGCCCGCAGCAGGGCCTCGTCCAGCGCCCGTAGACCGGCGTCCGTCCTGGGCGGCGCCGCCAGCGGGCCGCAGGGTCCGTCGGCCCGCACCGCGGCCGCCAGCCGGCGAGGACCCTCGACGATCCTGGCGGGCAGCGGCTCACCGGCCCAGGCGAGCGCGGTCGCTGCCTCGGCCAGAGGGAACGCCGCCGCGAACCGGGCGTGCAGCCGGCGCTCCGCCGCGGAGCTCGCGTAGCGCCGCAGCCGGGGACCGGCCAGAGCGTCCTGCGCATGGTCGAGCGCGGCACTCAGCGCCGCGCGCCCCGCGCGGGCTCCGGGGCCTCCTACGGCCCGCAGCAGGCCCGCCACCGCCTCGTACACCGCGGCGACCGCCTCCCGCTCGCCGTCGAGCCGGTACGGCCCGCGGCCGAGGCCGCCCGGCGACGGAAGCACCAGCCGGAGCAGGAGCAGCCATCCCGCGCCGGCCAGGAAGAGCAGCGCGCGCACCGGGCCGGGCTCCGGCAGCGGCATACCGGCCCCGATCACGACCGCGACCAGCACCTGCGTGCCGCAGGAGGACGCGACGGGCCCCGTCGAACTGAACGCCCCCGCGACCAGACCCAGCAGCCCGAAAGCGAGCGGCAGGACGACGAGCGACCGGCCACCGCCCACGGCTGCCGCGAGCGCGGTGCCGAGCAGCAGACCGGCCGCCCCGGCCACGGCGGGCAGACCCAGGCGGGCGACCGAGGCGCGGCGGCTGCCGGGCCGGTCGTTGATACCGGCCAGCATCGCGCCGAGGGCGGCCGGGACACCGGCGGTCGGCCGCTCCGCCAGTACCGCGACGAGCAACGGCACGGCGGCCAGCGCCCCGCGCAGCGCCGCGTTCCACGGGACAGGTCCGCGCTGGGCGCGCAGGGCGTGGGCCAGCCAAGGAGGGAGTCGGGTGGCGAGAGGGGAAGGCGTGGGCACCGTGCTCCTGTCCGCGGGGAAGACGATTTCGCCGGCGGACGCCTTCGGCCTTGGCTCGTGCCCAGCCTAGATCTTTTACATGGAGGGTGTGCTACCTGTCCGTTTCGGCGGCATGACGGTGTCCCGGACCACGGGTGTCAGAGAGCGGCGCCGAAGTTCTGGGTCCACACGGGGCCGCCGGACGAGTCCTCCCTGCCGATCCCGATCTCCTTGAAGGAACAGTTGAGGATGTTCGCCCGGTGGCCCTCGCTGTTCATCCAGGAGTCCATCACCGCCGCGGCGGTCTGCTGTCCCTTGGCGATGTTCTCGCCGTACGTGCTCCACCGGTACCCGGCGGCGGTGATGCGCGCGCCCGGGTCGGTCCCGTCCGGCGAGGTGTGCGAGAAGTAGTCCCTCGCCACCATGTCGGCGGAATGACCTGACGCGGCCTTCGTCAGCAGGCTGTTGCCGCTGACCGCCGAGCAGCCCTGCTTCGCCCGCTCCTCGTTGACGAGAGCGATCACCTCGTCCGCCACCGACGGGGCGGACGAGATCTTCGGCGCCGGAGCCGGGGCGGACGACGGTGTGCGCGGCCGCTGCGTCTTCTCGGGAGCGGCCGAGGTGCTCCGGCTCCTGGCCGGGGAGGGCGATGTCGCGGACGGCGACGGGGAGGCCGACGAGGCCGAGGGGGTGGGGGAGGAGGGCGGCGCCGAGGGTGACGCCGATGTCGTCACCGACGCCGACGGGCCGGTGAGCGGAGCCACGGCGGTCGCCGGGCCCTCGCCCGTGTCGTCCGTGTACAGGTGGACCGCGGCTCCTCCGCCCCCCAGGACCGCCACCGCCGTGAGACCGGCGGCCACGGTGGTGCGGCGGCGGCGTCTGGCGCCGTTCCGCCGGCGCGCGGCACGACCGGGTCCGGCCACGGCCGCCGCCGGCAGGAACGCCGTCGGCAGGACGTCGGTGGCCGGGCCGCCGGCGGACGCCGCCACGGGTACCAGGGCGAGCCCCACCAGCAGGCCTTCCGCGGGGACCAGGCCGGACCTGTGGCCCGCGCACACCGTGCACTCGCGCGCGTGACGCGCCAGACGCTTGCGCCACAGCGCGGACGGCACCCCGTCCCACCGGGCCGTCAGGTCCTCGAGCAGGACGCAGCGCGGCTCCGCCGCAAGGGCGCGCACCACCACCCGGGCGGCCTCCAGCCGCTCCTTCATCCGCTGGACACGCACCGCGGTGTGCTGGGGCGACAGGTCGAGGGCGCTCGCGACCTCCGCCCGGGACAGCTCTCCCGCGGTCTCCAGCCACCACAGCGACACCAGCTCGCGGTCGTCGTCGTCGAGCCACCGCGTGGCCTCGGCGGCCTCCCGGCGCTGGCCGATCAGCCCGAGCCGGACGATCGTCAGCTCGACGAAGTCGGCCGCGGGATCGACGACGTCGTGGCCGTCCTCCACCCGGTCCGCGGATATCTCCCCGGTCCTGCGCTCACGCCAGTGCCCGCGTATCTCGTTCATGGTGATCGCCACGAACCAGGACCGGAAGCTCTTCGGAGTACGGAGCGACGGCAGACCGCGGAGCATGCGCAGCACGCTGTCCTGCACCACGTCGTCGACGTCGGCGTGCCCGTTCAACGCCCGGCCGACGATGTTGTAGACCAGCGGCAGATAGGACGCGACGAGCCGGTCCTGCGCCTCGGGATCGCCCTTCTGCGCGGCCTTGATCAACGCCGTCTCGCGTGCCTCGCCCATGCTCTGCTCACTCTTCCGGGGTCCTGTTCCGTCACTTCCCACACTCGGGAGACGCTGTGCGGCGGGGACGATAACAGGAATCCGGTCATGTGCTCGAGATCCGCTCCCGGATCCGGACGCACAGCACGCCCGGCCCGGTGACGGCGTGAGCCGTCACCGGGCCGGGCACCGGGATGAGGGCCGAACGGCGACCCGATGGGTTCCGGTCGTCAGGACCGGGGCGGGTTGTCCTGGTCCCGGTCCGCGCCGAACTGCTGCTTCAGCTTGTCCTGACCGGAGTCGACCTGCTTGCTGTACTTGCCCTGCGTCCGGTCGTCGATCATGTCTCCGGCCTTGTCGACGCCCTTTCCGGCCTGGTCCTCGTGGCCCTTGAGCATCTTCTTGATCTTGTCCAGCGCGGACATGGCGGATCCTCCTCGTCTCGGCTTCCCCCACCCATCCAGGGTCACCGCACATCGCCAGAACCGCATCCGCGAGCGCCTCCGGGCGGTCCCGAGGGGCGCCGGACGTGTGAAGGGCGGCTGGATGGGCAGATACCGGGTGACCAGGAGGAGGTGGTGGCCGTGGGCCGCATCCGGATCGTGCGCCGTCCGCAGCCCCCCACGGGGCCGCCCCCGCTCGACCTGCGGACACCGTCCGGCCGCCCCCTGCCGTACTGAGCCGCGGAGTCACGGCCCGGCGGGCGCCCGGTTCCGTCACCACCGCGGTGGGTGAGGCTTCGACATGAACGATCACCGAGAGCCACCGGCCGACCGGCTGAGGCCGGATGTGCCGCACTCGGCCCGAGTCTGGAACTACCTGCTCGGAGGCAAGGACAACTACCCCGCCGACGCCGAGGTGGGGGAGATGATCCTCCGGGCCTTCCCGGACATCGCGGGCATCGCACGCGACCAGCGGGCCTTCCTGGCCCGCTCCGTGCGCTACCTGGCCGCGGAGGCGGGGATCCGGCAGTTCCTCGACATCGGCACCGGGCTGCCCACGGCCAACAACACCCACGAGGTCGCCCAGTGGACGGCCCCGGAGTCCCGGATCGTGTACGTCGACAACGACCCCCTCGTGCTGACGCACGCCCGCGCGCTGCTGACCAGCACCCCGGAGGGCGCCTGCGCGTACGTCGACGCCGATGTGCGCGACACCGGCCGCGTCATCGAGGAGGCCGCCCGGACCCTCGACCTCGACCGCCCCGTCGGGCTGACGCTGCTCGGCATCATGGGGCAGCTGCCCGACGAGGAGGACCCGTGGGCCCTGGTGTCCCGCCTGCTCGGTGAGCTCGCATCCGGCAGCTACCTCGTCCTCGCCGACGGCACGGACACCAGCGAGACGATGAACCGGGCGATCGAGGCGTACAACGCGCACTCCGCGAGTTCGTACCACCTGCGCGGCCCGGCCCGGATCGCCGCCTTCTTCGACGGACTGGAACTGGTCGAGCCGGGCGTCGTCAGGACGTCGGAGTGGCGCCCCGACCCCGGCCGGACCGCGCAGGACGGACCGCCGTCCCACGCCGTCAGCGGTGTGGGACGCAAGCCCTGAGGGTCGGGCCGGGCGGAGCGTAAGCTCCGGAGTCATGATCGACCATTCGGCGCACGCCCCGTCCGCCCGCCGGACCAACTGGGCCCGCAACATCACCTTCGGCGCGCAGCGGCTGCACACGCCCACCTCCCTCGCGGAGCTCCAGGACATCGTGTCCGAGGGCACGGCGGTCAGGGCGCTGGGCACCGGTCACTCCTTCAACACCGTCGCCGACACCCACGGCTCCCTGATATCCGTGGCGGGCCTGCCGCGTACCGTCGAGATCGACCAGGAGGCCCGCACCGCGACGGTGAGCGCGGGGCTGCGCTTCGGGGAGCTCACCGGCATCCTCCACGACAGCGGATTCGCGCTGCACAACCTCGGTTCGCTGCCGCACATCTCGGTCGCGGGAGCGTGCGCCACGGGCACCCACGGTTCGGGCGTGGGGAACCGCTCCCTGCCCGGTGCCGTCAGGGCGCTGGAGTTCGTCGCCGCCGACGGCAGCATGGTCACGTCGGCCCGGGGCGACGCCGGCTTCGACGGCTCGGTGGTCTCCCTGGGCGCGCTCGGAGTGGTGACCCGGCTGACCCTCGACCTCGTACCGGCCTTCGAGATCCAGCAGTGGGTGTACGAGGGACTCCCGCAGGACCAGCTGCTCGGCCGGTTCGACGAGGTGATGTCCGAGGCCTACAGCGTGAGCCTCTTCACCGGATGGCACGGCGGTCCGATCGACCAGGTCTGGCTCAAGCACCGTGTCGCGGACGACGGCCCCCGCACCGCACCGCCGACCTGGCTCGGCGCCACGCTCGCGGACGGAGCCAGGCATCCGGTCCCCGGCGTGGCGGCGGAGCACTGCACACGGCAGCAGGGTGCCCCCGGTCCCTGGCACGCCAGGCTTCCGCACTTCCGCCTGGAGTTCACCCCGAGCAACGGCGAGGAACTCCAGTCGGAGTACTTCGTGGCCCGGCACGACGCGGTGGCGGCGTACGAGGCTCTCGACCGGATCCGGCAGCAGTTCTCGCCGCTGCTCCAGATCGGCGAGATCCGTACGGTCGCGGCGGACGACCTGTGGCTGAGCCCGGCGCAGGGACGGGACTCCGTGGCGTTCCACTTCACCTGGGTGCCGGACACCGCCGCCGTCACGCCCGTGCTCGGCGCCATCGAGGAGGCCCTCGCGCCCTTCGGCGCCAGGCCGCACTGGGGCAAGGTCTTCACCACTCCGCCCGGCCGGCTCCGCGAGCTGTACGCCCACTACACGGACTTCGAGCGGCTCACCGAGCGGGTCGACCCCGGCGGAACCTTCCGCAACGACTTCCTGGCGGAGCACTTTCCGCGTACCGGCTGAGGCTCAGGCACCCGCGCCCGCGTCGGCGTCGGCGGGCCCACGGGCGGGGCGGGCCCTCAATCCCATCCTCCCGGCGGTTCGTCGGGCCGGCGGAGCCTCCCCTGCGGTCCCGGTGCGAGCTTCTCCACGAGGGCGGCCAGCTCCTCGCACGCCACCTCCGTCTCGTGGCGGATGTTGTTGTGCTCGGTCACGATCGCGGCGAGGAGGAGCGCCGTGAGGGCCACGCAGCCGTTGAGCACGCACAGGTTGAGCATGATCTCGAGCACCGGGTGGCCGGCGAAGGGCCCCACGCCCTCGGTTCCGGCGACGATCGCCATGACCGACATCAGGAGGGCGCAGGGGGCGCTGCCGGCCAGCTGGAAGCGGAGCGCCGCCCAGACGAGCACCGGGAAGAGCAGATAGATCATGGACAGCGGGCTCCTGGTCGCGACCGTCGTCGCCGTCACCGCGACCACGGCGAGAGCCACCGCCTCCGCCCACCGGTCGTCCGCCCTGGGCATGCGCGCCTTCCGCAGGACGAGAAGCAGGGGGGTGACCATGAGCACGCCCATCGCGTCCCCCGCCCACCAGGCCGACCAGACCGCCCAGTACCGGGACCCCGACAGCGACCCGTTCAGCAACTGGACCACGGTGCCCGCCGTGGAGCTGATGACCATGCCGCCGAGAGCCCCGAGGAAGACCAGGGCGACCCCGTCGCGCAGGCGGTCCAGCTCCGTACGGAAGCCCACCGCGCGCAGGGCCAGGAAGGAGCACAGCGGGGCCAGCGTGCTGCCCACGGCGATGGCGAGCCCCCAGAGGGTGAGGCCGTCACTCAGGGCGATGACGGTGAGAAGCGCCCCGAGCGCGATGCCGGGCCAGATCCGGGTCCCCAGATACAGCAGGGCGGCCAGCGCGATCCCGGAGGGCGGCCAGAGGGGGGTGACGACCGAGCCGTCGACCTTGACCTCCCTGAGGAGACCGAGCCGTCCGGACGCGTAATAGGCGGCGGCGATGCCCAGCATCTGCAGAACGAGCACGGCTCGGCGTCTGGTTCCCTCGCTGCGGATCACGCCACTCATAAGACACCGCTCGTCACGGCAGGCCGCCGTGACACGCGCGGCCGGGGAAGGCGCTCACCCAGGGCCCGGGGAGGCGTCGCCGTGGCACAGGACGAGAACGGCCGCGTCGTCCTCGTGACCCGTGAACACCGCCGCCTGGAGCACCCGGTCCGCCAGTTCCTCGGCGTCGGCGCCGACGTGGGTGCCCAGCAGGCGCCTGATCCGCTCCAGCCCTGCGTCGATCGTGAGCGAGGGCCCCTCGACGACCCCGTCGGTGAGCAGGACGAAAGCGCCCGGTACGTCGAGTTCGCGACGGGTGACGGGGTAGTGCTGGCGCATCTCGATGCCGAGCGGGAGCCCGCCCGCGTCGGCGGTGATGCCCGAGCGTCCGTCGGCCGTCGCCCACACCGAAGCGACATGACCCGCGCGGGCGCTCCACAGTTCCCGGGTCCGCGGATCGAGCCGGAGGAACGAGCACGTCGCGAAGAGGGTGGAGTCCATCGACAGGATCAGGTCGTTCGTCCTGCCCATCACCTCACCGGGATCGGCGGCCGAGCTCGCGATGGCGCGCATGGCGATCCGGATCTGCCCCATGAAGGACGCCGCCTCCACGTCATGCCCCTGTACGTCGCCGATCGCGAGGCCGAGCGATCCGTCCGGCAGGACGAAGCTGTCGTACCAGTCCCCGCCGATGTCCAGCCCGTCGCGCGCGGGCGCGTAGCGGGCGGCCGTCCGCAGTCCGGGGAAGGCGGGAAGCGTGGCGGGCAGCATCTTGCGCTGCAGGGCCTGGGCCAGTTCGACGCGGGCCTGGTGCAGCTCCACCTCTTCCCGGGCGCGCGCGGTCAGATGCTGCAGGGTGCTGAGCAGGTCCTCGGCGCTCGCCGACCGGGGAGTTCGACGCCGGTTCATGGGCCGCTCCGCGTGGGGATGGTTCCTGCATCATATTTCGGCGCGGGAGCTCCGGCGAGCGCTGTACGCGGGCCCGGGCCCGCTCTCGCGGGGGCCGGTCCCCGGCCGGTTCAGCCTGCCCGGCCGAGGGATTCGGTGAGCCGCGCCAGGGTCTTCTGCAGGTCCAGGATCTCCTGGACCGACAGGCCGGTGGCCTTGAGGATCGCGCGGGGCACGGGGAGCGCCCGCTCACGCAGTCCCGCTCCGGCGTCGGTGAGGTGGACCGTGACCGACCGCTCGTCCTCCCGGCTGCGCTCACGCCTGACGAGGTCGGCCGTCTCCAGCCGCTTCAGCAGCGGCGACAGCGTGCCGGAGTCCAGGTGCAGCCGCTCGCCGATGGTCTTGACCGGGAGGGGGCCGTGCTCCCAGAGGACCATCATCGCCAGGTACTGCGGGTAGGTGAGGCCGAGGTCCTTGAGGGCCTCCCGGTAGACGCCGCCGAACGCGCGGGAGGCCGCCTGCAGCGAGAAGCAGACCTGGTGGTCCAGCTTGAGCAGTTCCGTGTCCGGCAGGCCGGGGGCAGGGGTCGGTGGAGGCGTCATGGGTCCAGAGTAACCCGCCTCCCACTATTGGGTTGTGTGCAATTCAATTGTGTGCAACTCTCAAGGGGTGGCCGGGCCTCGGTCACCCTCGTACGAGAGAAGGTCACCCCATGGACGCGCTGTACACCGCTGCCGCCACCGCCAACGGACGGGAAGGACGGGCGGTGAGCTCCGACGGGCAGATCGACCTCGCGCTCGCGCTGCCGCCGGCCCTCGGGGGCGACGGGAAGGGCACGAACCCGGAGCAGCTCTTCGCCGCCGGATACGCCGCGTGCTTCGCCAGCGCGATGAGCGCGGTCGCCCGCGAGATGAAGGTCGACACCAAGGACGTCGCCGTCACGGCCGAGGTCTCGATCGGCAAGGACGACTCGGGCTTCGGTCTCGCGGTCGTCATGCGCGTCGAGCTGCCCGAGGAGCTCGAGGGGGAGACGGGCCGGCGACTGGTCGAGGCGACGCACGCGTACTGCCCCTACTCCAAGGCGACCCGCGGCAACATCGACGTCGAGCTCGTCATCGAATAGTCGGAATCGAATAGTCGGACCACCGGTCGCCCGACCGTCACGGAACGGAGACGCGGCCCGTCGCCCCGGCCCCCGGAATTCCGGGGGCCGGTGTCCGTTTCCGGGGTCCGCCCCCCGGCGGCCGGAGGCGAACGCGTACACTCGGCTCCCGTTTCCGCTGATTGGCGGGCATAACCGATCGATAGGCAGTTCACGTGAGTTTCGCAGAGGCATCCGACGCACCGATCTACGCCGGTCTGGTGGAGGAGCAGGGCGACGTACCGGCCGAGGTGCGGCGGGTGGCCGAGGAGACCCTGCTCGAGGTGGAGAGCGCCCTCGACTTCAGCGCGGTGCGCGCGCCGGCCGCCGCCCGCTGAGCCCGTTCCGGGCCACGCCGGGTCCTCGCGGGCCGGAACGGATCAAGCGGGGCCTCCGTGGGCAGGATCATCTCCGTCGTCCCCTGGATCCTCACCCCCGGAGCACCGCGTGACCATCGACCTGCACCGCTCGGCCACCGTCCTGTTCCAGGGCGACAGCATCACCGACGTGGGACGGCTGATGGGTGAGGACGCCCCTCTGGGGCACGGCTACGTCCGGATGGCCGCCGACCGGGTGCGGTCCGCCCGGCCCGACAGCGGGATCACCTTCGTCAACCGGGGCGTCAGCGGCGACGGCGTCTCGGATCTCCGCACCCGCTGGCGTGCGGACGCCCTGGACCTCGAGCCGGACGTGGTGTCCGTCCTGATCGGCGTGAACGACACCTGGCGCCGCTACGACTCCGGCGTGGTCACCTCCGCGCGTGCGTACGAGGACGACTACCGCGCCATCCTCACGCAGGTACGGGAGGAGCTGGACGCCCAGCTGATCCTCATCGAGCCCTTCCTCGTGCCGGTGTGGGACGAGCAGTGGGCCTGGCGCGAGGACCTCGACCCCCGGATCCAGGTGGTCCGCAGGCTGGCCCAGGAGTTCGGCGCCACGCTGCTGGCGGCGGACGGCCTGCTCAACCAGGCGGCGCGTGACGCCGGCGGCGGTGAGCACATCGCGGGCGACGGCGTCCACCCCACTCCCCTCGGGCACACGCTCCTCGCGGACGCCTGGACGGCACTGGCCGGGCTGTAGGGCCCGTGGTGAAGATCCCGCCCGCCGGTCCTATCCCGCCGGTGCGACCGGGATCCGCGCCCACACGGTCTTGCCCGCGCCGGAGGGCCGCGACCAGCCCCAGGAACTGCTCAGCGCGTCGATGATGCGCAGGCCCCGGCCGCGCTCGACGGACTCGTCCGCCCGGCGCAGCACGGGCAGGGCGGGGCTCGGGTCGTTGACGGCGCAGACCAGCGTCCCGTCCTGGCAGGCGAGGCCGAGCCGGGCGGCCTGCTGCCCGGGGTGACCCGAGGCAGGCGGCAGCCCGTGACAGACCGCGTTGCTCACCAACTCGCCCGCGACCAGGGTGACCTCGTCCGCGCACGCGTGCAGGCCCCAGGCCGCGAGCGCGGCACGGACGAAGGCGCGAGCCTCCCGCAGGCTCTCCGGATCCGCCCCCAGGCCGCGCGTGGTGAACCCAGGGGCGCCGATCCCGAGATCCCGCGCCAGCTCCTCGTGCGGGTCCGCGCCGCCTCCTGCCGGACCGGGGGCGGGCGCTGCCGCTCCGTGACGTGGCGTGCTCTCCGCGTACATGAGCGCTGATCACTCTCCGCTGAAGCCTGGTCAGGGGTGCCGTGGGGGCCGGATGACCACTAGTATCCTCGCCGTCCGCATCCACGGTGCAATTGCATCCGGAATTGCACCCAAGGGTGTGACCCAAGGACACCTGTTCACCCGGCGCGGGTGCCTGACTCACCCGTACGCGTCGGCGCAACGAAAAGGACGGACCGTATGCAGCACATCGACAACGGCGTTCCCGCCAACTCCCTGACCGGCGTGGAGTGGAAGAAGAGCCATCACAGCAATCCCAGTGGGAACTGCGTGGAGATGGCGCTTCTGCCCGGTGGATCCGTGGCCGTCCGCAACTCCCGCTTCCCCGAAGGGCCCGCGCTCGTCTATACCAAGGACGAGGTGCGCGCCTTCCTCGCGGGCGTCAGGGACGGCGACTTCGACACCATGACCCCCTGAACACACGGCAGGAGGGCTGAAAAAGCACGGCACTCTCGCATCGGCCGGGCCGTGAAGGGGCTCCTGATGGCACACTGGCGTCACGACGCCCGTCCTCAGGAGTCCGCATGCCCGGCATCGAACCGCTTCAGCCGTCACGCAAGCCGACGCTCACCCCGTCCACGGGGGCCAGCCCGACAGCGCTGCGGCTGGTTCTGGGGGCGCAGTTGCGGCGGATGCGGGGAGAGGCGGGCATCACCCCCGAAGTCGCCGCCGACCGGATCCGGTGCTCGACGGCGAAGATCAGCCGAATGGAGACCGGACACTCGCCTTGCAAGGAGCGCGACGCCGCCGACCTCCTCGCGCTCTACGGAGTGACCGACCCCGACAGGACGTCCGAGTTCATCGATCTGGTGCGCAAGGCCGGACAGCGCGGCTGGTGGCGCACCTACGCCGACGTGCTGCCGGACTGGTTCGAGCCCCTGGTGGGTCTCGAGGAGGCCGCGGCGTCCATCCGTACGTACGAGGGCCACTACGTGCCGGGGCTGCTCCAGACGGCCGACTACGCCTATGCGGTGGTCCGCTCCGGCCACGCCCTCGAATCGGAGGAGATCACCCGGCGCCGTGTGGAACTGCGGCTGCGGCGCCAGCAGTTGCTGGAGCGCCGGGACGCGCCCAAGCTCTGGGTACTGCTGGACGAGGCGGTGCTGATGCGCCCCACCGGCGGCACCCGGGTCATGCGTGAGCAGCTCGCCCATCTGCTGGAGATGACGGAACTGCCCCATGTGATCGTGCAGGTGGCGCCGTTCGACGTGACCGCGCACACGTCCCCGGGCAACGGGATCACCTATCTGCGCTTCGCGGTCGAGGGGCTCCCCGACGTGGCGTACATCGAGCACCTGACCAACGCCACGTCGGTGAACAAGCAGGAGAGCACGGACGAGTACCGCTGGATCCTCGACTCGCTCAGCGCCCAGTCACCGAGCCCGGCCGCGAGCAGGGACCTGCTGTGGGAGGCCCTCAAGCGCTACGGCGGAGGCGGCGTCGTCGTGTGACGTGACGCCTCCGGTCCGCCGGGGAGCCGTCGGCTCGGCCGCCCCCGGCACCGGGCGTCAGGTCACCACTTACGGGCGACGCCGCCGAACTCGATCCACTCCCGGGTCGCCTGCTTCGGCGCGAGGTCCGAGTCGGGCCGCCATGTCGAGACCTCCACCAGGCCCGGCTCCAGGACGTCCAGGCCCTCCAGGAACGTGTGCACGTCCGCCTGCTGACGCACCCGTCCCCATTGGTCGCCGGTGCTCTTCGCCATGAAGTCGGTGACGAAGTCACGGGTGGTCGCGTCCTCGCTCACCAGCTGGCACACCACCAGGAAACTCCCCGGAGCCAGCCGGGCCGCCGTGCGGCGCACCAGGTCGGCCGGATCGTCCTTGTCGGGGATGCAGTGCAGTACGGACACGAACAGGGCGGCCACCGGCTCCTCGAAGTCGATGAGCCGGCGCACCTCCGGGTGGCCGAAGATCCCCTCGGTGTCCCGCATGTCCGCCTGGATCACCGCCGTGCGGTCGTTCTCCTCCAGTATGGCCTTGCCGTGCGCCAGGACGATGGGGTCGTTGTCTATGTAGACGACCCGGGAGCCGGGGTCCACGAGCTGGGCGACCTGGTGGACGTTGTCCTGCGTCGGGAGGCCGGATCCATGGTCGATGAACTGCCGGATCCCGTACTCGGACGCCAGGTGGTGCACGACACGCCGCAGAAACCTTCGGTTGTTCACCGCCAGGACCTTGGTGCTCGGCACATGCTCCAGGAGCTGCTCACACGCCACCCGGTCGGCAGGGTAGTTGTCCTTGCCGCCCAGGTAGTAGTCGTACATCCGCGCGACGCTCGGCACGTTCACGTCGATGTTCTTCGGAATGGAGGTGTCCCCGTTGCTCATCCAGCCCTCGCGGTTCTCGGTGAGAGAAGTCGGTGTCCGTGAGGGGTCATGCTAGGGATCTCTCAGGGTGGCTGACAGTCCTCGCGGGAGTGAGGCAAGGCCGCAGGGGCCCGAATCGGCCACACACGGCCGCTTGCCGGACGCCGTCGTGCCCGGCACCGTCCCGGCTGCCCGGGACTTCGAGCCGACAGGGCGTCAACTCTTCCTGCCGAAACATCTCTTGTCGCCCGGCCTACTATGCCAGGGGCCCGTGCGGGCGCCGGGATGAGCGTCATTCCAACGCGGCTGGAAATCGACGGCAACCGCACCCGCCGATCCCACCACAGCGGGCCTGAAGGGGCACCAGGCAACGCGTCGCGGGACCGCCGTACGGTCCCGGCGGTCTATCGTGTTTGCCATGTCCGCCCCTGAGCTGATCCGCATCGTCTCGCGCGACTCACCCATGGCCCTGGCCCAGGTCGAACGCGTCAGGGCCGAACTCGCCGCCCACAGCCCCTCCATCACCACCGAGGTCGTCCCCGTCAGGACCACGGGCGACAAGTGGATGGGGGACCTGTCGAAGGTCGAGGGGAAGGGCGCCTTCACCAAGGAGGTCGACGCCGCCCTGCTCGCCGGCGAGGCGGACCTGGCCGTCCACTGTGTCAAGGACATCCCCGCCGACCGCCCGCTCCCCGCCGGCACGACGTTCGCCGCGTTCCTGAAGCGCGACGACATCCGCGACGCCCTCGTCCACCCGGACGGACTCACGCTCGACCAGCTCCCCGACGGCACCCGCGTCGGCACCTCGTCGGTCCGCAGGACAGCCCAACTCGCCGCCTCGCACCCCCACCTGGACTGCGTACCGTTCCGCGGGAACGCCAACCGGCGACTGGCGAAGCTCGCCGCGGGGGAGGCCGACGCGCTCCTCCTGGCCGTGGCGGGCCTCCACCGCATCGGCCGCCCCGACGTCATCAGCGACGTCCTCACCCCGGAGACGATGTGCCCGCCCATCGGCGCGGGCGTCCTCGCGCTGCAGTGCCGCGAGGACGACACCCGGACCATCGACGCCGTGAGTGTCCTCAACCACCCGGGCACCTACCGGGAGGTCACGGCCGAGCGCATGTTCCTCCACGTCCTCCAGGGCCACTGCAACTCACCGATCGCCGGGTACGCCACCTCGCACCGCAACGGAGACCTCTCGCTGCGCGCCTGCGTGTTCACCCCCGACGGCAAGACCGTCCTCAACGCGCACGAGTGGGCCGGACCGCTCGACCCCGCCACCCTCGGCACCTCCGTGGCCGTCGCCCTGCTGCGCCAGGGCGCACGCGAGCTGATCGACACCATCGCCCACTGAACCCGGGCAGGTGATCCGTGCGGCCCGGCGGTTCCTGTCCGCCGGGCCGCACCGGACCGGTGCGGACTCAGGTGCCGAGCCGGACCGGCAGGGTCGAGGAGCTAGCGGACCGCTCCCGCGCCGGGCGGCGGCCCGCGGCCACCCGGCGCGGGAGCGGAGACACCCGATTGCCCGCCGGAGACGCCGGTCCGGCTGCCGACCGTGGCCGGAGCACGGATCCTGGGAGTCGGCGTCACTCAGGGTGTGCCACGCGGTGTGCCGCGCCCGTCGTACGAGAGGAAACCTCATGCCCCGGTTCGAGGCGACGGTCGACATCGACCGCCCTGTCGCAGAGGTGTTCGCCTTCCTGGCGGACGGCGAGAACGACAGGAAGTTCAGCCCCCGTGTCCAGAACATCGCCAAGTCCCCGGCCGGCCCGACCGCTGTGGGCACTGTCTTCCGCAGCACGGTGAAGGACGCGGGGATGACGACCCGGCGTGAGTTCCGGATCAGCGAACTCGCCGCTCCGACCCGCATCCGCTGGAACGAACTCTCGTCCAACCTCGTGACGGCCCGGGAAGGCGGCTACGACCTGGAGCCCCTCTCGGACGGCCGGACGCGGGTGCGGATCTTCAACGACCTGGAGGGCCACGGCGTGGGAAAACTCCTCGTCGGGTTCGCCGCCGCCGCCGCGCGGAAGGACGCCCCTGCCTTCGGACAGCGGATCAGAGCCGCCGTGGAGTCCTCCTGACGAGGTACGCCGCAGCCCGTACCGGCCCCGCGTAGGGTCGGGGCCATGGTGCATGTACTGAGCAGCAGGGTATTGCTGAGGCCCGCAGACCCGGAGGCCTCCCGCGACTTCTACGGACGGACGCTCGGGCTGCCCGTCTACCGGGAGTTCGGTACCGGCCCCGACCGGGGAACGGTGTACTTCCTCGGCGGAGGCTTCCTCGAGGTGTCCGGGCGTTCGGACGTACCGCCGACCGACACCCTGCGGCTCTGGATGCAGGTCGACGACTGCGCGGCCGCGCACGAGGAGATCGCGGCCCGTGGGGCACGGGTCCTCCGCCCACCCCTCCAGGAACCCTGGGGCCTGATCGAGATGTGGATCGCCGATCCGGACGGCCACCGCATCGTGCTGACCGAGGTGCCCGCCGACCATCCGCTCCGCTACCGGCCCTGAGCGCCCTCAGGGGGACGGTTCCCCCGGGCGAAGGCGTCGAGCGCGACGCGGGCCGCCTCCGCGACTAGGGCGTCCTGCGGCTCCGCGTCACGGACGTCACGGCGCGAGAGCACGGCGAGGACGACCGGCGCGGAGCCGGGCGGCCGTACGACGGCGATGTCGTTGCGCGTGCCGTAGCCGCCCGTGCCGGTCTTGTCGCCCACCACCCATCCGGCCGGAGCACCCGAACGGATGAGGGCGTCGCCCGTGGTGTTGCCCTCCAGCCAGGCGTTCAGCACGGCCCGCCGGTCCGCGTCGAGAGCGGTGCCGAGCGCATAGGCGCCCAGATCGCCGGCCAGGGCGCGGGGCGTACTGGTGTCGCGGACATCGCCGGGCGCGGCCTCGCTGAGATCGGGCTCGATGCGGTCGCACCGGGTGGTGCGGTCGCCGAGAGCGACGAGTGCGTCCTGGAGGCGACGGGGGCCTCCTAGCTCACGGAAGAGGAGATTGGCCGCGGCGTTGTCGCTGTGGCGGACGGCCGCGTCGCACAGCTCGCGGAGGGTGAGCCCCGTGTCCACGTGCTGCCCGGTGACCGGGGAGTTGGCGACGAGATCGTCCGGGCCGTACCGGATGCGCCGGTCGAGCTTCGGGAGCTTGTATGTCCTCAGCAGGGCACCCGCCAGGAGCGCCTTGCAGGTCGAGGCGTAGGCGAAGCGCTCGTCCGGGCGGTGTGAGACGGTCAGCCCGCTGCCGGTGTCGACCGCGTACACGCCCACCCGCGCGTCGAACTTCTGCTCAAGCTCGCCGAATGCCTGTTCCCTTCGATGCGCGGCCTGTGCGGCCTGTTCGGCCTGTTCGGTGTGCTCGGAAGAGGAGGGTGCTCCCCCGGAGGGGGCCCGCGGCGCGGCGTCAGGGGCGACCGAGCCGCACCCGGCGAGCGGACCGGCAACGAGACCGGCGAGCGCGGAGAGTGCGGCGCGGCGGGGGAGAGGGGTGGGCACGAAGGTGAGACTTCCTGGGTCCGAGAGTGCTCCCGCCCGCCTGCCTGCGATGCGGACAGGCCCCGATGGTTCGGGGTGTCCAGGGCGTACGGCACGGCCGACAGCGGTCTGGCCGCCCCAGACTAGGGCGGGCACGCCCGTTCACCCGCGAGGTCCCGGCCGTGTCGTCGCCCCGGACGGGCACGCGCAGTACGTCACGGACGTCGCCGCCCTGCTGTGCGGCATGATGAGGCCATGCGAACGCGACCTGTGCTCATCTATGACGGAGACTGCGCCTTCTGCACCTCCTCAGTCCAGTTCGCCGAACGGCATATCCGGCCGAGGTGTGAGATCACCCCGTGGCAGTTCGCGGAGATGGACGCCCTCGGTGCCACCCGGGAGCGAGCGGAGTACGAACTGTTGTGGGTCACTCCCTCCGGCGTGATCCAGGGCGGTGCGCAGGCCGTCGCCAAGCTGCTGCTGAGCGCCGGAAGAGGCTGGGCCGTCCTGGGCGCGCTGCTGACCCTGCCGCCGCTCCGCTGGATCGCCCACGGTGTGTACCGGCTCGTCGCGAACAACCGTGAGCGGATGCCGGGCGGCACGCCCGCCTGCGCACTCCCCGCGGACCGCCGGCCGCAGGCATAGGCTCCCCCCTTCGCTCAGAGCTGGAATTCCGCCGGGGACAGTCCCAGCGCCGTGCACGCCTCCCGAAGGATCAGGTGCTCGGCCTGGGAGAAGTCGCCGTCGGCGCCGGCGACGACGATGCCGGTCTGCAGGACCGCCCTCGCCTCGGTCGGCTTCTTGGACGTCTTGGCGATCTCCTGCAGGGCATCGGCCTTGCCCTGCTGGAAGTTGAGGGCGAGCTGGTCCACGTGCTTGTCGAAACGCCGGCGCAGCTCCTCCGGCGGGAAGTTCTGCAGGACGTCGTTGCCGAGGATCATCGATTCCACGTGCGCCCGCTCGGCAGGGTCCACATGCCCGTCCGCCGCGGCGACGAGAGCGCACATCGCCATACTGCCGTCGCGGTAGGCGCCGCTCTTCAGCTCCGTCCTGAGCGACGTGAGCTGCGACTTGAGCGTGCTCACCAGCTGGGCGCGCGCACCACCGCCGGATCCCTGCCGCCCGCTCCGTCCGGCCGTCGACCCGCGCGCTCCCTGGGACTGCTGGAGCGTCCTGGCCTGATCCTTGAGTCGGTCCCACACTGCCATCGACGTCACCTCGGTCTTCGTCTGAGTGGTCGTTCACGAGCCTGAGCGCTCATCCGGTCAACGGGCCGCCCCGGGTAAAGGTTCCGCAAAGTGGCCAGGAAGGAGAAGGTGCCGGCAGTGAGGGCTCGGTCCGGTCCGTGGGGCCGTTCCGTACCTCTGCGTGGATGCGGTGCAACCATCCGTGCCGTTCGACGGTCACATCAAGTGGGAGCAAACAGCTCTCGGGGACACAAGGGGGAAATATGCGAATCATCCGTAGTGTCGCGGCTGTCGGGGCAGCCACCGCGCTCGCGGTGGGCGGCACGGTCGCGTTCGGCGCGACCGCCTCCGCCGCACCGAACGTCACGCCGCAGGGCGTCTGCGGCAAGGCCTACAAGACCGTGAACTCGGTAGCCGTCGGCTCGCTGGGCACCGTGTACCTGACGTACAACGCCGCCAACGGCAAGAACTGCGTCGCGACCATCCGCACCAACCCGGGCTCGGCCAAGCCCATGTCCACGTACATCTACGTCCCCGCCACCGACGACTGGGCCGGGGACGACGGCAACTTCACCTCGTACGCCGGCCCGGGCTACGTCTACGGCAAGGGCTACTGCGTCAGCTGGGGCGGCAGCATCGCCAACGTGTACGTGTCGGTGGAGAACTCCAACTGCGCCTCACTGAAGGAGCAGCGCACCACCGAGATCCGCTGACCCCCTCACCGTCGCCAGTACGTTCTCTCTCACACCGGTACGATCGCGCCCCTCTCTGAGCCGCAGTGGGGGAGTTGTCCCGTGCCGTGATCAGCCGCGGGCCCGGCAGGAACGTCTGCCGGGCCCGCGTCCTATGGTGCGCCGGGTTCAGGCCGCGCGGCGACCGGCGTGCAGGGGCGTGCCCCCGGCCAGTTCCTCCGGGTCCAGGGCCAGCGAGAGCGCGGCCGTGGCCCCCACGTCGGCCAGACTGTGCGCGTCCGGCAGGAGTTCGGCCCCGTGCGTGCCGGGCCGGTGGATCAGCACCGGCACGTACTCCCGGGTGTGATGCGCGTGGCCGATCGTGGGGTCGTTGCCGTGGTCACCGGTGACGATCAGGCGATCGCCCGGTTCCCCGAGCAGCGCCGCGAGCCCGGCGAGCCCGGCGTCCACCCGCTCCAGCAGGCGCCCGTACCGCTCGGTGTCCTGCTGATGCCCCGCCAGGTCCGTCTCCTGCACGTTCGCCACCACCAGGGCGTCGCCCCCGGCGCGTACCGCCTCCAGGGTGTGCGACAGGACATCACCCGTGTCCACGGCCGGATGGCGCTCCGCCGCCTCGCACACCAGGATGTCGGCCGCCTTGCCCACCAGGGTGACCGGGATGCCGGCCCGGGCGGCCAGGCCGGGGAGCTGGCGGGTGTGATCCAGCGGCGCGCCCAGGTGCTGCACCTGGAGCCCGCCGTTGCGGTAGAAGCCCGTGGCCGGGGTGTCCAGCCCGACCGTCCCGCCGTCGCCGGGGCGGACGAAGGAGGACAGCGGGCCGTCCGCGTGCCCGCCGACCGCGATGACGCGGGCGACCGGGGCGACGGAGCGCACGGTCCGGGCGATGGCGAGGATCCCGCCCGGGCCGTCGAACGGCAGGTCGTCGAGGCGGCCGGACGCGTTCCAGTTGATCCCCGGATCGGCCTCCAGGTTGTCGTGGACCAGTACGGCGCCGTCGACGACCAGCAGCGGCTGCCCGTCCGCCCGTTCGGTTCGGTGGCCGGCGGCCCGGAGCGCTTCGGTCACCTCGTCGAGATGATCGGCGAGCCGTGCCACCGTCACCCGGCTGAAGTCCGCGCCCATCATCGTCTGGTGACCGGCGAAGGTGTCCGCACCCGGGTAGCCGAGCGCGGCCCGGCCCGCGGCCACCGGCAGATGCGTCCGGCGGGCCAGGTCCGGATGCGGATGGACCAGCCCGAGCCCCAGCGCCCCCAGCATCGGCAGGCGCAACGGCCGGCCGAACGCGGTGCGGGCATGGTCGAGGACGTGCCCGCAGGTGTCGGCGGCCAGGTCTCCGGGGCGAAGGTCGCCCGCGTCGGGCATGGCGCCGATGCCGAATCCGTCGATGACGACGATGACGGTCTTGGCCATGAGGTGCTCCTTACAGGGCTCGGCCCTGGGCGTCGTACAGGCCGTGCAGCCGCGGAGTGCCGGAGGCTGCTCCGGAGACGACGGCGACGGTCGAACGGGTGACGAAGATCTGGGTGCGGAAGGCGAACAGCGCCGCGTCGCCGACGCGGACGTCCGCGCCTTCGGGGGGCGCGTCGAGCAGCCTGTAGTAGTCGATGTTCTCGGCGGGGGCGTCCACCACGCCCAGGCGGGCGCCGGTACGCGGCAGAAGGGCGCCGCGGATGTGGGAGCGGGCGTAGAACCCGCCGCCGTACACCGCCGGGCGCCCGTCGTCGAGGAAGTGGGCGACCTCGCTGACGTACACATAGGCGGGCTTCTCGGGCTGCGTCGGATCGACGGCGTGCAGCGGGGTGGTGCCGGTGAGGGCATGGCCCGGTTCGCCGTGGGTGGCGCCCAGCTCCGCGAGCAGGGGGAGGGACGCCATCGAGGTGGCGCTGGGCGCGCTGAGCCTCAGGCCGTGGTGCCCACGCGATTCCAGGAGTTCGCGGGCCTTCAGCGCCAGACCGAAGTTGGGGGTGGCGGCCGGCCGGCCCGTGGACGGATCGCACAGGACGCAGGGGAATGCGGTGACGCCCCCGATGCGGATCCCCTCCAGCGCCTCCGCCTCCTCGGCGAGGACGTCCAGCCGGGCCAGCGGTACGCCACCCTCCTGGCCGGGGTAGACGGAGCCGTCGGCGCCCTCCATCCGGATCAGGACGTCCTGGACGAAGCCCAGTTCGCGCGCCGCGTCGGAGACGGCACGGGCGTTGGCCGCATCGAAGACGGTGACGGTCTCCGGGCGGTGGGCGAGCACCTCGGGCAGCGCACGGCGCGGGATCTGGACGAGGTGGCCCACGTTGCCGGGACGTGCTCCGGCGGCCTGAAGGGTGCGGGCCTCGGCCAGGTCGATGGCGGCGGAGCGAGGGATGTGCCGGGCGATGGCCCGGATCAGCTCGGGGTTGCGGCCGAGCTGCTTGACGACGAACCAGAGCCCGACGCCGACCCGTTCCGCCTCGGCCGCCAGCAGCGCGGCGTTCTCCTCGACGGCATCCAGGTCCATGACATAGGTGTCGGGCGGGATCGCGCCGGCTCGGTGGAGGGCGGCCGCGGCGTCGACGAGCCCGGGGTTACGGGTGAGCAGGGTGTCGAGAAACACGGTCAGTGGTCCTTCTGGTCGTCCAGGGCGGCGAGCGAGCTGCGCAGGATGCCGATGACGAGGTCCGCACCGGCCCGCATCGGATTGATGCGCACCGTCCAGTCGGCCAGCTCGGGGGAGTCGTCCAGGGCGGAGCTGGACATGCGGTAGAAGAGCGGGGCGATCTCGTAACGGGAGTTGGAACCGACGGGATACGGCGCCGCTCCGAAACGGGCGGCCACGGCAGGCAGCTCGCGGGCGACGGGACGGTCCAGACGGACGAGCAGACAACGGTCCTGGGCGTTGGCGACGCGTACCTCCGCCACCCCCTCCACCTCTCCGGCCGCCAGCCGCTCCGCGACCTCGGCGCCGACGCGGGACTGCACGGACCACATCACGGGGACATGGGTGAGGGCGCGCAGCGCGTCCAGCGCCTGATGGCCCTGGACCTGTCCGCCGCCCGAGTAGTTGTCCCCCCGGACGTGCGCGACGAGGTCACGGGCACCGACGACGATGCCGACGCCCTCGGGCCCGTGCAGCTTGAACAGGGAGAAGCAGGAGGCGTCGGCGCCCAGCTCCACCCCGGCGGCCGGGGTGCGCATGACGGCGTAGTTGTCGTCGACGATCGTGCGGACCCCGGCCGCGCGGCAGGCCGCGAGCACCTCGGCGGGGTCGTAGGAGTCGCCCAGCCGTTGCCTGGTGTGCTGGACGTACGCCCACCGGAACCGCCCGGACGCGAGGGCCTCCTGAAGAGCCTGTGGGTCGTTGAAGTCCGCCTCGACGGTCCGCACGCCGATGCCCCGCAGCGTGACCTCGGTGGTGCGGTACACCGGGGCGCGGTGGATGAGCAGCGGGTCACCGGCACGGACGGCGGCGTTGAGGGCGGCCCGGATCGCACCCGTGCCTGCGCCCTGCACGAAGGCGGCGTCCTCGGCTCCGAAGAAGTCCGCGAGGACGGCCTCGACGCGGGCGGTGGTGTGCGGACGGCCCAGGCCGGGGACCACGCCGGCGTCGGCCGAGAAGAGCTGGGGCCCCTCGAAGTGGGCGGCGGTCGCCTCCAGCAGCCGGAACTGCTGCGCGACGGCGTCCTTCAGGGAGACCGTCGCCAGTGGGAAGGTCGTCGGCAGTACGGGACTCATGTCAGTTGTCCTCCTCGCTCGCGCCGGTCAGGAAGCGCAGCGGATTGCGGCGGGTCAGCAGATCGATCACGCCGTCGTCGGCGCCCGCCGCCCGGAGCGCGGGAAGAAAGCCCCGGAACAGGTGGCCGTACCCCTGGCCCCCCTCGTCCAGGAGGTAGCCATGGCGGGAGATGTCGCAGCTGAGCAGGACGCGGTCGGCGTGGCCGGCCTCCAGAAGGGCGAGCAGCAGCTCAAGCCGGTCCCGGTCGCTCCGGTACGCCGACTTGCCCACGGTGTCGAAGGCGACGTACGCCCCTCGCGCCGCGAGCTCCCGGTGGACACCCGGGTCGTCGAGCAGGTCCTGGTGACCGATGCTGATCCGGTCCGCCGGCAGGCCCTCACCGGTGAGCAGCTCCAGCTGGGCGAGCCCGCCCCTGCCGAGCTGCGCGTGAGTGGCGACGGAGAGACCCGTGGCCACCGCGGCCCGCGCACCCGCCCGGAGCACCTTGGCCTCGGCGGCCGTCGGGACGTCGCCGTGGCTGCCGATCTCGCCGAGCACACCCGGCAGGACACCGCTGGCGCCGATGCCCTCCTCGACCTCGCGGACGAGGAGACCGGCCAGCTGCTCCACATCGCCCTGCTCGGTCTCCGGCGTGTGGAACGGCTCGTAGTACCAGCCGGTGGCCGCGACGACGGCGACCCGGGCGTCCCGGGAGATCCTGGCCAGGGTCCCGATGTCACGGCCCATGCCCCGGCAGGTCAGCTCGACGACGAGTGAGAGCCCGAACTCCTCACGCAGCGAAGCCAGTTCGGCGGTCACTGCGGCCGAGTGGTGCTCCGGGTGGAGGACGGCCGCGCCGTCACCCCGGCGGTCCAGATCGAGGACGAGGTGCTCGTGCGCGAGAACGGGACCGCGTACGGAGGCGGCGGGCAGCTCTCCGGTGACGGTGCGCAGCGTGCGTGGTGCGGAGCGGTTCATCGTGGGGGTCTCTCTCTCGTACGGCCCGGTCCTGTCCCGGTGTGGTCAGCCCTTGACCGGGGTGAACAGGTCGAGCCAGTACAGGATGTTGAGGAGGATGCCGCCGACGATCACGGCGGCGGGAGCGGCGGCCATCCTCACGACCGGCCGGCCCATCGCCTCGTTCAGCAGGTAGAGACCGCCGACGACGAGGATGCCGAGGCCGCCTCCCATCGCGTTCGCGGCCATCAGCGAACCGAAGAGGATCGCCAGCTGGAGGGTCTCCCCGATGGCGCTGCGCAGATGCTCGGACGAGTCCCGCACACTGGGGAGCTTGCCGAGGATCCTGCCGATCCAGGAGAGCGCCAGGACCTCGACGGCGAACACGACCGCGCCGACCACGGCCGCGAGGAACGGGTTCGGCATGAGGTAACCGATCGGGTACACCAGCGTGAACCCGGCGATCCCGTACGCGCCGGAGGCCAGCGCGGTCGTCGCGATGAGCGGGATGAAGCCGAACACCCGGTAGAAGTCCACCTGGGCCGCTTCGGAGTACTGCCCCTTCGCGATCAGGAAGCTCGTCGCCTCGCCGCCGCCGAATATGTGCATCTGGGCGAGCACACAGACCCCCGCGCCCAGCACCATGAACAGCGGCAGATACCTGCGCAGCCGGGCCGCGCTGGCGCTGAAGAGGGACGCCATCGGATCGTCCTGCGGGACCTCCTCGACGACACCCTCCGCCCGGTCGGCCCGGCGCTGCCTGACGTCCTTGGAGACCGCAAGCCCGATGAGCATCAGCACACCGGCCGCCATGGCGAGCGCCCCGGCGAACATGTTCGGCCACAGCTTCATGGTCATCACGACGAGGACCAGTTCGAGGGCGCCCGCGACACCGCCCCACCTGCGGCCGAACTGCTTGGTGATGGCGAGCACCGGGAACAGCGTGAAGAGGAACAGGATCGGTGTCGACATCTGCTGCATCGCGGTCAGGAAGTCGACCGGGAGGTCGTGCGCCACGTTGTTCGCGCCGTTCAGCCCGAACACGACGACGGCGCCCCAGGCGGCACCGAGGACCGGGGCGAGCCACTTCTTCGGCGACAGCATCCCGAGGATGTCGGTGGGCAGGAAGACGAGCCACGGATTCAGCACACCGGTGGACAGCGCCATCGGGGCGCCGAGCCCGAAGATGAACCCCGCGGAGAGACCGAAGGAGACAGCCGTCGTCGCGCTGCGGGTGGTGCGCCCCTGGATGAAGTCCAGCAGGAAGGGACGTACACCGTCATTGAAGACGGCCAGGGCCATGTGCGAGATGTAGGCCGTCAGCGCGCAGAGGGCGATCACGGTCAGTTGCTGGGCCAGCGTGAAGTCCAGGCTGGTACCGGCGGCGAGTGTGGTGCTCACGAGTCACTCCTTGGTGCCCGGGACGATGCGAGGAGCCGCGGGTCAGCCGCGGGCGGCGATGGCGCGCGCCATCATGGGGGCGATGGCGTCGATCTGGTCCATCGAGAAGCCGAAGACCTTCTTGCCCTCGGCGAGCAGGGCGGAGATCTCGTCCTCGGTGGGCACGCTCCGCCCGAAGGTGTGGCAGGCGGCACTGCCCATGAGGCCGACGAGTACGCCCAGGGAGGCGCCGGCGCCGGTGTGACAGGTGCCCAGGTAGTAGTCGGCCTGGCCGGCCCGGAGCTTCATCGCGGCGTCCATGTCGCTGGAGGGGACGACGTCGAGCGCGTCGATCCCGAGTCCGCCGATGGCCCGGGTGACCTCGACCTTGCCGACTCCACCGGTGAGGATCTTCGTCATCGCTGTTCTTCTCCCTGTATTCGTCGTATTCGTTCGTGAGCGGAGTGGGATTCGTGTGCGGGGTGCGGGGTGTCCGTACAGCCGGACGCCGCCGGTCAGGGCGTGGGCGGGGAAGGGGACTGCTGAGCGAGCACGGCCAGGTGCATGCCGAGGAAGTTGACCTCCGACTCGGGGAGCGCCGCCCCCAGCTGCCGCTCGGCACGCACCGAGACGGCGCGGGCCCGGGCGACGGCGCCGGGGTGCCCGGCGAGCTCCGCGGCGACCTGGTCGTCGGTGAGGAACTGCTCGATCGGCTCCCCGTCCAGCAGGCGGCCGAGCGCCATCATCAGATGACTGGTGAGCATCCCGGCCGTCGCCTCGGTGACGGTCAGGCCCTCGGACTCCAGCGAGGTCAGTTCGGCGGTGACGAAGTCGGCCACCTCGGGCCTGACCTGACCACCCTCGCGGAAGAGCTGGAGCCGCAGTGCGAGCTGGTCGTCCATGGTGATCCTCCTAAAATCAACAGTAACCAGGATTCTGTATTTTCAGGACGGGCGACGCTCCGGAAATATGAGACTCCGGTCACCGGCCCGCCACCGGTCAGTAGGAGGGGATGCGCTCACCCCTCAGGACCTCACCCTGCAACCGCGTCACCAGGGACAGATCGAGCGAGGCACGGATCGCGGCCAGCGCCGTCGCCCCGTCGGACCGGCAGATCACCGCGGCGCTGGAGTTGCGCAACGCCAGCTCCCGGGTCACCTCGTCACCGAGCGGCAGCACGTCGACACCGAGCCCGACCCGGCCCCGCGCCTCGTCGAGATTCCACACCGTCGCGTCCACCTCGTCACGGGAGAACAGATCGGGCAGCTGCATGTACGAGGCCTCCCGCCACTCGATGTCCTCCCGGCCGGCGAAGACCCGCTCGACGAGCATCCGCAGATCCTCCGAGGTGTGGTCGATGGCCACCCGCAGCCCCGGCGCCCGGAGATCGACCCCATGGCGTACGAGCATGCCGTGAGCACCCACGTACGTGGCGGGCCCGAGGTCCGCCACCAGCTCCACCGGATGCTCCGCGATCAGCTGGTCGGCGGCGAGACGTGACAGGACGACCAGGTCGGCCTTGCCTTCCAGCAGCGCGGCCGTACGGGCACCCGCACCCCGCATGAACGTGACCGCGAACGGCGCGCCCGCCGCCTCGAAGGCACCGCGCAGCCCGGTCGCCAGACCCTCGTAACGACGGGAGTAGGGGAGCGGCATGGCGGCGAGGAGAGTGCCCAGCCCGGACAGCCGCCACAGGATCGTGCGGTCCGAGCTGACGAGGAACGTCCCGAGGTGGCCCCGGGCCGTCGTGACGATCGCCCCGGACTGCTCCAGCAGCTGAAGGGCCGCCTGCACCGTGCCGTTCCCGCAGCCCAGCTGCTCCGCGAAGTCCCGCACGCGGGGCAGGCGGGTCTCCGGCTCGTGGTGCAGGAGCACGGCGGCCAGCTGCCGGGCGGCGAGGCCGTTGCGCGTGAGGAAGCGGGCGTCCAGGTCGTTCACAAATCAAACAGTAAACAGGATTCTGGATACTGACAAGGCTCGGTGGAACCGGATTCGTCCCCGGCCTGACGACCCGGCTGACGGCCCGTGACCGCCGCGCACCGGCACCGCGAGCGCGCGGTTCCGTGCGGATCGACAATGGCGGCAGGCGGCCGGAGCCCGAGAGCGCGGCCGGACGTTCACCGGCGGGAGGCGTGCGGCATGAGAACACGGCCACGGCCGTCCCACCACGCCTGCCCGGCGCGCCGGCGCGGCGCCCCACGCGTGGAAGCCGTACGCGGGAAGAGGGCCCGAGCATGACCCCCCAGGCGGGGCGGCCGGCGATCCTGCGCAGAGCCCTCCGCATCACGCTCGCGGCGACCGCCGGCTTCTACCCGCTCCTGTACGCCGCCGAACGGCCGACCGCGGCGCTCTACGCGCTCTTCGCCCCCATCGCCGTCGGCCTGCTCTCCGCCATCCCCGGATCCGGCCGCGGACAGGCCCTCGTGATCCTGCGGGTACTGCCCCCGGCACTGGCTCTCGCCGCACTGGGGACGGCTCTCGCGGTCAACACCTGGGCGGCGACCGGCGGCATGCTCGCCGTCGGCTTCCTGCTGGCGTTCGCCGCAGTGGCCGGCCCGCGCGCGGCCGGCGCCGCCCCGGGCCTCCAGCTCTTCTACATCCTGGCCTGCTTCCCGCCGTACGACCCGGAGTCGCTCGGGGAGCGGCTGACCGGGCTGGCCGTGGGAATCCTGCTTCTCGCGGCCACCGAGATCCTGCTGCCCGACCCGCCCGTGCGGGCCTACCGCCACCGGCTCGCGGACGCCATCGACACGGCTGCCCGCGGAGCCGCCGACGCCGGGGTGCCACCACGGGACCTGCGCGAGGCCGGTGCGAGGATGCGCCTCTCACGGCTCCCGCCGTCGGAACGCCCCGCCGGTGCGAGCCGGACGGACCGCGCACTGGACCAGACGGGCCGCGCGGTACGCCGGCTCCTCGACCAGCTCGCGGCCCTCGCCGAGCTCCCACCGGCAGCCGACCCGGCATCGGCCGCCCTCCTCGACGAGGTCGCGACCGTGTGCGACACCTGTGCGCGGTCCCTGCGCACCGGGCGCCCCCCACCGGCACCCGGAGCACTGGAGCAGGCCATGCGCGAATTCCAGTCGGCACGCGCCGGCCCGGCTTCCGGGGCGCCCACGCCAGATCCGCCACCCCGGACCGACGTACTGCGACGCCAGTCACGGGTACTGGCCCTCGCCGAATCGGCACGGATCATGGAAGTCGCCGTCGACATCGCGGCCAACGGCAGACCGGCCGACCAACCCGCCCCGCACGACCTCTTCTGGTACGCCGGACTCTCCACGCCGAGGCTGTGGGCACGGCGCGTCCTCGGCAACATCACGCTGCGGTCGGTGCTCTTCCAGAACGCCGTCCGGATCGCGCTCGGCCTCGCGGCCGCCCGGCTGGTCGCCGGCTCCCTCGACCTGGCCCACGGGTTCTGGGTGCTGCTCGCCGTGCTGACCCTCGGACGTACGACGGTGGGCGCCGCCTGGAAGGCGGTACGCGAGGCCCTCGCCGGCAACGCCGTCGGGGCGCTGGCGGCGGGAGCGCTCCTGATCGGGCTCGGCACCCACACCGACGCGTACGCCGCCCTGCTCGCCCCCGCCATGCTGGTGGGGTTCTCCCTGGGCCCACTACTCGGAATCGCGTACGCGCAAGGGCTGTTCACCCTGGTCGTGGCCACCGCCTTCGCCCAGATGGCGCCCGTCACCTGGCAGCTGTCCGAGGCACGGATGATCGACGTCGCCACCGGAAGCGTGATCGGCCTCCTGTGCGGACTCCTGGCCTGGCCGGCCGGGGCCCGGCGCGAGGCCGTCCGCGCCATGGCCGCACTGCTGCGCACCTGCGGCACGCTGGTCCCGCCCACCGCGGAGGACCTGCTCACCCCGGCACCCGTGACGCCGGCCCCGCCGCGGACCCTGCCGAGCGTGCACCGGCTGCGCCTCGCCGAGGCGGCGTACGCCCAGTACCGCAGCGAGTCCGGAACGGCGGCCGAGGACACCGGCCCCGACTGGCACGCGGTGCTCCTCGTCGCCGACCACATCCTGATGGGCGCCTATCGACTGCCCCGCTTCGGGCTCCGGCCCGCAACCGGCCCCTCGTACCCCTGCGCCGACTGGGCCCGGGCCGCGGCGACCCACCTCGAACGGGAGACCGGCCGGATCGCCTCCCTGCTCACCGGAGACACCCCGGCCCCCGGCACGCCCCCCGTGCCCCCACCGGAGCGCTGCTCGCCGGCCACCCTCTCCGTCGACCTGGAGATGTGGATGACGAGCCTCGCCCTCCAGCTCACCCGGCTCGAGGCCTCCACCGCCCGGGCACACGGCGGTCCGGATCCCCGAAAAGGCCTGCCGAGCGGTAACCGGAGCGCCCGCTCAAGGTGCCGCGCCCCGCGCGATGAGTAGCATTTCGGATGAGAAGGGGGAGCCTCGGGCCAGGGCGTGAGAACCTCCACGACCGGACCGGGACCGCACACCGAACCAGCGGACCGAGGTGGCGACCGATGGCGGACGACCGTAAGCGGTACCCGGGCCTCCTCACCCCGGTCGGCCATGTGGAACCGGTGCCCCGACGCGTCAGGGGAACCATCGGCGGACACCTCGTCTTCGACACCCGCCGCGCCCTGTACGTATGGGAATGGCCCCCCTACCCCCAATTCAGCGTCCCGGCCGACGACCTGGTCGACGGAGTGCTCACCGACGAGCAGCACGTCGAGACGCTCGGCGCCTGGCCCGCCCGGCGCCAGACGCTCCGGGCCGGATCCGAGGTCCGGGAAGGCGCGGCCTGGGTGTGGGACGACACCGCCCCGGAGCCCGTCCGGGGCACCGTACGGTTCGAGTGGGCGGCGCTCGACTCCTGGTTCGAGGAGGACGAGCCCGTCTTCGTCCACCCCAGGAGCCCGTACGCCCGGGTGGACGCGCTGCGCTCGTCCAGCAGCGTCCGCGTCGAACTCGAAGGCGTCGTGCTGGCGGAAGCGCCCAGCTGCGTCACGCTGTTCGAGACCGGCCTGCCCACCCGCTACTACCTCGACCGCACGCACGTCGACTGGGCCCGGCTGCGTCCCTCCGACACGGTGACCCGCTGCCCGTACAAGGGCACGACGACCGGCTACTGGTCGTTCGACGGCGCCACCGCCCGCCACGACGACATCGCCTGGGCGTACGACTTCCCGACGGTCCAGGTCAACCGCATCGCCGGCATGGTCGCGTTCTACAACGAGCACGTCGACCTCCACGTCGACGGCACGCCGCTCCCGAGGCGCTCCCCTCCGGCCCCGTAGAACAGCGGCTCAGAGCCCGGTGACCTTGGCGCTCGCCGAGATCTCGTAGACCAGGGTGACCGTGCGGTGGCCGTCCGGCGGGAGCGTGACGTCCCAGCGGACGATCCCCTCGGCGTCGACCGTGCCGGGCTCGGGGGAGCAGGACTCCCGACGCAGACCGACCTCCACGGCCGAGACCTCGGAGACCGGGAGCCGCTCCCGCAGGACGACCACCCGGTCCCCCTGCTCACCGGGAGCGGAGAACCGCGACAGGTGCAGCCGGACCGTGCGCGTGATGACGCTCCGCTGGGTGATACCGGCCGTCTCCCGCGTCTCCTCGGTGTGCCGGACCACCCGGTGGTCGTCGCAACTGCCGAAGGCCAGTTCGACCGGGGCACCGGGGGCGGAGAACTCCACCGTGCCACGGCCGGCGAATCCACTGCCGCGCACCAGGTCCACGGGCCCGGCGAGCAGCGCGTGACCGGCCAGGTTGTCGAACCGCACGACCCGGGTGACCAGAGGGGACAACTCGGGTGAGCAGGCGTACTCACTCCGGGCGTCGGTGCTGAAAACGGAAAGCGGCACACGGTGCGCACGCCCGTCGCCGGGTACGGAGACGGGCGCCGGGGCCCGCAACACCCGTACCTCCCCTCCGTCGTCCACCCCCGGAAGGCCCACGACCGGGGCAGGACCGAGACTCCCGATCTCCTCCTCGCGCAGCTCGACGCCGACCGTGCGGCGGTCCGCGGCGGAGCGGTCCATGAGCGTCAGCCGGTCCTCACCCAGACGCGGCGGATCGGTGGCCAGCGCCGAACGGGCCGTCGACAGCGTCAGCCGTACGTCCGACCAGTCCTCGCCGGTGCGCTGCCAGACCATCGCGTCGGTCTCCAGCGTCAGGGAGCCCCCGTCGAGCACCGCCCGGTAGGCGGGCCGCCACAGCGCACACGAGGTGAGGTGACTCAGCCGCAGCCCGACCGGCCCTGCGGCCGCGGTCTCCACGGTCAGCTCGACATGACCGACGAGCTCCGCCGGCTGCTCCTCCGACGCGTGGAGGGCCCGCTCGGTCTGCCCGAGCTCATCGGCCAGAGCCGCCAGCTCGGCCTCGACGACACGCGACTGCTCCCCGCACGAGGCACGTTCCCCGTCGACCCGGTCCAGCTCACCCGACCAGCGGGCGCTGTCCGTCTCACCCGCGCCCGCACCCTCGCCGATGTCCCGCAGCAGATCCGCCGCGAGCCGGCCGAGGAGATCCCGTCGGGCCTCCAGCCGGTCGCGCCGCCGCTCCAGGGCGAGTTGCTCGCCCCGCAGGGTGTGCACCCGCAGCCGCAGAGCGGAGTCGTCCTCCGCGTCAGGCACCGGACCGCGCGGTTTCCAGCTGCGGGTGATCCGTACGTCGAGCACGGTCGCCGGGTGATCGGCGGTCAGCTCGGCGTGGAGCGTCCGGTCGACGGCCAGTGCGCTGACCGGGCCGAGGCGCAGCCGCTGGACCCCTGCCTCCAGGTCGAGCACGACGGCACGCTCGACGTGTGCGCGGTCCTCCAGGCAGGTCACCGCGGTGACGGGAAGAGCGATCGGCTTCTGAGTCGTGGTCATGGCGTCTGTCAGCTCCTGCGGTTGCCGCCGACGATGGCCTTGCCGGCCGGCATTCTGATCTCGTAGCCGCCGTCGAGCACGGCGGTGCCACCGGCGGGCAGGTCCACCCGCCAGACACGGGTGCCCGGGGCGTGGCGATCGGGCCCCGGGCCCTCCCCGGGTGCCGTCCAGTCGGCCCGCTCCTCGATCCGTACATCGGGTTCGGAGGTGACCGGCACCCTCTCGCGGACCTCGACCGTGGCGGGGCCGGTGAGTCGGTTCGCCAGTTCCACATGGATTCGGTGGTCGAGCACCGTGGTGCTGTTGCGCAGCCCCGACGTCGACTCGTGCACGTTCGTACGACGGATGACCTGGATGCCTTCCGCCGGCCCGAGCCCCACCCTGCGGACGCCCCCGGGGGCGAGCGTGGGCAGGGCGGCGGTCAGCAGGAAGTCGTCGTCGACGGTGACTTCCACCGGACCGGCGAGAAGCGCCTGATCCGTGGAATTGGAGAGCACCAGGGTGGCGTACACCGTCTGTTCCACGGACGGCACGCACAGGTACTCGGTGTGCGTGCCGACGGCGATCTCACCGACGGTGACGGTGTGCCAGGTGCCGTCCGACGGAATGTCCACGCGGGCGGCCGTGTCGAAGCGGTGGTCGAAGGACCCCGCCGACTCCCGGGGCCGTACGGCGTGTCCCGGCAGCGGGAGCCCGGCCACCGACTCGGCGCGGCGCCGGTACTCGGCCGCCACCGGGTCGAAGGGGGCTCCGGGGAACAGCCTTCCTCTACGGTCACCCTGCTCGTCGGCGCCGCACAGGACGAGAGCGGCGTAGTCGAGCTCGGCGCCGCTCGGCTGCGGAGGACCTGACGGCTGAGCCGGCGGCGGGGCGCCTCCGGGCGCCGAGGGCGCCGCGGCGGCGGGAGCGGGGGAGGGCACGGCACCAGCGCCTCTGCGGGCCCGGGCCGGCGGCGCGGCGGGCATCCCGCCGGCGAAGGCCTCGGACGAGGCACCCCCCGGCACCGGAAGCCCGCCGACGGGCGGCGCGCCGTACGCCACCGGCGGCGGGGGAGGCGGCGGCAGGGGCCCCGCGGCGTGGGCCACCGGCGCGGCGGCCGCGGCGGGGCGGGGACGCGCCGCGTCGTACCCGGTGAACAGGTCGGCGAGACCTGCCGGGGGCTCGCGCCAGCCGGAAGGCGCGGACGCCGGCTGACTGCGCCCGATCCGGATCGAACGGAGCCTCGGCAGGCCCGTCCCTCGCCGCAGGTCGGCCGTGGCCAGGCCGACGGCCACACCGCTCCAGTCCTCGCCGGTGCGCTGGGCCACCGAGGCGCGCAGCACCAGCCGGCCACCGTCCTCGCCCTGACGGCAGGCGAGCCGGTAGGCCGGCACCCAGAGGGCGCCCGGCACCCCGTATTCGAGCTCGATCCCCACCTCGGCACCCGGGGCCCCGGCGCCGGACACATCGATCGTCAGGAGGGCCGACACCGTGGTTTCGACGTGCGCCTGCGGTACGTCGGTGGAGGCGCGGGCGAGTTCGTCCTCGGCGACTTCGAGCTCGTGCCCGGCACTCCGCAGCGCCTCCTCCAGCTCGACGAGGCGGGTGTGAAGCCCCGTCAGCCGGTCGTCCACGAAGCCACCCAGCTCCAGCCACGCGTCGACAGGGGTGCGACGGTGCCCGTCCTCACGTCTGCGGGCCGGCGGGACGGGGCGCAGCCCCCTGATCTCCTCGATCAGGCTCAGCTGGTGGTCCCGGCGCCCTCGCGCCGCGGCGCACTCCTCGCGCAGCCGCTCGACCCTGCTCCGCAGGCCGTCGGGCGCCGGCGCGGCGAGCGGTTCGGCCTCGACCTCCATCCGGGCCTCGCCGACGCGCACCCCAGGGGCGCCCTGGACACGGGCCCGAAGCGAACCAGGGTCCAGCGAGCGGGGCAGCCCCGTCACCCGCACCCCGCCGTCCGGTGGCACGATGCCCCGGGCAAGGCGGCGGCAGAGCGCACCCTGTTCGTACACCACCACGGAGTCGAGCGTGGACTCCCACCTGTGAACCGTCTCGGCCGTCATGCTTTCCGCCCCCCGTCGGTGCCGGGTGCAGTTTATGCCCGGGCCGTTCGGCGCGTCCCCGCCGCCCCGTCCGGTGACGGCGGCTCACGGGCGCGGCACGCACGCCGCTCAACCCAGCGGCCAGGCCTCGATGTCGCGGTAGTGGATCGGCCCACGGCTCCTGCCGACGTTGCTGCCGACCAGATGCAGACGTCCGGCCGGCCACCGCAGTCCGCTGAACCCCGCGAACCCCTCGGCGATCTCCGCCGCCGAGGTGAGGTCCCCACGGCGGGCACGCGCCAGGGTCAGATGGGGGCGCAAGGGGCGTTCCTCGAAGGCGACACCGCAGGCCTTGACCGCGGAACGCACATCCGCGGCGAGCATGTGCAGCTCGTCGAGGTCTCCCTCGATCCCGCTCCACAGGACCCGGTCGTCGAAGACACCGCTGCCGCGCAGGGCCAGGCAGGGCGGTCGGTGGTCCGCCGCGAGGGCGGCGAGCGGCCGGTGCAGGAGCGGAACGGTCCCGACCGGAAGCTCCCCGAGGAACGCCAGGGTGATGTGCCAGTCCTCGATGCGGTTCCAGCGCATCCGAGGGTACGCGTCCTGAGCGGGGCGCAGTTCCCGGGCCAGTTCGTCCTTCGCGTGGTCGGGCGGGGCGAGCGCGATGAACACGCGAACGGTCGCGGGCTGAGTCTGTTCGTTCACACAGCACTTCGTACAGCATGCCGGTGACCCCGCGCCGGGCCGGGTGCCGTGGGGACTCCCCACGGCACCCGAGCCGGCTGTCGGGGCTGGATCAGTTCGGGTTGTCGCCGTGGGTCAGCGTCTCCCAGGCCACGAAGAGGTTGTTGCTGCCCGCCGGACGGTTCCGCTCGGTCAGCCGCTGGGTGTTGGTCATCGCGATGCCGAGGCGGTTGTGCAGGGCGTTGTAGCCGACCTCGGTGACGGGGCCGAGGCCGGTGTTCAGCGACCCGCCGCACAGCCAGCTCGGCGCGGCCTCGCCGAGCTCGTACTTGGACTGGAAGCCGAGCGCCTGTCGCAGCCGCTCGCCCACGTCGGTGCCGTAGAGGTCCTGGCCCTGGATCCGGCTGGTCTCGGCGACATGGGCGATGGCCGAGATGCCGTAACCGGTGTGTGTGAAGTCGCGGCAGGTCTCCTGGGTCAGTCCGGTGACGAAGGTGGACTGCCCCTGCCAGTAGTTGACGATCTTCGCGGTGGTGTCGAGGTTCTGGCTCGGGACGGTCCTGGGCACGGCTCCGTCGGAGGCGAGGTAGACGTACGCGGCCGTACGCGTCCGGAACTTCGCCATGGCCTTGTCGTAGGACGTCTTGTCGTCGAGGAAGACGGAGATGCCGACGGCGGCCTCCATCATCGACAGCTCCCAGTTGCCGTTGGAGTTGGAGCCGTTGATGATCTTGGGCAGATAGACGTCGCGCAGCATGGTCGCGAAACGCCCGGAGTTGGACCACGTCCCCGTGTAGGTGTGCTTGATGATCTCGGCCGCCTTCGGCCAGGAGGAGCCGGCCCAGCCGGTCTGCAGCGGGGCGTTGCTGTTGGTGTGGCTCTTGATCACCGCCGACCAGGCGTCCATCAGCTCGATCGACTTCTTCGCGTACCGCTCGTCGCGCGTGATGTACCAGGCGAGCGCGTTGGTGTACGCGGCTATCGCGTCCTCACGCTCGTCCGTGCAGCCGTAGTTGGGGTTGGAGTAGGAGCCGCACTCGACGGTCGCGCGGGGCTTGGCGGCGCGGTTCTGATCGGCGTACTTGCTCGCCATCATCTGGTCGTACGCGCCCTTCCAGGGCTGGGCGCCGGCGTTGACCTTGCCGCGGGTGAAGTCCAGCTGCCCCTTGGAGACGGTGACTCCGGGGTGCGCGAATGCGGCGGGGGCGGCCTCGGCCTGCTGGGTGCCGGGCAGGGAGAGGATGCCGGCCACCAGGGCGGCGGTCGCGGTGGCGGCGGTGACCATGAGCGCGGGACGCCGTCCGGCGCGGTGCGATGCGGAGATGCGAGGCATGTGGGGGGCCATCCGTTCGTGTATGTGAACGATGCTCGGAGTGTTGAACGATCGCGCTGATCGGTGACCATAGGTACAGACCATGAGGCCGTCAAGACCTCGCGGGGGATCCGCAGCTCAACTGCCGTTCAAGGATGAGAACGATCCGAAGGCGGCGCGGGGAACGGGGAGTTACGCCGTACAGGCGGTGACCCGACGAGGTCGGGCGTCGTTGATCCGGTGACCGATATCGGACGGCTGGTTGGGGTACTGATGGTGACGGCTCGGCAGAAGCGCTCCCGGGCGGGCGTCGTGCTCCGGTGCGGTGCCGCGACATGCGCGCTGGTGCTCACCGGCTGCGGCGCCGCAGCCGACAGGGGTGACGCGAAGTCGCCGGCGGGCACGTACGCGGCTGCCGCGACCGCCGCTTCGGCCGCTCAGGATCTCCCGGCGCCCCCTGAGGCCGAGGCCCAGGCACTGAAGGCGTACGGCTCGATGTGGGCGGAGCGGACGAAGGCGTACCGGGCCGCTTCGGCGGAGGGGACGGACCTGAAGCTGTACCTGGCGCCCGGCGCCTGGGACACCGTCGAGGCGGACCTGGACCGTATGAACAGGGAACGGACCCAGATGCGAGGTGACCTGCGGCACGAGCCGGAGATCACCACGCTCACCGTCGACGCGCGGCCCCCGACGGCGACCGTGAAGGACTGCGTGGACGCCTCGACGTGGCGGACCCTCGACACGACGACGGGCTGGCGCCTCCCACCGCCGTCCGGCCGTCCGGCGAGGTACGTGGCCACGGCGACGCTGCAACACGGAGAGCGGTGGACGGTCACCGAGTACACCGAGGACAGGACCCGCGCCTGCTAGAGCATCCTCCGGTGACCGGTGGCCTGCTGGAGCGTGCTCCGGTGACCGGTGGGCAGGGCCGCCAGCCGATGCGTCAGGAGCCCGGTCATGGCGCGCACCCCTTGGCCGATCGCGCGCTCGTCCCCCGCGAACTCGGGCGAGTGCGGCCCCTCGTCGATCCCCGCATCGGTGTTCGCCACGCCGAGTTAGAGCTGCGCGCCGGGAGCCTCGTTCACGAACAGTACGAAGTCCTCGCAGTTGTACGGCCACGATGCCCGGGCCCACAGGACGGACTCCGGCCCCAGCGTCGTGCTCAGGTACGTGCCGGCGGCCGTGCTGAGCTCCGCCGAGCTCGTGCCGGTGGGGTACGGGCTGCAGTGCAGTGGGTAGAACTCGCGCGGCGCGAGCTCCTGCACCAGCCCCGTGTCCAGCATCGCGCGTGCGCCCTGCAGGGGCTCCTCGGCCGGCCGGAACAGGAACACCAGCCGCCCCCGCACCTGCTCGGAGCGCCGGGCCGGCGTCCTGGCCACGCCGACACCGATCGCGGTGTGCAGGTCGTGCCCGCACAGGTGCGCGACACCGGGGACGCGTGAGGTGAAGCCCGTCCAGCACCGCGACGACCCGGTGCCCGCCGACTCCGGTGGTCACCTCCAGCCCAGCCGCGCGCAACTACTCCGCGACCAGCCCGGCCGTCTCCCGCTCCTCGCCCGCGAGTTCGGGTCCGCTGTGGATCTCCCGGCGCAGCTCGATCAGTTCCTCGTCCAAGGACATGGAGACAAGATCGCGAGACCGGGCGCCGGCGCGCGACCGCGTTGTCGGAGCGCAGTCGCGGGTCCGCGCACGGCGACCGCGCTGCATGGCCTGGACCAGCTCAGGGACTCAGTCGCGTACGGCCTTCGCATCGGTACGCTCGGCGACCGGCACGTCCAGGGGGCGGGCGAGCCCGACCACTCCTTCGTCGAGGCGCTGCAGATGACGCAGCACGCGGAAGGTCACCGTGCCGGAAGGCTCGGTGCCGGAGCCGTCGTCCCGCAGCGTCGAGGCGATGCTGGCACTCGACTCGACCTCGCCCGGCGCCCCCTCCTCCTCGACATGCGCGGCGAGCACCCCGATGTTGTGCGCGATCCGCTGCCCGGCCCGGTGGAGCCGGGGGTCAGCCGCGATGGTCTTGCTGTGCGGCACGAGCTCGGCCGTCGCCGCGAGCGAACGGGCGTGGTAGGCGCACGTCTCCAGGAGCGCCACCAGATAGCGGACGGTCCGGCGCCGGCCGCGCAGCGGGGTGATCGGATAGGTCAACGGATTGGTGGAGTCCCGCAGCTCGTCCAGCGCCGTGTCCAGACCGCGTGCCTTGCTGAGCAGATCGGACGCGGGCCCACCGCTGAGCTGCTCCACCGCCGCCGACGCGACGTCACCCAGCCGCTCCAGGACCGTTCCCAGCAGCTCGTCGGTACGGCGGTCGGTGCGCACCGGCAGCACCAGCACGGCCGCGATGACACCGCACGCGGCGCCGATCGCGGTCTCCTCGATGCGCAGCACCAACACGTCGAAGCTGTACGAGTTCAGCAGGGTGTACAGCAGACCCAGCATGGCCGTCACGAAGAAGGACATGACCGCGTACGACAGCGGAGCGGTGAAGAACATCGCGAAGATGAAGACGAGGACCAACGCGAACGAGACCCACGTGTGGTCACCGACCAGCCCCGCCAGCGCCACTCCGGCGACGGCGCCGAGGAGGGTGCCGAGGAGCCGCCGGTACCCCTTGATCAGGATCTCGCCGGTCGAGGCGGTGTTGAGGAAGACGACCCAGCAGGTGAGAACGGCCCAGTACCAGCGCTGGTCGGAGAGGAGCTCGCCACCGATCATGGCCAGTACCGAGCCCACCGAGACCTGGAAGGCCGCCCTCGTGGTGGGGCGCCGCAACCCCGCGGGGTCCTCGTTTTTGGACGTCTCGGAGGAGGCGAGCGCGATGTCCTCCGCGTCGAACTCCTCGCGGGAACGGATGGTGGCCGGTGAGTCGTCGGACTCGTCCTGGGGACCGTCCAGCGCGAGCCGCAGACCCAGGACGGACCGGGCGGCCTCACCGATCCCGCGAAACGCGTCCTGGATGCCCGAGGGCGCCGCCGGAAGCCTCTCCTCGTCCCGGTAACCGAGCAGCCTGTTGCGTATGTGGGCCACCGCCGTGCCCCCGTCGCGCGACGCGGGCCGGTTCACCAGGAGGTGCAGGGCCTTGAGGTCACGGCGCAGGGCTATGGTCGCGTCGTCCTCGGCCGGCCTCCAGTCCCCGGTGAGCGGCACCGGAGCATGCGGCAGATGGAGGGTCAGGGTGTCCGCGCGCTCCACGCTGCGCGCGTTCAGCAGGAGCATGCCCAGTCGCTCCGTGGCGATCTCGGCGTCCGCGACGCGGCGTTGGACCAGCGCCGCCTTGTCCGCGTCGTCGGTGCCCTCCTCCAGGCGGTCCTGGATCATCAGCGCGGCTTCGTGCAGCCGCGCCGTGTGCAGCCGCATGTCGTCGAGGACCTTCTCCAGCTGCCCGGGACCGGCGTCGAGCAGCTCGATCTGCACGGAGACCAGCTGGGCCAGACGCGTCCGGAACGCGTCACGCAGCCGGGTCAGAACGCGTTGGGGTGTCTCCGGGACGATGCCGAACCGCACCACCGCGCTGGAGCCGAACCCGACGGCCAGGGCCAGATACAGCGCCGGCAGGGCGGACGGCGCGGCGCCCACGAACAGGGCGAGGAAGTAGATCTGGAAGCCGATGAGCCCGAGCGCGGTGGCGCGCTCGCCGAACCGCCGGAAATAGACGGCACCGAAGATGAGGACCACGAAGAACAGATCCCCGGCGACGACCCGCGAGTTCAGCAGAGCGGCCAGCGACATCGCGGCCAGCGCGACCGGCAGGCCCAGGGCGAGCGTCACCGCCTGGTCACGTACCACCTTGTCCTTGACGGCGAAGGTGGCGGTCATCGCGGTCATCGCGCCGGTGACCATATGGGAGACATCGGTGCCCAGCAGGGCCAGAACCACCAGCGTGAGCGCGATCGCCGAGACCGTGCGCAGCCCCGCAGTGAGACGCAGCAGCCCCGGATCGGAGGCCGCGAACCGATCCCACACCATGGCCCCGCCCCGCCGCCGCACTGCCCTCACCCTGCACTTTCTTCCGCCACCAGCCCTGATGCACGTGCCGTTCAGCATCGCACGGCAGGGAACCCGAGGGCGAACACGGGCCCCGCAGACGGGACGGCACCGCACGGCTGTCTCCCGGCATCACCCCGGAGGCCGGGTCTCAGCGCGGCACGCGATAGGTCACATGGGTGACGGAGTCCGCCGCCCGCGACTCCACCTGCTCCAGGTCCAGCGGCGGCACGCCGTCGAACAGCCGGGTGCCCGCGCCGAGCGTGAACGGCACGATGTGCATGCGCAGTACGTCGATCAGGCCTGCGGCGAGGTACTGGTTGACGGTGGTCGCGCCCCCGTGGATCGACACGTCACGGTCCCCGGCCGCCTCGCGTGCCTGCCGCAGGGCGCTTCCGATGCCGTCCGTCACGAAGTGGAACGTGGTGCCACCCTCCATCGGCTGCGGGTCGCGCGCATGGTGGGTCAGCACGAAGACGGGTGCGTGGTACGGAGGATCCTCGCCCCACCAGCCCTTCCACCGCCGGTCCCAGGGGCCGCGCACAGGACCGAACATGTTGCGGCCCATGACGAAGGCGCCGACCGAGGTCAGCCGGTCGAGCTCGGCCTGCCGCAGCTCAGGGGTCTCGAACATCCAGGAGTGGAGCCGGCTGCCCCAGCCGTCGCCCGCGTCGTCGCCGAACGGACGTTGCTCGGACTGCCCGAGCCCTGCCGAGTATCCGTCGGCCGAGACGGAGAGGTCTGCGATCACCCGGCCCGAATGTGTGGTCACTGTTCTGTCCTCCTGAGGGTGGGCACGGTCGCGGTTCGGTGCCATGGGACCGGATGCGACCGGGACATGGGACAACGCGCGGCGGGGTCCCGGGTGACGGGCACCCCTTGCCGAAACCTCTGAACACCTCTGAACGGGTTAAAGGCGGGGGCTAAATCGGAGGGTGCGGGCTGTTAGTGTCCGGAGCGGAGGTGGACAGGTATGGCATCCGAGGAAGAACTGTTCGCGTCGGTCGACGCTCTGCTGGAGGAGGGGCCTCAGCTCCCGCCCCCGTCGGAGCGCGCCCGGCTTCGAGAGGCCGCCGGAATCACGCAGGCCCGACTGGCGCAGGCCCTGAAGTCGACGACGCAGACGGTCAAGAATTGGGAGAACGGCCGTTCGGAGCCCAAGCCGCCACGCCTGGAGGCCTACCAGCGCCTGCTGAACGGCTGGGCGGAGAAGTTCCCCGCCCACGGCCACGGTTCCGGGACCGCCCACGGCATCAGCACCGGTACGGCTCACGGCACCGGTTCAGGTACCGCTCATGGCATCAACACCGCCATGGGCACCGGCCACCCCCACCCCCCGTCGCCCCCCTACGCGGCCGCCGTTCCTCCGCCGCAGCCCGCCCCCGAAACACCCACCGCCCCGGCCCCCGCCCCGACGGCCCCCGCATCCCCCGCCCGTCGTGTCACGGCCGCGCACCGCCTCCCGGACCGTACGGCCACGCCCGCCGCGGACCCGCGATTCCCCCACGGTCCGCTCGCGGTCCTGGACGGCGACGGTTCCGCGTACGGCGTCGACGGCATCGTCCTGGACTGCCCGGCGACCACGGTGCCGGAGCTGGTGCAGTGGACCCTCGCCGAGTCCGGCCTCGGCGCCCCGCGTCTGCACCGCAACGGCAAGGACTCCGACCCGCTGATCGCCCTCACCGCCGCCGCAGCGGTGAAGCTCGGCCTCCCCGAACGCCTGGAGGGCTTCGAGCAGCGCCGCTCCCTGCGGCTGCCCGAGGACCACCCCGTGGTCAAGCAGGTCACCAAGGCGAAGTGGAAACTGACCCGGCGCGGGTTCGGCCCCTGGGCGCGGATCTACCGCCCCGCCACGACCGGACAGCGCCAGTGCGTACAGCTCGCCGTCCTCTCGTGGGACGCCCTCGACGCGAGGTCCTGGCCGGGCGTCGAGGACATGGAGCCCGCCGACATCGCCCGGGTCCTGGGTGTCTACGCCCAGCGGGTGATCACCCCGCGCGGCAGCACCGCCGTATCCGGCCTGGAACTGATGACCGCCCTGCGCCCGCCCACCCGGGCCGTGCAGGACAAGGACAGCGGGAACTGGGTGCCCGGCCACAACCCCGGCTCGCTCGGTACGGAACCGATGGACCCCGCCCCACCGGAAGCCAGGCCCGAACACCCCGTCGCCCAGGGCTGGAAGGGAGGCTTCCTCGACGAGGAGGCCTACCAATGGGTCCGGGACGTCCCGCTGCTGTCGGACGACGAGTGCCTCCTGCCGTACGCCGTCGGCCTCGACCTGAACACCGCGTTCCTCGCGGCGGCGGCCCGGCTCACGGTCGGGCTGTCCGCCCCCGACCACTTCCACCAGCCGCGGTTCAACCCGAAGATCCCCGGCTGCTGGTTCGTCGACCTCTCCCACATCGACCTGGACCCGCGACTGCCCTCACCGTTCACCCCGACCGGCGAACGCCCCGACGGCCCGGCCTGGTACCAGACGCACACCGTCGCCTACGCCCAGGAGCTCGGCCACAACGTCACCCCGGTCGAGGCGTTCCTGCGCCGGGAGACCGGCGCCTACCTGGACCCGTGGCACGACCGGCTCAGGACCGCCTACATCGACACGCTCGCCGACCTCGGCGTCACCAAGGACCTCACCGACACCGAGTTCCTCACGGCGATGGAACACCACAAGCAGAACGACCCGGCCCTGGCCGCCGTACTCGCCGCCATCAAGGCGACGGTCAAGGGCGGCGTCGGCAAACTCCGCGAGGGACCGCAGGGCAAGCACTACCGCGACGGTGAACGATGGCCGGCCCTGGAGCGCCCGACGTGGCGCCCCGACATCCGGGCCGCCGTCATCAGCAAGGCCCGGGTCAACATGCACCGCAAGCTCGCCAACATGGCCAGGATGACGGGCCTCTACCCGCTCGCGGTGCTGTCCGACTGCGTCGTCTACCCGAGCGGGGGAGCCTCACCGCTGGACTTCCTGCCCTACAGCGCCTCCGGGAAGCCGCAGCCAGGGGGGTTCCGTCTCGGGCTGTCCCCGGGCATGGCCAAGCTGGAAGGCGTCCAGGAGATGGCCTGGGCGGTGGACCTGATGGAGAGGGGCTTCAACCCCGCCCGTCACATCAAGGGCGGGGACGCCGTCCTCGACGAGGGCGAATAGGTACCAGGGGCCCGAGCCGCCGACAGCCCGCCGTCGAGCCCGGCACGGGGCCCGACGAGGCATCCTCCGGCCCGCCGAGGGGGCCTTCTCCGTCCCGCCGGGAGAGGCCTTCCCCGGCCTCTCCCGGCGGCATGAATGCGCGCCTCGCAATCCTGCGAGGCGCGCATGCGGAGGGTGCAGGTCAGACGTCCTGCTTGGCCCGCGCCATCTCGCGCACCCGGCCGCGTACGAGGAACCAGCCACCGACCAGTGCCGCAGCGATCAGCGGCAGGAGCGTCACGGTCGTCCGCCCCACACCGCCGCCCCACCACATCAGGAACGCCACACCCACGAGGAACGCCAGCGTGACGATCTGGGTGTACGGGGCCCAGGGCAGGCGGTAGGCGGGCCGGGTGACCCGGCCGCTCTGCGAGCGGTGCCAGAACACCAGGGAACACAGCATGATCATGCCCCAGGTGCCGAGGATCCCGATCGACGCGAAGTTCAGCACGATCTCGAACGCCTGGCCGGGCACGACGTAGTTCAGCCCGACCCCCAGCACCCCGAAGCCCGCCGTCAGCAGAATGCCGCCGTAGGGGACCTGCCCCTTGTTCATCAGGCCGGTGAAGCGGGGCGCCGAACCGGACAGCGCCATGGACCGCAGGATGCGGCCGGTGGAGTACAGGCCGGAGTTCAGGCTGGACAGGGCGGCGGTCAGCACGACCAGGTTCATCACGCCGGCCGCACCCGGTACGCCGATCTTGTCCATGACGGTGACGAACGGGCTCTGGTCGCCGGAGTAGGCCGTGTAGGGCAGCAGCATCGCGAGCAGCACCACCGAGCCGACGTAGAACAGCCCGACCCGCCACATGATGGAGTTGATCGCACGCGGCATGATCTTCTCCGGGTGCTCGGTCTCGCCGGCGGCGACACCGCACAGCTCGACGGAGGCATAGGCGAAGACGACGCCCTGGATCACGAGCAGCATCGGAAGGGCGCCCGTGGGGAACACGCCGGTGTCCGAGACGGTGGACAGGCCCGGGGTGTGGCCGTCCACCGGATGCTGCGTGACGATGAGGAAGATCCCGATCAGCATGAAGGCGACCAGGGCCGCCACCTTGATGATCGCGAACCAGAACTCCATCTCGCCGAAGTACTTCACCGAGATCAGATTCGCCGTGAGGACCACCGAGAGGGCGATCAACGCGAGGATCCACTGCGGGACATCGCTGAACATCCCCCAGAAGTGGGCGTACGTCGCCGCCGCCGTGATGTCCGCGACGGCCGTGGTCGACCAGTTGAGGAAGTACAGCCAGCCGGCCGCGAACGCGCCCTTCTCGCCCATGAACTCACGGGCGTACGAGACGAAGGCGCCGGACGACGGACGGTAGAGGATCAGCTCGCCCAGCGCCCGTACGACGAAGAACGCGAAGACACCGCAGACGGCGTACGCGATGGCGAGCGAGGGTCCGGCATCGGCGAGACGGCCGCCCGCACCCAGGAAGAGCCCGGTGCCGATCGCGCCGCCGATGGCGATCATGTTGATGTGGCGGGACTTGAGGTCCTTGCTGTAACCGGCGTCGCCGGCGTCCACGTGGGGGGAGCTCGCCGGTGCGTCGGCGAGCTGATCGGCTGCCGTGATGCTGCCGTCACTCATGGAGGGGGTTCGCCTTTGTGAGGGGAAAATGACCGGTCCCGGCCGGGCCTGTGGGGGAGGCACCCGGCGATGGCTCGAAGGCGCATGATCAGGAACCCTGTGATTCTGGCAGCGCGCCAGGCCTCACGAAAACAAATCTGAGGTATTCCAGAGGTTTCGGCGCAGTAAAGTAAGTGCGCCACCTCACACCGACCCAGCGGTCCCCTCGTCGACGGGGATGCCCAGACGGCCCGCCACGGCGGTGAGAGCCGCCCCCAGCGGCAGTGCGACACGGGTGACGGCGTGACGGTCGCCCCGGGTCGGGTCCTGGTTGACGATCAGCACCGGCTTTCCGGCCTGGGCCGCCTGCCGTACGAACCGGAGCCCCGACATCACGGTCAGCGAGGAGCCGAGGACGAGCAGCGAGGACGCCTCGCGGACCAGGGCACGGCAGTGCTCGACCCGCTGCGGGGGCACGGACTCGCCGAAGAACACCACGTCCGGTTTGAGGATCCCGCCGCAGACCGTGCAGGGCACCACATGGAAGTCCCCGACCTGCTCGTCGGTGAGATCGGCGTCACCGTCCGGGTTGATCCCGGCGGCCACCGGACTGAACCCCGCATTGGCCTCCTCCAGGCGGCGGGCGAGCTCACGGCGCGGGCTGAAGTCACCGCACGAGAGACAGACCACCCGGTCCAGGCTTCCGTGGAGTTCCACGACGCCCTCGCTGCCGGCCGTCCGGTGCAGGCTGTCGACGTTCTGCGTGATCACACCCGAGAGCCGGCCGTGCCGCCCGAACGCGGCCACCGCACGATGCCCGGCGTTGGGGCGGGCGCGGCCGAAGGTACGCCAGCCGAGGTGGCTGCGCGCCCAGTAACGACGCCGGGCCTGCGCGCCGGCGGTGAAATCCTGGTAGGTCATCGGAGTGTGCCGGCTCAGGCTGCCGCCCTCGCCCCGGTAATCCGGAATGCCCGACTCAGTGGAGATGCCGGCCCCGCTGAGCACCAGCACGCCACCGGCGCTCAGGGCCTCGGCCACCGGCTCAAGATCCATGGTGGCCGGCGGCAGGTCCTCCGTGGGCGTCCAGCTCAGGGTGGGGCGCATACGCATGCCCCCAGGGTACGGAACGGGCCGCGACGGGCGTCAGCTCCCGCGACCGGGACTCCGCACCGACTCCAAGGCGCACCCGCCCTCACGCCCGGAACGCCGGCCGACGCTCACCCCCGTACCGCACATGCCCTCACGCCCGTACCGCGCGGCCGGCGCTCACGCCCGTACCGCATACGCTCCGGCCGGACGGGGCCGCTGCGTCCCACCCGGCTCAGGCGCGCAGTGGGCCCGCCGGTAGGCGAGAGGCGACAGGCCGAGATGGGTGTGGAAGTGCTTGCGCAGCACGACCGGGTCCCCGAAGCCGCAGGCCGTGGCGATCCGCGCCACGGTCAGGTCGCTGGACTCCAGCAGGCGGCGTGCCTCGGCGAGCCGGCTCTGCACCAGCCACCGGAGAGGGCTCGTCCCCACCTCGGCCCGGAACCGCCGGGTGAACGTGCGCTCACTCATATGGGCGTGACGAGCCATGTCCTGCAGCGTGACCGGCTCGGCCAGCCGGTCCAGCGCCCACTGCCGGGTGGCCGAGGTGGAACGGTCGGCGTCCTCCGGCACCGGGTGCTCGATGAACTGCGCCTGCCCGCCCTCCCGCCACGGCGCCACCACACACCGCCGTGCGGCCGCTCCGGCCACGGACGCGCCGTGATCCCTGCGGACCAGGTGAAGGAACAGGTCGAGACCCGCCGCCCCGCCGGCAGCCGTCAGGATGCGCCCGTTGTCGACGAAGAGAACGTCCGGATCGATCTCGACCTCGGGGAACAGCCGGGTGAACTCGTCGCAGAGCGCCCAGTGCGTCGTCGCCCGCAGCCCGTCCAGCAGCCCGGCCGCCGCGAGCAGGAACGCCGAGGTGCACAGGCTGACGATGCGGGTCCGCGGCCCGATCCGGTCGAACGCGGCGGCGAGCCGGGCGGGCAGCTCTCCCGTGGTGAGCAGATGGTCCCCGGGCTCCTGGGTGGCGATCACCACCGTATCCGCACGTTCCAGCAGCGACTCGTCGTCGTCCACGACGATCCGGAAGCCCTCGTTCGTACGCACCTGCTCTCCGCCGAGCGAGCAGGTCGTCACTGAGTAGAGCCGTGCGCCGGTCGGGCCGACGGCTTCGTTGAAGACCCGGGCCGCGATCCCGAGGTCCATCGGGATGACCCCGTCCAGGGCGAGAACAGCGACACGATGAGGCATGGCCGGAATGGTACGACAGGTGGCTGCCCAGCCACTCACCGCCTGTCCGGGCAGCGGCGAGGCTGACACGTACCGGCCCGCGGACCCGGGCCGAAGAACGTACGAAGCAGAAATGAGCGAGGACGACATGAACGACCGGACGATGCGCGCCGTGACCATCAGCGAGTTCGGCGGACCGGACGTACTGACCCCCGGACGGATCGCACGCCCCGAACCACTGCCGACCGAGGTCCTGGTGCGCGTCCACGCCGCCGGGATCAACCCGGTGGACTGGAAGACGCGTGCGGGCCACGGCATGGCCGGCCTCCAGACGCTGCCGCTGATCCTCGGCTGGGACGTCTCAGGCGTCGTCGAGGAGGTCGGCTTCGGGGTCACCACGCTCGCACCCGGCGACGAGGTCTACGCCATGCCGTGGTTCCCGCGCCCCGCCGGCGCGTACGCCGAGTTCGTCACAGCACCCTCCCGGCAGTTCGCCCGTAAGCCGTCGTCGCTCTCGCACGTCGAGGCCGCCGCCCTGCCGCTCGCGGCGCTCACCGCCTGGCAGGCACTCGTCGACACGGCGCGCGTGACCGCAGGGCAGAGGGTCCTCGTGCACGCCGCGGCCGGGGGAGTGGGGCACCTGGCGGTGCAGATCGCCAAGCACCTCGGCGCCGAGGTGATCGCGACCGCCAGGGAGCCCCGGCACACCTGGCTCGAGGAACTGGGCGCGGACGAGACGATCGACTACACCAGGCAGCGGTTCGAGGAGGTCACCGGCGACGTGGATGTCGTCATCGACCTGATCGGCGCCACGGACGACACCGATGTGCGATCGGTGTCGGTCACCCGCCGGGGCGGCCTGGTCATCTCCATCCCCAGCGGCGTCTCTGACGCCCTGGCCGCCGCCGCCCGGCAGGAGGGTGTGCGCACCAGCCCGCTCCTGGTCGAGCCGGACGCCGCCGCCCTGACGGCCATCGCCGGCCTGGTCGACTCCGGCACGCTCCAGGTCGAGGTCGAACGCGCCTTCCCCCTCGAACAGGCCGCCGAGGCCCACCGGCTGGGCGAGACCAACCGCACCCGGGGCAAGCTCGTGCTCGACCTCGCACAGTGACGCCGGCCCCCACCGCACCTCCCACCACCCCCGCACCGGTCACCACCGAACGCCCGACAGCCAGTTCCCCATGAAGCGGCGAATTCCGGGATCACGTCATCTACGCTGACAAGATCACGGAGCACGGGGGAGGCTGAAAGCTGTGCATCACACGACCACACGGCTCGGCTCGGTCGGTCTGGTCATCTCGCTCGCCCTGCTGACGGGTTGCACCGACGGCGGGACCCGGTCCCCGGACGGCGCACCGCCGAAGGCGTCGTCCGGGACGTCGCCCGTCATCACGCCGGACGACGCGCAACAGGTCTTCGAGCGCTACGACCGTGAGAACGCCGCTGCGGACGCGGCGCTCGACGACGTAGCCGCGAAGAAGATCCAGACGGGCGTCCTGCTGAAGGAGTCACTCGCCGCGTACGAGATCCACCGCAAAGGCGGGACCGAGGACGAAGCCACCCACCTCACCCAGCCTCGCTTCCTGATCCCCGCCGAGAAGGCAGGCGACCCGTACCCCCGCTCCTTCGCCGTACTGAGCAAGTGGAAGGGCAGCGAGAAGGACCGCTCCTCGCAACTCCTCTACTTCACCCAGACCGAGGCAGGGGGAGCCTGGAAGGCGGACGCCGCCGGATGGGCGGTGACAGAAGCCGCCAAGACATCGGCGAGCGCGTCACCGACGCCTTCGCCGACACCGTCCGAGAAGGACGACGGCGCGGTACGTGTACAGCCGAAGGTGCTCCCGGACATCCGCCGCGGCCCGTCCGGAACGGCCCAGCTGTCGGACACCGCAGACGCCGACCGCGAGATCTGCGACGGGTTCGCCGACTACCTCAGCTTCACGTCCCCGCTCGGCAGCCCCACCGACGACCGCTTCGCGGACGGAGGGTTCACCAGCGATCTCGTCCGCTTCTACAACGGCTGGGCGGACAGCGGCCTCGGGCACACCTTCTCCTACAAGGTGACGGGGGCCGCCCTCCCCGTCTTCCGCCTCTCGACCGGCAGCTCCCTGGTCGCCTGCACCTTCGTACGCGAACACCGCACCACGGGCGCTCACCCCGACGGCACCGTTCAGTACGACAAGGGGTCGGAGGCCGATCTGCTCCTCGGCGGAGGCGGCAGGCAGTGGCGCAGCGTGGTCCAGACGAGCAGCATGACCGCACTGATCGAGGTGCCGGCGCAGAAGTCCCGGGCCGCCACGGTCCTGGCGTGCGACTGCTACGACCCTCAGCTCCTCTCGGCAACCGGGAAGCGCTCCGGCTGACGCGGCGCCGGGCCCCGCCCTGGGACCGGCGAGGCCCGACGCCGTGGCGTGCAGCGGTGTGATCAGCGCCGGTGCCCCTCGTCGCTGAGAACCTGTACGTCGCCATAGGCAGGCACGCTGCCGGTCACCGGCCGGCCGGAACGGATGCCGACAGCCGCGTCCAGCGCCGCGCCGAGCGCGACCCGGTACAGCAGAGAGCCCAGACTCACCCGCCGGACGCCCAGCGCACCGAGTTCCGTGACGCCGGGCCCGGAGGGGGAGTGGAGGATGTTCAACGGTACGTCCAGGACGTTCACCAGGGCGGTGATGCGCACGGGGTCGGACAACCCGGGCACGAACACACCGTCAGCGCCCGCCCGGCTGTAGGCGGCGAGCCGGGCCTCGGTCTCGTCCTGCCGGATGTGCAGCCAGTGGGTGTCCGTGCGGGCATTGACGAAGAGATGCGGTACGGCGGCCTTGACCGCCGCGATCTTCGCCGCGTGAACAGATAGGGGGGTGAGCGTCCCGTCGCCTCTGCCGTCCTCCAGATTGATGCCTGCCGCACCGGCGGCGGCCAGCCGGCGGGCGAATTCGGCGACCTCCGCCGGGTCGTCGCTGAAGCCGTTCTCGGCGTCGACGGACAGCAGGAACCCCTGGTTGCCCAACTGCCGCGTCAGCCGAAGGGTTTCCTCCCGCGTCACCCCCATGCCGTCGGGCAGCCCGGCTCCCGCGGCCACGGCGAGACTGCTGGTGCCGATGGCAGAAAAGCCTTGCGCGGCCAGGGCGACCGCTGACGCGTGGTCCCAGGCGTTGGGCAGCAGGAGCGGTGACCCGGTGTGATGGAGTGCGTGGAGACTGGTCATGCCACCAGGCTAGGAGCCGAACCTTTCGGTACCCGGCGAACCATGCCGACCGGCCCACACGGTTCCGACCGACGGACGCGGGGCTGCGGCGGCCCGAGTGTCCTGCGGCCGTATGATGCCGTCGGGCAGCGGCAATTGAGGACGATCTGCTGTCCTGCCGATGCCGGGGCCGGTATTGTTTCCGCGAGCTCTTCCTCCAAGCTTCATCCGTTCCTCCTTGCTCCTGGGGCGCAGCGCGCCGCGGTCCGCCGCGGCGGGGTCGCCTCCGGTTCGGGGAGGGCGGGACGCCTTGGAGAAGGGTTTCCCTTGAAGAACACCAAGAAGATGCGTGCCCACGTCCTGCGTGGGGTCGCTCAGGTCGGGAGCAGTGTGGCGGCGGCTGTGCTCACCAAGGCTCTCTGCATGTTGCTCGGCTTGTAAAAGAGGGGGAAGGGCTCAGGGGCGCCTGGGGAGTACAACCAGGCGCCCCGAACTTGCGGGCGAGAAACGCGACGGTCCTTGATCACGATGGGACCACAGGGCGTGGCCGGCCTCCGGGAAGCGCCGATCGGCCCGCCCTGTCGGACGCGGACAGTAGCCTCGGGCACCATGGGGATTCAGATGGGCGCGGTGGTGAGCTACCCGGTCAACGACGAGATGGAGCGGGTGCTCGGGCTGAGGCAGCGAAGCCCGAACTGGCCCACCCTGAGGAATTCGGCGCGTTCACGCTCTTTCGCCGTCGAGTGGGCGGACGTACGGCAGTCGCTCGGGGTGGCGTCGTGGTCGCCGAGCTTCTGACTCCCGCCGAGGTGCACTGGCTGCAGGAGCAAGCCCGCACTGTCCGTCAAGGATTCACCTGCCCTAACCATCGCTCGAAGCGACGTTCAGCGAACGGATCACCCGCCGCATCCACCGCTACCCGGTGCCGGTCCGTCTGATCGTCAACCGGCGCGGGCGACAAGCAGCGGCTGGAAGAAGCCTGTCTCCTGCGGCATCCGCCAGCGGGCGTCGACGAAGCCGGCCTCGGCCGCGAAGCCGGCCAACCGGTCCTGGCTGAGGGCCCAGTAGGTGGTCCGGCGCACCTGGACGCGCCATTCTCCGCCTGCCGGAAGGAGTTGGAAGTGCTCCAGGTCGTAGTGCTCACCGTCGTCATGCCAGTGCCAGAGCTGGAAGGTGACGGACCGTTCTCCGTCGTCGGTGCCGACGACGGAGTCGGCGCTCCGGTGGACTTGTGGAGGCGTCGAGACGGGGTGGTCGCGCAGCAGATCGTCGTAGTTGCGGGTGCTGAGCAGCAGCAGGCCATCGGGGCGCAGCACGCGGCGCATCGAGGTCAGGGCGGCGCGCACATCCTGCTCGGTCAGGAGGTGGGGCAGCGAGTTGTCGGCGCAGACGACGACGTCGAACCGGCTGTCGGGAAAAGGGAGATGCCGCATGTCGGCGGCTGCCGTGCGCAGGCTGAGGCTCCGGCGGGCGGCCTCACGGCCGGCGCGGGCGGCGGCGCGAGGGCTGAGATCGGTGCCGGTGACGCGATGCCCACGCAGCGCCAAGCCGATGGCCTGTGTACCGATCCCGCAGGAACAGTCGAGCACCTCGACGTGGTCCTGACTGATCAGGGCGTCGAGGGCGTCCCCCTGCCGACGGATGCCGGCGCCCCAGTCCGAGTAGATCAGGTGATAGTCATCGGCCAGTTCATCGTAGAAGCGCGCCACCGATGTCTCAGACATGGCCAGAGACTACCGGGCCTGATCTTCCCCAGGCGCCGGTCGCCTCTCGGAGACAGCTGCCCTGTCCACCGGAGCCGGTCGGGTTCACCAGGGCCGGCCGGTGGCGGGTCTCCGCATGCTCCGCCGCACCGGCCAGGCCCACCCGCCCCGCTGCGCCGTCGTGTGGTTCACCTCACGGCCCCCAGATGAACGGGTCCGGAACATCTCCGTGTGGTGCTGCGTTCCTTTGGGTGTGGGTACGGAGGGGACTGTGTCCCCGGGCCTCACCTATAGCCCATGAGGAAGATCGTTCGGCTGAAGCCTCATGGAGCCCTCCGCCGAGAGGCGACCGCCCTCCGCACCCACACCCCAGCGGCCCCGGCTGGCCTCCCCCGACCAGTCGGGGCTTTCCCATGCTCCCGCACCGCCCGCCGGTCATGCGGAGCCTTCGGAGTCCCGGTCCGCCTCGGGGAACATCGGTCCGGTGCGACCGGGCTCAACCGGCGGCGGTGCGCTGCAGCGTGAACCAGAACGTCGGGACCGGGTTCGTGCCGGGCGTCACATCGGTCAGGCGCCACCCGGAGAACCTGGCGCCGAGTTCGTCCGCGGTGACGCCGGACCACGAGTCGTCGAACGCTCCGGGTCCGTACCCGAACATCAGCAGCCGTGCACCGGGAGCCGCACGCTCGGTGACGCCGGCGGCGTAGGCATCGCGGCGATGCGGTGGAATCCCGCAGTAGCAGCTCAGGTCGAAGAACAAGTCGTACGGGCCGGGCGCGCCCACCTCGTCGAGCCGGGTGGCGTCCCCGCACAGCACCGTGACGTCCGCTCCGGCCGCGGTGGCCTTCTCCCTCGCCTGCCGGACCGCGCGGTCGACCAGGTCGACGGCGGCCACCCGCCATCCGTGCCGGGCCAGGTAGACCGCGTTGGTCCCGGTACCGCAGCCGAGTTCGAGGACCTTGCCCGGCGTCAGCGCGCCGGGCCCCTCCACGAGGGCCACGAGCTCGGGCGGCGTGACGCCGCTGTCCCACGGCGGCTTGCCGTCCCGGTAGAAGTCCTCCAGCGCGCGGCGCACCGCCGCCTCCTGGCCGAGCTCCTCAGCTGTGCGAGTTTCACTCATCGCTGCCCCTCCGAGTTTCTAGAGTCGAACTCTAGTGACTGACTCTAGAGATAGACTCCGGGCATGGATGCGGTCAAGGGATCCGGCGGACGGAACGCGAAGCGTCCCGACAAGCGGGCCGAGCGCTCGCGGCGCACCCGCGAGAGCATCGTCGTGGCGGCGCGGGACCTGTTCGCCGCGCAGGGGTACGGCGCGACAAGCCTTCAGGAGGTCGCGGACCGTGCGGGCGTGGCCGTCCAGACCGTGTACTTCGTGTTCCGCAACAAGCGCACACTGTTCAAGGACGTCGTCGACACGGCCATCGCGGGCGGTGCCGAACCGGTCGCCACGATGGACCGCGACTGGTTCCGCACCGCGTGCGCCGAGCCCACCGCTGCCGGGCAACTGCGGGCCCACGTACGGGGCGTGCGCGACATCCTCGGCCGGGTCGCCCCGATCATTCCGCTGATCGCGGCCGCGTCGGCCACGGACCCGGAGATCGCCGCGCAGTGGCCCACCGGCCCCGACCCCCGCTACACCGTCCAGTACGCCGCGGCGGAGGCGCTGACCTCCAAGCCCGACGCCCGCCCCGACGTCGACACCGCCCGCGCCGCCGACCTGCTGTACGGGCTGCTCAGTCCGGAGCTCTACCTGATCTTTGTCCGCGACCGGGGCTGGTCCCCCGAGGCGTGGGAGGGGTGGGTCTGCGCGGCCTTGACCACGCAGCTCTGTACGGACCCCCAGTAGGGCATCGCCCCCACGGCGTACCGCCGGCGGTGTGTCAACGTTGCGACGAAGCCCCGGAGTACAGCACCTCCCGGGTCCACAGATGGCGCGGCTGCGTGTGCAGTCGCCAGTAGTGCTCCGCGATGCTGTCGGGGTCGAATTCGGTGCCGGGGGACACCGGGCCGTCCACGGTGACAGCAGACACATGCAGCCCGGCCGCCCCGTACTGCTGGTCGAGCAGCGTGACCAGCGTCCGGAGACCCGACTTGCCCAGCGAGAGGCTCACGTACTGCGGCTTGGGTTCGGGCATGCCGCCCGTGACGAGAAACGTGCCACTCCCGCGGGCTGCCATGGCCGGCGCGAGGCGCGCTGCCGTGTTGACCGCCCCGATGACGTTGACCGCCCATGCGTCCAGGTGCTCGCGCACCGACAACTCGCCCAGTTCGTCGGCTCGTACGAGAGCGGCGTTGTACACGGCGACCTGCGGAACGCCATGCCTGTCGACAGCCTGGTCGAGAGCCGCGTCCAGCTCGGCCCGGTCGGCACTGTCGGCCTGCAACGTCAGGACGGGAGCGCCGTGGGAAGCCACCGAGCGCGCCACCTCGCTCAGATTCTCCTTGCGCCGGGAGACCAGCGTGATCGGCAGGCCCTCCCGTGCGAATCGATGGGCGACTGCCTGACCGATCCCCGGCCCCACCCCGACAACTACCGCACCTGACATGGCTGCACCTCTCCGCTTCACGACCGGCGATACTGGGGACCGTAAGGCGTCCCATCGGTGTGAAGGTCAAGGAGAAGCGGATGCGCATCGGCGATCTGGCTCGCGAAACCGGCGTGAGCAGGAGGCTGTTGCGCTACTACGAGGAGCAGGGTCTGCTCCAGCCGGTCCGGCTCGACAACGGTTACCGCGACTATGCCGAGACGGATGTCGCCAGGGTCAACCACGTCCGAGCGCTGCTCGCCGCCGGGCTCTCCACCATGGTCATCGCCAAGGTTGTGCACTGTGTCCACGGCAAGGGCGAGCTCACGATGCCGGCCGACTGCCCGACGTTCGTCGGGGTGATTCGGCGCGAACGGGCCCGCGTCACCGAGGCGATCTCCCAACTCGAGAGTTCGAGGACAATCCTGGACACCATCCTCGACACGGCGACAACGCCCTGAGGCGAGAGGAAGTCGGAGGCGCTCTTCGCGCACTCGGTCTGCGTGCGGCCGGCACAGGGTGGTGCTGTCGGCGCTGTCGATGGCGCCCGAGCGCACCTTGCGGATGAGCGAGGTCGCCCACCATGCGGGAAGCACGTTGTCCCGGCTTTCGAATGTGACCATCAACCTCATGATTGGCACTCAGGCCCGAGTGCCGGAAGGCGTTCCGTTCCGCGCACCCGACGAGATCGCCCTCGACTACTGGAACCTCCACATCGAACGCACCCGCCCCCAGCACCTCATCGGTGCCTGAACCCCGGGACGACGCCTCCAGGCGTGGCGGGCAGTCAACTGCCGCAATGGCCGGCCTGCTTGCGTCCGGAGTTCGGCAGCACTGACGGTCAGGGTTGTGCCGTGGCGACCTTGATGCCGAAACCAATCAGTACGACACCCGTGGTGCGGTCCATGGCCCGGCGCACGCGGGGCTTCTGGAAGAAGGCACGGGCTTTGGCCAGGAGCATCACGTAGCTGCCGAGCCAGACAGCGGTCAGCATCGCGTGGATGAGGACCAGCAGCGCCATACCGGCATGCCACGACAGCCCGGACGGAGCCAGCGCAGGAAGCAGGCCGGTGTAGAAGACGGCGATCTTGGGGTTGAAGACGTTGCTGATCAGGCCGGTCCGCCAGGGATTCCCGACAGGGGCGGTTGGCAGGGCGTCCGCGGACTGCGCCTGGCCGCGCCGGCTGTGCACCAGCGCCTGCACACCGAGGAAGATCAGATAGATGGCGCCGGCCAGCTTGACCAGGGTGTACACGGTGGTGGAGGCGGCCAGAACTGCGGCAAGACCCACCACCGTGAGGACACCCCAGACCAGCAGTCCTGTTGTGATCCCGCCGACCGTCCGCAGGCCGTCCCGCCACCCGGCGGAGACGGCCCGCTTCGTTACGACGGCCATGTCCGGCCCGGGCACCACGGTCAGCACGGCGAGTACCCCGGCGGCGGTGAGGAACTGTAGGAACATGCCCTCAGTCTCACATCCAACGGGCTGGGGCCGAGGCCTCGGCCCGTGGACCGCATGGACGAGCCTTCAACTAACCTGCGCGAATGACGCGGATGGAGCGGGCCGCCGGCGTGATCGTCGGCTCAGCGGTGGGAGACGCCCTGGGCGGCCCCTTCGAGTTCGGCCCCCAGGGGGTTTTCTCCGCACGGTTCCCCGCCCCCGGCTCCGGAGGCGAGATGTGCGGAGGCGGTGGCTGGGACCCCGGCGAGGCGACCGACGACACCCAGATGGCCGTCCTGGTCGCGGAGTCCCTCCTTGAACGGGGCCGGTTGGATCTGCCGGACATCTTCGCCCGATTCCAGCGGTGGGCGGCATCAGACCCCAAGGACATCGGCTTGCAGACCGAAGATGTCCTGACCAACGGCATGCCCTGGAACCTCGCCGCCGCGATCCATTTTCAAGTCAACCAGCGAGCAGCGGGAAACGGCTCCTTGATGCGGGCATCGACCTCCGCGGTCCACTTCGCACCTGCCGGCCAGGAAGCCACCATGGACGCGGCCCGCCGCATCGCAGCCCTCACCCACGGCGACCGCGCGGCCTGGGAAGGAACCGCGATCTTTCACGAGCTCATCCGTGTCACGTTCGAGGACATCGACCCTCTCGCCGCGCTCCCGGACATCCTGGCTCTCGTCCATCCCGACCACCGCGCCCGCTATGCCACCGTCCTGGCGCCGGACTGGCATCCCGATCAGGCGACCGAGTTCAACGGCGCCGTTTGGCCCTGCCTGGGTTCCGCCGTCTGGGCCCTACGGACCACCGCTGACTTCGAGGGTGCGATACGCACGGCGATCGACCTCGGTGGTGACACGGACACCGTGGCCGCAGTGACCGGAGGCCTCGCGGGCGCGTACTACGGGCTGGACGCGATCCCCGCCCACTGGACCCAGCCCCTTCATGTCCCCCTGCCCGGATTCGACGGACGGGTCCTGCGTCTGGCAGACCTGCTCCACCTTGCACACCGCCTCGGAGGCTGAACCGCATCCTCCAGGTGATCTGCCCACGGACGAGGGGAGTTGGTGAGTTGAGGCGGCCACGCACTGCTCGGTGCGCGCGAAGATGGCCGGATTCCGAATTCCGAGCGACGAACTCCCCGTAGAGGCGCCGCTGGACCGAGCCCGGTTCCGCGAGTCCGGGAGGCCCGGGCGTCACACTTCGCGAGTGGTCCGGAACGTCCCTGTTGCGGTGAACGCCTTGGTGATCGGCGCGAAGCGGCGGGCGCCCACGTTGCCGATCGGTGCCCACAGCGCGGCGCAGTGCTCGTCCGTCTCCACTTCGATGCGCTCGCGTGCCGGACTGCCGGCCTCGGTGACCACGCCGTTGGGGTCGAGCCAGCCGCGCGCGACGAGGCGTGCCGTCGCCGCGCTCCACTCCTCGTCGTCCCAACGGCGGGTCGCTCGCACCAGAGCTGTGGGGAGGCGGCCCGTCGCGGTGTGCAGGACGAGACAGTCGCACGGCCCGAGGCCGTTGTCGGCGAGTACGACGAGAGGGGCGTCGCCGCGCCACTCGCGCGCCACCGTGATCTGCTGCCAGAGCGCGACGAGAGGATCGGGGGGAAGCGCGACCGAGGCATTCGCGGCGGCCAGTACCTTGCCGGCGTGGTCGGCACCGGCGACGACGGGGTCGATCAACGAGCGTGCCTCGGCAAGGTGGTCGTCGACGAGATGTACGTCGACGCGCCGCATCGCCCGCCCGGCGGCCAGGAAGCGGGCGGCCTGCCATCGCTCGGGCGGGGCGGCGTCCCATACGCCCGCCATGGTCCGCAGCGCCCGCGGGCTGAAGTTGTAGAAGGCCCCGAGGGCCACCTGCCACGGAACCGCGCCCATCGCGGCCGACCGGAAGGCCAGATGGGCCGGCCCGCGGTCGGTCACGCCGAGCTCGGCGGCCTCCTCTGCGGTCTCGGGGACGAGATATATGAACAGGTGAGCATCGCTGATGGCGCGGCTGACGTCACGGACGGCGTTCAGGTCCATCGGGCCGTCGCCTGTACGGGCGGAGTCGGGAAGGGCGTCGAGGTGGTGTTTGCGGAGTCGGGTGGCGCTGTCAGGCGGGTGTTTCGGCGGTGGCGGTCAACACCGCGCGTCCAAGGGAGTGACCGGCCATGGTGAAACCGAGGACAGCCGGTGTGGCGTCGGGTCCGTGCAGTGCCCAGCGTGCCTTCGATCATTGCGGCGATCTCGGAGGCCGAGCAGGACTTGAGCCGGCTGTGGACGCACGGCGACTTCTTCTCGACGTGCCAGTGGATCATCACCCCGGGTCGCGGTAGCGCTGGTGCCGCTGGGCCATGAGGTTGCTGGACCAGGAGCCGCGCGGAGCACGGGTGTTGGGCCCGGCTGATGAACACGCACCGTACCGCCGCGGGACAGCCTCGCTCTCGCCCTGCTTGCCGCTGACCGCGACCCGCTGGATGCCCAAAGGCCCCGAAGAGGCCGGGCGATCCGTCGGCAGCGGGCGTGTGCGCGCTTCGGTAGAAGATCTCGCGCGACGGACGGCAGATTCCGAAGGTCCGCGCGTGAAACCCCCTTGCCCAATGGTCAAGAATCGTTGACCATTGCGCGTATGCCTACCGACGATCTTCCCGAGACGTTTCACGTCACCACGGACGAGCAGCTGCGGGCCGTCTCCAATCTCACGCGCCACCGGATCATGGCCGTGCTCCGCTTCGAACCCGCGACGATCACGCAGATCGCCGAGCGCATGGGCCTCGCGAAGGGGAGTTCCAGCTATCACGTGCGGCTGCTGGAGCGGGCCGGCCTGGTGAATGTGGTACGGACGCGAAAGGTGCGGGGTGTCACCGAGCGGTACTACGCGATGGCCGCACGATCGATCGAGCTGCCGGATCCGGGCAAGGGAGGGCCGGATGTGCTGATGCGCCATGCGGTGGCGGACCTGGAGTCGTCACCGGTGGACGATCGGCACGTACGGATGGCGCACCTGCGGCTCACCGAGGAGCAGTTCGCGGAGCTGGGGGAGCGGCTGCAGGCACTGGCCGACGAGTACCGGGAACTGTCCGATCCGTCGTTGCCGGACGCGTCACTCGTCTTCGCACTGTTCCACCCGGCACCGCACGAGCAGACGGAGAGGAGCGCCAAGTGAACCCAGATGTTCGGAAGTTGCCGACCGGGTTCGGACGGCTGTGGACCGCGCAGACGGTGTCCTCACTCGGTGACGGGGTGTCGCACGCCGCGCTGCCGCTGCTCGCGCTGACGTTGACGCGGGATCCGATGGCGCTCGCCGTCGTCACGGCCGCCGGAACGCTGCCGTGGCTGCTCTTCGGCGTGCTCGGCGGCGCCCTGGTGGACCGCTGGGACCGCCGGCGCACGATGTGGGTGACGGACACGGCGCGCGCGGTGCTACTCGCGATACCGGCGGCAGCGGCCGCGCTCAACGAGCTGAGTATTCCGCTGCTCGCGGCCGTCGCCTTCCTGCTCGGCCTCGGCGGACTCTTCTTCGACACCGCCGCCACGGCCTACCTGCCCGATCTGCTCGGCCGCGAACCCGCACTCCTGGAGCGGGCCAACTCCCGCTTACGCGGAGCCCAGACCGCCATGTCCGGCTTCGCCGGGCCGCCCGCGGGCAGTGCGCTGCTCGCCCTCGGGCGGGCGGTTCCGCTGCTCACCGACGCGGTGTCGTTCATGCTCTCCGCACTGCTCGTACGGTCCCTTCCTGCCATGCCCCGGCCCGTGCCGGAGGGCCGCGAGTCGCTGCTCCGCCAGGCGCGGGCCGGGGCTTCGTACGTCTTCCGGGACCGATTGCTGCTCGGGCTCGCACTCCGCCCAGCGGTCGGGAACGTCGCCTTCCTCGCTGTGGAGACCGTCCTCGCCCTCTTCGCGCACGACCGCCTCGGCATCGACACCTACGGCTTCGGCCTGCTCCTCACGGCGGAGGCCACCGGCGGCCTGCTCGGTGCGGGCATCGCCTCCTCCCTCGGTCGGCGACTCGGAACCGGCGCCGCACTGACCTGCACCGCCGCCGTCGAAGGGCTGGCCATCCTGGGCCTTGCCGCCGCCCCGAACCCGTACGTGGCCGGGTGCGCGCTCGCCGCCTGCGGGGCCGGCATGGGCGCCACGATGGTGCTCGGGCCCTCCCTCCGGCAGGCGATCGTTCCGGCCTCCCTCATGGGCCGGGTCGCCTCCACCTCCCGCATGCTGGCCATGTGCGCCGCCCCCGTCGGGGCCTTCCTCGGCGGCTGGCTGGCCACCACCTACGACATCCGCACCCCGCTCTACGCCGCCGCCTTCCTCCTCCTGGCGATGACTGCCGTCACGGCGTCCATGACCAGCAACCGGCGGGTCGAGGCGGCGCTGCGTGCCGCCGTCCCGACCGGTGGGCCGGACCACCCGGCATCCGAGGGACCCGCGCAGGAGAGGGCACCCGAGCTGTTGTGACGGTCGAAGTGGTGGAAAGGATGTTTCCTGAGGAAGAAACGGGCATTCTTGCCCCTCGTTACTGGACGGCACGGGCGGCCCGGGGCCCCACAGGCCGCTGTCCGGAGGTTGATTGAGTATCCGTGGATCCGGGCTTCCGGATGTTCAGGGACGCGGAGCGGTGCGTAGTTTCAGGTGTCGGCCCACCGGGCTCGCAGGACCGCGCAGCACCTGCGGGGAATCTGCTCAGCCTCGGTCGGCCGCACGTGCACGGGCGTGTGGAACGAGCCGCGCCGCCGATCCCGGCTGTCCCGAGCCGGACGGCACGGCGCGCCGTTCCCAGCGGTCGGCCGGGCGTGCTCCGCGGCACGCCTCGACGCCGGGAGCTCTTCCACACGCCCGGGCACGCACGCATCGGGGCACGCACACCGGGGCACGCACGCCCGGGCACGCACGCCCGTCGAATGGCCGGGGTGTACGCATGGCCGGGGTGTACGCGCGTGCCGTTCGCAAAGGCGGGCTGCCCGCCATCGGCGATTCGAGCCAGGGGTAATGCGGCGGTCCGTGCGAGGAGAGGCGGTGGACAGCCCGATCCGGTGTGTGTCCGATGATGTGATCGTCTTGGTACGGTGCGGCGATGAGCGAGGATGACGGCGTGATCGCTACGCGTGGTTCCGCCGGGTGGCCCCTGGCCCGCGTCCTCGCCGACGAGCATGCAGGACCGGCGCTGCTGTTCGTCGAAGGCGCCGCCGGCGAGGGAAAGAGCCACCTGCTCCAGGAACTGGCCGGCTTGCCCGAGGCGGCGGACGCGGCCCGGCTCTGGTGGCGGTGCGGCACCGACGGCGGGCCGCAGCACGAGGACGAGGACGAACACATACCGGCCCTGTGGCTCGTGGACGACGTCCACCGGGCGGACGGGGACGAACTCCGGCGGCTGCGCGGGATGCTGGAGGGTCTGCCGCCGGGCTCGGGGGCCGCGGTGACCTACCGTCCCGAGGAACTCCCCGTACCCGGGCTGCCTCTGGGCGCCCCGCCGATGACTTACCCGTCCGGGATGACCGTGCTCCGGCACCGGCTGGCGCCCTGGGGCGAGGAACGCGTCCGCCGGGCCGCCGTACAGGCGCTGGGTGAAGGCTGTTCGGCCGAGGCGGTACGCAGGCTGCACGAGCGGACCGGTGGCGTGCCCCGGGTCGTCGTCGACGTCCTCGCCGTACTGCGCGAGCAGCGGCCGGCGTTCGCCGGCACGGCCGCCGAGGTCGAAGCGGTCGGCGCTCCGGCCCGGCTGACGGAGCTGGTGCTGGGCCGTACGCACACGCTGCCTCCCCAGGACCGGCCGGTTGTCTGGGCGGCCGCCGTCCTCGACGGACCCGTGGGCCGCGACGAACTGATCGCGGTGTCGGGGCTCGGAGTGGCGCCGGGGAACACCGCGCTGCTGCGTGCACTGGAGAGCGCGGCGCTCGCGGAGCTCGGTGAAGACCGCTACGGCTTCGCCGTCCAGCTGTCGGCGCCGGCCGTGCGTGCTTCCCTGCCGGGACCCGTCCGCCAGGACCTGCACGGTCGGGCGGCGAAGGCGCTGGCCCGCAGGCAGCCCGTGCCCTGGGCCGCTGTCGCCGACCACCACAGGGCGGCCGGCGACAGCCGCAGATGGATCAACGCGGTGGAGAAGGCCGCCGAGTCGGCGGCGGCCGCCAGCCGGCACCAGGAAGCCATCAACCTCCTGGAACGGACGCTGGCCACCCCGGGCCTCCCACCCCAGGTCCGCGCCAGGCTGGCCCCATTGTTGGCCCGCAGCGCGGTGACCGGGCTGCGCTCCGACCAGACCGTCGAGGTCCTCGCACAGATCGTGCAGGACGCGTCCCTCCCCGCGGCTGTACGCGGAGAACTGCGGCTCGATCTGGGCCTGATGCTGTGCAACCAGATGGGCCGGTACCCCGAGGGCTGGCGGGCCCTGGAGACCGCCGCGGCCGAACTGCGCGAGGTCCGTCCGGGTCTGGCCGCACGCGCCATGGGAGCCCTCTCCAGCCCGTTCTGGCCGGGCAACTCCATCGACGTCCACCGGGGTTGGTTGATCAAGGCCTTGGCCGCCGCGGACGCGAGCGGGGACGACGCGATGCGGACGGCGGTCCTGGCCAACCGCATCGCCCTCGCGACGTCCTGCGCCGAACCTGACGCGTGGGAGCTGGTGTGCGAGCTGCCCCAGGACACCGCCGACCCCGCCCGCGCCGGGCAGGCGGCACGCGGCCTGTGCAACGCGGCGGACGCCGCCGTGTGGCTCGGCCTGCACGAGCGGGCGGCCGACCTGCTCGCAGAGGGGCGGGAGCTGTCCGCACGAAGCGGTGCACCGTACTTCGAGCACAACGCGCTGGGGGCACAACTGCTCCAGGAATGGTGGACCGGAAAGTGGCCGGGCCTGGCCAAGCGGTGCGAGGACTTCGTCGCCGCGACCGCCGACATGCCGCTCATCGCCTCCGACGCCTACATCGTCCGCGGCCTGCTCGCCCTGGCCCAGGGCGACTGGGGGGAGGCGGTGTCCTGGCTGTCCCAGCGGGGGACGTTCGGCAGCGAAGACCTTCCCGTGGCCCTGGCCGCGACGGCGGCCGGTGCCCTGGTCCGTCTCGCGCTGGCCCGCCAGGAGCCGCAGACCGCGGCGCGACAGGCGCGTGCCGCCTGGTCGATCGTGGCCGAGAAGGGTGTGTGGCCGTGGGCCGCGGAACTCGCGCCGTGGGCCGTGGAAGCTCTGGCGCGCACAGGCGACGGTGTCACGGCACGGGCCATGGTCCGGGACTTCGCCCAGGGACTCGGCCCGGGTGACGCGCCCGCCGCCCGGGCCGCGCTCATCTGGAGCCGGGCCGTGCTCGCCGAAGCGGAAGCGCCCGCCGGGGACGGGCGGGACGGACTGCTGCGGGCCGCGGCGCTGTACCGGGAAGCTGCTGTCGCCTACGGGGCGCTGCCCCGCCCCTATACGCAGGCGGTGACGGCTGAGGGCGCCGGGCGCTGCGTACTCGCGGCGTACGCCGAAACCGGTCCCGGCGCGGTCGTGGAGGGCGGGCCCACCGCGTCGGAGGAATCGGCGGCCGACTGTGCCCCGGCCCTGGCAGCGGTGGCCGAACTGGAGTCCTGCGCTCAGCGCTTCACCGATCTGGGCGCCGTCTGGGACGCCGCCCGGACCAGGGCCCTGCTTCGCACGCGCCAGCCGGCCAGGAAGAACCGCCCGCCCGGACGCCCCTCGCACGCCGACGAGTTGTCTCCCCGGGAGGAGGAGGTTGCGCAGCTCGCGGTCTCCGGCCTGACCAACCGGGAGATCGCCGCGACCCTGCACCTGTCTCCCCGGACGGTGGAGCAGCACATCGCCCGCGCCATGCGCAAGACCGGCGCGCTCTCCCGCCGCGATCTCGCCCGTCGCCTCGGTGGCGGCCCGGAAACGGGGAGCACCCTCTCGCCCCCCGGCAGCAGCCGACGCATCAGGTCAAGTGAGAGCGGCTGAGCCGGACCCTTCCGCCCTGCCCCCAGGCGTCCACGGTGGCGGCTGTCCAGTCGAGGACCCAGCCGGGGCGCAGACCGCGAGCCGACCAGCCGTCCGGACGCCGGCCGGGTGCCGGAAGGCCTGCCTTCTGCGCTGCCGCCGCCATGTCACAGGTCTCGCGCGCGATGCGGAGGGCCGCCCACCGGGTATCGGCAGCGCCGGTGAAGACGTGCGGTCCGCACTGCCCGGGCCGTACGGAATTCCGGATCGGGACATGGACCTGGAAATACATTTCGGGCACCACGCCGACTCCTCTTCTCTGCTTTGCGCACGATTTCCATCGGATCGCATCAATGTAGGAACGGGCTCGGGTCCTGAATATCCGTGGACGGTCGATTACCTATACGTATCCAAGCCTCTGCGGGCAACGAAATCGGGCGACTCCGCACCTGGTCCCGGTTTTCTGCGTATCCGTAAAAACACCCGCCTGATACACCGGCGAACCTGAATCCTCTAGGGTTCCGAAACGCTCCGAGGGCTCCCTTCTGTTCAACGGAAGGGCCACAACTTCTGTTGAATGAATTTCCTGCGGCCGACATCTTGAAATTCGAGAAATCACTGCGCAATAGTTCGGGTCCACGGCGGGTCGCTGACCCTCCGTCTGACAGGAACTACCCCTGGCCGGGGTGCAGTTGCACTCCGGCGCCACCCCCCATCGGGTTCCTGTCTGTCACCCGGAAGGAATCAACGTGCGCAACTCTCGTAAGTACCGCCTGGCCGCGGTAGCCGTCACGCTGTCGGCATCCACGGCGCTGGGAACCCAGACCGTGGCACAGGCACAGGGCGCGGACGCCACCCCCCGCTACCAGCCCGAAATGGTCCGGGCGCTGGCCGCTTCGCTCGGTGTGAGCGAGGACGCCGCGGTCGACCGTCTGGACCGGCAGGACGCCCAGCAGGCCAAGCTCGCCGAGCTCGTGAGGAGAGGGATATCCGGCGACGGGGCCTTCTTCGACACCTCCGGCAAGCTGACCGTCAACGCCGCCGACAGCACCGAGGCCGCCAGGATCGAGAAGGCCGGCCTCGACGCCCGGGTGCCCGCCCGCGGCCAGGCCGCACTCGACAAGGTCAAGGCCGAACTGGACGCCCTCGCCGCGAAGAAGGCCCCCTCCGGAGTGGTCGCCTGGTCCGTGGACCTGGCCGCCGACAAGGTGACCGTCAAGGTCAACAACGACCGCGGAGCAGCGGGCAAGGCGTTCCTCGCCAAGGCCGCCGAGCACGGCTCAGCCGTCCGCATCGTGCGGGGCGAGGAGAAGCTCGAGGCCAAGGCCGCGATCTACCCCGGCAGCAAGATGACGTTCAACGACACCAGCCAGTGGTGTTCCGTCGGGTACGGGGCCCGTGACCGCTCGGGCAACCAGTACCTGGTGACCGCCGGACACTGCGTCACGAACACCCTGCGCTACGACGGGACGGCCTTCGCCAAGGGCTACAAGACCCGCTACGCGCTCGGCACCCGCAGCGTCGACATGGGCATCCTGACCATCAACTCGGGCCACACGATCACCACCAGCGTCGGCACCTGGGGCAACAGCAACCCGGTCGCGGTCAAGGGCGGCAGTCGCGCCGCTTCCGGCGCCGCGATCTGCAAGTCCGGCGCCACCACGGGGTGGACCTGCGGCACGGTCGGCTCCTACAACAACACCGTCACCTACGTCGACCGCAACGGCGGCCCCGACACGGTCATCACCGGCCTGGCCACCTCCACCGTCTGCGTCGAGGGCGGCGACAGCGGCGGCGCGTACATCTCCGGCAACCAGGCCCAGGGAATGACCTCCGGCGGCCCGATCGACCAGCAGTGCGGCGGCGTCAACTCCCGCGGCTCCTCGTACTTCCAGCCGCTCGACGACGCCCTCAGCTACTACGGGCTGACGCTCAACACCAACTGAGCACATCCGTAGCAGGACCGGCCGGGGGCCGCTCGTAAACCATGACGAGCGGCCCCCGGCTGCCTTCGACAGCCTTGAGCGACCCAAGGCCCTGCGCGCCGGACGCGGCCCGGCGTGTCGCAGCCCCCGCCCACGGTGACCGCGCGGCTCGGCGGCGAGCCGGGACGGCGGGTGCGACAGAGCTGTCACAAGCTCCGGAGAGCCCTTGACCTCGCCCGGGAGGGAGAGAAGACGCTGTCTCTCGATCACATGAGCGGGCGGTCTGTGCCGGCTCGCCAAAGGCACCACGAGGAGACGGAGTTCGGATGACGGCGACCTGCGTCATGCTCGATATCGGCGGCGTGCTGGAGCTCACGCCGCAAACGGGATGGGTGCGGCGCTGGGAGGACCGGCTCGGACTGCCACCGGGCACTGTCCATGAGCGAATGCGCGACGTATGGCAGGCCGGAAGCGTGGGAAGCATCAGCGAGCGCGAGGTCAACGCACAGGTGGCGGCCCGCTTGGGTCTCGACGCGCCGCAGGTCGAAGCCTTCATGGGCGATCTCTGGGAGGAGTATCTGGGAACTCCGAACGAGGAGCTCATCACCTATGTGCGAGGGCTGCACGGGACCTGCGGGCTGGGCATCCTGAGCAACAGCTTCGTCGGCGCCCGGGAGCGGGAGGCGTCGCTGTATCACTTCGACGAACTGGTGGAGCAGATCGTCTACTCACATGAGCTCGGCATCGAGAAGCCTGACCTGCGCGCCTTCGAGGCCGCATGCGCCGCCTTGGACGTACGGCCGGAAAGCTGCCTGTTCATCGACGATGCCCCGGTCAACGTCGAGGCGGCTCGGGCGGCGGGAATGCGGGCGCACCTGTTCGAGGACAACGCCCGGACGTTCAGGCGTATCGACGCTCATCTGGACGGCAGGCCCTCGGTCCCCGGCGGCTCCCGTTCGGACGACGCAGGCATGGGCGGTGCTCATCGGCTGCCGGCCGGGCATTGAAGCAGCACTGCTGTGCAACGGTGTCGACCGTCGCAACAATCCTCACCCGCCCCGGAACGACGCGTCGTCCGGCACACGGCCACAGCCTCGAGGACCGTGCGGCAGCTCGTCGGTCACCGCCCGGCCCCTGAGGCTGCCGCCGGCGATACCTCGACGGGCAGGGGCAGGCGGGTGAGCGCGGCCCGGTACTCGGTGACGATGCGCGTGACGATGTCCGCGGCGGGGAGGACCGCGTCCACGAGCCCCGCCGACTGGCCCGCCTCCACCTTGCCGTCGCGCACCCGGCCGTGCAGCGCGGCGTCCTTGAGACTCGCGGCCTGGAACTCCTCACGTCGTACGTCGAGTCCGGCGGCCAATTCCTCCAGGTCCTGCATGCGCCTGGTGAAGTCGTTTTCGACGGCGCGGATGAGCCCGAGGCCACGCCCGACGGTGCGCGTGTCCTCCACACCGGCGGCGAGGACCGCAGTCTTGTAATCGGGGTGCACGGTGGCCTCCTCGCTGGCGAGGAAGCGGGTGCCGAACTGGGCGGCGCCCGCGCCCAGGGCCAGCATCGCGGCCAGCCCGGCCCCGTCCGCCACGCCGCCGGAGGCGATCACCGGGAGCTCCGGAACAGCGGACACCACGGCCCGTACGAGCACTTGTGTGGTCACCATGGCGGGCGGCGGGTGCCCGCCGGCCTCCGCACCGACGACGACCAGGCCGTCGACTCCCGCGTCGGCCGCCTTCCGGGCGTGTTCGACACCGGCCACCACATGGAGGCAGACGGTGCCGACGTCGTGGAAACGCTCCAGGTAACGGCGCGGACCCCCCTGGGACGCGATCAGCACCGGTGGGCGCCTGGAGAGGAGCAGGTCGATGACGTCGTCGGCGCCCGCCCGGTACAGCGGCAGGTTGACCGCCCAGGGATGGTCGGTGCCGTCAGCGGTCTCGTCGAGCACCCGGGCGAGGTCCCGCAGCCGCATGGGCCCCGCGGCGACGACTCCGAGCCCGCCGGCCCGGCTGACCGCGACGGGCAGCGCGGAACTGGACGAGGCCCAGGACATGCCCGCCTGGATCACCGGGAGGCGGACCCCGAGCAGGCGGGTCACCGGAGTGGGGATGCTGGTCACGCCGAGGCCTCCTCGTCCTGCCGGCTGAGGAGAGTACGGGCGTGGGCGGCGAGCCGGTTCTTCTGCACCTTGGAGCTGGCGGTCATACCGATGCCTTCGAAGCCGTCGACGATGCGTAGATGACGGGGCACCTTGAAGCCCGCCATCCGGGTGCGTGCCCAGGCGATCAGATCGTCCTCGCTGGTGCCCGCTTCGGTGAGGACGACGAAGGCGAACGGCACCTCCACCAGTCGTTCGTCCGGGACCCCGACCACGACGGCCTGGCGGACGTACGGATGACGGTGGAGGGTGTCCTCCACGTCGGCCGGCGCGACGTTTTCGCCGCCGACCCGGATGATGTCCTTGGTACGGCCCATGAAGTGCAGCCGTCCGGCGGCGTCGAGGACGCCGACGTCACCGGTGGCCAGCCAGCCCTCGGAGTCGATCGCGGCCGCGGTCGCCTCGGGTGCGTCGAGGTAGCCCTGCATGACGTTCCAGCCGCGCACGAGAATGGAGCCGGGCTCGTCCGGTGCGCAGTCCCTCGTTCCGTCCGCGGCGCGGATGCGGACCTCGACGCCGGGTTCGACCAGCATCGCGCCGGACGCCCGGACCGTGTCCTCCTCCCACCAACAGGACTGGGCGACGTTCGGTGAGGCTTCGGACAGTCCGTAACCGGCCACGCACTCGACCGCGCCCAACTCGTCGATCACCCTTCGGATGACGGTGGGCGAGGCCGCGACCCACGCGCCGCGCAGATGGAGCGTGCGCAGCGCCCTGTCGGGGTGATTGAGCAGCATCAGGGCGATGGTGTCGTTGCCGGAGAAGTGCGTGCACCGCTCGCTCTCCAGGAGACGCAGCGCCTCGGCCGGTTCGAATTTCGGCATCGTCACGAGGGTGGCGGCCTGCTGGATGGACGCCAGGACGGAGAGCGTACTGCCGGCTACGTGGAAGAAGGGCCGGGCACTGTGGAAGCGGTCCCCGGGGCGCAGACCGAGACGCGCACCGGAGAAGAACGCGTCGGCGCACATGCTGCGCTGGGTGAGCAGCACGCCCTTGGGCCGGGACGTGGTGCCGGAGGTGTACTGGACGAGCAGGATGTCGTCCGGAACGCCGGTGGCAGGGATCTCCCCGGGGGAGGCCTCGGACAGGAACTGCGACCAGGACATCGCCCAGCCGGGCGCTTCCTCCGCGCACACCACGACGCGCCGCAGGTCCGGCAGACGGGCACTGGTGGCGCTGCCGTCCCTGCCGAGGCCGAGTTCGTCCAGGACGGCCAGGAAGTCGACGCGCAGCACCCGGTCGGCGACGAACAGGGTGGAGACCTTCGCGTGTGCGAGGGTGTGCTCCACCTCGTCGGCGGTGTACCGGGTGTTGACGGGCACCGTGACCGCGCCGACCGAGCCCAGGGCCACGAACAGGGCGACCCAGCGGGGCCCGTTGCCCAGGCACAGCCCGACACGGTCGCCCCGGCCGATGCCGGCGGCGGAGAGCGCGGCCCGGATCCGGGCGACCTCCGCAGCGAGCGCGGCATAGGTGATCCGCTCCTCGGCGGTGACCACGGCCTCGACGTCGGGAGCGAGCAGAGCGGCGCGCTCCAGCGCCTCGTGGGCCGTCAGCGGGCATACATGCCTGAGATTCATCGCTGCTCCACATCGGTGGTCACGGAGTGGTCGGTGCCGCGGCGGGCGAACCGGTCGACGCCGTCGCGCCAGCCGCCGTCCGCCAGGCACTGCTCGATGGCGGCCATCTCGATCCTGATGCCGCGGTCGAGGTCGGTCTCGCTGCCGAGGTCGACGGCTCGCTTGGTCAGCGCGATGGCCAGCGCCGGCGCCTTCGCGATGGTGGCCGCCACCTCCGTGCCGGTCTGTGCCAGCAGGTCGTCCGGTACGACCTGGGAGACGACACCCAGATCGAGGGCCTCGGCAGCGGGCATGGGCCGGTTCGTGAAGAGGAGCTCCTTCGCGCGGCGCTTGCCGATGGCCCGTTGCAGGCGCTGGGTGGCGCCGACCGTGCCCCAGTGCGGCTCGGGGAAGCGGAAAGTGGTGCTCTCGGCGGCGACGGCGAAGTCGGCGGCCAGGGCGATCTCACCACCGGACCCCACGACCGCGCCGTGGACGAGGGCGATCACCGGATGGCGGCACTGTTCGATCGCCTCGTAGGCGGCGAACGAGGCGAGGCGCCGCCGGCGGACCCATCCGCTGTCCCGGCCGTCCCGCTCCTTGAGGTCGGCTCCGGCGCAGAAGGCGGGTCCCTGGGCGGACAGGAGCACCACGCGGACGTCGTCGGCGGCATCGAGCTCCTCGAAGACGGTCCGCAGTTCCCCGCACATCGGCAGGTCGACGGCGTTACGGGCGTGCGGGCGGGCCAGTTCGACATGGGCGATGCCGTCGGTGACCGCGCAGGTCACCCGGGGCGCGTCGGGGAGGGGCGGCTCGGTGGACACGGTCATCTAGATCACTCCTGCGGCCCGCAGGCCCTCGATCGCGTGGTCGTCGAGCCCGGCGAACTGGGTGAGTACGGACTCGGTGTCGGCGCCCAGCAGCGGTGGGGTCCCGGCCGGCGCCGGCTCGCCACCGGTCTCCCGCAGCGGCGTACGCAGGGCCTTGAAGGTGCCCTCCGTGGGGTGCTGGAAATCGGTGACCACGCCCCGCGCCCGGGCATGCGGGTCGCTCAGCGCCTCACGGACCCCGCGGACCTCCCCGGCCGGGACGTCGGCCGCCCGCAGTTCCTTCAGGAGCGGCTCGCGTTCCCGTCCGGCGACGGCCGCTCGCAGGTCGGTCATGACGCGATCGCGCTGGGCGACGCGTCCGGCGTTGTGCTGCAGGTCCGGGTCCGCTCCGAGGCCGGACAGACCGAGCACGCGACACAGTGGCACCCAGTGCTGGTCGCTTCCGCTGATGTGCAGCCACTCGCCGTCGGCGGCCCGGAAGGCGGCGGACGGGACCCGTCCGGGGTGCTGGGTGCCGGTGCGGACCGGGTCCTCGTCCAGGGCGAACAGCCGGGCGGCGTTGAGGGCGTGCAGACTCAGCTGGACGTCCATCATGGAGACGTCGAAGTGCCGGCCGCGGCCGGTGACACCCCGGCCGGCCAGGCCGGTGAGGGCGGCGATGGCGACCCAGAGACCGGAGGTCATGTCCGCCACCGGGATTCCCGTCTTGCTGGGCGGGCCCTCGGGTTCTCCGGTCATCGCCATGACCCCGGACAGGGCCTGGAAGACGGTGTCGTAGCCCTTGCGCCGACGGTCGGGACCGCTCTGTCCGAAACCGGTGGCGGAGATGTACACCAGTGCGGGGTTGTCGGCGGAGAGCTCTTCGTATCCCAGCCCCAGCCGCTCCATGGCACCGGGCAGGAAGTTCTCCACGAGTACGTCGGCCCGGGCGGCCAGCCGGCGGGCGACCTCCTGGCCGCGTGGGTCCTTCAGATCCAGGGTGATCGAGCGCTTGCCGCGGTTGAAGGCGAAGAAGTAGGCGCTCTCGCCGTGCGGCAGGCGGGGTTCGAAGCCGCGGGTCTCGTCGCCGCCACCGGGCCGCTCCACCTTGATGACGGTGGCCCCCTGTTCGGCGAGGATCTGCGTGGCCATGGGGGCCGCGAGGACCCGGGAGAAGTCGAGGACGGTGACCCCGTCGAGCGGGCCGGGCGTGGTCGTGTCCGTCACCGGCGGAACCCCCGCATGAGCGCGTTCACGTCCTGGCCCGCCCGCATCGCCGCTTCGGTCGGCAGATCCGCCACACGGTAGAACAGGTCCTTCGCCGCACGGAGGGCACGGGGTTCCACGGCGGCCCACCGCTCCGCCGTCTCCAGCGCGGAGTCGAGCACCTGGTCCGGCTCCACGACGCGGTTGGCCAAGCCGTGTTCCAGAGCCTCGGCGGCGGTCAGCAGCCGTCCCGTGCTGATCAGCTCGAAAGCGAGTTTGCGGTTCAGGTGCCGCTGGAGCCCGGTCACCACCAGAGCCGGAACGATGGAGTGCCGCAGCTCGGGATAGCCGAACTTCAGGTCCGTGGCCACGACCGTCATATCGGCTCCGACGGCGAGACCGGCGCCTCCGCCCACGGCGGCGCCCCGCACGGCGGAGACGACGGGCGTGCCCATCTGCTGCATCTGGGTCTGTACACGTGCGGTGAGCGCCGCCCGCTCCAGCACGGCGTCCGGCTGGTCGGGGGTGAGAGCTGAGAACTCCGACAGGTCGGCGCCCGAGCAGAAGGCGCGGCCGGCGCCGGTGAGGACGACCGCACGCACCCCGCCGTCGTCCTCGGCCGCGGTCAGCGCGGTGCTCAGCGCCCGGGTGAGGGCCGTGTCCAGGGCGTTCAGTCTGTCGGGGCGGTGGAGCGTGAGGACGCGGACGGGGCCGCGGTCCTCGACGAGCAGTACGTCGGTGGCGGTGGCGCCCGCATCGGCCGGCTGCCCACTGGTCGTGACGGTCACGGAAGGTTCTCCTCGCTCGAACGGTGGGGGAGGGGGCGTACGACGGCGGCGGAGCGGTGGAATCCGGCGCGGGCCACCATGCTGTGCAACGGACGGCCCAGAGCCTCCTCGCAGGCCCGGGAGGCGGAGGCGAGCGCGTCCAGGTCGATGCCGGTCTCCACCCCCATCGCGCCGAACAGGCTCACCAGGTCCTCGGTGCAGACGTTTCCGGTCAGGCCCGCCCCGTAGCCGATCTTCGAAGGGTGGCCACCGACACCTCCGATGGCACTGTCGAAGTGGCGGCAGCCGGCCTCCAGAGCGGCTACCGCGTTCGCGACAGCTGTCCCACGCGTGTTGTGGAAGTGCGAGATGAGCGCGAGGCCGGGGTGCGCCCGCTCCAGACGCCTGAAGAGGGCGGTGACGGTCGGGGGAGTGGCGACGCCCGTGGTGTCTCCTAGCGTGACGGCGTCCGCGCCCAGGTCGACGAACCGGGCGACGTCCTCGGCGACGCGTCCCGGGTCGACGTGCCCCTCGAAGGGACAGCCGAAGGCCACGGACACCACGCCCACCAGCCGGAACCGGCCGTTCGCCGAGGCGACCATCTCCTCGACGCGCTGCCACTGTCGAGCCCGGGTGGTGCGCAGGTTCTTCTCCGTGTGGCTCTCACTGGCCGACACCAGCAGGCTCAGCTCCTCGGCCCCCACACCGCGGTCGAGGTCCGCCAGGGCCCGCTCGACAGCGCGTGGGTTGGGGCACGTCGCCTTGAACGCCACCCCGGGTCTGCGGGTGACACCGCCCAGCACCTCACTGGCATCGGCGAAGGCGGGCACCCACTTCGGATGGCTGTAACTGGTCGCCTCGATGCGGCGGAAGCCAGCAGAGGCAAAGGTCTCCAGCAGATCGATCTTGGTAGCGGTAGGCACGAACGTGGGTTCGTGCTGCAGCCCGTCCCGGGCAAAGCATTCGCAGACGGTGACCGTGTCGGTCATCGAGCCACCTCCTTGGGATGACTCGACAACACTTACCCGCCCGCTGTTGATAAAGTCAACAGTCAGTTGTCGTCGAGGTGCTCCCGTTCCTGTCGCTCCAGGGACAGCGCCAGCTCGGCCAGCTTCTCCAGGGCGCGGCCCAGGGCGAGGGCCTCGTCCTCGGAGAGGGCCGCGGCGAAGGCCGCGTCCCGTTCGTTCGCGGCACGGATGAGTCCCCGGTACACCTCGATCCCGGAGTCGGTCAGGGCCAGCTGGCGACTGCGGCCCGTGCTCTCGGTGCGAGTCACCAGGCCGCGTTCCACGAGGCCCCGCACGACACGGCTCATCTGGGCCTTGTCCAGGCCGGCCCGTCGGGCCAGCCGGTTGAGCGTCAGCGTCGGATCGGCCGCGATGAGCGCGAGGGACCGCCACTCGCCGAGGCTCACGTCGAACTCGCGACGGTATCGGAGTGCCGCGCTGCGTGACAGGGCCGACGAGGTCCGCGTGAGCCGGTAGGACAGCAGCTCGGAGATCGGCGCAAGGTCTTGGCCGTCGTCACGTTTCACCATGGGGGCATGCTATCTCCGTCGAGGTGTTGACTTTATCAACTCGGGCGGCGGAAACTCGCCCTGCCCGCCGCTCTCGGCGACATACCTCGACAAAGGAGTCGTACGTCGTGGCCGACCCCTCGACCTCCATCCAACCGCAGCACGCAGTCGACACCTCCGGAGTCGACCGCACCGCGACCTACCGCACCATCGCCTGGCGCGTCATGCCGCTCCTGGTCATCTGCTACATCGTCAGCTTCGTGGACCGCACCAACATCGGAATAGCCCAACAGGGACTTGAACGCGACCTCGGTTTCGGCTCCGCCGTCTACGGCTTGGGCGTCACCCTGTTCTTCGTCGGCTTCATCCTCTTCGAGGTCCCCAGCAGCGCCCTGCTGGCCCGCCTCGGCGCCCGTAGGACGCTTGTCCGCATCATGGTGTCCTGGGGCGTCGTCACCGTCGGCACCTCACTCGTCCACAACGAGATCACCTTCTACACAGCCAGGTTCCTCCTCGGCGTCGCCGAGGCCGGCTTCTTCCCCGGAGCCCTGTACTTCCTCTCGCGCTGGTTCCCCTCCGCGCGACGTACGCGCATGACCGCCGTGTTCTTCGCCGGCGTCCCCATATCCGGTGTCCTCGGCTCACTCATGTCGGGCAGCATCATGAAGGCCTTCGACGGCGGCACAGGCATCGCCGACTGGCAGTGGCTGTTCATCATCGAGGGAATCCCACCCATCCTGCTGGCCGGCGCCGTCCTGTTCTGGCTCGTCGACGACCCGGAACAGGCACGCTGGCTGACTCCCGCCCAACGGTCAGCCGTACGGGCGGACCTCGACGCGGACCAGCAGCGCAAGAAGGACGAGCCGACGACCGGAAAGGGCCACGGAGGGCTGCTGCTCGCGCTGCGGGACCCCAAAGTGTGGATCATCGGCCTCTGTGCCTGCGGCGCCTACACGCTCGCCAACGCCGTCTCGTTCTGGACACCGCGAATCATCGCCGACGCGGGCGTCGGTGACGTCCTCGACCTGGGGCTCTTCTCCGCCCTGCCACCCCTGCTCGGCATCGTCGTGATGCTGGTCGTCGGACGGCACTCCGACCGCACCCTCGAACGCCGCTGGCACGCGGCCCTCAGCTGGACCGTCGCCGCGCTCGCCATGGTGGCGATCTCGGTGGCCGGCGACGACGTCGTCCTCGTCGTGGTCCTTCTCGCGGTCCTGGCCGCCGCTCACTACTCCGGCCTCACCGTCTTCTACTCCATCCCCTCCATCTACCTCGGTGAACGCGCGGCAGCCACCGGGATCGCCCTCGTCACCTCGATGGGATCCTTCGCGGCAGCCGCTTCACCGTCCCTGCTCGGGTTCATCCAGGAACGCACCGGCAGCCTGTCACTCGGTCTGCAGATCAGCGCCGGAATCGTGCTGCTCGCAGTCGTCCTGCTGCTGGTCGGCGTCAAGGCGAAGGACCTGCGGGAACAGCGCCCGTCCTGATGTTCCGAAGGCACGGGGGCGCGCATACGGCCATGGTCAGCTCGACCCCGCCGGAATGCTTCGTACAGGAGGGACGGAGCCGCGATGACCATGCGGCCCAACAAGGACCCGGCCCTGCGGAGCCCCGGGTCCGTCTGCGGGACGAAACCAGGCAGGCAGACAGGTAGGCGGGTAAGACGAACCAGCGGCAGTGGTCCGACCTGTTGGCGGTGCCTGATGCCATCGCACCAACTACCCTCACAGTTCGGCGTCGTCCCACTCCTCGACGGCCACCTCGTCACCGACCGACACCGTCCCCGGCGTCATCACCGAGTACTTCGCGCCGAACACGACGCCCCCGCTCGCCGCCCGCCGGTAACCGGCGAGCGTACGCAAGGGCTCCACTCCCTGCCGCGCTCCGACTTCCTGCGCAACCAGAGTGACGGCACATCGCACCGCGAGTTTGGCGTAGCCCAACTCGGCACCACCGATGGTGAGGCGACGTAGGCGGTCCTCGGCGTGCGGCACGCCGGCCCAGTCGCCGCTGCCTTCGTGGCCGTCGACGACGATGTTCGGCCGGAAGCGGTTCATCGACAGGGGTGGGGCGCCTCGCTCGGCCATCCGCCGGTTGAGGAGGTCGAGGGAGGCACGGGACAGCAGGTGTACGGCACTGCTGTCGGCATAGCCGGACGGTCCAGGGGTCAGGCCATCGGCGATCCGATCATGTTCCGGCGGCACACGGACCAGACGGCTGGAGGTGCCGAGGACGCCCGAGAGCCAGGCGGCGGCGTCGTCACCCTGGTCGATCCCCTGAAAGGCGGTCCCGAACAGATCGACGTCACGGCGTGGCGCGGACGTCGTCACATCGAGGCTCACCGTGCCGTAACGGGCCGTGTCGTCGCCCGACTCGAGTGTGAGCCGGGCGCCGTCGGCGCTGACGGCCGGCCGGATCAGTGCGAGGCGAGGATGCCGGCGCTGCGTGCGGAAGATCCCGTCCCCGCTGATGACCATGAAGCTGCGGTCGTGCGCGAGACCCGCCGGCGTCAGGAGCGCATCGCTCATCGATGTGCCCGCGCATCCCTTGACGGGATAGCAGATCAGATTCACCACGTTGGCCATGCGCTGCCGCCCCTTTGAGTTACATCCCTGCATTCGATCACCATCACGTACGAGCCTTGTGCCGTCGGTGGTAGGACCAGGTCACCGCTGCCAGGAGCGGTCCCCACAGCAGGAGTGGAGCGTAGGCCGCGGCGAAGAGGACTTCGCCGGCGGAGATGCCGGGATCCGGACCGGGGGAGGTCAGTAGTCCTCCGAGTGAGAAGAGCCACCACAAGCAGGTGACCGCGAAAGCTCCCAACGAGGCGACGAGGACCGCGATCCGGCGGTCGACCGGGCGGCCTCCGAAATACGGAATCCAGCGCGGCACCACTTTCCCCCGAGGCCGTACCAGGCCCAGCGTGAGATACGAGGCGGCTTCCGCGACCGCACCGATCAGCAGTACGTAAGCCAGGCCGAGCAGAGGGGAGTTGTGCGGGAAGGCGGCGAGGAATTCTTCTTGCTCCATCACCCCGACCGCCGCCCCCACCACGAGCGCGACGCGCCACACCCCGGACGGGACAGTCGACCAGGCCGCGACACGGCCGGCACGTACGGCCCAGCGCGGGGGCGGCGGGGGCGGCAGCACGCGGGATGCGGGCGGGGCGGGATCCGTCGTCGTCATGATGCGAATCTCCCGCACGGTCTGGCCCGGCACGTCACCCTGCATGATGATCCGCCTCCACCGCACGGGGGAGCACGGAGACGACGACCACAGCCCTGAGATCAGGATCCAGCCGCTGCAGCTGAGGCCACACGCCGGCCTCGGTCCCCTCGGCCAGGCGGCGCCGGCAGGTCATGCCCGAGCCGAAGCCGAGTTCCTGCGGCAGGTGTTCCCAGGAGACACCGGTAAGCAGGACGCCCAGGAACACCAGCTCCGTTCGTTTGCCGCTTGCGCCCCGGATGCCGGGGTCCGACGCTCAATCTCGGGCAACAGCAGCTTGATCGCTACCCACAGCTCGTCGTCAACTTCCCACGGCTTCGGCCGAGCAACCAGCATCCCCGGATCAGCCCTCCCGGAGTGATCGAACCACCTCGGGGATCATTTCGTTGGGAGTTCTCGGAGCACCAGGAGATCGATGGCGACTCGCAGCCGGTCGAGGTAGAACTCCCTAGATGCGGTTTGATGCTTGAGGCCGATCGATGCGCTGATCATCGTCTGCGCGACGAGGGGTGCTGTGTCAGGTCCTGACTGGATGGTGATTGCGTCCGTGACCAATTCCTCGAACCGTCGCGGCATGGTTGCGACGATCTCTCCGAGGAGATCGGGGTTGTCCTCGATGACCGTCGCGACGTCGCGCGTCAGCGGGCCGATGTAGCGGCCCGCCCACTGGTCGAACGCTTCGACGAGGCGCTCTGGAAGGGGGCGGTCGGTCTCGGCCAGGACGTGTTGGACCGCTCTGATGTCCCGCTCCAGGGCCTGAGTTACCGCGGCCCGGAACAGGGCCTCCTTCGAGGAGAAGAGAAAGTAGAGCCCGGGCCGGGAGATGCCCGCCGCCCGCGCCACTTCCTCCATCGAGGTCTTCCGGTAACCGAAGCGCGCGAACGTGACCATGGCGGATGCTAGAACCAGGGTACGGCGATCAGTGTCGACGACTTTGTCGGCGACTGTCGACGGCGGGTGGCCGGCATCTGGACTGCTCATACAGCGAGCGTACGAGCCAGAATCGAACTATACAAATCATGTCTGGTGCGTATAGTCGGTTCCATGTCTCGCGCGCTCATCTCCACGCCCTTCACCGCCTCCAGCACCGCGGACGAAGTGCTGCGAGGCGTCGACCTAGCAGGCGTACGCGCGATCGTTACGGGAGCTTCTTCCGGACTCGGGATCGAGACGGCTCGTGTGTTGGCCGCTGCCGGGGCGGAAGTGACGCTCGCTGTCCGGAACACGGCTGTGGGTGACGCCGTCGCTGAGATGATCGAGAAGTCGACCGAAGGGATCCATCCCCGAGTCGTCCAGCTCGACCTTGCCGACAGGACCTCCGTCACACGATTCGTCGACGTATGGCGCGGCCCGCTCCACCTGCTGATCAACAACGCCGGCGTGGTCACCGGTGGTCTCGAACGGACGCAGGAGGGCTGGGAGCTGCAATTCGCGACGAACCATCTTGGCCACTTCGCCCTGGCCACCGGCCTTCATCACGCCCTGGCTCTGGGAGCGGCTGACCGCGGCGGAGCACGGATCGTCTCGGTCAGTTCGACGGCGCACATGCGTTCCGGCATCGACTTCGACGACCTCCACTTCGAGCGTCGCAGCTACGACCCGCAGATCGCCTACGCCCAGTCGAAGACGGCGAACTCTCTCTTCGCTGTTGAGGCGACCCGTGCCTGGGCGTCCGACGGGATCGTGGCCAACGCGGTGAACCCCGGCGGTATCGCGACAGGACTGCAGCGGAACTTCACCACAGAACAGAAGGAGTCGCTCGCCGCAGCCGAGGCCGCTGGAGTGTTCACCTACAAGACGGTTGAGCAGGGGGCCGCCACCAGCATCGTCGCGGCCGTCGCCCCCGAGTTCGCTTGCTCCGGAGGCCACTACCTGGACGACGCACAGGAGGCCTACACCGTGCCGAACGGCGCAGATCTCGCGCAGCACCCGCACGGTGTCAAGGAATGGGCGCTCGATCCCGCCATCGCCAAGCGCCTCTGGACTGTCTCGACCGACCTGCTCCGCGCCTGATGCCTCGAAGCCGCTCAGAGCCTCGCCGCTGCTGAGCTCGACGGACCGGAGGCTTCGGTCAGCCGCTGCTCCACACGCTGGACTTCGTCGGCGTACGGACATTCTCCCAGCTGTGTACGGAGGAACATCCCCAGCTCTCACCGCGCGCGCAGCAGCAGCACGGCAGGGGATCTAGGTTGAGATCGAAGCCCCACCCAGGGACACTCGCGCGATGAGCCACAGCACATCGTCTGAACCGATCGAGCGAGGGTGGGACGAGCCCTGGTATCGGGTCCGCATGGAGGACTTCCAGGCGTCGTTCCTGCCCAGCGACGGCGAGAACTTGGACGACGTCTGCAATGTCGATGTCTTCGTGACTCTGAAGGACGGATCTCGTTGGACCGCGACCGTGTTCACCGTCGCGGAAGTCGAGCGTTTGATGAAATTCTGGGCAGGTACCGACGAGGCTCTCGGGGGCCGGTACTTCTGGGTCTCGGACGGCCTGATCGTCAGGGATCCCGGCATCGACAGCATGACCGACATAATTGCCGGACTTATTGAGAACGGCGAGTTCCCCGAGATCTTTCAGCGGGTGATCACCAACTGACCAAAGGCTCAGCCGCCGGAAGTGACGTGGGCCATCAGCCCGCGTCGTAGTCTCGCTCGACCACCTTGAGGCGGTTCTTGAGCCGGAAGCTGGGGTCGTTGATGGAGATGAGTTCGAATGATCCGCGAAAAGAACGGTCGGGTGAACACATGACGCAGTCTTAGAGGCCATCTCATTTGGCCCAGTTAGGGTGTCCTCCGGGTTCGACTCATACGGCATCGCTGCAAGGCGACCCGCGAAGGGACGGAGCAGGGACATGATTGACAGTGATGGCCTCGCTGGCCTGATCCGCTTGTTGCCGCCCCCGGCCGGAGCAGGGGCAATGGTGCACTGGGAGGCTGTGCAAACGGCCTGGAGACTCGTGTTCCCGCCAGACTTCAAGGCGTTCCTCGCGCAATACGGGGATGGCCTGTCGGATCTGGATCTCAGTGTGTTGGTGCCTTCGACCGTCACTCCGGACACCTGTGACGAACCAGGAGCCCCGAAAGGCGGCATGGGGTTCATCACCGCAGACGCTCGAGCTACGTGGATGGACACCAAACCCAACGACATCGATGCAGCAGTCGGAGACCTGGTGGCCTGGGGAGCGGATGGTAGTGGTGACCTGTACTGCTGGCTTGCCCAAGGCGCACCGGAGGACTGGCCAGTGGTTCTCTTCAGCCACGGCGACGACACCTGGACCCGCTTCGACTGCGGCACGACGCAGTTCCTTTACAGGATGTTGAGCGCAGATGGCAGGTCCCAGGCCATGCAAGACTCTGCTCTGTGGGGCGCAGGCTTGCACAGGCTCTGAAGTTGCCTGGGCTCGCTCATCTGGTGAATCTGCGGAAGCAGATGAGGGTGCAGGCGATGCTGGTGAAGGCGAGGAAGTGGTCGGCCTTGCGTTCGTAGCGGCGGTGGAGGCGGCGGCAGTCGGCGAGCCAGGACATGGTGCGTTCCACGGTCCAGCGGTGGCGGCCCAGCCGTTGGGAGGACTCCACTCCCTTGCGGGCGATGCGGTGGGTGATGCCGCGCTGGCGTAACCATCGCCGCAGGTGGGCGTAGTCGTAGCCCTTGTCGGCGTGGAGTTTACCGGGCTTGCGCCGTCGGCGGCCGCGGCGCGAGCGGATTGGAGGGATGGCCTTCACGAGCGGGATCAGTGCCTGGCTGTCGTGCAGGTTGGCCCCGGAAATGCCGACGGATATGGGCAGGCCTGATCGTTCCGTGATCAGGTGGATCTTCGAGTCGTACTTGCCCCGGTCGACAGGATTCGGACCCGTCAGGTCCCCCTTTTCAGGGCCCGCATGTTCACCGAGTCGATCGCGCACCGCGACCAGTCCAGCTCTCCGCGGGCACCGAGTTCATCGAGGACCAGGCGGTGGAGCTTGGCCCACACCCTGGCCTTCGACCACTCCGAGAACCGCCGGTGGACGTTCGCTCCGGACGGGCCGAACGACGCCCAAGGCAGCTGCTGCCAGGTACAACCCGACGTGGCCCCGAAGACGATCGCAGCCAGCACTGCCCGGTCACCGTGCCGGCGCCGACCACCACCCTGCGGCCGCGACGGCGCCTCCGGCACCACCCGCTGGAACAACTCCCACAACTCGTCCGGCACCAGCCGCTCAACGATCCCCACCGCGACTCACAGATTACCGAGTCGCCCAAATGAGATGGCCTCTAAGGCCGCCAGGGAGGCACCAGACCCCGGGTCCCGGCCAGAGCAGCGCGGCCTCCCTGCCGGTGGGGCCCCGGTGGGGTTATAGAGATGTGGACTTTAAGGCGCGCTGTCCGCTCAGCCGGCCGCGGAAGACCATGTTGCCGTCCTGCATCCCTGTGATCAGTACCGAGATCTCGCCACAGGTGGTGGAGGGCACTACTTCCGCCTCTATCCAGCAGGGCCGGTCGAATTCGGTATACCGATCGAAGCTGGTGGTGACCGTGGTTGCCTCAAGGGAAGCTGGGTACAGGGTCGCGTGCGCCGCTTGATAGGCGGCTTCCATCAGGACGAGTCCAGGGACATGGTCAACGGGGTGGTCGAACAGCAGGACGTTGTCCGCGTCGTTGCGCAACTGCCATTGGTGGGGACGGCCTCCAGGGGCCAGCACCACATCAGCATCCGTTGCCCGGCCGACCGTGCGGGGAGCGATCGGTTCGGGCAACGACCATGTTGCCCACTCGGCCGTGAGGCGATCGCCGCGCAGCCGGCGATAGGCGACTGGGGATATCCAGCCGAACTGGCAGTCCGCCCTGGCCACCATCGCGTCGTCGCGCAGTATGCGGATGTCCAGACCGAGGGAGCTTCCAGCTCTGCCGCGTCTTCTCTGCTTCGTGAGCGCGACCTTCACGGTCAGTGGGCAGGATTCGGTGGAGCTGGGAACCTGGAGACCCGGTGCGACGGTGAAGTCGAAGGAGTTGAGCAGAGTCTGATAGGAGAGCGGAACCCCATACTCCGCGTGCGCTATGGCGAGACCACTCTGCCGGATGGTCTGCACGAGTACCCGGGGGTCGTACGGCAGGCCTTCCGGAGGAGCGGGCCAGCGTGCGGTGAGCAAGAACTCGCCATCGCCCAGGCGGTCCCACCCGGTGATCAGAACCGCGTCGGTGCGCCTGAGGTGGACGTACTCGTTGGGTACGCCTCCTACACCTCCCGCCTTAACGTACGGAGCCTGCGAGACATCGGGTACTTCGGGCACAGTTCCCCCGGACATGACTCAAAATGGGCAGTAGCGCGCTGATACGGTAGCGCGAAAGATCTTTTTAGAACGGCCGTCAGGCCAGGTCAAGAGGAGCGCGAGTTGGTACAGCAGCAACGGGCGATCCGCACCCGCCGGATATTCCTGGAGTCGGCCGCCGAGGTCTTCGACGAGCACGGTTACGACGCCGCCACGATTTCCGCGATCCTCGAGCGGGCCGGCCTCACGCGGGGTGCGCTCTACTTCCACTTCACGTCGAAGGAAGAGCTGGCAAGGGGGGTCCTTGAGGAGGCGGTGACCTCGGACGGGGTCACCCCCCAAACCTTCAAGCTGCAGGAATGGGTGGACACGGCACTCCTCCTGGCTTACCGGCTCCCCAGAGAACCCCTGCTCAGCGCCTCTATCCGGCTGTCGGTCGACATGCGGGCGCGCAGCCTCTTCGGCACTCGTTGGCCGGACTGGATCGCCTATGGAGCCGATCTCCTCACCGAAGGCAAAGCGCGCGGCGAGTTGCTTCCGAACGTGGACCCGGTTGCCGCATCACGTCTGCTGGTAGGGGCTTGGACAGGGGTCCAGGTAGTACGGGAGTCGATGGCTGAGCCGCTGGACCTCGTTCGCGAGATCGCGGCCCTCTTTGAGATGGTCCTCCCCAACATTGCAGTGCCCGGTGTGCTGTCCCGCCTGGATACCTCCCCCCACCGAGCTGAACGCCTCCTGGAGCAGAACCGGGCAGCTGCCGCCGCGTCCTGACACCACAGCATCGAGCTAAGACCGCGTCACTCGGATCGCTTGCCCCGGCAGGCGGCGACGCACCACGGCAATCGGGAGGCTTCCGGACCCCAGTGCCTACATACCCACCAGCCGTTCATGCGCCGTGGCGTATGCAGGGAGAGGGCGTGGCCGCGTCTCCCGCTATTGGGTCCCTGCGATCGGCTCCGAACCTGGCCTGTGGGTGGTGCCGAGCTTCGGGGCTGACCACGCTCTACCCCGTGAACGAGTTGGCGCCGAGGCCGGTTGTCTACGTCACGAACAGCAAAGAGCGAGTGGGACTTCACGCATCGGTGCTTCCGTGTGAGCCCCCTCGCTTCGGCTGACGGCCCGGCCACCCGAAGCCGCTCGCACCCTGTTCCTGCTCCTGTTGTCGCGCCCAACGGTCTGACCGGTCTTGTCCATCCCTGTGACCTTGACCTGCCCCGCTCGGATTTCTGTGGTGGCCATCGGATGTATGGCGAGCGCTGTGGGGAGTCAACTCTTCAGCGGTATGCCAGGCAAACGCAACCGGTTCCCGCCAGTGCTACTGAGGGCGGTCAAAGAGACGCTCAACGGAGTATCGGCTCCCCGTAGGCGCAGCTCACGGACGACAATCCCTGCCGCGGCAACAGCTGCGTCTGGGCCGGGAGCGAAAGAAGCAACCCATGCCCGAAACAGCTGAACCCTCTGCTGCCAACCGCGGGCCATCATGTCATCCGGATCAGGTTGGTCGACGGCTGTCCTGTCGTCGTGAAGAAAGAGAGTGAGACCGTCGTCTGCGCTCTGTAGCAGCCCCAAGACCCGGTCCCCACTCGCATGCTCCGTAACGTCAAACGCAACTTCGTCACACCATCCGGCCTCGTAGAGGAGACTGGTCTGGTCCACCCAAAGCTCCAGCAAGCTCTGCAGCGCCTGTTCGAGCTGCTTCCAGTCACTCGTAGGCGGGACACCGGGATGCTCCCGCGCAGAGCCCCGCTGGACTTGCCACAGGTATGGCAGCTCACAGTAGTTGAGCACCTGGCCGGGGCCAGCGCCCACTCCGCCTTGGAAGGCTGCTGCTTCTGCGGCGTCCAGGGTTGCAGACCGCTGGAGTGACATCGTCACACCCCGATCCTGGGCCAGCGTGAGCGCGTTGGGCCCATAGTGCCAGCGGACAAGGACTCCTGCCGCTCCTCCGGCATACAAGTCAGGAACTCCGACTCGCGACACAACTTGACTCACTATTTCTATGAAACGGGTGCGAACGGGGGAGACAAGCAGGCTCCTGGCCGGCCCATCATCCAGCTCCTCACCCGCAAGCAGGGCGTCGACCCCAGAAGCCAGGAGGTCTGCGCTGACCGCGTCGGTTGCGTCTGCGTTCGAGATCACAGGTTCTCACTTCTGGGGGCGGGCGTCGGAGGCAACGCATCGAGTAAGGGGCGCATGCAGCGGGGAGCGCATCCATGATGGCGCCACTGAGACGGACGAAGCGTGACGAGGGCGAGGCTGGATGCCCCAATGGCACAGACGGGCAGAGACCTGTAGCCCCGTGCCTACCGCAGCCTGCGGAACGGTCACGGGCAGGGCGGATGGGCACGGTGTCGTCACTGGATCTGCCATATCCCGCCTTCCACACGAGGCTGACGTTCCCGGGTCCTACTTTAAACGGGGAGTGCGTACTGTTTGACCTAGCGGGTCGTGCAGGTTCCGTGTGTACGAGCTAGAGCACCTGCGTCGCCCCCGAAACCTGCCTAAGGCTGAACCGTAATCCCAGGAGGCTGAGGGTCACGCTGCGTCCGGGTCGGTGCCGATGGCGCCGGCCGATCGAAGTAAACGCCCGAGGTCTTTGGTGAGGATGCGGGGGTGCCGCCGCCACCACCACAGGTCGGGTCCGGGCAGCTTGTGGAACTGGTCAAGTGCTTGGCCGTCGTCGTCGACGGTCGCGGCCTTGTACCGGTCGTCCAGGGCTTTGAACTTCGGGGTCCAGAGCTGGACGATGTGTTCGTCCAGCAGGAGCCACGCCTCGCGCAGCCAGTTTCGGCAGTACAGGTCGTTGGTGTACTCGTAGATGTCGTTGCTGTAGCCGCGCTCGATGGAGCGCACCAGCGCGGCCCACGCGTTCACCCTTTCAGCGACGGTGAGTGCCGTCCGCCAGCCGCGCTGGTGCAGCAGCCCTCCCACCTCGGTTTCAGTACCCACGGGCGTGAGGATCTCACGCCGGGTCCGTCCGGACGAACGAGATACGTCCCGCCCGAAGCTGGCGGGATCCGCAGGTGATCAAGATGAGACGGTCTCGCTGTGGCTGGTGTGATCACGGCGTCGGAGCCGTCCTGGATAACTCCGTTCAGCGGGCTGAACCCGCGGCAGTTCGGGAAGCTGGTGACGGTGCTGCGGAAGTCGGCGGCGGACCGGATCACCGATCACCTCGGGCCGACGCTCGCCCTCCGGCGTCGCAAAGGTTCGCGAAGGACACCGTGCTGATGGTGGACGGCACCCTGGTGCCCACCCGCGACCACGCCGTCGCCGAGCAGTCGAAGAACGGCCGCTATTCCACCAACCACCAGGTCGTCATCAGCGCTGAAACCCGCCTCGTCGTCGTGGTCGGCAAGCCTCTGCCCGGCAACCGCAACGACTGCAAGGCATGAGAAGAGTCCGGTGCGAAGGACGCCGTCGGCACGCCCATGACCGTCGCCGACGGCGGCTGTCCGGGCACCGGACCCGTCATGCCCCACCGGCGCCGCAAGGGCGAGGAGCTGTCCGGCTGGAAGCAGGCCCACAACAAGTCCCACAAGCAGGTCCGCGCCCGCGTCGACCACGCCTTCGCCCGCATGAAGACCTGGAAGATCCTCCGCGACTGCTGCCTCAAAGATGATGGCGTCCACCACGCCTGCTCGGAATCGCCCGCATGCACAACCTCGCCTTCGCCGGATAGACCACCCACCGCACAGCAGCCCACCATGCCCGAGCCCACGCAGAGATCACTTACGGGACACCCCTTAGCCTCAGCAGCTCGCGCGAGCACATCAGCCAGCAGATGGTTCCTCCCAAGGGATGCGATCCCAGCGGTCCGCTTCGTAATCCAGGCCCCCTTTCAGCGCCTTCATAGTCGCCATGCCGGGAAGCAGGGCCTTCCACATACTTTCGATGCGTTCGCCCAGGTCGCTCCGATGCGGCCCCGTGATCTGCAAGGATGTCATTTGAGCCCCCACGAAACTGGACTGAATCAGCTCGGCGGCAGAGCGCGGTGTCCAGTCAGCAGACAAGTGACCCATCTCTGCAACCTGCGTCATCAGGTAGGTCGCCAGCTCGATCCACTGCCGAGTAGGACCATAAACATCCAGGTCAGATGGCACGCCTCCATCGATGGACAGCCGGACACCCGCCCTGGCCTCTGGGTGGGTCTGCAAGAGGCGGGCGTAGATGAACGAGGTATCGATCGACTCCTGCCACTTTGACTCTTGAGGCTTGATCCTGCTCATCGGTACCTGGACTCCCAGCAAGGCCTCCGCAATCTGCTCTTTTGTATTGAAATGGTGATAAAGGGCACCTTTGGTGAGTTGTGCCCGGTCCAGGATCATGCTGATCGATGCGGCGGCATATCCCTTTTCATCGAAAATCTCCGCTGCGGCGTGAATGATTCGACTTCGTGTCTCCACTGACCGCTTCTGCAGTGCCCGCGGGGCGGGTGCTTTGTAGCTGTTATCGGTCATTTTATCGTGTGCACTCTCTAATGGGGTGTATCGGGCAAAAGATATATGTTAGAGCACTGCCGCGCCCGTCCGTATTGCTATACCGACCGACTGCCCCGCAATGGGTCGTGAGGTCTGCGCCCGCCTCCGGGAGCCGTGCGCGCCGGCGATTCTGTCCGTGTTGGGCGTTTCAGGGGTGGGATGTATGTAGGCGGCATGGATACTCTCTTCGTCTCACTTCTCCTTACGCGTTGTGTAGGTAGGGGGCGATGGAAGTGGTAACCCAGCCCTCTCCCACATGTCAGTGTGGATAGGCGGAGCCTCGGCACCTCTCGGTAGTCCGATCGAAGGGGCACTCCTCTGTGTGCCGCATGGCACCCCAGCGTGGCATTGCGGTCGCCTTGGGTGGCACTTCCACTCTCCGGCGCATCGCGGGATCCGCTGGTTCCCGCGATGCACCCGCATTGTGAAGCATCGTTACACGGCCAGAAGCACTGAACACAGTAAGAAGGAGTTTCACCAATTCCCTGGGGGAATGAGAACTTCGATCACACAGGCGCTGCGCACGTCGGGCCGTCGGGCAGGCGTGGTGCTGTTCAGCGCGGGGCGGACGTACGGCCAGGCGGCCGAGATGTTCGGTGTCTCCGAGCGGTCGGCGCGCACGTGGTGGCGTGCCAGCCGCGCCGGCGGGAGGCAGGCGCTGCTCGCGGCAGTGCGTGAACCGCAGGCGGGCAAGGGCGAGTTGATCGACGAGTCCGCCCGTGGAGCGGTCCCCTGCAGGCGATGCGGGATTACACCCCGGCCGATCTCGGGCAGAGTGGGGTGATGTGGACCCGTGCTTCGGTGCGGACCCTCATCCGTCTGGTGTGCGGGGTGTCGATGACCGAGCGGGGTGTGGGCAAGTGGCTGCGCCGGCACGGCTTCACCCCGCAGCGGCCCGCACGCCGCTCCTACCGGCAGAAGGACGACGAGGTCAGCCGGTGGCTTCAGGAGGAGTATCCGGCGATCCGGGCCCGGGCGAGTGAGGAGAAGGCCGAACTGGTCTGGGCCGATCAGTGCGGCCTGCGTTCGGACACCGCACCGCCGGGGCGCTCGTGGGCACCCGCCGGGCAGACCCCGCTGGTGCGCGTGAACGGGCGAGCTTCAAGGTCAACATCATGTCCGCCGTCGCCTCTCGTGGCGCGCTATGGTGCACTGTCTTTCCCGGCAAGTTCACCGCGAAGGTGTTCTGCGCTTTCCTCGACCGCCTTGCCCGCCAGGCCGGGCGGAAGGTGATCGCCGACCGGCACCCGGTTCACCGCAGCAAGGCGGTGCGGGCCTGGCTCGCCGAGAACGCCGATCGCGTCGAACTGCACCTGATGCCCAGCTACAGCCCCGAACTCAACCCCGACGAACTGCTCAACGCCGACCTGAAACGCCACATCCACGCCGCCCGCACCGCATCAGCCGACGACCTCGCCCGCGAGACCCGCCGCTTCCTGCGGCGACGCCAGAAGCAACCCCACGTCGTCTGCGGTTACTTTGCGGCCCGCCACGTCCGCTACACGATCCAGTAGGAAACCCAACAGTTCCGGCTCAATACTTGCCGGTGTTGCGGCGGGGTACGAATCACGCCAGTGGTACGCGCCGAGCTCGTTCACGGGCACCAAGTTCACGTTCACCGGATGCTCGGGTGCCAACACCGTTGTGAACGTCACGCTGTACAAGGGGTGAACAACCTGCTGGACACTGGCTTACACCCGGGCGGCGTTCACGAAGTGCTTCGGCGGCAGATCGTCGACTTCGACGGGGAATTGGTCCGACCACGGAGCCGGGGACTACTACTTCGTCGTCAATGATGGTGGCGGCGGAACGTGTCGGTTCGCACGCTGACTGTCACCTACTGATCACACTGTCCTCCGTCCCACTCCGCATGCGGAGTGGGACGGAGAAACATGTTCTGTCGATGAGGTTGTCTTCATGCCGCTGCACTACCAGTCCTGCAGGTTCCGCTACAGCCGCAGGACGCGCCCTGTCATCGACAGATTCGATCTGAGTCTCTCGCCGGGCAACCCCGTGCTCCTGGGCCCGAACGGGGCCGGCAAGAGCACCCTGTTCGCGCTCGCAGCGAGCGCGAACGCCCCGCAGGAGGGCACGGTTCGCTTCGGTGAGCTGTGGCCCACGAACGGCAAGACTCTGCACGACTACCGGCGCAGGGACTCCTGGCCGCCCCACCGGGCTTCCCTCCTTCCGGGCATGACATGCCAGGAGCACGTCGTCTACGTCGGCTGGCTCAAGGGGATGCGTGAGCGCCAAGCGTGGCGTGCCGCCCCCGCCGCGATCGAGCGTGTCGGCCTAACAACGACATACCCCAACGAACGACTCGCATGTGCCGAGACAACGGCAGCCCGCCGCACCGGTCAAATAGGCCGCAGTACCTGATCATGCTCTACGGAAGCAGCCCCGGCGTACTCTGCGAAGTCCTCGTTGCCGAGCGCCAGGCCCACCTGGACGCCGTGCACCGCAGCGGGCAGGGCTCGAAACTCACGGGGCTCCGGCGACTCGATGAGTTCCTGGTAATGGACGGGGTCGAGGCCACTCACGTCCTCCCAGACGGTCGACAGAGCCAGCAACGCCCGCGCCGGCGACTGCATGGTGCCGCGGTCAGCGAGGAAGACGACGACCAGGTCCTCATCCACCACGGCGGCAAGAACCTCGTCGGCCGTTGCTCCTGACCAAGCAGGCGCATCGACCAGCTGCACTGCTGCGGCAAACTCACCGCTTGGCCCCCACGGCCGGTGCAACTCCCCAACCACCGCGTTCCACGCCTCGTCGTCGCTGAAGTCCGTCCTGATGACGAGAACGTCGAACAAGTCGCGTCCGATCTCAGGCAGCACTCGCTCAAGGTTCTCCGGCAACGTCATGCCCAGAACTCTCCCACCCCACACTGGTGCTTGTGTGTGAGACCTTGGTTTCTGCTGGCCGGCCCGGCCAGCAGAAACCAGCCGCCCCTGTTCCGGCTCCTGCTGTCGACGCCCTCCCGCTGATCGGACCTCGCTCACCAGCTTGTCCCCCCAGGCCTCGGCGCGCCAGGACGGGACACCTGCAATGGCCGCACGCAGACCCAGCCGGTGAAAGGTCAGCTCTTCAGCGGAACGCCAGGCAACTGCAACCGACTCTCGCCGTTGCTGCTCAGAGCAGTCAAAGCCACGCTCAACGGAGTAGCAACTCCACGCAAGCGCAGCTCACGGACAATGATGCCTGCTGCGATCTCAGCTGTGCCCGGGCCGGGATCGAAGGAGGCAATCCATGCTCGGAACTGATGGACCCTCTGCCACCCGCGGGCCACCACGTCGTTCGGCGCAGGCCTGGCAGTCGTTGCCCGATCGTCGTGAAGAAGGAGAGCGAGCCCCTCCTCTGCGCTCTGTAGCAGGCCCAGAACACGGTCTCCGCTCACCTGCTCGCTCACGTCGAACGCAACTTCGTCGCACCAGCCCGCTTCGTACAGGAGGCTGGTCTGTTCAACCCACAGCTCCAACAAACACCGCAGCGACTGTTCAAGCTGATCCCAGTCGCTCGTAGGTAAAACACTGGGCAGCTCCAGGGCAGACCCGCGCCGTACAACCCGCCACAGGTAGGGAAGCTCAAGGTAGCTAGGCGCCTGGCCGGGTCTCGTGCCCACACCGCTGCGGAAGGCAGTGGCCTCGGCAGCGTCGAGAGACGCAGACGACCGGAGTGACATCGTCACTCGCTGCTCTTGTGTCACCGTGAGCGTATTTCGCCCATGGTGCCAGCGGACGAGGACTCCTGCGGCTCCTCCGGCATACAGGTCGGGAGGCCCGAGTTGCGACTCGACTTTGTTCACAATTTCTGTGAAGTAGATGCGGTAGGGGGATATGGGACGGTTCATGGTCAGCGCGCTGTCCAGCGTCTTGTTCGAAAGTAGGTCATCTATCCCGGAAGCGAGGAGGTCGGAGTCGACCGCTTCGGCTACTTCTGCGTTCGAGATCACGGCTTCTCACTCCTGATGCGTGTGCGGAGTACGGATGAGCGCGGCGTTCATGCGGTGGGGAGCGCGCGCCCCTGTGAAGGCGGGGCTTGGTGCTGCATGCCGTCGAGACGCGCAGGGCCCTGACATGCTTGTGCCCGGCGGCGTGCCGGCGGGCAGGCTGCGCTGCGCAAGGACAGTCGGCGGCGCGTTGCCATGCCCCTCCACCATGTGATGCGCGCGCTTCCTGAGCCCTAGATAAAACCGGGAGCACGGACTGTTTTACCACAGCGGCCCGTGAAAGTTCCCGTAAGAGCCAGGACGCCTGCGTCCCCGCCCGGTGCCGTGAAACTCCCCACCTGCCGGCGGGAAGCGCTCAACCTGCGGACGGACCCTCCCAGCGGATGCGATTCCAGCGGCCGGCGTCATAGTCCAGGCCCTTTTCCGCGCACTCATCGTTGCCATGCCGGGAAGTAGACCTTTCCTCATGCTTTCGATCCGTTCGTGCAAATAGCTCCGAAGAGGCCCAGTGATCTGCAAAGAGGTCAGCTGCGCCCTCCCAGAAGTGGACTGAAGCAGCTCGGCGGCCGAACGTGGGGTCCAGTCGGCAGACAAGTGACCCATCGCATCAACCTTCGCCATCAGGTAGGTCACCAACTCGATCCACTGGCGCGTGCTCCGTAAACATCGAGGTCAGGCAGCATGCTTCCATCGATGGACAGCTGGACTCCCGCCCTGGCCTCCGGGCGATTCTGAAGCGGGCAGGCGTAGGCGAACGAGGTATCGATCGTTTCCTGCCATTTGGACTCCTGAAGGCTGATCCTGCTCATCGGCACCTGGACTGCCAGTAGGGCCTCGGCGATCTGATCTTTCGTCTTGAAATGGTGGTAAAGGGCGCCTTTAGTGAGCTGCGCGGCGGTCCAGAATCATACTGATTGGCGCGGCGGCATATCCCTTTTCATCGAAAATTTCTACTGCGGCGTGAATGATCCGGTTTCGTGTCTCCGTCGACCGCTTCTGCAGTGCCCGGGAGGCCGACTTGCTGTGCGGAGTATCGGTCATTCCGTTACGTGTGCCTTACAGTCGCGCTAAACAACCATACGGGGCATCGGGCTGCCATTGCGACTGTTGGTATTGCTATACAGACCGATCGCCCCGTAATGTGTGCGGCGGTCGCGTTCTCTCTGAGCTCCACTCCTAGGGCTGCATCTACCTGCAGTTCTAGGATGGCGTCCATGATTCGGCGCAGATCGTGTTCGGGCGGTCGGCCGATGTCCAGGCCCTTCCCCCTTCGCTCGGCCCGCCAGGCCGTCAGATTTGGTTCCAGCAGTTTCCAACAGTGTCGATGGCGGCGTCGGCGGCCTGCTCGGTCAAGCCTCGCTGGCGGGGCAGGGTCACTGTGCTTCTCCCTCTTGGTGGTTACCGCCGCTGGCGCGATGATGTCGGAGCAACTGGTCATAGGGGGTCACCGACGGCAGGGCCTGGTGTCCGGCGGGAGGTGGGACAGCTTCCACTCGTGCAGGGACGTCACGTTCGCCGGCGGCTTGCCGGGCAATGGCTGGCTCGCCGGAGCGGGTTCCGTCTCGGCCTGGGCGGCCTCGCGGGCATCCAGGGCGACTGCGTCAGCGGTCATCGCCCCGGCCCGAAGGGCTGCGGCCAGGCCGGCGACGATGTGCTCGTGCGGCAGGTGCCGTCCCAACAGCAGGACCTCGATCAGAGCCCGGGTGCCGTCCCGTTCGCCGTGGACCTTCTGAGCCTGAGCCCACCAGGCGTCGTGGACGGGGGTGAACTTGCCTGCTGAGCGGTCCTGTTCCAGGGCGGTGGAGCCGGGAAACGCGCCAGGCTTGCAGACCAGGACTTCCAGGTAGTGATCCAGCTCCAGGCGGACGGCGCCCTTGGCGATGAGCCTCTCGTGCCGGGTCACTTCGACGTTCTGGTCGTAAACCACAAGGTGAGAAGCGTGTAGGACGACGTGCACCCGCTTGCCGATAAGTCGGATCGGCACCGAGTAGCGGTTGGTGCGGACCGGGATCTGGCCGTAGCGGTCGACCTGCGGGGTGAACAGTCGGCCCGTCTCGAACGGCTCCTCGGGCAGTGGCATCAGCAAGGGCTGTTCGAGTGCGAACTGCTCGGCGACGGTCTTGAGCCGGGCACCGATGCGGCGCGCGTCGTCCTGCCGATCCCACTGGTCGACCATCTCGTTCAGCTCGGCCAGCGAGGAGACCTCGGGGACGGGGACGAAGTGGTTGCGGCGGAAGTAGCCGATCTGCCCCTCACGCCGCCCTTCTCGTGGGCGCCTTCGATGCCCGGACGGCAGTAGAAGCTCTCGATGCCGAAGTGCGACTTGAAGGCGATCCACCGGTCGGCCTCCACCCTGGCCCGGCTCAGGCCCAACACCCGCGCGACGGCGGCTTTGAGGTTGTCGTAGCGGACCTTGCTCCGCGGGACACCGCCCAGCGTCCGCAGCGCATGAACGTGGCCCTCGAAAGAGGCTTCCTGGCCGCAGGAGGCGAATACCCGGTGGACGGCCTTGCCCGAATACGACAGGCGAAAGGAGAACAAGTAGCAGGTCACCAGCTCGCCGGCGAGACGGATCGTCACATCGCCGAAGTCGACTTCCGCCTCGTGCCCAGGATGGTGGGTCTGCGGGACGAACGCCTCCAGCGGTGCCTTGCCGGACTCAGCCAGGATCTCCGGTTTCCGGGCGGCGACGTAGTAGCGGACCATCCCGCAGGAGACATCCGCACCGTGTTCCTTGACCAGGCGGTGAAAGATCCGGGTGACGGTATGCCGCTGCTTGCGCGGCGCATCCAGATCCCCGCGGAGGATGCCGTCAATCACCGGCTTGTACGGATCCAGAGCGGTCGCCCGCGGTGGCAGCTTCTTGCGTGGCTCCGGCCAGGCCGAGTCGAGCGCCTTACGGACGGTCCGCCACGTCACACCGTGCTTGCGTTCAAGCTCCCGCATCGACATGCCGCCGCGATGGTCACGCCGGATCGCCGCGTACAGCTCGACCTTGGACATCTGCGGCATGACCAGCACCTTTCACCAGGAGCATCCCTATGTCGCCCTGGCAAGAGACCCGGTGCCTCCCAAACTCATCAACACCACCCGTCCATGGAACGGGGCGCCTCCCAAACTCATCGACAAGCGACGTCACTACTGGTCGATAGAGCCAAACTACCGGTACTCGACGAATCACCAGGTCGTCATCGACGCCGACACCCAACTGGTGGTCGTGGTCGGCCAGCCACTACCGGGGAACCGCAACGACTGCAAGGCATGGGGGCTATCCGGCGCCAAGGATGCTGTCAGGAACGCCGCAGTGATCGCCGACGGCGGCTATCGAGGTACCGGGCTCGTCATCCCACACCGCCGCGCTCCTGGGCAGAGCAAACTGCCCGCCTGGAAGGAAGAGCACTACGCCTCTCACCGCATGGTCCGCGCTCGGGTCGAGCATGCCTTCGCCCGGATGAAGACCTGGAAGATCCTGCGCGACTGCCGCCTCAAAGGCGATGGCGTACACCACGCGATGCTCGGCATCGCCCATCTGCACAACGTCGGGCGCCGCGACTGAATCCCCGGCCCAACACTGTCCGTTCAGAGTTCGGCGGGCAGGAGCTGGACCAGGCCGACCCAGTTCCCCTCGTCCACCTTGGTCTGCGTGGCGCGGACCCTCCAGCGGCCAGCGGGCAGTGGAACCGACGCCTCAGCGGGCATCCCCCCATCGGGGTACTCGATGCCCAGATCGGAACCCGCTTCGGCGGAGTCCATGAGCACCGCCGGACCGTCCGAGACCCAGGTGCCGCACTCCTCCCATACCGTGGCCGGGTCTGCAAGGCCAGTGTCCGCCGCGGCTCTCAGTCCGGCCTCGGAGTCGGCGGCGCGCCACCGCAGAAACGCCCGGTAGTGGGGCAGATAGCAGCTGGTCGCCGGCTCGTCCGCCAGCACCAGCGCCTGTGCACCGTTCTCGTCGATGGGGATCACAGCGGCCAGATCGTCCACCGCGCAGGCCCGGTCGTAATCGTCTGGAGCAGTGGCGTCTCCTGCCATAAGCCCACTCTCCGTACACCCGCCCCAGGAAGCCAGGGCGGAGACGGGGACAACGATCAGAGGGCCGCCCATCGACTCCACCCAGGCAAGGGAGGGAGCGGAGGCATCGTCCACGGCGGATGCAGAGGTGATCACGCACGTCAGTGGGCCATCGCCCACTGACAATGCTCCCGCGCTCATCGGAACATAGTGCAGGGAAAGGCGCAGCGCCTGTGGAGCTGTGATCGTTTGAAGACACTCCTTAGTTCGTTTGGGGGGTGCCGACGAGGGCGACGGGGCAGGGGGAGTGGCGTAGTGCGGCGTGGTGGGTGGGTCTGAGTTCGCGGTGGACCATGCCGTGTCGGTGGTGGACTGCGAGAACGAGGAGGTCGGCGTTGTGCGCGGCTTGGGTCAGGATGCTGTGCGCGGGGCCGTCCAGGACGTGTCTGTGCACGGTGACGCCGTTCTC
>NZ_JBVJNK010000006.1:0-682040 GCF_055583745.1 Streptomyces sp. NPDC104381
CGGTTACATTCCGAACCCGGAAGCTAAGCCTTTCAGCGCCGATGGTACTGCAGGGGGGACCCTGTGGGAGAGTAGGACGCCGCCGAACAATTATTCCGGGAAAGCCCCGTGCCCTTGTGGCACGGGGCTTTTCTGCGTTTACAGCTTAGTTGAATTCGGCCGCGTGGTCGAGGGCCCATCGGGCGAAGGTGCCGGGTGGTCGTCCGGTGAGGCGCTGGACGTGGTCGGTGACGCGGTGCGAGTCCGGTCGGTGGAGCGATGCGGCGATCAGGGCCTCCACCAGTTGTTCCGGGCGCCCGTCGGCGAGCATGCGGGCGCGGGCGAGCTCTGCGGGGACCGCTTCGAAGCGCAGAGGGCGCCGGAGGGCGGCTCCGAGAAGGCCCACCTGGTCGGCGCGACTGAGTGGCTCGGGGCCCGTCAGCACATACGTCATGTCGTCCAGTTCGCTCGCCTGCACGTCCTGCACGTCCTGTACGCCTTGTACCCCTTGTACGCCCTGCACGGCGGCAACGGCCGCGTCGGCGACGTCGCGCTCGTCGACCACGGCTGTACGGGCGATGTCCGGGCCGGCCACCACCTCTCCCGCTCTCACCTGGCCTGCCCAGCCACGGGTGTTGGAGGCCAGGGTGTCGCAGCGCAGGACGACGGGTCGCAGTCCGGCCTCGTGAAGCAGTGCCTCCATGTCCGCGTGCACCTGGACGATGGGGTCGCTCTGGCGGGCGGCCCCGTCATCGATCGCGGCCGAGGACACCTGGATTATTCGGGGCGCCGCCTCGGTGAGTACCTCGATCAGGTCATGGGCGCGGGCGGTGTCGAGGAGCGGCCAGACGAGGAACACGGTGTCGATATCCGTCAATGCGGCGCGGGCCGCCGCGGGGTCGGTCAGGTCCGCGGTCATCGACTCGACTCCCGGACGTGGGGCGGCACCGCGGCGGGAGAGCGCGCGCACCCGCGCGTCCCGTGCCCGGAGCCGGTCGACCACCTCACGGCCGAGGTTGCCGGTCGCCCCGGTGACCAGGACCGACGACTTCTGAAGGGAGCCCGTGGAGGGCGTGGGTTCAGGCATATTGGGGACGGTAGGGGTTCACGTCGGCATGAAGGCAAGGCGCGCATCGTGAGGACGATCGGGGAAGCCGCCGCAGAGCTCGGGACAGAGGCTCATGTGCTCCGGCACTGGGAACAGGCCGGCGCGCTCTCCGTGCACCGCGACGGCAACGGCTACCGCGTCTTCGACGACCGCGCGCTCGAACAGGCGCGCACGGTGCTGAAACTGCGGCGTGTGGGGCTGTCGTTGCCGGAGATCGTCGCCGCCATGGTTCCGGTGAAGTCCCAGGCGCAGGCGGTCGTGGCGCGGAAGATCGCCGCCCTCGAAGGCGAGGTCCTGGCCAGACGGCAGGCCATCACCTTCCTCCAGCACACCGTGGACTGCCGGCATCGGTACCTCGACGACTGTCCGGACTGCTCGACGTTCGTCCGCGAGACCTGAGCCGCTCGGCGTGCGGGCCGGTCGCGCCCCGGGATGACACCAGCGCACCACCGCATCACCGAGCACCGCATCACCGAACACCGCACCACCGAACCGCCCTCGCCGGCCCACGGAGGGCCCTCTAGCGGGCGTTCACCAGGCGGGTGTCGTACGCCAGGATCACGGCCTGGATGCGGTCCCTGGATCCTGTCTTGGCGAGGATGCGGGTGATGTGCGTCTTCACCGTGGATTCCGCGAGGTGGAGGCGCTGGGCGATCTCGGTGTTCGTCCAGCCCTGCCCGACGACCGTGAGGATCTCCCTCTCCCGTTCCGTGAGTGACGCGATGCGCGGGTCCGCGGCGAGCGGGACGTCGCCCGGTGCCGCAGGGAGGTGGTGGACGTAGGCGTCCAGGAGCCGGCGGGTGAGGCTCGGGGCGACGACCGCGTCGCCGCTCGCCACGGCGCGTATGCCTGCGAGGAGTTCCTCCGGGAGCGCGTCCTTGACGAGGAAGCCGCTCGCGCCGGCCCGCAGGCCGTCGTACGCGTACGCGTCCAGGTCGAACGTCGTCACGATGAGGACCCTGGTGCGGGCTCCCGACGTGATGATGCGGCGCGTCGCCTCGATGCCGTCGAGCTCCGGCATGCGGATGTCCATCAGCACGACGTCCGGGTGGTGGCGGGCGACCAGGCCGACCGCCTCCGTGCCGTTGCCCGCCTCACCGACGACGGTCATGTCGTCCTGGCTCTCCAGCAGCATGCGGAAGCCGAAGCGCTGCATGGGCTGGTCGTCGGCGATGAGTACCGTGGTCACGGGGGTGCGTCCTCCAGGGGAAGGCGGAGTCGTGTCTGCCAGCCGCCGGCGGGGAGCCGGGCCGCTTCGAGTGTGCCGTTGTAGAGCGACGCGCGCTCGCGCATGCCGCTGATGCCCCGTCCGCCGACAGGATCCCCGCCGGGGTTCGTGCCTTCCGGTGTCTGCGGCCGGCCGCCGGAGTCGGTGGTCCGCACCTCAAGACCGGTGTCGCTGTAGGTGAGGGTGACCTCGGCCGTTGCGTGCGGGCCCGCGTGTTTCAGGGTGTTGGTGAGGGACTCCTGGACCACGCGGTAGACGGCGAGCTGCCGGCCGGGCGAGGCAGGGGCGGGCGGCGGGGTGCCGTGGACGGTGAGGTGTACGGGCAGTCCCGCTTCCCGTACGCGGGTGAGCAGGGTGTCCAGGTCGTCGAGTGAGGGCTGGGGCGACAGGTCGGCGGCCGGGGCCGGTTCGCGCAGGACGCCGAGTACGCGCCGTAGCTCGGCCAGGGCCTGGCGGCTCGTGGTGCCGATGGCTTCGAGGGCCTGGCCCGCTCGCTCGGGGCTCTTGGCCGCCGCGTACGCCCCGCCGTCGGCCAGTCCGGTGATGACGGACAGGTTGTGCCCGATGATGTCGTGCATCTCGCGGGCGATACGGGCCCGTTCGGCGGCCGCGGCGAGCTGGGCCTGCTGGTCACGTTCGCGTTCGAGCCGGTGGGCGCGCTCGACGAGGGCCTCGGTGTACTCGCGGCGGGTGCGTACGGCGATGCCGAGCAGTGCGACGAAGGCGAACCCCCAGAGGTAGGAGACGAGTTGCCGGTCCGCGGTCCCCGGTATCCGGATCGCGCCGGCCGCCGCGGGCAGGCACATCAGCACGGCCGACCAGGCCAGGGCCCTGAGGGGCAGGCGCAGGGCGATCGTGTAGGCGGGGATCAGCTGGAGGAAGGCGGCCTGGACGACGGCGCCCGTCCAGATGTTGACCAGCGAGACGGGGGCCATCAGGACGAGGACGGTGAGGGGCCTGCTGCGGCGCCACAGCAGGGGCACGGAGAAGCAGAGGCTCATGAGCAGGACCAGGGGCTCCGGTGCCTCGACGTTGCGGGCGACCGTGCGCCACCCGCCGGTGCTGTAGTCGAGCACCGCGAACAGGACCCAGAATCCGGTGACCGTGAGGTCCCACAGCAGCGGGCGGCGGCGGTCGAGCGCGCGGAGCCGCTGGATGAGTGCCTGGATGTACGGGGTCAGCGGGGCTTCGCCCGGGGCGGGATGGCCGCCGTACGGGTCCTGTCCGTCGCTCACCCTGTCCACCCTCCTCCGTATGCCGGTCCGTGCATGGCCGTGCCGCCCCCGCGCCGCTCGGTGGGTTCGTCTGCCCTGATCATGGGGTCGACGCTACGGAGCGGGGGCCTCCCGGTCGTCCGACCGGGGGCCGGCGGTGGGGGCGGCCGTAGTACCGGGGTACGACGGCCGGGCGCGCGTTATCCACGGGGCCGGCTCCCGCCTTCGACGACCGGTGCCAGCCCGTCGAGGAGGGCTTTGAGGCCGAGCTCGAAGAGTGTGTCGAGGCGGAGATCGTAGCCGTCGTGGAAGGAGCTGACGACCTTCGTGAAGGTCGGGAAGTGACCGGAGTCGATCAGCTCCTGGAGTGTGTGCGCGCGGCTGTCCATCCACTGCTCGTCGGACTGGCCGGTGGCCGCTTCGGCCTGTGCCTCCCGTTCCAGGTGGACCGCCAGCCCCTGGACGTGGCTGAAGAGCAGGACGTGCATGTCGAACAGTTCGGTGGTGTCCAGGCCGTGCCCGTCGAGGGCGCTCAGCGACCATTCGCCGTGGACCAGCAGATTGGGGAGGAGCAGGGGGCGGGTGAGGGACGAGAGCTGGGCGAGCCAGGGGTGGCGCCGGTGCAGGGACCAGAGGGTGCGTGCGCCCAGTTCGAGGCGGGCGCGCCAGCCGTCCGGGGCCGTGGCCGGGTAGGTCTGCTCGCCGAACGCGGTGTCCGCCATCAGCAGGATCAGGTCGTCCTTGCCGGTGACGTACCGGTAGGGCGACATGGCGGCGACGCCGAGCCGGGCGGCGACCCCGCGCATGGAGAGAGCCTGGAGTCCTTCGGTGTCCGCGATGTCGATGGCGGTGCGCACGATCCGGTCCAGGGTCAGTTCCTGCTCGCCGGGCCGTCCCGGGGGCGGGGCCGTGGGGGTGCCGGAGGGCGGGGTGCGGCGGCCGGGGGGTGTCGTGCCGGCGGCGGCCACGACGGTGCCCACGCGCGGTTTCGTCTCGACGGTGCCCTCCAGGCGGAGGTGGGTCAGGGCCTTGGTGGCGGTGGCGAGCGCGACGCCCCACTCCCTGGCGATTCCTCGGGTGGAGGGGACCCGCTCTCCCGGGGCGAGTTCGCCTTCTTCGACGCGTCGGCGGATCTCGGCGGCGATGCGCAGATACGGCGGCTCGTCCTTGGCTCCTGTGGCGTTCGTCACGTGCGGGGCCTCTTCTCCTCTGTACTAGGGCAGAGCCTAGCGGGGGCGATGGTCGGTGATGCTCAACTGTCCTAGTGCAGAACGCTGATCGGCGTGCTGGTGATCGCGGTGCGTACACCGTACGTTCAGTGAGTACACCGTACCGAGAGGAGCTTCTGATGCGCACTGTTCTCATCTCCGGCGGAGGCATCGCCGGTCCCGCTCTCGCCTTCTGGCTGCACCGGCACGGCTTCGCGGTCACCGTCGTCGAGCGCGGGCCGGGGCTGCGGCCCGGCGGGCAGGCCGTGGACGTCCGGGGGGTCGCCCTCGACGTGATCGAGCGGATGGGCCTGCTGGAACCGGCGAGACGGGTCCGTACCCGTATGCGGGGCATGTCGGTCCTCGACGCCGACGGGAAGGAGATCAGCCGCTCCACCGAGGCCACCTACAGCAGCGGCCGGCTGGACAGCGATGACATCGAGCTGCTGCGCGAGGACCTGGTCCGGCTGGTGTACGAGCGCACCCGTGAGGACGTGGAGTACCTCTTCGGGGACACCATCACGGCGCTCGACGACGAGGACGGGACGGGTGTGCGGGTGGACTTCGAACGTGCGGAGTCCCGCACGTTCGACCTCGTCATCGGCGCCGACGGCCTGCATTCGACCGTACGACGGCTGGCGTTCGGACCCGAGGAGCGCTTCTCGCACCACCTGGGCAGCTATCTGTCGGTGTTCAGCGCGGACAACTTCATGGGGCTGGAGGACTGGCAGGTCTGGCTGAGCGACGGCGACATCGGCTACGGCATCATGGCCGTACGCGACAACACCGAGCTGCGGGTGGCGTTCGGATTCGGGTCGGAGCCGCTGCCCCGGGACGCCGAAGCGCTGCGCCGCACCATCGTGGAGAAGCTCACTTCCCTGCGGTGGGAGGGGAAGCGGCTGGCCGAGGCGGCGCTCAACGCCCCCGACTTCTACTGCGACGCCATGGCGCAGATCCGGATGGACCGCTGGTCGAAGGGCCGGGTGGCCCTGCTCGGCGACGCCGGCTACTGCCCTTCCCCGCTCTCGGGGCAGGGCACCAGCCTGGCGCTCGCGGGCGCTCATGTGCTGGCCGCCTCCCTGGCCGAGGCGCCGGACGACCACGCGGCGGCCTACGCCCGCTACGAGGAGCGGATGCGGGACTTCGTCGCGCTGAACCAGTCGCTGGCGACCGAGAACCCGGGAGCGCCCGCCTCCGAGGCCTCCGTGGAGCACGCCAAGAACGCCCTTTCGCTGGACGGCTGACAGGTCCGTTTCTCGTTTGCCGTGGTGGGGGCGGCAGGGCACGATCGGCTGATGGACTACGTCGTACGTGCGGTGCGGGCAGAGGAGTGGGCGCGGGCCAGGGAGATCCGGCTGGCGGCGCTGCGGGATCCGGTCGCCTCGATCGCCTTCCTGGAGACGTACGAGCAGGCGCTGACCAAGCCCGACGTGTTCTGGCAGGAGCGGACGGCGGGGGCCGCGGCGGGGGAGCACGGCCGGCAGTTCATCGCCGAGGCGCCTGACGGACAGTGGGCGGGGACGGCGTCGGTGCTCGTCGAGCGGACGGCCGGCGAGCCGGGCTTCGGGGAGGCCGCGGAGGTCGACCAGGCGCACCTGGTGGGAGTGTTCGTCCGGCCGGGCCACCGGGGGCGCGGGGTGGTCGACGCGCTGTTCCGGGAGGCGATCGACTGGTCCTGGTCGTTGGCCGGACCGCCGCTGGAACGGGTGCGGCTGTACGTCCACGAGGCCAACGCCCGGGCCGAGGCCTCCTATCGTCGGATCGGTTTCGTCCCGACCGGACGGACGATCCCGATGGAGGGCGACCCGACGGCCCTGGAGCTGGAGTTCGAGGTCCGGCGTCCGGCGGGGCGGGGCCGGTAGCGGCGCGGGGGCCGAGGCCGGCGGTGGTGTCAGCCGGGCCCGGGTGCCGGCAGGCGTTCCCGCCAGCGGGCGCGGGCCTGTTCCTCGGAGCGGAGCAGGACCAGGGCGGGCATCCCCTGGTCCTGGCCGGGCGTCAGCAGCTCCGGCAGCTGGGGGAGCGGAGCCACCGCCGCCACGTCGTCGAGGACGAGGGACATTGGTGGGTCGAGCCGACCGTCGGTTGACCGTGCGGCCATGCGGCGGCCGTGCTCGACCACGTGCGAGGCGAGTGCGGTGAGCAGGGGCATCGCACCGGGGTGGTGGTGAGGATCCTCGATGGGTTCACCGACCACATAGAGCGTTCCCCCTTCGCGTGCAAAAGAATCCAGCACGAGCGCATCGGCTCGGTTGGGTGTGCACGCCTCACGGATGTGGACGGAGGAGAGCGCCTCGAAAGCACGGACCGTCAGCTCCTGCGCCATCTCCCGTCGTTCGGGGTACGCGGTGAGCGCCGACTCCAGGAGCCCGGCGAGCCCGGAGGCCGCCTTGGGGTGCGTACGGAGCACACGGACCGGTTCGTGGCCGCCTGAGCCGGAGGCCCAGCGGTGCACCTGGCGGAAGGGGCGGCCGTCCACGGCTGCGGCGTGCAGCCAGCACCGGAGCAGGGTCAGCGCGGTATCGGCTACGGCCGCGTCGGCCCTGGCCAGGGGGCGTACGGGTGCCAGCAGTGCGGCGGCCCTGTCCGCCGCGACGGCGGGGTCCTCGCAGCCGGCGACGGGAGACCAGTGGAGCCGGGCGGGGGTGTCGCAGAGGTGGCCCGGGTCGTAGACGAGGACCGGGCCGAGCTTGCTGCGGGCGTCCTTCGTCTCGGCCCAGACCGTGGGGTCGGAGGTCACGACGAGGGCGGGCCCGTCGGCCTCCCGGATGGCCTGGACGACGGCGGGGCGGCGGGTGGCCGAGGCGCCGTACAGGACGTGCGGGGTACGGGGCGTGGGGAGCAGGGGAGCGGCCTCCTGCGCGTACGCGACGAGGGGCACGGCGGCCGTCTCGGTCCTCTGCGCGGCCGGCTCCTGTGCGGCCTGCTCCAGGCCGGCCGGCTCCTGTGCGTAAAGGGGTGCGGGTGCCGGGGCTTCGGCGGGCGGCGGCGCGGGTGCCCGGGGCATCCCGGTGGGTGCCGGCTCCCGGGTGGGGTACTGGGGAGCGGCATCGGCGTGTACGGGGCCCTGCTCGGGCTCGTACGGTGCCGGGCCCGCGCCCTTCTGTCGGCGGACCAGCCGCCAACGCGTCACCACGCCCACCACGAACACCGTGAGGACCAGCAGCACCATCACTTCGCCGATGAACAGGCCCCAGAACAGCCCGTATCCGGAGAGTGCGCCCGGCGGGGTGTCCGGCCAGGCGCCCGGCAGGTCCGTCGGGTCACCGGCCAGGGCGCGCAGGGCCAGCGGTGTTCGGGTGAACGTGACGCCGTCCGGCCAGGCCCCGTGGGCGAACAGTCCCGCCAGGCCGGTGGCCGTCCAGGCCAGGACCGTCAGCCCGAAGAGGAAGACCAGGAGCCCGATCAGCAGGCCGTCGGGGACGCCGCCCTGGCCCTCGCCGCCGCGCCCCGGACCGGTTGGTGCCTGGCGTGCCATGTCATGCCACCGTTGACTCGGACGACTCGTTCAGCCGTTGCTGGTGCTCGATCCGCGCCGCCCGCTGCTCCGCCTCCAGCTCCGCGGCCCGTACGTCCTCGGGGAGGAGGTCCACCGCGGACCCCTCGGTCATCGCGCGGTCGGTGAAGACCAGGGGGCGTTCCGCCTCGGTGATCAGGTGTTTGACGACCTGCACATTGCCGTTGACGTCCCATACGGCGATACCCGGGGTGAGGGTCGGGATGATCTCGACGGCCCATCGGGGCAGACCGATGACCTTGCCAGTCGCTCTCGCCTCGTCCGCCTTCTGGGCGTAGATCGTGCGGGTGGAGGCCATCTTCAGGATGGCCGCCGCTTCCTTCGCCGCGGCTCCGTCGACGACGTCGCTGAGGTGGTGGACGACCGCGACGAAGGACAGCCCGAGGCGTCGGCCGAACTTCAGCAGGCGCTGGAAGAGCTGGGCGACGAACGGGGAGTTGATGATGTGCCAGGCCTCCTCGACGAGGAAGATGCGCTTCTTCCGGTCGGGCCTGATCCAGGTGTGCTCCAGCCACACGCCGACGATCGCCATGAGGATCGGCATCGCGATGGAGTTGCGGTCGATGTGCGAGAGGTCGAAGACGATCAGCGGGGCGTCGAGGTCGATGCCGATCGTGGTCGGGCCGTCGAACATGCCGCGCAGGTCACCGTCGACGAGCCGGTCCAGGACGAGGGCGACGTCCAGGCCCCAGGCCCGTACGTCGTCTATGTCGACGTTCATCGCTTCGGCGGACTCGGGCTTCGGGTGGCGGAGCTGCTCCACGATGTCCATGAGGACCGGCTGGCGGTCGACGATGGTGTCGTTGACGTAGGCGTGGGCGACCTTGAGCGCGAAGCCGGACCGTTCGTCGAGGCCATGGCCCATGGCGACCTCGATGATCGTACGGAGCAGGGCGAGCTGGCCGGTCGTGGTGATCGACGGGTCGAGCGGGTTGAGCCGGATCCCGTCGTTCAGCGCGGCGGTCGGGTCGAGGCGGATGGGCGTGATGCCCAGCTCCTGGGCGATGAGGTTCCACTCGCCGACGCCGTCCTCGCCCTGCGCGTCCAGGACGACGACCTGGCGGTCGCGGAAGCGGAGCTGGCGGAGCACGTACGTCTTCTCCAGCGCCGACTTCCCGTTGCCGGACTCGCCGAGCACCAGCCAGTGCGGGGCGGGGAGCTGCTGCCCGTACAGCTGGAACGGGTCGTAGATGTAGCCCTTGCCCGAGTACACCTCACGCCCGATGATCACGCCGGAGTCGCCGAGGCCGGGCGCGGCGGTCGGCAGGTAGACGGCCTGGGCCTGGCCCGTCGACGTACGCACCGGAAGCCGGGTGGTCTCCACGTTTCCGAAGAGGAAACCGGTGAAGGCATCCGACAACGCGGACAGCGGATCTCGCATGGCGTGACTGCCCTCTCGTTAGCGACGGATGCCGGTGGCGAACGGCAAGGTGTTCACGAACGCCCGGTGGTGCTCCCGGTCGCACCACTCCAGCTTCAGATACGACTTGCCGGCCGAGGCCCGGATCGTCCGCTTGTCGCGGGCGAGCGCCTCGGGGGACCGGGACGACACGGTGATGTACCCCACCAGGTTCACCCCGGCGGCGCCGCTCGCCAGATCTTCACCCCGCTGGTCGAGCCTGCCGTGGGCGGCGATGTCGCGCGGGTCGACCGTGCGGTTCATCTTGGCCTGGCGGCTGGCCTCGGCGTCGTCGTTGGTCTTCTCCGTGAGCATCCGCTCGATGGCGATCTCGGTGGGTTCGAGGTCCATGGTGACCGCGACCGTGCGGATCACGTCGGGCGTGTGGACGAGGAGGGGGGCCAGGAAGTTGACGCCGACCGGGGTCATCGGCCACTCCTTCACCCAGGCCGTCGCGTGGCACCAGGGGGCGCGCGTCGTCGACTCACGGGTCTTGGCCTGGAGGAAGGTCGGCTCGACCGCGTCCAGTTCGGCCGGCCAGGCGTTGCGCTTCGTCATCGCCTGGATGTGGTCGATGGGGTGGTCCGGGTCGTACATCGAGTGCACCAGGGAGGCGAGCCGGCTCTGGCCGAGCGGCTGGCGGACCCGGATGTCGGCCTCGGCGAGGCGGGCGCAGATGTCGGTGAGCTCGCGTGCCATGACGACGGCGAGCCCCGCGTCGCGGTCGATCCTGCGGCCGCCCTTGGGCCGGGCCGCGCGGGCCATGGCGTTGGCCTCGGCGGCCAGGTCGCGGCTGTAGTGCATGCAGGCGACGAGGTAGGCGCGGTGCTGCTCGCTGGAGGTGGACACCATCGACTGGAGCTGGTCGTAGGAGTCCTGGAGCCAGCCCGGGGCGTTCCTGTCACCGCGCTGGGCGACGTCCTTGGCGTGGGCGTCGGGGTCGGCGGGCAGCGTACGGGCCAGCATCTGGAGCCGGGTCACGAAGCCGTCGCCGTTGGCCACGTGCTTGAGCAGGGTGCCGAAGCGGTCGACCAGGGCCTCCTGGTCCTCGCTGTCGCGCAGGCCGACACCGGGGCCCTCGATCTCGATGGCCGCGGTGACCGTACGCCGGTCGGCGTGCAGCAGTACGGCGATCTCGTCCGGGCCGAACGGTGCGGCGAGCCAGCTGATCCGCCCGATGCCGGGCGGCGGCCCGATCTCCACCTCACGCCCGTCGGAACCGACCCCGGCCTCCATGGCGGCGGAACGGTAGGCGGTGCCTCGGCGCAGGGTGCGCTTGAAGCTGCGGTTGATCTCGAACCATTTGTAGAAGGTGCGGCCCTTGTAGGGGACGTACACGACGGCCAGGGCCAGCAGGGGGAAGCCCATCAGCGTCACGATCCGCAGGGAGAGGACCGGGACGAGGAGTCCGCTCATCATGCCGAGGAACGCTCCGGCGATGATCAGCGCGATCTCGCCCGTCTCACGGTTCTTGCCGACGATCGCGTTCGGCCGGGCGCGGCCGATGAGATACGTGCGGCGGGGCGCGATCGTGTGGGACTGGGTCGTCAACGCCCTCCCCCTCCTGTGCTCGTGTTACCTGTGCTGCCTGAACCGCCTCGCGGGGAGCGGCTGCCGTGCGGGGTGCCGGAGGTGGGTCCGGACCCGCTGCGGGGCGAGGGCGCGCTTCCGCCTCCGCCCGGGTTACGGGAGCTGTGGGCGGCGACTCCGCCGCTGACCGGGTTGGCGGGCCGGGCACCGCCGCCTCCGCCTTCACCGCCGCCGCTGCGGCCGCTGTGCGTCTTGATGCCCTGGGAGACGAGGGCGGCGGGCGAGCTGATCATCGCGGCGGCCTGGGAGCCGTCGGTGGCCTGCTTGCGGTTGGTGCGGGCTCCCTGGATCTCGTCGCCGAAGCCGGGGACGAAGCGGTAGATCATGGCGGAGGCGAAGATGGCCAGCAGGATGATGGCGAGGCCGGACACGACGGCCGAGAAGGCGTTGGGGCCGTCGTCGGCGGAGAGGGCGTTGGCGAGGCCGAGCACGATGACGATGACGGGCTTCACCATGATCACGGCGATCATGATGCCCGCCCAGCGGCGGACGTGGCCCCACATGTTCTTGTCGACGAGCCCGGAGTACACGACGACGCCCAGCAGGGCGCCCACGTAGAGCAGGGCGGCCCGGATCACGAGCTCCAGCCACAGGATGCCGGCGGCGAGGATCGACACGAGCGAGACGACGATCAGCATGATGGGGCCGCCGCCGATGTCGGTGCCCTTCTTGAGCGCCTCGGCGAACGACCCGAAGAAGACGTCGGTCTGCCCACCTGTGGCGGTGGAGATGACCTCGGTGACGCCGTCGGTGGCCGAGACGACCACGTACAGGATGAGCGGGGTGAAGGCGGAGGCCAGGACGGTGAGCCAGAGGAAGCCGATGGCCTCGGAGATCGCGGTGGTGAACGGGACGCCCCTGATCGCGCGCTTGGCGACGGCGAAGAGCCAGAGGACCAGGGTGAGGATGGTGGACGCGGCGAAGACGACGGCGTACTGGGTACGGAAGGTGGAGTTGGTGAAGTCGACGGTGGCTGTGCTCTCGACGGCCTCGCTGAGCTTGCCGACGAGGTAGGCGGCGGCGTCGGCGCAGCCCTTGGCGAGGGAGCTCAGGGGGTCCAGGGCGTCGTCGGTGACGGTGGGGGCGTTGCGGGCTGCGCCTTCGCCGTCCTCGCAGTAGTCCTTGGCGAGTCCGACGATGAGATCGCAGGGGTTGTCGCTGGTGCTCGGTGATGGAGTCGGCGAGGGTGCCGCGTAGGCGCGGGATGCCAGGGCGATCATCGCGACCGGGAGGCTTCCCAGGATTCCGGCGAGCGAGAGAGCTCGGAGCCGGCGGTCATCGGGCATAGGTGAAGCCTCCGTATCCCTGAACCGCACCGGCGATGTCGTCCGCGGTCGAGGCACGGTTGTCCCCGTTGACGGGTGTCGGTCCCTCAGCCTGGCTGGACGACTCGATCTTCCAGTCGTCACCGATCCACTTGAGCTTCTCGGTGATGGTGAACCATGTGGCGGTGACAGGCTTGGTGGAGCCCTGACCTGCCATGCCCACGAGGCCGGTGCACCAGACCTCGACGGTCGCGGCGTCCGTGCCCTGGGCTGTCACCTTCGTTCCCACCGGAATGGTTCTGGAGACGAACGTCAGTCCGTCGGGTGTGCTGCCGTCCTCGTTCAGTCCGACGTTCGCGAGGAAGTCGGGCGTATACGCGTTACCCATGTCTGCCTGGAGAGCAGCGACGACAGCGGGGTCGTGGGTGGTCTGAAGGATGCCGTCACGTTTCGTCTTCTCGAACATGTCCGCCGACCCCAGCGCCACCGCGTAGTTCGCCGCCGCGCTCTGCGCCCCCTGCTCGTCATGTGCGAAGCCCGAGGCGATCGTGCCGTTCTTGCCCTGGACCGGCTTCGTGCCCGTCGCGGACGTGGGGCCTGCGCCCGCCGCGTCGGGCTTCTTCTCGTTGCCGCCGTCCGCCCCCCGGCCCCCGCCCTGGTTCGCGAACGCGATCGCCGCGATCAGCAGGACCACCACGCCCACCACCATGATCAGCGAGCGGGAGCTCCGGGCGGGCGGACGGCGGCCGTAGCCGTCGTCGTCGTCGCCTCCGGGCAGGCGCGTGCGCGTCTGGCGCGTCCCGCCGAGGGTGCTGTACGCGTCGTCCGTGCGGCCCGGCTCGTTGCCGCCGTAGCCGCGTTCGTCGCCCTGGCTCATGCCGCGTACGTCCCCTCAGCCGTGTGCAGTTCCGCGTGGTACGACGGTAGCGGTGCTGGTCTCCGCGTGGGCGCGGTGTGGTGACTGGACATCAGGGGACGCAACCTCTGCCGGTGGGCACGACGGACGGATGGTGTGGGGCGGACGGGTGGGGGCCCGGCGCGGGGTGACCGACTGACAGCCTGTCAGACAGCCATTCCGTACACGATGGTGAACAGCGTGCCCAGCGATCCGATGATGAAGACCCCGGTCAGCCCTGCCACGATCAGGCCCTTGCCCTGTTCCGCGCTGAACGTGTCACGCAGCGCCGTCGCGCCGATGCGCTGCTTCGCCGCACCCCAGATCGCGATGCCGAGACAGAGCAGGATGGCGACCGCCATCACCACCTCGATCATGATGCGCGCCTCGTTGCCCAGGGTGCCGAACGGCCCCCAGTTCGGGGCGATTCCGCCGATGATGGTGGTGATGTCGCCCTTTTCAGCTGCCAGGATCATGTAAGTCACCGCCCCTGTTGGGTAGTTCGCAGCCCGCGCCGTGCGACACGGGTCGGTCTCTATCTTCGCTGATGAAACCGGCATCGCACGACGCCTTCCCGGGTCTCTTTACCCGGATCTCGCACGTTTGACCGGAGGAGCCGCCCTGACCTGCGGCTCCTGTGAGGTTCCGCCCGCATATGCATGGTTACTCTGTGTATCACGCGGTGTGACGGCTAGCAACGACGGTGGCCATGGTTCCGGCCCCGGTTGGTGCGTTCACGGGGCACGGGGTGTTCGTACGCGCTGTTCGAGAGCCTGTGTGCGCCGGTGGCTGCCGGTCGACGGGGCGGTGACCTGAAGTCGTACCGGGATCAGGGGGGCGCGACGCGAGAAGGGTCAGGGCCTCGTCGTCGAGCTGCTCGGTGCCGGGTGCGGGGCCCGGAAGGTGAACGCCTCGGGTCCTTCGCCGTTCTCGCGGATCAGGGCGATGCGTTCCATCGCCTCCGCGACGCTCGGGCGGTGCCCGGCGGGCACCCACCACATCGCGTGGTGGAACTCGGCGAGACGCTCGAACCATTCGCGGCGGCGCGCCAGCATCTTGAGGTGTCCGCTGCGGTACGTGTAGTCGTGCAGGGCTTCGACCGATTCCCAGACCGAGCAGTTGATCAGGAGCGTGTCGTCGTCGTCCTGGGGGCGCAGGCTCGTGGAGTCGGCTCCGCCGTCGTCCACCATGCGCCATACGAAGCCGGGTGCCGCGTCGGCGAGGGCGTTGATCTCCGGGAGGTTGGCGACGAAGCCGGCCAACTGCGGGCTGTCGAGCGGGGCGAGTATGCGTCCGACGTTGACCTGGGCAAGGTGGAATTCGTTCACGGGGGCAAGCATGCCCGGGTGAACTCTCTAAAGTCAATGGATGCTTTTTTAGAGATCGGGGGTGTCCTCCCGCCCCTCCCGGCGTCTTTCGAGGGCGACGCAGCACCCGCGCGGCAGGGGGTCCATCGACGCCTTCCAGTCCTCGCCGTCCGGCAGTCCGGCGAGCAGCCCCTCGATCCCGGCCAGGTTCATTCCGCAGAGCAGAGCGGTGAACTGATCCGCCAGCGCATGGAACGGGCAGTTGTTCAGCCGCAGCTTCTCCCCGTCCCAGTACGGCTCGTACCCGCGCGCCCGCAGGACCTCGACCGGATCGCTCCCGCCCTCCGAGGCGCGTCCCTCGGCCTCCCCGGCCGTCCGTGCCGCCGCCTGCAGCTCCCCGTCGAGCCCGGCACGCTCCACCACCTCGGCGAGCAGCCGGCCCGCCGAGTCGTAGGAGCGGGGAGGTACGGAGACGGTGTGCTCGCCCTCGGCCCGCCGGTACATCTTCGAGGGCCGCCCGGCCCCCGGCCCGCTGCGCCCCGAGAGCCGCCGGAAGCTGACGTCGAGCAGCCCTGCCTCGACCAGCTTGTCCAGATGGAACGCGGCCAGCGAACGGGAGACCCCGGCCGCCTCGGCAGCCGCGTCCCGGCCCACCTCCCCCGGCGTGCCGACGACGTGCCGGTACAGTCCGCGCCGCACCGGATCGCCCAGTACGCCCAACGCCTCAAGGGCGGAATCCTCGCTGCTGCTCACAGCGGGAATTCTATGACCAATGACGGTTGGTGCTTCAGGGGCGGCCGTCGGCGGCAGGAGCTCAGGGCCTCTCGGTCAGCGTCGCCGTGAAGCTGCGGCCGTAGGCGTGGTGGGTGGTGACGTCGAGCCGGGTGCCGCCGGGCACATGGCGGACGCGGACCCCTTCGTCGGCCGATACGTGCCGCAGGGGCCGGCCGTGGAGGGTGACCGACACCGTGCGCCGCGTCGTCGTGGGGTCGGCCACCGCGATGGAGTACGCGCCGCCCCCGGTCCGGCGCAGCACGACCGACGCCGGACCGTCGATCGAGAGGCGCCCCGCCTGGTGCGTCCCCAGCGTGAAGGCGTTGGCGGCGGTGATGCCGAGGCGGGTGTGGACCGCGGCCTGCAGACGCGCCGTGTTGGACAGGACGGCGAGCGGACCGTGGGCGTAGGACGCCAGCTGTCGCGCGGAGGCGTGGGGGACGAGGGCGTGCGCCATGGCGGTGGAACGCTGCCCGGCGCCCTGCTCGTAGGACAGGGTGAAGAGCTGTTTCGTCACCGCCGTGTCCGGGTTGGCGAGGCGTACGAGACGCCGGCTGCGGGTGACCGTGTCGAGGGCGACGACCGGGGGCGGCCCGGACAGGAAGACGTAACCGACCGCCGTCCCCTGTCCCTCGTCGGCGTACCGGAGCCAGGCCGGCGGGGCGGTCCCGCCCCGCCGCCAGGGCGATCCGTCGCGGAGGCCGCCCGTGAGGGAGACGGGGGAGGCCGGATCGGCGATGCGGCTGTCGACCGTGGTGGTCACCGCGCGGCCGCCCAGGCCGGTCACGCCCGCGGAGAGCACGAGGATCTCGTCGTCGAACATGAACCACGACCTGGTGGCGCCGGCCGCGCGGTAGGCCACGAAGTCCTCGGGCAGCGTGCCCGCCTGCCGGGCGGCGTACGCGGCGTCGTCGGACTGCACGAATCCGGCCACGCCGTAGGCGCCGAGGCGGGCGCCGCCGGAGAACGGCTGGGTGCCGCGAGGGAAGTAGACGTACGTGTTCTGGGACTCGGAGGACGAGGTGAAGCCGCGATCGGGGTTGTCGTACCAGAGGGTGCCGTAGAGCTCGGGGACGGTGCGCCGCTCCTCGACGGGGGCGGTGACGCCGGCGAGGCGGTGGGGCGGGACGGCGGTGAAGTAGTCGACGCCGTACGCCTGCCGCTGGTCCGCGCCCGACAGGTACAGGTAGTGGGCGCCGTCGCCCTGGAACCACGGCATCAGGTTCTCGCCGCTCATGTATTCGTACGTACTGATGCGGTCGGAGCTGCGGGCGAGCGCGAAGGCGTAGCCGGGGCGGCGGTGGACGGTCCGGTCCATCGCGTTGAACGCGGCGTGCGAGGCGGCGGGGCCCAGGTCCCTGGCGGGTGCGGCCGACTCCAGGATGTCGGCGTGGCTGGCGATGCTGACCGGGGAGACGAACGCCGTGGTGTCGAGGTCCGCCTTCGCGCTCTGCCGTAGGTGTTTGACGTACCCCTCCAGTGCCTCGCGCTCGCTGCCGGAGGTGTACGAGGAGAGGTCGACGACGGCCTCCACGACGGCCGTGACGTCGGCGTATCCCGTGCCCGTCCGGGAGACCGCGCGTCCCTTGACGATCTCCATCATCCAGCCCTCGAAGATCAGCGGGGCGAAGCCGTCGGTGATCCAGCTCCGGACGACGCCGACCAGGCCGTCGTCGGGGAGGTACCCGGTGCCGTCGAGGATCTTGATGGTCTGGACGCTCCGGGTGAGCAGTCCCTTGCCGTACGAGCCGGTGTACGCGACGGAGGAGTGCTGGACGAAGGAGCCGTCGGCGTAGAAGCCGTCGGTGACTCCGTGGCGCGGCCGGTAGGGGTCGATCGTCGAGAAGACGGTCAGCTGGTCGGCGAGTGCCTTGGTGATGCGGGCCTCGTCGCCGAGCAGGGCGCCCTGGAGGATCCGGTTGGTCGTGATGTCGGCGAGGTTGGCGCCGGTGTGGAAGCGCGAGTCGAGGTCGACGTCGCCGTCCTTGCCGTTGCGGAGGTAGCCGTCCATGGAGGCGACGTACGTGGCCGCGAGTTCCGGCCGGTACGCCAGGAGCTCGTCCCTGAGGAGGACCAGGGTCTTGGTCACATAGGCGGGGATCCCGATCTCCCAGTGGAACCAGTTGCCGTAGTAGCCCTTCGACTGGTCGCCGAACCAGCGGTCGTGGAGCCGGACCAGGCCGTCGAGGACCCGGCGGCGTACGGCGGCGCTGTCGCCCGGCCCGGGGGCGCCGGGGAGGCAGGTGGCGAGGGCGATCTCGTAGAGGTACTGGTACGTCGTGCTCAGGTTGGGGTCGCTGGTGCCGAGCGGTACGCCCTCGAAGAGCTCGTCCTGTCCGGCGCCGTCCATCGCCGCGAGTCGGGCGCGCGCCGTCTCCTGGACAGCGGCGAGCTTGGGGGCGACCTCGGGGCGGGCGTTGGAATCAGCGGTTCCGGCGAAGACCGCGACGGTGTTGGCGAGGAGGGCAGCTGACGCCTCGCCCGAGCTCCGCGGGGTGCCCGGGGGGACGGCCGGCCCGCTCGGGGACGCCGCCTCGGCCCGCAGGGACCTGGACAGTGCCCAGAGCGTGGCAGCGGGGATCACGGACAGTGCGGAACGACGCGAGAACTCCACCAGTACGCTCCAAAGTCCGTCCCGTAAGCGCTTGTTCCCCCGGCGCCCCAGCCAAGCAACGGCCTCTCGCCGGTGTCAACGGCCCGGACCGAACCCCGTCGGAGCGAAGGAAATCGGGGCGGGGCACGGGGGGCCGTGGCGCTGCGGCCCGGCTGCTAGCTTCCTCCCCGTGGCGGAACACCAGGATGTGACCAGGACGGCCTACGACGGGATCGTCGAGCTCTACGCGTCGATGTTCGCCGACCGGCTGGAGAGCCAGCCGTTCGCGCGGTCCATGATCGGCACCTTCGCCGAGCTGGTGCGCGGGACGGGCAACCTGCGGACAGCCGACGTCGGATGCGGCCCCGGGCATCTGACGGCCATGCTCGACGGCCTGGGGCTGGACGCGTTCGGGTTCGACCTCTCCCCGGCCATGGTCGACCATGCGCGGCGGGCCCATCCGGCGCTGCGGTTCGACGAGGCGCGGATGGAGGCCATGCCGGTCGAGGACGGTGCGCTCGGCGGGGTGCTGGCCCACTACTCGATGATCCACACACCGCCCGGGGAACTGCCCGCGCTGCTCGCCGAGCAGGCCCGCGTCCTGGCTCCGGGCGGCCTGATCCTGGTCTCGTTCTTCGGGAGCGAGGGGGCCGGCGAGGCCGAGGGGGCCGACAGGGCCGAACCGGTCCGGTTCGACCACAAGGTGGCGCCCGCCTACTGCTGGCCCGTCGACCGGTTCGCCGAACTGCTCGCCGGGGCCGGGCTCCCGCCTTTCGCCCGGCTGCTCCACGACCCGGCGTCGGAGCGCGGCTACCTCGACACCCATCTGCTGGCCCGCCGCCCGTAGAACGGGCCTCTCCGCAGCGGCCGTTCACCCGCCGCGCGGCCCCGCGTCCCGCGCCGCCCGCGCGAGTGCCCGTACGAGGTCCGTCTCCCCGGCCGTGGGCCAGATCAGGACCCAGGTCCCCAACGGGGCGTCGTACGGACGCAGATAACGGAGCCTGGGCCACGGGTAGTACTGGGCGGCATCACCGTGGATGAGACAGATCGCCTCGCCCGCCGCGACCACGGCGGCGACCTCCTGGATCGTGGAGACCTCGGGGCCGCGCCGGATGGGCCGGCCGCCGGGGGTGTGGGTGGGGACGAGCGTCTGCTGCCAGTACTCGGGGACGGGCGTCGCGGAGTGCGGCAGCTGCCAGTCGGCCAGGTCCTCCATGCTGACCCTGTCGCGGGTGGTGAGGGGGTGGTCGGCGGCCACCATGAGGACCAGGGGTGCGATCGCGACGGCCGGACCGACCGTGAGGTCCGGTTCACGGACGGGCAGCCAGGAGGTCGCCACCTCGACCGAACCGTTGCGGAGGGCACCGAAGGGGTCCGCGAAGTTGATCTCCTGGATGCGGAGCCGGACCCCGGGATGCCGGGCCCGGAAGGGGTCCAGGACATGTGTGTAGTAGTGCGCCTGGGGCCCGTGCAGCCCGAGGGTCAGCGTGCTCGTGGTGCCGCGCGCGGCAGCGGTGGCCGCGCGGGTGCCGTCGATGATCTGCTGGTAGCCCACGCTGAGGTCCTCGCGCAACCGCGCCCCGATGGGGGTGAGCTCGACCTTGCGGCTGGTACGCGCGAAGAGGAGCGCGCCGATCCGCCGCTCCTGCTGGGCGATCGACTGACTCACCCGTGCCTGCGACACGTGCAGACGGTCCGCGGTCCGGCCGAAGTGCAGCTCCTCGGCCAGCGTCAGGAAGATCTCGATGTCCCGCAGTTCCATCATGTGCCCCCGGCCTCCATCGATAACTCCGGGGTTATCACACCATGTGAAGCCGGAGATTGTTCGTCCGTTCGGCGCCGCGCATCCTGAGTCGGGCTGACGGCTGCCCCCGATCCGGCGGAGGCCGGCGGGCAGGCGGCCGGGGCTGGGGCTGGGGCGGTGCAGGGGAGCGCCCCATCCGAATCGGGGACGGCAAGGAGACGAGAGATGCGGTTGCGGTGCATGGTCACGGCCGGTGCGGCGGTTCTGGCGCTGGCGGTGGTCAGCGGCTGCGGCGGGAACGGAAACGACGGCGGGAGCGGCGGCAGGAGCATTCCCGCCGACGGTGACGGGCAGTCCGCCGGCAGCGGGGGCCGGCTCATGGACACCGAGCAGGACGGCCGCCTGAGCTTCCCCACCATGGCCGACATCGAGACGTTCGTCAGTCAGCGCACCACGTGCACCGATCTGCACATGGAGGACAAGGACTCCGATCACGAGGACGACCCGGAGGCGGTGGGCGTCGGCAAGCTCTGGGGCATCAAGGAGCGTGCCGTCTGTTGGGACGCGGACAACAACGGCGTCACACTCATGTCCGTCAACGACATGAAGAGCTTCCAGACCCAGTCGAAGAAGGAGGAGACGGACGGGTGGTACCTCGTCGGGGAGGACTTCGCCATCACGGGTGGAAGCACCACGAGGGCCAACCTCAAGGACTCCGGACTCCTCGCCCTCGTCTGCGACCCGGAGGAGAAGATCCCCAGTGGCTACAAGAAGGAGAAGGCGCTCGTGGACGGGTGCACGCTGACCGACTTCATCTCCTGAGGCCGGTCGGGCGGCGAGCGGCCGGCGGTATCAGGTCAGGACCATCCACTTCCGCCCGTCGATGAGTTCCCGGCAGCTCCATCCCGAGGGCAGCACGGGCTTGTGCAGCGCGTCGTCGTCGAGCCCTTCGATGATTCCCAGAACGTGCCGGCGCTGTCCGTGCAGCGCGCAGAGCAGCGCCCGTATCTCCGCATCCGTCGTCCCGGTCATCGGGCGGACTCCCGGCTCGGGCCGGGGGACGGCGCTGACGCCCCCGGGCGGTCGGCCTCGGCGAAGTGGTCGAACTCGCCGGCCACGACGCCCTTGGTGAACGCCTCCCACTTCTGCGCGGTGGTGGTCACCACGGTGCCGGGGTCTCCCGTCCCACGGAGGTACACGAGCTCCCCGGGACCGAACGCGATCTCGATCCACGGGCCGGGGCCCTGCGCGTCCTCGGGGGCGGCGCGGGTCCAGGCGAGGTCGGTGGGGACGTCAGCCACGGTTGTGGGCCTCCTTGACGGTACGGAGGAGGGCGGCCCAGGCGTCGGGGCTGGCCCGGAGTATCGCGCCGCTGGGGTCGCCGCTCTCGGTGAGGGCGACGGTGCCGTGGTCGGCGGCGATGTGTATGCAGGCTTCGCCCTGTGCGCAGTAGGAGGACTTCTGCCAGTCGGACGGGGTCATCTTCGTTCCCTCACAGTTCCTGGGCGATGGCGTGGACGAGGTCTCGCGACTCCTCGGCCGGCAAGGCAGCGGCGTCGAGTCGATCGAGGAGCATCCGGTACTGGGCCAGCTGAGCCTCGGAGTCGATGAACACCGGGCCGTGGGACTGGTCGAGTTGGGCGGTGTCGAGGGCGGGCACGGCCCCCTCCACGTAATACACGGACTGCCCGGACCCGGGGTAGTACGTGGCCGAGAACGGGATCACCCTGATGGACACATGGGAGCGCTCGCTCAGCGCGAGCAGGTGCTGAAGCTGGGCACGGGTGATGTCCGGTCCGCCGAACCGCATGCGGAGAGCGGCCTCGTGAATGACGGCGCGGTACGGAGCCGCGTCTTCCCGGTACAGGACGGCCTGTCTCTTCACGCGGTACGAGACGCGGTGCTCGATCTCCGGCGGTGAGATCTCGGGGACCGCCTGCCGGTAGATCTCACGTGCGTGATCGACGGTCTGCAGGAGCCCTGGGATGTGCATGCTGTGCGCCGCCCGCAGCCCCGTGCCGTGGTGCTCGATCTCGGCCAGATCGAGGAGCTTCGGAGGCAGGATCTCCCTGTACTCCTCCCACCAGCCGCGCTTTCGTTCGCCCGTCATCTCGGCCAGGGCCTTGATCAGGGCCTGGTCCGTGCAGGAGTACGTGTGGGCCGCGACCCGTACACGTTCGGCGCTCACCCCGAAGCGCGCGACCTCCATGTTGCTGAGCTGCCCCGCACTCGTGCCGAGGAGATCGGCGGCCTGAGTGGTGGTCAGCCCGGCGCGCTCGCGTAGCTTGCGCAGTTCCGCGCCCAGCCGCATACGCCGTGCGGTGGGTGCTGCCCTGCCTGCCATGGTGAACTCCCCTTGGGGTCAGCTGCGTTGCGGAGCGTCACTCACACGAGTGGTTCTGCTCAAGGATTCCGGGCCAACTGTGCAAGTAATCCTTGCGGAAGCCTAGTCTCTGACCCAGGCCACCCGCCCGGAAGTACCCCGCTCGACGGAGCGGCCTCGTCACCGGGCCGTGCGACACGCACACCCCCAACGCTCCTCCGTGAACGGAGACTTCCATGACTCTGGCCACCGTAACGCCGCCCTGGGCGTACACCCTCCAACTTCCGCAGGATCCCCGTGGGCCCGGGATCGCGCGGGCGACCCTGCGGACCGTGCTGACGGTGCACGGGATGCGGGATCTCATCGACACCGCCGAGCTGCTGGCGAGCGAGCTGGTCACCAACGCGTACCGGCATTCCTCGGCGCCGTACTCGCTCCGGTTGCGCGGGGCGGGGCGGAATCGGGTGCGGGTCGGGGTGTGGGACAGCAACCCGGTGATCCCGGCTCCGTTCGGCGGCGGCGCCATGGGTGAGCCGTGCGCCCTGTCCGAGCGGGGCCGCGGGCTCCACCTTGTACGGGAGTGTGCGGAGAGCTGGGGCGCGTACCCGATCCGGGGCGGGCTGCCGGGGCAGGGCGGCAAGGTGCTGTGGGTCGAATGCGTGTGGAAGCCGGAGTGTCAGTGGGGCGGGCTACCGTAACTCTGTGTAGTCGATCCATGCTTCGGCGGCAGTGACCAGGAGGTGCGGGGTGCAGGTGCGGAGAGGACGGACGGGCGGGAAGGTGCCGCAGGGCGCAGGCACCTTCCCGCCGCTCGGCGGGCCGAGTCGGCTAGCCGGCGTAGCGGCTCTCGAAGGTGCGGAAGGACTCCTCCTGGATCCGCTCCAGCCGGGCCTTCGGGTTCCGGGCGGTGAACCGCGCGCAGCGTGCCGAGTCCAGGACGCGGCACTCGTCGACCGGGCGGAAGCCCTGGCGCACGGGGTCGGGGCGCCACAGGCTGCGGCCGGGCAGGAAGGAGTACTCCAGGGAGGCGCGGGCCAGGTCCTTCAGCTCCGGGTAGCCGAGTCCGTAGGTGCGGGCGGCGCGGTGGTACTCCAGGCCGATGTCACCACGGGAGACCCCGGGGTCGTCGGTGGACAGGACCACCGGCACCCCGTACTTCCGGTAGACGGGGAACGGGTGCTCGTCGCCCTCGACCTGGAGGATCTGCGCGTTGCTGGTGAGCGGCACCTCGACGGCGATCTGACGGCGCGCCATGTCGCGGGCGAGTCGTTGCCAGCCGTTCTCGTGCACGAGGTCGACGCCGTGCCCGATGCGTTCGGCCTGGCCGGTCCGTACGGCGTCGTCGATGTGGAAGGTGAGGTCCTCGGGCTTCACCAGGCCGGGCACGAGTTCTCCGGCGTGCAGGGTGATGTGGGCGGCCGGGTAGAGGCCGTGCAGATAGTCCAGCATGCGCATGTGGAGGCGGTAGTCCCGCAGGGAGATCTCGCCGTCCTCCGGCTGGACCAGGTTCACGGCGACGAACCGCTGGTCGCGTTCGGCGAGGCGCAGCCCCAGGGCGATCTGGGTGAAGACGCGCTCCGGGGCGCTGTTGCGGGACACCTGGGAGATCCAGCGCACCGTGATGCGGCAGGCGGGGCGGGGGTTGCCGGTCGCGCAGCGCGCGGTGTCGCGGAATTCGGCGTCGGCGGTGTCGGCCTCCTGCTTCGCGGTCGCCACCAGCTGGTCCAGCCTGCCGCCGGCGAGCAGCTTGCGGTGCAGGGCGGCCAGGTCGGCGTCCCAGCCGACGTCGGCGGCCAGCTGCTTGGCGCCGTCCGAGGAGGGGGTGACCATGGTCTCCAGATACGACTGGTTCTGCGCCGCGGCGGTGCCCGCCACATCGGCCAGCATCTTCCCGCGGTGCGACGTCGCGGCGCCGAACTTCCCGAACGTGGCGAAGAAGTGGTCGTGCCCCGACTCGTTCTGCGGGAAGTCCTGCATGGACCAGGCCCGGACGATCCGCTGCCGGAAGGCGGCGTCCGTGAGGGCGTCGGCGGCGGGGCGGGTGCCGGTGACGCACGGCGGTGCGACGGCGGTCGTCGTGGCGTCGATGCAGAGGCCGTCCTCGGCCGCGAGCTGGATGAGATATTCGGTCCGCACGGCGCCGGACAGGTGGTTGTGCAGGTCGCCCCCCTTGGGCAGCTCACGGTAGAAGCGAGCAGCCTGCTTCGGGTGGGCCTTCAGCCAGGTGGCGGTGCGGGCCTCGGCGGGGGTGGACGTCCGGGACGGGGGTACGGGCGCGGAGGCGGCTGCTCCGGCCTGGGTACCGGCGGGCAGTGTCGCGGCAAGAGCCGCCGCTGCGAGCCCGGCGGCGGTCAACAACCGGCGGGGACGCGATGAGTTGTGGTGTACGGAGATCACGCCTGCATGATCACGAAGAGCCGCGCGCATGGCCCCGGGCCGCGAGGGCGGTGACCCGTAAACCATCCGTCCGGGTGACGGCCGGCCGCCCGGGGCGGGCCGTGTTCACACGCGGAGCTCCGGGGGGAATCCGGTCCAGCGCAGTTCCTCCGGGAGGTGGCCCATGTCGTTGACCATGAGCAGGGCGGCTGGCCTGCCGGGGGCGTACCGGATGACGGTCAGCGCCGCGTTGGCGTGGTTCAGGCCGAGCCAGCGCCAGGCGGGGGCGTCGAGGGCGTCGCGTACCAGCCAGGCGGCCAGGAACGCGTGGGTGACGACCAGTTCGTGGCGGGGCTCCTCACCGACCGCGGGGCCGGTGAACCGCGCCATCGCGGCGTCGGCGAGCTCCGGGCCCCGGTCGCGTTCGGCTGCGGGGAACTGCTCGACGAACGCGAGGAACCGGTCCGCCGACTCCTCGGGCAGCTCCTCCCGCGAAGGGACGTACGGCACGTAGTCCCCGGCGGGCTCGGAGACCCGCAGGGGGATGTCCCCGTACAGCTGCTCATGGACCAGCCGTGCGGTCTGCGCGGCCCGGGGGAGCGGGCCGTGGTGGACGGCGGACAGCGGTATGCCCCGGAGCCGCTCACCGAGCAGGACGGCCTGCCGGCGGCCCTGCTCGGTCAGTTCCGTCTCGTCCGGGGACGCCTGGGCGTGCCGGGCGATGTAGAGGGTGCGGGGTGCGGTCGGGGTGGTCATGGAGCCCTTTCGGCTGGTCCGGTCGATGTGGGGATGGACGGTGTCTCCCGTGGGTCGGTTCCGGGTCGCGCGTTCGGGTGATCTCGGCGGGGGCCGTTCCTTACGGGGGCGGGGGTGCGGGCACACGCCGCCGGTGCGCCCGGCGTGTCGGGTACGCCGCGTTTGGCACAGTGCCGCTCCATGATCGAGAACGGGGTGAGCGGGATGACCGTGGTGCACGGGGTGAGTGATCCGGCGGGGAAGCCGGGTGAGGGCGGGCCGCGGCTGGAGCACAGTGACGGGCCGTGGCTGCGGGCCGCCGGTGGCGCGGAGGAGCTGGTGGCCCAGCTGGGTCCGGTGCGGGGTGAGTTGGGAGTGGCGCACCAGGGGCTCATGGCGGGGGCCGGCCGGCTGACCGCCCTGGCGGAGCTGGCGGCCGTACGGGAGTCGTGGGAACGGCGGTTCCAGGCGGCGCAGGGGGAGTGCGGCAGCCTGGCGGCCAAGCTGCGGGACGTCGCCCGTACGCAGGGCGCCACGAACGAGGCCGTCAGGTCGTCCTTCGCCTCGGTGCCGCCGGGCGACGGCGGTGAACGGTGACGGCGACGCTGACGTGGGCGCAGTTACGGGACCTGGAGTGCGCCGAGCTGGAGGGCGCGGCCGATGGGTGGGGCAGGTCGAGCAACCGGGCCGACGCGGCCCGTGACCGTATCGAGCAGCAGTTGCTCACCGGGCTCCGCGACACGCAGGAGGGTGAGGCGGCGCGGGCGGCGGTCGCGCGGCTGCGGCAGCTGGGGAGGAACTTCCAGTACGTGTACACGGAGTGCGGGCTCCTCCGTACGACGCTGAACTCCCTGGCCCATGAGATGAGGACCCAGCAGCGGGCGCTGAAGGAGGCGCTGGACGACGCGGCCGCGCTGAAGTTCACGGTGGGGGCGGACGGGACGGTGACGTACCCGGCGGCGGGCGAGGCGCTCTTGGACGGCGCGCCGCTGCGGGGCGGCACGGTGACGTCGGACGGGCTGCCGGGGCTGCTGCCGCCCTCGGGGCTGGTCGCACCGAACCCGAACGCGGCCAAGGCGCGGGACATCGCGGACCGGGTGGCGGGGGCGGTGCGGGCGGCGGGGGAGATCGACTGGCGGTACGCGGGGATCCTGCGCCGGTTGAAGGCGGAGGAGGGGCTGAAGGTCCCGGACGCCACGTGGAGGGACGCGGCGGGCGACGCGGCGGCGGTCCGGGACGCGGCGGGGGCGTACCTGAAGGACGCGATCCCGCACGACGCGTCTCCGGCGGAGCGGCGGGACTGGTGGGCAGGGCTGACCCAGGAACAGCGCGAGGAGTACCTCGCGGTGTACCCGGACCAGATCGGGAACCTGGACGGGATCCCGGCCCTGATCCGCGACGCGGCCAACCGGGACAACCTGCGGCTGCTGATCGGCGAGCTGGAGGGCCGCGACGACGAGAAGTCCGCGACGCAGCTGGCGGGGTTGCGGGAGATCGACCGGCAGTTGGGGGCGGGGACGCAGCCGCCGATGTTCCTGCTCGGCATCGGGGACGAGGGAAACGGCCGCGCGATCGTCTCGTTCGGCAACCCGGATACGGCGAAGAATGTCGCGGCGTATGTGCCGGGGCTCGGGACTTCGCTGGACAAGGAGTTCGCCGAGGGCGATCTTAAGCGTGCCCGGGACACTGCACTTGGCGCTGCGGAGATGAACCCGGGCTCTCCGACAGCTTCCATTGTGTGGCTCGGGTACGACGCGCCTCAGATCGAATCCGACAACCTGGCGGCGAGTTTGGATGTGGCGGGAGAGGGCAGAGCGAGATCCGGAGCCTCCGGTTACAACGAATTCATGGCCGGTCTGTCAGCAACCAACCAGAACGAGGACCCGCACGTCACTGCAATCGGCCATTCCTACGGGTCTCTCACGGTTGGACTCGCTGCTCAGAAGCACGGTGGAATTCCTGGTGCCGATGACATCATCCTGGTGGGTAGCCCAGGGACGGGGGCGCGATCTGCGGACGAACTCGGCGTGGGGAGGGAGCACGTATTTGTGGGTGCAGCTGAGAATGACTCGGTCACAAAGCTGCCGAACAGCCGGGAGGCCAGTGGCTTGGGGAGCGGTGCGGCGGGTGGCGCCTCGGCGGGCTTCGTGCTGGGCTCGACTGTCGGTCCCGGGGGCGCCCTCGTGGGCGGGGCTCTGGGGGGAGTCGCAGGAGGAGCTACTGGGTATTTCGCGCAGGATGCGCAATCCAAGGAGAGTGACGTGTGGTTTGGGACCGACCCCGCGCATCATGATTTCGGGGCCAATCGTTTCAAGGTTAGCGAAGGGCCCGAGCCGTTAGCGCGTGGGCACGCATTCGTGGAGGCGCATTCCAATTACTTCCACCCGACTAAGGATCAGATGTCATCAGACAATATTTCACGCATCGTTTCGGGCAAGTCGGAACAGGTCGTCCGGGAGCGGCCCCGGTGAGGGCCCGGAGTGTCGCAATGCTGGGGACAGTGATTTTTGTGCTGTCGGGGTGCTCTGTGGTGGATCGTTCGGCGGAGCCGAGCGGCGGGGATGATGGTGGGCATATGGATATGCAGGAAGCGGCTGACAGGGCGGACGCAATCCTTGACGCGACGTTCGCTGATATCAAGCCGGCGGTGGAGTGGGTACATGGGCAATCCACGGAAGGCAGTTGTGACGTATCGCGCAGGCGAGCTGTCCTGACTGTGATTTCGGAGCAGCGACGAGGCGGCTTCCTCGGCGTCGTAGAGCGCAGTTGGAAAGGGGCTGGATACCGGCAACTCGGGGTGAACGCGAGTGTTGACAGCCCTGCGACCTACTTCGAGACAGCGGACGGGTTTCGAGTGAGGCTGCTCATCGGCGGGGGCGGGCAAGCCTTCTTCGAGGTCGCCACGCCGTGCGTCGAAAAATCTTCGGTGGCACCACCGGCACTGGCGGACGCGAGCCGTGTCGGTGAACCCCTCCCCCGCCCCAACATCCGCTCCGCCTTCTGGTCCGCCGGCGCCCCCTGATCCCCCGTAGCCGCCCCTGACGCCCCCTCATGCCCCCGCCCACCCGTACACACCAGCGAATCGGCACGTGAACCGCGCCCGAATGGGGGATGGTTGAGGCGTGCGGAAATACTGGGTGTTCGTCGGCGGTGGGATCGGGCTGGGCCTGTGCTTCATCGCCCTGCTCGTCGTCGGTACGTACTCCGCCGCCGCCGGGATCGCCGGGGCGGCGGGTGGAGCTGTCGGGCTGGCCAAGGGGGCCGTGCCCGCGCGGTACCAGCCACTTGTGGAGAAATGGGGCAATCTCTGTCCCGCGATCAACCCGGCCCTGCTGGCGGCCCAGTTGTATCAGGAAAGTGGCTGGAATCCGCGTGCTCAGAGCCCCGCCGCCGCGCAGGGCATCGCGCAGTTCATCCCCGGCACCTGGGCCTCGCACGGCATCGACGGGGACAAGGACGGCGACCGGGACGTGTGGGATCCCGCCGACGCGATCCCCTCCGCCGCGTCCTACGACTGCGAGCTCGCCGGGTACGTCAAGAAGGTGCCGGGGGACGCGACCGACAACATGCTCGCCGCGTACAACGCGGGTGCCTACCGCGTGATCCAGTCGGGCGGCGTGCCCTCGATCAGCGAGACGCAGAACTACGTCAAGATCATCCGCTCGCTGGAGAAGAGCTTCGCCAAGCCGGTGGGCCGGGTGCAGCCCTCGCAGCAGGCCGCCGGGGCCATCTACTTCGCGCAGAAGAAGCTGGGTACCCCCTATCTGTGGGGCGGGAACGGCACGGCGGACCAGGGGGGCCGGTTCGACTGTTCCGGGCTGACCCAGGCCGCGTACCGGACGGTCGACATCGAGCTTCCCCGGGTGGCCAACGACCAGTACAACGCCGGGCCGCACCCGTCGCGCGAGGAGCTACTCCCCGGCGATCTGGTGTTCTTCTCGGACGACCTGAACAACTCCCGGGCCATCCACCATGTGGGCCTCTACGTCGGTGGCGGCTACATGATCAATGCGCCGTACACCGGTGCGGTCATCCGGTTCGACAAGATCGACACCCCCGACTACTTCGGCGCGACCAGGGTCACGAAGGACGGTGCGGCGGCGCTTCCGACCGCACTCCCGGAAAGCTGACAACCAGTCGGCCATGGCCGGAACTCTCCGTGAAGCCCGGGCCCTGAGCTGCGACGATGAGTCACTCTTCGATAACGTCATGGTGATCATTCGGTGGAGAGCGGAACGCGGAGAGCCGGCAGGCCGTTCCCTGGACTGGGACAGCATGCGCAGATGACCGAGCGTGACTGCCCAGACCAGTCGTGCGTGACGGCATCATGGCGTGACGCGGCACTGAATCCGCACCGACCACGGGGGTCAGACCAAGGCGACGCACGCCGTTGTGCGTCGCAGCAGCAGACAAGACAAGGGGCCGCGGCAGATGGCTGGACTCGCACTCGATGGGTCGAACCCCGACGTCAGCCTGCTCTACGACATCAATGGGCTGGCGAAGGCCGCTCCGACCTGGTTCGACCGGGTCATGGAGTTCGTCGGTGAATTCGGGATCATGTTCGGCATGGTCCTGGCGGTCCTGTGGTGCTGGTGGAGCGTACGCCGACGCGGTACGACCGAGGACTCGGTGACGGCGGTTGCCGGGCTCGTGTGGGCACCGCTCGCCGCCGGGATCGCGTTGCTCATCAACATCCCGATCCGGGGCTTCGTGGAGCGGCCGCGTCCGTTCTTCGACCACAAGGGGCTCGAGGTCCTGGTGGCGGGGAAGACGGACTTCTCCTTCGTGAGCGACCACGCGACGATGGCGATGGCGATCGCCGTGGGGCTCTTCGTGGCCAACCGGAAGTTCGGGCTGGTGGCGATCGGGCTGGCGCTGCTGGAGGGCTTCTGCCGCGTGTACATGGGCGTGCACTACCCGACCGACGTGATCGGCGGCTTCGCCCTCGGCACGGCTGTGGCCCTGCTGCTCGCCCCGCTCGCGATGATGCTGCTGACGCCGCTGGTGGGGGCCGTGGCCCGCGCCGGTGCGGTCGGCAGGCTCGTCCGCTCGCGCACCGCGGTCGCTTCGGCCGACGGTCGGGACGCGCAGGGGATCCCCGAGCCGAGCCCGCGTTCCGGCGGCCGTGGTTCGTCCGGTGAGAGGGACCTCGCCGCGTAGGCGGAGAGCGCGTAGGCGGAGAGACCGGCGGTTCATGGGGGCGTCCCGAGAGGGGCGCCCCTTACGCATGACCAGAGGCCCGAGCCCCCAGGCCCGAGCCCCCAACCCCCAGGCCCGAGCCCCGCCCTGTTCAGCCGTTCCGTACCCGTGCCTCCCGTGACGGGGCATCATGTCCCCAGACCCGGGGGCGGTGGTGCAGGTGGCCGGTCGGCGGCCGACGCGGCAGGAAGTCAACCGGCGGCACGAGCGGACGGGGTTCGTGGGCCGTCGCGGTGAGCTGGCGGTGTTCAGGGAGACGTTCGCGCGCGATCCGGAGGAGCCCGACTTCCCGTTCCTCTTCCATGTGCGCGGCAACGGTGGCGTGGGCAAGTCCACCCTCGTGCGGCAGTGGGAGTCCACCGCCCGTGAGCAGGCCTCCGTCGTCACGGCGTACGTCGATGACGACGTGCACGACGTGTTCGAGGCGATGGAGGCGGTCAGCGCCCGGCTCGGCCGGCAGGGGCACCCGCTGAAGAGGTTCGACAGACAGCTGGCGACCTACCGGCAGCGCCGGCACCAGGCGGAGAGCGCCGCCGCCCCCGCACCGCAGCCCGACCCCCTGACCGGCCAGGGTCCCGCGCCCGCACCGGCCGCGTCGCCGTCCAGCACGGTGGCGGCCCAGGTGGGGCTGGTCGGGCTGGGCATGGTGCCCGGGGTCGGCGCGTTCGTCGGCGCGGTCGATCCGCAGCAGGTCGCGCTCGGCGCGGACCGGGTGCGGGCGGCCCTCACCATGCGGCTGCGCAGCCATGACGACGTCCAGCTGGTGATGAATCCGGTGGCCGCCCTCGCGCCGGTCTTCCTGGAGGATCTGGCCGACGTCGCGGAGCGGTGCGAGCGCGTGGTGCTGTTCTTCGACGTGTACGAGCGGACCGGGCCGCTCCTCGACGCCTGGCTGCACGCCACGGTCTTCGGCGAGGAGTACGGGGGCCTCCCGGTCAACGTGCAGTTCGTGCTGTCCGGGCAGCTGCCCCTGGACAGCAGGGTCTGGGGCGACCGGCTGGGCCAGGTCACCGAGGTGTGCCTGGAGGTGTTCACCGAGGAGGAGGCGCGCACCCTGCTCGCCGCCCACGGGATCACCGACGAGCCCGGCGTGGAGCTCGTCCTGCGCCTGTCGGGACGACTCCCGCTGCTGGTCGACATGCTGGCCCGGAGCGACCCGGGGCGGGGCCGGGACACGGTCGACGCGTCCGGGACCGCGGTCGAGAGATTCCTGAAGTGGGAGCCGGACCCCGAGCGACGCAAGGCCGCGCTGGCCTGTGCGCTCCCCCTCCAGATCGACGAGGACATCTACCGCGCCGTCGTCCCGGAGGCCGCCGCCCAGAGTTATGCGTGGCTGCGCGGCCTGGCCTTCGTGTCTCCCCAGGCGGGCCGCTGCCGGTACCACGACGTCGTACGGGCCGCGATGCTCCGCCTCCAGCGGACCAGGTCGCCCGCCCGGTGGCAGCAGGCGCACGTCCGGCTGGCCGAGCTGTTCCAGGGGCTGCGGTCGGCGGTGGAGGCGGAGCTCGGTACGGACCCCGACGACCACTGGGCCGACGCGGCCTGGCGGGAGCACCGGCTGAACGAGACGTACCACCGGCTGTGCGCCCATCCCCGTACCGCCCTGCCCGGGGCGCTCCGTGAGAGCGCCTGCGCCGTCGACCACGACGTGGCCACGCTGCGTCGCTGGGCGCAGATCATCGGCCGCGCCGGGCTGGACACCGACTCGGAGGCCCTGACCTCCTGGGGGCACCGCCTGGAGGCCGCCGCCGAGCGGGAACGGCCGGGGTCGGCCGCGCTGACGCTGATCCTGGGCGCGCCCGAACCGGACGCTCACGGGCGGGCGCTGGTGTACACCCTGCGTGCCGCGGAACGCCGGGGCGCGGGCGAGGAGCAGGGCGCGCTGGCGGACTGCGAGGCGGCCGTCGCCCTCGCCCCGGACACGGCCCGGCCCCACGCGGGGCTCGGCGAGACCTACCGGCTGCTGGGCCGCCATGAGGAGGCGGTGGCCGCCTGCACCCGCGCGGTGGAGATCGACCCGCTGTACGTCCTCGCCTACGGCAGCCGTGGCGACGCCTACCGGAACCTGGGGCGCCATGACGAGGCCCTCGCCGATTTCCTCCGCGCCGTGGAGATCGACCCCCGGTACACCTGGGCGTACGGCAGCCGGGCGCAGGTGTACGAGGCGATGGGCAGGCAGGAGGACGCCCTCGCCGACTACGACCGCGCGATCGAGGTCGACCCGCGCTACGAGTGGGCCATCGGGAGCCGCGCGCAGCTCTTCGAGCGGATGGGCCGGTACGAGGAGGCGCTCGCCGACTACGACCGCGCCGTGGAGATCGACCCGCAGTACGCCTGGGCCTATGCCAGTCGCGCGAGGACGTACCAGGCCATGGACCGGCATGAAGAGGCGCTCGCCGACTACGCCCGTGCCATCGGGATCGTGCCCGGGTACGCCTGGGCGTACGGCAGCCGGGCGCGGCTCCACGAGGCCATGGACCGGTACGAGGAGGCGCTGGCCGACTACGGCCGGGCTTTGGACGCCCACCCCGGGTACGCCTGGGCGGCCACCGGCCGCGGCGAGCTGTACGAGCGGATGGGCCGGTACGAGGAGGCGCTCGCCGACCTCGACCGGGCCGTCGGGCTGGACCCGTCCTCCGAGTGGGCCCTGTGCGGCCGCGCCCGGATGTATCTGCGCCTCGGCCGGCACGAGGAGGCGCTCGCCGACTGTGCGCGGACCGTCGAGATCGACGCCGAGGACGGCTGGAACCAGATGCTGTACGCCGTCGCGCTCCGGGTGGCGGGCGACGGCCGGGAGGCGCAGGTGCGGTTCGGACACGCCCTGCGCAGCTTCACCGCGCTCGACGAGGGCGGCGGGGAGAAGGCCGTGGACGCGCGCCAGGGCCTGCTCGTCCTCGCCTGTGCCCGGCTCGACGGCGATGCCGCGCCCGCGCGGTGCGAGGCGCTGCTCGGGATCGGGGCGGAACTGATCGAGGAGACGGTCGAGGACCTGTTGTTCCTCCGCGAGGCCTTCCCGGAGGCCGGACCGGGCGTCGAGGCGGCCGTACGCCGGCTGCGGGAGGCGCTCTAGCCGGCCTGCTCCTGCTCCCCGAGGTGCTCCCGCGCGTCCGTACGGGCGCGGTCGCGGGCGCGCCGGGCGGGTCCTGACCAGCCGCAGACGCAGCGGGCCAGACAGAACGAGCCCCGCTCGACGGTCGTGGTGCTGTGTGCCGGAGCGGGGCTGTGGACGGGGGAGTCCGAGGGGTCCTGATGCACGCGTCCACGGTACTGGGGACGCCGTACGGCGGGCGGCGTGTGGGCCGATCGGCTTCCGGAAGGGTGCCGGTGGCGTGACGAGGTGCTCCGGCCGTCGTTAGGCGAAGCGGGCGGGAACTCGGTCAGGTGTACGTCGTTGGGGGTTGGCAGGCGATGGTGGTGCAGCAGCACAGGTGCGGAGGCGGGGCACTGGCTGTGTTGGCCCTGACTGTCGCAGGCGTGATGACGGTGGGCAGCGGCTGCTCCGGTACGGGCGGTCACGGCGTCGACGCGGCCGGCGAGCGGATCGCCGGGGGAGCCCCGGCCGGGGCACCGGCGGCGGTGGTCCGGCGGGCGGCCGAGGAGCTGGCCGGTGCGGGCAGCGCCGAGGCACGTACGTCGATGGAGACCGCGGCGGGCGGGACCCGGGTGACGATCAGGGGCCAGGGAGCGTACGACTTCCGCAGACAGCTGGGTGAGATCAGGGTCGTCCTGCCGAAGGACGCCGCCGGGGCCGACGAGCACCGGCCGATCACGGAGCTGCTGGCACCGGGCGCGCTGTACATGAAGAACCGGGGCGCCGGGGTGCCCGACGACAAGTGGGTGCGGATCGACACGACGTCCCTGGAGGACGGCAATCTGGTCACCGGCGGTGTGACGGATCCGATGGCCGCCGCCGAGCTGCTGCGCGGCGCGGCCGATGTGACGTACGTCGGGCGGACGGAGCTGGCCGGGGTCGAGGTCCGGCACTACCGGGGGACCGCGGATCTCGGGCGGGCGGCGCGTGAGGCGTCACCGTCCTCGCGCGGGGCGCTGACCGCCGCGGCGAAAGGGTTCAGCACGGACACGGTGCCCTTCGACGCCTATCTGGACGACGACGGCCTGCTGCGGAAAGTGCGGCACCGCTTCACCTTCGCGACCGAGGGACCGGCGGTGGCGGTGGTCTCGACGCTCCTGCTGTACGGCTTCGGCACCCCGGTCTCCGTGACGCTGCCGCCCGAGGCGGACATCTACACGGGCCGGGTCCAGCAGGGCGGGAGTGGCCCGGAAACGCCGTAGGGAGGGGGCCGAAATGGTCCTTCCGTGCCATGCGCGGTGTGTGCCGCGATCCCTACGCTGGGTCCCAGGGAGTCGGTGCGCCAGGAGTCGGCGACAGCAGAGAGAGGTGACGCAGGTGGTGACGCTCAGCGCTCCGAGCGCTCAGGACTGTGTGGCCCTCGCCGAGATCGAACTGTGCGGCGAGCTCATGATCGCGGCGGCGGACGCGCTCGAGGACCGGCTCAGTCCCGACCGTATCGACGAGGTGCTCAACGTCGGGGCGGAGTTCCCCGAGCCGGTGCCGACGATTCCCCGGCAGGGGCGCCACCGGGGATGACGGGGTGAGTTTCCCCTCCCCGGCTTTCCCTCCCCCCGGGATCCCCACCCCTGGTTTTCGGCCTCGGGCTCTCCGGCCTCCGGCTCTCGCTTCCCCGGCCGAAATCAGGTCCGCAGGAGCCGGGCGATCGCCTTCGTGGCCTCCTCGACCTTCGCGTCGATCTCCTCGCCGCCCTTGAGCGCGGCATCCGCGACACAGTGGCGCAAATGCTCCTCCAGCAGCTGGAGCGCGAAGGACTGGAGGGCCTTCGTCGAGGCCGAGACCTGCGTGAGTATGTCGATGCAGTAGACGTCCTCGTCCACCATCCGCTGGAGGCCGCGGATCTGGCCCTCGATGCGGCGCAGCCGCTTGAGGTGCTCCTCCTTCTGGTGGTGGTAGCCGTGGATCCCGCGGTCGTGGTCGGTGACGACCGCTTCCGTACCGGCTGCGTCGGCGGCCTCGGTGGTGGTCATGGGGTCCTCCCGTTGTCCTCGTGGCCTGCGGTGAGCGTGCCGTTCTGTGCCGTCTGTATACCCCTGCCGGGTATATCGTACCGAATCCAGCCGAAACGTGACCGGGGGGCCGTGCTGATCACTGTGCCCGATGCGCGACACTGAAGAACGCCGGTTAGCCGTGGCCGGATGATGCGCCTAGCATCAGCCTGACCGAATCCAAAGCACCCCGAGGACCCCACGTGCGCTTTCGTCTGACCCCCAGGGAGACGAGCTTCTACGACATGTTTTCCGCATCCGCGGACAACATCGTCACGGGCTCGAAACTCCTGATGGAACTGCTCGGGGCGGATTCTGCCTCCCGAGTCGAGATCGCGGAGCGTATGCGGGCAGCGGAGCACGCGGGGGACGATGCCACCCACGCGATCTTCCACCAGCTGAACTCCTCCTTCATCACGCCGTTCGACCGCGAGGACATCTACAACCTCGCGTCGTCGCTCGACGACATCATGGACTTCATGGAGGAGGCCGTCGACCTGGTCGTGCTGTACCAGATCGACGAGCTCCCGAAGGGTGTCGAGCAGCAGATCGAGGTCCTGGCCAGGGCGGCGGAACTGACCGCCGAGGCCATGCCGAGCCTGCGGACGATGGACAACCTCACGGAGTACTGGATCGAGGTCAACCGTCTGGAGAACCAGGCCGACCAGATCCACCGCAAGCTGCTCGCGCACCTGTTCAACGGCAAGTACGACGCCATGGACGTGCTGAAGCTCAAGCAGATCGTGGATGTGCTGGAAGAGGCGGCCGACGCGTTCGAGCACGTCGCCAACACCGTGGAGACCATCGCGGTCAAGGAGTCCTGAACCTCGTGGACACCTTTGCGCTGATCGTGACCATCGGCGTCGCGCTCGGCTTCACGTATACGAACGGCTTCCACGACTCGGCGAACGCCATCGCCACCTCGGTCTCCACCCGGGCACTGACCCCGCGTGCGGCTCTGGCGATGGCCGCTGTGATGAACCTCGCAGGTGCCTTCCTGGGTCAGGGAGTCGCCAAGACCGTCAGCGAAGGCCTGATCGCCACGCCCGAAGGCCAGAAGGGGATGGGCATCCTCTTCGCGGCGCTGGTCGGCGCGATCATCTGGAACCTCGTCACCTGGTACTACGGTCTGCCGTCCTCCTCCTCGCACGCCCTCTTCGGCGGCATGGTCGGCGCGGCGCTGGCCGGCGGGACGATGGTGCACTGGGACGGGGTGCTGGAGAAGATCGTCATCCCGATGTTCCTGTCGCCGGTCATCGGCCTGGTCGTCGGCTATCTGGTGATGGTCGGCATCATGTGGATGTTCCGGAAGTCCAACCCGCACAAGGCCAAGCGCGGCTTCCGTATCGCGCAGACGGTCTCGGCGGCGGGCATGGCCCTGGGACACGGTCTGCAGGACGCCCAGAAGACGATGGGCATCGTGGTGATGGCCCTGGTCATCGCCGATGTCGAGGGCCCGAACGACGAGATCCCGGTCTGGGTGAAGCTCGTCTGCGCGCTGATGCTGTCCCTCGGGACGTACGCCGGTGGCTGGCGCATCATGCGGACGCTCGGCCGCAAGATCATCGAGCTGGACCCGCCGCAGGGTTTCGCCGCCGAGACGACGGGTGCGTCGATCATGTTCGGCTCGGCGTTCCTGTTCCACGCGCCGATCTCCACGACTCATGTGATCACCTCGGCGATCATGGGTGTCGGCGCCACGAAGCGGGTGAACGCCGTGCGGTGGGGCGTGGCCAAGAACATCATCCTGGGCTGGTTCATCACGATGCCGGCGGCGGCGCTGGTCGCCGCGGGGAGTTACGGGATCGTGGTCCTGCTCTTCGGGTGACCGGTTCGCCCCGGTTCCTTCCCCGCGCGCGCCTGTGGGCGCCTGTGAATACCTGTGAATGGGTCCGCCCCCGCTCTCCTGTGGAGAGCGGGGGCGGACCCTTTCGCCTTGTGGTGGCACCGCCATGCAGCACCCCAAGGCCGTAGGGGGGTTATCCGAAGCGTCCGGAGATGTAGTCCTCGGTCGCCTGGACGGACGGGTTGGAGAAGATCCGCTCCGTCTCGTCGATCTCGATCAGCCGGCCGGGCTTGCCCACCGCCGAGAGGTTGAAGAACGCCGTACGGTCCGAGACGCGGGCCGCCTGCTGCATGTTGTGCGTCACGATGACGATCGTGAAGCGCTCCTTCAGCTCGCCGATCAGGTCCTCGATGGCGAGGGTCGAGATCGGGTCGAGTGCGGAGCAGGGCTCGTCCATCAGCAGCACCTCGGGCTCGACCGCGATCGCGCGGGCGATGCACAGGCGCTGCTGCTGGCCGCCGGAGAGGCCGGAGCCCGGCTTGCTCAGGCGGTCCTTGACCTCGTTCCAGAGGTTGGCGCCCCGGAGGGACTTCTCGACGATGTCCGACAGCTGGTTCTTGCGGTACGAGCCGTTCAGCCGCAGGCCCGCCGCGACGTTGTCGAAGATCGACATGGTCGGGAAGGGGTTCGGGCGCTGGAAGACCATGCCGACCGTGCGGCGCACGGTGACGGGGTCGACCCCGGAGCCGTACAGGTCCTCGTCGTCCAGCAGCACCTTGCCCTCGACGCGGCCGCCGGGGGTGACCTCGTGCATGCGGTTCAGGGTGCGCAGGAAGGTGGACTTGCCGCAGCCGGACGGGCCGATGAAGGCGGTCACGGAGCGGGGCTCCACCGTCATCGAGATGTCCTCGATGGCCTTGTGGGAGCCGTAGTAGGCGGTGAGGCCGCCGATGTCGATGCGCTTGGCCATGTGAATCACTGCTTCTTTCGGGTCGCCGATGGCCGCGTCAGCGACCGGTCTTGGGGGCCTTCCAGCGGGCGATGCCGCGGGCCACCAGATTGAGGATCATGACGAAGGCGATCAGCACCAGCGCGGCGGCCCAGGCGCGGTCGTAGGACGCGGCCTCTCCGACCTTGTACTGCTCGTAGATGTAGAACGGCAGCGAGGACTGCGCGCCTTCGAAGGGGTTCGTGTTGATCAGCTGGCTGCCGAAGACCAGCAGGATGATCGGTGCCGTCTCCCCGGCGATGCGGGCGATGGCGAGCATGACGCCGGTGGTGATGCCGCCGATCGCGGTGGGCAGGACCACCTTGAGGATGGTGCGCCACTTCGGGATGCCGAGGGCGAGGGAGGCCTCGCGGAGCTCGTTGGGGACGAGCTTGAGCATCTCCTCGGTGGAGCGGACCACGACGGGGATCATCAGGATCGTCAGGGCCAGCGCGCCCATCAGGCCGGACGGCTCGATGCTCGCGATCAGCATGATCGACAGGATGAAGAGACCGGCCACGATGGACGGGATGCCCGTCATGACGTCGACGAAGAAGGTGACGGCTCTGGCGAGCGTCCCCTTGCCGTACTCGACCAGGTAGACGGCGGTCAGCAGACCCAGCGGGGCGGAGATCACCGTGGCGATCCCGACCTGCTCCAGGGTGCCGATCAGCGCGTGGTAGACGCCGCCGCTGTCCTCGGAGCCGAGGACCCCGGCCATCGAGTGGGTGAGGAAGTAGCCGTCGAGGCGCTCGGCGCCCCGGCTGACCGTGGTCCAGAGCAGCGAGGCGAGCGGGACGACGGCGAGGAGGAAGCAGACCCAGACGACGCTGGTGGCGAGGCGATCCTTGGCCTGGCGCTTGTTCTCGACGGCGGTCGTCACGGCGTACGAGATCGTCAGGAAGAACAGGGCCGAGATCAGGCCCCATTGCACCCGGCTCTGCCAGCCGGCCGCCAGGGAGATCCCGATGCCGAGCGCGACCGCCACGGCGGCGAAGCCGAGCGGGGCCCAGCGGGGGAGGCTGCGGCTGCTGAGAGCCGGGGTGCGGGGTTCCGGCGAGGTCCGCGGACGGTTGTCCTGGATGTCGGCGGTGGTGGCGTGGGTCATGCGTTGGCCCCCGAGTACTCCTTGCGGCGGGCGATGATGAGCCGGGCCGCGCCGTTGACCAGCAGGGTGAGGACGAAGAGGACGAGGCCCGACGCGATCAGGGCGTCCCGGCCGAATTCGTCGGCCTCACCGAACGCGGCCGCGATGTTCTGGGCGAAGGTCCCGCCGCCCGGATTGAGCACGTGCAGCGAGATGAGGAAGTTCGGCGACAGGACCGTGGCGACGGCCATCGTCTCGCCGAGCGCGCGGCCCAGGCCGAGCATGGAGGCCGAGATGATCCCGGAGCGGCCGAAGGGCAGTACCGAGAGGCGGACGACCTCCCAGCGGGTGGCGCCCAGGGCGAGCGCCGCCTCCTCGTTCATCTTCGGGACCTGGAGGAAGACCTCGCGGCTGACGCTGGTCACGATCGGCAGGATCATGATCGCGAGGAGGATGCCGACGGTGAAGAGCGAGCGCGGAATCCCGACCTCGGTCTTCTCGAAGACGTACGTCCAGCCGAAGAACCGGTCGAGCCAGAGGTTCAGGCCCTCCAGGTACGGGACGAGGACCAGGGCGCCCCAGATGCCGTAGACGATGCTGGGCACCGCGGCGAGCAGGTCGATCACGTAGGCGAGGGGGGCGGCCAGCTTGCGCGGCGCGTAGTGCGAGATGAAGAGGGCGATGCCGACGGCGATCGGGACCGCGATGATCATCGCGATGACCGAGCTGACGACCGTGCCGAAGAGCAGGACCGCGATGCCGAAGACCGGCGGGTCGCCGGCCGGGTTCCATTCGAGGGTGGTGAGGAAGTTGCCCTCGTCCTTCGAGATGGCGATGACGGCGCGGTAGGTGAGGAACGCGGCGATCGACGCCATGATCACGAGCAGCAGGATGCCCGAGCCGCGGGAGAGGCCCAGGAAGATCCTGTCGCCGGCGCGCCCGGTGGACTTGGGGCGGCCGCGTGTGACCGGCGGAGCCGGTGGGATGTCGAGCGGTGTCGTGGAAGCCATGGTCTTTCCGGTCTGTGTGGGGGAACCGGCGGGCTCCCCTGGCGGCGGTGCACCGGATGGGTCGGGCGGTGGGGGCCGGTCCGGAGGGGTGCGCCGGACCGGCCCGCCTGCGTGTCGTGCGGTGGTGGTTACGAGAGGCCGGCGACGGTCTCGCGGACCTTGGCGTTGATCGCCTCGGGGATCGGGGCGTAGCCGGCGTCGGTCAGGACCTTCTGGCCGTCCGCGGAGGAGGCGTAGCCCAGGAAGGACTTGACCGTGCCGAGGGTGTCGGCCTTGTTGCCGGTGTCGCAGACGACCTCGTACGTCACCAGGACCAGCGGGTACGCGCCCTCGGCCTTGGTGGTGTAGTCGAGGTCGAGCGCCAGGTCCTTGCCGGTGCCCTTGACCTTGGCGGCGGCGATGGCCTTGGAGGCGTTCTCCGAGGTGGCCTTCACCGGGGCGGCGCCACCGGTGTTGATGTCGACGGTGGTGATGTCCTGCGAGGCGGCGTACGACAGCTCGAAGTAGCCGATCGTGCCGTCGACGGCCTTCACCTGGGAGGCGACGCCGGAGGAGCCGGACGCGGCCTGGCCACCGGGGGCCGGCCACTTCTTCTCGGCCTCGTACTTCCAGTCGGCCGGGGCCGCGGCGGCGAGGTACTTGCCGAGGTTCTGCGTGGTGCCGGAGTCCTCGGAGCGGTGGAAGGGCTGGATGGCCTTGTCCGGGAGGTCGACGCCCTTGTTGAGCGCGGCGATCGCCGGGTCGTTCCACTTCTTGATCTTGGTGTCGAAGATCTTGGCGAGGGTCGGGGCGTCCAGCGTGAGGCTGTCGACGCCCTCCAGGTGGAAGCCGATCGCGATCGGCCCGCCGACCATCGGGAGGTTGATGCCCTGGCCGGTCTTGCAGATCTTCTTCGACTCGGCGACCTCTTCGGGCTTCAGGGCGGAGTCCGAGCCGGCGAAGCCGACGGTGCCCTGGTTGAACGCGACGATGCCCTCACCGGAGGAGGAGGAACTGTAGTTGATCTCCACGCCGGAGCAGGCGGCCATGTAGTTCTTGACCCAGAGGTCCATCGCGTTCTTCTGGGCGCTGGACCCGGAAGCGCGCAGCTGGCCCTCGGCGCCGTCGCACTTGATGTTCGACGCGGCGGCGCTCGTCTTGCCGCCCTCCGCCTCGGTGCCGGTGTTGTCGTCCGAACCGCACGCCGTGAGGACCAGGGCGCCGGAGACGGCGAGGGCACCGAGCGCGGTGGCACGAAGCCGGTTCTTGCGCTGAAGCTTCACTTTCGGGGTGTTCCTTCCAGGAGCCGCCGCGGCTGGTGGGGGACGAGGCGGCGTGCGATGAGGAGTGGTGCTCCGGCTTGGCGCCGTGCACCTGGTACGTCCGAAATTAGGCAGAACAGGTGAAGCGGCCTACGGGGGAGAGTGAACGGCGGGTGAACCGTGTCGGGCGGGCTGGTTCCGGCCCACTCAGACGTGCGGGCCGCTCTCCAGGAAGGCGTCCAGCTGGACGCGGTCGCCCGGGCGGCTCAGGCGGGCGCGGGCGGCCTCGGGGGAGAGCCAGGCCAGCTCGTCGACCTCGTCGTTGGGCGCGAACGTGCCGTCCGTCGCCTCGGCGGCCCAGTAGCTGACCTCTTTGGGCCGCCCGTTCGCCGTGTACAGGGCCGTGGGCAGCGTGGCGCCCGGCACGCAGTGGTGGCCCGTCTCCTCCAGGACCTCGCGCAGGGCGCCCTCCAGCGCGGTCTCACCGCGCTTCAGCTTGCCCTTGGGGTACGACCAGTCGTCGTAGCGGGGGCGGTGGACCAGGCAGATCTCCAGGCCGCCGCCGTCCGGGGTGCGGCGCCACAGCACGCACCCCGCCGCCCGTACGGTCGTCCCGCTCATGGCGCGGTCACGGCCGCCGCGTACGGCCAGCTCTCCCGGAACACGGCGCGCGCCGCCTCCACCTCGTGCCGCTGGTCGGCGTGCAGCACCCCCAGGGCGTACGCCGTCGCGGGGGCGATGCGCGGGGTGCGCGCCGCCGCTGCCGCCGCAGCCGCGGCCTCCGCCGCGTCCCGCTGAAGGTCCAGGGCGTGGCCGGGGCCTGCCAGGGCCGGATCGGGGGCGCCGCGCAGCATCTCGTGCGCGTACCGGTGGAGGCGCAGCAGCAGCCGGGCCTGGTGCCAGAGGGCGTCATGGGCCTCGTTGTACGGTTCGACCGCCTCGTCGGGCGGGAGCGCGGCCACCGCGTCCAGCATCAGCTGTTCGGCCAGCCCGGCCGGGGCGTGCAGCACCTCCTCCCCTGCTCCAGGGGTTGCCGCCGCTGGTGACGCCAGGGGGACCTCGGAGGCGAGCAGCGCGACGGCGTCGGCGACGGCGTGGAAGCGGGAGGAGCCCAGCGCCTGGAGCGCGGCCGAGTGGGCGCGGGTCCGGGCGAGGGTCAGCCGGCGTTCCAGGAGGGCTCCGGCCCGGGCGGCGCCGACGCCGAGCGCGGCCCGCTCCTTGTCGCTCCCGTCCCCGTTCTCCCCGGTGGCGGTGCGGGCCGCCGGGAGCGAGGAGCCGGAGAGCTGGTGCAGCGCGTCCAGGAGCCGGCCGAGCCGGGTGGCGTACGCCTGCTCGCGGGCCAGGGTGCCGGAGAGCCAGGCCAGCTCGGTGCGGAGCTGGTCGGCCCAGGCCGGGTCGAGCGCCCCCCGGAAGGTGTGCAGCGTGCCGCTGATCCGGCGTGCCGCGTGGCGCAGCGCGCGGGCGGCCTCGTCGGCGCTCCGGGTGCCGGTGTCCGCGGGGGCGCTGTGCTCGCGGTGCAGCCGCAGTCCCCGCAGGAAGCAGCCGGCCTGTTCGCGCAGGTAGGGCGCGAGGACCGCTTCGGCGGAGAGGGTCGTCGTCTGGTGGTCAGGGCGTCGCACGCCGGCGCCTCCGGGCGTCAATGAGCATCTCTTGTACGTGCCGCAGCGGCTGCCCGTCCGCGTCCGTGGAGTGCCGGGTCCAGTTTCCGTCGGGGCCCAGGTGCCAGGAGGAGGTGGTGTCGGACATGCCTGTTTCCAGGAGCCTGCTGAGTGCGGCGCGATGCGCGGGGTCGGTGACGCGGACCAGTGCTTCGATCCGGCGGTCGAGGTTGCGGTGCATCATGTCGGCGCTGCCGAACCACACTTCGGGCTCGCCTCCGTTGCCGAAGGCGAAGACCCGGGAGTGTTCGAGGAAGCGTCCGAGTATCGAGCGGACCCGGATGTTCTCGGAGAGGCCGTCGACGCCCGGGCGGATCGCGCAGATGCCGCGCACCCAGATGTCGACGGGCACCCCGGCCTGGCCCGCGCGGTAGCAGGCGTCGATGACCGCTTCGTCGACCATCGAGTTGACCTTGATGCGTACGTAGGCGGGCCGGCCCGCGCGGTGGTGGGTGATCTCCTTGTTGATCCGGGCGATCAGTCCGTCGCGCAGGGACTTCGGGGCGACCAGCAGCCGGCGGTAGGTCTCGCGGCGGGAGTAGCCGGAGAGCCGGTTGAAGAGGTCGGAGAGGTCGGCGCCGACCTGCGGGTCGGCGGTGAGCAGGCCGAGGTCCTCGTAGAGCCGTGCGGTCTTGGGGTGGTAGTTGCCGGTGCCGACGTGGGAGTAGCGGCGCAGGGTGTCGCCCTCCTGGCGGACGACGAGCGACAGCTTGCAGTGGGTCTTGAGGCCGACGAGGCCGTAGACGACGTGGCAGCCGGACTCCTCCAGCTTGCGGGCCCACTTGATGTTGGCCTGCTCGTCGAAGCGGGCCTTGATCTCGACGAGGACGAGGACCTGCTTGCCGGACTCGGCCGCGTCGATCAGGGCGTCCACTATCGGGGAGTCGCCCGAGGTCCGGTACAGGGTCTGCTTGATCGCCAGCACGTCCGGGTCGCCCGCCGCCTGCTCCAGGAAGGCCTGGACGGAGGTGGAGAAGGAGTCGTACGGGTGGTGCAGCAGCACGTCGCGTTCGCGCAGGGCGGCGAATATGTCGGGTGCGGAGGCGGACTCGACCTCGGCGAGGTCGCGGTGGGTGCCGGCGACGAACTTGGGGTACTTCAGCTCGGGCCGGTCCAGCGACGCGATGCCGAACAGGCCGGTGAGGTCGAGCGGGCCCGGCAGCGGGTAGAGCTCGGTCTCGGAGATCTTCAGCTCGCGGACGAGCAGGTCCAGGACGTACGGGTCGATGGACTCCTCGACCTCCAGCCGGACCGGCGGGCCGAAGCGGCGGCGCATGAGCTCCTTCTCCAGGGCCTGGAGCAGGTTCTCGGCGTCGTCCTCCTCGACCTCCAGGTCCTCGTTCCTGGTGACCCGGAACATGTGGTGGGCGAGGACCTCCATGCCCGGGAAGAGCTCTTCGAGGTGGGCCGCGATGATGTCCTCTATCGGGACGTAACGCTGCGGGGACGCCTCCAGGAAGCGGGTGAGCAGCGGCGGAACCTTGACGCGGGCGAAGTGCCGGTGGCCGCTGACGGGGTTGCGGACGACGACGGCGAGGTTCAGCGAGAGCCCGGAGATGTACGGGAACGGGTGCGCCGGGTCGACGGCCAGCGGGGTAAGCACGGGGAAGACCCGCTGCCGGAAGAAGGTGAACAGGCGGGCCTGTTCCTTCTCGGTCAGCTCGGGCCAGCGGACCAGCTGGATCCCCTCGTCGGACAGGGCGGGCGCGACGTCCTGCTGGTAGCAGGCGGCGTGGCGGGCCATGAGCTCGCGGGAGCGGGTCCAGATCAGGTCGAGGACCTCGCGGGGCTGGAGTCCGGACGCGGAGCGGGTGGCGACGCCGGTGGCGATACGGCGCTTGAGGCCGGCGACCCGGACCATGAAGAACTCGTCCAGGTTCGAGGCGAAGATCGCGAGGAAGTTAGCCCGTTCGAGGAGCGGTGTGGCGGGGTCCTCGGCGAGCTCCAGAACGCGTTCGTTGAACGCGAGCCAACTCCGCTCCCGGTCGAGGAACCGGCCCTGCGGCAGTTCGTCGCCGTCGCCCTCGGGCTCGTACGCGTCCGGGTCGTTGTCCAGATCGGGGTCCAGGTCGGCGGCTGTGGACAGGCCTGCCGGTACCGCGCCGGCGACCGCGTGCGGCCGGTGGGCGGCGAGGGAGCCGACCGACGGCTGGGTGGGCTGGACCGGGACCTCGGAGCTGGGCTGCTGGCTCATGGACCTATTCTTCCGCGCGTTCGGCTCCTGAGGCGCGTCGGAGCCCGTAAAGATCGCGGGAGAGGCGGAAGTGGCCCCTGGACCGGGGCCGCTCCCGTTGCGGGGGGTGGGCACAGCTGGCTGCATCCCGTGAGGGTCGCAAGGCCGTCTGAATGGCCGGTAACGGTGACATGACGTACAGGAAGCGGTGTGGCTGCGGTGCGTATCCGGTGCTCACCGTCGGTGAACCCCCTGCCCGGACTCCCCCCGGGGCCCGGACAGGGGTGGTCTCTCAGCCGGTGCGACGGCGCAGCACCCGGAAGGCGAGCGCGAGGGCCAGGGCGGCGAGGGCGAGCAGGATGCCGGTCTCGACGAGCTGGACGGGCCAGAAATGGGAGGCGGGGTGGTAGTCGAGGTAGTGACCGGTGACGCCGTGGTCCGCGAAGCACCGGGTCTGGGCGCTCGTGGACCCGGCCTGGCCGCACAGGCTCTGCGGCAGGCGCTCGCCGGTGCCGGTGAGGTGGCCCGTCTCCACCCACCACACGTTCTCGCCGGGGTTCAGGCTCTTACCGGTGTACGTGTTCCGGGGCCACAGCTCTCCACGCCAGTAGGTGAAGAACGTGACGGTCACGCCGGTGACGAGCGCGGAGACGGCCAGCGCGGCGACGGTGCGGCGCACCAGCAGGCCGGCGAGCGCCCCGACGGCCATCCCGAACAGCGTGTGGGCGACGGGGAGGACGCCCGAGGTGCTGACGACCGGCGCGTCATGCCACTGGGCGGGGTAGGGCGTGTCCGCGTGGGACCGCGCCCAGGCGAGCACGGCCGTCAGCACGGACACCCCGGCCAGCAGCAGGACGGCGGGCACGGCGAGCTTGGCGATGAGCCAGCGGACCGGCGGGACGGACTGCGTCCAGGAGAGCTTGTAGGTGCCGCTCTCCAGCTCCCGGGCGATCAGCGGCCCCGCGACGAACGCGCCGACCAGGAGGGGCAGGGCCCTCAGGAACAGGGCGGCGTAGTCGTACACCTGGCCGAGGTGGAAGGTGGCGTCCATGTAGTCGCGGACCGGTTGGTAGCAGCTGCGGCCCGGGTCTCCTTCGACCGAGCAGGGGCCGGACTCGAAGGCGTCGACGACGTGGGACGACCACAGGGCCGTCGCGACCAGGGCGATCACCGCGGCCAGGGCGGCTGCGCCCGCGATCCTCAGCGTCCACCGGTGCTGGCGTACGACGACACGGGCGGAGCCGCGCAGGGAGGGGCGTTCAGGCGTGAGGGTGCTCATATCGCGGCCACCTCCCGGTCGGCGTGCGCGCTCGGGGTGAGCAGCGGCGGTGCCTCCGGGGAGCGGAGGTGGGCGAGCAGCAGCTCCTCCAGGGAGGGCTCCGTGACGTCCCAGGCGGCGGTGTCCACCGGGCCCTCCTTGCGTACGAGCGCGGTGAGCTGACGCCCCGTCGTGCGTGCCTCGACGACGGTGTGCGGGGCGAGGTCGCGGGCCTGGCCGGTGACCAGGGCGTGCGCGGCGACGATGTCGTCGCTCTCGCCGCCGAGCCGGACCCGGCCCCCGTCGACGAGCAGGACGAAGTCGCAGGAGCCCTCCAGCTCGGTGAGGATGTGCGAGGACATCACGATGGTGGTCCCGTGCTCGGCGGCCTCGGCCATCAGGACGCCCATGAGCTGGTGCCGGACGAGGGGGTCGAGGTCGGCCATCGGCTCGTCCAGCAGCATCAGTCCGGGCCGCTTGCCCAGCGCGAGGGCCAGGGCGAGCCGGGTGCGCTGACCGCCGGAGAGGGTACGGACCTTGGCGTCCCGGGGGAGCGGTCCGGCGACCCGGTCGGCGGCCTCCCGGTCCCAGGTGGCGGGGTTGAGCTCGGCTCCGGCCCACAGTGTGTCGGCCACGGTGAGCTGCGGGTACAGCGGCTTGTCCTGGGCGACGTACGCGATGCGGTGGCGCACCTCGGCGGGCGTGGCGCCGAGGATCCGTATGGACCCTTCGGCGGGCCGCAGCAGGCCGGCGGCGAGGCCGAGCAGCGTGGACTTCCCCGCTCCGTTGGGGCCGACGAGGGCACAGATCCGCCCGGCGGGCAGCCGGAACGAGCAGTCGCGCAGGGCCCACCCGCGCTTTCGCCCGTAGGTCATGCCGAGGCCGTTCGCCTCGATCGCGGCACCGGTCATCAGTGCTGGTCCCCCTTGAATGTGCTGTCCAGTACGTCGGTGAAGAGCGCGCTCACGTCGTCCTTGTCGAGCCCCGCCGCGCGGGCCCTGCGGGTCCACTCGGTGAGTTCGGCGCGCAGGGGCGCGTCGGTGGTGACCGCCGCGCTGCCCAGGGTGCGGCGGACGAAGGTGCCGAGGCCGCGGCGGGCCTCGACGAGGCCCTCGCGTTCCAGCTCGCGGTAGGCCTTGAGCACGGTGTTGGGATTGATCGCCGTGGCCTCGACGACCTCGCGGGCCGTGGGCAGCCGGTCGCCCGGCTCCAGCACACCGAGGCGGAGCGCCTGCTTGGTCTGCTGCACGATCTGGAGGTAGGTGGCGACGCCGCTGCGCCGGTCGATGCGGAATTCGACCGCTGCGGACCCGGCCATGTTCACCACCCTTTCACTAATTGAGTAGTGAAAGGGTGGCGTAAGGAAGGGGCGGCGTCAAGTGACGCCGCCCCTAGGGCGTGTTTTGAAAGTCCCTCCCGCCCTCCGGGCGGACGGCGCTACTTTCAAAACACGCCCTCGCGGTGTCGGTGCCGCTCAGGACTCCGTGCGGTACATCAGGTCGACCTCGTGCGTGGCGAAGCCCATCCGCTCGTACACCGACAGGGCCGCGGGGTTGTCGGCGTCGACGTAGAGCATCGCCGTCGGAAGTCCGCGGGAGGCCAGATGGCGCAGGCCGAGCGCGGTGAGCGCCTTGCCGAGGCCGCCGCCCTGGGCGTCGGGGCGGATGCCGACGACGTAGACCTCGCCGAGCTCGTCCTCGGCGTGCACCTTCGTCCAGTGGAAGCCGATGAGTTCGCCGTCGCGCTCGGCGAGGAAGAAGCCCTCCGGGTCGAACCAGGGCTCGGCCTTGCGGTCGTCGAGGTCCCGCTGGGTGAGGGAGCCCTGCTCGGGGTGGTGGGCGAAGGCGGCGCTGTTGACGGCGAGCCAGGCCGCGTCGTCCTGACCGGGCACGAAGGTGCGCACGGTGACACCCGGCGGGAGCACCGGCTCGGCGATGTCCAGGTCGGTCAACGGCCGCCGGAGCTGGCGCAGTTCGCGGAAGAGGGAGAGGCCGAGCACCTGCGCGAGGTGCCGGGCAGCCGACTTGCCGCCGTGCGCCCAGGCCCGCAGCCGCTTCCCGGTCGCGGCGAGGAGCGCGGCACCGAGCGCCCGGCCGTGGCCGCGGCCCCGGTGGGAGGGGGCGACGACCAGCTCGGCCGCGGGGGCCTCGACGGGATCGGCGTCCTCCAGCTGCGCGTATCCGGCCAGTGCCCCGTCGACGGTGAGCAGGAAATGCCGGACGCCCTCGCGGTGCCCGCCCCTCAACTGCAGCCGCCCCTGCTCGGACACGGCCTGCCGGCCGTCGGTCGCGGCGGCCTCGCCGAGGAGGACGAGGACGGCGTCGGCCTGCTCGGGGGTGAGCGCGTCGAGGGTCTCGATCTCGCGCCCGGGTGAGGGGAGGGGTGCGTCAGTCGTCATGGGTACGAGCGTACGGGGCGGGGGTGGGCCGCCGGGGGTGAAGGCCGCGCGACAAGCGGGTGGGGTGCCGGGGTGGCGTTCCCGACGGTCCGGCAACCAGTTCGTAACCCGCGACACCTGTCGCGCTACGCGCGTTGACCCTAGGCTGCGGCACGCAGGATCCAGAGACTTGAAGGGGACCGATGTCAGCGACACCGCAGCATCCACAGAAGAACCGCGTGTCCCGGCGGGTGCTGGCCGCCACGGCCGGACTCGTCACCGTAGGGGCGCTCGTCGCCGCGATGCCGGCCGGTGCCCACGACCGGGGCAAGGGGCACGGCCACGGCCACGGCCACCAGTCCCGCACCGTCGATGTGCAGCTGCTCTCCTTCAACGACCTGCACGGCAACCTGGAGCCGCCGGCCGGTTCCGCCGGGTCGGTCAGCGAGACACAGGCCGACGGCACGGTGAAGTCGGTCCCCGCCGGCGGCGTCGAGTACCTCGCGACCTCGCTGCGCACCGCGCGCAAGGGCAACCCGTACTCCGTCACGGCGGCCGGCGGCGACATGGTCGGCGCCAGCCCGCTGCTGTCGGGGCTCTTCCACGACGAGCCGACCATCGAGGCGCTCAACGGGCTCGACCTCGACGTCACGGCGGTGGGCAACCACGAGTTCGACGAGGGCGCCACCGAGCTGGCCCGCCTCCAGAACGGCGGCTGCCACCCGGTCGAGGGCTGTTACGAGAAGGGCAAGAAGTTCAAGGGCGCGGACTTCCCCTACCTCGCGGCCAACGTGACGAGCGAGAAGACCGGCAAGCCGATCCTCAAGCCGTACACGGTCTGGAAGAAGAACGGCGTCAAGATCGGCTTCATCGGGGTGACCCTGGAGGGCACGCCGAACATCGTCACGGCCAACGGCGTCAAGGGCCTGAAGTTCCACGACGAGATCGAGACGGTCAACAAGTACGCCAAGGAACTGGACCGGCAGGGCGTCAAGTCCATCGTCGCCCTGATCCACGAGGGCGGGGCGCCGGCCTCGGCGTCGTACAACTACGACTGTGACAGCCCCGGCGCCGGTGACGGCATCTCCGGGCCGATCGTGGACATCGCCAAGGGCATCACGCCGAAGGTCGACGCCCTGGTCACGGGCCACACCCACCAGGCGTACGTCTGCACGGTCCCGGACCCCTCGGGCAAGCCGCGCATGGTCACCTCGGCGTCGTCCTTCGGCAAGCTCTACACCGACACGACCCTCACCTACGACCGCCGGACCCACGACATCGTGCGTACGTCGGTGGAGTCGGCGAACCACATCGTCAGCCGGGACCAGGCCAAGGCCACCGACATGACGAAGCTGATCACCCGGTGGAACGCGCTCGCCGCACCCATCGCGAACCGGCCGCAGGGCTGGATCACGGCCGACATCAACGGCCGCGGCTCCACGGCTCCCGAGAAGCCCCTGGGCAACCTGATCGCCGACGCCCAGCTGGAGGGCCTGGCTCCCGAGGACAAGGGCGGCGCGGTCGTCGCGTTCATGAACCCGGGCGGCATCCGCGCGGACCTGGTGTACACGGCGTCCGGCAGCGAGGGCGACGGGGTGGTGACGTACGGCGAGGCGTTCACCGTCCAGCCGTTCACCAACATGATGAACGTCGTCGACCTGACGGGCGCACAGCTGGTGGCCGCGCTCCAGCAGCAGGTCAGCGGCTCCAACGAGGCGTCCCCGAAGATCCTCCAGGTCTCGAAGGGGCTCACCTACACGCTGGACATGACGAAGTCGGGTGCCGACCGGGTGGTCGCGGACACGATCCGGCTGAACGGTGAGGCGATCGACCCGGCGAAGACGTACCGCGTCGCGATGAACGAGTTCCTCGCGGGCGGCGGCGACGGCTTCGCGGCCCTGGGCGAGGGCACGAACAAGCTGGTCGGCGCGTCCGACCTGGACCTGTTCAACGCGTACCTGGCGGCGCACTCCACCGCCGAGGCCCCGCTGGCCCCGCCGGCCACGGACCGGATCACGGTCGTCCAGTAGGACCCGTACGTGGGTGAGGGGCGGCGGGCCGGACCGGTCCCGCCGCCCCTTTCCCGTCGGCCCGCGCGGAACCCACGCCCTCTTCCTGACATGACGTGGGCGCGTCACAATTCGTGGGCTGACCCCCCACGGCCGACGGAGGCACCCGCATGTCCACAACCCTGAGCACCCGCAGAGGCTTTCTGACCGGAGCCCTCGTGCTCTCCGCCACCGCCGTCGTCGGCGCCGGTCCCGCCGTAGCCGCCCCGGCCAGGGTCCTCGGCACCCAGGACTGGATGGGCGCCATCCCCGACGCCACCCCGCTGCGGCGCCTCACGATCCCGGGTACGCACAACTCCGGAGCGCGGTTCGGCGGCCCCTGGACGGCGTGCCAGAACACCACGATCGCCGAGCAGCTCACCAGCGGCGTCCGCTTCCTCGATGTGCGCTGCCGGATCAGCGGCGACGCGTACGCGATCCATCACGGGGCCTCGTACCAGAACCTGAACTTCGACGACGTGCTGGGCGCCTGCCGGGACTTCCTGGCGCAGCGGCCGTCGGAGACCGTGCTGATGCGGGTCAAACAGGAGTACTCGGAGGAGAGCGACGCCGCGTTCCGGCGGATCTTCGACATCTACCTCGACGGCAAGGGCTGGCGCTCCCTCCTCCGTCTCGATCCGACGCTCCCGGACCTCGGCGGCGCCCGCGGCAAGGTCGTGCTGCTGGCCGACAACGGCGGGCTCCCGGGCGTCCGTTACGGGGACTCCGCCCTCTTCGACATCCAGGACGACTACATGGCGGAGCCGTTCGCCAAGTACCCGAAGATCGAGGCGCAGTTCCGCAAGGCCGCGCAGCAGCCCGGGAAGTTCTTCATGAACTACGTGAGCACCGCGGCCCTGCTGCCGCCCCGTTCGAACGCCGACCGGCTCAACCCGCAGGTGCACGCGTTCCTCGACGGATCGGAGGCGTCGGGCTGGACGGGCCTCGGCATCGTCCCGCTGGACTACCCGGCGACCCGGTCCGGTCTGGTCGAGTCGCTGATCCGGCACAACCCGACGGGCTGACCCGCCCCCGGCGGTGGCGCGTCGCCGCCGGTCACACCCCCGGCGGCGGCTGCGGCGCGCCCGGGAGGCGGATCGTGGCCGTCGTGCCGCCGCCCTCCGCCGGGCTCAGCATGATCTCGCCGCCCGCCTGCTGGACCGTGCGGGCCACGATCGAGAGGCCGAGGCCCGAGCCGGGGAGCTGACGGGCCGACGGGGAGCGCCAGAAGCGGTCGAAGACGTGCGGGAGTTCCTCGGCGGGGATGCCGGGGCCGTGGTCGCGTACGGTCAGCTCGCCGCGGTGCAGGGTGACGTCGATCGTCCCGCGCGGCGGGCTGAACTTCACCGCGTTGTCCAGGACGTTGACGACCGCCCGCTCCAGCGCCGCCGGTTCGGCGCGTACGTACCAGGGGGCCAGCTCGGCCTCGACGGTCAGCTCCGGGCCGCGCAGCCGCGCGCGTTGCAGTGCGGTACGGGTGATGTCGTGCAGCGCGACCACCTGGAGGGGGCCGGGCTGCGCGGCGTCCGGGCGGGAGAGTTCCTGGAGGTCGCCGATGAGCGCGGCCAGCTCCGTCATCTGCGCCTTCACCGAGGCCATCAGGGCCTTGCGGTCGTCGGGCGGGATGGCCCGGCCGGTGTCGTCGCTGCGGGAGAGCAGCTCGATGTTCGTACGCAGCGAGGTGAGCGGGGTGCGCAGCTCGTGGCCGGCGTCCGCGATGAGCTGGGACTGGCGGTCGCGGGAGGTGGCCAGGGAGCTGGTCATGGAGTTGAAGGACCGGGAGAGGCGGGCGATCTCGTCCTCGCCCTCCGCCGGGATCCGGATGGTCAGGTCCTCGGTCTCGGCCACGTGCGCGACGGCGCGTGCCAGGTCGTCGACCGGGCGCAGGCCGGTACGGGCGATCCAGAGGCCGGCCGCGCCCGCGCCGACCACGCCGATGCCGGAGACGAGGAGCAGGACCCAGGCGAGGGTGGAGAGCGGGTCGGTGACCTCGCTCATGGGGCGGGCGATGGAGAGCGCGAGGTTCCCCGACCCCGCCCCGGGGCCCCTTCCGACGTCCAGGCGGGAGGTGAAGACCCGCATCTCCGAGCCGTTCTCGGCCTTCTCCGTGTGCAGGGCGTAGGGCCGCTGACGCTCGGCCACCTCCACGTCCGCGTCGGTCACCGGCAGTTTGGAGGTGCCGGGGGCGGCACACACGGTGCCCTGGGCGTCGATGAGCTGGACCGTCACGCTCGGCAGGGGCGGGATCTCCTGCGAGGTGCCGCCCTTGCAGTACGCGTACAGGTTCGCCAGGTAGACGTCGTCCACCTTCGAACTCCGCAGCGAGTCGTCCAGCTGATGCTCCAGCTGGTCCCGCGTCACGAACCAGCACGCCGCGGCCACCGCCGCCACGGCCACCGCGACCGCCGTGGCGACCAGCAGGGCGAGCCGGGAGCGGAGCGGGAGGGCCCGGAGCCGACGGCGCAGGCCGGTCACCCCTCACCGCCGGAGCGCAGGGCGTACCCGACGCCCCGGACCGTGTGGACGAGGCGGGGCTCGCCGCCCGCCTCCGTCTTGCGGCGCAGGTACATCACGTACACGTCCAGGGAGTTGGAGCTGGGTTCGAAGTCGAAGCCCCAGACCGCCTTGAGGATCTGCTCGCGGGTCAGCACCTGCCGGGGGTGGGCCAGGAACATCTCCAGGAGGGTGAACTCGGTGCGGGTCAGCTCGACCCGGCGGGTGCCGCGGGTGACCTCGCGGGTGTTCAGGTCCATGCGGAGGTCCGCGAAGGACAGCACGTCGTCGTCCGGAAGGGGGCCGCCCGCGGCGACTGCGTACGAGCTGCGGCGCAGCAGGGCGCGGATGCGGGCGAAGAGCTCGTCCAGCTCGAAGGGCTTGACGAGGTAGTCGTCGGCGCCGGCGTCGAGGCCGGTGACCCGGTCGCCCACCGTGTCGCGGGCGGTGAGCATCAGGATGGGGGTGGTCGACCCGGTGGAGCGGATGCGCCGGGCGGCGGTGAGGCCGTCCATGCGGGGCATCTGGATGTCCAGGACGATCAGGTCGGGGGCGTACGACTCCGCCTTGGCGAGGGCGTCGTAACCGTCCACCGCCACCTCCGTGCCGTACCCCTCGAACGCCAGGCTGCGTTGCAGGGCCTCGCGCACGGCGGGCTCGTCGTCGACGATCAGGACGCGCTGGGGATCGTCTTCGGCGGGGCTCATCGCTTCTTCGTCCTCTTCCTTCGGGCCGGGGTGCGGGGTGCTCGGCTCTCAGCCTCGCACGGCCGCCGCACGGCGTCGCGCGGCACGGCGCTTGCGGCCGGTGCCGGTGGTGCGGACCTCCGGCGGGCGGGGGCCCGCCGGGGTCGAGGCGCGGCCGGCCAGTTCGGCGGCCAGGGCGAGGGGAAGGGCCAGGCCGGCCGGGCCGGCGGTGTCGGGGCCGGGGTTCATGGAGACCTCCTGGTCAGGAGCCGTCGCCGGCGCGTAGGGCGTCCAGGTCGGCCTTGACGGTGTTGACGGGGATGGCGAAGCCCAGGCCGACGCTGCCCGCGGCCGAGCTGCCCGAGGTGCTGGACGAACTGGGGGAGTACATCGCGGAGTTGATGCCGATGATCTCGCCGTTCATGTTGATCAGGGCGCCGCCGGAGTTGCCGGGGTTGAGCGAGGCGTCGGTCTGGATGGCCTTGTACGTGGTCTTGGAGGAGCCGGTCTCACCGTTGAACTGCTGGCCGCCGAACTCGAACGGCCAGTTCTGGCCGCCCTGTTGTTGCTGCTGCTGGCCCTGGCTCTGGTCCTCGTCCTTGGCGACCGTCACGTCACGGTCGAGCGCCGAGACGATGCCGCTGGTGACCGTGCCGGTCAGGCCCTCGGGCGAGCCGATCGCCACGACCTGGTCGCCGACCTTCACCGACGAGGAGTCGCCGAGCGAGGCGGTCTTCAGGCCGCTCGCACCCTGGAGCTTGATGAGCGCCAGGTCCTTGTCGGCGTCCGTGCCGACGACATTGGCGGTGTACGACTTGCCGGTGCTGAGGGCCACCTTGATCGTGGAGGCGCCCGAGATGACGTGGTTGTTGGTGACGATCTCGCCGTCCGACGTGATCACGACGCCGGAACCGGTGGCCTCGCCCGCCGAGGACGTCGCGCTGATCTCGACGATGGCCGGCGAGACGGCCGTGGCCACGCCGGAGACGGTGCCCGCGCTGCTCTGCGAGACGGTGGTGCCGCTGACGACGCCGCCGGAGCCCGTGCTGCCGGAGCCGCCGCCCGCGAGTTCGCCGATGAGGGTGGCGGTGCCGCCGCCGATCGCCGCGGCGGCGATCGCCACGGCCGCCAGCAGGGCCAGCGGCCGCTTGACCCGGCGCTCGGACTTCGGGGCGTCGGCGGCGGGCTCGGGGGCCGGGGCGGGCCAGGCGTGGGCGGCGGCGGGCATCTCGGTGGTGCCCTGCTCGGGTGCGTAGGCCGGCGGCGGCGGATAGGCCGCCTCGCCACCGCCGTACGGAGCGGAACCGTGCGGGGCGGAACCGTGCGGGGCGGAACCGTGCGGGGCCGCGCCGTACGGGCCGTTGTCGTACGAGGGGGACATCGGGTACTCGCCGCTCGGGCGGTGGCTTTCGGTCATGTCCACGAGAGTGGCCAGTGAACATGAGAGCAGCCTGAGTGCCCGCTGAGAAGCCCGGCAGAACCTCGTATGTCCTGTATAAGGAAGCGCTCCGCTACCGGGCGATGACCGGCGGTTCGCCGCAGCCGCACGACCGGCGCACCACCAGCGCCGACGGGAACTGCTTCAGCCGCTCGCGCCGCGACCCCGAGACCCGCAGCGAGTCGTCGAGGACCAGGTCGACGGCCGCGCGGGCCATCGCCGGGCGGTCCGAGAAGACCGTCGTGAGCGGCGGATCGGTCAGCCCCGCTTCCTTCACGTCGTCGAAGCCCGCCACGGCGAGCTCCCCCGGCACGTCGATCCGCAGCTCACGCGCGGCCCGCAGCACCCCGATGGCCTGGTCGTCCGTGGCGCAGAAGATCGCCGGGGGCCGGTCGGGACCGGCCAGCAGCTTCAGGGCCACCTGGTAGGCGTCGTAACGGTTGTACGGGGCGTGGAAGAGCCGGCCCTCCGTGGGCTTCCCGGCCTCCTGCATCGCCCGGCGCCAGCCCTCGATGTGGTCGGCGACCGGGTCACCGACCACCGGGGTCGACTCCATGCCGCCGAGGCACGCCACATAGGCGTTGCCGTGCTCCAGGAGATGGCGGGTGGCGAGCTGGGCGCCGCCGACGTCGTCCGTGACGACCGCGACGTCGTCGATCGCCTCGGGGCGCTCGTGCAGCAGCACCACGCGGGCGTCCCACGCCTCTATCTCGGCCGCCGCCCGCTCGCTCGGACCCTGACTGACCAGGATCAGCCCGGAGACCCGCATGCCGAGGAAGGCCCGCAGATAGTGGACCTCGCGCTCGTCGCGGTAGTCCGAGTTGCCGACGAGCACCATCTTGCCGCGCTCCGCCGCCGCCTGTTCGACCGCGTGCGCCATCTCCGCGAAGAAGGGCTGCCGGGCGTCCGGCACGATCATCCCTATGAGGTCGGTGCGCCGCGAGGCCATGGCCTGGGCGACCCGGTCGGGCCGGTAGCCCAGCTCCTTGATGGCGGCGAGCACCCGCTCGCGCGTGGCCGGGGCGACCGGCCTGGGTCCGTTGTTGATGACGTAGCTGACGACCGCTGTCGAGGTCCCCGCCAGTCTCGCCACATCGTCCCGCGTCACCTTGGCCACGCGCGGCAGTCTACGCGGATGGACCAAGCGGGTGACAGCTGGATAGGGCCGGGCTCGCGGGGTCCGGCACGCACATCTGCGGCGTTGTCGTCAATCACCATGGCTCCGCCATGCCTCAATCCTCCGCCTTGCAGCTGCACGCACCGGACCCCGCTCCCTGATCCGGCCCTATCCAGCTGTCACCCGCTACCTCTTGGCAGGCCGGACCGGGGCTTCTTCGGCGATCTCGGGCTCCGACGACTGCTCCGAACGGGTGACCTCCTGGTCGACCGGCATCGCCGCCGCCTTGGCCTTGGCCTCCTCGCCGCCCCGGTCCCCCTTCTCGGGGGTGACGAAGCGGTAGCCGACGTTACGCACGGTGCCGATCAGCGACTCGTGCTCGGGGCCGAGCTTGGCCCGCAGCCGTCGTACGTGGACGTCGACCGTGCGGGTGCCGCCGAAGTAGTCGTAGCCCCAGACCTCCTGGAGCAGCTGGGCGCGGGTGAAGACCCGGCCCGGGTGCTGCGCGAGGTACTTGAGCAGCTCGAACTCCTTGAAGGTCAGGTCCAGCACCCGGCCCTTGAGCTTGGCGCTGTACGTCGCCTCGTCGACCGACAGGTCGCCGTTGCGGATCTCCATGGGGGAGTCGTCGGAGGTGATCTGCTGGCGGCCGGTGGCCAGGCGCAGCCGGGCCTCGACCTCTGCGGGACCCGCGGTGTCCAGCAGGACGTCGTCGATGCCCCAGTCCGCGGTGACGGCCGCGAGGCCGCCCTCCGTCACGACGAGGATCAGCGGACAGCCGGGCCCGGTGGACCGCAGCAGCTGGCAGAGCGAGCGCACCTGGGGGAGGTCGCGGCGGCCGTCGATGAGAATGACGTCGGCACCAGGGGTGTCGACGAGTGCGGGGCCCTCGGCGGGGGCGACCCGCACGCTGTGGAGCAGAAGACCGAGGGCGGGGAGCACCTCCGTCGACGGTTGAAGGGCATTCGTCAGAAGCAGCAGTGAACTCATCGCCGCCCACCTGCCTGGGTCGTCGGTCGATCGTGCACGTTCAGCTCGCCCATTACGTCGGTCCTCCTCGTTCCCTGCGAGAGGGGCACTCCCGGGTCGGACCCGGGGGAGTATGCGGCACTGCTTCGTACTCCCGTCTGACGTCATCACCTGCGACGATCGTCATACGTTTTTTACTGTGCGGTCCCGCGCCCGGGGACCGCTGAGCTTGTGGAAACGCTGCCGTAACAACGCTCGGAAAGCACAAAAGGACCCGGGGGCTGCATTGCCCGGATCCTCTTCGCAGCAGAATAGCCCACATGAGTTCTGCGTCCGAGGGTCGATTCCCGAGTTCTTCTGTTCCCTCGATCACGCCGACCCCCCGGCGCACCACATTGCTGACCGGTGACGGGGTCCGTATCGAGGCGGTGTACACCCCGTGTACGGCGGGTTCCGGGGGCGCCGGTGGCGGGGCGTCCGGGGAGACCGCGGTGGTCCTCGCGCACGGCTTCACCGGCTCCGTCGACCGGCCGGCGCTGCTACGGGCCGCGGAGGTGTTCGCCCAGCGTGCGGCCGTGATCACCTTCTCCTTCCGGGGTCACGGAAGGTCCGGCGGACGGTCCACGGTGGGGGACCGCGAGGTCCTCGATCTGGCCGCCGCGGTCGCCTGGGCGCGGTCGCTCGGACACCGGCGCGTCGTTACGGTCGGCTTCTCGATGGGCGGTTCCGTGGTGCTCCGGCACGCCGCTCTGTATACGGCTCCGGAAGCCGCTGAATTCACCGGAGAGGAATCCGGAACGGCAGGGGCCGAACGGGTGGGACCCCGGTCCGGGCCGTACTCCGAGGCGCACACGGCGCACGAGGGGCGCACTAGGGCGCACATCGGCGCACATACGGATGCGGTCGTCTCGGTGAGCGCGCCGGCTCGCTGGTACTACCGGGGCACCGCCCCCATGCGCCGGCTGCACTGGGTCGTCACCCGCCCCACGGGCCGGCTCGTCGGCCGCTACGGCTTCCGCACCCGGATCCACCGCGAGGACTGGAACCCGGTGCCGCTCTCGCCGGTGGAGGCCGTCCCGCTGATCACCGCGCCCCTGCTGATCGTGCACGGCGACCGAGACCCGTACTTCCCCGTCGATCACCCCCGGATGCTGGCGGAGGCGGCCGGGGGCGGGGCGGAGCTCTGGCTGGAGCACGGCATGGGGCACGCGGAGAACGCCGCCGACGAGGGACTGCTGAGCCGTATCGCCGACTGGACGGACGCGGCGTGATCCATGATGGACAGCTGACGTACGACGAAAGGGGTGCCGGCATGGCAGCGGGGACGATCCGCTACTGGGCCGCGGCCAAGGCCGCCGCAGGGACCGCGGAGGAGCCGTACACGGCGGAGACACTCGCCGAGGCGCTCGACGGGGTGCGCGAGCGGCACCCCGGTGAGCTGGAGCGCGTACTGCTCCGCTGCTCGTTCCTGATCGACGGGAATCCTGTGGGGACCCGCGGTCATGAGACCGTACGGCTTGCCGAGGGCGGCACGGTCGAGGTGCTCCCGCCGTTCGCAGGAGGGTGAACCGCAGACCATGAGCAACAACGATCAGCAGTATCCGTACGACCCGGGACACGGGCAGCAGTACCAGGGGCAGCAGCAGCCCTACGACCCGGAGTCCGGGCAGGACGCCTACGGGCAGCAGCAGCCCACGTACGGGCAGCAGCAGGCGTACGGACAGCCGGACCCGCAGCAGGCCCCGTACGGGCAGCCGGACCCGCAGCAGCAGGCGTACGGGCAGCCCGACCCGCAGCAGGCGTACGGGCAGCAGCCGCCTCCCGCGTATCCCGTGTACCCGGAGCAGGGCGTGCCCCAAGGGCCCGCAGGACAGGACGCCACCCAGACGTGGCAGGGCCAGACCTGGGACACCCAGTACCAGCCCACGATCCAGCCGCAGCACCGGCCGGCACCCGCCCCGGCCCCTGCCGCCGCGCAGGGCGCCCCCGGCGGCCGTCCGCTGCCGCCCGAGTCCCCCGCGGCTCCGCCCGCCCCGGCGGCCCCGGAGGCTCCGTCCGCCGTAGCCGACGGCTCCGGCTACGGCGCGCCCACCACCCTGGGCAACAGCCGAATCACCGACGCCCAGCGGGCCCGAGCCGAGGGGCGTTCGCCGATCATCGCGCCGGGGATGCAGCCGGCCGCGATCACCGCGGGCCTCGGTCTGCTCCTCGCCCTCGGCGCCGCGATCGGGCCCTACGCCCTGCTCGTGCCCCTGGTGCTGCTCCAGGCCGTGACGGCCGCCGGGTGGTTCCGGCTGAACGGGATGTGGCCGGCCAGGCAGGGCATCGCGCTGGCCTTCGCCGGCGGTGTCGTGGCCGACGTCGTACTGCTCGCGGCGGGCCGGAGCAACGCCCCGGCGGCCATCCTCGGCACGCTCGGCGTCTGGGTCCTGCTCACGCTCGTCCTCCAGCTGCGCAGCCGTGCCGGGGCCGACGAGCGGATGTACGGGCTGACGGCCACCGTCGCCTCGGCCGCGCTCGCCGTGCTGGCCGCGGGGCATCTGGCCGCCGTCCCGGACGCGGTGACGGTCGGCGGTGTCGCGGTCGCCCTGGCCGTGCTCGTCAGGGCCCTTCCGCTGCCCGGTCCGGCGTCGGTCGTCGTGGCGCTGCTCGCCGGGGCGGGCGCGGGCCTGGCCGCCGGCATGTTCACGGACTTCGGAGCGCAGGCCGCGTTCCTCGGGTTCGCGGCGGGCGGCTGCGCACTGATCGGCCTGCGGGTCGCGAGCTACGACTACCCGTCCCGCTTCGTGCACATGACGGCGGGAGTGGCCCTGCCGCTCACGGCCGCCGCCCCCGCCGTCTACCTGATCGGCCGTGCGATCGCCTGACTCCTGGGCATATCTGACGTTCCCTCACTCACACTCCCCGCCTCCGGGGAACCGGCCGGGCCTTCCGCTCGTCGATCACTCCGGGCGCGCCGCACCGCGGCAGTAGGCTCACGTGCGCCAGGGGTCCGGCCGGTCCGAGTGGGGGAACGACACGCATGCGAGCACTGCGCATACTGCTGATCATCGCTGTGGTCCTGGGTGGCGTCTTCGTCGCCGTGGACCGCGCCGCCGTGTATTTCGCGGAGTCCGAGGCCGAGGACCGGGTCTCCTTCGGCGGCGGCGCCGAGGCCGGCTCGACCGATGTGTCGATCAAGGGGTTCCCGTTCCTGACCCAGGTGACCGGCAGGGAGCTGGACCGCGTCGACGTCACGGTCAAGGACGTCCGCGCGGACGCGGCCGGCCGGACGGTGCGCATCAGCGAGATCCGCGCCCAGCTGCGTGAGGTGACTCTGGGTGCCGGCTACACCAGCGCGACGGCGTCCAGGGCGACCGGGACGGCCGTCATCTCGTACGCGGCGCTCACGGAGGCGGCCGACGAGGGCGTCACGGTCGCCTACGGCGGCGACGGCAAGGTCAAGGTCACCGGCTCGGTGCAGATCCCGCTGCTGGACAAGACCGTCACGCGCAGCGTGCTCTCCACGGTCACCCTGGTCGACGGCGACACCGTCAAGGTGCGCGCCGACGAGGTCCCGGGCGAGGGCATCCCCGGCCTGGAGGGCCTGGTCAGGAAGAAGACCGACTTCGAGCGTGGGATCGGCGGGCTGCCCGACGGCCTGAAGCTGGAGAAGATCGAGGTGGCGCCGGGCGGCCTGGAGATATCGATGTCCGGAGCCGACATCCGTCTCGCGGGCTGACGACGGGGCCGGGGGCCGGGCCGGCGACACGGCGCGGGAGTCCGCGGATAACTCGCGGCGGGGCGGGGTAGGGGGACCGCCGGGACGGTGCGGACGGCCGATCCAGATTATGAGACGGCCTGGTCCGTTCCGCAGTCGGCCGACGCCCGGGGAGCGCCCGATCCGGGGTCCCCGCGGCGCCGGACACCGCACACGTCTCGCATCGCGGACGATCGTGTCTCATCATCCGACACGGCGGTGACATCTCCGCCCGTACCTCCCTACGATCGGACGCATGAAGCGACAGGCGGACCTCACGAAGCGGCGGGCAGTAGACCTGTGCCGCGTCGCCGCCATGCTCTGTCGCACCTTCTGAGCGGGACCTCTCCCGTTTCCCCCCGGCCCTTCGACGACGTCAGGGCCGAACCCGTGCCTTCCGTACGCGTTCCGCTCCCAGCACCTGCGCGTACACCTCGCACCCCGCACACCGCATCACCCCGCCGCAGACTGCCCCGGAGGAGAAACACATGAGCCGCGCAGACGTTCTGGTCGACGCCGACTGGGTCGAGGCCCACATCGACGACCCGCAGGTCGCCATCGTCGAGGTCGACGAGGACACCTCGGCGTACGAGAAGAACCACATCAAGAACGCGATCCGGATCGACTGGACGAAGGACCTCCAGGACCCGGTACGCCGTGACTTCGTGGACCAGGCCGGCTTCGAGAAGCTCCTGTCCGAGAAGGGCATCGGCAACGACACGCTGGTCGTCCTCTACGGCGGCAACAACAACTGGTTCGCCTCGTACGCGTACTGGTACTTCAAGCTGTACGGCCACGAGAACGTCAAGCTGCTCGACGGCGGCCGCAAGAAGTGGGAGCTCGACTCCCGCGACCTGACCGACGCCGTCCCGACGCGCCCGGCCACCGAGTACAAGGCCAAGGCCCAGGACGAGTCGATCCGCGCCTACCGCGACGACGTCGTGGCCGCCATCGGCAGCCAGAACCTCGTCGACGTGCGTTCGCCCGACGAGTTCAGCGGCAAGCTGCTCGCCCCGGCGCACCTCCCGCAGGAGCAGTCGCAGCGCCCCGGCCACGTGCCGAGCGCCCGCAACATCCCGTGGTCGAAGAACGCCAACGACGACGGCACGTTCAAGTCGGACGACGAGCTCAAGGCCCTCTACGAGGACGAGCAGGTCGACCTGGCCAAGGACACCATCGCGTACTGCCGCATCGGTGAGCGCTCCGCGCTCACCTGGTTCGTGCTGCACGAGCTGCTCGGCCAGGAGAACGTCAAGAACTACGACGGTTCGTGGACCGAGTACGGCTCCCTCGTCGGCGTGCCGATCGAGCTCGGCGCCAACAAGTAATTCCGCAGGACCTGATCCGCAGGACCCGACCAGAAGGACAGAACACCATGTGTGGAGCACAGGCCGGCGGCCCCGACGCCTCGACGATCAAGCCGGGCGAGACGACGATCCAGGGCAGCGTGACCCGCGACGGCGAGCCCGTCACCGGGTACGTCCGTCTGCTGGACTCGACCGGTGAGTTCACCGCCGAGGTCCCGACCTCGGCGACCGGGCAGTTCCGCTTCTACGCGGCCGAGGGCACCTGGACGCTCCGCGCCCTGGTTCCGGGCGGCACCGCCGACCGCACGGTCGTGGCGCAGACCGGTGGTCTCGCCGAGGTCGCCATCGCCGTGTAGTTCACGCGCACATACGGCCGGAGGGCCGCACCCCAGGGGGTTGGACGCCACCTGAACAGGGGTGCGGCCCTCCGCGCCGTTCCGCGTTCGCGTCCTCGCGGGAGAGCCCTACGCTGGAGATATGTACGACCGGCGCAGGCGCGTCTATTTCCTCCTGATGGGCGGATGCCTCTTCCTCTTCGTCTCCGCCTGGGCCTTCGTGCGCCTGTGGTCCATCCCGGCGGCCGTCGCGATGTGCGTGGTCGCCATGGTCATCCCGCCGGTCGCCGCGATCGTCGCCAACCGCCGGGGCCCCGAGGACCGTTGGTGGGACGACCCCGCCCGCACCTCCCGGCCGCCGGATCCCCGTACGCGAGGTCCCCGGCCGCCCGATCCCCGTACGCGAGGTCCCCGGCCGCCCGATTCCCGTACGCGCGACGAGCGGCCCCGTCCACCGCGGGAGCGGCGCACGGGGGACCGGATCTCGGACGAGTGGTGGGACGAGCTCGACGGCAGGGACAACCGCCGTCGGCCCGCCGATCCGGATCAGTAGACGAGGGCCTGGGCGCCGTCCGCCATGGCCTCCTGGACGAAGACCTGGGCGCCGGCGATGCGTACGCCCTCCAGGACGTCCGCCTCGGTGATGTCGCGCCGCGCCGCGCACTGGGTACAGAGCGTGATCCCGCCGCCCGCCAGGATCGAGTCGACGAGATCGGGCAGCGGCGCCGCGTGCGGCAGTTCGAACTCGGCGGCGCGTCCCGGCAGGGCGAACCAGGCGGACTCGCCGGTCAGCCACAGCGAGACCTCGACCCCGCTGGCGACGGCCACGGCCGCCACGGTGAAGGCCTGCGAGCAGCGCTCGGGGGCGTCGGCTCCGGCGGTCACCTTGATCACGAGCTTCTTCGGCATGTACCGAACTGTAATCCTCGGCCGGGCAGCCTCCCCCGTGACCTGTGGGTCAGTTGTGTGCGCGGGTGAGGGAACCCGCGCCCCAGGCCTCCGGGGGACCCGTTCGGAACCGAACGACACCAGGTCCGGCATGCCCGCCGACCGCGCCCGGGGGAAACCCCGGGCCGCCGTGCGGGGCCCCCACCCATTAGGCTGGGGGCCCGGCCGCCTGCTGCCGGCATGTCGTTCGTTCCGAGGAGCTCCCGTGCTTGAGGCTTTCTTCTCCGCCCTGCTGGTCCTGGTCTGCGTCGGCGTGCTCGCCTTCGCCGCCGTGACCGTGAAGAAGCTGTACCAGGGCCAGCGCTGACCCTCGCCGAACACCTTCCGTACACCCTCACAGATCGTCTGAGCCGCTCATGATCGAGATTCCGTCCGACCTCCACCCGGACCTCGTACCGCTGGCCTTCCTCCTCGGCAACTGGGCGGGTGCGGGCGTCTCCGACTTCCCCGGCGCCGAGAAGTGCAACTTCGGCCAGGAAGTGACCTTCAGCCACGACGGCCGCGACTTCATCGAGTACGTCTCGCACTCCTGGGTGCTGGACGCCGAGGGCAAGCAGGTCAAGCCGCTGGAGTCCGAGTCCGGCTACTGGCGCATCGACAAGGACCGCAAGGTCGAGGTCGTCATGGTCCGCGACCAGGGCATCGTCGAGGTCTGGTACGGCGAGCTCGCCCACCAGAAGCCGCAGATCGACATCGCCACCGACGCGGTCGCCCGCACGGCAGCCTCCGGCCCGTACAGCGGCGGCAAGCGCCTCTACGGCTATGTGAACAGCGACCTGATGTGGGTCGGCGAGAAGGCCACCCCCGACGTGGAGCTGCGGCCGTACATGTCGGCGCACCTGAAGAAGGTCGTCACCCCGGAGGAGGTCGCCGAGATGGCGAAGAGCCTCGGGGACATGCCGGACGACGGCATCGCCTTCTTCAAGTAAGCCCCTCCCGGCCCCCGGGCCTCTCCGGAGCGCTCGCACTCGTCCCCGGCGGGCCGGTGCTCGCCCCGCCCTACACTGGGCGTGTGGTGAGCACCGACTGGAAGACCGATCTTCGCCGGCGTGGCTACCGGCTGACGCCGCAGCGCCAGCTCGTCCTGGAGGCCGTCGACACCCTGGAGCACGCGACCCCCGACGACATCCTCGTCGAGGTGCGCAGGACCGCGTCGGGTGTGAACATCTCCACCGTCTACCGGACCCTGGAGCTCCTGGAGGAGCTCGGGCTGGTCAGCCACGCCCACCTCGGGCACGGCGCCCCGACGTACCACCTCGCGGACCGCCACCACCACATCCACCTCGTCTGCCGTGACTGCACGAACGTCATCGAGGCCGACGTCGACGTGGTCTCCGACTTCACGGCGAAGCTGCGGGACACCTTCGGCTTCGAGACCGACATGAAGCACTTCGCGATCTTCGGGCGCTGCGCCGACTGCGCGGCGAAGGCGGAGAAGGCGGCGAGGACTCCGGAGGCCGGGCCTCCGCGGTGACCCGGCAGCGCCCGGTGGACCGGGACCCGCGAGTCGTACGCTGGTCTGCATGAAGAGCCCCCTGCTGTCCCTGCCCGGCGCCGTCCCCGCCGAGGGGCGCGACGAAGGTGTCGCCGCGCACTACGGCGATCTGTTCCGTGAGCAACGCGTCCTCGCCGACGGCGGTGGCCTCGTCGACCTCTCGCACCGCGCGGTCGTCACGGTCACCGGCGACGACCGGCTGGCCTGGCTGCATCTGCTGCTCACCCAGCACGTCAGCGACCTCGCGCCGAACCAGGCGACCGAGGCGCTCATCCTCTCCGCCAACGGGCACATCGAGCACGCCCTCTACCTGGTCGACGACGGTACGACGGTGTGGATGCACGCCGAGCCGGAGACCCAGGGCGGCCTGATCGCGTACCTGGAGTCGATGAAGTTCTTCTACCGGGTCGAGGTCGCCGACCGCACCGAGGACTTCGCCGTGGTGCACCTCCCGGCCGGCTCCATCGCGGAGGCCCCGGACGGTGTCGCCGTACGGGAGACCGCCCACGGCCGTGACCTGTTCCTGCCCCGGGCCGATCTGGAGGCGTACGCCGCCGCGCACGGCCCGGCGGCCGGGATCCTGGCGTACGAGGCGCTCCGCGTGGAGGCGCACCGGCCCCGGCTGGGCTTCGAGACCGACCACCGGACCATCCCGCACGAGCTGGGGTGGATCGGCAGCGCGGTGCACCTCCAGAAGGGCTGCTACCGGGGCCAGGAGACGGTCGCCCGTGTCCACAACCTGGGGAAGCCGCCGCGCCGTCTCGTCTTCCTGCACCTGGACGGCAGCGAGGTCCATCTGCCGGGCCACGGGACGCCGGTCAGGCTCGCCGCGGACGGCGAGGAGGGCCGCCAGCTCGGCTTCGTCACCACCTCGGCCCGCCACCACGAGCTGGGGCCGATCGCCCTGGCACTGGTGAAGCGGAACGTCGCGGTCGACGCCGAGCTGATCGCGGGTGACACCGCGGCGGCCCAGGAGACGGTCGTCGAGCCGTAGGGACGCCGGGTCACCGGGACGTCCCGACGCCCGGGGAGGGCAGGGCCCCTACACCTCGACCAGCACGGTGAACGGGCCGTGGTTCGTGAGCGTGACGCGCATGTCGGCTCCGAACCGGCCCGTCCGCACCTGTGCGCCCAGCGCGCGCAGCTGGGCCACGACCTCGTCGACCAGCGGCTCGGCGACCTCGCCCGGAGCGGCGGCGTTCCAGGTGGGCCTGCGGCCCTTCCTGGCGTCCCCGTAGAGAGTGAACTGCGAAATGACCAAAAGCGGTGCATTCACGTCCGAGCAGGACTTCTCGCCCTCCAGGATCCGGAGGGTCCACAGCTTGCGGGCGAGCTGTGCCGCCTTCTCCGCGGTGTCGCCGTGAGTGACCCCCACCAGCACACACAGGCCCTCGCCGACGATCTCGCCCACCGTCCCGGTCTCCGACGGATCGTCCGAAGGGCCCGTCACGGCGACGCTCGCGCCGTCCACTCTCTGTATCACTGCACGCATACAGACCAACCTATCTTGGGCTGAACGGGTACAGAGCACCTGCGTGAACACCCTGCGTAGTGGCACCATGCACGGTGTCGGTGTGCCGACGCACCGGTCGAGGGGACGGAACATCATGACGACACAGGGAGCCGGGCCATCACCCGGTGCCGTACCAGGGACACGTACAGCCGCCGGTCTGCGGCCTCCGGTGCAGCGGACCGGTGCCGCACCGGGCCAGCTGCCCGCCCCGCCCGTACAGCTGCCGGGCGCGGTGTCCGTGCCGGGGCAGACCGGTGCGGGCGGTGCGGGCGGTGCGGTTGAAGGGTTGGCCTCCGTGCGCCCGCTGCCCGAGTTCGGCGGACTGCGGCTGCCGGAGCTGCGCACCCTGCGCCGTGACGCCCAGCGCGACGAGGCGGACCTGAGTTATGTACGCCGTCTGGTCCAGGGCCGGATCGACATCCTGCGGGCCGAGCTCGCCCGGCGGGTGGACCCGGAGTCGCCCGTGGTGGACCGGCTCTCGGAGATCCTCGCCGACACCCCGTCCGTCCACCGCTCCTCGGCCCGGCACGTCACCCTCACCACGCCGCGCAGCGACGAGTACCGGCAGCTGGCGGCGGACACGCTCGCGGAGGTCGAGCTCTCCGACCTCGACGCCCGGACGGACGAAGAGCTCCTCAGCGCCATGGGGCGGCTCGTCCGCTACGAGCAGCAGGTGTCGCGGCGCCGTCACCGGCTCCAGCGGACCGTCGACGATTGCAGTGCGGAGATCGCCCGCAGGTACCGTGACGGGGAAGCACAAGTAGAGGACCTGCTCGCCTGAGGCGACCCTTCCGGGGGCGGGTCACGCCCGTCCCCGGAAGGCCACCCCGCCCCATGACCTCCTCCATAGCCCCGCACTCCTCCTCGTCGCCCGTGCCCCCGGTCCTCGCCGAGGTCGTACGGTCCGGTTTCACCGAGGGCCACCACCGGGGGTCGCTGGTCCTCCTGGCCGCGGACGGCAGCGTCGAGTTCGCGCTCGGCGACCCGGCGGCCCCGGTCTTCCCGCGCTCCTCGAACAAGCCGATGCAGGCCGCCGCGATCCTCCGGGCCGGGCTCGACCTCTCGGGGGAGCGGCTGGCCCTGGCCGCCGCGAGCCACTCCGGTGAGGGCTTCCACCTCGAACTGGTCCGCACGATGCTCGCCGAGCACGGGCTGAAGCCGGACGACCTCCGGACGCCGCCGGACCTGCCGCTGGATCCGGTCGAGGCGGAGGCGTACCTCGCCGCCGGGGGTGTGCGGGAGCCGCTCACCATGAACTGCTCCGGCAAGCACGCCGCGATGCTCGCCGTCTGCGTACGCAACGGCTGGGACACCGCCACCTACCTCGACCCGTCCCACCCGCTCCAGCGGCTGGTCGGCGAGGTCGTCGCGGAGGCGGCGGGCGAGCCCGTCGCGGCGATCGGTACGGACGGCTGCGGGGCGCCGCTGATGGCGATCGGCCTGGTGGGCCTGGCCCGTGCGTTCCGGTCGTTCGTGCTGGCGGAGCCGGGCACCGCGGAGCGCCGGGTCGCGGACGCGATGCGGGCGCACCCGGAGTACGTCGCGGGGACGCGGCGGCCGGACACCTGGCTGATGCGGGAGGTGCCGGGCACGCTCTCCAAGATGGGCGCGGAGGCGGTCCAGGCCGTGGCGCTCCCGGACGGCCGGGCCCTCGCCTTCAAGATCGACGACGGCTCCACCCGCGCCCTGGGCCCGGTGCTGGCCCGCTCCCTCGAACTGCTCGGTGTCGACGCCCCGGTGGTGTCCCGCATCGGGCGTGCGCCGCTGCTGGGCGGCGCCGCCGAGGTGGGCGCGATCCGGGCCGCGTTCTGAGCGTGGGCGCCACCGGGCGGGGGCGCGGGCAAATCCGCGCGACATCCCGCCCGGGACAGCCCTTAGCGTGGGCCTATGAGCCTTGATCCGCGTACCGTCTCCGCAGCCGAGTTCCCCGACTGGCTGCGTGCCGTGGGGACCGGGTTCCTGCGGGCCTCGGCCTCGGTGCCGGCGGAGGAGGAGGTCGCGGTGCGCCGTGAACACACCGATCTCTCCCGTGTCCAGGGGGTGTTCGACGCGGGGCGCTGTGTGGCGACCTTCCGGTCGTTCGCGCAGGAGCTGACCGTCGTCGGCGGCGCGCGGGTGCGGGCCGACGCGATCACGGGCGTGACGGTGACGCCGACGCACCGCAGGCGCGGGCTGCTCAGCCGGATGATGGCCGGGGACCTGGCGGCGGCTAAGGAGCGCGGCGATGTGGTCGCCTCGCTGATCGCGGCCGAGTACCCGATCTACGGGCGGTACGGATTCGGGCCGGCCTCCTGGACCACCGAGTGGGAGATCGACGTCCCCCGGGCGGGCCTCGACCCGCGTGCCCGGGTCCCCTCCCGGGCGGACGGCGGCCGGATCGAGCTGGTGGACGGCGCCGACGTACGGAAGCTGGGCCCCGAGCTCCACGCGCGTCTCGCGGCACGGCAGCACGGCGTGGTCTCCCGGGACGCGCGCTGGTGGCAGCGCAACACGGGGGTGGACGTCCCGGCGTTCGAGACCTGGACGGAGCCGTTCCACGCGGTGTACCGGTCGGCGGACGGCGAGACGGACGGGCTGATCGCCTACCGCACCGACGACAACTGGGGCGACCGCAAGCAACCGCTGAACAAGGCGAGTGTGGTCGGCATGCTCGCGACGACGCCGGCTGCGGAACGCGCCCTGTGGCACTTCGTCTGCTCCATCGACTGGATCACCACGGTCCGCTCGGGCTACCGCGCCCCGGACGACCTGCTCCCGCTGCTCCTCCCGGACCCGCGCGCCGCCCGCGTCGTGACCCAGGCGGACTGGCTGTGGCTGCGCGTCCTGGACGTCCCCCGCGCCTTGGAGGCCCGTAGGTACGCGACGGATGCCGCCCTGGTCCTGGACGTCCGGGACGGGACGGGCCTGGCGGGCGGCCGTTTCCTGCTGGAGGTCTCGCCGTCCGGCGCCTCCTGCGTCCCCACGAAGCGGGACCCCGACCTCGTGCTGGACGTGGCGGAACTGGCGACGCTCTACCTGGGCGACGAGTCGCCGGTGCGGCTGGCGGCGCTGGGGCGGATCGACGAGCACCGCCCGGGGGCGTCCGTAGCGGCGGACGCGGTGTTCCGGACGGCGCGCCGGGCGTGGTGCCCGGATGTGTTCTGAGGCGGGCGTGGCGCCCGGTGCCGCTGGATCCGTTTCGCCGGCCTGGACCGCCGGCGAAACGGGTCTCAGTCGTTCGGCATGAACAGCAGGGCCAGCACGAGGGCCCCGGCACAGGCGCAGTTGGGGCTTCCGGCCTTGAGACCGAAGGTGAGCAGGGTGATTCCCACGGTGCCCATGACGCCGTACTTCCACTGAATGATCTGCTCAAGGCCCAAGGTGAACAGGGGCATGGCGGTCACTCCTTCCCAGGTGGAGGGGGTCGGCGCGGATGCGCCGCTGGGTGGGGGAAACCGGCGACTTTGCGCGACGCTGCGCAGAAACCGAACAACTGCCGTACAAGTCCCCCGTTTGACTTGTCGTACTTATGCCCGGAGGGGGCGGCGTCGCAAACTTGTCTGGTTGTTCGGTTAGTTGTAGGTTCTGCGAACATCGACACGGCCAGTTGTGCGCCGTATATCGGCGCGCCCGCAGAGAAGTTGTAGGGTTGCGGCGTGACAAGTGACGGTTCCGCCCCGCGTGATGCCAAGTTCCAGTACCGATGGGTCGCCGACGAGCTGCGCAAGGAGATCAACAGCGAGGCCAGGCGTCCCGGTGAGCGGCTTCCCACGCAGGAGGAGCTGGCCCAGCGCTTCAAGGTCTCGCGGGCCACCGTCAACCAGGCCCTGTCCCTCCTGCGCAGGGAGGAGCTGATCGTCACCCGCCAGGGGAGCGGTTCATTCGTGGCCTCCGAGCCGGGCGAGACGCGCCATGTGCCCGGGCCCGCCGGTCACCAGGACAGCGATGTGTGGGCCGTGGTCTCCGAGCGGGTGCCGCCCGTCCTGCTCAAGCCGTATCTGGTGGAGGCGTTCGAGGCCAACGTCGTCCGGCTGGACGTCTTCTCGATGACGACGGAGTCGCTCGCCGCCCGGGTCGTCGACCAGAAGGACCGCATCGTCGCCGGGGAGATCAGCCCGCCCCGCAGCATCACCGCGCGGCTGCTGCTCCCGAACGCCGAATCCACCGCCCTGGCCATCCCGCGGCAGGTGTCGGGGGACGACGACCCGCGGGTGCGTCAGCGGCTCGGCGGAATCCTGCACAGCCATGTGACCATGCTGCGGTCCGCCCTCTTCGAGCTGCGCCGGCTCAAGCTGGTGGAGGAGGTCGACGTACAGGTGCGGCTGGTGCCCTTCGCGCCGCAGGTGAAGCTGTACATCCTGAACAACCGTGTGGTGCTCCAGGGCTTCTACATCCCGGAGGAGGGGACCGCGACCCTGCCGGACGGGGAGGACGTCGCGACGTACGACGCCTACGGCACGGGAGCGACGCTGTATCCGTTCCGGGCGTCGGCCGACTCCACCCCCGAGCAGGTCGGAGTGGTGCGGGCGGCGCGGAAGTTCTTCAACTCCACCTGGGACAACCTCTCCACGAAGGCGCCGTTCTGACCGTGCCCGGCATGACCATCCCTGTGAACGGATCGCTGACATGAGCGCCCAGCGCGACGCCACCCCGCCCGGTGCCGCGGCACCGGGCCCGGCCGCCCTCCTCGCGGCGGCCGAGTGCGTCCTTCTCGACTTCGACGGCCCCCTGTGCGACCTGTTCGCCGGCCGCCCGGCCTTCGGGGTCGCGGCCCGGCTCGCCGACGAGCTGCGCCGGTCCGGCTGCGACCCCGCGCTGACGGCGGGCGGGACGGACGACCCGCTGGCCCTGCTGCAGAGGGTGGCCAAGCACTACGGGGACGGTCCGCTCACGGCCCGTGCCGAGCGCTTCCTCACGGCGGAGGAGGTCGAGGCGGCGGCCGGCGCCACCCCGACCGAGCACGCGCTGGACCTGCTCGGGGCCCTGGACGCCGGCGGCTGGCGGCAGGCGGTCACGACCAACAACTCGGCGGCGGCGGTGGCCCGTTTCCTCGGCCGGTACCGGCCGGCCGTCCTGGCGGACGAACACATCCACGGGCGCACCTCCGACCCCGGGCTGCTCAAGCCCGATCCGCACTGCCTGGTCCGGGCCCTGGAGTCGACCGGTTCCACCGCGGCGGCGGCCGTGATGATCGGGGATTCCCCCGCGGACTTCCTGGCCGCGCAGGCGCTAGGTGTACCGTTCATTGGCTATGCGGTGAACGAGCGCAAGCGCCGGGCCCTCCAGGACGTGGGGGCCCGTCGGGCGGTGCGTTCGCTGCGGGGTCTTGTGGAAACGGCCCGGCAGCGCGTGCAGTGGGAGGAGCCGGGCGCGGGACCGCTGCCGGTCGGTCTCCGCGGGTAGAGGCAGGATCTGTCCGCACGGAGACCCGGTCGGCGGTCGCTCGCGGCCCTTCACGGTCGAGGGAGCAGGCGGTGACAGTCGACACCACGGCGGACGTGCGCGGGTACCCGGAGGTCCGGCCCGGCACCCCGTACGACGGGACGGCCATCGAGGGCCCGTACCGAGGGCATTACCGCGAGACGTACGTCTTCGCGCTGCCGGACGGGCCGCTGCGCTGCAAGGTGCACGAACCGCGCTCGGAGCTCTTCCGGTTCGACCGTACGTGTTTCCTCTCCGAGGACCGGCTGCTGCTGGAGCTGCGGGGCCGGGTGAGCCGGATCCCCGAGGTCGTCGTCCTCGACGAGCACGTCCTGCTGCAGGGGTTCATCGAGGGGCGGACGCTCGGCAGCGGGCTGACGGGGGCGCTCTCCCCTCGCCATGCCGGGCAGCTGGCGGGGCTCTTCGGGGAGATGGTGGCCCTGGACGCCGGTTCCATAGGTGCCCGGCGGCTCTGCGATCCGGCCGGGCATCCGGCCGACGGGGACAGCGAGGCGTTCCTGGACGGCCTGATCACCTTCACCGAGCAGCAGGTGTACCGGCGCCACCACGACCGCTTCGGCTCGCTCTTCCGCGAACTGGGCGTGGCCGAGGGGGCGCTGGACGGTGTCAGGGCCAGGGCGCGGCGCCTGACGGGGCGGCCGTTCACGCTGATCCACGGCGATCTGCACCGGCTGAACCTCATCGTGGACGCGGCGGACGATCTCTGGACCATCGACTGGGAACTCTCCATGATCGGGGACCCCTTGTACGACCTGGCCACGCATCTGCACCTGATGCGCTACCCCGCGGGGGCCGCCGGGCGGACGGCGCGGCTGTGGGCCTCGGCGGTGGAGGGCGTACGGCCGGAGTGCGCGAAGGGGTGGCGCGAGGACCTGGAGACGCTCCTGGCGTACAAGCGGCTCCAGTCGGTCTACACCGATGTGATCCGTGGTGCCATCGCGCTGGAGCAGCCGGACGCCGGACCCGCCCGGGTCCGGCTGCCGGTGACCGCGCACCGCGTCCGTGAGGTGCTGGCGCGGGCCCGGGTCCCCCTCGGCCTGGCCTCGCTGCCGTCCCCGCGCGAGGTCATGGCCGCCTACGACCGCTGGCTCCGGGGCGTCACCGCGTCCGCATCCTGAAGAGCACTCCCGACAGGGCCACGGCCACCAGCAGGATCCCGGCCGCCCAGGCGAGCGCGGTCCAGGGGGTGTTGGCCACCGGCTGGTCCAGCAGGAGGCCGCGGAGGGACTCGATGGCCGGGGTGACCGGCTGGTGGTCGGCGAAGCCGTGGAGCCAGCCCGGCATGCTGTCGACCGGGACGAACGCGCTGCTCGGGTAGGGCAGGAACGACATGAAGAAGGTGATTCCGCCGGCCGCCTCCGGGGTGCGGGCGAGCAGGCCGATCGCGGCCGAGATCCAGGAGAGGGCCACGATGTAGGCGACGAGCACCGCGGCGACGGCGAGCCAGCCGGCCGGGGTGGCGGCCGGTCGGAAGCCGATGAGCAGGGCGACGGCGAACACCAGCGTGGTGGAGACCAGGTTGCGGACCGTGCTCGCCACGACGTGGCCGGCCAGGATCGGCATCCCGCCGATGTCCAGGGAGCGGAAGCGGTCGATGATGCCGCCCTTCATGTCCTCGCTCACCGCCACCGCCGTGGTGGCCGAGCCGAAGCCGGCGCACAGGAACAGGACGCCGGGGACGACGTACATGACGTACGAGTCGTACTGCGTGCCCGTGTCGATGGCGCCGCCGAAGAAGTAGACGAAGATCAGCATCAGCATGATCGGCAGCATCATCGAGGTGATGACGGCGTCGATGTTGCGGCGGCTGATGAGCAGGCTGCGGCCGGTCATGACCGTGGCGTGGGCCAGGACCCCGGGGGCGTCAGACATGGGACGGTACCTCCGTCTTCTCGGTGGTGAGGGCGAGGAACACGTCGTCGAGGGTCGCGCTGTGCAGCGAGAAGCGGTCGACGTCGGTGTGGTGCGGGTCGGTCTCGTCGAGCAGGGCGCGTACCTGGGCGGCGGTGCCGTCCGTGGGGAGGCCCAGCGTGAGGGTCTCGGGGGAGTGGTGGACGGCGCGGCCGGCGAGCCGGAGGTAGGCCTCACGGCTGCGGAGGACGAGGTCCAGACGGTGTCCGGCGACGCGTGACTTCAGCTCCTGCGGGGTGCCCTCGGCCGCGCAGACGCCCTTGTCGAGCACGGTGATGCGGTCGGCGAGCTGATCCGCCTCCTCCAGGTACTGCGTGGTGAGCAGCACCGCGGCACCCCGTCCGGCGAGGTCGCGGACCACCTGCCAGAGCTCGCGGCGGCTGCGGGGGTCGAGTCCGGTGGTGGGCTCGTCGAGGAAGAAGACGCCCGGTTCGGGCGAGCCGACCAGTCCCGCCGCCAGGTCGAGGCGGCGCCGCATCCCCCCGGAGTACGTACGGGCCTGGCGGCGGGCCGCGTCGGTGAGGTCGAAGCGGGCGAGGAGTTCCTCCGCGCGGGCCCGGGCCGCCGCGCGGGTCAGGCCGGACAGCCGCGCCATCATCCGGAGGTTCTCCTCGCCGGTCAGGGTCTCGTCCACGGCGGCGAACTGGCCGGTCAGGCTGATGGCGCGGCGCACCCGGCGCCGGTCGGCGACGACGTCGTACCCGGCGACGCGCGCCGTCCCGGAGTCGGCGGTGGTGAGCGTGGCGAGGATCCGCACGGTCGTGGTCTTGCCCGCGCCGTTCGGCCCGAGCAGGGCGTGGATCCCGGCACGGTCGACCCGGAGGCCGACGCCGTCCAGGACCCGGACCCCGGCCCCCGGTTTTCCGTAGGACTTGGTCAGGCCGTGCGCCTCGATCATGACGTCGTTCATGGCTGAGCTCATGACGATCCCCCTTCTGCGTATGCCGTACGCGCTACTGTGTAAGCATTACGCATATCTAGGATGGTGGCAAGCCATCAGCGGGAAAGGCGGGTCTTCGGGTGTCGGAGAACAGCAGCGCGTCGGGCGGTACGGGCCTGCCGGCCAGCATCGAAGCCGCGTGGGGACTGCGCGAGCGTCCGGTCAAGGGCCCGAAGCCCGGCCTGACGCTGGACCGCATCGTCGCCGCGGCGGTGGGCATCGCCGCGGCGGAAGGGCTCTCGGCCGTGTCCATGGGCCGGGTCGCCAAGGAGCTGGGCGCCTCCACGATGTCGCTCTACCGCTACGTCTCCGCCAAGGAGGAGCTGTACGTCCTCATGCAGGAGGCGGCCATGGGTGAGCCCGAGCCGCTGCCGGCCCTGGAGACGAAGGCGGGCTGGCGGGAGGCGCTGAGCCAGTGGGCGTGGGCGCAGCGCCGGATGTTCCAGCGCAACCTGTGGTCCCTGCGCATCCCGATCGCGGGCCCGCCGGCCAGCCCCCACTCGGTCGCCTGGTGGGAACAGGGCCTTCAGGGGCTGGAGGGCAGCGGACTGGCCGAGGGCGACAAGATCTCCGTCATCCTCCTCGTCTCGGGCTTCGTACGGACCGAGGCCCTGCTGATGAGCGATCTCGCCGCCGCAGTCGAGGCGAAGGGGGTTTCGGCCCGGGAGGTGATGGGCCAGTGGGAGCGCACGGTGACACGGCTCGTCGACCCCGTCCGCCATCCGGCGCTGTCCAGGCTGCTGACCACCGACGTCCTGAGCGAACCGGACGAGCCCGACTACGAGTTCGTGTTCGGCCTGGAGCGGATCCTCGACGGGATCGAGGCGCTCATCGCGAAGGGTGCGCCGTCATGAGCGACGGGAAGGGCGGCCTGCGCGAACGCAAGAAGCAGCTGACCTACCAGGCGGTCTCCGAGGCCGCCATCTCGATGTTCCTCGAACGGGGCTTCGACAAGGTCTCGGTGGCCGAGGTGGCGGCGGCGGCCGACATCTCGAAGCCGACGCTGTTCCGGTACTTCCCGGCCAAGGAGGATCTGGTCCTGCACCGGTTCGCCGACCACGAGGACGAGCCGGCCCGCGTCGTCCAGGGCCGGCCGGACGGCGTCGCGCCCCTGGACGCGCTGCGCCTCCACTTCCTGGAGGGCCTGGACCGCCGGGACCCGGTGACCGGGCTCTGCGACAACCCGCAGGTGCTGGCCTTCCACCGGCTGCTCTACGGAACCCCGTCGCTCGTAGCCCGGCTGTACGGCTACCAGGGCCGCTCGGAAGCCGCGCTCGCCCGCGCCCTGGAGCCCGGCGCCCCGGTGGCGGCGCGGCTGGCGGCGGGCCAGATCATCGCCGTACTGCGGGTCCTGGCGATGGAGAACTGGCGGCGCATGGACGCGGGGGAGAACGCCGCCGAGGTTCACGGCGACGCGGTGGCGGCGGCCCGGCTGGCCTTCGCCCAGCTGGCGGAGGGGCTGGTCATCGCGCGTCCCCGATGAGCCGTGCGGTGAGCGCGGCGCGGTTCGCGGCCAGCCACGCCTGGTGGCGGTCCCAGCGCTCCCAGCCGCCGCGGTCCGCGAGCGCGCGCAGGTGGACGGGGCTGCCGTCGCGCACCCGCCGCTCGGTGAAGGCGCGGGCCGCCGCGGCGGCCTGCTCGATCGTGGGGAGAAGCCCGGCGCGCTCCTGTGCCGTCAGGCCGTATCCGTCGGCGAGGACGCGGAGCCGCCGCGCCGCGCCGGGGTCCTCCCCGGACAACCGCACCCAGTAGCGGGCCGCCGTCGCGACATCCCAGAGCGGGCGGCCGGGCGCGGTCAGGTCGAAATCGATGAAGGCGGCGGCGCGGCCCTCGCGGAAGACCACGTTCTCCGGACAGATGTCGTTGTGGCAGAGGATCAGGGCGCTGTCCGGCAGCGATCCGGCCTCCGGGTCGGCCAGTTCGGTAGGCCAGTGCACGGTGCGGTCCACGGGCAGGGCGGCTGAGGCCCGGTGCAGGCGCCGCAGCAGAGCGGCCACCGAGCGCAGAGCCTCGTCGGTGAGCGCCCAGGACGGGAAGGGCGGAAGCGGCACCTCGCCGGGGACATGACCGAGCCGCTCCCGGAGGCCGTCCGCGCTGACCCCGAGAGGGGTGGGAGCGCCGTCGAAGCCCGCGGCGGACAGTTCCCTCAGATGGGCGTGCAGGACCGGGGCGTGCTGCTGGGCCGGGCGTTCGACGGTGTCCCCGCGGCGGACGACCGCGCCCACGTGGGTCATCCCGCCGTGCAGGATCTCCTCGTCGCCCTGGATCGGGCCGCCGTGCGGGATCTCTTCGTCGTCCTCGTTCATGACCCTCCCCGGTCGATTCCGAACGGCCCGTGCAGGTCCGACGGTTGACGGAAATGTACGCCGGTCATGCCGAGCGCGACGGCCGCGTCGACGTTCTCGCGGCTGTCGTCGACGAAGAGGCACCGGTCCATCGGCACCCCGGCCCGTGCGGCGGCGATCCGGTAGATCGCGGGATCGGGCTTGGCGACTCCCTCGACGGCGCTGCTCACCACGTGGTGGGCCAGGTCCGTGAGGCCCAGCGCGACGAGGTCGTCGGCCAGCCGGGGCGTGGCGTTGGTGACCAGGACCAGCGGCACGCGCGCCCGTATCCGGCGCAGCAGGGCGACCACGGCCCGGTCCGCGTGGAACGGCGTCTCGGCGAGCGCCCTGCCCAGCTCCCGGGCGGTCGCCTCGCCGACCCGGCCGGCGAGGGCGCGCGCGACGGTCTCCGCCCACTCCTCCAGGGTGATCCGGCCGAGGAGGAGCGGGAGGTCGGTCTCGGGGGCGTACGCGATGTCCTCCGTCGTGCCCTCCGGCAGTCCGGCCGCCCGCTCCAGGGAGGCCAGGTGCGTCACGTCGTAGAAGCGGACCACGTTGTCGAGGTCGCAGAGCACGGCGTCGAAGGCAGGGCCGTGGGTCACTGCCCGGATGCCTCGACGTCCAGGGCCGCTCCGTACAGCCGGGACACCCGGAGGCGGATGACCACGCGGTGTTCGGACACCGCCTTTTCCAGGAAGGCCCGTTCGTCCTCGGAGGTGTCGAAGCCCGGGGTCAGGGACAGCAGTTCGCGTCCGACGGCGTCGCCGGCCGTCACGGTCGGCCCGGACACCTCCGCCCGTCCCTCGGCCACGGCGAACGACCAGACGTCGCCGCCGTGGACATGCAGCGAGGCGTGCGGATTCCGGCGCAGGATGCGGGTCTTGAGGCGTTCCTCGGTGGAGGAGACACGCAGGACGCGTTCCTCGGCGTCCCAGCGGTAGAGCACGGTCGACAGATGCGGGTGGCCGGTGGAGCGGACGGCTCCGAGCACGCCGAACTGCTGGTCCCGCAGGATCCGGGAGAGTGCCCGGTCGGTAAGGGTGCGGGGCGGGGGTCCGCTCTTCGTCTCTCCGGTGGTGGTCACGGTGTACGCCTTTCGGGTCTGTGGTTCAGGAGCGGGCGCGCGCGGGGCGCAGGACGAGGAACGCCACGGCGAAGGCGGCGACCAGCAGCCCGGTGCCGATGGTGAACGCGAGCTGGTAGCCACCGGTCAGCGCCTCCGCCCGGCTGTGGCCCTCTCCGAGCAGCCGTTCGGTGCGGGCCGCCGCCAGGGTGGTCAGCACCGCCACGCCGACGGCCATCCCGATCTGCTGGGTGGTGTTGAAGAGCCCGGACGTGAGCCCGGCGTCGTCCTTGCCCGCACCGGACATCCCGAGGGCCGTCAGCGCGGGGGTCGCCAGCCCGAAGCCGGCCGCGAGGAGCATCACGGGGAGCAGATCGGTGACGTACCGCGCGTCCGTGGGGACCCGGGTGAGGAAGCCGAGGGCACCGATCAGCAGGACGATCCCGGTCAGCAGCACGGCGCGCTCGCCGAACCGGGCGATGAGCCGGGCCGATACACCCAGGGACGTCCCGCCGATCATGACGGCGGCCGGAAGCATCGCGAGACCCGTCTCGGCGGCGCCGTACCCGAGGACGTTCTGCAGGTGCAGCGCCACGATGACCTGGAACGAGAACAGTGCGGCGACCATCAGACCCTGGACCAGATTCGCCCCCGCGACACTGCGTGAACGCAGGATGCGCAGCGGCATGAGCGGGGTCGCGGCGGTCGCCTGGCGTACGACGAAGGCGGCGAGCATCGCGAGCGAGACCGCCCCGAGGCCGAGGGTGGGCGCGGAGATCCAGCCGTACTCCTCGACCTTCACCACGGTGTAGATCCCCAGCATCAGCCCCGCCGTGACGAGCGCGGCTCCGGCGACGTCGGCCCCGGCCGCGAGCCCGATGCCACGGTCGGCGGGCAGCACCCGGCGGGCCACCAGGAAGGCGACCGCGCCGATCGGCAGGTTGATGAAGAAGATCCAGTGCCAGCTGAGGGCGTCGGTGAGGACCCCGCCGAGCACCTGCCCGATGGAGGCGCCCGCGGCCCCGGTGAACGAGAACACGGCGATGGCCCTGGCCCGTTCGCGGGGCTCGTCGAACAGGGTGATGAGGATGCCCAGGCCGACGGCGGCCGCCATCGCGCTGCCGACCCCCTGGAGGAAGCGGGCGGCGATGAGCAGCGCGGGGGTCGTGGCCGCACCCGCCAGCAGGGAGGCCGCGGTGAAGACGGCGGTGCCGGTCAGGAACATGCGGGTGCGGCCGAGGAGGTCGCCGAGCCGGCCCGCGAGCAGGAGCAGGCTGCCGAAGGCGATCAGGTAGGCGTTGACCACCCAGCTGAGGCCGGCGGGGGTGAATCCGAGGTCGCGCTGGATGGTGGGCATCGCCACGGTGACGATCGAGCCGTCGAGGGTGATCGTGAGCATCCCCGCCGCTATCACCGCGAGGGCGAGGCCGCGGTGACGGGCCGTGGGCCCGGACGGGGGGCGTGGGGCGGAGGGCACGGCGGGTTCGGATGTGTCGCGCGGGGCATCAACAGCCATCGGTCTTCTCCTGTCGGGCGGGTCGACAGGAGTGACCGTAACAGATGGTTTCGTTGCAGACTATCTTTCACGGTCCGGCCGGGGGTGATTACCTCTGTCCCTGCCGTGCCCGCCGCACCGGCCGGGGGTTCTCCGAAGGGGTGGCCAGATGGTCCGTGGCCAGCTGGTTCAGTGCGCGCAGCAGCACCTCGCGGTCGCCCCCGGCGAGCGTCCCCAGGGCCTCCTCGTGCACCCGGTCGACGATCTCCTGGCTCCGCACGGCGACCTGGGCCCCCTCGTCGGTGACGGCGATGATCCGGGCCCGCCGGTCGCGGCTGGAGGGGCGCCGCTCGGCCAGTCCCGCGCTCTCCAGGCCGTCCACGGTCACCACCATCGTGGTCTTGTCCATGTCGCCGATCTCGGCGAGCTGGATCTGGGTGCGCTCCTCCTCCAGGGCGTGGACCAGTACGCAGTGCATGCGCGCGGTCAGCCCGATCTCGGCGAGCGCCGCGGCCATGCGGGTGCGCAGGACGTGGCTGGTGTGGTCGAGGAGGTAGGACAGGTCGGGTGCCGTACGGGCGGGCGTCAGGGCGGTCATGCCTGCCAGCGTAACAATTCGTACCGTGGCGGATCGTCCGTAAGGGGACGTTACGGACGCGGCGGGGGAGAAGGCGCTACCACGGCAGTTCCGGCCGGAGGAGGGCCTTCGCGAACGGCTCCCCGGTGCGCTCGGCGTACGCCATCCGCTCCTTCACCTCGCTGAGGGTGCGCGGACGGTAGCCCGGGCCTCCGCAGCAGCTCTTGTGGAAGCGGACGCCCGCGTTCAGCAGGACGGAGAGCGTGCGCCAGCCGGAGGCGTCCCGCCGCTTCGGCGGCGCGAAGGCGGATCCCACATGCACCAGCACCCCGGCGCACCGGGGACAGACGCGGTCCTGCCGCTCCCTGTCGTAGGGCTGCTTGTACGACGCCCGGCACGGCAGGCAGACGTACGAGGTCTTGGAGGGCGGCATGCGGCCAGAGTAGGGGGCGCGGCCCTGGCCGTTCGACCGGTTTTACGGGCCCGAGGCCCCCGGGCACGCCTCAGGCCCGGTGCCCTCGACGCTACGGGACCGGGGGCGTCCTGTGAGGGGGTGCGGCCGTACATCCGTCCCGCCGGGCGGCGGTCGGCTCAGCTGTCTCGGTCGAGGAGTCCCGGGCCGCGCTCAGGCGCCCCGGTCGGCCTCGCGGGCGGCGCGTTCCACCCGGGCGCGGTGGTTCTCCCACCAGGCCGCGTCGCCCGGCGGGATGCTGTCGTTGCCCTCGTTCATCCCCACGGCGCCGTCGATGAGTTCCCGGAGGATGTCGGCGTGCCCGGTGTGCCGGTGCGTATCGGCGATCACGCGGACCACGGCGTGGTGCAGCGTCACCTCGGCCCGGTGGTCCGGCCACCACGGCACCCGGCCGACCGTGTCCAGCGGCAGCGCGTCGATGGTGGCGTCCGCGTGGGCCCAGGCACGGCGGTAGAGGCCCACCATCTGTTCGCGTGACTCGTCGGCGGTGGCCCACATGTCCGCGTTGGGCTCGGCCCCCTCCGCGACCCACGGCAGCGGCTCGCCGGACGGGCGGCCGAAGGTGTCGCCCAGGTAGCCCAGTTCCACGCTCGCCACGTGCTTGACCAGGCCCAGGATGTTCGTGCCGGTCGGCGTCAGCGGGCGTCGGGCGTCGTACTCGGAGAGCCCTTCGAGCTTCCACAGCAGGGCGTCCCGCGCCGACTGCAGGTAGAGGCGGAGGTCGGCCTTGGCGTCGGGTGAGGTCATTTGACGGCCTCCGCGATCCGCAGGGCGGCCTCGGCGGGCGTGAGGTGCGTGGTGTCGACGACCTCGGCCTCCTCGTGCAGCCACGTACGGGCCGCCTCGGCGTACGGGTCGAGGTGGGCGAGGCGGAAGGTGGAGGTGCCGAGATCGGTGTCCCCCTCGATGCGCCGGCGCAGGGTGTCCTGGTCGGCGTGGAGGACGAAGTGCCGTACGGGGATGCCGTGGTGGGCGAGGCCCCCGCTGATCTCCCGCCAGTACTCCTCGACCAGGACGGTCATGGGCATCACCAACGTGCCGCCGGTGTAGTCGAGCACGTGGCGGGCGGTCTCGACGACCAGCGGGCGCCACGGCGGCCAGTGCTGGAAGTTGCCCGTCCACGGGAGCCCGGGCCTGATGTCCATGAGCGTCTCGCCGACCTTCTCCGCGTCGAAGATCCGGGAGTCCGGAAGAAGCCGCTGCACGAGCGCGCTGGTCGTCGTCTTGCCCGCGCCGTGCGTGCCGTTGAGCCATACGATCATGGGCCCGACGCTAGCGGGGCGCGGGCCGGGGGAACAGGCGTCAGCGGAAGGCGTCGGCGTTCTCCGTGGCCCACTGCCGGAACGAGCGGGCCGGGGCCCCGGTGACCTGCGACACCGTGTCGCGCACCGCCAGCAGCGCGTCGTTGACGTCTCCACCCGTGAGGTCGAGTATCGCGTCCGCCTCCTCGGCCCCGAAGAGCGTGGCCATGTGCGCGTGGGCCTCCCCGCGGCTGATCTCGACCAACGGCACGTCCCGGCCCAGCACGGCCGCGAGGGTCTCGGCCTGCCGGCGGGGCGACACCCCCTCCGGACCGGTCAGGGCGTACGTACGCCCGTGATGGCCGGGCTCGGTCAGCGCCACCCGTGCCACCGAGGCGATGTCCGCGGGGTGGACGGCCGGCAGCGCCGTGTCCGCGTACGGCACGCGGACGGCCTCGTGGGCGCGGACGGCAGCCGCCCACATCAGGGTGTTCGAGGTGAACTGGGTCGGCCGCAGGATCGTCCAGGCCATGCCGCTCTCCTTGACCAGCCGCTCCACCGCCAGGTTCTCACCGGCGGGGCCCAGGTGCGGATGGGTCTCGGCGGTGATCGACGACACCAGCACCACGTGCTCCACACCCGCTCGCCGGGCGGCTTCGACGACCTCGGGGTCCGGACCGCGACGCGAGACGAGGAACAGCGAACGCACCCCGTCCAGCGCGGACTTCAACGACGCCGGCTCACCGAAGTCGCCCTCCACGGCTTCGACCCCTGCGGGGAAGGCGGCACGCGAGGCATCACGGGTGAGACCTCTGAGCGGCCCGCCATCGTGTGCGTGCAGGTCCTTCAGCAGTGCACTGCCTATGTTTCCGGTGGCTCCGGTCACGAGGATCATGGGCGCGTTCCCCTGTCGTCGGGTGATCGACCGGGAGACACGCTAGAAGCTCGATCGCGCTTGAGGTCAAGGAGCCGAGGGGGGTGTCGTGCCTCCCCGCTCGGGCAGGCGGGTCCTCGGAGACCTCATCCCCGGCATGACACGGAACACTTTTGCAAGCATGCGCTTGCAAAAGTTAGCAAGGGTGGGGCACCATCGGGACATGGCATCACTCAACGTCGGCAATCTCGGCGAGTACCTGCGTGAGCAGCGGCGTACGGCGCAGCTCTCCCTGAGGCAGCTCGCCGACGCCGCCGGGGTGTCCAATCCGTATCTCAGCCAGATCGAGCGCGGGCTGCGCAAGCCGAGCGCCGAGGTGTTGCAGCAGGTCGCCAAGGCCCTGCGGATCTCGGCCGAGACGCTGTACGTGCGGGCCGGGATCCTCGACGAGCGGGAGCGGGAGGAGCTGGAGACGCGGGCGGTCATCCTGGCCGATCCGTCGATCAACGAGCGGCAGAAGAACGTGCTGCTCCAGATCTACGACTCCTTCCGCCGGGAGAACGGTTTCGATGTCGCGTCCGACACCGGCGCCGAGTTCCACGGTGCCGCCGTCGCGGAGAGCAGAATCGATGCCGACACGGACGGTGGCGCCGATGACACGGACGGTGCCGGTCCGGATGCCCGCGGCCCCCGCACGGCCGGCGGCAGTGATGCAGACCCACCAGCGACCAGCTGACCGAAACTTCTGATGATCCGGGAGGACCACAGTCATGGCCATCACCGATGACCTGCGCAAGACCCTCACCGACCCCACCCCCTTCTACTTCGCCGCCGGTACGGCCGACCTCGCCGTGGAGCAGGCGCGCAAGTTCCCGGCCCTGATCGAGCAGCTGCGGGCCGAGGCGCCCGAGCGCATCGAGGCCGTGCGCAACACCGACCCGAAGGCCGTGCAGGAGCGGGTCACCACGCAGGCCAAGGAGGCCCAGGCCACCGTGCAGGCCAAGGTGACCGAGGTCTTCGGGGCGCTGGACACCGACCTCAAGAAGTGGGGCGAGACCGCCCAGGACCTGGCGCTGCGCAGCGTGGGCGTGGCCGCCGAGTACGCCGTCCGGGCCCGCGAGACGTACGAGAAGGTCGCCGAGCGCGGCGAGCAGAGCGTACGGACGTGGCGTGGCGAGACGGCCGGGGAGATCGTCGAGATCGCCGCCGTCGTCGAGGCGGATCCGAAGTCCGTGCCGAAGCAGAAGTCCGAGACGGTGGCCAAGCCGGCCGCCAAGCCGGTGACCCCGGCGAAGCCGGCCGCCGCGAAGCCGGCGACGGCCCCGAAGCCGGTGGCCCCCGCCGCGAAGAAGCCCGCGCCGAAGGCCGCCGAGTCCAAGGCCGCGCCCGCCCCCTCGGCGAAGAAGCCCACGCCCGTGCGCAAGCCCGCGGCGAAGAAGGCGACCCCGCCCTCCGCGAAGTAGGCACGCGAGCCGGGATTGCCGGAAGAGCGGGCCGGGCACCTTTCGGGGTGCCCGGGTCGTTGTCCCGGTACCTTGGCCGCGAGGCGCTCCATCCACTGACTAGGCGGTGCTCACCGTGTTGCTCGAAGCATTCGGCTCGTTCCTCCAGCTGCTGTACCTGGCCATGCTCGTCCTGGCCGTGGTCGCGCTGGTCTTCGCCGTGACGGCGCGCGAGGACGCCTACCGGGCCGCGGACAAGCAGAAGAAGTCGTTCTGGCTGATCATTCTCGGGGCCACCGTCTTCGTGAACCTCGTCATCCCGATCCTGTTCCTGCAGATCGCGGGCGTGATCGCGTCCATCGTCTTCATGGTGGACGTGAAGCCCGCGCTCAAGGCGGTCTCGGGCGGCAGCGGCCGCCGCGGTGGATCCAGCAGCGACGGACCGTACGGCCCCTACAACGGCGGGCGCTGAGCGCCCACCGATGAGGCGGCACCGGGGCGGGAGCGCGAGGCGCTCCTGCCCCTCCGTCGTATCCGGGCCTCGTCGCGCTCCAGGAGCAGGACCGCCACGTCGTCGGTCAGCTCGCCGCCGTTCAGCTCCTGCACCTGCGTGACCGCGGCCTCCAGCAGCGCCTCGCCGCCGAGGCCCTGGTCCAGCCGGCCGTTGACCATCGCGACCATGCCGTCCTGGCCCAGCCGCTGCGTCCCCTCCTGCCCGACGCGCCCCTCGATCAGCCCGTCGGTGTACATCATCAGGCTCCAGGAGCCGCCCAGCTCGACCTGGCGGCGCGGCCACCGGGCGTGCGGCAGCAGACCGAGGGCGGGGCCGCCGTCCTCGTACGGGAGCAGATGCGCCGCCCGGCCCTGGCGCGCGATCAGCGGCGCGGGGTGGCCCGCGATGCACAGGCCCGCGCGGCGGCCGTCGGGGGCGATGTCCAGGGTGCAGAGCGTCGCGAAGATCTCCTCGCTCTGCCGCTCGTGCTCCAGGACCTGCTGGAGCGTGGCGAGCAGGTCGTCACCGCAGAGGCCGGCCAGCGTCAGCGCCCGCCAGGCGATACGCAGCTCGACGCCGAGCGCGGCCTCGTCCGGGCCGTGCCCGCAGACGTCGCCGATCATCGCGTGGACCGTGCCGTCGGGTGTGCGGACGGTGTCGTAGAAGTCGCCGCCGAGCAGGGCGCGGCTGCGGCCCGGCCGGTAGTGGGCGGCGAAGGCGAGATCGGAGCCTTCGAGGAGCGGGGTGGGCAGCAGCCCGCGCTCCAGCCGGGCGTTCTCCTGGGCCCGCAGCCGGGACTCGGTCAGCTGGCGCTGGGCGATGTCCGCGCGCTTGCGCTCCACGGCGTACCGGATCGCGCGGCTGAGGAGGCGTCCGTCGAGCTCGCCGCGGAAGAGGTAGTCCTGGGCCCCGACCCGTACGGCCTCGGCGGCCCGCTCGGCGTCGTCCTCCGCGGTGAGGGCGAGGACGGCGTGGCGCGGCGCGATGCGCAGGACGTGCTTGAGGGCGGCGAGCTCGTCCGGGTGGCCGGTCCCGTCGTCGGTGCTGTCGGCGCGTACGCCGGCGGGCAGGGCCGCGGCCTCCAGGTCGAGGTCGAGCAGGATGCAGTCGACGTCGTCGGTGAGCAGCCGTCCGGCCTCGGTGAGGTTACGGGCGGTACGGACGCGGACCCGCGCCCCGGCGGTGGACGACAGGTCGGGGACTGCGAAGGTGCCCGCAGGGTCGTCCTCGATCACCAGGAGTGTGAGGTCGGCGCCGTGATTGGTCTCCGCAGCGGGAACGGCACGTTGCTGCGGTACGGGTACGGGCATCGGTTCGGGTTTCCTTCCCTCCCCCCGAGGGCGCGGCGGACCGACGATCGACGATCCGCCGACGGGGACGATAGCGGTCCACGGCGGGGGAACGGAATGGCGCCCGCCGATCATCCTCTGTCATATGCGCGGCCATAAGCCGCGTCCCACCACGGATCCGGCGTGATGGGGGCGCACGAAACGGACATGAGGCCATGACGAACATCACGCGCCCGACACGCTCTGCGCACAACTGGCCGCAGCCTTCGGACGTACGGGGCGCCGGCCCGCGCCGTGTGCCGCCCGTCACGCGCCGAACGCCGTGCCGCGACGCCTACTTGCCGGGGTGCACGGCGCGCACGACCCGCGTGGATCCGGCGTCCATGTGCCCGGCCGGACGGCGTGCGTGACCCGCATGCCCGCGGTGTCTACTTGTCCGGCCGGACCACGCCCAGGATCTGCATCGTGCCCGCACCCGTCAGCGTGACCTGCCGGCCGGGCCGGGGGGCGTGCACGATCGAGCCGTCGCCGACGTACATCCCGACGTGACTGGCGTCGCTGTGGTAGATGATCAGGTCGCCGGGGCGCATGTCCTGGATGGCGATGTGCGGCAGCTGCCGCCACTGCTCCTGCGACGTCCGGGGGATCGGCTGCTTCGCCGCGGCCCAGGCCTGGGAGGTCAGCCCGGAGCAGTCGTACGAACCGGGTCCCTCCGCTCCCCATACATAGGGCTTGCCTATCTGGGCGGTCGCGAAGGCCACCGCCTGCTTGCCCGCGGCGCTCGCCTCGCGGTTGATGTCCTTGAGCGCGCCGGAGGACAGCCAGGCGGCCTGCGCCGTGGACGCGGCGTCCTTCTCCAGCTGGAGGAGCCTGGCCTGCTCCTCCTTCGCGAGCTGCGACTCGATCTTCTCCGCCGCCTCGATCTGGGCGTTGATGCTCTTCCTGGCCTTGGCCTGCTTGACGCGATTGGCCTCGATCTTCGCCCAGTTGAGACTGGCGTCCTTGGTGTACGTCTCCAAGTCCTCCTGCGCCTGCTCCAGTTCGGTCAGCATGCCCTTGGTGGCCTGCTGACCCTGCCGGGCCTGGTTGACGCCGTCCATGAAGAGGTCGGGATCGCCGCTCAGCACCAGCTGCGCGCCCGGGGGGAGTCCGCCGCTGCGGTACTGCTCGCGGGCCTGGGCGCCCGCCCTGTCCTTCAGCTCGGCGATCCTCGCCTGGCCGTCGGCGATCGACTTGGTCAGCCGGACGATCTCGCCGGACTGCTTCTTGGCCTGCTCCTCGGCGAGGTTGTACGCGTCCGTCGCCGCGCCGGCCTTGCGGTAGAGGGTGTCGATCTCCTCGCGCACCTCTTCGAGGCTCTTCTTCGGTGCGGCGGGGGCGGTGGAGGTGGGGCCCGGCTCCGGTATCGGGGCGGCCATGGCCTGGACCGGCGCGGTCAGCAGGGCCAGTGCGCAGACCAGAGTGATCGCGGCAGTGGCACAGTGGCGTCGGTTCACAAGCTCCCCCTCCGGGCGAAAAGGCAACGAAAGCCGTATCGCGTACATCTGACTTACCGTCAGTAACGTTCAGGTGACGACGCGATCGTGCCATGTTGTCCCGTAAAGCAACAGAGGTCCGCGCCACCCTCCCCGTCACACAGGGGGACGAACGGTGATCCGCCGGTGTTCCCGGAACCGCCCGCATCCCGTCACATTCCGTCGAACGTGTGACCGCTCCGCCGCGGCGCCGCTCAGCCCGTCGCCGGACGCAGTGCGGACCAGCGCACCGTGATCTCGCCCTGTCGCCACCGCCGTACGCCGTCCGTCAGGGGCCAGTCGGCGGAGACCGCGCGGACCGCCGCGATCCAGCGCTGCCGCGCCCCCAGCGACGCGTACGGGGAGGCCGTGGCCCAGGCCCGGTCGAGGTCCCGCAGGAAGGCGTGGACGGGCTCGCCCGGCACATTGCGGTGGATCAGGGCCTTCGGGAGGCGCTCGGCGAGGTCGGAGGGCCGCTCCAGCGAGCCGAGCCGGGTCGCGAAGGTGACCGTGCGCGGCCCCTCCGGGCCGAGCGCGACCCACACGTGCCGGCGGCCGATCTCGTCGCAGGTGCCCTCGACCAGCAGTCCGTCCGGGGCGAGCCGGGCGCAGAGCCGCTGCCAGACCGCGGCGACCTCGCCCTCGTCGTACTGGCGCAGCACGTTCGCCGCCCGGATGAGGACGGGGCGGGAGGCCGTGGGGATCTCGAAACCGCCGTGGACGAAGGTGAGGCCCTCGCGCTCGTACGGCTGCGCCGCCGCGACCCGGGCGGGATCGATCTCGACGCCCACGACGGTCGTGCGCGGCTCGGCGGTGCGCAGCCGGTCCAGCAGTTCCACGGCCGTCCAGGGTGCGGCGCCGTAGCCGAGATCGACCGCGACGGGGTCGTCGCTGCGGCGCAGCGCGGGGCCGTGGGCTGCGGCGATCCAGCGGTCCATGCGGCGCAGCCGATTGGGGTTGGTCGTCCCGCGGGTCGCGGTGCCGATGGGGCGCTGGTGCATACAGGGGAGCGTATGCGAAACGCCCAGGGGCACATGCGGAGCAGCGGCCCGCTCCCCGGCGCGCCGGACGGAGGGCAATGATTTGGCAAAGCGGAAATGAAAGGGCGGGTTCCGCTGTTCTGGCCTTGGAAGGGGCCGTGCGCCCGGTACGTGTCATGCCCTGAGCGAGGAGGAGCGGACCCGTGAGCCAGTACGTCTCCCGGCTCGGCAGCAGCCGTGCGACACCCCGAATCCGCTTCCCGGGAACGTTCGCGGGGCACCGCAAGCCGCGCCGTGTCGCGATGCTCTCCGTCCACACCTCTCCGCTGCACCAGCCCGGCACCGGCGACGCGGGCGGCATGAACGTCTACATCGTGGAGCTGGCCAGGCGGCTGGCCGCGATCGGCATCGAGGTCGAGATCTTCACCCGGGCCACCACCGGCGGACTGGCACCGACGGTCGAGCTGGCGCCCGGCGTCCTGGTCCGGCACGTCGACGCCGGACCGTACGAGGGCCTCGCCAAGGAGGAGCTGCCCGCACAGCTCTGCGCCTTCACCCACGGCGTGATGCAGGCCTGGGCGGGCCAGCGGCCCGGCTACTACGACCTCGTCCACTCCCACTACTGGCTCTCCGGCCAGGTCGGCTGGCTCGCCGCCCAGCGCTGGGGCGTCCCCCTCGTCCACGCCATGCACACGATGGCCAAGGTCAAGAACGCCGCGCTCGCCGAGGGCGACACCCCCGAGCCCGCCGCCCGCGTGATCGGCGAGACCCAGATCGTGCACGCCTCCGACCGGCTCATCGCGAACACCGCGGGGGAGGCCGACGAACTCATCCGCTTCTACGACGCGGACCCCGCGTCCGTCGCCGTCGTGCACCCCGGGGTGAACCTGGAGCGCTTCCGCCCCGGCGACGGCCGCGCCGCCGCGCGCGCCCGCCTCGGACTGCCCCAGGACGCCCTGGTCCCGCTCTTCGCAGGCCGCATCCAGCCGCTGAAGGCCCCGGACGTGCTGCTGCGCGCCGTCGCCGTGCTCCTGGACCGCGACCCCGCGCTGCGCTCACGCATCGTGGTGCCCGTCGTCGGAGGCCCCAGCGGCAGCGGGCTCGCCAAGCCGGAGGTCCTGCAGAAGCTCGCCGCGCGCCTGGGCGTCGCCGACGTCGTACGGTTCCATCCGCCGGTCGGCCAGGACCAGCTCGCCGACTGGTTCCGGGCGGCGTCCGTGCTGGTCATGCCGTCGTACAGCGAGTCCTTCGGGCTGGTCGCCATAGAGGCGCAGGCGGCGGGCACCCCCGTGATCGCCGCGGAGGTGGGCGGTCTGCCGGTCGCCGTGCGGGACGGGGTCAGCGGTTTCCTCATCCCGGGCCACGACCCGGAGGCGTACGCGCGGGCACTGGGCCGCTTCGCGGAGAACACGGAGCTGGCCGGCCGGATGGGCGCGGCGGCCGCCGCGCACGCCCAGTCGTTCGGCTGGGACACGGCGGCGTCGGCCACCGCCGACGTGTACACGGCGGCGATGCACGACCACCGGCGCCGGGCCCGCTCGCACCACGGCTGAGCGCGCGGGCGTGCTGTCGTACGCTCGGACCATGGCTGACGTATCCGACGAGGCAGCAGCGGCGCAGGTCATCGAGGCGACACTGGACGGCGCGGAGCTCGCATGGGAGAGCCCCGGGCCCGGCAACTACGTCGTGACGCTGCCCGGCACGCGCAAGCTGTCCACGACCTGTTCGCTGATCGTCGGGCAGCACTCCCTCTCCCTGAACGCGTTCGTCATCCGTCACCCCGACGAGAACGACGCTGCTGTGCACCGCTGGCTGCTGGAGCACAACCTCCGCCTGTTCGGCGTGAGTTACGCCATCGACCCGCTCGGTGACATCTATCTGGTCGGCCGGCTCCCGCTCTCGGTCGTCACCCCCGAGGAGCTCGACCGGCTGCTGGGCGCGGTCCTGGAGGCGGCGGACGGCGCCTTCAACCCGCTGCTGGAGCTGGGCTTCGCGAGCGCGATCCGCAAGGAGTACGCCTGGCGGGTGGAGCGCGGGGAGTCGACGCGCAACCTGGACGCCTTCACGCATCTGACGCGGCGCCCGCCGTCCTGAGGTTCTGCGGGGACCGAGGTTCTGCGGGGGCTGAGGGGCTACAGGGCTGAGGGGCTACAGGGGTGCGGGGCTGAGAAGCGGCGGGGCCGAGGGCGGCCTGCCCTGTGCGAGCTCCTCCAGCGCCTCCACGAGCCGCGGTGCCACCTCCTTCCACGTCCACTCCACCGCGTCCGGCCCCGCGCCCCGGGGCACCGTCTCGGTGAGCATGATCAGGTAGAGGTAGCTGCGGTACAGGCCGAGCCGGCGGCGTACGGACGGGGTGAACGCGAGCGGTGCACCCGTCGCCTCCGCGTATCCGGCGAGGAAGTCCAGGTCCGTCTCCGGGTCGCCGAACAGGGACGTGGAGACGAGGTCGGCGACCGGGTCGCCCCAGAACATCCGCTCGCCGTCGATGATCCCGCCGATGTGCCGGGCGCCGGGCTCCCCGGCCACCAGCAGATTGCCCTGCCAGAGATCGAAGTGGACGAGGGCGGGCCGTACCACCTCGTCCAGCACGTCCGACGCCCCGGCGAGCACCTCGTGGATCCGGCCCACCGGCCACGGCAGCCTCGCGCCGTACGTCACGGCGTCCGCGAGCACGGCGTCGGTCATGGCCGTGAACGCCTCGCGCCAGGTGGGGGAGAGCGGGCCCAGGCACTCGGCGGGATAGCCGTGGCCACCGGGGCCCGTGACGCGGTGCAGCCGGCCGACGAGCGCCCCCAACTCGGCACGCAGCGCGTGCGTCTCGCCGGCCGTCAGTTCACCGGCGAGCTCGCTCCACGGGCGCCCCGGGCGCGCGGTCATCACGACGTACGCCCCGGCCGGCGCCCCGGGGTCGAGCTCGCTGTGCACGACCCGGGGGATCACGTCACCGCCCTCGCCCGCCGCGGCGCCGTAGAAGGTGACCTCGTTGACGAGCAGGCGCTGTTCGTAGCTCAGCCCCGTGCTGTGCGCCGGGGGGATCTTCACCACCCAGTCCCTGCCGTCCGCGAACGTCACGCGCGTGACGGTGTTGTACGTGCCTCCGGCGAGCGGTTCGAGGGAGGCGGGGTCACGGGCCCCGAGGGCTTCCAGCACGGCGGTGGTCGCGTCGACGGACACGGGCGGGCCCCCTGGCTCGGCTGCGGGAGTCGACCACCCCACAGCGTATTCACAGAGTGATCACAAGGGAGTCACGATCACATCCCTTGACCGTGCGGGGCAATCATCGGACTGGTGTCCGATCGTAGAGTGTGCAGCACTGCTGCGGACCTCTTCCGACGGCCCGAATTCCGGGCCGGATCAGGGCCGTTGCTCCTTCGGACCGAGAGATGAACGAACCATGCGCGTCACCGCCGTACGCCGTACCGCCCTTGCCGCAGCCGTGGCCTCCCTGACGCTGCTCGCCTCCGCGTGCAGCGGCTCGGACTCCGACGCCAAGGGTGACGGCGGTGCCTCCGGAGGCAAGGACGCGTCCTCCTCCAAGCCCGCGGCGGTCAAGGCGCTGACGTCGGCCGAGCTGGAGAAGGTGTCGCTGGAGCAGGGCGACGTCGCGGGCCACAAGGTCTCGAAGACCGGCCCCGAGGACATCGCGCAGCCCGAGGACGTCACCGTCGACAAGAAGGAGTGCGAGCCGATCGGGTTCGCCTTCTACGGCGTGAAGCGGGGCACCCCGGTCGGGAACGCCGGGCGCAAGGTCGTCCAGGAGCCCAGGAAGGACGAGTCCGCCGACCCCGAGGACGCGCTGGCCGGCCTGCTCGACGTGACGTCGTCCCTGGTCACCCTGGCCTCGTACGAGGGTGACGGCGCCGCGAAGAGCCTCGCCGAGCTCCGCGAGTCGGCCGCCAAGTGCGCGAGCGGCGGCTTCACCCTCACCATGAAGGGCTCGAAGCAGAAGGTCACCAAGGTGACCGAGGAGAAGGCGACGGGCGGCGAGGAGGCCCTCGCCTGGCGCGTACAGATCGGGGAGGGGGACGCCGCGGCGCCCTTCAAGCTGGTGAGCCTGCGTCAGGGCGGCACGGTCGCCACGTTCTTCTCCTTCAACCTCGGCAAGACGGGGGCGGATTCCGACTTCGACCAGCCGACCGCGGTGATCGACGCGCAGGTCAAGAAGCTCGGCTGACGCTCGGCAGCTGCGGGGGAGCGGAGGGCGCCCCCCGCCCCTTCGCCGTCCGGGGGCGGGCGAGGAACACGGCGACGACCACCGTCGCCGCTCCGGCCAGCTGGGCGGGGGAGAGCGTCTCGTCCAGGACGAGATAGCCCAGCGCCATCGCGGCCAGCGGCGAGGCGAAGCCGAGTACGGAGACGGTCAGCGCCGGCAGCCGTTCCACACCGCGGAACCAGACCGCGTACGCGAGCAGGGCGCCGACGAGCCCGAGGTACGCGAAGCCCGCGACGTTGCGCCCGTCGACCGCGTCCGGCAGGCCCTCGCCGATCAGGGTGACGGGCAGCAGGAGGACCCCGCCGAAGCTCAACTGCCAGCCGGTGAACGTCAGTACGCCCACTCCCGGCGGCCGCCCCCAGCGCTTGGTCAGCACGATGCCGCTCGCCATGCTCACCGCGCCCAGGAGACCCGCACCGACGCCCACCGCGTCCAGGCCCGCGCGCGGGGTGAGGGCGAGCAGTCCGACACCGGCCATCCCGAGGGCGCAGGCCGCGGCGTGCGTCACGGTGATCCGCTCCTTCAGCAGCAGCGCCGAGAGGGCCAGGACGATCGTCGGCTGCACGGCCATCACCAGGGCGGCGACCCCGCCGGGCAGGTGGTACGCGGCGACGAAGAGCAGGTAGAGGAAGGCGCCGATGTTCAGCGTGCCGAGGACGGCGGCACGCCACCACCAGCGTCCGTGCGGCAGGGTCCGGCCGATGGCGAGCAGGATCAGGCCCGCCGGCAGGGCGCGGAGGGTGGCGGCGAGTAACGGCCGGTCGGGCGGCAGGAATTCCGTGGTGACGAGATAGGTGGAGCCCCAGACCAGCGGGGCCAGGGCGGTGAGCGCGGAGTCGGCGGCGACCGAGGGCTGCTTCATGGCTGGACCGTAGCGCGATTGCTTAGTGCTAAGCAACAGGGTATCTCAATGCTAAGTTAAAGATAGGGTGGATCCCATGAGCGACCATGTGGACCGCGTTCTGGCGCAGTGGGCGGAGCAGTGCCCGGACCTGGACTCCTCGTCGATGGGCGTGATCGGGCGCATCAAGCGGCTGGCCAGGATCGTCGAGGCGGAGCAGCGGACCGTCTTCGGAGCGCACGGCCTCGACGCGGCGGCCTTCGACGTCCTGGCCACGCTGCGGCGCAGTCCGGCGCCCCACCGGCTCACCCCGGCGGAGCTGATGCGGTCCGCCATGGTCACGTCCGGCGCGATCACCCAGCGGCTGGACCGGCTGGAGGAGAGGGAACTCGTCCTGCGCACCCGCCGGCCCGAGGACGGCCGCAGCGTGCACGTCTCGCTCACCCAGAAGGGCCGGGAGCTGATCGACCGGGCGCTGGTGGACCACGTGGCCAACCAGAACAGGCTGCTGTCGGGTCTCACCGACGAGGAGCGCGGCCGGGTCGCGGACGACCTGCGCGGGCTGCTGGAGTCGCTCGGCGACACCGACCGCCAGGTCAGGCTGGGATGACGGCCCTGCTCAGGGCAGCGGGACCAGCCTCACCACGGTGACCGTCAGCACGGAACCGGAGACGTAGTAGAGGACGATGGCGCCGTGGACCGTGGCCTCGCGCCGGTCGCGTTCGCTCTTCACGGCGGTCGAGGCGTGTCCGTACGGATCGAGGCCCAAGGTGCGCGCCATCTCGTCCCGGAACGAGTCGCCGTCGCGCATCTTGGCCAGGGTGTCGTCGGCCGGCGGAGCGTAGGAGATGCGGAAGCTCAAGCCACGTTCCGCCTCTCGGCCTCGTCCTGCGCCAGCCGGTCCAGGATCTCCTCGGCCTCGGGATCGGGTACGGACTCGAGCATCCAGTGCCGCATCACGGCCTGGATCTCGTGCACCCCGGCCTCGTTGATCGCGTGGTCGAACTCCTCGCGTCTCTCCTCGGGCAGCGCGGCCCGGATCGCCGGAATGCTGTTGGGCACCTCGACCTCGGTGCCGCCGACGAAGGTCTTCAGAGACTCGCCCATGATCGCTCTCCCCGATCCCCTTGCTCTCCACGCCCCGCCTGCCCGTCCCGCCGGGGGTGTGTACCTGGGTAACAGGCAGGTGTGGGGGTCACGTTAGCGGGTGCCCGGCCGGACGGGGGACCGACTCCCTGCTGAGCCGGGCGAGGTGTACGTCGAGGAGAGCGACCCGGCCCGGCAGGGGAGATCTCAGGTCCCACCAACAGACGGCGCTGATCTCGTCGTTGGACTCGAAGTCGCGCCGGGCGAGCGCATCACCCGCGAACAGCGCCCCGTACTCCCGCCGTTGGTCGGGCGCCAGGACGAACCCGGCATGGCCGACGAACCGCAGGACACCGTCCGGAACCTGCCCACTCTCCTCGAACAACTCGCGTACGGCCGCCTCCCGGGCGCTCTCACCGGGCTCGATGCCTCCGCCGGGCAACTCCCAGGACGCCCGGTACCGGTCGTGGACCATGAGCACACAGCCCCCGTGCCAGAGGGCCGTCAGCACCACGGGAACGGGAGCATCCCGGGGAGGCGAGTCCTCGCGCCCCGGCGTGAAGGAGACCAGGAGATTGCCACGGCTGTCGGCGGCGAGCGGCTCGGCGGCGTACTCGGTCATGCCGAAAGCCTTCCCCCAGGCACGCCTCCCGGAACAACGGCCCTACGCACGCCGGGCCTTGCCGCCCCCGGGGTGCGACAGGTCGCCCGCCCCGGCCGGACTCGCACCTGCCGCCTGGCTCCCCGGCCCTGGTCAGGATCGAACGTCTCGTGCTCCGCAAGTCCGAGGCCTGGGGCCGAGCGGGCGCTCACCTGGTTTGCGGAAACCCTCCCGGGCGAGCCGCTGATACTCCGCACCCGGACGGCCAACACCCGCTCACTGCAACTGGCGAGGAGGCTGGGTTTCACGGAGACGGAAGTGTTCGAGGAGTACGGGCGGAGCAGTGGCTGGGGGTGATGTCTGCGGGTGACGGGGAACTCCCGCACTCCCGCTCCCCGGTGGCGGGGACGTGAGGCCATCAGTCCTCGGGGGAAACCTCAGCCTCATGGAGCCGCTCCCCGATGTCATCGGCCCAGATCTGCGCCCACTGCCGCAAGTCGGTGATCGCCTGCTCATCGAGTCCGTAGGCCGCGAATTCCGTGTCGTCGATCCAGTCGGCTCCGCCCAGGCGAGCCTGAAGCTCGCTGAGATCAAAGGAGTCGCGGGCATGGCGCCGGCCGAGTGCTTCGAGTTCGAGGGAGCTCCAGCGGCTCGTGGCGGCCTGCACATCGATCAGATCCCTGGCGAGTCCGCGGTCGGCCAAGGCGCGGACCTTTGTGCCGACGACGTCCTCGAGGGACAGCACCAAGCCGTGCTCGGTGTGTACGGGAGGTCGCCAGAGTGCCTCCTTGAGGATGTCGACCTCACACGCCTCACGGCTGACCGGGTCGGTCACGATCAGACGAGCGGACAACGGGTCCGTCTCCAGCGCTTCCACACGCCATCCGCGCTGCTCCAGTCCGGTGTGCACGGCGGCAGCGATGTCCTCCATGGGATCCGGGTTCTCGGTCGCGACATCCAGGTCCTGGCTGAGCCGGTCGACCAGGCCGTGCGCCTGGACCGCGTAGCCCCCGGTGAGCACGAGAGGGTAGACGCCGCCCACCGCGAGTACGTCCGCAAGCAAGCGGCGGTGCATGCCCGTGAGGTTCACGCAGCGGTCCGGGCACGGTCGGACAGCTCGTCGAAGGCGCTCTCCCAGACCGCACGTACATCCCGGCTGATCAGCGTGCGCAGTGTGGGCCACAGGCCGACCAGGAGGTCCCGGTCCAGGTACTGGACCAGGTCGTCGTACTGGCCCTCGGCCAGGACGATGCGGTAGTAGCTCATGCGGAGCCGGGGCCGGTCGAGGTCGAACGTCGTCAGCCCCGACCAGGCAAGACGGAGCGGCAAACTCACCGACCCGTGCGTGGGGCCGGCAAGCTCGGAGAGCGTTGCGGGCAGGCGCCGGGCGAACTTGGCGCGACGGAGATCGGACAGGCCGGACTCTGATGCCATACGTCGATTATCCAGGAAGAGGCCCCCGGCACCCAGCCACGGTGGCAAGGCGCCACAGACGAAGCAGGGAGTCCTGGAAGGTCCCACACACCGGAAAAAGCCCCCGCCGCGGGGGAAAACCGCAGGCAGGGGGCTTCTTCGTGGGCGCTTACTTCTTCTTGCCCTGGGTCTTGCGGTAGATCTCGCCGAGCAGGGTTTTTGCAGGTGGGGACGCTGATCGGCTCGGGGTGAGCGGTCGCCGTTCGTTGTCATCGGGTGTTGTTGAGCAACCTCGGACGGCCCAGAGACGGCCCAACCTGAGGCGCGCGGGCACCGCTTCAGGGGCCGGCTCACGCTTGCCATGGTTCCACGTGGAGGCACCTATCCTGCTGGCTGTAGCCCCCGGGTACGTCTATGCCAACGGCGTCCCAGAAGGGTACGGATTCGCGGAAGTGCCCACCGCCTGTGTGCCACTCCAGTCCCGGGTGGGCCCGACGTAGAGACCGGAGAGCAGCTGAGGCGAGTCCGCAGCGCTTGTACCCCTCATAGGAGAGAGGCGACTCAACCCAGCCGATCCCGCACAAATCACAGACCACGTACTCGACCTCAAAAGCCAGCTTGGATCGCACGTATCCCGCTCGGATGCGCCAACCTGTCCGCTCGTGAGCCCCGGCTGGACGATCAACCCATGGTTTTGGTGGGGTGGCGGTCCGATCGAATCGGTAGAACTCGGGGTGGGTCCATCGGCGGAGCTGGTCGTGCCAAGTTGGATTCTCGGGCCACGCTCGCACCCAATGCACGTGGTCAGCGAGCTGCGCCACGGCACGGATGGCCGCTTCCTTCTCTGGCACGGGCTCTTCATCCGTTTCTATGGAAGTGCCGCCGGTTGCAAGGGATTTTGCAGAGCAAGGCGCGCGACTGCGTTGCCGAGCCCAGACATGCTTTACAGCTCTGCTCGTCCACGAACATTCTGGATGCGTTCGTCCGTCGCTGTCCGGGCTTGCGCCGAGTGGGGTGGGGCGCGGTTTCATCCCGTTGAGTCCCGAGCCGGCTGCCGTGGACTTCACCCCCGTTCAATCTTGATTGTCGGTGACTGCCTCAAGCGCCAAGAACCGCGCAAGGCGGATATCTGGCCCGAGAGAGTTAGCTTCAGCGCTTCGAGGTAGGAGCTGAGGAGTGGAGATGTAGCGTGGATCGTCCTTTGCGTGCACGATCCTATTTCGCAAGGCGTAGATTCTGCGCGCGGTCTGCGTCGCCAATGTCTCTGATGTTGAATTGACGTTGATTGCCGGCACCCCCGCAATAGGGCCCTTTTTCGAAAAGTGCTGCGCCATTTCTGAGGGTTGAAAGAATTCAGCCAATCGATCGGCGCGCGCACAATCTCGCACCAAGATTTTCAGTGCCTCTTCCTCGCTGACACCCTTCGCTCTTTCGACAGTGTTCAAGACGCGAAGTACGCTCGCATCATTGGAAACGTCAAATGAAAGGTCGCGGATCTCTCGGCGAACTTGCCTCAGGGCATCTCGGCGTGAGACCAGGGGCATGTAGTACTCAAGGACCTGATAGTAAGAGAGGAAGGCGAATGGCGGATTCTCGAACGCTTCTCCCGCAAAAGAGAATAGTGCGGCGACCTCTCGAGGGACGATGGTTGACGGGAACGCAATAGAATGCGGATCAGTTGATCTTTGTGTCCGGCGGACGTCCACTCGCACTGGCCCCTGAGAGATCAGGCTGAACTGGCCCCCCTCTTTGGCGTCCATTTCAAACAGGATATTATGAGCTATCTGCTGAGCTTGCCTAGTGTTGGCTTCCGTAGTGCCTGACGAGGTAACCCACACTTTGAGTGTATATTCCGTGTAGTCCGCTGGCCACCACGTACTCCCCGTAGGAGTTGCAAAATGGCTGACAGGGCTTATCTCGGACAATTCGATGCAGGCGTCCTTTTTTGGTGACCTGATATGGAAACCTGTTGTGTACTCCCTTGTGCCTGACCGAATGGTCCACGGATCGAATACGTGATCACAGTCGGGGGCTTGATACTTCCAATTGTACTGCTCTACTGCGCGACCGGCGGGAGTGCGCGAACTGGCGTAATTGATCATAAACTCTGCGTAGGTGCCGTCGCGGCTTGTAATTCCTTTATATTCCGAATGTTCGCAGTAGTTCTCTGCATTCAATGAGGCGAATTGCAGATGCTCTGCCCCTACGTCAAATATCCGGGATGATCCGTTGGGGATTTTGGTGCCAAATCGCACCCCGCCGTCGCTATAGTGGCCAATTTTCTTATAGCCCAGACTTTCGAGCTTGGCTACAGCGTCAATTTGCTCGCGCGTCAATTCGACGTCTTCTTCTGTTTCCGCCTCCGTGCTCGGGATGAAGTCTTGCAAGTCTTCCTCAGGGCTATTCATTTCGCTCCCTCTCGTGCTTGCAGATAGCCTAGCGTTTCTAGTGTGAGGTGCTGCACAAATTCCGGCAGTTGTCCGATACCTGCCTGCGGCCACCGCTCCGTAGGCGAAGTGCGGGGAGTGTCAAGGTGCGTGTCCATGGCGAAGGGCAACCTTGATCAGGTCATGGATATCGGCGAAAGATCAGCGCAGGTGAACAGCACGCTGGAGGATCCCGGCGTCTACCCAGCCTGGCTGTGGGGCATGTGCGGGCCGGGAGAGACGCATAGCCGGGTGTGCGGGCTCTGTGTGCAGGTCAGCGAGGCTCAACCCTGAGTCGGCTGCATGGTCTTGAAAACCGTCGTGGCGCGAGTCACCGTGGGTTCAAATCCCACACCCACCGCCAGGTGAGAGGCCCCCGACCAGTACGTATGGTCGGGGGCCTTTGCCATGCCCGTTCCCTGCCGGGCTCCGCTGTTCCCCCTGGTTTCCCGGTCTATCGGGCACGGATGGGGCACGCGGGGGGCACGGCTTTGGAGGTGCCGGGGCAGCTCGTCAGCGGCTGATCGGGATCTCGTAGACGATCTCGCAGTGGGCTGCGGGCACCACGATGTCCGCCGTCTCCACGGGACGGCCGTCGTCGCTGTAGTACGTCCGCCGGATGTGCGTCACGAGCGCGGCTTTCTGGATGCCGAGTAGCGATGCTTCCTCGGCGGTCGCGTGCCGTGGCTCCGGCTGCTCCACGGCATGGCTGACGGTGATTCCGATCGCGGCCATGCGGTTCACGACACCTGCCCCAGCGTGCGGCCCTCCCTCGGGGAGGACGACGAGAGTGCCGGCGGTGAGGTCGTAGGGCTCCCAACTCGTCGACAGCTGCACGGGCCTGGCGTCTGCCAGGAACTCGTACGTCGTCCGCACGCACAACTCGCCCTCGGCGATCCCCAGCCGCGCGGCGATCTCCGCTGGAGCCGGCACCTTCGCCTCGGTTCGGCTCTCCCAGTCGCTCTGCCTGCCGAGGGCCTTCATGTCCTGGCGGAACGGCGAGCCGCTGGGCTGCTCGCGTGCCGATGACCGGACGACTCTCACTCGCTGCCGGGGCTCGGCGACGTAGGTGCCCGATCCGGCCCGGCCCTCCAGCACTCCCTGGGAGATCAGCAGCTCCTGTGCCCGGCGCACCACGTTCTCGCCGACGCCGCACTCCTGGCCGATCTGGGCGCGAGAGGGAAGGCGGTCGCCTGGTTCCCAGACGTGCTCCGCGATGCGCTGCCGGAGTTTGTCGGCGATGCGGAGATACGGCGGTTGCTCAGACATATGGAAAATCTAGTCCACTAGCTCTAATCTAGTTAACTAGCTTCACTGAAAGTGATCGCTGGTGACGGAGGCTGCGCTGTGTCCGCTTCGGGAGAGACCGCGGCGGCTATCGCCGCCCGCTTGTCTGCCGCTGGCCTCCGCCCGCGCGTGGAGGAGCACACCCGGTTCACGACGGTCGAGGCAGAAGTGCCGGACACGCTCTCCGCCGATTCATGGCGGGAGGTCCTGGACGCGGTGGCCGTGGCCGATCGATTCGGCCTCCTGGCCACCAGCTTGAACGGCCGCACCTTATGGGCGGTCGTACGCAAAACGGTCCCCACGAGAGGCGACGTCGGGGGACCGGGCTATCAGCGATAGGAGCTGAACAGCATGCTCAACCGTATCCGCCATGCCATCTCACGCACCAGAGTGCGGTGCTTCCCTAAGGGCCGGCACCGCCGCCCCTTAACGCCCTCCCGGCCGCTGGCCGCTGCCACTCGCCTCGCGCACACTGAAGCGTCGAGCACCGCCCGCGGGCGGGCTTCGGCCGCTGCGGTTCACCGTTACTCGCTGAGGGGCGAGGACGTCGCGCTTGTCCGTCCGTACCTGCTGGCGTGGGAAGAGCGTGTACGGACGCGCATGGTGCTCGTCGCTCCGCACCTGCCGGCCGAGGCCTGGTCAGCCCTCGCGGGGGCCCACTGATGCCACCTCGCCGACAACCACACCCCACGGGCACGGCTCCTGTCCCGTACCGCTCGATCGCGTGCTGGATCGGCACACACCACTCCTGCATCGAGCCCTCCCCGTCTCTGGCGCCGACTGACGTACCGGTGATCTACGAGGTGTGTGACTGCCCGTGCCACTCGACCTCAGATTCGTCGGTGCACGGGGAGGTGACGGCGTGAGGGACCGAGCCCCCGTCGGTGCGCTGGCCTCCCCCGTTGAGGTCACCGCGGCAACCGTGCAGCGCGGCGACATCATCCAACTCGGCGGCCAGGCCTGCCGAGTGAGAGACCTCTTCCAGCTCCCCCACGGAGCCAAGCAACTGGTCTTCGAGTCAGGCGAACTGCTGGCCATACACACGCGTACCCGGCTCATCGCCCTGCGACTGCGGAGCAGGCGGTGACCCACTCCGTGCCCCGACGCCATCACGACATCGCCGACGACCTACGCCACCAGATCACGACAGGCAGCATCAAGCCTGGCGAACGCCTCCCGTCCGAAGCCGGCCTGGCCGCTCGGTACAGGGTCAGCACGGTGACCCTGCGACGCGCTCTCGCCCTGCTCCAGGGCGAGGGACTCGTAGAGAAGATCCACGGCAAGGGCAACTACGTCCGTCGCCCACGCCGCAAGATCATGTACGTCGGTGGCTGGGGCACGCTGGACCCGTGGACGGCTGCTGAGCCAACGTTGCGCGTCACGGTGCGCAGCACCACGGTCCCGGCCTCCGTGCACCTGACGACGTTGCTGAAGGTGCCAACGGGCAGCCCTCTCGCGGAATACACCTGCCTCAGCCTCGAACAGGGGTCACCGCACGGCCTGGCCCGCATCTACATCCCGCGCGACCTGTCCCCGGCCGGAGTCCTCGACGACGACTCCGTTTGCCGGGAGGCGGTCACGAGATTCGCCGTCCTCGGACGGTCGCCGGCGACCGTCCGAGAGACGGTCTGCGCCCGCTATCCGACTCCGGACGAAGCGTCAGCCTTACGGATCGGAACCCACATGGCCGTTCTCGCGATCACGCGCATTGCCACAGACGCCACCGGCCGCGTCGTTGAAGCCGCGCTCCTGGCCTTCCCGGGAGACCGAGTCGACGCCGTCTTTACCGCCCACCATGTGCTCAACGAGAGGCCAACCCAAGGATGACGACACCGAACGAAATGCGACTGCTCCCGTGGACGGGCCCGGAGGACAAGCCCTGCTACCTGAGCACTGACGACCCGGACGGCTACATGTCCCGCCTGGCGGACAACGTGGAAGCGGTTCAACTCGGCACGGCGGCGGAACTCCTGGAGATGGCAACGGAAAGCCTCACCAACGAAGACGCGGAGCTGATTGAACTTCGCAGCCTGGGCCACGCTCTGACCGGAGCCCTGAAGGGCGTACTCCGCGTTGCAGTCAGCCGCGGGCAACTCCTGACGGCGGGCGAGCCCCGCCGAATCTGATTGAACCCAGGCAGAAGACAGCCTCCTCTACGCGGGGAGGGGAGCCCGAGCACAGAACCGGGGCTCCCCTCCCCGTTGCGCTGTGCCCGCACGGATTCGCAGGGCACAGCGCAACGGCTTGGGAATCACCGGTGAGCCAGCCTCGAGCGAACAGGTGGGCTGGAGCAACAGGGGTCGGTGCACCGGGGCAGCCTTGCTCAGGTCGAGGAGCGCGGACAAGCCGTCAAGCGTGCCCGCTTCCCCCACTCCACGTTCGGGCGGCTCCCCATTTACGCCGACTCCCCCGCGGCGCACCTCCGCAGCCACCATCCTGACCGCGAGAGGCATCACGGGGGCGTTCACTAGAAACCTGAAGTCGACCATGCGAGCTAGCGGCGCCACTTAAGGTTGCTACAGAGCATCGGGCTCGCGAGAACTAGGGGAGAACGTGACTGACAGTCCAGAGACAGAGCAGGATTCCCTTTTCGAATCGGAAGCGGAGGACCTCACGTCCGATCAGAGCGACGCCCTGGATGTTTCAGTCGCAGAGCGCCGACTCGTAACCCAACCTTACGACCTGTCGCTCGCCACATTGGCGGAGGACATCAAGCAAGGGCAACTTCTTCTGAGTATTCAGTATCAAAGGAAATATGTCTGGGATCGTTCGAAGGCAAGCAGGCTGATCGAGAGCTTTCTGCTGAATATCCCGGTACCGGTCTGCTATTTCGCAGAGAACCCGGATGGGACCTACGAGGTGATCGATGGGCTGCAACGCATTCAAACCGTTAACGATTTCCTGGCCGATGAATTCTCTCTTCGAGGGATTTCTGTTCTTAAGGAACACGAAGGGCAGTGCTTCTCGGACCTTCCGCCTCGCGAACAGAGGCGTCTTACAAGTCGAACCGTCCGCTGTATTGTGATCACTGATGACTCTCACCCAGACATCAAGTTTGACGTATTCGAGCGCCTAAATACCGGCTCCGCGATGCTAGGTGCGCAGGAACTCAGGAACTGCATTTACCGAGGAGGATTCAACTCCTTCCTGAAGGAACTTGCGGCTGATTACTCATTTAAAGAAATTCTGGGAGGTATTAAAAATAATCGCATGGATCATGAGGAGCTTGCGCTTCGTTTTTTCGCTCTCCATGAGGAGCTTTCCGCGTATCGACCCCCCTTGCGACAGTTCCTAAATTCCTATATGCGAAAATATCGAGCCGGTACCCCTTCCGATGAACATATGGCTGTTTTCACTGACACGTGCCGTGCTGTATTCGAGATCTTTGGGGCTGACGCTTTCAGGGTACTTAGGGACGGAAAGCTTGGGGCTTTCAATAAGGCCCTCTATGACTCCATTGTGATACCTCTCTCGTTTGCGGATCGAGATGCTGCCGTGGCGAAGGCAGAGGAGGTTCGAGCTCTTCGGGAGGAGCTACTTCAAAATGAGGGATTCCAAACGGCTATCGGGCGCGCCACTGCCGATAGAACTAGGATGCATGGCCGAATTCGAATGTTCGCCGAAGGGCTTAATCGTCTAGAGGTTTCCTGTGTCTTGCCTCCTCTTCCCGAGCTGTAGTGGACTGCGGGAGAGGTGACTATGGAATCCCTGGCCGAATTCGAGGATAGCCTTAAGGAAGTGGAAACTCTTCTTGCGCTTAATCCGATGAAGTCCTTGGATAAGTCCGAGAAAGGTTCCTCTGTGGCCGGCCGCGAGGCTGCGAACGCAATCACGAGGTCTTGCACCGTGATGCTGGTTTCGCATTTTGAGGGGTTCGTTAAGGCTGGGCTAACCGAACTCATCGACGAGATTGGCCGCGCGAAGCCGCCCACCCGTCGTCTGCCCGATGGTCTGCTAGAGCTGCACACGCGAGAGCGAATCCAGGAGATTTTTGGGACCGATGGGCCTGACAGAATCACGCGCACTCGTCGCCTTTTCATGACGTACGCGTCGCTATGGGAGGATGACAGGTCAATTAACCCGCGAGTCTTGTCGGCCAAGATCCTCGCCCGCCAATTCACAAGCGCCAAGCCAGAGGTGATCGCCCAGGTCTTCGCCCTGCTGGGCGTAGGGGATGTACTGGACAGGCTGGATCGCCACGTCAACCAAGCGATTATTGATCGTGGAGAAAACGGGACCAGTGTGAAAGTTGGCATAAAACTATTGGAGATCGTCGATCGTCGGAATAAAATCGCTCACGGGGATAAAAACGAAAAGCCGACGCCAGTCGAGGTAGAGAACTACATGACCTTCCTGCGGGACGTGGCTGACTGCCTGGCAGACGTACTGGATGCTCGCATATCGCATTGCTGTTCGCTGCGATAGATGGTGAGTGAGGCTACCGGCAGAAGCAGAACTAGCCGTCGTATCGCAGTTGGAACCGGTGCACCGACGTCGTCCCGCCGTGCAGCCCTGCTTTCATCCCGTCCGCCTTCGACCCACACTCCGTGGAGCGGGCGTGGTTCAGGGCGTCAAGGTGGAGCGCGCCACTGTACGAACGACCTTGACGCCCTGGGCCGCGACTGCTCGGCTCTGCCTGGGTCGAAGGTGGTCGGGATGGGAGCCCCACGACGCTCGCCACGCTCCGGGCGGCACCCGCGAACGGCGCCCCTCCCATCCCGGAGTCTGAGCGCCCCCGCCGGAGGCATCGTTGTGACGCTGTGGAGCCGACCGCCGCAGCCACAGCGGGTTTCTCCCCACCATGGTGCTTGCTCCAGCCGCGCGACCGGCGTAGCCGGGGCCAGAGCGGGCCGAAGGCAGGAGCGTCAGGCCCCGGCGGTGAGCCGGGGAGCGCGCGGCGAGCGGAGCGAGCCGCCTTGATGAAGTAGAGAAAGTTCTATCGCACCGGTGTCAGGCGCTTGCCGTCATGGCTCCGCACGTGAGGCCCGTTCCCGTCGAGGGCATCCAGCAGCCGGACTGCGTAGACCTCGGACATCCACTCGGTGACCTCGTCCGACGTGAGCCAGCCGACCGCGGTCGATTCGCTGGACGTTCGCTCGCTTCCGCCGGCGGGCTTGCACCGGAAGACCAGGGCGACGATGCCGCGCGTGGTGTTCTTGTAGACCCCTGTGAGCTCGTCCACCTCGACGTGGATGCCTGTCTCCTCCAGGACCTCGCGCCGAACGCCCGCCTCCGGGGTCTCGTCGAGTTCGAGTACGCCGCCGGGGAGCTCCCAAGTGCCGTTGTCGGCACGGCGGATCGCCAGAAGTCGCCCGTCCTCGCGCACGACCACTCCGGCTACGGACACGGAGTGGAGTGGCGTTGACGTGCCTTCCTGCGCACTGTTACTCATGTACAGGAGCATAGGAGGAAGAGAAGGACTATGGAAACAGCAGTAGGAGGTGGGAAGTCCGTACCTCGGTACGTGCAGATCGCCGAGGAGATCGTTCAGCAGATCCGCGCCGGAATCCTCAAGCCCGGTGACATGGTGCCCAGCGAATCGGAGCTTGTGGAGCGCTACGGCGTCTCCGGCGGCACCATCCGCAAGGCCATGGTGGAGGTCCGCGCGAGTGACCTCGTGGAGACCCGCCAGGGCAAGGGGTCCATGGTGAAAGCCCGGCCCCCGGTGCGGCACCGATCCTCGGACCGCTTCAAGCGCTCCCACCGACAAGGCGGCAAGGCCGCGTACCTTGCCGAGTCGGAGCAGTCCGGCGCCAAGGCTGGCGTCAGCGTTCTCTACATCGGTCCGACGGATGCACCGAACGACATCGCGGAGCGGCTCGGCGTCCCCGCCGGCACTCAGGTGCTCGCCCGGCGTCGCCTCTACTTCCGCAACGAGACCCCCGTCGAGACGGCCACGTCGTACCTCCCGTGGGACGTTGCGAAGGACATCCCCGAACTGTTCGCGAAGAACCCTGGTGGTGGTGGCATCTACGCCCGCCTCGAAGACCACGGGCACGAGTTCGCGGAGTTCGTCGAGACGCTGCAAGCCCGGCTGGCGACCAAGGCGGAGGCCTCCGAACTGGCCCTGAGCCCCGGCGCTTCGGTGGTTCACCTGATCCGTGAGGCAAGGACGACGGAGGATCGTGTCGTAGAGGTGTGCGACACGCTCATGGCCGCTGACCAGTTCGTTTTCAGCTACCGGATCCCCGCCTCCGACTGACGCGCGTTCAACTCGACGCAGCCCGCCGCGACTTCTTCGTCTCGGCGGGTTGACTCATGTATAGGAGTGATGCACTCTTCTTTATGCCACTCATGTACATGAGTGGCAGAGTCGAGCACATCTATAGGAGTGATCTTCTGTGCGTACGATCCCCGTCGACACCTCCGCCGCGTCCGTGATGGTCGCCAAGCCCCCGCAGATCAAGGTCAAGGACCGCCGGACCGGTGAGATCGCGGTGGACGTCGAGAGCGGCGCGAAGCTCATGACCGTGGACGTGATGTTCGCGGCGAACGAGGAGGTGGAGATCCTTTCGATTACCGTCCCCGAGCCGGGCATCTCCGGTGAGCTGATGATGGGCACGCCCGTCGCCGTCACCGGACTGATCGCCCGGCCGTGGGAGAACGAGTTCAACGGGCAGAAGCGTCACGGTATCGCCTTCCGTGCGGTGGCGGTCACCTCGCTCGTCGCCGCTGCCGAGAAGCCCAAGGCGGCCTGATCATGACCGGGTCCCTGGTCACGCTGCTGCTGATCGTCGCCACCGCAGCGATCCTGCGGTGGCGGCGTCCCGCCTGGTACTGGATGACCTTCGGGGTCACCCTTGCCGCGCTGCGGGTAGCGGTCCGATACGCCTCGGTCATGGACGCCTGCGGACTCACCGTTCCGCCCGCGCGTTGGCGTCTCTCCCTCGCCCGGATGACGAACCGCCCCGTTCCTGAGTCGAGGGCCCCGCGCATTCTCCGGCTTCGGCCTACTCGTACCGGGCTGGTCCTGCGGATCAAGCTCCGTCCCGGTCAGGATGCCTTCGACGTTGCCTCGGCCACCGACCGCCTCCGGCACTCCTTCGGGATGTACGGAGTCACCTCCCGCGAACTTCGCTCGGGAATCGTGGAGTTACGAATGACGGGATACGACGTCCTTCGGCGGGTGCAGATGCCCGCCGAAACCGGCCCCGCGCCTATGCGTATCCCCGTCGCACTGCGCGAGGACGGATCCGTCCACTACCGCGACTACCGGGCTGTGCCCCACGGGCTGACGCTCGGCGCGACCGAGTCGGGGAAGTCCGTCTACCAGCGCAACCTTGTCGCCGGCCTCGCGGCGCACGACGTCGCGCTCGTCGGGATCGACTGCAAACAGGGCGTCGAGCTCTTCCCGCTCGCCCGGCGCTTCTCCGCCCTCGCCGACAACCCGGGCACCGCCCTCGAACTCCTCGAAGCACTCGTGCAGCACATGGAGGACGTCTACCAGCTCATCCGTTCCGCTCAGCGCATCACAGTCGACGTTCCGGACGCCGACATAGCTGCCGACATCTGGGACCTGCCGGCCGACATACGCCCGACTCCGGTCGTGGTCCTGGTCGACGAGGTTGCCGAGCTGGCGCTGTTCGCCACCAAGGACGAGGAGAAGCGCCGCGACAGGATCGTCACTGCTCTGGTCCGCCTCGCCCAGCTCGGCCGTGCCGCGGGGATCTACCTGGAGATCTGTGGCCAGCGCTTCGGATCCGAACTCGGCAAGGGCATCACGATGCTCCGCGCCCAACTCACCGGTCGGACCGCCCACCGCGTCAACGACGAGTCCAGCGCCAACATGGCCTTCGGAGATATTGCTCCGGACGCCGTCCTTGCCGCGATCCAGATTCCCACCGACGTCCCCGGCATCGCGGTCTCGGGTGACTCGACTGGTGGATGGACCCGCATCCGGGCACCACACACCTCACTGCGCCAAGCCGTGAACATCTGCAACCGGCACGCCGACCGCACTCCGGATGTGCCCGCCCTCGCGGCCTTCCGGCCCGCCGTCGCACCCCTGGCCTCGGCCACCGCGCCGCTCACCAAAGCAGCGCCCACCACCGCCTGACCTTCCGCTCACCGGTCGGCGTGACCATTCCCGCGCCAAGTCCCTACCCGTCCCATGCCGAAAAGGAGAAGTCCGATGGTCCGTCCCTCCATGCGCGTGGACGCCGTACTGATCCAAGCCGTGATCGCTGGCGCGCTCTCCTTCGCCCACCTCCACGACCTCGCCGCCGCCGCGGGCCAGGACGGCTGGAAGGCATGGGCCTACCCGATCAGCGTTGATCTGCTCCTGGTCGCTGCCTGGCGGCGGCTACGAAAGGACGGCCCGTCCCGGCTCGCCTGGAGCTGGTTCCTGATCGCGCTCGTCGCTTCGCTCGGTGCCAACGTCGCCACCGCCGGATTTCTCGATCTCGCGCACCCTCCGGCCTGGTTGCGCTTCGGCATCGCTGGATGGCCCGCGCTTGCCTTCCTCGGCGGGACGCTCCTCGCCCACACGGAGACCCCGGTCGAGGAGCGCACGCCCGTTCCGGCGGTGCCTACGGCTGATCCCTCGGCGCCGGAGCTCGTCACCGAGGAACAAGCCCCGGAGCTGGAACCAGCGCCGATTCCTGCCGCTGAGGAGTCTCCGGTCCTGCCTCCCGCCGACGCGTCTCCGCCCGTGCCGGCCGCGCTTGTCGATCACGCCCGGAAGGTCGCCGACGACCACCGCGCCCGTACCGGTTCACCGATCGACACCGACACGCTCCGCGCGCGCCTCGGAGTTCCGCCCCAACTCGCCGCCGCTATTGCCGCTCAGCTCGCCTGACTCGAGAGGAGACCCACCATGCCCGCCCGCGACCACTTCCACTCCGTGATGCGGATCGGACCGGTGCAGATCGGTACCCACCGCGACCGGCACGGCCGCACCCAGCACGCCGCCGTGTGCACCGCCGATCGCTGCGGTTGGTCGTCCGACTTCAGCAGCCGGTCCGCCGCCCAGCTCGCCGCCCGCACCCACCGCTGCAAGGTCCGCTGAAGGAGACCCGCCATGGACGTACCGCTCTGGCTCGCCCTGATCGTCGTCGGCTGGCTCGGCGTGAAGCTGATCCGCCCGCCCTGGTGGCTCGTGCTCGTGCTGCTGCTCGGCGGCTATCTCCTCGCCGACAGCCTCCTGACCCCCGTGATCGACACCGCCGTCAAGTAACCCCCACCGAAGGGAGAACCGCCATGCTCCGCCCGAGGATCCCCACCAACCCGTTGCCGACCGGAATCGTCACTGGAACCGCCCGGAGCGACGTCCCCGCCGTGCCCCACCAGACCTCGGCCCCGGCCCCTATGGCTCCCGCACGTCCCACGGTTCAGCTCACGCCCGGTGCAGTCGTCGCCGTCATCGGTGGCGGCACCGCCGTGGTGCTGGTCGTCGGTGCGGTCCTGGTCTCCATGCTCCTCGCGGTCGCCGTCACCGCCGCGTCGCTCGCCATCAGCGCCCTGGTCATTCGGTCGCTCGTGGCGTCGCAGAACCATCGCTGACCGGCTTCCGGGCGGCCTCGATACCGGCATCCGCCGCCCGGAAGCCGTGCTCCTGCCCGAACCACAGATCCGGAAGGAAGCACCATCATGACCGACCGCACCGCCCGCCGCCGGGGGAGTGCACATGCCTGAATCGCAGATCGACCGGCTCACCCTCGGCGACCTGCTGAGGGTGGCCTCGGCCCCCGAGTTCCACCGCTGGGAGGACCAGATCCGTCGCACTGGTGGCTGCTCCGACCCGATCCACCTGACCGGTTGGACCCTAACCAAGGACAAAACCACCGGCGAGACCCTTCACCACTACTCGACCGAGACCGAGCCCGGCGGACGTCTCCGCCTCGCCTGCGGCAACCGCCGCGCTTCCCGCTGCCCCTCTTGCGCCTGGACGTACGCCGGAGACACGTACCACTTGATCCGTGCAGGCCTGGCTGGCGACGAGCGCCGCGACGTCCCCGCCACCGTGCGGGATCACCCCCGGGTCTTCGCCACGCTTACCGCCCCGTCCTTTGGCCCGGTCCACAACCGCCCCGAACGTGGCACTTGCCGTTGCGGTAGCCGGCACTCGGCAGACGTACCCGAGCTCGGTACCGCCCTGGACCCCGAGACGTACGACTACGCCGGATCGGTCCTGTTCAACAACCACGCCGGCGACCTCTGGATGCGGTTCACCACTCGCCTCCGACGGGAGATCGCGGCCCGCGCCGGACTCACGCAGGTGGAACTGAAGGAATCGGCTCGGTTCTCGTACGGCAAGGTCGCCGAGTTCCAGAAGCGCGGGGCGATCCACTTCCACAGCGTGATGCGGATCGACGGACCGGACGGGCCCGGCACCCCTCCTCCGTCATGGGCCACCGTCGACCTGCTCACCGACTCAATACGCGCAGCCGCTCGACACAACTACACCTCGGTGTCCGCTCCCGCCGCCGACGATCAGCCCGCTCGCACCTTCCGCTGGGGCACACAACTCGACGTCCGCCCGGTCGTTGCCTTTGGCGACGGCTCCGATGTCACCGAGCAGGCTGTGGCGTCCTACGTCGCGAAGTACGCCACCAAAGCGGCGGAGAACACCGGCACTCTGGACCGCCGCATCGGCGAGCTCTCCGAGCTCGATCGCCATGGCGTTCCCGACCACGCCCGCCGTCTCATCGCCGCATGCCACCTCCTCGATCCGCTCTACCCCGAACGTCGGCTGCGCGCCTGGGCGCACATGCTCGGGTTCCGCGGACACTTCTCCTCGAAGTCCCGCCGCTACTCGACCACCCTCGGCGAGCTCCGCCAAGCCCGCGCCGACTTCCGTGCCGCACAGGAACGGCAGTCACTCTGCTTGGAGGACCGCGTCCCGGACACCGTGCTCGTCCTGGCCGACTGGCAGTACGCAGGCCATGGTCACTCGCCCGGAGAATCCGTTCTCGCCGCGACCATCGCCCGTGGTCTCCAGCTCAACCGCGAAACCGCCCGTGAAGCCATGGCGGAGCTGGTCGACGAGGGGGAGTGGTGACCATGGCGCTCCCTCTGCCGAGTCGCTATCTGACGCCCGACGACCTGGTCGAGATGTTCGAGCTGCCCAGCGTCGAGACGGTCTACCAGTGGCGCCGGAAGCGGACAGGCCCCCGCGGCTTCCGCGTCGGCCGGCACCTCCGCTTCGACCCCGACGACGTACGGGCCTGGGTCGACTCCCGCCGGAGCGAGGCGGCTGCCTGATGGCCGGACACATTCAGGACCGCTGGTTCGTGACTGTGACCGGCCCTGACGGTAAGCCGCGCAAGGTGAAGTCGGATCGCTACGGAGTGGGGTCCCGCTACCGCGCGCGCTACGTCGGGCCGGACGGCACGGAGAAGTCGAAGAGCTTCCCGGACCGACAGAAGCGGCTCGCTGATCAGTGGCTGGCCCATACCGAAGCGGACATGGCGCGGGGGCAGTACATCGATCCCCGCGCGGCCCGGACCACCTTCCAGCAGTACGCGGAGGGCTGGGTATCCACCCAAGGGGCGGACCCCAACACGCAAGCCTCGATGGAGTCGCAGCTCCGGCTGCACGCGTTCCCGTACCTCGGCACGCGTCCGCTCGGATCGTTCCAGCCGGCGCACATCCGCGACTGGGTGCAGCAGCTCCAAGCGAACGGTGTGCGTGGCTCGTACGCCCGGACGATCTACTCCAACGTGCGGGCGGCTCTCAGCGCGGCCGTGGATGACGGGCACCTCCCCCGGAACCCTTGCGCTGCCCGCTCGGTACGGCCGCCGACCGTGGACACGAAGCGCGTCACACCCTGGACGACGGAACGGCTCTTCGCTGTGCGCGCGGGTATGCCCGCCCGGTACCAAGCGATGGTCGACCTGGGCGGCGGCTGCGGCCTCCGGCAAGGCGAGATCCTGGGCGTCGCGGTGGACGCGATCGACTTCCGCTCGGACACGTTGCACGTCGTCCAGCAGCTCAAGCTGAGCCGCAGCAAGCCCGTCTTCGCTCCGCCCAAGGGCGGCAAGCTGCGGGACGTACCGCTCCCCGGTCCAGTCGCTGAGGCGCTACGGGCACACATGAAGCAATTTTCGCCGGTCGCGATCACGTTGCCGTGGAAGGTCGCGGGCGGACCGCTGGTGACCAAGCGGCTCGTCTTCACGGGACCGCGCGGTGGTCATGTCTGGCGAACCTCGTTGAACGAGGAAGCGTGGAAACCGGCCCTGGCCTCGGCTGGAGTCATCCCGACCCCGGCGGCCGGCGCTCCGCACGCCGAGTCGCGCGAGAACGGTATGCACGCCATGCGGCACTTCTACGCGTCGGTGCTGCTGGACGCCGGGGAGAACATCAAGGCGCTCGCCGAGTACCTCGGGCACTCGGACCCTGGCCTGACGCTGCGGGTTTACGCACACCTGATGCCGTCGAGCCAGGAGCGAACGCGCAAGGCGGTTAGTGCGATCTTCGGATCGCAGAACCTCGAAATAGGCAACGGCTCGTTCTCGAAGGCGTCTGGTTTGAAACCGGAACCTTACATCTGAGATCTGTTCAAGGTTCCAAATGTGAGTTTCGAAGCAAGGTTGAAATCGGTAAGGGGAAACCGATACTCCGCAACCGATTCTCCGACATCGATTTCCCGAAATCAGTTACGGAAACCGATTGGCGCAACCGGTTGCTCCTGCCTGGCGGCGGCGGCCCTGCGCGGCATCGTCCTCGTGTCCTGCGGGGCGAGGTGGCGCGAGGTGACACAGGTCGGCACCAGGCAACGAGGGGCAACGAGCCGCATCGGACGGCGCCTGGAAAGATTCGAGGGTCTGGAAAGTCTCCGGGAAATGTTGGAGTGCTCTGGCTGTCCATGTGCGTGGACAATCTGTCTACGCAAACGAACAGGGTAGCTTTCAGCTGCGCGTTTGTCTGGCGCGTGATGGTTGTGGGAAAGTTCCTGCGGCATGCGAATGCCGCCCGTGCAAGGGCGGCATTCGCCTCCATTTGCCACGCCCCAGAAATCACCTTGCGAAGTGAACCGAGCACAGCTGGAGGGCTTCATGGTCCCACGCGTCGGCGTAACCGTCGATATCCACCCGCGCGATCTCCCGATCGCGCTCATCGGCACTGCCGGCGGCGCACTCGCCGTCTGGGCCAACGCCCCCGCAGAGATCGCTGTCCCCGTGGCACTGCTGATCGTCCTCGAAGTCCGCATCCGCCGCTGGAGCCGCCGCGCCTGACGGCCCGTTGAGCATCTGACGGCCCACAGACGGCCCAGCGCACCAAGAAGCCCCCCACCACGCGGAGAACCCGCAGGTGGGGGGCTTGTTCAGCTCTGCTTACTTCTTCTTGCCCTGGGTCTTCACAGCCTCGATCGCAGCCTTCGCCGCGTCCGGGTCCAGGTACGTGCCGCCCGGGTTCAGGGGGCGGAAGTCGGCGTCCAGTTCGTAGGCGAGCGGGATGCCGGTCGGGATGTTCAGGCCCGAGATGGCGTCGTCGGAGATGCCGTCCAGGTGCTTCACCAGGCCGCGGAGGCTGTTGCCGTGGGCGGCGACCAGGACGGTCTTGCCGTCGAGGAGGTCCGGGACGATGCCGTCGTACCAGTACGGCAGCATGCGCTCGACGACGTCCTTGAGGCACTCCGTGCGGGGGCGCAGCTCCGGCGGGATCGTCGCGTAGCGCGGGTCGGCGCTCTGCGAGAACTCCGTGCCGTCCTCGAGGGCCGGCGGCGGGGTGTCGTACGAGCGGCGCCAGAGCATGAACTGCTCCTCGCCGAACTCGGCGAGCGTCTGGGCCTTGTCCTTGCCCTGGAGGGCGCCGTAGTGACGCTCGTTCAGGCGCCAGGAGCGGTGCACGGGGATCCAGTGGCGGTCCGCGGCCTCCAGCCCGAGCTGGGCGGTGCGGATCGCGCGCTTCTGGAGGGAGGTGTGCACGACGTCGGGGAGCAGGCCGGCGTCCTTGAGCAGCTCACCGCCGCGGACCGCCTCCTTCTCGCCCTTGTCGGTGAGGTCTACGTCCACCCATCCGGTGAACAGGTTCTTCGCGTTCCATTCGCTCTCGCCGTGGCGGAGGAGGATCAGCTTGTACGGTGCGTCGGCCATGGGTCCGAGCGTAATCGAACCCGTGCGGCCTCCGCGCGCTCGCCCGAAGGGCGGACCGGGGGCGGGGCCGGGGCGTGACGGTTGACGGGCGGCGTCAATCGAGTGGCGGCCGGGGGCGGCGCCTTCGTAAGGTTCGGACCGTCGCGGGGCCGCTTACAGGGGCCGGCGTCCTATCCGTACGAACACGTCCCCGGGGGGAAGCCCTATGTCCGTCGCCGGTCTCAGAAAGGCGGCACACGAGACGGTCGCCGGGCTCCCCAGGGAGTTCTGGTGGCTGTGGACCAGCACGCTGGTCAACCGCCTCGGGGCGTTCGTCGCCACCTTCATGGCGCTCTACCTGACCTTGGACCGGGGCTACTCGGCCTCGTACGCCGGTCTCGTCGCCGCGCTCCACGGGCTCGGCGGGGTCGTGTCGTCGCTCGGCGCCGGGGTGATGACCGACCGGCTGGGGCGCCGCCCCACCATGCTGATCGCGCAGCTCTCGACCGCCGTGTCCGTGGCGGTGCTCGGCCTCATGGTCCACCCCGTGGCGATCGCCGGTGTGGCCTTCGTCGTGGGCATGGCCAGCAACGCGTCCCGGCCGGCCGTGCAGGCGATGATGGCCGACATCGTCCGGCCCGAGGACCGGGTGCGGGCCTTCTCGCTCAACTACTGGGCCATCAACCTGGGCTTCGCCGTGTCGTCGGCCGGAGCCGGGTTCATCGCCGAGTACAGCTATCTGGCCGGTTTCCTGGGGGAGGCGGCCCTGACCCTGCTCTGCGCGGTCGTCGTCTTCCTCAAGGTGCCGGAGTCCCGGCCGGAGGTGGCGCCCCGGGTTGCCGGAACCCCGCCGCCGGACGACGTGCGGCTCAGCACGGTCCTGCGCGACGGACGCTACATGGGGGTCGTCGGGCTGTCGTTCCTGGTCGCGCTGATCTTCCAGCAGGGGTACGTGGGCCTGCCGGTGGCCATGGGTACGGACGGGCTGTCCGCCTCCGACTTCGGCACGGCCATCGCCGTCAACGGTGTGCTGATCGTGGCCCTGCAGATCCCCGTCACGCGGTTCATCCAGCACCGCGACCCGCGCCGGCTGCTGATCCTGTCGTCCCTGCTCGCCGGGTACGGCTTCGGGCTGACCGCGTTCGCGGGAACGGTCGGGGTGTACGCCCTGACGGTGTGCGTCTGGACCCTGGCCGAGATCGTCAACGCCCCGACGCAGACGGGCATCGTCGTACAGCTGTCCCCGGCCCACGGCAGGGGCCGCTACCAGGGCATGTACACGATGTCCTGGTCGGTGGCGGGGCTCGTCGCCCCGCTGATGTCCGGCTTCGTGATCGACCACTACGGCGCCGCCTGGCTGTGGGGGACCTGCGCGGTCCTGGGCACCGTGGCCGCGGCCGGCTACTGGCTGCTGATGCGCAACCTGGACCTGCCGGAACCGGTGATCGCCGCCTCTCCGGTGCCGGAGGACCGGACGGTCGCCGAGCCCGCGGTCTGACGGGACAGGGGCAGGGGGTAGGAGGTAGGCCCCCGCGGTTCGAGAGGCAGGCCCGGGAGAACGCGGGCGCGCGGCGCGGTGCCCCGCCACGGACGTGTCCGGAGCGGGGCACCGCCGCTGGATCCGGCCGGCCTCAGCCGCCGCACTGGCAGGGCGCGCCGGCCTGACAGCCGCACCCGCAGCCCGAGCCGCAGCCGCAGGCTCCCAGCAACGGCAGATGCACCACTTCGGTCGGGGTCTCCTGCTGCTGGGGTTCGGTCATGGGGGAATCGGCCATGGTCCCTCCTCAGGGCGTACGACTCGACGGCGTACGGCACATGTATGGGGCACACATGCCGACGGCGGGGGCCGCAGGCATGCCGCGCCGCCCCCGCACCCATTGCATGCCCAGCCCGGAGGGCGCATCAACGGCGCACGAGCGCGGGAACGGATGTGCGGCCGTCGTGGTGGCCGCGCCCCCCTACGCCCCCTCCACCGGCGTCGCCGCCTGGATCTCGTCCGCGTGCTCACCCGTGACCAGGTAGACGACGCGCTTGGCGACCGACACGGCGTGGTCGGCGAAGCGCTCGTAGTAGCGGCCGAGCAGGGTGACGTCGACGGCGGTCTCGATGCCGTGCTTCCAGCGGTCGTCCATCAGGTGCTGGAAGAGCGTGCGGTGCAGCAGGTCCATCTCGTCGTCGTCCTGCTCCAGCTGGAGCGCCAGGTCGACGTCCTTCGTGATGATCACCTCGGCGGCCTTCGCCATCAGCCGCTGGGCGAGCTGCCCCATCTCCAGGATGGTGGCGTGCAGGTCGTGCGGCACCGCCGACTCGGGGAAGCGCAGCCGCGCCAGCTTGGCGACGTGCTGGGCGAGGTCGCCCGAGCGCTCCAGGTCGGCGCTCATCCGGAGCGAGGTGACCACGATCCGCAGATCGGTGGCGACCGGCTGCTGGCGGGCCAGCAGCGCGATGGCGCGGGCCTCCAGGTCGTGCTGGAGGTCGTCGACCTTCTGGTCGGCGGCGATCACGCTCTCGGCGAGCTTGAGATCGGCGTCGAGCATGGACGTCGTGGCCCGTCCGATCGCCGAGCCGACGAGCCGGGCCATCTCGACCAGGTCCTCGCCGATCGAGTCGAGTTCCTCGTGGTAGGCGTCGCGCATGGAAGTCCCTCTCCAGATCCTTGTGACCGGCCGGCAGCGGGGGCGGCGTCCCCCGTACGGCCGGGTTTGCTGAGGCCGGGGTCTTGGCGCCGACCCCCACGCTGCCACGGTGCGGTGCCAACGCGTCGGGATCCGGCCGCCTAAGTGAACCGGCACTATCCCCTCGGTGAACTCTGGGCGACGAGTGTTCGAGATGGCACCCGGATGGCTGGGAGAGTGTCGGCGAGCCCGCATAACCTTGAGGCATGGACGTGAACGCGGCAGTCGCCGCAGCTGCCGCGATCGCCGGGCTGTGCACCGGTGTGATCGCGATGCTGGCGTTCCGCTGGAGCGAGCGCGAGCAGAAGCGGCCCACGCGTACGTCCCTGCGGCCCGACGGCAACGCCGCGCTGCCCCCGGGCGTCGACACGGTCCTCTCCGTGCTCAGCTCCTCCGCCGTCGTGCTCGACGAGAGCGACAGCGTCGTCAAGGCCAGCTCCGCCGCGTATGCGCTGGGCCTGGTCAGGGGCGGCCGGCTGGCGGTGGAGCCGATGCTCCACATGGCCAGGGACACCCGGCGTGACGGTGAGATACGACAGGTCGAGCTCGACCTCCCGCGCCGGGGCACCGGCCGGGGCGAGGCGCTCGCCGTCTCGGCCCGGGTCGCCCCGCTGGGCTCACGCCTGGTCCTCCTGCTGGTCGAGGACCTCACGGAGGCCCGGCGCATCGAAGCGGTCCGGCGCGACTTCGTCGCCAACGTCAGCCATGAGCTCAAGACGCCCGTCGGAGCGCTCTCCCTGCTCTCCGAGGCCGTCATGGACGCCTCCGACGACCCGGAGGCGGTGCAGCGGTTCGCCGGCCGCATGGAGATCGAGGCGACCCGGCTGACCAACCTCGTGCAGGAGCTCATCGACCTCTCCCGGGTGCAGAACGACGACCCGCTGGAGGACGCCGAGCCCGTACGGGTGGAGGAGCTGGTCGCCGAGGCCGTCGACCGGTGCCGTCAGCAGGCCGGTTCGAAGCAGATCACCATGGCCTCCGGCGGTACCGCGGACCTCTTCGTCTGGGGCAACCGGAGCCAGCTGGCGGCCGCCCTCGGCAATCTCGTGGAGAACGCCGTCAACTACAGCCCCGCCCGCACCCGCGTCGGCATCGCCGCCCGGAAGCTGGCCGCGCCCGGCGGGGACCTGATCGAGATAGCCGTGACCGACCAGGGCATCGGCATCTCCGAGAAGGACCGCGAGCGTGTCTTCGAGCGGTTCTACCGCGTCGACCCGGCCCGTTCACGGGCCACCGGTGGCACCGGTCTCGGCCTCGCCATCGTCAAGCATGTGGCCGCCTCGCACGGCGGGGAGGTCACCGTATGGAGCTCGGAGGGACAGGGCTCCACGTTCACCCTGCGACTGCCGGAGTCCGGCGTCGTACGGGGTCGTACCACCGGCGGATCCCTCGTCGTCAACGGCGCTGTTGACCACGACGGGCCGTACGAGACCGATTCTTTTGACACATTTCCTGCCCCGGAGGCTCTTCCGTGACCCGAGTGCTTGTCGTCGAGGATGAGGAATCCTTCAGCGACGCCCTGTCCTACATGCTCCGCAAGGAAGGCTTCGAGGTGGCCATCGCGGCCACCGGCCCGGAGGGCCTCGACGAGTTCGAGCGCAACGGTGCCGACCTCGTGCTGCTCGACCTGATGCTCCCGGGTCTGCCCGGTACGGAGGTCTGCCGGCAGCTGCGTGTCCGGTCCAACGTTCCGGTGATCATGGTCACCGCCAAGGACAGCGAGATCGACAAGGTCGTCGGCCTGGAAATAGGAGCCGACGACTATGTGACCAAGCCCTTCTCCTCGCGGGAGCTGGTGGCCCGCATCCGCGCTGTCCTGCGCCGCCGCGGCGAGCCGGAGGAGGTCACCCCGGCGGCCCTGGAGGCCGGGCCGGTCCGGATGGACGTGGACCGCCACGTCGTCACGGTCTCCGGCGGCAAGGTCGACCTCCCGCTGAAGGAGTTCGACCTCCTGGAGATGCTCCTGCGCAACGCGGGACGCGTCCTGACGCGCATGCAGCTCATCGACCGGGTCTGGGGCGCCGACTACGTGGGCGACACCAAGACCCTGGACGTCCACGTCAAGCGGCTCCGCGCCAAGATCGAGCCCGACCCGGGGGCGCCGCGCTACCTGGTGACGGTGCGGGGCCTGGGCTACAAGTTCGAGCCGTAAACGGCACCCGGCGCCGTACCGTGGGCGGCATCCGGCGCCGTACAGCCGTGAAGGGGGTGCCTCCGCCGGAGGCACCCCCTTCACGCGTGCGGTCAGTGCGTGGCGGCTTCGTCGTCCGCCGTGCCGGCCGAGTCGGTGGCCGTGCCGTCGGACTGGCTCCCGGCCTGGCCCTCGGACGCCTCGCCGGTGGCTTCGCCCGTCGCCCCGGTCTCGGAGGCCGAGGGGGTGGGTGACGGCTTGGCGGACGGCGCGGTGCTCGGGCCGAACTTCTCGAAGAAGCTGGTCGCCGGGACGATGGCGGCGCCGAGCTCGATGTCGCCGGTCTCGCTGAGCGTGAAGGCGACGTTCTGCACGGCGCCGTCCGCGCCCGCCTGGCGGCCGTTCTCGATGACGGCCGAGGCGTTGTTCTTGCCGCCGATGATGAGCCGTCCGCCGGCCGGGATCACGACCGGGCCCTTGCCCTTGGCGGGCTTGAGCTCCACGGTGGCGTTGGTGCCCGGCAGGGTGACCTTCTCCACGACCTCGCGCTTCGGGCCGTCGTTGAAGAGAGTGGCGGCGATGACCGCAGGGCCCTCGGTCTCCGGGTCGGGCTGGGTGATGATGTTCAGGTTCTGGATCTTGATGGAGTCGACAGCGGTGGCTGCGTTGTCCGGCCTGACCTGAAGCGTCTGCGCGTTGTTGCCGGCGGCACAACCGGACAGCGCGGCGATCGAGAACACGAGGGCAGTGGCGGCGAAGGCGCCGTGTCGAAGGCTGCGGCTCACGGCGGCGGCAACTCCTTGAACGTTCGGACTGCGGACTTCGGACTCTGCGGACAGGAAGGCCGAGCGGCCGTAAAGCCGCCCTAAGTGTGTGTCAGCGGGCTCAGGTTACCGAGCCGTCGTCCCGGGCCCGCACCCGACCCGCCCCTGGGGGCTCCTGACCTGTGGGGCCGGTACGGGGCCCGGTGGCCCCGGCGGCGGTCGCGGACACCCCCGGGCCACGCCGAGGCCGTCTCCCGAGCCGTGAGGATTCGCACGGCGTTCACAAAGCCCGGTAAGGCGGCTGAGCAGTGCGTTGATCGGCGCGATGATCGATTTCCGGGCGGTGGCGCATTTCCCGTGCATAATCCACGCGGCCCGGGCCGTTGATCAATTTCATTGGCCACGCACGCTAAGGGCCGTACGGGTGATCGAGGTCCGAACGGAGTACGGAAAGTTCACCATCCGGAATCCGGCAAAACGGGACGTTCGGCACCTTCTTGAGGGCTTCCGGCACCTGTGACGCGTGTGTTTCGGCTCGGTCGTACGCCCGCTCCGACCTGCGAATATCGCCTTCCGGAAGGCTCCCGCAGCACGTTCGTGTCTCAGTTGTCAAGCCCCGAGATATGCCCTGACCTGCGAAAACGCCATTCAGGAGAAGCCGTTCTCGTGTTACTCTGGATAGCCACGGAAGGGGTACCTGTCACATGACGTTCAAGGTTGGCGACACCGTGGTCTATCCCCATCACGGGGCCGCGCTGATCGAGGCTATCGAAACTCGCCAGATCAAAGGCGTGGACAAGACCTACTTGGTGCTCAAGGTCGCCCAGGGCGACTTGACGGTTCGTGTGCCGGCGGACAATGCGGAGTTCGTCGGTGTGCGTGACGTGGTCGGGCAGGAAGGGCTGGACCGGGTCTTCGAGGTGCTGCGCGCGCCGTACGCCGAAGAGCCGACGAACTGGTCCCGACGCTACAAGGCAAATCTCGAGAAGCTCGCCTCCGGCGATGTCATCAAGGTCGCCGAAGTAGTGCGCGACCTGTGGCGTCGCGAGCGCGAGCGCGGACTCTCCGCAGGTGAGAAGCGCATGCTCGCCAAGGCCCGCCAGATCCTGGTGAGCGAGCTCGCCCTCGCGGAGAACACGAACGAGGACAAGGCCGAGGCACTGCTCGACGAGGTCCTCGCGTCCTGAACCGGACGGCAGCCGGTGATGTCGACGTCACCGGTCGTCGGACGACGCCGGTGACCGGATGACACCGGCGCCCACCGGACCCGGTAATGAAAAAATGTGCCGCGGTGCCCGCTGACCAGCCGTCTTCACGGCGAGTCGTCGGGCGCTGCGGCATGTTCGGACCCGGGAGCAGGATCCGCCCGGAAACCCGCCCGGGAAACGGACATCCATCCGGAAGAATGCCGACACGCCGCGCGCCGTCCCCTTCGGCATCCTCCACCGGTCCTCTCCGATCCCCGGCCGGCCGGGGATCACGGAAGGGTCCCGGTCGAGCCGAGGCGCAGCGCCCGGCTGTTCCCCGACCTACGGTCGGGGCACGCCCAGGCCATACCCATGTCGGCCGTGGAAACAAACCTGCCGAAGCTGCGGAGTGCAACCGATGTCACCGATGCCACCGACGCCTGCTGAACCGAGCCCCTCGCGCACCGCGGCGGTGATCCCCGCGGCGGGCCGCGGCGTCCGGCTCGGCCCCGGTACCCCGAAGGCGCTGCGCGCGCTCGGCGGTACCCCGATGCTCATCCACGCCGTACGCGCGATGGCCGCGTCCCGCGCCGTCACCCTCGTCGTCGTGGTCGCGCCGCCGGACGGCGCGCCCGAGGTCAAGAACCTCATCGACGGGCACGCGCTGCCCGAGCACACCGACTACGTCGTCGTCCCCGGCGGTGCGACACGCCAGGAGTCCGTGAGGCTGGGCCTGGACGCCCTGCCGGACGACGTCTCCGTCGTGCTCGTCCATGACGCGGCCCGGCCCCTGGTGCCGGTCGACACCGTGGACGCCGTCATCGAAGCCGTACGGGACGGGGCTCCGGCCGTGGTTCCCGCGCTTCCCCTCGCCGACACCGTCAAGGAGGTCGAGCCGGGTGAGCCGGGCGCGCCGGAGCCGGTCCTGTCGACGCCCGTACGGGCGCGGCTGCGGGCCGTGCAGACGCCCCAGGGCTTCGACCGGCACACGCTCGTCAAGGCGCACGGGAGCGTCGCCGTCGACGGCGAGGGGGCGACCGACGACGCGGGCATGGTCGAGCAGCTGGGCTCGCAGGTCGTCGTCGTGCCCGGGCACGAGGAAGCGTTCAAGGTGACCCGGCCGCTGGACCTGGTCCTGGCCGAGGCCGTACTCGCACGCCGGAGGGCGAACGATGGATTCTGAGACAGCGGCGCGGCAGCAGGCCCCCCTGATCCCCCGTGTGGGCATCGGGACCGACATCCACGCCTTCGAGGAGGGCCGCGAGCTCTGGTGCGCGGGCCTGCTGTGGGAGGGCGAGGGCCCCGGTCTCGCCGGGCACTCCGACGCCGACGTCGTGGCGCACGCCGCCTGCAACGCCCTGTTCTCGGCCGCCGGGCTCGGTGACCTGGGGCAGCACTTCGGCACCGGCCGCCCCGAGTGGTCGGGTGCGTCCGGTGTCACCCTGCTGACCGAGGCCGCCCGGATCGTGCGCGCCGAGGGCTTCGGGATCGGCAACGTCGCCGTACAGGTCGTCGGTCTCCGGCCGAAGATCGGCAAACGGCGCGACGAGGCGCAGAAGGTGCTGTCCGAGGCGGTCGGTGCCCCCGTCTCGCTCTCCGCCGCGACCTCCGACGGCCTCGGGTTCACCGGCCGGGGCGAGGGCATCGCGGGTATCGCCACGGCCCTGGTCTACCGCGCCGAAGGCTGAGCCGAAGCGGCCCGGAGGGCGGGGCGGGGCATCGCGACCGCCCCGGGCACGTCCGGCCGCCTGCCCTCGGAACCCCGCCCGGCTTATTGCACATGGCTTGCACGTACGCTGGTACGGCAAGTCATGTGCGGTACGGCCGAGAGCGAGGGTGAGCGTCAGTGGTGAGCGCGACCGCCGGTGCGACGAGGGTGCCGGACGCGCCGGCCGGGGCGGACGGGTACGTCCTGCGGACCGCCACCGCGCGGGACGTCGGCGGCGCCCGCGCCGTGATGCTGGACACCGTCTACCACGACCTGCGCTCCGGCTACGTACCCCGCTGGCACGCCGACATCATCGACCTGGAGGGCGCCTACCTGCTCCCCGAGCGCTGCACCCTCCTGGTCGTCGTGCGCGGTGACGAGGTCGTGGCGACGGGGGCGGTACGGGACCGGGGCCCCCAGGCGCCGCCCAATCCGCAGTGGGTCGCGGACCGCTTCCCGTCCGGGTCGACGGCCCAGCTGTGCCGGATCTACGTACGCCCCGAGCACCGCAGGCACGGCCTGGCCCGCAGGCTGGTGCGCGAGCTCGGCGACTTCGCCGCGCGGGCCGGCGGCTACACCTCGCTCTATCTGCACACCGACCCCGCCGTGCCGGGCGCCGAGCCGTTCTGGCGGTCGCTCGCCCAGGAGGTCTGCGACGAGCGCGCGCTGCCGGACGGCGGTCAGGGCATCGTCCACTTCGAGCTGCCGATGCCCGCCCCCCGGGGCCTCGCCGCCTCGCACATCAGATGACAATCGTTTCCATATAGGGTCTCCGTCATGCCTACGCCCCGAATCCGCCGCTCCCCGCTGCGGGCCGTCGCCGCCACCGCCGCGCTGCTGCTCCCGCTCGCCGCCTGCTCGTCGTCCGGCGGCTCCGGGGCGTCCGGCGACGCACAGCGGCTCAGGGTCGTCATGGCCTTCCCGCCCGCCCAGGCCATGTCCCCGTACGGGGACGACGCGGTCACCCTCAGCCGGCTCGCCGTCGTCGAGGGCCTCACCACCCTGGACAGGAACGGCGCCGCCGAGCCGTCGCTCGCCGCGTCCTGGAAGCAGGACGACCCCACCACCTGGACGTTCACCCTCCGCGACGCCGTCTTCCAGGACGGCGCGAAGGTCGACCCCGACGCCGTCGTCCGGTCCCTCACCGCCGCGAGCAAGGCGTCCCCGCTGCCCCGGGTGCTGTCCGACACCACCCTGAAGGCGGCGGCCACAGGCGCCCATACCGTACGGATCGTCACCGGGGAGCCCGACCCGCTGCTCCCACAGCGGCTCGCCAACCCGTCCCTCTCGATCCTGTCCGCCCCCGCCTACCGGGGCGGCAAGGTGAACCCCGCAGGACACGCCACCGGACCGTTCACCCTGACCGACGTCAAGGGCGCGGTCGCCGCCACCCTCGAACGCAACGCCCACTACTGGGGCGGCAAGGCGAAGGCCCCGGGCGTCGACGTCACCTTCGCCGCCGACGGCACCGCCCGCGCCAACGCGCTGCGCACGAAGGCCGTCGACGTCGCCGAGTACGTACCGATCGCGCAGGCGTCCCTGCTCGGCGACTCGTACGTCCACGAATTCCCGTCCGCCCGGACCAACGGCCTCTCGCTCAACACGGAACACGGAGTCTTCGCCGACCCGGCCATGCGCGCCGCCGCCCGCGAGGCCATCGACTCCAAGGCGCTCGTCGACGGCGTGTACGAGGGGCGGGCCGACACCGCCCAGGGGCTCCTCGGCCCCGGCATCCCCTGGGCCGCCGACCAGCGCACCGCACCCACCGGCCGCACCCCGGCGGCGAGCCGCGCCGACGTCGCGAGGACGAAGGAGATCGTCCTCGCCACCTACACCAACCGGCCCGAGCTCCCCGAGGTCGCGACCCTCGTCCAGCAGCAGCTGGAGAAGCGCGGCTTCACCGTCAGGCAGGTCGTCCGCGACTACGCGCAGATGGAGGCCGACGCGCTCGCCGGGAAGTACGACGCGTTCATCCAGGCCCGCAACACCCTCCTGGACACCGCCGACCCCGTCTCCTACCTCGCCTCCGACTTCACCTGCGACGGCAGCTTCAACATCTCCCAGCTGTGCGACGAGCGGGTCGACGCCGCGGTCGCCGAGGCCGCCTCGCTCACCGCCACGGACGCCCGCCACCGGGCCGGGATGACCGCCGAGGCAGCCGTCCTCGGTGCCGACGCCCTCGTCCCGCTCGTCCACGAACGCTTCGTCCAGGGCTACGACGACGCCCGCGTCGAAGGCGTCGCGCTCGACCCGATGGAACGCACCCTCATCACCGCCGACACCCACATCGGGTGACCGCGTGAAGTACCTGGCCGGGCGGCTCGGCGCGCTCCTGGCCGTCGTCGCCGTCATCGGCCTGCTGCCCAGGCTGACCCGCACCGACCCGGCGCTGACCATCCTGCACGCCCGCTACGCGGACCGGCCGCCCACACCGGCCGTCCTCGACGCCATCCGCGCCGGGACCGGCCTCGACGGCGGCCCGCTGCACGTCCTCGGCACCTGGGCGTCCGGACTGCTCCGCGGCGACCTGGGGGAGTCCTGGGTCTCCGGACAGCCCGTCGGCCCCGACGTGACCTCCGCCCTCGGCGTCTCCCTCACCCTCATGGGCGTCTCGCTCGCCGTCGCCGTCCTCCTGGCGCTCGCCCTCGCCGCCCGTACGCTCCGCCGGGGCGCCCGCCGGACGCTCGTCACCACCCGGGCCGGCGTCGGCGCGGGCGTGCTCGCCGCCCTGCCGGAATTCCTCCTCGCCGCGGTGCTGGCCACCGTCCTCGCCGTACAGCTGGGCTGGTTCCCCGCCCTCGGCTGGGGCGGGCCCGAGCAGCTCGTCCTGCCCGCCCTCGCCATGGGCGTCCCCGCCGGCGCCCTCCTCGGACGGCTGCTCGACGACGCGCTGCCCGCCGCGTTCGCCGAACCCTGGGCGCGCGCCGCCACCGCCCACGGGCTCCCCGCACGCCGGATCGCCGTACACGCCCTGCGCCGCACCCTGCCCGCGCTGCTGCCCCAGCTCGGCCTCGTCGTCGTCGGACTCACCGGCGGCGCGGTCGCCGTCGAGACGCTCTACGCCATACCCGGGCTCGGCGGTACGGCGCTGGCCGCCGCCCTCGCCCAGGACCTCCCCGTCCTCCAGGCCTGCGTGCTCCTCCTGCTCCTCCTGGGCGTCGCCGCCGGACTCGCGGCCCGCCTCGGCTCCCGGGCCCTGCTCGGCCCCGCACGGGCCGACGGCGCCCTCCCCCCGCTCGTCGCACCACCCCTCCCCACCGGCCGCGCCGTGGCCGCCGGGGCAGTGGTCCTGGGCGCCGTCCTCGCCGCCGTCGTCATCACCGGTCTCCTGCGCGACCCCCTGTACGCCGACACCGCCGCCCGCCTCGCGACCCCCTCCGCCTCCCACCCGCTGGGCACCGACTCCCTGGGCCGCGACCTCCTCGCCCGCCTCGGCCACGGCGCGGCCAGGACCGTGCTCACCGCCGTCGCCGTCAGCGCCGTCACCCTCCTCCTCGGACTGCTCGCCGGAGCCGCCCGCGCGGGCGCCCTCACCGAGACCGCCAACGCCCTGCCCGCCGTCCTGGCCGGCCTCGTCGTCGCGGGCATCGTGGGCCCCGGCCCCTGGGGCGCCGCCGCAGCCGTCGCCGCCGTCGCCTGGGCCCCCCTCGCCGCCCACACATCCGCGCTGTACGCCCAGGAACGCGCCGCCCCGCACATCGCCGTGGCCCGCGCCCTCGGGGCCGGACGGTGGCACCGGCTGCGCCGCCACATCCTGCCCGGCGTCCTCCCGCCCGTCGTACGCCACGCCGTCCTGCGCATCCCCGCGATCGCCCTGGCCCTCGCCTCCCTCGGCTTCCTGGGCCTCGGCACCCCTGCCCCCGCACCGGAATGGGGCCGCATGCTCTCCGAGAACATGCCCTACGCCGAACGCGCCCCCTGGGCCGTCCTCGCCCCCGCCGCGGGCCTCGCCGCCCTCGGCGCGCTGGCGGTGCTGACCTCGGCCGCCGTACGCAGCCGTGGGCGCCGATGACGACGGCCACCGAGACCACCACCCCCGCGCCGAAGTCCTACCTCCGGCTCCTGACCGCCACCCAGTTCGCCTTCAACACCGGCTTCTACGCCGTCCTGCCCTACCTGGCCACCCACCTCGGCGACGGACTCGGCATGGCCGGCTGGCTCGTCGGCCTCGTCCTCGGCCTGCGCACCTTCAGCCAGCAGGGCCTCTTCGTCGTCGGAGGCGCCCTCACCGACCGCTACGGCCCCCGCCCCGTCGTCCTCACGGGCTGCGTCCTGCGCATCGCCGGATTCTGCTGGCTCGCCCGGGCCGGCACCACCGCCACCGTCATCGGCGCCGTCCTCCTCATCGGCTTCGCCGCCGCGCTCTTCTCGCCCGCCGTGGAATCCGAGACCGCCAGGGCCGCCGTCGCCCACGAGACCGCGACCGGGACGCCACGCGCCCAGGTGCTGGCCGTCTTCTCCGCCGCCGGACAGGCCGGCGCGTTCCTCGGCCCCCTCCTCGGCAGCCTCCTGCTGCTCCTGGGCGGCGACTTCCGCACGGCGTGCCTCGCCGGAGCCGTCGTCTTCGTCGGCGTACTCGCCGGACACGCCCGCCTCATGCCCCGACGGCCGCGCCGCGCCCGGACCCCCCGTCACAGCGCCTTCCTGTCCCGCGAGGTCTTCGCCAACCGGCCCTTCCTCCTGCTCTGCCTCGTGTACAGCAGCTACCTGGTCTCCTACAACCAGCTCTACCTCGCGCTCCCCGCGGAGGTGGAACGCGCCACCGGCTCCCAGAACGCGCTCGGCGGACTCTTCGCGCTCTCCTCCCTGCTCGTCGTCGTCGCCCAGCTGCCACTGACCCGCTGGTCCGCCCACCGCCTCGCGCCCCGCACCGCCCTCGTCGCGGGGCTCGCCGTCGTCGCCGGCGGATTCGGCGCCGTACCCCTCGCCCCGGACGGGCCCGCCGGACTGCTCCCCGCCGCCACGCTCGTCGTCCTGCTCACCCTCGGCCAGATGCTCCTGGTCCCCGCCGCCCGCGGCCTCGTACCCGACCTGGTCGACGACCACCGGCTCGGGCTCGCCACCGGCGCCCTCTCCTCCGTGTCCGGCCTCGCCGTCCTCGTGGGCAGCGCCGCCACCGGGACGCTCCTCGACGCCCCCGGACCCGTCCTGTGGACGGTGCTCGCGGCTGTCCCCCTGACCGGCGCGGCACTCGCCCTGACCCTGTCCGGCAGGCGGCGCGCGCCGGGATCCCGTACCACCGTCACCGATTAGTTGTGACACGTTTTCCACAGGGGGCGCTGGGCACTGGTGCGGGCCCACTACCCTTGAGGGGTGACTATTCGCCTGCATGACACCAACGCCCGGCAGATCCGTGACTTCGTCCCGCTCACCGCGGGCTGTGTCTCGATCTACCTCTGTGGCGCGACTGTCCAGGCCGCCCCGCACATCGGGCACATCAGGTCCGGGCTGAACTTCGACATCATGCGCCGCTGGTTCGAATACCGCGGATACGACGTGACGTTCATCCGGAATGTCACCGACATCGACGACAAGATCATCAAGAAGGCCCAGGAGCAGGGCCGCCCCTGGTGGGCCATCGGCTACGAGAACGAGCGCGCGTTCAACGCGGGCTACGACGCCCTCGGCTGCCTCCCGCCCACGTACGAACCGCGCGCCACCGGCCACATCACCGAGATGGTCGAGATGATGCGCGGCCTCATCGAGCGCGGCCACGCCTACGAGGCCGACGGCAACGTCTACTTCGACGTCCGCTCGTACGAGGGATACCTGGAGCTCTCCAACCAGGACCTGGACGACCTGCGCCAGCCCTCCGGCGACAACGAGACCGGCAAGCGGGACAAGCGCGACTTCGCCATGTGGAAGGCCGCCAAGCCGGGCGAGCCCAGCTGGGAGACCCCCTGGGGCCGCGGCCGCCCCGGCTGGCACCTGGAGTGCTCCGCCATGGCGCACAAGTACCTCGGCAGCGCCTTCGACATCCACGGCGGCGGCATCGACCTGATCTTCCCCCACCACGACAACGAGATCGCCCAGGCCAAGGCCTTCGGCGACGAGTTCGCGAAGTACTGGGTGCACAACGGCTGGGTCACCCTGTCCGGCGAGAAGATGTCGAAGTCCCTCGGCAACTCCGTGCTGGTCAGCGAGATGGTCAAGCAGTGGCGCCCGATCGTCCTGCGCTACTACCTCGGCACCCCGCACTACCGGTCCATGATCGAGTACAGCGAGGAGTCGCTCCGCGACGCCGAGTCCGCCTTCGCGCGGATCGAGGGCTTCGTCCAGCGCGTGGTCGAGAAGGCCGGACCGGTCGAGGCCGCCGCCGAGGTCCCGCCCGCCTTCGCCGAGGCCATGGACGACGACCTCGGGGTCCCGCAGGCGCTCGCGATCGTCCACACCACCGTCCGCCAGGGCAACTCCGCCCTCGCCGCCGACGACAAGGAAGCCGCCGTCGCCCGCCTCGCCGAGGTCCGCGCGATGCTCGGCGTCCTCGGACTCGACCCGCTCGATCCCCACTGGGCCGGCGAGAGCGACCGCGGCGAAGACCTCCACGGCGTCGTCGACACCCTCGTACGCCTCGTCCTCGACCAGCGGCAGTCCGCCCGCGCACGCAAGGACTGGCCCGCCGCCGACGCCATCCGCGACCAGCTCAACCAGTCCGGCCTCGTCATCGAGGACAGTCCCAGCGGACCCCGATGGACACTCGGACCGCGCTGAGCGGACCCTCGCATCCGTGCGTGAGCAGCGCAGATGTGCCGCCCGGCCGTCCGGGCGGCACACTTTCACTTGACGACGTCTTTCTGAAGCAACGAAACAGGTAGGTCATGGCCGGGAACAGCCAGCGCAGGAACCGCCGCACGTCCAACAAGAAGGGCATGCAGGTCGGCAGCGGCGGTAACCGACGCCGTGGTCTCGAAGGCAAGGGACCGACGCCGCCCGCCTCCGCCCGCAAGGGACACAAGAAGAACAGGGTGGCGAACGCCCAGGCCAAGCAGGCTGCGGCCCGCCGCCCCGCCCCGCGCCGCGGTGGCACCAAGGGCACGTCGGAGATGGTGGTCGGCCGTAACCCGGTCTTCGAGGCGCTGCGCGACGGCGTGCCCGCGACCACCCTCTACGTCCAGCAGTACATCGACAACGACGAGCGGGTCCGCGAGGCCCTCCAGCTCGCCGGTGAGCGCGGCAACATCAACCTCATGGAGGCCCCGCGCCCCGAGCTCGACCGGATGACGAACGGCCTGAACCACCAGGGCCTCGTCCTCCAGGTCCCGCCGTACGAGTACGCGCACCCGGAGGACCTCACCGCCGCCGCGTACGACAACAACGAGGACCCGCTGATCGTCGCCCTCGACGGCGTCACCGACCCCCGCAACCTCGGCGCGATCGTCCGCTCCGTCTCCGCCTTCGGCGGCCACGGCGTCGTCGTCCCCGAGCGCCGGGCGGCCGGCATGACGGCCGGGGCCTGGAAGTCCTCGGCCGGCACCGCGGCCCGTACGCCGGTCTCCCGCGTCACCAACCTGACCCGCGCCCTGGAGGGCTACCAGAAGGCAGGCCTGACCGTCGTCGGCCTCGCCGCCGACGGCGAGCACACCGTCGAGGACCTGGAAGCACTGGCGGGCCCCGTCGTCATCGTCATCGGCAGCGAGGGCAAGGGCCTCGGCCGCCTGGTCGGCGAGACCTGCGACTACCGGGTCCGGATCTCCATGCCGGGTGGCGCCGAGTCCCTGAACGCCGGGGTCGCCGCCGGCATCGTGCTGTACGAGGTGGCCCGCCGCAGGGCGTGACGCGCGTGGCCCGGCCCGGTGGGCCGGCCTGGTCGGTCCGGCGTGGTCGGTCCGGGCAGGTCGGTCCGACGCCGGTCCGGTTCTGACGGTCCGGCGTGGGACCCGGCGGCTCCCGAGCCGCTGGGCCCGCTGGTCTCCCCGCGCCGCCGGGCCCTACACCTCTCCGCGCCTCCGGGTGTCCGCCGGCCCTTCTCAGGCCGTCAGACCCGCCAGCCGCGCCCGCATCAGCACCGCGATCGTGAAGCCGTCCGTGACGCGCCCGTCGCCGACCATCGCCTCCGCCTCCGCGAACGGCACGGTCACACAGCCGCGAATGCCCTCGCCCGTCTCCAGGGGTCCCACGTCGTCGATCCGTGCCGCGAAGAGCGCCACCCGGTCGGCCGTCGTGCCCGAATCGGGGTGCAACTCCCCGAGCGGAACGACCTCCAGCACCTCCGCGCCGATCTCCTCCCTCAGCTCCTTCGCCACGTTCTCCACGGCGGACAGCCCCGGCGAGCCGAACCCCCGCGGCACCTCCCAGTGCCAGGAACGCGTCGCATGACGGAAGTGCTCCACCAGCACCACCCCGCCGTCGAGCAGCGGCAGCACCGCGCACCCGGGCTCCGGTGCCGCGCCGACCGACCGGATGTACGCACCGGTGGAGCCGTCCGGGAAGCGCACGGGATCCCGGAGCAGAGTGATGTAGCGGTCGCTGTACATCACACCGCCGGCCTCCGCGACCGCTTCCGGGTCGCTGAGGATCTCGATCCCCCCGGCCCGGTTGACGAACAGATCAGGGCGCTCGACGCGCAGCCGCTCGTAAGACTCGGTACCCATCCCGGGTGTTTTCCCGCCCCTCGCCGTGTTCAGACATCCCGCGTACCCCGCCGGGTTCACACATGCGGCGACTGCTGATCGGCCTGCCCCCGGCGCGGGCTCGACCCCGTCTCCACGACACGGCCGCCGTAGGACTTCAGGATCTCCTCCCAGTCCTTGCGCACATTGCGCAGCTGGAGCGACGGCAACGTCAGCGAATGCCCCAGCCCACTGCGCGCCCCACGGCCCTCCCGGTCGAAGAACTCCAGCCGCACGCTCAGCGCACCCGCCAGCGCCGTGGCCATCTGGAGCGAACCCGCCAGCAGCGAGACCTCCTCACCCGCCGTCACCTGCAAGGCGATCCCCGCGGACTCCAGAACCAGCGCCACCTTCATCTCCCGCTGGAAACCCTGCTGCGAACCGCTCACCTTCCGCGCGGCCCGCAGCATCCCCCGGTGCAGCCTGGCCACATCACCCGTACCGGCGCGGAACTCCTCCGGCGTGGGCACGCGCCCGTCCCGGAAGCTGCCCCGCACGAAGGAGTCCAAGGCGTTCACATAGCCGTTCCACTCCTCGGTGGTCCGCAGCCGCGTGATGTCGGACAGCGACAAGGCGCCGTAGGAACGCGGACCGTCCACGGCACGGTGCAGCGCATCCGCGAACACGTCGCGCAGCAGCAGACCGATCTGCTCCGGATCGTCAGGACGGCTGCGGACATCGTCACGCAGCTCCTGGAGCGTGGTCCTCGGCGGAGAGCCCGGCGGAGTCAGAGCCGTGACACCGCTCGCCTTGGGAACCCCCAGGTTGTACAGCAGGTCCACCAGCTGCTTGGCGGCCACGACGTGCTCGCCCTCCCGCAGCAGACCCTCGTGCACCTCGGTGCCCGGCCGGGTCAGGAACTCCTTGTACACCGCCTCACGCGTGATCGTCGCGTACAGGTCCTGCTGCGTGGCCCACCGGGCGATGTCCGTGAGGATGCCCTCCTTCATCGCCCGGGCCTGCGCCAGACCGATGTCCAGATGCTTCGTCAACGGCGCCTCACGCAGGCGCATGAGGGTCGTGAGACTGCTGGAGAAGAACTGGTTGATGCGCTCCGTGGCCTCCCGGTTCGCCTCGTCGTCCCAGTCGAAGCGCACCAGGGCCGGTTCGGCCTCGTCGGTGAGCAGCCGCTGCCACGCACGGTGGACCTGCGGGACATTGGTCCAGGCGAACTCGGCACCCGGATCGCGCTCGGAGTACAGGAACGGGACGAGCGCCCTCCCGTTCAGCAGATCGACGAACGCCTGCCGTTCGGACGGATCGGCCGAGGGCAGATAGTTGACCGAAACCGCTTGGTTGTTGATGAAGTACGCCCGGTTGACCACCAGAGTCCCGCTGTTGACCAGAGCACGTCGCAACTCCGCCGCAGCCGCACCCACATGGTCGGGGGAGCGCCCGGCCGGAGCGTTCGCGCGCTGCCGCGCCGCAGCCAGATCGCCCGGCAGCCACTGGTTGTCCAGAGCCTGAGCCATCACCGGATAGCGGGAGAGATCCTTGAAGATGAGCTGCTGTCCGGCCACTGTGTCCCATTCCCCTGCGCTCAATGTCCCCGAAAGCTGTGCTGGTTGACGTACAGCGGACGTACGGGAGTTCCCGTGGACCGCAGGTTGGCCGGATTTTGACGGGTCTCGGACACTTCGGACGCGTCAAGGCAGTGTCCTAATCACACATCACTCGGTTAGATGAGTGTGGACACCAGAACGCCTCGGTTCGACGACCAACCCGCCCTGAGCATGACGAAGGTGGACAGCGACCCCGCGCAGGTCATCGTCAGCCACGCCAGCTTCCGGGTACAGCTCGCCCCGGGCCAGCGCACCCGTCTGCGCCCCCTGGGCTCCGCCGGACCGGCCAGGATCCCCGCCATGAGCGGCGCGGGCGGCCGCAGGCGGGCTCCCGTCGTCTGGAGCGGCAGGTCCGAGCCGGGCGACCCCGGAGCGACCGGACTCCTGCAGGCCGTACGGAACTCCACCGCCGGCCACCTCGACGCCCGCCCCGGCAGCGCGTACGGCACGGGCCACGACGACACGGGCGGCGGCACCCAGGTCATCCCCCGCCTCGACGAGACCCAGCCGAACCCCGTACTGCGACCGCCCCACCAGGGCGGAAGCGGCCGCACCGGCCCCCTTCTGCCCCCCATGCGGCAGGCCGTCGGCGCCTACGACACCGTCGACACCCCACCCCACGACCCGTACGACATCACCCGCGACGACGACCCCGGGACCGAGGACACCACTTCCACCGGGGAACGACGCCACTCCGGCGACACCGTCCGGCACGCCTACTACCCCGGCCGCCGGATGAACCTCGGCGTCGTGCTCCTCCCGCTGCGCGTCATCCTCGGCTTCCTCGCCATCTACGCCGGCATGGGCAAGCTCTGCGACCCCGCCTACTTCGACGACGGCGACCGCGGCTCCATGGTCAGGTGGCTGAACTCGCTGCACCCCTGGTCCGCCGCCGGACCCCTGCGCGACTTCGCGCTCGCCCACCCCGTCGCCACCGGCCTCTCCGTCGCCTTCCTCCAGGTCGTCGTCGGCGTCCTCACCGTCCTCGGACTCTGGCAGCGCGTCGCGGCGGCCTTCGGCGCCCTGCTCTCCGCCGCCGTCCTCGTGACGGTCAGCTGGCGCACCGCCGCCACCTACGACACCACCGACCTCATCCTGCTGGCCGCGTGGAGCCCGCTCGTCATCGCCGGTGCCCCCGTCTACTCCCTCGACGGACGTCTCGCGGGCGAGGCCTGGCGCACACTCGGCCCGCGCTCCGGCATCTGGGACCTCCGCCGCCGCGTCCTGCGCCGCGGCACCGCGGTCGCCACCGTCGTCGTCGGCCTGACCCTCCTGACCGGCTCCATGCTCGGCGGGGCGGTCCGCTCCACCGAGGTCGTCACCGTGCCGGGCCCCGACAGCTACCCGACCAACCAACTGCCCGGATCGCCGCTCCCCGACGAGACCAAGGGCAAGAAGCGCAAGCCCTCCAGCACCCCGGAGAACCGCGCCCCCGAGACCTCCCCCTCCAGCGCCCCGGGCACCCCGTCGGCCGAGGAGTCCACCCCGGGCTCCGACTCCGGACGTGACTCCGGGCCGACGGCCGGGGCGAGCACCGGCCAGCCCAGCCAGACCCAGGGCACCGGCCAGGCACCCCCGCAGGAACCGTCCCCGCAGGAGCCCCCGGCCGGCGACCCCGGCCCCAGCTCGTCCGGTTCCGACGGTTCCGGTGGCGGCACGACCGGTGGCTCGGACGGCGGCTCCGACGGAGGATCCGACGGCGGCGGCTCGTCCGGCGGCGCCGGACGGAATCCCATCGGCGGCCTGCTCGGCTGACGCCGCCACCCCACACCACGAGGGCGGCCACCGGACATCCGGTGGCCGCCCTCGCGCACGTACGGGAGACGGTTCAGCCGCCCGCGTGGGCGCCCAGCTCCTTCGCCGCCTCCGTCAGGTCCTTCGCGGTGTCGATGGCCCGCCAGTACGCCCCATGAGGCAGCGGAAAACCGGCCAGCCGGCGCTCACGGGCCAGCCGGGGGAACGTCGTCCGCTCATGGTCGCCACGGTCCGGCAGCATCCCGGTGAACGCCGGCGCGAACACGTACACACCCGCGTTGATCAGATACGGCGACGGCGGCGACTCGATGAAGTCGGTGATGTGCCCGAACGCGTCCGTCTCCACGGCACCCCACGGGATCCGCGGGCGGGCCAGCGCGAGCGTCGCGGTGGCGTCCCGCTCGGCGTGGAACGCGGCCATCTCGCGCAGCGAGAAGCGCGTCCAGATGTCCCCGTTCGTCGCGTACCAGGGCTCCGACGGGTCGGGCAGCCGCGCCGCGGCATGCTTGAGACCGCCGCCCCGGCCCAAGGGCTCGGTCTCGACGACGGTCGTGACACGCAACGGAAGATCGGCCGAAGCCAGCCACTCCTGCAGCACATCGGCGAGATGGCCGCACGAGATCACGGCGTCGGTGACGCCCTCGGCGGCCAGCCAGGACAGCTGATGGCCGATGATCGGGGTCCCGGTCCCCGGGATCTCGACCATCGGCTTGGGGCGGTCATCGGTGTACGGGCGCAGCCGTGAGCCCTGACCACCCGCCAGGATCACGGCCTGCGTCGGAAACGTATGCATGCGAGGCACGATATGCCGTGCCCGCGCACACCCCGCTCAGCTGAACTGGGCGACGCCCGAGGCGAACGAGGTGTCGCACACCGGACGGGAGAAACGGTGGGCACGGGTCGGACCGTACTGGTCCACGGCTGCCTTGCCGAGCGCCCTGGCGATCGACATGCAGTGCTTCGCGAGGGACGGACGCCCCTCGACGGTGCGCTGGAGGCTCGTCAGCGCGACACCCGGGTCCTTCTCACGGAGTTCCAGCAGGAGCTTGTCCCGCAGAACGTCCTGAGGTGCCCGGGCCTTCGCCTGCTTGGAGACGGTCTCCGAGGCGGCGGTCAGCAGCTGGGTCTCGGTGTCCTGCCCCGACCACTGCACACGGGTGACCGCGAGGGTCCCGGACAGAACCATGACGACGGGCAGGACGAGAGCGAGGGTTCGGCCGATTCGGCGCGCGGTATGGGTCACGCAGGCGAGCGTAGCGGGCAGTGATGACTTGGCGACATTTCGTCACCCCTGCGGGGGATGGTTCGAGAGCCCTTTTCGAATCGGGCGTTGACGCGCAGGGGCGAATTGACCGGTGTGCCGGGGTATTTGGGGCCGATCAGCCCCGAAACCCGATTCCGCCCGCGACACGCGAACGGCCCCGCGTCCTCGGGAGGACGCGGGGCCGCTGAAGCGCGGAACTCAGTCGGTCGTACGGATCACGCGGATCAGTCGGTGAGACGCTCACCGGTCGAGGTGGCGAAGACGTGCAGCTCGTCCGGGCGCGGCACGACGTGCAGCTCGGTGCCCTTCTCCGGGACGGCACGGCCGCCGACGCGGACGACCAGGTCCTTGTGCTCGCCACCGACCTGCGCGGCACCGTAGACGAAACCGTCGGCGCCGAGCTCCTCGACCACGTTGACGGAGACGGCCAGACCGGCCGGGGCGTCGGAGGAGGCCTTGGAGAGGCCGGTCGCGGCGGCGCCGCCGTGCTCGACGATGTCGAAGTGCTCGGGGCGGATGCCGACCGTGACGGTGGTGTCACCACGGTTGGCGGCGGCGGTGAGCGCCTCGCGGGAGACCGGGACGACGCTGTTGCCGAACTTCACGCCACCGTCGGTGATCGGGACCTCGACGAGGTTCATCGCCGGGGAGCCGATGAAGCCGGCCACGAAGAGGTTCGCCGGGCGGTCGTACATGTTGCGCGGCGAGTCGACCTGCTGGAGCAGACCGTCCTTGAGGACCGCGACGCGGTCGCCCATGGTGAGGGCCTCGACCTGGTCGTGGGTGACGTACACGGTGGTGATGCCGAGGCGGCGCTGCAGCGAGGCGATCTGCGTACGCGTCGAGACACGGAGCTTGGCGTCGAGGTTCGACAGCGGCTCGTCCATGAGGAAGACCTGCGGCTCACGCACGATGGCACGGCCCATCGCCACACGCTGACGCTGACCACCGGAGAGCGCCTTCGGCTTGCGGTCCAGGTAGTCGGTGAGGTCCAGCATCTTGGCGGCCTCTTCGACCTTCGCCCGGATCTCGGTCTTGTTCACACCGGCGATCTTGAGGGCGAAGCCCATGTTGTCCGCGACGGACATGTGCGGGTAGAGCGCGTAGTTCTGGAACACCATGGCGATGTCCCGGTCCTTCGGGGGCAGGTGCGTGACGTCGCGGTCACCGATGCGGATCGCACCGCCGTTGACGTCCTCGAGACCCGCGAGCATGCGCAGGGAGGTCGACTTGCCACAACCGGAAGGACCGACGAGGACGAGGAACTCACCGTCCGCGATGTCGATCTCGAGCTGGTCCACAGCCGGCTTCGTGGAGCCGGGGTAGACGCGGGACGCCTTGTCGAACGTGACACTGGCCATAGCGATGCTTCTCCTCCACCGGCAGGAACGTGCCGGACGATCCGAGTAAGGGAGTGGTGTGGTCCACTGGAGTGAACCTGAGGTGACGCTACCTGGCGTTTTCGAATATGTCAGTAGTCCTGAGACCACGAAAAATTCGCCAGCGTCCGGCAGAGCAACGCACTTTTGACCCCGCCGTTGTCACGGCACTTCCTGCTTCCGCGCCCTCTGCCGACCGGACGCGCCCCTGAGGGGCACATCCGCCCGGTCTTACATGGGCTCCACAGGCATCACGGCCGACGGCCCGTCGGTCCGTACCGCTCGTCGTCACGCCGCCAGCAGCACGTCCGGCAGCTCCGACGCCTTGATCACAGCGGGGGCCATCCGCCCCGGCGGCAACGCGGAGGCCACGAGCCGGTACAGCCGCATGCCCTCGTCCCGCAGGTTCCGCGCCGCATTCACATCACGGTCATGCGCAGCGCCGCACTCCGCGCACGTCCACTCCCGCACCGACAGATCGAGCGACGGCGCCTTGGCATGGCAGTCGGAACACCGGCGCGTCGACGGGAAGAAACGGTCGACGATCACCAGCGTCCGGCCGTACCACGCGCACTTGTAACGAAGCTGCCGCAACAGCTCCCCCCAAGCCGCATCCATGATCGACCGACTGAGCCCGGCCTTCTGCCGACGCCCTGTCCCGACCGCCGGCCGCAGCAGATTCATGATGGCCAGGTCCTCCACCACGAGCACTTGGTTCTCGCGCACGAGGCGGGTGGTCAACTGGTCCAGCATGTCCCTGCGCACATCGCTGATCAGGGCATACAGTCGAGCGATACGCTCCCTGGCCTTCCTTCGGTTCGCCGACCCCTTCCTCTTCCGGTGCAGCCCCCGCTGCAGCCGCGCCAGCTCCTTCTCGTACTTCCGCAAGAGCCGCGGATGACCCACCTTCGTCCCGTCGTCCAGCGTCACCAACGCCGCCAGACCCAGATCGATCCCTACCGCCTCCGGTTCACGCCCACCCGGCAGGAACACGGCAGGCAACGGCTCGATCCGCTCCTCGACGAGAACGGACACGAAGTACCGGCCGGCACGGTCCCGCATCACGGACAGCTTCACCGGATCCACGCCCACCGGCAACGGCCGCGACCACCGCACATCGAGCGGCTCCGACTGCTTCGCCAGCGTCAACCGCCCCGTACCCGGAAGCTCCGCATCCTCCACCCACCGGAAGCCCGTCCGCACATACGTCGCCGAGTCCCGCGAGCGGTGCTTCCTCTTCCGCTGCGGATACTTCGCCGACTGCTTGAAGAAACGCGTGAACGCCCCGTCCAGATGTCGCAACGACTGCTGCAGCACCGTCGACGACACCTCACGCAGCCAGCCCGTCTCCGACGCCTGCCGCCACCCCGTCAACGCACGGCACGACTCGGCGAACCCCACCGACACCCGATGCTGCTCCCAGGCGCCGACGCGCAGGGCCAGCCCTTCGTTGTAGACCCAGCGGCAGGCCCCGAAGGTCATCTCCAGCTGCTCGGCCTGCGCCGGAGTCGGATAGAAGCGGTAGCGGTACACGCGCTGCTGCGTGCCGGGCTGCTTGGTCCGGCTCTTCATGGCGGTGGACGCGCGGCCGTGGTGTTTCTTGCGGTCGGCGATGCCCAGGGCGCCGCGTTTGATGCGCTCGGCCTCTTCCCCCGCCACCCGTACCGGCTGGTCCACCGTGTCCGTCATGCCCGCTCCCCCGACCGTCCGATATGCGGACCAGTACGTCAGTCCTCTTAACGCACGGGTGGTCGGATGGTCACGGTGGCGGCGAAACTTCGTGGAGCGGTGGGTGGGCCGCTGTGTAGAGTGAGGGCTTGCGCGCGCGGTTTTGGCGTGCGAAGTGCCGCCTTAGCTCAATTGGCAGAGCAGCACCTTTGTAACGTGCAGGTCGTCGGTTCGATTCCGACAGGCGGCTCAAATCCCCAGGTCAGCGCCATGCTGGCCTGGTTTTTTGTTGCCCGAAGGGGTACCCGGGCGGGCTTGAGGCGCTGGTGCAGGAGTACGGCATCGAGGTGGCGTAGGCGGGCCGGCTGCCTGGTGCGTGGGGGTCCTGCTCAGTGCTTCTGTGTGCCCGGGGCCCCCGTGCGGAGGCCGTCCATGACGAGGTCCAGGAGGCGGGTGGCGCGGGGTTGCCAGTCGCCGTGGGGGTCGAGTTGCCAGAGGCCGGCTATGGCGAGGACGAAGTCGTCGCCGGTGACGCCCGGGCGGATGGTGCCGGCCTCCTCGTTGGTGCGGAGCAGGAGTTCCGCCGCGGTCGTCACCGGGGTGTGGCCCGGTTTGGCCGGGCTTCCGGGGGTGCTGGTGGCCTGGCGGATGGCGTCGGCGAGGCCGGCCTTGGTCATGGCGAACCGGGCGAGGTGGTCCATCCACGCGCGCAGGGCGCGGTCCGGTTCGTGGGTCCTGATGAGCTCGGTCGCGGCGTCGGCGACCTGGTGCATCTCGTGGCGGTATATCTCGAGGACGAGCGCTTCGCGGCTGGGGAAGTTGCGGTAGAGCGTGCCCTGTCCGACGCCCGCCTTCCTGGCGATCACGCTGAGCGGGGCGTCCGCGCAGAGGGTCAGCTCCTCCAGGGCGGTTTCCAGGATGCGTTCGCGGTTGCGCTGCGCGTCCGAGCGCAGGGGTGCGTCCCTCTCCTGTCGCACTCGTCCTCCTCGCGAGTTCGTGGCCGAATCCCGCCCTTGCCTAAGCGGACAATTGTCCACTACGTTTTTCCGTGAGCGGACAGCTGTCCGGTTAGGTTCACCTTAGCGGTGTTCGGCCCGGGCGGACAGTCCCACACCTCCTCCGATACGTCTTCGCTTCCTCCGTTTCCTCTTCCTGCCGGACCTTCCTCGTGAGGTGGTCCGGGTATGTGAAAGAAGGCTGATCATGGCCACAGCGCCCTCGTCGACGTACAGCGCCGTCACCCTGAACATCAACGGCGAGAAGCACACGCTCACCGTCGACCACCGCACCACCCTGCTCGACGCCCTGCGTGAGCGCCTCGACATGACCGGGACGAAGAAGGGCTGTGATCAGGGGCAGTGCGGCGCCTGTACGGTCCTGATCGACAAACGCAGAGCCGTTTCCTGTCTGCAGCTGGCGGTCGCGGCCGAGGGCCGGGAGATCACCACCATCGAGGGTGTCGCCGAGGGGGAGCAGCTGCATCCCGTGCAGCAGGCGTTCCTCGACCTCGACGGTTATCAGTGCGGGTACTGCACGCCCGGCCAGATCTGTTCGGCCGTGGCGGTGATCGAGGAGCATGCCGCGGGCTGGCCGAGTGCCGTCACCGACGACGTGCGGCCCGAGGCGGGTCCGCCGCCGCTGACGGCGGACGAGATCCGGGAGCGGATGAGCGGCAATCTGTGCCGCTGCGGTGCGTATGTGTCCATCGTGCAGGCGGTCGCCCGTGCGGCAGGGCTCCCGGCGGAGGCCGGCCCGGCCGTGGGGAACGCACAGGACGGGACGCGCGAGGGGGCGGCGGCATGAGGGAGTTCGGATACGAGCGCGCGGTCGATGTCTCCGGCGCTCTCGCGCTGCTCGACGCCGATCCGGATGCCCGCTTCCTCGGGGGCGGCACCAATCTGGTCGACCTGATGAAGACCGGTGTGGAGCGGCCCGGCAGGCTCGTCGACGTACGTGAGCTGCCGCTGGACCGTATCGAGCCGACCGGGGACGGTGGGCTGCGTATCGGTGCGACCGTCACCAACAGTGACCTCGCGGCTCATCCGGAGGTGCGCCGGCGGTATCCGGCCCTGGCCCAGGCGGTGCTGGCGGGTGCGTCCGGGCAGTTGCGCAACATGGCGACCGTGGGCGGGAATCTGCTCCAGCGCACGCGCTGCGGGTACTTCGCCGATGTGTCCGGTCCGTGCAACAAGCGGGTGCCCGGCAGTGGTTGCCCGGCGATCGAGGGTGAGCACCACAATCACGCGGTGCTGGGGGCGTCGGGGCATTGTGTGGCGACGCATCCGTCCGACATGGGGGTGGCGCTGACGGCGTTCGGTGCTGTCGTGGACTACGAGACGGCGGACGGGGTGGGCCGGTTGCCGCTCGGTGAGTTCTATCTGCCGGTGGGTGAGACCCCGCATCTGGAGACCGCTCTTCCGGCGGGGGCGTTGATCACCGGTGTCACGTTGCCGGCTGCCCCGGTGGCGGCCAACTCGCGCTATCGCAAGGTGCGGGAGAGGGCTTCGTACGCGTTCGCGATCGGCTCGATCGCCGCCGCGCTGGAGGTCCGGGACGGTGTGGTGCGGGAGGTGCGGCTGGCTTTCGGGGCGGTTGCCTCCCGGCCGTGGCGGGCCCGGGTGGCCGAGCGTGCTCTGACCGGGGGGCCGGCGGACGCGGGGGCGTTCGCCGCGGCCGCCGATGCCGAACTGGCGGCTGCCCAGCCGCTGCCGCACAACGGATACAAGGTGACACTGATGCGCAATCTCGTCGTCGCCGTGCTGAGTGAGCTCGCCGAGGAGGCCACCCGATGACCGCCGTCACGACCGGGGCCAGGGCGGCGAACGCCGTCGGGACCGCGCATACGCGGGTGGAGGGCCGGGACAAGGTCACCGGGGCGGCCCGGTACGCGGGGGAGATCCCCTTCGCCGGGCTGGCGCACGGCTGGCTGGTGCTGTCGACGGTCACCCGTGGCCGGGTCGTCGCGGTGGAGGCGGACGCGGTGCTGCGGATGCCGGGTGTACTCACCGTCCTGCACCACGGGAACGCCCCGCGGGTCGACACCGACTACACGGGCATGCTGGGGATGGTGCCGGACCCGACGATCGCCGTCTTCCAGCACGACAGGGTGCCGCACGCGGGCTGGCCCGTGGCGCTGGTCGTCGCCGAGACCTCCGAGCAGGCCAGGGAGGCGGCTGAGTCCCTGGTGGTGCGTTACGAGGAGGAGGCGCACGACGTCACCTTCCCGGGTGAGAACCCGGACGTGTCCACGGGTGCGGGGCCGGCCGGTCCGGGGGCGACGGAGAAGGGGGATCTGGAGGCCGAGTTGGCGGCGTCCGCGTTCGTGCTGGACGCCGAGTACTCCACTCCCGAGGAGCACCACAATTCCATGGAGCCGCACGCGGTGACGGCGCTGTGGGACGGTGGCCGGCTGGAGGTGGTGGACTCCAACCAGGGGACGGTGTGGGTGGCGGACGAGCTCGCGAAGCTGTTCTCGCTCGATCCGGCGTCGGTGCGGGTGCGGTCCGAGCATGTGGGCGGGGGCTTCGGGAGCAAGGGGGTCCGTGCGCATCAGGTGGCCGCGGTGATGGCGGCGACGGCGTTGTCGCGTCCGGTGCGGGTGGTGATGACGCGGCGCCAGATGTTCTCGCTCGCCGGGTACCGGAGTCCTACGACCCAGCGGGTCAGGCTCGGTGCCGATGGGGAGGGGCGGCTGCGTGCGCTGGAGCACCGGTGTCTGAGTCGTACGTCGACGGTGCACGAGTTCATCGAGTCGGGTGCGGGTCCGGCGCGGGTGATGTATGACGCGCCGGCGCATCACACGGTGAACCAGGTCGTGCGGCTCGATGTGCCGAGTCCTACGTTCATGCGTGCGCCTGGTGAGGCGCCGGGGTCGTTCGCGCTGGAGTCGGCGGTCGACGAGCTGGCGGAGAAGTGCGGTATCGATCCGATCGAGCTGCGTCTGCGTAACGAGCCCGAGGTGGGTCCGGTGTCCGGGCTGCCGTTCAGCACGCGTAATCTGCCGGCCTGTTTTCGGGAGGGGGCGCGCAGGTTCGGGTGGGCGGACCGTGATCCGCGGCCGGGTGTCCGTCGTGAGGGGCGCTGGCTGCTGGGTACGGGGACGGCTGCGGCTTCGTTCTTCGCGGGGGCGGCTCCGTCCACGGCGGCGGTGACCGCGGAGGCCGATGGGACGTTCACGGTGCGGATCAACGCCGCGGACATCGGGACCGGGGCGCGGACTGCTCTCACTCTGGTCGCGGCGGACGCCTTGGAGGTGCCGACCGAGCGGGTGCGCGTGCGGATCGGGGACAGTGATTTCGGTCCGGCGATGATCGCGGGTGGCTCGATGGGCACCCGGTCGTGGGCCTGGGCGGTCACGGCGGCGGCCGGGGAGCTGCGGGAGCGGCTCGCTCCGGGCGAGGGCATTCCGCCGGAGGGCATCACGGTGCGGTCGGACACGACGGCGGCTGTCGGGGCGCTGGCGCAGAAGGAACGGCATTCGTTCGGGGCGCAGTTCGCGGAGGTCGCGGTGGACGTGGCGACCGGGGAGGTGCGCGTGCGCCGGATGCTGGGTGTGTTCGCGGCCGGCCGGATCGTCAATCCGCTGACGGCGATGGGTCAGTTCAGGGGCGGGATGATCTGGGGTATCTCGATGGCCTTGCACGAGGAGGCGGTCAGGGACCGGAACACGGGTGCTCTGTACGGCGCGGATCTCGCGGGTTATCACGTCGCGACGAACGCGGATGTGCCGCTGGTGGAGGCGGACTGGGTGGACGATCCGGATCCGGACGACCCGGTGGGGATCAAGGGCATCGGTGAGATCGGGATCGTGGGGGCCGCGGCGGCGGTCGCCAACGCCGTCTGGCATGCGACGGGTGTGCGTCACCGGGCTCTGCCGATCAGGCCGGACCGTGTTCTCGCGGCAGGCACGCGTGCTTGACATCGCCGACCGGCTGGCGCGGTGGGTGGCGGAGGGGCGGGAGTTCGCCGTCGCCACCGTCGTGGCGGTCGGGGGGAGCGCGCCGCGTGGGCCGGGTGCGGCTCTCGCCGTGGACAGTGAGGGCACGGTCGTCGGTTCGGTCTCCGGTGGCTGTGTGGAGGGCGCGGTGTACGACCTGTGTGTGCAGGCGCTCCAGGACGGTGGGACCGTTCTCGAACGGTTCGGTTACAGCGATGAGGACGCTTTCGCGGTCGGGCTGACGTGTGGTGGTGTCATCGACGTCATGGTGACCCCGGTGGGGGCGGGGGCGCCGGCCCGTGAGGTGTTCAGGTCGGCGCTGTCGGCCGCCGCGGCGGGGGAGCCGATGGCGCTGGCGAGAGTGGTCGGGGGTCCGGACGGGCTGCTGGGCGGGGTCCTGCTGGTGCGTTCCGACGGGTCGTACGAGGGCTCGTACGGGGGTGAGTTCCCGGAGCTGGACGGGGTGGCGGCGGCGGAGGCGCGGGCGATGCTGGAGGCGGGGCGTACGGGCACCGTGGGGCTGGCGGAGGACGGGTCCCGGTGTCCGGGCGGTCTGACGTTGCTCGTGGAGTCGAGTCTGCCGCCGCCTCGCATGATCGTGTTCGGTGCGATCGATTTCGCCGAGGCGCTGGTGCGGGCCGGGAAGTTCCTCGGTTACCACGTGACGGTGTGCGACGCCCGTCCTGTGTTCGCGACCCGGGCTCGTTTCCCGGAGGCGGATGATCTGGTCGTGGACTGGCCGCACCGGTATCTGCGGGGTACGGGGACGGATGGGCGCACGGTTCTGTGTGTGCTCACCCATGACGCGAAGTTCGACATCCCGCTGCTGGAGCAGGCGTTGCGGTTGCCGGTCGCGTTCGTGGGGGCGATGGGTTCGCGCCGGACGCACGCGGATCGTGAGCGGAGGTTGCGGGAGGCGGGTCTGGGTGAGGAGGAGCTGGCCCGTCTCAGGTCGCCGATCGGTCTGGACATCGGTGCGCGCACGCCGGAGGAGACGGCTCTGTCGATAGCGGCGGAGATCGTCGCGCTCCGGCGCGGCGGGTCGGGCGTACCTCTGACGGGTTCGGCGGTGCCGATCCATCGTGACGGGGGTCGGCGGGGCGCGGCGGAGGCGGCCTGAGGGTTCGCGGGCCGGTCAGTGCCGGCCCGCGATGCGGTTCGGTCAGTGCCGGCCCGCGAGGCGGTTCGGTCAGTGCCGGCCCGCGAGGCGGTCGGCGGCCTTCGCGAGGCGGTCCGTGCCGAGCCGCGGTGAGGTGGATTCGCGGCGGTCGGCGGTGCGGTAGGCGGCGTACAGGGCGTGGACGCCGAGCCAGCGGAAGGGTTCGGGTTCCCAGCGGCGGACCTTGTGGTTGACCCAGGGGAGGTTCGTGAGGTCGGTGGGGCCGGCCTGGCCGGAGTCCTGCTGGATGAGGTCGCGGAGGGTGCGGGCGGCGAGGTTGGCGGTGGCGACGCCCGAGCCGACGTAACCTCCGGCCCAGCCGAGGCCGGTGGTGCGGTCCAGGGTGACGGTGGCGCACCAGTCGCGGGGGACGCCGAGTACGCCGGACCAGGCGTGGTCGATGCGGGTGCCCGCGGCGGTGGGGAAGAAGCGGACGAGCAGGTCGCGCAGGGCTTCGACGGTGGCGGGCTGGGTGCGGCCGTCGTTGTCCGTCGCGGAGCCGTAGCGGTAGGGGATGCCGCGGCCGCCGAGGGCGATGCGGTCGTCGGCGGTGCGCTGGGCGTACATGTAGGCGTGGGCCATGTCGCCGAGGGTTTCGCGGCCGTCCCAGCCGATGGTGTCCCAGAGGGAGGTGGGCAGGGGTTCGGTGACGATCATGGAGGAGTTCATGGGGAGCCAGGTGCGCTTCTGGCCCTTGAGGCCCGCGGTGAAGCCTTCGGTGCAGCGCAGCACGTAGGGGGCGCGGACGGTGCCGTAGGGGGTGACGGCGTGCTTGGGCTTGATCTCGGTGACGGGCGTCGACTCGTGGATCGTGACGCCGAGTGCCTCCACGGTGTCGGCGAGGCCCTTGACCAGCTTGGCGGGGTGGAGGCGTGCGCCGTGCGGGGTCCAGCTGGAGCCGACGGCGCCGGAGACGCGGATGCGTTCGGCGGTCTCGCGGGCGCCGCGCAGGACGCGGTCGGTCTCGCCGAAGGCGATCTCGACGGAGTGGAAGTCCTTGAGGCGGGCGAGCTGGGAGGGGGTGTGGGCGACTTCGAGGACGCCGCCGTGGTGGATGTCGGCGTCGATGTTCTCCTCGCCGGCGGTGCGGATGACCTCGCCGACGGTGTCGTTCATGGCTTTCTGGAGGCGGACGGCGGCGTCGTGGCCGTGGAGCTTGGCGTAGCGGTCGCGGCCGGCGATGCCGTTGTAGAGCCAGCCGCCGTTGCGGCCGGAGGCGCCGTATCCGCAGAACTTGCCTTCCAGGACGGTGATGTTGAGGAAGGGGACGGCCTTCTTGAGGTAGTACGCCGTCCAGAGCCCGGTGTAGCCGCCGCCGACGATGCAGACGTCGGCGGTGGTGTCGCCGGGCAGGGGCTCGCGTGGGGCGGGGGTGCCTTCGTGTGCGTACCAGAAGGAAATGCCGCCGTTGACGGTACTGACGGTGCTCATGTGTCCCCTGCTTGTCCGTGTGCAGCCCAGTCGCTGGAGGGACGTTACCTCTAGGGTCGTGGTGTGATCGACGTTCCGGATGACCTGGTCGTGAATCTGAGTGAGCACAAGGGGGCGGCGGGGCGGGAGTTCGCCGTCGCGCTGCCCGCCGTGGCGGGGCGGTTCCTGGAGGAGTGGGGGCTGCGGCCCGACGGGGCCGTGATGTGCGGGATGTGCGCGCTGGTGGTCCCGGTGGTGCGGGAGGCGGACGGTGTCGGGGCGGCGCTGAAGCTCCAGATGGTGGACGCGGAGACGGTGGACGAGCCGGTCGCGCTACGGGTCTGGGGTGCGGCGGACGCGGGGGTGGTGGGTCTGCTGGAGCATGACGCGGCCACCGGCACGATGCTGCTGGAACGGCTCGACGAGCGGCGGCCGTTGACGGGGCTGCCGGATGCGCGCGAGGCGGTGCGGCTGCTCGCGGAGTCGTTGGCCCGGCTGGTGCGTGTGCCGGCTCCGCCGGGGATGCGGCGGCTGGGGGACGAGGCCGCCCGGATGCTGGCGGAGACGCCCGGGGCGGCGGCGGTGCTGGAGGACGCGGACGAGCGGCGGCTGTTGCTGGACTGTGCGGCGGCGGTGCGTGAGGTGGCGGGGGAGCCGGGGGACCGCTTGCTGCACTGGGATCTGCATTACGCCAACATCCTGGCCGGGCGCGCGGAGGAGGGCCGGGCGGACGAGTGGGTGGCCTTGGACCCGAAGCCTCTTGCGGGCGATCCGGGGTTCGAGCTGTTCCCCGCGCTGGACCAGAGGTTCGACGCGTCGGAGGTGCGGTGGAGGTTCGATCTGCTGACCGGGGTGCTGGAGCTGGACCGGGAGCGTGCGCGGGCGTGGACGCTGGGGCGGGTGTTGCAGAACGGGCTGTGGGGGATCCGGCTCGGGAGGCCGCGGCTGCCGCCGGACCACGCGGAGATCGGCCGGCAGTTGCTGGGGCGGGGCTGAGGGCCGGCTGTCCGGGCCTGAGGGGCGCCGGGCGGGGGCGGCCTGAGGGGCGCCGGGCGGGGCGGTCTGCTTAGGCTGCCCCCATGATTCGCGTAGCCACTCCCGAAGACGTCCCCGCCCTTTACGCCATGATCCGTGAGCTCGCCGAGTACGAGAAGGCGCTCGACGAGGCGAAGGCCACCGAACAGCAGTTGCGTGAGGCCCTGTTCGGCGAGCGGCCCGCCGCGTACGCGCATGTGGCGGTGGCCGACGACGACGGCGAGGTGGTCGGCTTCGCGCTGTGGTTCCTCAACTTCTCGACGTGGCGTGGTGTGCACGGGGTGTATCTGGAGGACCTGTACGTGCGTCCAGGCCGGCGTGGTGGCGGTTACGGGAAGGCGCTGTTGCGGGAGCTGGCACGGATCTGTGTGGAGCGGGGCTACGGGCGCCTGGAGTGGTCCGTGCTGAACTGGAACGCCCCGTCCATCGCGTTCTACGAGTCGCTGGGTGCGCGCCCCCAGGACGAGTGGACGGTGTACCGGCTGACGGACGGGGCGTTGGCGGAGCTCGGCGGGGCCTGAGGGGTGCGGGCCGGCCGCTACGGGGCCTGAGCGGCACCGCTCCAGGTCAGGCGGTGCCCGCCGTGCGGGGCGCGTCCTCCGCCGTCCTGCCGAGGAGCCTCACCGCCAGCACCGCCGCTTCGATGCCGCTGTTGAACGCGACCTCGCTGAGGAGCCCCGGTGCGGCCACCTGGTCGCCCGCGAGGAAGATCCCGTCGCCGCGGTCCACGGCGGGCCGGTCGCGCCAGGTGGTGCCGGGCTTGTCGAGGGCGCCGGTGCGTCCGGAGGCGAGCGCCTCGCGGCGCCAGGTGGTGCGGTCGCGCCAGCCGGGGAAGCCGAGGTCGAGCAGGTCCTCGGCGCGGCTGACGGCGTCGGCGCGCGGGGCGCCGGGGGCGAGGGGGATCTGCGCCTGGATGAGCTGTTCGCCCGCCGGGGCGAGCGTGGGGTCCTGGGCGGTGAACCGCTCGACCCAGCCGGGGCCGTCGAGGTCCGAGACGATGAACGCGTCGCCGCGCCGGGTCCGCAGGGCCAGGTCGAGGAGGGCGGTACGGCCGCTGTCCCAGGTCAGGGAGGGGTCGTCCAGCAGGGTGCGGGCGGAGTCCAGCTGGGTGGCGACGATCACCGGTCCGCCGCGGTGGAGCCCGGCCAGTTCGCCGGAGCCGACGCGGGCCGCGGTCTCGATCCGTACGCCGAGGTCCCAGGCACGGGACGCCATCCGCTCGACGAGCTGCGCCCAGCCGCCGACGGGGTAGTGGGCCTCCGGCGGCAGCGCGGTGGCGCGGCGCAGGCGTTCCTGGACGAAGGCGGCGGAGAGCGCACCGGGGTCGTGGTGGAAGAGGGCCACGCCCATGTAGTGCGCGGCCGCGCGGGCCCCCTCCTCGCCCACCTGAGTGATGGCCCAGCTGAGGAAGTCGGTGTCGACGGGTGCCCGGCGGGGGCTGCGGCGGCTGAGGCGCAGCATGGCGAGGGGCGGGGTCCGGCGCAGGGCGCCGTCGCGGCGGAAGAGGAAGCGGGTGCCTTCGAGGGGCGGTACGGAGGCCATCCGGCCGAGGAGCCCGCGCTGTTCGAGCCAGGTCCAGTGCGGTCCGCGGCGGTAGAGGGCGTGCGGGCCCTCGTTGGTCAGGTAGGGGCCGTCTGAGGTCCTGGCCCGTCCGCCGAGGGTGTGATGGGCCTCGTGGACGGTGACCTGGGCCCCGGATTCGGCGGCGGTGACGGCGGCGGTCAGCCCGGCGAGGCCGCCGCCGACGATGTGGATGCGCTGCATGGCTGGGTCTCCTTGCGGTGGGCGCTTCTGCAGGGAGGACGGATGGGCGGGCCGGTTCTGTGACACCGGTCCGGGGGCGCTGTCAGTGGTGTGCGTCACGATGGGGGACATGGCACGTACAGGCAACAGGAGCAGCGGGCGCGCGGGCGTGACGAAGGGCGTGGCGGAGGCGCGGCGGCCGGAGGTCCGGCTGCCGGCCCTCGTGGCGTACGACGCGGAGGGGCTGGAGCCCGACGGGGACTACGACGGGGTGCGGTTCGAGGAGACGGACCTGGCCGACGCCTCGGGTCCGGGGGCGCGCTTCCTGGACTGCGAGCTGCGGGGCTGCGCCCTGGACCGGGCGGAGCTGGGGCGGGCCAGGTTCATCGACTCGGTGCTGGCGGGCGTGCGGGGTGTGGGCACCGATCTGGCGGGGGCGTCGCTGCGTGACGTGGAGGTGCTGGACGCGCGGCTGGGCGGGGTGCAGCTGCACGGCGCGGTGCTGGAGCGGGTCCTCGTGCGGGGCGGGAAGATCGATTATCTGAATCTGCGCAAGGCGCGGCTGAAGGACGTCGTGTTCGAGGGGTGTGTGCTGTCGGAGCCGGACTTCGGGGAGGCGCAGCTGGTCCGGGTGGAGTTCCGGGACTGTGTGCTGAGGAGGGCCGACTTCAGTTCCGTACGGATGGAGTCCGTCGATCTGCGGGCGGTCGCCGAGCTGGACATCGCGCGGGGTGTGGAGCGGCTGGCGGGGGCGGTGATCAGCCCGTCCCAGCTGATGGAGCTGGCTCCGGCCTTCGCGGCGCAGATCGGGGTGCGGGTGGAGGCGTGAGCGCGGGCCCGCTCAGAGGCGGGGGAAGCGGGCCTGGAGGTCCCAGACGACGGGGTTGTCGGCGAGGCCTTCGTGCATGTCGGCCAGGTCGGCGATGAGGTCGTGCAGGAAGTCGCGGGCCTCGCGGCGCAGCAGGGAGTGGCTGAAGGTCAGCGGGGGCTCGTCGCCGGGCATCCAGTCGGCCTCGACGTCCACCCAGCCGAAGCGGCGCTCGAAGAGCATGCGGTCGGACGACTCGGTGAAGTCGAGCTCGGCGTACTGCTGGCGGTGCGAGCGGTTGCCCCGGGGGTCGCGGTCGATCTGCTCGACGATGTCGCAGAGCGCCCAGGCGAAGTCGAGTACGGGAACCCATCCCCAGGCTGTGGACACCTCGCGGTCGGCCTTGGTGTCGGCGAGGTAGACGTCCCCGGAGAAGAGGTCGTGCCGCAGGGCGTGGACGTCCGCGCGGCGGTAGTCGGTCTGCGGGGGGTCCGGGAAGCGCCGGGAGAGGGAGTAGCCGATGTCGAGCACGGTTCGATGGTGTCATGCCGCGCGGGCCTGCCGTGCCGCCCGGGTCCGGGCTACAGGGAGCCCCGGCCTCGGCTACGGGAGCAGGCGTTGTTCCTTGGCGACGGAGACCGCTCCTGCCCGGGTGTCCACGCCGAGCTTCTCGTAGATCCGGCCCAGGTGGGTCTTGACGGTGGCCTCGCTGATGAAGAGGGCTCGTGCGATGTCGCGGTTGCCGAGGCCCTGGGACAGCTGGCCCAGGATGTCGAGTTCGCGCGCGGTGAGGGCGGGGCGGGGGTTGCGCATCCGGGCCATGACCCGGCCGGCGACCGGAGCGGAGAGCGTGGTGCGGCCCTGCGCGGCGGCGCGGATCGCGGCGAAGAGTTCCTCGGGGCGCTCGGCCTTGAGCAGATAGCCGGTGGCCCCGGCCTCGATGGCGCGGGTGATGTCGGCGTCGGTGTCGTACGTGGTGAGGACGAGGACATGGGCGGTCCCGGCGGTGGCGATCCGCCGGGTGGCCTCGACGCCGTCGATCCCGGGGCCCAGCTGGAGGTCCATGAGGACGACGTCGGGGCCGAGCCGGGCGGCCAGGGCGACGGCCTCCTCGCCGCTGCCCGCCTCGCCCACGACCTCGATGTCGGGTTCGCCGCCGAGGAGGGCGAGCAGTCCGGCCCGTACGACGGCGTGGTCGTCGCAGAGCAGGATGCGTACGGGCGGGGTCATGCGGGTCCCTCCGGAGGCGATGGGGGCGACGGGGGCGGCAGGGGCGACGAGGGCGACGGGGGCGATGGGGCAGGCGGGGCTGATGGGACGGGCGGGGTCGGCGGGGCAGGCCCGGCCGGTGGGGTGGGCGGACGGTGCAGGGGTACGGCGGCGGAGAGGACCGTGCCTTCGCCGGGGGCCGATTCGACGGTCAGCGTGCCGCCGAGCTGCCGCACCCGGGCCCGCATCGCCGGCAGTCCGTGGCCGCGTACGTCCTCGGGCGGGCGCGGAGCCGGCCGGTCCTGGCCGAAGCCCCGGCCGTCGTCGGCGATGTCGAGGACGACCCGGTCGCCGAGGTGGGTCAGGGTGAGCGCGGCGACGGTGGCCTCCGCGTGCTCGGTGACGTTCGCGAGGGCGCCTTGTGCGATGCGCAGCAGCGCCGACTGCACCCGGTCGGGGAGCGGGGCGGCCGGAGAGCCCTCCACATGGCAGCGGACGGTGAGGCTTCCGCCGGACCGTTCGGTCTCCCGGGTGGCGAGCGTGTGCAGCGCGGCCTCCAGCCCGCCGCCCTCCGCCAGGTCGGCGGGGGCGAGGTCGTGCACGAAGCGGCGGGCCTCGGCGAGATTGCGCTCCGCGATGCCGGTCGCGGTCAGGACGTGGCGGCGTGCGGTGGCCGGGTCGGCGTCCCAGGAGCGGTCGGCGGCCTGGAGCAGCATCTGCTGGCTGGAGAGGCCCTGGGCCAGGGTGTCGTGGATCTCCATGGACAGCCGCTGACGTTCGGCGAGGGTCCCCTCGCGGCGTTCGGTGGCTGCCAGTTCCCGCCGGGTGCGCAGCAGGTCGTCGATCAGCTCACGTTGGCGTACGGAAAGGTCGCGTTGGCGTACGGCCTGGCGCCGCATATGGACGAAGACGGCGGTCGCGACGGCGGCGACGGCGGGCGGGGCCAGGACGAGATTGGGGTCGAAGCCCGTGGCGAGCCGCAGCTGTGCGGCGACGACGAAGACGGTGAGCAGGGCGACGAGCGCCAGGGCGGCGCGCGGCGGCAGGATCCGCAGGCCCGTGTAGAAGAGCGGTACGGCGCACCACGCGAAGCTCGGCGCGAGGACCACCAGGACCATCCACACCACGACGAGGGCGCCGAGCCAGGTCAGACGGCGGGGCGTGGGCCGTGAGCCGAGCACCGGGCCGAGGAGGTACAGCACGGCGAGCACGGCCGACAGGGCGATGATCCAGGGGGTACGGGTCTCGCCGGGGTGCCGCATCAGGAACCGGGCGAGCGAGGCGCCGAGCAGCAGGAAGAACGCGGCATGCATGAGGAGGGCCAGCCACCGCGCATCCGGGTCACCGGCCGCGTCGGGCCGGACCGACGAGCCGGCCCCCTCCGGCGAACCCGCCGAGCCCTCCAGGCCCGCTGAGCCCTCTGCGCCCGGCTGGTCCCTGTCCGGTCCGGTCCCGTTCCGCCGCACCTCGTACCCCGTGCTCCCTCGACCGTGACCCGGGCTGCCTGTCCCACGTCTTCCCCTGGTCCGCGCTGCTGACCTGCCCGGACACCTCGTACGCACCCCATGGTCACCCCCCGGCGCCCCCTCCGCATCAACCGATCGGCTGACGGGGCGGTCGGCCGACCCGGGTGCGGCTTCCAGCCGGTACGCCGACCGTACGGGCCCGGATCCGGCCGGAGGATCGATACAGGAAGCCACCGCCGGCTCGGAGCCGAGCCGCGCACCACCCGAGGAGACCACCATGAAGAAGATGTCGCTGCGCACCCGTGTCCTGACCGGTGCCGTCGCCGTCGGCGCGCTGGGCGCCGGAACCTTCGGCGCGATGTCCGCGAACGCGTCGACCCCGGCCGCCGCGCCCGCCGCAGCCGTGAAGGCCGACACCGCCGACCGGAACCTTCAGCAGTCCACCCATCTGACCGTCGCCGCCGCGACCAAGGCCGCACAGGCCGCCCTGGACGCCGCGAAGAAGGAGAACCAGCGGGTCTCGGTGGCCGTCGTCGACCGTGACGGCAACACCGTGGTCACCCTGCGCGGCGACGGCGCGGGCCCGCAGTCCCCCGAGTCCGCAGTGAAGAAGGCGTACACCGCCGTCTCCTGGAACGCGCCCACCTCCGAGCTGGCCAAGCGCCTGGAGCAGGCCCCGAACCTCAAGGACATCCCCGGCACCCTGTTCCTGGCGGGCGGCACGCCCGTACAGGCCAAGGGCGCCCCGGTGGCGGGCGTCGGAGTCGCGGGCGCCCCGAGCGGCGACCTGGACGAGAAGTTCGCCGCGGCGGGCGTCGCCGCGCTCGGCCGCTGACGCCCGGCCCGGCGAGCGCGGCAGCCGTCCGGTCAGTCGCAGTCGAGTGCTGCGCGGGCGGCGGCGGTGAAGCGGTTCTGCACGTCGGACGCCTTGACCAGGGTCGCCGCAGCCTTCTCCTCCGTGGTGTCAGGCGAGTACACGTAACCGGCGATGTCCGTCGCGAAGTAGGTCTCCTTGCCACCGCAGACGGCATGGTCGAAGCGCCGCTCCTTCGCCGCGGGCAGCAGCTCGGGGTTACGGATGACCGCGAGCCGGGCGAACGGCTCCCGGTCGTCGTCCCGGGGCAGCCCGGTGGCGGGCCGGTGCAGGGAGAGGTCGCAGAACCAGGCGTCGTCGCGGGAGCCCGAGGTCTGTTCCCGAAGAGGGCTGTCCACCGGAGCCTCCGCGCCGAGGGCGAAGCCGTCCAGTCCGCACACCGTGGCAGGGTCGCTCTTGGCGGGAGCGGACGCCTGGATGAGGTCCGCCGAGGCGTTCCCCTCAGCTGGGTCGGCAGGCGCGCAGTCGTGATCGGCGGCGAGCTTACGGGCTGTGGCCCGGGTCAGTCGGGCGAGTTCTGCCGGGTCGGCGTCCCCCCGCTCGGTGACGACGTTCAGGACCGTGTGGTCGCCCTTGGCCCATGCGGCGCCGATCGGGCCGCAGTCGGATGGCAGGGCGACCCAGCCGTTGCCGTCCGTGTCGAAGGCGCCGGGTAGTTCGCCCGGCAGGATGTTCTGTGCACCCGAGGCCTTCCACTCGGACCGGCCGAAGGGGTGGGCGGGGGTGACAGAGGCGGCCGACAGCCGGATTTTCGCGTCCGTGGTGCCCGGCAGCCAGCCGGACTGTTCCACCGTGCAGCCTCCGAGGCTGTCGGTGCTGCCGGTCACCCGGCCGGAGCCGTCGAGGCTCTTTCCGGCGTCCTCGCTGCTCAGACGGCCGTCGCACAGGTCACGAGGCCCCAGCACGTTGGTGTTGGTCGCCACCGTCACGCCGGCCACCACGGCCAGCGCGCAGACGCCGGCCGTGACCAGCCACGCCCGGCGGCGCTTGCCGGATGTTTCCGTACTCACTTGTGCTCAATCCCGTCCGAGGTAGGTCGCGGCGTCGCCACGTGCTCCCGAGTACGACTGCTTGGCTTCGTCACGCATGGCCTGCCAGGCAACCCAGTTCGGGTCGTGCTTGCTGTTGTCGGGGTCGTCGACGTCCACGCCGCGGTCCTCGGCCCAGGCGTCGATGAGGCTGTAGGTGCCGCCGACGCCCGAGTTGAAGTGCTGGGAGTTCTTCTCCGTGGCCGCGGAGTCGGCCGCGGAGATGACGTCCTTGGACCACTCGTACGTCGCCGCGTCGATCAGCCGTTGCGTGGTGTCGCCCAGGACCGGCAGGCCGGTGACCGGCGCGCCGAGAGCGTGGTAGGCGTACCGGGCCTGGTCGTTGGTCTCGTCGATCTTGTCGTCGCGCTGGTCGAGGATCACGTCGGAGCCGATGGAGTTCATCGCGCCCATGACCTGGCCGAGGTCGCTGGCGGGGTTGATCCAGTTCAGCTGTCCCTCGCCGCCCTCAGCGGGGGCCTTGGCCAGCTGTTCCATGGCGTAGTCCCGCTGGGTGGCGTAGAGCAGGTCGGCGGTGTCCGCCTCCTCCGTCACCCCGCGCATGACCCTCATGAGTGAGTCCTTGCCCACGGTGATCCCCGCGTCGGAGCCGTCCTGCCAGACGCCGGCCTTGCCTTCCGGGCTGCCGTACCGGCGGCCGTCGTTCTCCGCGAGGATGTTGTGGTTGTCCGCCGCGTAGTCGGCGATGGCGTTCGCCAGGTTCTGGTGCATGTTCTTCGGTACGTCGTCGCCCGAGGCCCCGGCGTCGAGGAACTCGATGGTGTTCTGCATGACCCGGGCCTGGGCCGGGCTGTGCGGGCCGGGGCGGCCGTTGGACTCGCCCTCGGACAGCGGGGGGTGGCCGGTGGTGGCCGCCTCCAGAGCGGCGCCGAGCCCGGCGTGCCCGTACGGGTCGTCCACCTCGACCTTGGGGTAGAGGGAGAGCGTGAGCTTGGGCCACTCGCGGGTGCCTTCGCCGTGCCCGGTGAGGTACTCCAGCCTGCCGTTGCCCTTGTCGGGGTCGGCGCCGGGGTCGAGGAAGGCGGTCGCGGTGTCGGGGTCGCGGCTCATGACACCGAGGAGGTTGTCGATGGCGTCGGCCCGGATGCCGTCGTGGCCGGCGCCGATCTGGACGAAGAGATCCTTGTCCTTCTTCTCGGCGGCGATCATGTCGTCGCCCAGCTCGCTCATGAAATCGGGGTCGAACTTCTCGTCGGCCATGTTCATCACGGCGACGAAGCCCGAGTAGCCCTTGATCGGGTTGTTCGACTCACCGAAGCTCTTGGTGCCGTTCTCCTTGAGTTCCTTGGTGAACTCGTCGTAGAAGGCGCGTTCCTTGGCGCCCTCCGGGTTCGTCGTGGCGTTCGCGATGGAGTTGGCGAGCTCGCGCTGCATCCCGAGCAGCTGGGTGCGGCTGCTCTTGTCGTGCTCCGCCATGTCGAACAGCTTGTTGCCGAGCTTGATCGTGCCGTCCGCGCCGATCTTCCCGAGGAAGGGCTGGCTGAACTCCTTGTTGCCGCTGTTGTCGCGCAGCGAGCGTTCCAGTTCGGCCAGTTCCGCGGCGGACACCTTCTCGCCCGAGTTGAGCTTCATCGCGGTCGCGGCGGCGGCCTTCGCCTCGTAACCCTCGATGTCGCCGGTGGCCTTGTGGTTGAAGCCGCCCTCGGTGCCGTCCCGGTCGTCGCTGTCCTTGGTCACCGCCTTCATGGCCACGGCGAATCCGGTGTCGGCGTCGGCGACCGCCCGCACGGCCTTGGCTATGTGGTCGGTCCACGACTGCTCGGTGGTACGCAGATCGGGATCGTGGTGGGCGGTGAAGCGCTCGTCCTCCGTCAGCTTGCTGAAGTCCAGGCGGCACTGACCCTGGTCGGAGACGGTCATCTTGGCGGCGACGGCCTCGGCGACCGCGGTTTTCACCTTGCCCCGCAGCTCGACGAACTGGGTGTGCGCGTCCCTGATCAGCGACGCGATGGCCTTTGCCTCGGTCTGCGCCCCCGAGTACTCCTTGAGGGTGATGTCGAAGCGGCGGTTGGCGGCCTCCGCGCTCTGCCCCACCCAGGCCGGGCCGAGGCTGATCCCGTGCACGTCGCGCCTGTAGGCGGCTTCGACCTCGGCCAGTTCCCCGGCCATGGACTCCCATTTGTCGGCGGCGGTGGTCAGCGCGGACAGGTCCGTGGTCATGACTTCGTGATAGCTCGGCATGGTGTGGCGCCTCCCCCTCAGAGCCCGTTGATGTTCGAGGTGCCGCGGAGCTGCGTACCGATGCCGAGATCGTTGGACCGGAACTGGATCCGGGTCTCGCGCAGGGCGGCGCTCTCCGACGAGAGCCGGTTGCAGAGCACCCGGACCGAGGCGTCCCAGGCTTTGTCCGCCGCCTTCAGGGCGCTCGCCGTGTCCCAGCCGTCGGCGTCCTTGGGGCCGAACGCCTTGACCGCCGCGCTGTTGGCCTCGTCGGCCCACTTACCCGCGCTGCGCGTGTCTCCGAGGATGTGCTCGTCGATGGCCTCGGCCGCGGCCTTCTTCTGGGCCGGTGACGACGCGAAGGAGGGGGCGAAGGGGCCGTACACGGGTGGGCCCCCTTGGTCGGCGGGCAGCTGGTTGAGCTGCATACCGGTCGTCGAGTTCTCACGCTGAGTGGATTTGATCTGTTCCCACTCGTCCCATGCCATGGATTCCCAGCCCCCGCCTGCCTGGTCGTGCCCGATGTACGTGCTGCTCCTTATAAGTGCATACCAACATACAAGTACACGCGGTGTGGCGAGAGGTGCCCTGCTGGGGAGGCCCGACGGTGCCGCACGGGCCCGGCAGCACGAAGGAGCCGGTCCGCGGTGCGGACCGGCTCCCGGGGTGGTTCCGTGGTGTTACTTGACGTTGACTCCGGTCCAGGCGGCCTGGACGGCCGCGAGTTCGGTGCTGTCGGCGCCGTACAGGTCGGTGGCGGCCTTCTCGGTCGCCTCGCGGGCGCCCGCGTAGTCGGTGCTCGACGTCATGTAGACGGAGAGCGCCTTGTACCAGATCTGGTAGGACTTCTGGAGGCCGATGCCCGTGACCGTGGAGCCGTCGGCGGTCGGGGAGTCGTAGTCGACGCCGCCGATGGTCTTCGCGCCGCTGCCCTCGGCCAGCAGGTAGAAGAAGTGGTTGGCGACGCCCGAGGAGTAGTGGACGTCGAGGTCGCCGACGTTGGCGTCCCAGTAGTCCGCCGAGCCGCCGTCCTTGCTCGGCTTGTCCATGTAGCGCAGCGGGGTTCCGTCGCCGTTGATGTCGATCTTCTCGCCGATGAGGTAGTCACCGGGGTCGGTGGCGTTGTCGGCGAAGAACTCGACGGAGGTGCCGAAGATGTCGCTGGTCGCCTCGTTGAGGCCGCCGGACTCGCCCGCGTAGTCGAGGTTGGCGGTGGCCGCGGTCAGGCCGTGGCTCATCTCGTGGCCGGCGACGTCGATCGCGGTGAGCGCGCTCTTGTCGTCGGCCCCGTCGCCGTACGTCATGCAGAAGCAGCTGTCGTCCCAGAAGGCGTTGACGTAGCCGGTGCCGAAGTGGACGCGGGAGTACGCCGCGCGGCCGTCGCCGGCTATCCCGTCGCGGCCGAGCTCGGACTTGTAGAAGTCCCAGGTGGTCGCCGCGCCGTAGTGGGCGTCGACCGCCGCGGTCTGGCGGTCGTCGCCGGTGCCGTCGCCCCAGGTGTCGTCGGCGTCGGTGACGAGGTCGCCGGTGCCGGTCTGGCCCTGGTTGAGGTCGTACGTCTTGTGGCCGCCCCGGTCGCCGTCGGTCAGCTCGAAGCCCGAACCTCCCTTGGTGGTCGAGAGGGTGACCTCGCCGCTGTACTGGCTGTTGCCGGTGCCGGTCTCGATGGCCTCGTAGCTGTGCAGCTGCTTGCCGGTCGTGGCGTCCGTGATGATGTGCAGCCGGCTGGGCGTGCCGTCCTTCTGAACACCCTTCTTGACGGTCTCGAAGGCGAGGACGGGCTTGCCTTCGCCGGCCCAGACGACGGTGCGCGCGCTCGCCGCTGCCTTCAGCTTCGGCTGGGTGGAGGGCACGGTGATGCGGGCCTCGGTGGCCTTGTCGACGCCCTTGGACGTGCCGTCGGCGGCGGTGTGGGTGACGAGGTCGCCGCCGAGGACCGGCAGACCGGCGTAGGTGCGCTCGTAGCGGGTGTGGACGGTGCCGTGGGCGTCCTTGATCACGTCACGGGCGATCAGCTTCTCCTGGCTGCCGAGCCCGAGGGTCTCGGCGGCCGCCGGAGCGCCGGTCTGGGCGGCCTTGAGGGCGGTGGTGCGCTGGGCCGCCGAGTTCACGCCGAGCGCGGCGGCGCCCGCCGTGGTGCGGGCGGAAGAGGCGGTGTCATCGGCCGTACGGGAACCGGCCGTTGCCGTGCCGGTCTGGACGCCGACGACGACCATCGCGGCAACTGCGGCCAGGGCGGCGGCGCGACGGGTGTTCATGTGGGGGGTCATGCCTTCTCCGTTGCTCGTTCCTGTGGGGGTTACGAGCGGAGAGCGTGCCACCAAATGAACGACTTTGACGGGACGCCGACAATTGCCTCACAAGTTTTTGACCAGTTCTTGTCCGAATGGAGTTCGTTCATGTCCGCTATGTGAAGAGGACGCACGGGAGCCCCCGTCCGACCTGAGTCGGGCGGGGGCTCCCGGGGAAGCGCGTGTGCGGCGTCGGGTCAGAGGTTGACGCCGAAGTCCTGGGCGATGCCGCGCAGGCCGGAGGCGTAACCCTGGCCGACGGCGCGGAACTTCCACTCGGCGCCGTTGCGGTAGAGCTCGCCGAAGACCATCGCGGTCTCGGTGGCGGCGTCCTCGCTCAGGTCGTAGCGGGCGATCTCGGTGCCGCCGGCCTGGTTGACGATGCGGATGAAGGCGTTCCGCACCTGGCCGAAGTTCTGGCTGCGCGCCTCGGCGTCGTAGATGGAGACCGGGAAGACGATCTTGTCGATCTCCGCCGGGAGGCCCGCGAGGTTGACGTTGATCTGCTCGTCGTCGCCCTCGCCCTGGCCCGTGACGTTGTCACCGGTGTGGACGATGGTCTGGTCCGGCGTCGCCTTGTTGTTGAAGAAGACGAAGTGGCCGTCGGAGAAGACCTTGCCGGCGGCGTCGACCGCGATCGCCGAGGCGTCGAGGTCGAAGTCGGTGCCGGTGGTGGTGCGGACGTCCCAGCCGAGGCCGACCGTGACGGCGGTCAGGCCCGGGGCCTCCTTGGTGAGCGAGACGTTGCCGCCCTTGGACAGGCTTACAGCCATGGGAAGTCCCTTTCCTCGTCGTGTGCGGGCTTCGTGCCATCACGAAAGCTACCGTCACCCGTCCTAACGCAGACAAGAGACCACGAGGTTCCTGCTCGCTTTACTTTCTTTGCCGAACTTCTGGACGAACGCGCGCAAAACAAGGTGACGAACCGGCCGGGGGCCGGGGAACATGGGTGTCATGTCCGGGCCCTATGTCATCCGCGGTTCGGTCTCCCTGCCGGAGGCCGAACTCATGTGGCGTTTCTCGCGGTCCTCCGGGCCCGGCGGGCAGCACGTCAACACGAGCGACTCCCAGGTGGAGCTCCGCTTCGACCTCGCGGCGACCGAGTCCCTGCCGGAGGTGTGGAAGGCCCGTGCCCTCGAACGCCTCGCGAACCGGCTGGTCGGCGGCGTCGTGTCCGTACGCGCCTCCGAGCACCGCTCCCAGTGGCGCAACCGCGAGACGGCCGCCGTGCGGCTCGCGGCGCTCCTGGCGGAGGCCACCGCGCCGCCGCCCAAGCCGCGCCTCAAGAAGAAGATCCCGCGCGGCATCAACGAACGCAGGCTGCGCGAGAAGAAGCAGCGCGGCGACACGAAGCGCGGGCGCTCGGGCCGCGACTGGTAGACGCGGGACGGCCCCGCCCCCCCCCCACGGGTCGGCCGCAGGACGGTCCCGCCCCGACCCGCCGCGCAGGCAGGTCCGGGCGGTCAGGCCAGGTGCCGGTAGCGGCCCTTGAAGTACGTCAGCGGCTCGCCCTCCGCGCTCGGCAGCGACGCCGTCAGCACCCGCCCGATCACCAGCGTGTGGTCCCCGGCCCGGACGCGCTGCTCCGTGTCGCACTCCAGGGTGGCCAGCGCCCCGTCCACGAGGAGCGCCCCGGTGGCCTCGCCCCGTACGCAGGGGAGGTCCGCGAACAGCAGCCGGTCGCTGATCCGCCCCTTCATGGAGAACCGCCCGGCGACCTGCCGCTGGCTCTCCGCGAGCACCGACACCGCCCACCGGGGCTGTTCGGCCAGCAGGTCGTCCATGCGTGAGTCGTTGCGCACGCTCACCATGACCAGCGGCGGATCCAGGGACACCGACATGAAGGCGGTCGCCGTCATCCCGACGTCCTCGCCCAGCCCGTCCTCGTCCAGCGGGGGCTCCTGGGCGGTGATCAGCACCACGCCCGCCGCGAGACGGGACAGGGCGGCACGGAATTCGTCGTTGCTCACCCCTTCAGCATGGGGGACGGCTTCGGGGCGCGGGGCGGGGGGAGTCTTCTGCAGCACACGGGGAACGCTAGTGCCGCCGCGCGCGCCGCCGCATCGGGCCAGGGGACCAGTCAGGTCCTAGGACCTGAGCCCCGGGTGTGCCGATTTGCGTTCGATAAAGAACAGACGTCCCGGGAGGCACCACTAAAGGTCTTTACCATCTGTTGTGACTTGAGTCACAGAGAGCAATATTTGTTGACCCTGTGTACCGGGTGCACAGCTCACTGTGATTCAGTGGCCGTGACAGTGCAACAAGTACGTCGATATGAAACCTGGAGTTGCTGTCGAGGTCTCGGGGAGTGCGAGCAATGGAGGCCGAGTCGGAGCCGTATGTCCGTCTTGCGACCATGCGGCAGTTGCACCAGGCCGTCGCTGATCTCAACACGGCGCGGAGCCTGGCGGACACGCTGCAGTCGGTCGCCGACGGCATCGTGGCCGGTCTCGGCTACGAACTGGGCTGCGTGAACCTCGTCCGCCCCGACGGCGATCTGGTGGTCGCCGCGTTCGCCGGCAACAGCGCGGCCGAAGCCCTGATCACCGGCCGCGTCGGCTCCCGCGAGTCCTGGGAGCGCAGGCTCTCGATGGGCGAGGCCTGGGACGAGCTCCGCTTCATACCCCACACCGAGGGCTGGGTGCTCCTCGACGACGACGTACCGCAGTGGCACACCGAGGGGCCGGAGCCCCGCTTCGAGGACGAGTGGCACCCCCTGGACCGCCTCTACGCCCCCATGTACGCCTCCGGCGGAGGTCTGGACCTCCTGGGGGTCATCTCGGTCGACAGGCCGCGCAACGGCCGCCGTCCCGGCGCCTGGGGCCGTGAGGCCCTCCAGATGTACGCCTCCCAGGCGGCCATTGCGATCAGTAACGCCCGCCTCCGAGCAAACATGCAGCGCGCCCTGGTCCGGCTGGAGCGCGAGCAGCAGGCGCTGCGGGCCAGCGAGGAATCCTTCCGTCAGGCCTTCGAGTACGCCCCGAGCGGCATGGCCATCGCGGAGATGGGCGGTGACCAGCACGGCAGGCTGCTGCGGACCAACGACGCGCTCTGCCGCCTCCTGGGGCGCCCCGCCTCCGTCCTGCGCCGCTACTCCTTCGCCGACCTCGTCCACCCCGAGGACATCGGCACCCTGCTCCGTACGTCCGCCGAGGGCGGGCGGGCGGAGCTGCGGCTCGGGCGCAGGGACGGCACGTACCTCTGGGTCTCGCTGCGCAACTCCGTCGTCGCGGACACCACCGACGGCCCGCGCTTCCTGCTCACCCATGTCGAGGACATCGAGGAGCGCAAGCGCAACGAGCTGAATCTCGCCCACCGGGCCTCGCACGACGCGCTCACCGGTCTGCCCAACAGCGCCGAGCTGCGCTCCCGGCTCGGCGCGCGGCTGTGTGAGAGGCCTCACTCGGTCACCTCCAGCGCCATCGAGGCGCTGGACGCGGCCTACGGCGACATGGACAGCGCGGCGCACGGCTATCGCGCGGACGGCTACGAGGGTGAGGTCGCGCCGGGCGTCGGCCCCTACGACCACCATGTGCACAGCGTGGCGCCCGACCCCGAGCGCGACGACGGGACCAAGGGTCTCGCGGTGCTGTTCTGCGATCTGGACGGCTTCAAGTCCATCAACGACCGCTTCGGGCACCACGCGGGTGACGCAGTTCTCATCGAGGTCGCCCGGCGGCTCACGACCTGCGTACGGGACGGTGACACGGTCGCGCGGCTCGGGGGTGACGAATTCGTCGTCCTCGCGGACGGCCTCGGGGCGGCAGATGCGGCAGATCTGGCCGTACGCTTGCGTAACGCCATCATTCCGCCCATCCGGGTGGACGGCCGGGCAGTCAGGGTCGGGGCGAGTTTCGGTATCGGCTGGGCCGAGTGCGGCATGACCGAGGAAGAGGTCCTGCACTCCGCCGACCAGCGGATGTACGTGGAGAAGCGGTCCCGGTCGAAGGTTCACCGCAGAGCCGGCTGACGTTCACGCCCTGGCATTCCCCGTACACCGCCCGGTTTTCCGGGGGACCGAGGGCAATTCGACGCGTGCTCCGTTCGGGGTAGGCTCGGCCGGTCGGCGACGGCTGGCGACATGGTGAGGAGTGACCCAGGGATGACGGCCGGAAACAACGGCGCGAGCAAGCCCGAGGACGACGATCCGTTCGGCTATCTGTACGCGGACGGGCAGGCGGCGGGCGCACAGCCGCCCGGGCAGGGTGGCTACGGCTACCCCGGTCCGGCGGCACAGCGCGGTGTGCCCAGAACGTCGTACAACCAGGTGCGGGCGGTCGGCGAGCGGCAGTACGGTCAGGTCCCGCAGCAGCAGGCGTACGGCCAGCAGGCCCCGCCGCAGTACGGTCAGCCCAACGGGCAGTACGGCCAGCCGAACGCGCAGTACGCGGCGCCCGAGACGTACCCCGGGGGCGCGCCCACGACGCAGAGCCAGTCCGGTGGGTACGGCGGCGGCGACGGCAGGAACGCCGGTCCCGGCCGTGGTGGCCCCAACACCAAGGCGCTGCTGATCGCGGCCGTCGCGGTGGTCGCGGTCGTGCTGATCGGGATCGGTGCCGCCCTGATGACGGGCGACGACAGCGACGGCAAGAAGGACGAGGCCGGGTCGTCGGCGGGTCCGGCCGACGAGGTCGAGGACTCCCCGAAGCCGGAGAAGTCGGCCGAGGCGTCCCAGGAGCCCGTGGACCTGCCCGAGCAGGACGCGGCGACGCTGACGCTCGGGGGCACGGCGTCCCTGGACAACACGGTCAAGGGTGCCAAGAGCGCGAACGGCCAGTACATCAGCCTCAACGAGGTCGGCCGGTCGGCCACCTGGACGGTCGATGTGCCGGAAAGCGGCGAGTACACGCTGTTCGTGACGTACGGCGTGCCGGGCAAGGACGCCAAGACGTCCCTCACGGTCAACGACGAGGACCCCCGCTCCATCAACATGAAGAACTTCGCGCAGGCCGCGGAGGGCGATCTGGAGAAGGGCTGGACGCGGACGTACGCCTGGGTCCAGCTGAAGAAGGGGTCGAACTCGCTGATGCTCTCGTGCAACGAGGGTGACTCCTGCGACGCCAACCTCGACCAGCTGTCGCTGAAGTCGGGTCACGTCAAGAACTGATCCGCCGCCCGTTCAGGAACCAGCACCACCGTCGTCCCGGTCAGCGCCCCGCGCGAGCCGGGACGCGGTCGTTCCCGGGGTCGTTCAGGCGGCGGGTGCGTGCTGTTCGACGGTGACGCGGGGCAGCAGTTCCTCGTAGGCCGCGCGGTCGAACTCCCCGGCCACCGGGGCCAGTACGGTCGCCGCGGACAGAGCCACCGCGCGGGTCAGCCTGTCCTGCCAGCCCAGCCCTTCGGCGAGGGCGGACAGCAGTCCGGCCACGGCGGAGTCGCCCGCACCCGTCGGGTTGCCGCGTACGGCGGAGGGCGGGGCGGCCCGCCAGATGCCGTCGGGGGTGACGGCGAGGAGCCCGTCCGGGCCGAGGGAGGCGACGACGCTGTGCGCACCCCGGCGGCGGGCGTCGCGGGTGGCGCGCAGGGGTTCGCGGGCGCCGGTGAGCTGGGCCAGTTCGTCGGCGTTCGGCTTGATCAGGTCGGGGCGGGCGGCGATGCCCCGGCGCAGGGGTTCGCCGCTGGTGTCCAGGAGGACGGGCACGCCGGCGGCGCGGGCGAGTCGTACGAGTTCCGCGTACGCGCCGACGTGGATGCCGGGGGGCAGGCTGCCGCAGAGGGCGACGGCGTCGGCCCCGGGGAGCAGCTCCCGGAACGTGCCGAGGAAGGCCGTCCACTCGCCGGAGCCTATGTACGGGCCCGGTTCGTTGAGCTGGGTGGTGTCCCCGCTGGTGCGGTCGACGACGGCGAGGGTGCGGCGGGTGTTCCCGGCGACGGTGACGAGCGCGTCGGTGGGGCGGTGGGGGAGTGCGCCGATGAGTGCGCGCAGGACCTCTCCGGTGGGGCCGCCGGCGAAGCCGGTGATCACGGTGTCGTGGCCGAGGGCGGCGAGCACCCGGGCCACGTTGACGCCTTTGCCGCCGGGGCGTTCGGTGACCTCGTGGACGCGGTGGCTGGTGTGCGGGACGAGGGCGGGGACGCCGTAGGTCAGGTCGAGTGCCGTGTTCAACGTGACGGTCAGTATCACCTGTACCGGCCCCCGGTTCCTTGTCGTCCGTTCCCACGCGCCGTCTCCCCGCGGCGCTGTCCTTGGTGATCATGCCAAAGAGGCGGCGGTCGTCCCAGGTTTCCGGGACAACCGCCGTCTCTTCGTTACGTGTTCAACCGCCCGTCTGTTCCGCGGGTCCGCCGGTCAGCCGAGCGGGGGCTCCACGATCCACTCGCCGCGGCGCATGACGCCCTTGAGCGCGAAGTCCGCGTCCAGGACGACCAGGTCGGCGTCCTTGCCCGGTTCCAGCGAGCCGACCCTGTCGTACACGCCGAGGAGCCGGGCCGGGTTGGCGGAGATGGACCGTACGACGTCGTCGACGGAGATCCGGTCGATGGTCACGGCCCTGCGGAACGCGGTGTCCAGGGTGAGGGTGGAGCCCGCGATCGAGCCGCCCTCCACGAGCCGTGCGACCCCGTCCCTGACCTCGACGGCGAGCGGGCCGAGCTCGTAGAAGCCGTCCTCCGCGCCGGCCGCGTCCATGGCGTCGGTGATCAGGGCGACCCGGTCGGCGCCCGCGTGGTGGTAGGCGAGCTCCAGGGCGGCGGGGTGCAGATGCGTCCCGTCGTTGATCAGCTCGACGGTGACCCGCTCGTCCTCCAGGAGCGCCGCGATCGGCCCCGGGGCGCGGTGGCCGATGGGGGGCATCGCGTTGTAGAGGTGCGTGGCGACGGTGGCGCCCGCGTCGATGGCCTCGACGGTCTGCTCGTACGTCGCGTCCGTGTGGCCGACGGCGGCGATCACCCCGTGCTCGGCGAGCAGCCGTACGGACTCGATGCCGCCCGGGAGTTCGGTGGCGAGCGTGACCATCTTCGCGGTGCCGCGTGCCGCGTCGAGGAGCTTGCGGACCTCGGCGGGGTCGGGATCGCGGAGCAGTCCCTCGCTGTGGGCGCCCTTGCGGCACGGGGAGATGAAGGGGCCCTCGAAGTGGACGCCGGCGAGCTCGCCCTGTTCGACCAGCTCGGAGAGCATGCCTGCCTGGCGCGCCAGGAAGTCCATGTCGCCGGTGACGGTCGAGGCGACGGAGGTCGTCGTGCCGTGTGCGCGGTGCGCCCGCACCGCCGTCAGGGCGTCCTCGGCGGTCCCGGTGGCGAAGGACGCGCCGCCGCCGCCGTGGTTGTGCATGTCGACGAATCCGGGGACCACCCAGTGGCCCGGGAGGTCGAGGGTCGGGGTGTCCTCCCGCGTGCTGCCGGCGATCCGGGCGCCTTCGACGATCACCCGGCCGTTCTCGACGGTGCCGGTGGGGAGCACCACCCGGGCACCTGTGAGAACGGTGCTGTCTGCGCGTCCGGCCATCAGGCGGATACCTCCGTGGAGAGTAGATCCCAGGCGAGCAGCCCTGCGCCCAGGCATCCGGCGGTGTCCCCGAGGGCCGCCGGGACGATGTGAGGCAGCTTCTGGAACGTGACCCGTTCCTCGACAGCCGCACGCAGTGGTGTGAACAAGGTTTCCCCCGCCTCGGCGAGACCGCCACCGATGATGAGCGTGCGGGGGTCCAGCAGGGTGAGCGCGGTGACCAGCCCCGCGGCGAGCGCGTCGACGGCGTCCTGCCATACGCGCAGGGCAGCCGGATCGCCGGTGGTGACGGCCTTCGCGCAGTCCGCGGCGTCGGCGTCGGGGTCGCCGGAGGCGGCGGCCCAGGCCCGGGACACGGCGGCGGCCGAGGCGAGGGTCTCCAGGCAGCCGCGCTGGCCGCAGCCGCAGTCCGGGCCGTCCGGCCGGACCACGATGTGGCCGATCTCGCCCGCGTAGCCGTGGGCGCCCGCCTCGATGGTGCCGGCGATGCCGATGGCCCCGGCGATCCCGGTGCCCAGCGGCACGAACAGGAAGCGGTCCGCTCCCCGGCCCGCGCCGATCCGTCCCTCGGCGAGACCGCCGGTCCGTACGTCGTGGCCGAGCGCGACCGGTATGCCGCCGAGCCGCTCGCCGAGCAGCTTGCGCAGGGGTACGTCGCGCCAGCCCAGGTTGGCGGCGTAGACGGCGATGCCGCGTTCCGCGTCGACGATGCCGGGGACGGCGACGCCCGCGGCGACCGCGCCTTCGCCGAAGTGCTCCTCGCCGTACGCGTACAGATCCTCGGCGAAGCCCAGGATGCTCTCCACGACGGCGTCCGCACCGCGCTCCCTGCCGGTGGCCCGGCGCGCCTCATGGAGCAGCGCGCCGTCGGCCCCGACCAGGGCGGCCTTCATTCCTGTGCCGCCCACATCGAGGGCGATGACGTGTCTCACGGAGACAGTTTCGCCCGCCGACCCCTAAAAGGTCTAGTCCACTATCGTGGTTTGTTGCGCACCCATACAAAACGGCCCTGCTAGATTGCCGAATCGATACACCGGTGGTGTAGACCTCCGTGCGTACGTGAGGCAGGATCGCGGGTTCGTCGCCGAGCGGCGGCGTCCGCGTCGAATGATGTAGGGGATGGGCAAGGCTGTGCAGCGGCGCTATGTGGGTCTGACCGCGGTGGTGGCCGCACTCGGTATGACGGCGACGTTGTCGGGGTGTGGTTCGGACGCCGGAGGCGACGTCACGCTGCGGCTCGTCGCGGCCGACTACGGTACGGGCGCGGAGAACAGCTCCCAGAAGTACTGGGACGACGTCGCCGGGAAGTTCGAGAAGGCCAACCCCGACATCAAGGTCGAGGTCAGCGTCTACTCCTGGAAGGACGTCGACCGCAAGGTCGCCGAGATGGTGAAGGCCGGGAACGCCCCCGACATCGCCCAGATCGGGGCGTACGCCGACTACGCCAAGGCGGACAAGCTGTACACCGCCGACGAGACGACAGCCATCCGTACGACGTCCAACTTCTTGCCCTCGCTGACCGACGCGGGTGAGGTCGACGGCAGTCTGTACGGCCTTCCGTTCGTGGCCAGCACGCGGCTCCTCTTCTACAACAAGGGCCTGTTCGCCAAGGCGGGCCTCGGCGCCCCGCAGACCTGGGACGACATCCAGAGCGACGCCACCGCGCTCAAGCAGCGTGGCGTGACCTACCCCTTCGCCCTGCCGCTCGGCCCGGAGGAGTCCCAGGCCGAGACCCTGATGTGGCTGCTCAGCGGGGGCGGCGGCTACACGGACGACGTCGGCAACTACGACATCGACTCCCCGGCCAACATCGCGACCTTCCAGTGGCTGAAGAAGGACCTCGTCGGCAAGGGGCTCACCGGGCCCGTCGCCCCGGGGAAGCTCGACCGGGCGAAGGCCTTCGAGGCGTTCACCAAGGGCGAGGTGGGCATGCTCAACGGGCACCCGACGCTGATGCAGGAGGCCGAGAAGAAGGGCGTCGACGTCGGCATGGTCCCGCTGCCCGGGATCGACGGGCCGACCAACGGCTCGATGGGTGTGGCCGACTGGATGATGGGCTTCAAGCAGAACGGCCACCGGGCGGAGATAGGCAAGTTCCTCGACTTCGCCTACAGGGACGAGAACGTGCTGGCCTTCGCCGACCAGTACGACCTGCTGCCGGTGACCAGCAGTGCGTCCGCCGCGATGGAGGCGGACAACAAGCACAAGTCGCTGCACGAGTTCCTCTCGGCGCTGCCGAACTCGCAGCTGTACCCGTTCGGCAAGACGTCGTGGGCGCAGGCCAGTGAGTCGATCAAGGAGAAGATCGGTTCGGCGGTCGAGCCGGGGGGCAGTCCGGAGAGTGTGCTCGTGGAGATCGCGTCTCAGGCCCGGCAGGCGGAGAGCGCGGAGTAGGTAGGTTGGTTGATATGACCGCCGACCGTTCCGATCCTTCCGGTTCTTCCGAGTCCGCCGAGGCTGGGGGGCCGCAGGGCTCTGGTGCCTCCGGGGCCTCCGGGGCCTCCGTTGTCCCGCTCTCGGGGCAGGAGCGGGCGGTGCTGGCCCTGGAGCGGCGTTCCTGGGCGGGGCCCGGGGCGAAGGAGCGGGCGGTCCGGGAGGAGCTGGGGATCTCGCCGGTCCGCTACTACCAGTTGCTCAACGCGCTGCTGGACGACCGGCGGGCGCTGGAGGCGGACCCGGTGACGGTGAACCGGCTGCGGAGGGTTCGGGAGGCGCGGCGGGGGCGGCGCTGAGGGCGGAGCCGGTCTCGGGCCGGGCCCGTCCCGGGGCTCCGCCCCGGACCCCGCGCCTCAATCGCCGGCGGGGCTTGATTCGGCCCTGTAGCGCCGGACGGTGAGCGGTCGCGCCGATAGGGTCGGGGGATGGGTAATTCGGTGCATCCCCTTCCGACCCCGTCCACCCGGGCCGGCCGTGACGGCCTCGCCGCGCTGGTCGAGCGGCCCGGCCGGGCGGTCGTCGCGTTGGACTTCGACGGCACGCTCGCCGACATCGTCCCGGACCCGGAGCAGTCCCGGGCGCACCCCGACGTCCTCCCGGCGCTCTCCGCGCTCGCCCCGCAGGTCGCCGCGGTCGCCGTGATCACCGGGCGGCCCGCCGACACGGCCGTGCGGTACGGCGGCTTCGCCGGGGCGGCGGGGCTGGATCACCTCGTCGTCCTCGGGCACTACGGCGCCGAGCGCTGGGACGCCGTCACCGCCACCGTGCACGCCCCCGCCCCGGACCCCGGCGTCGAGGGTGCCCTGGCGGAGCTGCCCGCCGTGCTGGCGGGGACCGGCGTCGGTGACGGGGCCTGGATCGAGGAGAAGGGCCGCGCGGTCGCCGTGCACACCCGCCGCGCCGCCGACCCGCAGGGCGCCTTCGAGGCCCTGCGCGGGCCCCTCGGGGATCTCGCCGCCCGCCACGGGCTGATCGTCGAGCCGGGCCGCCTCGTCCTGGAGCTGCGCCCGCCGGGCGTGGACAAGGGCGTGGCGCTGGAGGAGTACGTGAAGGAGACCGGCGCCGAGGCCGTGCTGTACGCCGGAGACGACCTCGGGGACCTCGCCGCGTACGCCGCCGTCGAGAAGCTCCGCGCCCGGGGGATCAAGGGCCTGCTCGTGTGCAGCGGCACCGAGGTCCCCGAACTGGCCGAGCGCGCCGACCTGGTGCTGCCGGGCCCGGTGGCGGTGGCGGAGCTGCTCCACTCCCTGGCCCGGCGGATCACACGGGACTAGCTCCGCAGCGCGTCCAGCTGGTCGAGGAACCACTGCTGGGGCGGCAGCGCGGTCGCCGCGGCGGCCAGTCGCTTCGAGCGGGCGCCCCGCTCGTCGGGGTCCATCGTGAGCGCCTCGTGCAGCGCCGCCGCCGTGGCCGACACGTCGTACGGGTTGACCACGATCGCGTCCTCGCCCAGCTCCTCGTACGCCCCCGCCTCCCGGGAGAGCACCAGCGCGCAGCCGTGGTCCGAGACGACCGGGACCTCCTTGGCGACCAGGTTCATGCCGTCGCGGATCGGGTTGACCAGGGCCACGTCCGCCAGCCGGTACGCGGCCAGGGAGCGGGCGAAGTCGTCGTCGACGTGGAGCAGGACCGGGGTCCAGCCCTCCGTGCCGTACTCCGCGTTGATGGCGTCGGCGACCCGCTGGACCTCCGCCGTGTAGTCGCGGTAGACCGCGAGGTCCTGTCGCGAGGGGTAGGCGAAGGCGATGTGCACCACGCGTTCGCGCCATTCGGGGCGCTCCTCCAGCAGCGCGCGGTAGGCGTGCATGCCGCGGACGATGTTCTTGGAGAGCTCCGTGCGGTCCACCCGCACGATCGTGCGCCGGTCCGCGCCCACCTGGTCCCGCAGGATCTCCATGCGCTCGTCCACGTCCGCCTCGCGGGAGCGGCGGCGCAGGAAGTCCGCGTCGGCGCCCAGCCCGTGCACCCCGATCCGGGTGCGGCCGGTGCCGCCGAGGATCTCCGTGCAGCAGCCGATGAAGGCGTCCGCCCAGCGGCGGGTCAGGAACGCGGCGCGGTCGGCGCCCAGGATGCCGTCGAGGAGCTGCTCGCCGATGTCGTCGGGCAGCAGCCGGAAGTAGTCGACGGGTGCCCAGGGGGTGTGCGAGAAGTGCCCGATCCGCAGGTCGGGGCGGAGCTCGCGGAGCATGCCCGGGACCAGCGAGAGGTGGTAGTCCTGCACCAGGACCGAGGCGCCCTCGCCCGCCTCCTCGGCGAGCGCCTCCGCGAAGGCCCGGTTGTACGCCTCGTAGGAGGCCCACTGCCGGCGGAACTCCGCGTCGAAGACGGGCTCCACCGGCGTCTGGTAGATCATGTGGTGGACGAACCAGAGCACCGAGTTCGCGATGCCGTTGTACGCGTCGGCGTGCACCCCGGCGTCGATGTCGAGCATCCGGACGCCGGTCTCGGAGACCCCGCGCCGGACCGCCTCGCGGTCGCCGTCGCTGAGCGCGGCGCACACCCACAGCTTGTCGTCGACGGCGCTGAGGCCGGAGACCAGCCCGCCACCGCCCCGTTTCGAGTCGAGCGTGCCGTCCTCCCGCAGTGCGTACGACACGGGGCCGCGGTTGGACGCGACGAGGACCTGGGCGGCGTGCTCGGAGACCATGTACCCGAACCTAGCCCGTTCGGGAAGCCGCCAAACGTGAAGCGGCTGTGGAGCCGGGCGTGGGGCGGGCGCGGAGCCGGGTGTGGGGCCGGGCGCAGAAGAACCGTTACGCCGCACTCCGTGACGCGTACTCCGCGATCTCCCGCATCGGCGGCCTCTCCTCGGTGTCCACCGCATGGGTGTGCGGGACGAATCCGCCGGGCCCCCGCTCGAACTGGGTGATCTCGGGCCGCACGAGGGGCCCCCGGGAGAGCCGCTGCTGCGCCGTCCGGTAGATCGTGGCGGCCATCCGCCCGAGGGCCTGGCCGTCCTGGTGGCGGTGCCGGCGTACGCCCACGTCGACCTGTGCCAGCGCGTCCAGGCCGACCGTGTGCAGCGCGTCCACGAGCAGGCCCAGCTCCACTCCGTAACCGACGGGGAAGGGGAGCCGCTCCAGGAGGGAGCGCCGCACCGCGTACTCGCCGCCCAGCGGCTGGACGAAGCCCGCCAGCATCGGCCAGTGCAGATTGAGCAGCGGGCGGGCCACCAGCTCCGTCACCCGGCCGCCCTGGCCTGCGGCCTCGCCCAGCGGGCGGTCGTACATGGCCTTGACGAACTGCACCGCGGGGTCGGTCAGCAGGGGGCCGACGATCCCGGAGACGAAGTCCGCGGAGAAGTCCTTGAGGTCCGCGTCGACGAAGCAGACGATGTCACCGCTGGTGACGAGCAGCGAGCGCCACAGCACCTCGCCCTTGCCGGGCAGGGCGGGGATCCGGGGGAGAATCGCGTCCCGGTGCACGACCCGGGCGCCGGCCCGCCGCGCCGCGTCGGCGGTGGCGTCGGTGGAACCGGAGTCGATCACCACCAGTTCGTCGACGAGCCGGACCTTCTCCATCAGCTCGCGCCGGATCTCCGCGACGATCGCGCCGACCGTCTCCTCCTCGTTCAGCGCAGGCAGGACGACGCTCACGCGCGAGCGGTGCGGATCGCGCGCGCGGGCGGCCGTGAGCCGGTCCAGCGGGCGGTCGGCAGCAGACCAGGAACGCCTGCTCAGCCAGCGTTCCACCTCTTCCAGCACGGTCGATACTCCCTGTATGTGATCCATCTCGCGGTTCGGACGACTATCTCAACCGTCCGGTGCTTCGGTTACAGTCTTGAACAACGCGGATGACCGTCGCATGTCGGGGTCGGTCCGCCGATAAACGCCCGGATCCATGGTCCGGCGCCATAGCGCTCATCCAGAGGGACTGAGGGAACGGCCCGTTGAAGTCCCGGCAACCCTCCTGCCGACCGCGAGGTCACGGTGGGGAAGGTGCCAATTCCGTCTTGTGGCGAAATACGTCGCAAGGAAGATGAGGAGAAAGGGCCTCCGCCATCATGGCCGTGCAGACAGTTGCAGCCGACACCAATTCTTCCACCGTGGACCTCGGTCCCGCCGCGGCACTTTCCTGCCGCGAATGCGGCGAGCGTTTCGCGCTCGGTCCCATTTTCGCCTGCGCGTCCTGTTTCGGGCCGCTCGAAGTGGCGTACGACCTGCCGAGCGGCTCCCCCGAAGAGCTGAAGAAGCGCATCGCCGAGGGCCCCGACAACATCTGGCGTTACGCGCCGCTGCTGCCCGTCCCCTCCGATGTCGCGGACAAGCCCAACATCAACCCCGGTTTCACCAAGCTGGTCAAGGCCGACAACCTGGCCCGCGAGCTGGGCGTGACCGGCGGTCTGTACGTCAAGGACGACTCCGGCAACCCGACGCACTCCTTCAAGGACCGTGTCGTCGCGATCGCCGTCGAGGCCGCCCGCGCCTTCGGATTCACCACCCTCTCCTGCTCCTCCACCGGCAACCTCGCCGGTGCGGTGGGCGCCGCCGCAGCCCGCGCCGGCTTCCGGTCCTGCGTGTTCATCCCGCACGACCTGGAGCAGGGCAAGGTCGTCATGGCCGCGGTGTACGGCGGCGAGCTGGTCGGCATCGAGGGCAATTACGACGACGTCAACCGCTTCTGCTCGGAGCTCATCGGCGACCCGCTCGGCGAGGGCTGGGGCTTCGTCAACGTCAACCTCCGGCCGTACTACGGCGAGGGCTCCAAGACCCTGGCGTACGAGATCTGCGAGCAGCTCGGCTGGCAGCTGCCCGACCAGATCGTCATCCCGATCGCGTCCGGCTCGCAGCTGACGAAGATCGACAAGGGCCTCCAGGAGCTGATCAAGCTCGGCCTCGTCGAGGACAAGCCGTACAAGATCTTCGGTGCCCAGGCCGAGGGCTGCTCCCCGGTCTCCACGGCCTTCAAGGCCGGCCACGACGTGGTGCGCCCGCAGAAGCCGAACACCATCGCGAAGTCCCTGGCGATCGGCAACCCGGCCGACGGCCCGTACGTCCTGGACATCGCCCGGCGCACCGGCGGCGCCGTGGAGGACGTGAACGACGAGCAGGTCGTCGACGCGATCAAGCTGCTGGCCCGCACCGAGGGCATCTTCGCGGAGACCGCGGGCGGGGTGACGGTCGGCGTGACGAAGAAGCTGATCGACTCCGGTCTGCTGGACCCGTCCCTCACCACCGTCGTCCTGAACACCGGCGACGGACTGAAGACGCTCGACGCGGTCGCCCCCACGACCGGCCTGTCGGCGACGATCCGGCCCAGCCTGGACGCGTTCCGCGACGCGGGCCTCGCCGCCGCCAACTGACCACCCGAGACCGAAGGAAGGCACCCACATGAGCGTCAAGGTCCGTATCCCCACCATCCTCCGCACCTACACGGGCGGCCAGGCCGAGGTCCCGGCGGAGGGCGCGACCCTCTCCGAGGTCATCGCCTCCCTGGAGCAGAACCACCCGGGCATCGGCGCCCGCGTCCTGGACGACCAGGGCAAGCTGCGCCGCTTCGTCAACGTGTACGTCAACGACGACGACGTGCGCTTCGAGGGCGGTCTGGACGCGGTCACCCCGGACGGCGCCGGCGTCTCGATCATCCCGGCGGTCGCCGGAGGCTGATCCCGCGCATTGCGCAGCGTGAGCACCGTGGCCCCCTCCGCGAGAGAAGCGGAGGGGGCCATTCTGCATGGTTGAGCACGGTACAGTTGGGGAAGTCCCCGCAGCTGCCCGTGCCCCCCGCATATGAGAATGCGCCCGGCCGCGACAAGAAGCAGCCAAAGTACGTGAGCCTCTTGAGGCATAAGTGGCCTTTGTCAGGCCCGACTTGCCCTGGAATCCATTGAATTCTCCCCATGCGTGCGATCACCTGTGCCCAGAATTCTCGTCCGATTGACCTGTTGCAGAGGGCAGTTGGGCAGATACATTCAGCCGCGGTCGACGCGTTCCGGCGCACGCCACCCTCTCCTGTCGGAGGGTGAGTTCTGACCCGGGCCCGCGAAGTGCGGTGCTCGTGCAAGGGCCAGTAATAGGGGAGTTAGGCATGGCTCAGGGCACCGTCAAGTGGTTCAACGCGGAGAAGGGGTACGGCTTCATCGCGGTCGACGGTGGTGCGGATGTTTTCGTCCACTACAGCGCGATCCAGATGGACGGGTACCGCACCCTCGAAGAGGGTCAGCGAGTTGAATTCGAGATCTCGCAGGGCCAGAAGGGGCCCCAGGCCGACATGGTCAAGCTCGCCGTCGGCTGAGCTCGGCGCGGTCGTCCGACGACACCACTCACGCACGTGAGGCCCGCACCCCGGACCGGGGTACGGGCCTCACGCGCGTCCGCGTACCCCCGAGGTTGTCCACATCCCGAGGGCGACGCTTGCACTCGCAGGGGTCGAGTGCTAATCATTGGCGTTAGCACTCTCCAGGTGAGAGTGACAGAACGTGGACCGGGCCGGTGAGGCCCGCAGGCACGGTGGAGCAAGGAGCCACCGCGCACGCTGGCCGTCCGTCGCGGGCGCCTCTCGGTCCGGAGAAATCCTTCCCCAAGCTCTCAACTGCGTTCGAGCAGGGGAGACCCCATTCGTCCGGGAGGACCACTTCACATGGCCAAGATCATCGCGTTCGACGAGGAGGCACGGCGCGGTCTCGAGCGCGGGATGAACCAGCTCGCCGACGCCGTCAAGGTCACCCTCGGCCCCAAGGGCCGTAACGTCGTCCTCGAGAAGAAGTGGGGCGCGCCCACGATCACCAACGATGGTGTTTCCATCGCCAAGGAGATCGAGCTCGAGGACCCGTACGAGAAGATCGGTGCGGAGCTGGTCAAGGAGGTCGCCAAGAAGACGGACGACGTCGCCGGCGACGGTACGACCACCGCCACCGTTCTCGCCCAGGCGCTCGTCCGCGAGGGCCTGCGCAACGTCGCCGCGGGCGCCAACCCGATGGCTCTGAAGCGTGGCATCGAGAAGGCCGTCGAGGCCGTCTCCGCCGCTCTGCTGGAGCAGGCCAAGGACGTGGAGACCAAGGAGCAGATCGCTTCGACGGCCTCCATCTCCGCTGCCGACACCGAGATCGGCGCCAAGATCGCCGAGGCGATGGACAAGGTCGGCAAGGAAGGCGTCATCACCGTCGAGGAGTCCCAGACCTTCGGTCTGGAGCTGGAGCTCACCGAGGGTATGCGCTTCGACAAGGGCTACATCTCGGCGTACTTCGCCACCGACATGGAGCGTATGGAGGCGTCGTTCGACGACCCGTACATCCTGATCGTCAACTCCAAGATCAGCAACGTGAAGGACCTCCTTCCGCTGCTGGAGAAGGTCATGCAGTCGGGCAAGCCCCTGCTGATCATCGCGGAGGACGTCGAGGGCGAGGCGCTGTCGACGCTGGTCGTCAACAAGATCCGTGGCACCTTCAAGTCCGTCGCCGTCAAGGCCCCGGGCTTCGGTGACCGCCGCAAGGCCATGCTCGGCGACATCGCCATCCTCACCGGTGGCACCGTCATCTCCGAGGAGGTCGGCCTCAAGCTGGAGAACGCCGGTCTCGACCTGCTCGGCACCGCCCGCAAGGTCGTCATCACCAAGGACGAGACGACCATCGTCGACGGTGGCGGCGACAGCGACCAGGTTCAGGGCCGCGTCAAGCAGATCCGCGCCGAGATCGAGAACTCCGACTCGGACTACGACCGCGAGAAGCTCCAGGAGCGCCTCGCGAAGCTGGCCGGCGGCGTGGCCGTCATCAAGGCCGGCGCCGCCACCGAGGTGGAGCTCAAGGAGCGCAAGCACCGCATCGAGGACGCGGTGCGCAACGCCAAGGCCGCCGTCGAGGAGGGCATCGTCGCCGGTGGTGGCGTGGCTCTGCTCCAGGCCTCGGCCGTCTTCGAGAAGCTCGACCTGACCGGTGACGAGGCCACGGGCGCCAACGCCGTGAAGCTCGCGCTGGAGGCCCCGCTCAAGCAGATCGCCGTCAACGGTGGTCTCGAGGGTGGCGTCATCGTCGAGAAGGTGCGCAACCTGCCGATCGGTCACGGCCTCAACGCCGCGTCCGGCGAGTACGTCGACATGATCGCCGAGGGCATCATCGACCCGGCGAAGGTCACGCGCTCCGCCCTGCAGAACGCCGCGTCCATCGCCGCGCTCTTCCTCACCACCGAGGCCGTCATCGCCGACAAGCCGGAGAAGGCCGCCGCGGCCGCTCCGGGCGGCATGCCGGGCGGTGACATGGACTTCTGATCCTCGGATCGGAAGCTCCAGGCAGTACCCGCAGTACCCGCAGTATCCGTGCGACGCCGGCCCCCGGGATCCGTTCCCGGGGGCCGGCGTCGTCGTGCGTGCGCGTCAGGACCCGGACGCAAGGCGATCCTCCCGGCAACCCCGGCCTCCCGCGCCCCTGAAGCTGAAGTTCTGTCATGCCCCTGGCGGTTCGCGCGTTCCACCCGCACACTGCATGGGAGCGCTCCCATGTGGGGGTGCCCGTCCTCCGCCGCTGTCGACGAAAGGCCCTCCCGGTGCATGCCTCACCACTCTCCGCACGGCCCACGCGCCGCCGTCCCCGTCACGGGCGGCGCGCGTTCGGGACGTCAGCCGTCGCGTTACTGTTCGCGGCGGCCCTGGCGTCGCCCGGCACGGCTCTGGCCGACGGTGCCGAACCCGGGCCCGAGCAGATCACCAATGGCGATTTCGCGGCCGGTACCGCCTCGTGGTGGTGGACGCCGAACGCCACGGCGGCCGTGTCGGACGGCCGGCTGTGCACGGAGGTGCCCGCCGGCACGTCCAACGCCTGGGACGTCATCGTCGGCCAGAACGACGTCCCGATCGTGGCGGGCGAGACCTACGAGCTGTCGTACGCGGCCAGTTCGACCGTGCCGCTGACCGTCCAGACCCGGGTCCAGGAGGCGGCGGAGCCGTACACGACGGTGCTCTCCTCCGCGGACCCCGTGGGCGCGGAGGCCACACAGGTGACCCGCACCTTCACCGCCTCGGTGGATCTGCCGGCCGCGTCGGTGCAGTTGCAGATCGGCGGCGGTGAGAAGGCGACGGCCTTCTGTCTGGACGACGTGTCGCTGCGCGGCGGTGCCGAGCCGCCCGTGTACGTACCGGACACCGGGTCGCCCGTACGCGTCAACCAGGTCGGGTATCTGCCCCACGGCCCCAAGGGCGGCACCGTGGTCACCGATGCCGATGAGCCGCTGACCTGGACGGTGAAGGCCGGGGACGGCACGACGGCCGCGACCGGCAGGACCGTCCCGCAGGGCGAGGACCCCAGTTCGCTCCAGCGGGTCCACACCTTCGACTTCGGTGAGCTCACCACGGTGGGCGACGGATACACCGTGGAGGTCGACGGCGAGGTGAGCGAGCCGTTCGCGATCGGCGACGACCTGTACGACGGGCTCCGCTCCGACGCGCTGGCGTACTTCTACCACAACCGCAGCGGCATCGAGATCGACGCGGACCTCGTCGGCGAGGAGTACGCGCGCCCGGCCGGTCACATCGGTGTCGCGCCCAACAAGGGCGACACGGACGTCCCGTGCCAGCCGGGTGTCTGCGACTACCGGCTGGATGTGTCGGGCGGCTGGTACGACGCGGGCGACCACGGGAAGTACGTGGTCAACGGCGGCATCTCGGTGGCCCAGCTGATGTCCACGTACGAGCGCACCCTGACCGCGCCGGACGCCGAGTCGGCGGAGCTCGGTGACGGTGAACTGCGGGTGCCCGAGCGGGACAACGGGGTGCCGGACATCCTGGACGAGGCGCGCTGGGAGATGGACTTCCTGATCAAGATGCAGGTCCCGGCCGGTGAACCGCTGGCGGGGATGGTGCACCACAAGATGCACGACGCCGCGTGGACCGGGCTTCCGATGAAGCCGCACCTCGACCCCCAGCAGCGTGAGCTGCACCCGCCGTCGACGGCGGCCACGCTGAATCTCGCGGCCACCGCCGCCCAGTGCGCCCGGCTCTACGCCCCCTTCGACCAGGACTTCGCGGACCGCTGCCTGACGGCCGCCGAGACCGCGTGGGCCGCGGCGAAGCAGCACCCGGACGTCCTCGCCGACCCGGCCGACGGCACCGGCGGCGGCGCGTACAGCGACAACGACGTCTCGGACGAGTTCTACTGGGCGGCGGCCGAGCTGTTCACCACGACGGGCAAGGACACCTACCGCCAGGCGGTGCTCTCCTCCGACCTGCACGGTGACGCGGACGCGGTCTTCCCGGCGGGCGGCGGCATCTCCTGGGGCTCCACCGGCGGACTCGGCGTGCTCACGCTGGCCACCGTGCCGAACGGCCTGACGGCGGACCAGCTCGGTGAGGTCCGCGGGGTCGTCACCACGGCCGCCGACCGTTACGCCGAGCAGTCCCGCAGCCAGGCGTACGGGCTGCCGTACGCGCCCAAGGACCAGGACTACGTCTGGGGGTCCAACAGCCAGGTCCTCAACAACATGATCGTGCTGGCCACGGCCCACGACCTGACCGGCAGGGCCGCCTACCAGGACGCGGTGCTGAGCGGCGCCGACTACCTCCTCGGCCGCAACCCGCTCAACCAGTCGTACGTCACCGGCTACGGCGAGCGGAACTCGCACAACCAGCACCACCGCTTCTGGGCGCACCAGTACGACGCCTCGCTGCCGAACCCGGCACCCGGTTCCCTCGCGGGCGGGCCCAACCTGACCGCGATCGCCTCCGGCGACCCGGTGGCGGCGGAGAAGCTCAGCGGCTGCGCCCCGGCCATGTGCTACATCGACGACATCGGCTCCTGGTCGACCAACGAGATCACCGTCAACTGGAACGCCCCGCTGGCCTTCATCGCCTCCTACCTGGACGACGCGGGCGCCGGCGGGCAGGCGGCCCCGGCCCGCGCGTGCGAGGTCACGTACTCCTCGCACCCGTGGAACAGCGGCTCGACGGTGACGGTCCGCGTCCGGAACACCGGCTCGGAGCCGGTCTCCCCGTGGTCGCTGACCTGGCTGTTCTCCGGTGAGCAGCGGCTGAGCCACACCTGGAGTGCGGAGTTCGCCCAGTCCGGCCGCACGGTCAGCGCCACACCGCTGTCGTGGAACAAGGCCCTCGCGCCGGGTGCGGCGGTCGACTTCGGCTTCAACACCTCGGCCTCGGGCCCGGCCCCGGATCCGGGGGCGTTCAAGCTGAACGGCCGGGCCTGCGACGCGGGCTGATCACGCGCTCCTGAGGGGGTACGGGCCGGGCTGCCGCACCTCGGCACCCGGCCCGTGCCCCGTGGTTCCAGCGCTCAGCGGCGGCCGCGTGACCAGGACGTTCGGTCGGAGCGTGGGACCAGGGCCGCGCGGACCGAGGCCATCCGCTCCTGTACCCCGCCGGTGGGTACGGCGCCGGGCGGGCCCGTGGGGGCGTTCACCGCCTCGCCCCGGCACGGCCCGCAGAGTCCGCCCGCCAGGGCCTCGGGGCTGCCGGGGGCGCGGCACTCGCCGCATTCCAGGCTGAGCAGCACCGCCCGCCGCTCCGGAGCGGGCCGGGGCGGGGGCAGCTTGTCGGTGAGCCGCCTGCGGAGCAGCGAGGCCGCGTGATGGACCGGCACGGGGAGCCCGTCGGTCAGGGCGTGCAGCAACTCGGCCTCGGTGGCGCCCCGCGCGAACCACTCGCCGACCTGCGGCTCCAGGCTCGCGCACTCGGCGGCCGACAGGGTCAGCGCGGGCGCCGTACGCCCCAGGGCGGCCAGCAGGACGAAGGCCCGGCTGCGGGTGGGCCGTTGCGGCTCCTCCTGCGGTACGTCGCCCCGTGTGAACGCCGCCCACCAGGCGTCGTCGCGCGCGGTCCGGGAGAAGAAGGTCCGGGTCACCCAGAGCATGACGTCGTCGGTGGTGACGCACTCGCGGCCCCGGCGCAGGTGCCCGGCCGCCTGGAGCCTGTTGAGCGCGGTCCGCAGGGCGCACTGGCCGTACGGGAGCCACCTGGCCAGTGTCTTCACGGAGACGTCGGAGCCGTCCGGCAGCCGGTCGATGTAGGCGGCGACGGCGGCCTCACGGGGCGGGAGATGCGCGAAGTCGCGCTCACCGCGCGGGCGCTGGTCCGGGGCGGACCGCTTGCCGTAACCGGGGTTCGCCATCGGGTGCGGGGGCACGTAGGGGGCGCGGGGGGCAGCACTAAACTGGTCGACAGCCATCAGATCGTTTGTCCGATCTCGTTGGTCAGACCCCTGTCAGGTGTTGGCTCACCGGCGGGGGTCGTCTTGTTCTAGGGATTTGGCACGCTAGAGCGTAGCCACCGTCCGTGGCAAGTCGGTCACATTCGGTCAACTGTGCAGGCAGGGTGGGTGGGTGGGAACAATCCCGCCTCCCTTTCCTCTGAAAGAGCGCTCGGACTCCAGGACTTGAGCTTCGGGTCCGCGAAGGGCTCGTGATCCGTCACCGTGACCGGCTCACCGCGTCCGGCTCACCGCGTCCCCAGGGAGTACGGCGCCCCCGTGCCGACGGCCCCCAGCTTGTCCGGGTTGGCGACGTTGTGGATCGTCGAGATGCGCCCGGACTCGTCGAAGTCGAAGGTGACCGTGGCGATCACGCGGCCCGCCCCGCTGAAGACCAGGCCGGGTCCGCCGTTGATCTCGACGAGTTCCGCCTTCATGTCGGCCGGCTCGACCCCCTGGTAGGTGACGGTCCCGATGGCCGCGAACCAGGCGGCCACCGTGGACGCGCCCACGACCGGGCGCAGGGCCTGACGGACCTTGCCGCCGCCGTCCGTCCACAGCGTGACGTCCGGGGAGAGCAGCTCCAGCAGGGAGTTCATGTCCCCGCCGGTCGCCGCCGTGAAGAACCGTTCGGTGGCGTCGCGCTGCTGGGTCCGGTCCGCCGCGAAGCGGGGCCGCCGGGCCCGTACGTGTTCACGGGCCCGGTGCGCGGCCTGCCGTACGGCGGCTTCGGACCGCTCCACCGCCTCCGCGATCTCCGCATGGCTGAAGTCGAAGACCTCCTTCAGCACGAACACCGCGCGCTCCAGCGGGCTCAGCGTCTCCAGCACCACCAGCATGGCCATCGAGACCGACTCGGCGTCCATGACGGTGTCGGCGGTGTCCGCGCTGGTCAGGATGGGTTCCGGCAGCCATGGCCCCACATAGACCTCGCGCTTGTGCCGGGTGGAGCGCAGCCGGTCCATCGCCAGGTTCGACACGATCCGCGCCAGATACGCCTTGGGGTCGGCGACCTGGGTGCGGTCCGCGGCCGACCACTTGATCCAGGCGTCCTGCACCGTGTCCTCGGCGTCGGCCGCCGTGCCGAGGATCCGGTAGGCCACCGAGAACAGCAGATTGCGGTACCGGTCGAACGCCTCCTGGCCGGGGTCGGCCGCCACCCCGGTCACCGGGCCGCCCCGATCCGGGTGAATCGGCCACCGCGCGGCCAGAACGCGCCCGACGCGGGCATCTTCTTCATGCGGCCGTAGGTCGGCCAGGGGGAGGCGGTCACCGTCTCCTTATACCGGGCGGCCTTCCGGCCCGTCAGGTACATCCGCCGCGGGCTGTCGTCGGGTCGGGTGAACTGCACGACGGCGTCCTGCCGGCCGAGGCTCACCGGTGTGTGGTAGTAGCCGAAGCGGAAGGGCTTGGGCCGCTTGCCCCGCAGTGTGCGGAGGACCGACACGGCCGCGTGCACCCCGGTCGGCATCCCGCCCTGGCAGGTGCCGTGCATGACGCCGTACCCCTGGCGGACCGCCGCCGCGTCGCCCACCGCGTACACCTCGGGGTGCGAGGTGGACCGCAGGGTGGTGTCGGTGACGACCCGCCCGCGCTCGTCGACCTCCAGGCCCGCCGCGGCGGCCAGCGGGGAGACCCGGGTGCCGCTGGTCCACAGGACGAGGCCGGCCGCGATGCTCTCCCCGCCGGCCAGCTCGACCGAGTCCGGCAGCACCTTCACCACGTCGCACCCGCTGCGGACCCGGACGCCCAGGCGGTCCAGCGCGGACCGTACGTACGCCCCGGCCTTCGGGTTCATCAGCGCACCGGGTTCGTCGCGGCCCAGCAGCACGACGTCCAGCTCCGGGTGCCGCTCGGCGATCTCGGCGGCCGACTCGACGCCGGTCAGCCCGCTGCCGCCGACGACCACCGTGCCGCTGCCGAGCCCCGCCAGCCGGTGGGCCACCGCCTCGGCCTCCTGCGGGCCGTTCAGGGTGTACGCGTACTCCTCGACGCCCGGCACCGCAGAGGTGTCGGCCACGCTGCCCAGCCCGTACACCAGCGTGTCGTAGTGCAGGTCCCGGTCGTCGTCGATCCGTACGGTCCGGGCGTCCGCGTCCACGGCCGTCACCCAGCCGCGTACGAACTCCGCGCCCGTGCCGTCGAGCAGCTCCGGGATGCTCAGCTCGCCGAGCTGTTGCCCGGTCGCCGCCATGTGCAGCCGCAGCCGCTCGGTGAAACGGTCCTGCGCGTTGACCAGGGTGACGCGCACGTCCTCCTGCCGCCTGGTCCTGGCCGCGAGCTGGACGGCCGCGGCCATGCCCGCGTATCCCGCGCCCAGGATCAGGACGTGGTGGGGGGCCGGCCGGTCCGTCGCGTGCGGTGTGTTCATGGTGTCCGCCTTCTTCCGCTGCTTGCTGACGATCTCGGGACGCAAGCAGGGGGTCCGGCTGTGACACGCAGATAATGTGACCTGGGTCACATTGTGAGAGGTGCGGGTGGCGGCAGGGGAGCCGCCCCGTCGGCCCGGAAGGCGTGCAGCAGATAGGCGGCGAGACGCCGGGACGCGGTGGCGGCCTCCTCGCCCGCGCCGGTCGTGACCCCGCAGTTGGCGAGCAGCAGCAAGGTGATGTCGCCCGGCTCGAAGTCCTGGCGCAGCCCGCCCGCGTCCTTGGCCCGCCGGACCAGCAGCGCCAGGCCCTCCTCGGCGCGGGAGCGCTCGCGCGCGAAGTCCGCCTGGTCGGGGAACTCCGTCAGGAACGCCTGGGTGAAGCCCCGGTCCACCGCCTGCATCAGGCAGACCCGCTCGATCACGGTGCAGAACCCGCGCCAGGGATCCGGGTCCGCCAGCCCCTCGTCCAGCACGGACACACAGTGGCCGAGCTCCTCGGTGAACGCCTCCGTCACGAGGGCGTCGCGCGTCGGGAACCGCCGGTACAGCGTGGCCACGCCGACCCCGGCCCGCCGGGCGATCGCCGCCACCGGGACGTCGATGCCCTGCGCCGCGAACGCCTCCCGCGCCGCCTTCAGGATCCGGCCGCGGTTCTCCCTCGCATCGGCGCGCAGGCCGTCCCGGGGCGGCTTGTGAGAGGTCTGAGCAGGCATGTTTCTCACTTTAGTCCAAATGGAGGGGGTCATCCGTTTACCGGCCTACCGTGGAGCACATGAACGACATGCGCGCGGCGCTCTACGACAGCTACGGCCCTCCCGACGTGCTGTACGTCGGCAGGGTCCCGGTACCGGCACTCCAACAGGGCCAGGTGCTGGTCCGCGTCCACGCGGCGAGCGTCAACGGCGGGGAGCTGTACGGACGCGCCGGACGCGTCCGCCTGGTGACCGGCCGCACCTTCCCGCAGCGCACCGGGATCGACTTCGCCGGAGAGGTCGCCGAGGTGGACCCCGCGATCACCGGTCTGCGGCCCGGCGCCCGGGTGTGGGGCGTCCTGCCCCGCACCTTCGGCAGCGCCGCCGAATACGTGGCGGTCCGGCCCCGGAACCTCTCGTACGCCCCCGAGAACCTCGGCCTGGTCGAGGCCGCCGCCCTCCCCGTGGGCACCACCGCCCTCACCGCCTTCCGCAAGGCGCGGCTCGAAGCGGGGCACCGGCTGCTCGTGCGCGGGGGCAGCGGGGGCGTCGGCAGCATCGCCGTACAGCTCGGCAAGGCGCTCGGGGCGCACGTCACGGCCCTCGCGGGCACGAAGAACCTCGACCTCGTCCGGGAGCTGGGCGCCGACGAGGCCCACAGCTACACGACCACCGGGCCGTCCGACCTGGGCCGCTTCGACGTCATCCTGGACACCGTCGGCACCGAACTCCGGGCCTTCCGGCGGCTCCTGGCGCCCGGCGGCCGTATGGTCTCGATCGCCTTCGACCTGGACCACATCGCCGCGAGCCTCGGTTACGTGCTCGCCTCGACGGTCCATGGCCGGGGGCGCGTGCGGTTCTTCAGCGGCAACCCGCAGCACGACCTGCTCGCCGAACTCGCCGGGTACGTGGAGAGCGGCGCCCTCCGCCCCGTGGTGGACACCGTCCACCCGCTCTCGGAGATCGCCTCCGCCCACCGGGCCCTGGAGGCGGGCGGCGTACGGGGCAAGCACGTCATCCAGGTCGTCTGAGCCGCCCCGCTCCTACACGCCGAGACCGGCGTCCCGGGCCAGCAGCGCGGCCTGCACCCTGTTCTCGCACTCCAGCTTGGCCAGGATGCGGCTCACGTACGCCTTCACCGTCGCCTCGCTCATATGGATCCGCTGACCCGCGTCCGCGTTGGAGAGGCCCTCGCCGAGGAGGGCCAGAACCTCGCGTTCGCGGTCACTCAGCTTCTCCAGCCTCCGGCGGGCGTCCTCCGCCCGCCGGGTGGTGCCGCCGGACGCCAGCGAATCCACGACGTGCCGCGTGGCGCCCGGCGACAGATACGCCTCGCCGGCCGCCGCCGCCCGGACCGCCCGCATCAGCTCCGCCGGGGCCGAGTCCTTCAGCAGAAAGCCCGCACTTCCCCCGGTCAGGGCCCGCAGCACGTTGTGCCGCTCCCCGAACGTCGTCAGGATCAGGACCCTCACCTGGGGAGCCGCCCGGCGCAGCTCGCCCAGGGCCGTCAGCCCGTCCATGACCGGCATCTGGATGTCCATCAGCGCGACGTCGACCCGCTGCGAGCGGGCGAGTTCGACCGCCTCACGGCCGTCGGCCGCCTCCGCGACGACGTCGATGTCGTCGGCCGAGGAGAGGATCATCCGGATGCCCGCCCGGATCAGCGGCTCGTCATCCGCCACAAGAACCCTGATCACGACTCTCCTGAGCGGTTCTGATCTGCCATGTTCCCTCAGGTCGCCTCGAATGACTTCTTCTCGATCAGCTTGCCGTCCTTGAAGCAGAACCGGAAGACCGGGTCCGCGTCCAGGCTGCTCCCGATCTCCGAGGAGAGGAGGGTGAGGCACGTCGAGCCGTCGGGCTCCGGCGGCGCTCCTGCACCCGGGCCGGTGTTCATGAACGAGTCGCCGTGCGGCAGCGCGTCACGGACGGACTGCTCGGACTGGCCGATCTTCACCGCGTCGTACTGCGCGGGCTCGATCATCGCCTTGTCCGCCTCGCGTACGAGGAGGACGACCCCGACCACCACCGCGATCAGCAGCACCACGCCGACCAGGGCCGCCACCCCGCACCCGATGGCTATCCCGTTGCCCCTCTTGGTCCTGTTCACTGCCCTGGCCAACTCCTTCGGGAGACCGTTCCACTCGATGACCGGACCAGCCTCACCTCCGGAGCCCGCCGGGATCTGCGCCCGAAAGTCGTCCGGCGGAGCGACGAACGTCTTCCTCGTGTCACCGGGGGAGGCGTACGGGAGGACGCCGGCCAGCCGGAACCCACCGTCGGCCGTGGGACCCGCGTGCACCATGCCGCCGACCAGCCGGGCCCGCTCCTCAAGACCGGTCAGCCCCTGGCCGCCGCTCGCCACACCACCGCGCACCGGCTCTGCCACCGGGCCGTTGGCGACCTCCACGACCAGCGAGTCCGGCTCGTACCGCAGGCCGATGGAGATCGAGGCGCCCGGCGCGTGCTTATGGGCGTTCGTCAGGCCCTCCTGGACGACGCGGTACGCCGCGTGGTCGGCGGTGGTCGCGAGCGGTCGCACCTCGCCCGAGCGCCGGACCTCCACGGCCGTACCGGCCTTCCGGGACGTCTCGGCCAGCTCGTCGATGCCCGCCACCCCACGGGACGGCGCCCCGGGGCCCTCGTCTCCCTGAGGAGCACCGTCGGCCGGGGAGGCGTCCGCACCGTCCCGCAGTACGCCGACGACGTCGCGCAGTTCGTGCATCGCGGCCACCGACGCCTCCCGCAGCACACCGACAGCCTCGCGCTGCTGGTCGGTCAGCGCGCGGTCCACCTCCAGCGCACCCGTGTGCACGGCGATCAGCGCGAGTTGATGGCCGAGGCTGTCGTGCATGTCCTGCGCGATGCGCTGACGCTCCAACATCCTGGCCTGACCGACGAGCATCGCCCGCTCGCGCAGGAGTTGGGCGTTGTACTCGTGGAGCGTGTCGGTCAGGGTCCGACGCTGCGACCAGTAACGCCCCGCGAGCCCCGGCACGACGATCGCGACCAGGATGAACATCCCGGCGACGGCCAGCAGCGGCAACGACGCGTGCGATTCCCACGCGGCGGTCAGGCCGAGGGCGAGACCGTACGCGAGGGCGAAGACACCGCACGCCCTGCCGAGCCCCTCGATCCGGCGCCCCGCCGACCAGGCGACGACGAGAAGCAGGGGCGCGAACCCGAAGAACGGCGCGGAACCGGCCGCGGCCGCCAGCAGCACCGCCGCGGGCAGCCCTCGGCGCAGGAGCGACAACAGCCCGGCCACCAGGCCGACCCCGACGGCCACCGCCGTGTTCTCGTCGTCCAGAAGCCCGGCGCCCACCCCCGCCAGCGCGAGTGCCAGGCTCAGAAACGATTCGCCGACGATGCGCCCGGCCGGCCACATCTCCGGCGCGAGCAGGGCCCGCCCCGGCCATACGCGGGTGGCGGGGGCGGGGTGTGCGGGGGCCACGGAATCCAGACGAGTCACGCGCCCACGGTAGAGACCTCCGGTCCGGCGCCGCTGTAGCCGTTGGTCGCGACGCGGAACGACGAAAGTCGCTCAGCCGCGCTTCAGGTCGGCGATGAAGGCGGACCAGGCGGCGGTCCGGAACACGAGCGCCGGGCCGTCGGTGACCTTGGAGTCCCGGACGGGGACGACGTGGGGGAGGCCGTCGGCGACTTCGAGGCAGTCACCGCCGCTGCCGCCGCTGTACGTGGACTTGCGCCAGGTGGCTACCTCCAGGCAGTTGCCGCCGCTGCCGTCGCTGTAGGAGGACTTGTGCCAAGTCGCTGTGGTCAGGTCGTAGTCAGAACTGCTGATCTTCATGGGCGTAATCCTCCGCCACTGAATCGATCAAGGCCAGGGACGCATCGGGTGACAATGCGCTGGCCACCAGTAGATCGTAGGTCAGTTCGTACGACCGCACCGATGCCGGATCGTCGAGTAGCTGTCCTGATCCCAGCCCGTCCAAGTAGGCCAGGGGAGGTGCATCAGGGAAGGTCATGAGCTTGAGCGGTCCGCCCATGGCCGGGTGCCCGCCCGCACTGAATGGCAACACCTGGACAATGATGCGTCGTTGCCGCATCAGCTTGGTGAGGTGGGTCAGTGCCTCTCGCATCACTGCGAAACCGCCGACTCTTCGTCGCAGGGCGGCTTCGTCCAGAACTGTCCAAACCAGGGGTGTTGTTGGATGGGACAGCAAGCTGGCCCGAGCGACTCTGGCCTCGACGAGCTCGTCCACCACTTCTTCCGGGGCGGTCGGCCTGTAGCCCAGAAAGACCGCCCGCGCGTAGGACTCGGCCTGTAGGAGCCCCGGGATGAGCAGCGGTGAGTACTCCCTGATCGTCTCCGCAACGGCCTCCGCCTCCGCCGCCTCCGCGAAGTGGTCCGGGTACTTGGACTTCTTCAGCGCCGCGCAGTTCCGTACGAAGAAACCGCCCGCGCCCAGCACCTCGTCCAGCTTCTGGGCCTGGTCCACCTGCATGCGCCGCGTACCGGCCTCCAGTTGTCCGATGAAGGAGCCGCTGACGAACAGCGGTGCCCCCAGGTCGTCCTGCGACAGGCCCGCCGCCTCCCTGCGGTGGCGGAGTTCGGCGCCCAGGAGGGCGCGGGGTGAGGACGAGGGATCGAGCTTCTTGGGTCCGGGCAATGCGACTCCCTGATGACACATCTGGTGGTGTTGGAACTGCGCCTCTTCCACGGTAGCGATGAATTGGACACGCTGTGTAGGCATACCCACTACTCAGCGTGGAAATGGGGAAGATCATGATGACGGCTACGGAACGGCGCAAAGAAGCAGCGGACAGAGTGCGTGCGGCGGAGGACGCGGTGGCACGGCTGCGGGCCGGACTCGCGGGGGTCGGCGTGAAGCTGCCGTCGCTGCGGGTCGACCCGGTGTCGTGCGCGGCCAACGAGCCGACTCCGCTGGTCGATCTCGGGCGGTGCTCGATCGAGACGGCCATGCGGCTGAGTGTGCAGGTGGAAGCGGCGGCGGCTCATGACAGTTGAAGGACTGGAGCCCTGTACGCCCGAGCCCGGGACCTTCGCCGTGGACGGGCGGGACGGACGGGTGGGCCGGGTGATGGGCCGGGTCGGACCGTACGTGCAACTGCGTCCGCCGGGCGGTGGCGCGGAGTGGGACTGCCCGCCGGAAGCCGTCCGGCCGGCCCCGCCGGGGCTCGTGCTGCGGGCGCGGGTGCGGGAGATCAACCGGGAGGGGCGGCTGCCCTGAGGCGGGCGGCCCGGCGAGTCACGTCCGGGTGGCCGCCGGCTGCGGCTCCCGGGCCGGGGCGAGCCGCCGCTGGAGTACGGCGAGGACCGTGTGCGCCGGCGGAAGGACCAGGGCGCCGGTGAGGAGCAGGGCGGCGGCGATCGGGGCGAGGACCCCGGCGACGTACGCGGCGTAGGTGTTGTCCGGGCCCCACGCCAGGACGAGGTGGACCGTGCCGGAGCGCAGGGGCCGGGCGGCGGTGTGCAGCAGGAGGTACACGCCGACCGTGAGCAGCCCCAGGGGCAGCGCGACGGCCACGGTACGGAACCAGGCGGCGGAGGTCCGGCTCCAGGTCAGCGCCCAGGAGCGGCGCAGGGCGGCCCGGGGCCCGAGGCCGTCCGTCGCGGCGGTGGCCGGGGCCAGGGTCCAGCCGAGCCGGAGGACGAGGGCGGTCGCCGCGCCGAGCAGGGGCGGACCGTAGCGCAGGACCTCGAAGAGGTTGGGGTACTCCCACTTCGGGACGATCGCGGTGTGCTCGCGGAACAGGGTGGTGGTGAAGTACTCCTGCACCAGGATCCCGAGGACCAGCGGAGCCCAAACGAGCACCCCGCGCAGCACGTACACGCCCAGGACCGTACGGAATCGGCCGTGACTCCCGTCGGCCCCCGTAGCGCGGGCGGCCGCCCTCTGGACGGCGGTGCATCCCAGGTGCAGCAGGAGGATCAGGAACGGCAGGCAGGCGAGGAGGATGAGCCAGAGGTGCTGCACCCGGCGGCCGTCGGGGGCGTAGGAGTCCCCGTCGTACTCCTCGGCCCGGATCGCGCCCGCCCGTATCTCGGTGAACGTGGGCCAGGCGGCGAGGAACGCCACGGCCGTCAGCAGCAGGGCCCCCAGGGCGACCAGTCCGGTCACGCGCGCCGTGAGCCCGGACAGCGGTCGCCCGTCCCGGCGCAGCACGCCGAACGCGGTACGGACGACGCCGTGCCGTGGCCCGTCCCTGCCCTCCTCCGCCCGCAGTTCCTCGGAGGTGGTGGGGCCGTTCGTCATACGTTCCGCTCCTTGCTCTCGGCATGCGCTGCCCGGTGCCGGAATCAGCGTCTGCCCGGAGAGATGCAGATGAACGGTGGTGCGGTTCTCCGGTCGGAACGAACGGGGGACACCTGCGGTGAGGTCGGTGCGGCGCTCACACGATCGTGGGACGCTGGAGGAAGCGGCGGACTGCCGCAGGAACGTCGATCTACGCTCCCACACGAGGCCACAGGAGAAGGGACCTGCGATGACCGCTGCGATGGTCGAAAGCGATCAGGGCTCCGAGGGCCGCCCGTGGGAGTACCTGCTGCGGACATGGCAGGAACTGGACGTGCCCGAGGGGTGGCGCGCCGAGATCGACGAAGGGCAGATCGTCTTGGTACCGCCGCCTCACGCTCACCACAACGGCATCGCCGAAATGGTGCAGCGTCTGCTCTACAGAGGCCTCCCCGATGCGCTGGGGATCTATCAGACGCTCGGTGTGCACGTCGCGCCGCTCGACAAGCTGTACGTCCCGGACCTCGTCGTGATGCCGACCGAGCTGATCGCGGCAGCCGATCCGGAGGCCAGCGCCCCCCTGGACGCGTCGGAAGCGCTGCTGATCGTCGAGATCACGTCCCAGGGGAACGCCCGCGAGGACAGGACGAAGAAGTACCGCGCCTACGCGCGCGCGGGGGTCCCGATGTACCTGCTGATCGACCGGTTCGACACGCGAGGGGCGATGACCACGCTGTTCACCGAGCCCAACGAGGACGGAACGTACAAGCGTTCCGACGCCGTGCCCTTCGGGAAGCCCCTTCCGCTGCCCGCGCCCTTCGACGTCACGCTGCTCACGGACGGCTTCCCGCACTGACAGCGGGGCCGGCCCCGTGATGGGAGCCGACCCCGCCTCTGATCATGGTGTCGCCCGGACTACACGATGCGGTAGCTGTCGTAGTAGCCGCCGACCTGGGCGTGGTAGCCCGGGTCGTCCGCATGCTTGTGCTTGTCGAACTCGGGGGAGTCCTTGATCTGGTCCTTGGTCAGGTCGACGAATATCTTCTTGTGCTCGATGTCGATGCCCTTGACCGTGCCTGCCGGAAGCAGGACGTCCTTGCCGAAGATCCAGACTCCGGTGTCGACGACCAGGTAGGCCGAGCCCACCTCGTCGGAGTGCCTGTCGACCTTGCCGATGCTTCCGTCCGTCGCCTCGACCGAGTATCCGGTCAGGTCGGCGCCCGCAGTGTGACCGCTCGTGGGCTGGTAGCCCCACAGGTTGTCGCTCATGAATTGGCTCCTTCCTCGACTTACTCGACGGTTTCATTCGGCACGGCGCATCATCGTCGCGATGAGGACGAGTGCCGCTCTCTCTTTCGGCTGCCCGCACTTTTCCGGGCCACACCCGGTGAATTCCACGACGGCAGAAAAATGCGGGCGGCCCAGGACCATGGGGTCCTGGGCCGCCCGCATCAGTGCTGGTAGGAGTGGTCTACCAGCGGTACCACCGGCCGCGCTTCCCACCGGAACTCGACCGGGCGAAGAACCCGACGAGCCAGACGATCAGCACGATCACGGCGATCCACCAGAGTGCCTTGAGTGCGAAACCGGCACCGAAAAGGATCAGGGCGAGCAGAAGAACGAGAAGCAGGGGAACCATAGTTATCAACCTCCGAGACAGCTGGTGCCCCCCAATTCTCCGGCTACACACAACTCTTTTCGAAAGTGCCCGGACGGTGTGCCCGGGGTGCTGTCCCGGGGGCGGTGAGGCTCACAGTGTGCGGCGTACTCCTGCCTGGCGTTCCAGGTTGCGGAGCTGCACCGAGAGGTCGCCCTCCACCGCCGTGTGGGCGGGGCCGCTGCGTCCGATGGGCAGGACCTCTTCGCTGCGCACGTCCTCCAGCAGCAACGCGAACGCGGCGTACGTGGCGACGAGCGCCACGAGGATGCCGAGCCCCCCGGACGTGTACCGGAGCCATTCGGCTCCCGTCAGCCCGGACAGACCGGTGGCGGCCCAGCGCGGCAACGAGGCCACGATCACGAACCACAGGGCCCGCTTGGGCCGGGTGACGGCGGCCATCAGGGCCCCGAAGCACAGGAGCGCCAGGTTGAAGACACCCAGCACACGGGTCCCGCCGGGCGCGCCGGTGCCGAGGACCAGGGCGTAGGCCAGCCAGGAGGCCGCGAAGGTTCCCATGAGGGTCGCCGCGATCACGTCCCGGGCCCCGAACGCCAGGGAGCTCACGAGGAGCTGGAGGAAGAAGGCGGGCAGCACGCACAGGGCGACGGCCCTGCGGTCCGCCGCTCCGAGGACGTCGAGTTGCAGGCAGGCCGTCATCACGGAGGCGATCGCGACGGTGAAGAAGCCCAGTGGCATCGGTGAGGCGATGGGACGGAGATTGATCCGGGTCATCGACCGGAGATCCGCTTCGAAGCGGCGCCCCGGGGGCGGGTCCGGGGAGGGGTCCGGCTCCGCGCCGGCTGCGGTGGTCATACGAGGGATTCCCTTGGTCAGTGGAGGAAGCAGGGGTCGAGGAAGGGCGGCGGGGCGTCGGGGGTGAGGCCGCGCGCGACGCGCCACAGGCGGTGGTCGTCGGACTCGGCCACGGCGTCGGCCATCAGGTCGGCCTGGGCCGCTCCGGCGGACCGGTAGCCGCCGAAGTGGGCCACCGGGCTCCAGAGCGGCCGGACCGGCGGGACGGCCTCGTCGAGCCCCTCGTACTCCGCCGCCGCGTGGACGATCCGGCCGCCGACGACGGTGAGCACCGACTCGATGTCCGGGATGACGGCCTCGGGCACCGTCAGGTAGTCGTCCGAGAGGATCGCCAGATCGCCGTAGAAGCCCTCCCGGAGGATGCCCTTGACGTCCTGCTCCCCGGTCAGCTGTGCCCCGCCGCGGGTGTAGAGACCGAGAGCGGTCTCCCGGTCGACGAGGTTCTCGGCCGGGTACAGCGCCGTTCCGCCGACGGTGCGGCCGGTCACCAGCCAGTGCAGGGCGACCCACGGGTTGTACGAGGAGACACGGGTGGCGTCCGTGCCCGCCGCGACGGTCAGCCCGCGGTCGAGCATGGCCCGCACCGGCGGGGCGTGGGCGGTGGCCTCCGCTCCGTAGCGGTCGAGGAAGGCGGTCCCCTGGAAGGACATCCTGTTCTGCACGGACAGGGCGCCGCCGAGGGCCGCGATCCGGTCCAGGCTGTGTGCCGAGACGGTCTCGGCGTGGTCGAAGAGCCAGCAGTTGCCGCCGGGGAACAGCCCTTCGGCGGCGAGCTTCTCGAAGACGTCCAGATCGCGGCGGATCGTCTCGTCGTAGGTCGCGTGGAGCCGGAACCCCCAGCCGTTCTCCATCAGCAGGCGGACCGCCTGCTCGAACTCCGCCTCGTAGTCCCCGGAGAGCTCGGGACGGGGCTCGGAGAAGTTCTCGAAGTCGGCGGCGGCCCAGGTCAGGTTCTCCCCGGCGCCGTTGAGGCGGAGCCACTCGTCACCGTCCCCGGGGCTGACCGTCCCGGTCCAGCGCCTGAGGTCGGCGAGCTCCTGCCCGGCGGTCTGCGGGAACAGGTGATAGGCGATCCGCAGCGAGAGTTCCCCCGACCTCGCCAGGTCGATGACGGTGGCGTAGTCGTCGGGGAAGTTCTGGAAACCGCCGGCGGCGTCGACGGCCGACGTCAGGCCGAAGCGGTTGAGCTCGCGCAGGAAGTGGCGGGTGGACGTCCGCTTGTCCGCCTCGTCCAGGGCGGGCGCCTTGGCCAGGGTGGAGTACAGGAGGAGGGCGCTCGGAGCCGCGAGAAGGACCCCCGTCGGCTTCCCGTCCCGGCCCCGGACGATCTGTCCGCCGCGCGGGTCGGGGGTCTCCCGGGTGTAGCCGGCCGCCCGTACGGCGGCCCGGTTCATCAGCGCGGACTGGTAGAGGTGCAGGACGAAGACGGGGGTGTCGGGTGCGGCGGCGTTCAGCTCCGCCACGGTCGGCATCCGGCGTTCGGCGAACTGCTCGGCGCTCCACCCGCCCACGACGCGGATCCACTGGCCCCTGGGAGTGCGGCCCGCCTGCTCGCGCAGCATGGCCAGGGCCTGGCGGAGGCTGCGTACGCCGTCCCAGCGGAGTTCGAGGACGTAGTTCAGACCGCCGCGGATGACATGGAGGTGCGAGTCGTTGAGCCCCGGGATCACCCGCCGGCCGAGGGCGTCGAGGACCTGGGTCGCCGGGCCCACCAGGCCCGCCAGTGACCGGTCGTCGCCGACGCCCACCACCCGGCCGTCCCGGATGGCGACGGCCCGGGCGTCGGGACGCCCCGGATCCCCGGTGAAGACCTTCGCGTTGCGGACCAGGAGATCCGCCGGGGCCCGGCCGTCGGGGTGCCGGGCGGGGAGGATCCCCGCCACGGGCATGCTCGTCCCGCCGGTCACGCCAGGGCCTTGCGCAGGGTGCTGATCGCGAGCCCGATCGCCACCTCGGCGGCCGGTGTGCCGCGCAGCGTGTTCAGCATGACGAAGTCGTGGATGGTGCCCAGCGCACGCACGGCGGTGACCTCGACCCCCGCCTCCCGGAGCTTCGCGGCGTAGGCCTCGCCCTCGTCGCGCAGGACGTCGGCCTCGGCGGTGACCACCAGGGCCGGCGGCAGACCGGTCAGCTGGTCCAGGGAAGCGCGCAGGGGCGAGGCGGTGATCCGCGCCCGCTCGGACTCCTCCGTCGTGTACTGGTCCCAGAACCAGCGCATGGCGTCCCGGCGCAGGAAGTAGCCCTCGGCGAACGTCCCGTACGACTCGGTGTCGAAGGAGGCGTCGGTGACCGGGTAGAAGAGCACCTGGTGGGCGAGGCGCACATCGCCGCGCTCCTTGGCCATGAGGGTGAGGGCGGCGCTCATGTTCCCGCCGACCGAGTCGCCCGCGACGGCCAGGCGCTGCCCGTCCAGGCCCTTGTGGTGCCCTTCGGCGGTGATCCAGCGGGCCACCGCGTAGTTCTGCTCGATGGCGACCGGGTAGCGGGCCTCGGGCGAGAGGTCGTACTCGGGGAAGACCACGGCCGCCCCCGTCCCGACCGCGAGTTCGCGCACCAGCCGGTCGTGGGTGTGGGCGTTGCCGAAGACCCAGCCCGCACCGTGGATGTAGAGGATCACGGGCAGGGGGCCCGTGGTGTCGCGGGGCCGGACGATCCGGGCGCGGACGGTGCCGGTGGGACCGCCCTGGACGGTGATCCACTCCTCGTCCACCTCGGGCAGCGGGACGCCCTCACCGCTCTGGACGTCGTCGACGGCCTTGCGGCCGTCCGCCGGGGGGATCTGGTAGAGGAACGGGGGCCGGGCGGTGGCGTCGGCGAACGCCTGGGCGGCGGGGTCGAGTACGGGACGGTCGGGCACGGAGGAACTCCTTCGGAGAGGAACGCTGGGAAAGGGCTCGGGGAGGGCGGCGGGCTCAGGCGAGGAAGTCGAGCAGCGCGGAGTTGACCTCGTCGGCGTGGGTCCAGAGCAGACCGTGCGGGCCGCCCGGCACGACCTTCAGCTCGGCTCCGGCGATGCTCTTCGAGAGCGGGATCGCGGTGGCCCCGATGGGCAGGGTGCGGTCGGCGTCGCCGTGGATGATCAGCGTGGGGACGTCGAAGGCGGGCAGATCCGCGCGGAAGTCGGTGAGCCAGGCCTGCACGCAGTCGAGGATCCCCTTGGCGGAGGCACCGGCGGCCACGTTCCAACTCGCCTGCACGGCCTGCTCGCTGATGCGCTCACCGCCCAGCACGTCCACGTTGTAGAAGTCGGCGAGGAAGTCGGTCATGAAGGCGAAGCGGTCGGCGACGATCGCCTCCTCGATCCCCTTGAACACGCCCGCGTCCACACCGGTCGGGTTGTCGTCCGTCCGGAGCAGGAAGGGCGGGACGACGCCGATCATGACGGCCTTGGCGACGCGGCCGGAGCCGTACGTGCCGAGGTAGCGGGTCACCTCGCCCGTGCCCATGGAGAAGCCGACCAGGACGACGTCCTCCAGATCGAGGGCGGTGAGCACCTCGTTCAGGTCGGAGGCGAAGGTGTCGTAGTCGTAGCCGTCGGAGGGCTGGTCGGACCGGCCGAACCCTCGGCGGTCGTAGGTGATGACCCGGTGGCCGGCGGCGAGCAGGGCGGCGGTCTGCCGCTCCCAGGACGCGCCGTTGAGCGGCCAGCCGTGGATCAGCACCACCGGCCGGCCGGTGCCGTGGTCCTCGTAGTACAGCTCGACGGGGGCGGAGTTGCCTTCGGCGACCTTGATGCGGGGCATGGTGTTCTCCTTCGTGAGGTGGTGGGTGGTGGGTGTGGAGCGGCCCTCAGGCGCGCACCAGGGGTGTGTCCACGAGGTGTTCGGCCAGGAACCACACCTGGGCCTCGCCGGTGCGGACGACCTGGGAGACGAGCAGGTCGTTGCTTCCCTCGTCGCCCTCGGCCGAGAGCCGGGCGGCGGCGTCGCGGGCGTCGGTCAGGACACGCTCGTGCGCGTCGAGAAGGCGCGACAGCATGACCGGCACCTTCTCGACGCCGTCGGGAGGCCGGGGGATGGAGGTCAGTTCCGCGACATGGCGCGGGTCTCCGACGGCCACGCCGCCCAGCGACTGGACCCGCTCGGCCAGCGCGTCCACGATGGCCAGCTGTTCGTCGGCGTGCTTGTCCAGCATCAGGTGGAGCGAGTAGAAGGTCGCCCCGCGCATGAGCCAGTGGTGCTTCTTGTAGAGGGAGTACAGGATCTGGGTGTCGGCGAGCAGGTGGTTCAGCCGCTGACAGGCGTAGAGCCGGGTGTCGTGGCCGAGTCCCACCGGGAGCTGCTTGAGCGTTCCGAAGGGCTGGGTCTCCTCGCCGGTCTGGTGCAGCAGGGGCTGCCCGCCGTCACGGCGGGGCTCGGTGGTGGGGGCTTGCATCGGTTGCTCCGAATTCAGGGCTCTGCCGGGCGTCCGGCAGCACGGATCGGGTGAAGGGCCCCCGTCGGCGCGGGCCGTGGGGGAGGGCGCACCGCGCGGGCGGGCGCCGGCCGGCGCTCAGCGCCGCACGGCCGCCGACGGGGCCGGGGCACGGTGCAGCACGAGCCGGGCGAGCAGCCCGCTGCCGGCACCGGCCGCCAGGACCACGGCCGTCCACCACAGGGGGAAAGGCGTGAGGCCGATGGCCGCGTCGAGGGACCAGGCGCCCGGGCCGGTGGCGGCGAGGGCGACGGCGGCGCCGATGAGCACGAGCGGGTACTCGTACCCGTCGTTCTGCACCCACAGGCCGTTGCGCCACTTCACGGTGGCGGCGACCGTCATGACGCCGACGGTGCCGGTCGCGGCGAGCGGGGTGAGGAGGCCCGTGGCGAGCAGCAGTCCCGAACCGATCTGGCCGCCGCCCGCCGCGAGTGCGGTGAGGACACCTCCCCGGAAGCCGTCGGACCGGAACTCCTCGGTGCCGCCTTCGAGTCCACGGCCGCCCAGGTGGAAGCTCACCTTCTGGACCCCGTGCCCGGCGACGAGCAGCCCCACCAGCAGACGCAGGATCAGAATGCCGCTGTCCACGTACGTCAGCCGGCCGCGTGCTCGCCGATGACGGCCTGCGCGTACACGACGCCCAGGCCGTACGCGCCCGCGTGCTCCTTGACGATGTCCATCACGGCGCCGTACGTCTCCTGGCGTGCCCAGTCGCGCTGCAGTTCCAGGAGGACCTGGACCCAGGTCACCGGGACGGCGCCCGCGGCGGTCATCCGCTGGAGGGCGTGCTCGTGGGCGGCCGGGCTGACGCCGCCGGAGGCGTCGGAGACGACGTACACCTCGTAACCCTGCTCCAGGGCGGAGAGCGCGGGCAGGACCAGGCAGACCTCGGTCCACAGACCCGACAGGACGATCTTCCTGCGGCCGGTCGCCCTGACGGCCGCGACCAGCGCCTCGTCCTCCCAGGCGTTCATGGACGTACGGTCGACGATCTCGCTGTCGGGGAAGACCTCGGCGAGCTGCGGGAGCAGCGGTCCTGAGAAGGACTCGGCGGCGACCGTCGTCAGGACGGTGGGCACGTCGAACGCCCGAGCCGCCTTGGCGAGCCCCACGGTGCTGTTGATGATCGCGACACGGTCGCCGCTGCCGGTGCCGAAGAACATCTGCGGCTGGTGGTCCACGAAGAGCATGACCGCGTTGTCGGGCGTGATCAGGTCCGCGCTCGGAGCGGCTGTCACCTGGGTGATGTCGAACATGAGGAAGTCCTCTCGGAACGGACGGAGATGCCTGCCGCCGTCTGCTCACGGCCCGGCACGGACCGAAGCTATGACCGGTCCCGCCCGCCGGTGTTTCTCCCCGTGCCCGGGGGCTAGCACCTCAGCGCACGGCCGACCGGGACGCCCTCGGTGTCCGGGCCGTGGACACCGCCCCTGCGGACACCCTCTTGTCAGTATTTTTTATGATCATTCTTCTGAGGTGGATCGTCCCGGCGCAGGTGCCGCGATCACGAGTACGGGAGGCACGGGATGGGCGAGCAGGTGGCGTTCGGGGCGCTGCTGCGGGAACTGCGACTGGCCGGATCGCTGACGATCGAGGGACTCTCCGAAGCCTCGGGCATCAGCGTCCGGGGCATCGGGGACCTGGAACGCGACCGGAGGGCCGCGCCGCAGCGCCGTACGGTCGCCGCTCTCGCGGACGGGCTGGCCCTCGACGCACCGGAGCGGGAACGGCTGCTGGCCGCCGCGCGCGCCGGCCGGAGTTCGGCCTACCGGCCGGTGGGGGTGCGCTCCTTCCCGCGCAGTGTCGACGATTTCACCGGCCGTGAAAGGGAGTTGGCCCTGCTCGACGGGCTGGCCGGGGAATCACGGGAACGGCCGGTCGTGGTGTCCGTCTCCGGCACACCCGGCGCCGGGAAGACGACGCTGGCGCTGCACGCCGCGAGGCGTTCGGCGGACGACTTCCCGGACGGTCAGCTGCTGGTGGACCTCCGGGGCACGCACGACTCCCCGCCCGGACCGGCCGAACTGTTCGTCACCGTGCTGAAGGCGCTGGGCACTCCGGACCGCGAGCTCTCCAAGGCCGGACCGCAGGGGCACGCGGCGCTCTACCGGGAGGTGCTCGCCGAACGGCGGCTGCTGCTCATCCTGGACAACGTCCTCGACGAGGCACAGGTGCGCCCGTTGCTGCCGGGGGCGGGCTCGGTCCTGACCGTGATGACGAGCCGCCGCATGCTCACCGGACTGGAGGGCGTGCACAGGCTGTGGCTGGGACAGCTCGGTCCGGACGACGCCGGCACCCTGCTGGCGTCGATCGCCGGGACCGAGCGCGCGGCGGCCGAACCGGCCGCGCTGGCCGAGGTCGCCGAACGCTGCGGATACCTGCCGCTGGCCCTCCGGGTCGCGGGGAACCTGCTGGCCACCCGGACCGGGTGGACCGTGCGCCGGCTCGCGGAGCGACTGGCGCAGGAGGACCGGCGCCTCGACGTGCTGTCGGCGGGCGACGTACGGGTGGAGGCGGCCTTCGACCTGTCGTACCGGCAGCTGACGCCGGGGGCGGCGCGGATGTTCCGGCTGCTGCCCCTGGTGCCGGGACCGGACACCGGAGCCGCGTGCGCGGCCATGCTGACCGGCCAGGGGGTGTTCGACGCCGAGGACACCCTGGAGGAACTCGTCGAAGCGGGGCTGCTGGGCGCGGAGGGAAGCCGCTACCGGCTGCACGATCTGCTGCACCTCTACGCCCGGGCCCGGCTGGGCGAGGACGAGCCGGCCGACGCCGTGGACCGGTCGCGGAACACGTTGTACCGCTGGCTGCTGGGGACGGCGGTCGTGGCCGGCCGTTGGTACGACCCCGACCACGGCGCCCCGCCGGAGTCCTGGCGGGACATCGTCGACCTGTCGAGCGCCCAGCGCGCCAGGGAATGGCTCCAGGCGGAGGGGGTCAACTGGCTCACCGCGCTCCGGGCCGCCTCGGAGGAGGGCCGTCACGCCACGGTGGTGGAGGTCGCCGAGGCGCTGCACTGGTTCTCCGACCAGTGGATCTTCTGGGGCCACTGGGGCGAGGTCTTCGGCCTGGCGGTCGCCTCCGCCGAGGTGCTCGGGGAGCCCGTGGCGGAGGCCACCCAGCTGAACTATCTGGCCTGGGCGAGGCTGCTGGCCGAGGCCCGCCCCCGGGAGAGCCTGGCCGTGTCGGCCCGTGCCCTGGAGGTGGCGGAACGGGCGGACGACCTGGTGCAGCAGGGCTGGTCCCACCACTACAGCGCCTGGGCCCATCGGCTGCTGGACGAGATCGACGAGGCCTTCCGCCACACCGACGAGGCGACCGAGCTGTTCGTCCGCGCCGACGACGTCCACGGGATACTTCAGGTGCTGCTGCACCGGGCCCTCCTCTTCGAGTGCGAGGGACGGGCGCAGGACGCCATCGACGCCTCGCGGAAGACCCTGGAGGTCCTCGAGGAGAACGTCGACCGGATCGAACCGCACGTCGCCGTCTTCACCAGGTTCGGAGCGCAGCAGAGCATGGGGTCCGCGCTGGTCCGCCTGGAGCGCTGGGAGGACGCCGTGAAGCAGTTCGGTACGGCGCTCGCCATCTCGCGGGAGATGGGGAACACCGGGGTCGAGAGCCGCGTCCTGGTGAAACTCGGCGACGCCCTGCGGGCCGCGGGCCGTCCCGACGAGGCACGCGACTGCTTCGAGAGCTGCGTGGGCCTCGGCCCGGACGCCGATCCGCAGCGGGTGACCGTGGCGCGCGAGCGGCTGGCCCTGCTCGACGCCCCGGGGTGACCACGGGGTTCCTGCCCGGGGCCTCGCCTGTTGCTGCCTGTTTCTGCCTGTCTTCTGCCTGGAGGCGCCGGGTTCCCGCTGGTTGTCTGTTCATGGGTGGGGAAGGGCGGATCCGATGCCGCCGGGCCAGAGCACCGTGTGGAGATGCAGCCGGGTGAGCCATATTTCGCTGACAGGGACGACGTCCCTGCTGACGTCCCGCGACGAAGGAACAGGACGGTGGTACGCCGCCCTCGAAGACGTGCTGGGGGCGGTGCACGTCACCACCGGGGGGCGGGAGGACGGGCACGGACGGTCGCGCACCACCCAGGTGGGGTTCGTGCGGGTGTGTGACCTGGAGGCGGGGGCCCACGGTGTCGGCCGGACCCGGGGGCACATCGACGGCGACCCCGAACCCTTCGTCGCCTTCGCCGTCCAGGAGCGCGGCACCGCGGTCCTCGGGCAGGCGGGCCGGACGGTCACCGCCGGACCGGGAGAGCTGCTCCTGTGGGATGCGGCAGCCCCGTACACCCTGGACCACCCGACAGCCTTCGCGGCTCGGATCGTCCGTCTGCCGCGGCGCGTCCTGGTGGTGCGGGACGCCGGTCCGCGGGCGGGCGGCGCTGTCGTCCGGACCACGGAAGGGCTCGGGCTCGCCCTGAAGGCCCTCCTGGACACCCTGGTCACAGCCGGCGGTCCGCGCTCGGCGGCGACGGCGGACCTGTCCGCCGAGAGCGTCGCGAACCTGTACTGCGCCCTCGTCGCCGAGCGCGAGCAGCCCTCGGGGAGCGGCGGTGCGGACATCACCCTCGACCCCCGGCGGCATCTGCTCGCCAGGATCCGCGCCCATATCGACGAGCACCTCGCCGAGCCGGACCTCTCACCGGTCACCGTGGCCCGGGCGCACCACATCTCCGTGCGGTATCTGCACCGGCTCTTCGAGGCCGAGGGCATCACGGTGGCGCGCTTGATCCGGCAGCGGCGGCTGGAGCGGTGCGCGCGCGAGCTGGCACGCCGGAGCGCGTCGCCCCCGACCGTCTCCTCCATCGCCCAGCGATGGGGGTTCGTCAATCCGGCGCACTTCAGCCGGACGTTCCGCGCCGTCCACGGTCACTCCCCCGTGGAATGGCGGGCCCTTCGCGCCTCGGCAGGCCAGGACCCCACCGCCCTCCTGGGGGTGGGGTCCTGGACCTGACCGGCCGGTGCCTCAGACCTGGGCCGGCGCCTTCGCCGGGGAGTCACCCGAGCCGGAGCCCGGTCCTGAGCCGGAGCCCGGGTCCGAACCGGCCGCGGGGGCGCCACCGGTGGCCGCGACCGTCGAGGCGGCAGACTCCTGGGAGACGTTGAACTCCGTCAGCAGCGCCTTGCTGAAGCCGAAGAAGTACGTCGCCACGAAGCCCGCGACATAGCCGACGAGCAGACCGCCCGCGTAGATGGCGATCGTGGATCCCAGACCGTGGTTGCCGTCCAGCAGCGGGAACAGCGCCCAGCCGGACGGGCCGATGGCCGTGGAGCCGACCGAGTCGCCGAGCTGGTTGAACAGGCCCACGAAGCCACCGCCGAACGCGCCGCCCACACAGGCCGTGATGAACGGGCGGCCCAGCGGGAGCGAGACGCCGTAGATCAGGGGCTCGCCGACGCCCAGCAGACCCGCCGGCATCGCGGACCTGATGGTCTTGCGGATCGACTCGTTGCGGGGGAGACGGAGGTAGACCGCGGCCGCCGCGCCGACCTGGCCGGCACCGGCCATCGCGAGGATCGGGAGCAGGACCGTGAAGCCCTGCTGCTCGATCAGCGTCGTGTGGATCGGGATCAGGGCCTGGTGCAGGCCCAGCATCACCAGGGGCAGGAAGAAGCCGCCGAGCAGGAAGCCCGCGCCCGCGCCGCCCGTGGAGAGCAGCCAGTCGGCGAACGTACCGATGGCGGAGGAGACCTCACCGGCCACGTACATCAGGCCGAAGATCGTGACGAGGCCGGAGATCAGGACGGTCAGGGTCGGCGTGACCAGGACGTCCAGGGCCTCCGGCACCCAGCGGCGGCACCACTTCTCGACGTACACCGCGAGGACCGCCGCGCCGAGGGCGCCGAGGACGCCGCCCTGGCCCGGGGCGAGCTTCTGGCCGAAGGCGTCGATGTTCGCGACGCCCGGGAAGACGATGATCGCCGCGACCGCGCCGCCGAGGATCGGCGTACCGCCGAACTCCTTCGCCGTGTTGTAGCCGACGAAGACCGCGATCAGCGCCATGAAGCCGGACGCCATCGCCGCCAGGGCCGGGGTGACCGAGGTCAGCCAGCCGAGGTTCACCAGGAGGCCGTTGAGGCCGGCGATGATGCCGCAGCCGATCAGGGCCGGGATCAGCGGGACGAAGATGTTCGCGATCTTGCGCAGGAACAGCTTGAACGGGGTGGCGTTCTTCGCCTTCTGCTGCGCCTTGAGGGCCGCGCCCTTGTCGGCCAGCTCCTCGGCCGTGTGGACGGGCGCGGGGGCCTCGGCCGTCCGGCCCTCCTCGACCAGCTGCTCGAACTCCGGGGTGACCCGGGCGACCGTGCCCGGACCGAGGACGATCTGGTACGTGTCGTCGTCGACCACGCCCATCACGGCGGGGAGCGCCTTGAGGGCGTCGTCGTCGACGAGGGAACGGTCGTGCAGACCCAGCCGGAGCCGGGTCATGCAGTGGGCGATCGAGCTGACGTTCGCGGCGCCACCGACAAGCGGCAGGATCGCGGCGGCAGTGGCGCGGTTCTTGTCTTCAGTAGCCATGGTGCGTGGTGCCTTGCTGTGCGGGGAGTGGTGCGTCAGGTGGTGCGGACGGCCGCGAGGGCGGCGCGGAGGTGACCGTCGGAGTCGGCCAGGAGCGTGGCGGCGGTGGGGCCGTCGACCCCGCCGAGGATGGTGAGGATGGCGTTCTTCACCTCGCCGTCGGTGGCGGCGAGCGCGGCCTCGATCTCCTCGTCACCGGCGCCGGTGGCGAGGGAGACGATCCGGCGGGAGCGGGCGCGCAGCTTCTCGTTGGAAGCGCGCACGTCGACCATGAGATTCCCGTACGTCTTGCCGAGCCGGATCATCGTGATCGTCGAGATCATGTTCAGGACGAGCTTCTGCGCCGTGCCCGCCTTGAGACGGGTGGAGCCGGTGAGCAGCTCGGGGCCGACGACGATCTCCAGGCCGTGCTCGGCGGCGGCGGCGAGCGCCGAGTCCGCGTTGCAGGAGAGGCCCAGGGTGAGCGCGCCCTTGGAGCGGGCGTGCTCGACGGCGCCGATGGCGTACGGAGTGCGGCCGGAGGCGGAGATCCCGACCACCGTGTCGTCGGCGGTGAGAGCCAGGGCGTCCAGGTCGGCGGCGGCCAGCTCCTTGCTGTCCTCGGCGCCCTCGACGGCCTTGACCATGGCGGACGGGCCGCCCGCGATCAGGCCGATGACCTCGGACGGGTCGGTGTTGAAGGTGGGCGGGCACTCGCTGGCGTCGAGCACACCGAGACGGCCGGCGGTGCCGGCACCCGCGTAGATCAGCCGGCCGCCGCGCGCCATGCGCTCGGCGGTGGCGTCGATCGCGGCGGCGATCTGCGGGAGCTTCTCGGCCACGGCCGCGGGGACCGTGGCGTCCTCGCCGTTCATGATGCGGGCTATCTCCCGCGTCGGCAGCTGGTCGATCTCGGCGAGCTCCGGCCGGAACGCCTCGGTGGTGAGGGTGGCGAGCTGCGCGCGGAGTTCGCCGTAGCCGCCGGGAGCGGCTTCGTCGGCGTTCGCGTCGGTGGTGGAGGTCATGGACAGCGCTCTGCTTTCTCGTGCTCGTACGGTTCGCGGGTGCGGGTGCGGGTGCTGGTGCGGGTGCTGGTGCGGGGGTCAGCGGCTGCGCGGGGTGTGGCGGTGGGCGAGCGCCTCGTACGAGGCGGACAGGGCGGGGGCGGCCGTCTCGTACGTCCGCTGGGCGACCCCTATGAAGAGGCAGTCGACGACGAGGAGCTGGCTGGTGCGGCTCGACATGGCGGCGGGCCGCAGCTCGCTCTCCCGGGCCGTGGACGTGGTCAGCACATGGTCGGCGTACTGCGAGACCGGGCCGTCCGGGCGGCCGGTGATCGCGATCGTCGTCGCGCCCCGGTCGAAGGCGACCCGGAGCGGCTCTATGACGTCGCCCGTGGAGCCGGAGTGGGTGATCGCGATGGCCACGTCGCCGGAGCGGAGCTGCACCGCGTTGGTCACGGCGAGGTGCGGGTCCATGTGGGCGTGGGCTATCAGGCCGATCCGGAGGAGCTTCTGCGCCAGGTCCTGGCCGACGAGGGAGGACGCGCCGACACCGTAGATGTCGACGCGGCGGGCGGTCGCGGCGGCGGCCACGGCGGCGCCGAGCTGCACCGTGTCGAGACCGGCGGCGGTGTCGGCGAGGGTCTGCTGCTCGTCGTAGGCCAGCTTCGTGACGACGTCCCCGATGGGGTCGTCGACCGCGATGTCGGCGGTGACGGCGGGCGCCCGGCCCGACTGCTGGTGGGCGGCGAGGCCGGCGAGCGCGAGGCGCAGGTCGCGGTAGCCCGGGTACCCGAGGAGGCGGGCGGTGCGGACGACGGTCGCCTCGCTCGTGCCCGTGAGCTCGGCGAGACCGGTGACGGTGAGGGCGGCACACCCGGCGGGGTCCCCCGCGACCGCCTCGGCGACCCGCTGCATGGAACGGGTCATGGACGGGGCGAGCGTCCGCACCTTGGCCGCGAGCGCCGCGGGGGCGGGCGGGGAGTCCGCGTTGAAACTTTCCTTCACGTCATGGGTCACATTTGAAAGATATTTTCACCGGCGAATCCCGTCAACCCCCCTTTGGTCCCTACCTCTGAAGGATCAAGGCCGGGCGGGTGGACGGGCGGGGGACAATGGGGCCATGGAGTTGAACAGCCTGGAACAGGAGCTGCACACCGCACGTGCGCTGGTGATGGCCGACCTCGTCGCGGGCGACGTGGCCGAGGCCGGAATCGTCTCGATGGTCGAGGACGCGGTGGCCCACCGTCGGTGGTGGGTCGAGCAGTGGCCCGAAGGCGTGTCCTTCGTCACGGGGCTCGTGGCACAGGACGTCCAGGACGCTCTTCTCGAACAGTACGGGCGCTGGCCGCTGTGCCCGGTGTGCACGGGGGAAGGACCGCACGCCCTGGACGTCGAGCCGGAGCTCGGACCCGACCCGCACTGGGTCTGCACCAAGGCGACGGTGTCCGTCGCCCCGGTCGGGTCGCTCGCCGAGGTGCTCGGCCGGTGACCGTCTACATCGACCCGCCGACCTGGCCGGGACACGGCCGTATGTGGTCGCACCTGGTCAGCGACGTGTCGTTCGAGGAACTGCACGCCTTCGCCGCCACGATCGGCTGCCCGCCCCGCGCCTTCGAGCGCGACCACTACGACGTGCCCGAGGCGCGTTACGCGGACGCGGTGCGCGCCGGGGCGCGGGAGGTCGGGTCGAAGGAGATCGTGCGCCGGCTCACGGACGCGGGGCTGCGGCGGCCGAAGGGGCGGCCTGCTCCGGGATGACGTGGGCCGGAGCGCCCGTGGCGACCCGCCGGGACGGCGTACCGCCCCCGCGCAGCCGCATCGACACCGTCACGGCCACCAGGCCGACCAGCAGCATCGCGGCGCCCGCCCAGGCCGTGGCCCGGAAGCCGAAGTCCGCGTCGATGACCGCACCGCCCAGCCAGGGCCCGCTCGTGTTGCCCAGGTTGAACGCGGCCGTGGTCGTCGCCCCCGCGAGCGTCGGGGCCACCCCCGCGACGTTGAACATCCGGGCGTTGAGCGCCGGGGCCGTGTAGAACGCGGAGAGGCCCAGCAGGAACGCCAGGAGGACGACGGCGACCTGGTTCGACGCGAAGAGCGCCAGCGCCACCAGGAAGACCGTCGAGGCGCTGATGCCGCTCAGCAGCACACCGAAGAGGTGCGCGTCCGCGACCCGGCCGCCGATCGTCGTACCGATCAGCGCACCGACCCCGAACAGCGCGAGGACCCACGGCACCCAGCCCGAGCTGAGCCCCGCCACGTCCGTCAGCAGCGGCGCGAGATAGCTGAACGCGCAGAACACCCCGCCCGCCGCAAGGGCCGTGATCACGATGGACAGCCACACCTGCCGGTCCCTGTAGATCGCCACTTCCCGCTTGAGCTGCGGCTTCTCGTCCGGCAGCGGAATGCGCGGGATACGGGTGACGACACCGACCAGCGCCACGGCGGACGCGGCGCCCACCGCCCAGAACGCCGAGCGCCAGCCGAAGCTCTCCCCGAGGAAGGCGCCCAGCGGCACCCCCAGCACATTGGCGATCGACAGCCCGCCGATCATCACGGCCATCGCCCTGGCCCGCGCGTTCACCGGAACCATCGCGATGGCGACGGCCGCGCCGACCGCCCAGAAGCCGGCGCACGCCAGCGCGCTCACCACCCGGGAGACGAACAACACGTCGTACGTCGGCGCCAGCGCGCCCGCGACCTGGCCCAGCCCGAAGACCGAGATGAGCGCGATCAGCGTCGTACGCCGGGGAAGTCGCAGCGTGGCGACGGCGAGCAGCGGGGCACCGACCACCATGCCGATCGCGAAGGCGGATATGAGGAGTCCGGCCTTCGGTATGGACACGTCCATGTCGTCGGCGATGGGCGGCAGCAGCCCGGACAGCATGAACTCGCTGGTACCGAGGGCGAACACGGAGAGGCCGAGGATGTAGACGGCCATCGGCATGCGGGCGCGGCTGGAAGCAGAGTCGGGCATGACAGTGGCCAACAGTCCTTTCGTCCCTGACATTCCCCGCCGTACCCGCGTCTCAGTGGGTGAGCAGCTCCAGCTCCGTCGTCAGGTTCTGCCGTGCCCTCGGCTCCCACTCGGCCGCCCCGTGCGGCGTACGGAACAGCCGGGGCAGCTCCAGCAGCTGCCGCAGGACGGCCGCCCTGCCCTCGCGGAACGCCTCGTCCGGGACGAAGCCGTACTCCTCCCGCACCTGCGCCGCGTACGCCGCGTACTCCTTGGGGGCCGCCGCCAGGATCGCGAGGTCCGCGTCGCACAGCACCTCGCCGTTGGTGTCGCCGGCCGCCGGATCGTGCGTGACGGTGAGCCGGACCAGCCGGGCGACCTCGGCCGTCGCGGCGTCGGGGAGACCGGCCTCGGGCAGGGCGCGCTCGGCGAGGGCGGCGCTGCGCTCCTCGTTCTCGGAGCGGTCGGGGCGGTAGACCGCGTCGTGGAACCAGACGGCGAGGCGCACCAGGTCCGGGTCGGCGGCGTGGCCGGCCAGGGTGTCGACGCGGTCCAGGACCTGGGTGAGGTGGGCGGTGGTGTGGTAGCGCCGCTGGGGTTCGGCCCAGCGTTCCAGGAGGTTGTCGGCGTACGGCAGCGGGTCGGGGCCCGGCCCGCCGGCCCGGGCGCCGAGGAGGGCGTCCTGCCAGCGGGCGCGGAGGGTGGTGGCGTCGGTCATGGGGTGACTGTAGGGCCGGCGGCCCCTCCGTCGGGCGGGCCCGCCGCTCAGTGGCCGGGCGCCGTGTCCAGGGCCAGGGCCGCGTACGTCGCCAGCCAGTGGTCCGAGGAGAAGTCCCCGGAGGAGACCGTCGGCAGACCGCGCGCGAGGTGCGCCTCGGCCGAGGCCAGCAGCGCGGTGCGGCCCGGGCCCTCCGGGAGCGCGCCGGCGATCGTACGGAGGGCGGCGGCCCGGCTCAGGGTGAGCCCGAGGAGGTGGCCGATCTGGGGGTCGGCGTGGTCGGAGACCACCGGCGGTTCGAGCAGCGTGGAGCCGGGTGCGGCGGAGACCAGGTCCGGCAGGAACCCGGCGATCCAGGTGCGGAACCCGGCCACCGGCAGCACCCGCCGCATCGCGTCCGCCTCGACCAGCGCGGGGGAGAGGAAGTCCTGGCCGGAGGGCTCCCAGTGGGCGGGGGCGTCGTGGTCGTCGGTGAACCAGGTCCGCAGCCGGTCCGCCGCCGCGTCGAGGACCGGCTGCGGAAGACCGGCCGCCGGGCCCGCGTCGAGGATCAGGCCCAGGCCGAACGCGCTGTTGTTGTGGACGCCGTGCCGGACCGGGTAGGTCGCCTTGGGCAGCCAGCCGCCGAGCAGGTCGCCGACCGCGGCCACACCGGGGGCCAGGGCGTCGGCCCAGCGGTCGCCGTCGGGCGTGCCGAGGGCGCGGCACTCCCCGGCGAGCGCGACCAGCCAGGCCCAGCCGTAGGGGCGCTCGAAGTGCGTCCTGCCGCGCAGGTAGGACGCCTCGACGTCGATGTTCTCGCGGGTCAGGTGCGTGTCGAGCACCTCGCGGATCCGGGTGGTGAGGGTGGCCGGAAGGTCGCCGGTGGTGGAGAAGCGGCGCACGATGCGGACCAGCAGCCAGTGCATGTGCACCGTGGAGTGCCAGTCGTAGCCCCCGTAGAACGCGGGGTGCAGCGTGCGGGGCGGGACGAGCTCCTCGGGTCCGGCGTAGAGGTGGGCGGGCGCGTTGGGGTATTCGCGTACGACGTTGGCGAGGGCCAGCTCCGCGAAGGGGACGGCGTACGCGGCGGGGAGCGCGGGGGACATCGGGGTCACTCCAGAGGGGTGGTTCGGGTCGGGAGGCACAGCGGGGCGTGAGGGCTCGGCCGGGTCAGAAGGCGAAGAGGGCCATGATCACCACGTTGCAGACCAGCAGGGCCGCCGCCGTGGGGAGCTGGGCCTTGATCGGGCCGTACTGGTCCTTGAGTTCGAGGAGCGCCGCGGGGACCAGGTTGAAGTTGGCCGCCATCGGCGTGACGAGCGTGCCGCAGAAGCCGCACAGCATGCCGATCGCGAGGACGGCGGGGGCGTTGCCGTGCATCTGCTCGATGAGGACGGGCCAGCCGATCGCGGCGGTCATCACCGGGAACGCGGCGAAGGCATTGCCCATGACGATGGTGAACAGCGCCATGCCGCAGCAGTAGACGGCCACGGCCACGAACTTCTGGCCGTCCGGCAGCACCGCCTCCGTGATCCTGCCGACCTGCTCCCCGACACCGGCGGTCTGGAAGATCGACCCGAGGACGGAGAGCAGCTGCGGCAGGAGCAGCGCCCAGCCCATCGATTCGAGCATGTTCCGGCCGGAGTGCAGCGGGACGGAGACCTTCCGCTCCCGCAGGAGCAGCATGCCCACGACCAGCGCGGCGATGGCGCCGACGCCCAGACCGAGGATGGTCTCGGACCCCGGCTCCAGGACCGGTTCGCCACCGATCCGCCAGTTCTTCACGAGCGTCGCGCAGATCATCGCGACCACAGGGATGGTGAGGGCCGGAAGGAACAGCTTGTTGCCGAAGCGGGCGGCCGAGGCCGCGCGCTTCTCGCGGGGCGGCGTGTGCGTCTCGCCCTTGCCGGTGAGGCCGAAGCCGCCCAGGACGATGAGGACCAGGACCGCGACGCCCAGGGGCTCGGCGGGGAGGGACTTGTCGACGACTCCGGTGGAGTAGAAGAAGGCCGCGCCCAGCAGGCCCCAGAAGCCGGCGGAGCCGAAGCGCTTGGGGTTGGTGCGGTCCACGGCCATCTGCGCGGCCATGACGAGGAACACCGCGCCGACCAGCCAGAAGAAGTACTCGGACTTGATCACTTGGCGTCCTCCGTCCGGAGCCCGGCGTGTGCCGTCAGGTCGTTCTCGGCTGCGGCGACGGCAAGTTCGCGCTCCAGCTGCCGGTCCAGGTTGAGCAGCCTGGCCCCGTGGATCAGGAAGGCGCAGATCGCGGAGGGGATCGCCCACATGGCCAGGTGCAGGGGTTCGAGGTGCTGGTCGTACGTGGAGTTCACGAAGCCGGTGATCAGCAGGATCGACCCGATGGCGAGGAAGCAGTCCTCGCCGAAGAACACGCCGATGGTGTCGGCGCCGGACGCGTGCGAGCGGACCTTCTCGCGCAGCTTCTGCGGCAGGGGGCCGCCCGCCTTGGTCTCGGCGGCGGCCTCGGCCATCGGGGCGATCAGCGGCCGCACACTCTGCGCGGGGCCGCCGATGCTGGTGAGGCCGACGGCGGCCGTGAGCTGCCGGATCAGCAGGTAGAGCGTCAGGAACCGGCCGGTGGTCAGCTTGCCCAGCTTGCCGATGAGCGCCCGGGCCTGCTCCTGGAGCCCGTAGCGCTCCAGCAGCCCGATGACGGGCAGCGTGATGACGAAGACCGTCACGGAACGCGCGGAGGCGAAGCTCTCCCCGAAGGAGGCCAGCACCTCCTGCGGGGACATCTTGCCGAGCAGTCCCGTGACGATGCCGGCGACACCCACGACGAGGAGGGGATTGCGGCGGGTGGCGAATCCGAGGATCACCACGAGCACGCCGAGGAGAACGATCACGCGTCGGCCTTCTTCCGCGCAGGACGTGGCGGTGCACGGTCCTGACCAGACGGGGGTAGTAGGCGAGACCTTAGGGTCTTGTTCAACAATCCCACAAGGGTGTGGGCTGCATGGATCGGAATCGGCAGTTCCGAAGCGCCGGGTGAAGGATGATGTGTCCGCATATGCCTTGATTCAAGGTCACATGCAGACCCCTCGGGGGCGGAGAGGGTGAGCGCGGATCGGGGAACGATCCGGGTCAGCGCTCGGTGAGCCGTTGCGCGTACGCCTCCGCCAGCTGGCGCCGGGAGTCCTCCAGGTAGAAGGCGAGCATCCGCTCCGCGCCGGCCGCGTCCCCCTTGGTCAGTCTGTCCGTGATCTCCCGGTTCCGGGTGAGATAGGGCTCGTGGAAGCGGCGGGGGTCGGCCATCACGTGGAAGGCGAGCCGCAGTTCGGCGAGGACGTTGCGCATCAGCTCGTCGGTGCGGGCGCTGTTCGCCAGGCCGGCCAGCGCCTGGTGGAAGCGGATGTTGGCGGTGGAGCAGGCGGGCCAGTCGTCCCGCAGCGCGGCCTGCTCGCCCGACGACACCGCCGCCTCGACCGCCGTCAGGTCGAACGGGGGCTCGCCCAGGGCGCGCAGGGCCGCGCACTCGACGAGGAGCCGCACCCGGTAGATGTCGACCAGGTCGTCCACGGCCAGGATGCGGACGAACACGCCCCGGTTGAGCCGGTGCTCCAGCAGGCGCTCGTGCGACAGCAGCCGGAACGCCTCGCGCAGGGTGTTGCGGGACACGGCCAGGGCGCCGCTGATGCTCTCCTCGGACAGCCGGCTGCCCGGCGGGAAGTAGCCCTCGGTGATCCGGTCCCGCAGGACGACGGCGACCCGCTCGGCCGTGCCGGAACGCTTCAGGGAGGAGCTGTGCGCCGCCAGTTCCGAGAGATCCGGTGCGCCGCCGCCGTTCGCCCCGCCGGCCGTCGTCCCCGCCATGCCCCGCCCCTTGCCTGGTGTTCCGTCAGCTGTGTTCAGTTGTGTCCGGTGTTTCAGTGTGTCAGTGAACCGTACGGGGGTCTCGGGCGGTGGGCAGGCTCTTGTCAGATTGTTGAACAATCGCTAGCGTGCGCCCGTGACGGATCTGATGAGTGCGACGCGCACGGTGCGGCCGATGGACCTCAACGCGGACCTGGGCGAAGGGTTCGGACGCTGGACCCTCACCGAGGACGAGGCGCTGCTGACCTGCGTCACCAGCGCCAACGTGGCCTGCGGCTTCCACGCCGGGGACGCCTCCGTGATGCGGCGGGTCTGCGACACGGCGGCGGAGCGCGGCGTACGCATCGGCGCGCAGGTCTCCTACCGCGACCTGGCCGGATTCGGGCGGCGCTCCATGGACGTACCGGCGGCCGAGCTGACCGCCGAGATCGCCTACCAGATCGGTGCCCTGCGGGTCTTCGCGGAGGCGGCCGGCTCCACCGTCTCGTACGTGAAACCGCACGGCGCCCTCTACAACCGGGTCGTCCGGGACGACGAGCAGGCCGCCGCCGTCGTCGCGGGCGTGCTGCTCGCGGGCGGCCGGCCGGCGGTGCTCGGGCTGCCCGGGTCGCGGCTGCTCGCCCACGCGGAGGCCGCGGGCCTGACCGCCGTCGAGGAGGCCTTCGCCGATCGCGCGTACACCCCGCACGGCACGCTCGTGCCACGGGGCGAGACCGGCGCCGTGGTGCACGACGCGGACGAGGTCGTACGGCGCAGTGTCGGCCTGGCCGTCGACGGCGCCGTGACCGGGGTGGACGGCAGCCGGATAGCGGTCGCCGCCCGGTCGCTGTGCGTCCACGGGGACACCCCCGGCGCCGCCGCGCTCGCCCGGCGGGTGCGGACGGCGCTGGAAGAGGCGGGCGTCAGCGTGCGGGCGTTCGCGTGAGCGCCGGCCGGGCGGGCACCGACAGCGGGACGCGCACGGTCACCGACCGGGTGCGTGGCATCCGGGTGCTGGAGGCGGGCCCCCGCGCCCTCCTGGTGGAACTGGACTCCGGTGAGGACGCGGAGGCCTTCCACGCGGAGGTGCTCCGCCGCCGGGCCGCCGGTGAACTCCCCGCCGTACGCGAGATCGTCCCCGGCGCCCGCACCGTGCTGCTCGACGGGGTGGAGGACCGGACGCTCGCCGGGCGGCTGCCGGCGTGGACCGTGCCCCCGCTGAGCCGGGGCGCCGCCGAGGCCGTCGAGATACCCGTCGTCTACGACGGCCCGGACCTCGCCGATGTGGCCGAGGCGTGGGGCGTCGCCGCCGACGAGGTGCCCCGCATCCACGCCCGTACGGAATTCCGGGTGGCCTTCTGCGGGTTCGCGCCCGGCTTCGCCTATCTCACCGGTCTGCCCGCCCACCTGAACGTGGAGCGCCGGGCCACGCCACGGACCCGGGTGCCGGCCGGGGCGCTGGCTCTCGCCGGGCCGTACACGGGGGTCTATCCGCGTACGTCGCCCGGCGGCTGGCAGCTCATCGGCCGGATGCCCGGGCCGGACGCGCTCTGGGACCCGGGGCGCGAACCCGCCGCGCTGCTCGGCCCCGGGACCCGGGTGCGCTTCGTGCCGGCGGGGGTGACCGGATGAGCCCCGGGCTCGAAGTGGTCCGGGCCGGGGCCCTGACCACGGTGCAGGACGAGGGCCGTACCGGCTGGGCCCACCTCGGTGTACCCCGGGCGGGGGCGCTGGACGAGCCGGCCCGGCGGCTGGCCAACCGGCTCGTCGGCAACGCCCGGGACGCGGCCGTGCTGGAGACCACGCTCACCGGGTGCGCGGTCCGGGTGACCGGCGCCCGGCCGGTGTACGCCGTCGTCGGCGGGGCGGGATGCCGGGTCACCGTGGACGGCCGCCCGGTCGCCTGGGGCGCGCCCGTGCGGGTGCCCCCGGGCGCGGTGCTGGAGGCCGGGCCGGCCGTGCACGGGCTGCGCGGCTACCTGGCGTTCGCGGGCGGCCTGGAACCCGAACCGGTGCTCGGCAGCCGCTCGGCCGACCTGCTCTCGGGGCTCGGCCCGCCCGTGCTGCGCGACGGCGACCGTCTGCCGCTGGGCCGGCCGGGCGGGACCCCCCGCGCCGACGCCGTGCCGTGGCCGGGTGCTCCCGCCGAGCTGGTGCTGCCGCTCCACCGGGGCCCGCGCGACGGCTGGTTCACCGAGGAGGCGCTGCGCACGCTCACCACCGCCGGGTACCGGGTCTCGGAGCGCAGCAACCGCATCGGGCTGCGTACGGAGGGGCCCGCCCTGCGGCGCGTCCGGGACGGCGAACTGCCCAGCGAGGGCATGGTGCTGGGCGCGGTGCAGGTGCCCCCGGACGGACTGCCCGTGGTGTTCCTCAACGACCATCCGACGACCGGGGGTTACCCCGTCGTGGGCGTGGTCGCGGAAGCCGCGCTGGCGGGCGCGGCCCAGGCGGCCCCGGGGACACCGGTGCGCTTCGTGCGGGCGTGACGCGCCGTACGGGAGGCGACGCCCGTACGGTGCATGAGGGAACGGGAACCCGGATGCGGGTATCGGCCAACAGGAGGTGACCGAGCCCGCCTCAGCAAGGGATGCCCATGAGCCCAGGAGCCGACCGGTGAGCGCCCCGCCGGGGTGCGAAGCACGGGAAGTCCCCGCCGGCGCCGACGAGTACACCGAGTCGGACGCCTCCGTCGTGCGGCGTTCCCTGGAGGATCCGGACGCCTTCTCCACGCTGTTCGACCGCTACGCCGACGACATCCACCGGTACGCGGCCAGGCGGCTCGGCACCGAGGCGGCCGACGACCTGATGGCCGAGACCTTCGTGATCGCCTTCCAGCAGCGCCGGAGGTACGACCTGTCGCGGCCGCAGGCGCGGCCCTGGCTCTACGGCATCGTCACCAACCTCGTGGGAGGGCACCGCCGCGCCGAGGCCCGCCGGCTGCGGGCCCTGTCCCGTGCCGCGTCCACCGCCCCCGGCGACGCGAGCCAGGACGGCGAGCCACTGGCGGACCGGGTGGCCGCACGGGTCAGCGCCGAAGGGGTCCGGGCCGAACTCGCGGGCGCCCTGGCCGCGTTGCCCGCCCGCTACCGGGACGTGCTGCTGGTGGTCGCCTGGGGCGATCTGGACTACGCGGAGGCGGCCGAGGCGCTGGGCGTCCCCGTGGGCACCGTACGGTCGCGGCTCCACCGGGCCCGGAAGAAGCTGCGCGAGGCGCTGGGCGGTTCGGATCCCACCCGCCCGCACGACGACCACGAGGAGCCCGGCCATGGATGAACTCACCGCGCTGCGGGAGCTGGAGGCCGACCCGCCCGCGCTCACCGAGGGCGCCCGTGCCGCGGGCCGCGCCCGGCTGGCCCGCGCCGTCGCCGAGGAGAACCGCCGGACGCGGCCGCGTGCCGTGCCCAGGCGGCTGGTGCTGCGGACGGGGTTCGCCGCGACGGCCGCCGCCGCGGTGGCGGTCGCGGTCGTCGCCCGGGACGACCGGCCCGCACCGAGGATGACCACGCTGTCCGCGGCCCAGGTGCTCCGCCGGGCGGCCGACCGGACCCGCGCCGACGGGGCCGGGGCGCCGGTGCCGCGCGACGACCAGTACCTCTATGCCGAGGAGGTCTACACGCGGACCCCGCTGAAGGGCGGGAAGCGGACGACGCACACGGACGAGTTCTGGATCTCCGCGGACGGCTCCCGGCCCTCCCGGTACGTCTACGACGGGCGGATCAAGGACGAGCCCCCGTCGGCGCACAGCGTCCCGTGGCCGCCCGACGCGTACGCGAAGCTGGCGAAGCTGCCGACCGACCCGCACGAGCTGCTCGCACTGTTCGGCGGGAGCCGCTCCGGGGGGACCGCGGCGTACATGGACCTCTGCCTGCTGATGCGCGGCCCGCGCGTCATGCCGCCGGGGCTGCAAGCCGCCGCGTTCGAGGCCCTCGCGCTGCTGCCCGGCGTCGTGCTGGACGACGACGAGGTGGACGCCCTCGGCCGGCACGGCATCGGTCTCTCGTATCCGGAGATGTCGTTCGGCCCCGTCTTCGAGCGGAGTACCTACGCCTACCTCGGCATGCGCATGGAGGGTGTCAGGGGGGCGAAACCGGTGGGCCGGGAGCTCAAGGGCGGCGCGAAGTACACCGAGGTCAGGGCCCTCGTGAAGTCGGGCGTCGTGGACGGGATCGGTCAACGGCCCCGGTAGGACCGGGGGCAGGCCCGGTCGGGGGGCCGGGCCTGCTTCCCCTCACACCCGTCTCGCGCGCGCTTCCCCGCACGTTACCGAAGCGTAACTTACTCATGAGTTACCTCAGGTAACCCCGCGGTGCTAGCTTGCGCTCACCTTCATCGGAGCAGAGCGAGGAGTGAGCCGTGAGTCCGCGCAAGATCACCCGTTCGAGCTCGACCGTGAACACCCCCCACCTTCTGGAACCCCGTCGGCCGGGACGCCGCACGGGGCGCCTGCCGGCCGCCGCCACCGCTCTGGGCGCCGCCGTCGCCTGTCTGGCCGCCGCCGTCGTGCCGGCCTCGGCCACCACCTCCGCCGGGTCGGAGCCGGTGGTCTCCCGAGGGGTGACCATCCCCGCCTTCTACAACCCGCCGGCGCAGCTGCCCTCCGCCGACGGGTCCCTCGTCCGCACGGAGCCGCTGCCCCTCGGGCTGAGCCTCCCCGGCCTGGACGGCCGCCGGCTGCCCGGCACCGCGACGCGGCTGATGTACAAGTCCACGGACGCGGGCGGCGGTCCCGTCGCCGTCACCGGCGCGTACATCGAGCCGGCCGCCGCGTGGAAGGGCGGCGGGCCCCGCCCCCTGGTGGCGCTCGCCTCGGGGACCATGGGCCAGGGCGACCAGTGCGCCCCCTCGCTCTCGCTCCAGAACCCGCTGACCATCGGCGAGGGCACGGTGTCCATCGGGTACGACAACCTCGCGGTCTACCGCTTCCTCGCCGCCGGTGCCGCCGTCGTCGTCACCGACTACGCCGGCCTCGGCACGACCGACCGGCTCCACACCTACGTCAACCGCGTCGACGAGGGCCACGCCCTGCTGGACGCGGCCCGCGCGGCCCGCTCCGTCACGGGCGCCTCCATCACCCCCGCCTCCCGGGTCGGCCTCTACGGCTACAGCCAGGGCGGCGGCGCCAGCGCCTCGGCCGCCGAACTGCAGTCCTCGTACGCGCCCGACGTCAATCTGGCGGGCACCTACGCGGGGGCCCCGCCCGCCGACCTCACCGAGGTCATGAAGGGCATCGACGGCAGCGCCCTGGCCGGTGCGCTGGGCTGGTCGATCAACGGCTTCGCCCAGTCCGACCCGTCCCTGGAGGCGGTCGTCGCGGCGAACACGAACGACGTGGGCAAGGCCGCGCTGAAGGACACGTCGACGATGTGCGTGGGCGACGCGATCCTCGGCCACGGCTTCACGAACAGCAAGAAGTGGACCGCGAACGGCAAGCCGATCGCCGACATCATCGCGGCCGAACCGAAGCTCCAGGCCGTCCTCGCCCAGCAGCGCATAGGCAATCTGAAGCCCACCGCGCCGGTGCGGCTGGCGACCGGTGTGCAGGACGACATCGTCGGCCACAAGCAGGCCAGGCAGCTCGCGGTGGACTGGTGCCGCAAGGGCGGGGACGTCACGTACGAGGCCGTCGTGCTGCCCAACCTCGGCGACAAGCTCCTCACCAACCACCTCGCCCCGCTCCTCACCGACCAGGGCAGCGCCATCTCCTGGCTGACCGACCGGCTCGCCGGCAGGAAGACCACCTCCAACTGCTGGTCGATGCCGCTCCAGCCCTGACCCTTCCCGCCCCGTGAGCCCCGAGGCCGCGGCGCGTCCGTTCCCCGGACGCCGCCGCGGCCTCGCGTATCTTCACGCATGCGTTCCCATGGGGAGCTGCGCCCCGGGAGGCCGACCCGTAGTCTGGTTATTGGACTAGACCTGTAGTCCGCAGCCGCTCCGAAGGATGGGAACACCATGAGCAACCGTGCACTCCTGGAGGTGATCGCTCTCGACGCGGAGGACGCGGTCGCGGCGCAGGCGGGCGGTGCGGACCGCCTCGAACTGGTCACCGACATGGCGGCCGACGGCCTGACGCCCCCGCTCGCCACCTTCGAGGAGATCCGGGACGCCGTACGGATCCCGCTGCGGGTCATGATCAGGATCGCGGACGGATTCGCCGCCGGTGACATCGGTGTCCTCGTCGAGAAGACCCGCGCGCTGCGCGGCGCGGGGGCCGAGGAGTTCGTCCTGGGCTTCCTCGACGAGGACGGCCACGCCGACCTGGTGGCCGTCGAACGGATCGTCGCCGAGCTGAACGGCTGCCCGTGGACCTTCCACCGCGCCATCGACCGCGCCGTCGACCGCGACGTCCTGCGCAAGCACCTCGCCGACCTGCCCGGCCTCGACACCTACCTCACGGCCGGCTCGCCGGACGGCGTCGACGCGGGCATGGAGACCCTGCTCGACGAAGCGGCACGCGCGGAACTGCCCGGCTACGAACCGCGGATCATGGTGGGCGGCGGCCTGCGCCTGGACCACCTGCCGCGGCTGCGCGCCGCGGGCATCGAGGCCTTCCACATCGGAGGGGCGGCCCGGCCGAACGGCTGGAGCGGTCCCGTGGACGCCGCAGCGGTACGGGAATGGCGCACGGTGCTCGACAGCTGACGGCCCCGGACCCCGCCCCGGCGGGGTCACCCGTTCCCCCACTCCGGGGTGCCGTGGCGCCGGGACCGGCTTTGAATGCTGAGTGTCCCAGGTGCCCGGCCCAGAACCGGAGTTCCCATGCCACTGCACCAGTCCACCCGTGGCTCCGGCGCCAGGCCGGCCCGGGGTGGCGTCCTGCGCGTGACCGGTGAGTGGTGCGCCCGGCACTTCGTGACCGTCCTCGTCCTGTGGCTGGCCGCGCTCGTCGCCCTCCAGGTCGCCCAGCACGCGTTCGGCGGTGACTACTCGGACGACTTCTCCGTCCCGGGGACCCAGTCGCAGAAGGGCCTCGACGTCCTGGAGGCGCACGCCCCCTCGGCCGGCGGATACAGCAGTCAGGTGGTGGTGCACGACGCGGACGCGTCCCTCAGCGGTCTGAGCAGTCAGATGTCGACGACCGTCGGCAGCCTCCAGAAGCTCCCCGACGTGCTGTCCGTCCAGAACCCGCTGACCGCGCAGAGCAGCGGCGGCGGCCCCGACGTGGGGCCGCTCTCCAGCGACGGGAGGACGGCGTACATCACCGTCCACTTCAGCGCCCAGCCCTCCACCCTGGGGTCCGGCTACCTCCACGGGGTGGACTCCGCCGTCCAGCCGCTGCGGGCGGCGGGCGCGGAGGTCGAGTACGGCGGCTCGCTCGGCGAACTCGCCCGGCCCGAGGCGAACGACCGCACCAGCGAGGCCATCGGCTTCGGGGTGGCCGTCCTCGTGCTGCTGATCGGCTTCGGCAGTCTGGCGGCCGCCCTGCTGCCCCTGGTCACGGCCCTGGCCTGCGTCGTCTGCGGGCTGGCCCTGCTGGGACTCCTCGCCGCCGCGACGACCTTCGCCACCGTGTCACCGACCCTGGCCACGATGATCGGGCTCGGCGTCGGCATCGACTACGCCCTGTTCCTGGTCACCCGGCACCGCCAGAACCTCATGGACGGCCGGGACCCGGTGGCCGCCGCCGGCTCCGCCACCGCCACCAGCGGACGGGCCGTGCTGCTCTCCGGCTGCACCGTGATCATCGCCCTCTGCGGACTGTGGGTCTCCGGCATCGGCTTCATCGGCAAGCTGGGCGTGGCCGCGGCCGTCACCGTCGTCACGGCCGTGCTGGGCGCCCTCACCCTCGTACCGGCCGTGCTGGGGCTCATCGGGCGGTACATCGACCGGATCCACGTCCGTGCGCCGGTCGCCGAGACGGACGCCGGACCCGGGCAGGAGGCGCAGGGCCCCTGGCACCGCTACGCGCGACGGGTGGAGCGCCGCCCCTGGTGGTTCCTGGCCGGCGGGGTGGTCGCCCTGGCCGTCCTCTCCTTCCCGGCCTTCTTCATCCAGCTCGGCCACATCGGGGACGGCGCCGACCCGCGGTCCTTCACCGACCGGCGCGCGTACGACCTGATGTCCTCGGCGTTCGGGCCCGGATCGAACGGTCCGCTGACGCTCGTCATCGACCAGAGCGCGGTCCCGGGGAGCGACCGGTCCGCGCTGCTGACGCAGGCCCGGCAGTCCCTGACGAAGGTGCCGGACGCCTCCTCCATCACCCCGCTCACCGCCACCCCGGACGGGGACGTCCTCACGGCCACCGCGTACTCCGTCGCCGCGCCGCAGGACGGGAGGACGACGAGCCTGGTCAACCACCTGAAGGACGACGTGCTGCCCGCCGCGGTCTCCGGCACCGACGCCCACGGCTACGTCACCGGCACGACCGCCGCCCAGGTCGACTTCCTCGACATCGTCTCCAGCAGGCTGCCCCTGATCATCGCCGTCGTCGTCGGCCTCGCCCTGCTCGTGATCCTGGCCGTGTTCCGGGGCGTGCTCGTCGCCGTCAAGGCGGCCGTCCTCAACGTGCTGTCGATCGCCGCCTCGTACGGGGTCGTCGTGGCGGTCTTCCAGTGGGGCTGGGGCGGGCCCGCACTGGGCGTCTCCGGCGACGTGCCGATCGAGAGCTATGTGCCGATGATGATGTTCGCCATCGTCTTCGGCCTCAGCATGGACTACGAGATCTTCCTGCTGTCCCGGATCCACGAGGCGTGGCTGCGCACCCAGGACCCCAGGGCGAGCGTCGCGCACGCCCTGGAGATCACCGCACGGGTCATCACCTGCGCGGCGCTGATCATGGTCAGCGTCTTCGCGGCCTTCCTCATCAGCGACAACATCGTCGTCAAGATGCTCGGGCTCGGCCTCGCCGCGAGCGTGCTCATCGACGCCACCGTCGTCCGGCTGCTGCTGGTGCCCGCCGTGATGACCCTGCTCGGCCGCGCCGCCTGGTGGACCCCGCGGTGGCTGGACCGGATCCTTCCGCACCTCGACGCGGAGGGGGACGCCAGGCCCGGGGGATGAATCCCGGCCCCGGCGCCCCTCCGTTCAACCGCCGTCAGCCGTTCCGCCCGGCCTCGCGGCGACGGCGCCGGCTCTGCGCCACCGCACCCGCCGCGAACACCAGGGCGGCGCCCGTCAGGGAGACCGCCGTCGCGGCCGGCAGGTAGCCGGTCGAGGACTCCTCGGCGGAGGCCACCAGACCGGCCTCACCGGCCGCCGCCGCGTGCCCGGCGTGGTCCGCGTGCACCGGGTCCGCCTTGACCCCGGCCTCCTCCGCCTTCGCCGCCAGCTCGTCCGCCGAGAGCCCGCTGCCCTTCATACCGGTGACCTCGCCGTTGCCGCCGTCGAAGGCGACGTCGGAGCAGGAGTAGAAGTTCTCCTGGCTGTCCGAGCGGATCCAGTGGATGAACAGCATGTGCTTGCCGGTCCTGCCCTGCGGGAGCTGGAGATTCCAGTAGTAGTTGCCCCCGTCCGAGCCCGCGCCACCCGACTGCGGCGGGTTGTCCACGGTCTGGGTGAGCGTCAGGTCGTCCCACGCCAGCGGCTGGTCGGGCGTCCAGCCGTCCTTGGTGAGGTAGACGTCGAACTTCCCCGGGTGGGCTGCCCAGTTGCTGTACTTCACCTGGATCGTGGAGCCCGCCGTCAGATGCGTCGTCGGCCAGTCGCTGCGGGCCGCGTTGTACGAGGAGAAGTTGTACGGGCCGTTGTGGCCACCGCTGCACAGCTCGCCGTCCGGGATGTAACCCTTGGTCCGGCCACCGCCGTTGGAGTCCAGGACGCCGAACCAGTTGTACAGCGGGGTGGTGCCGGTCTGCGCGACCGCGGCGGCACAGGCCGGGTTGGACGGGGTCTGGTTCCCGCTCGCGATCATGTCCTTGTAGCACAGATAGCTGCGTGAGCCCGGCTCCATCGCGACGCCGTGGGCGGACGCGGGGGTGGGCAGGCCGGCCAGGGTGAGGCCCAGGAGGCCGGCGCCCAGGAGGCTCAGCACGCGGGGTGCGCGTCGCGTGGTCGTCCTGCTCCGGAGGATGGTTCGCATGGCCATGAGGTGGATCTCCTCTGGGGGGTGAAGGAGAGTGCGAAGGTGTGTGGGAGCGCTCCCAAAAACGTAGCGCGCGTCGGGAGGTCTGTAAACGCTCCGGGCGACGGGAACCGCAACTTCCCCCGGAATCAAGGGAGTCGGCTGTGATTCCGAGGGAGTCGCGGGGGCCCGCGGTCCTACGCGAGCTGCTCCGGAAGCTCCGCCGCGTGCAGCACGATCAGACCCGACACCGCACGGGTCAGGGCCACGTACAGACGGCGCAGACCCGTGCGCTCGTCGGGCTCGCCGTCGACCACGGCCGCCGGTTCGTCCAGCACCACGTAGTCGTACTCCAGACCCTTGGCCAGCGAGGCCGGGACCAGGGTCAGCCTCGACGCGGCGGTCGTCTCCTCGCCCGGGGAGAGGTACGCGTGGCCCGCCGCCCCGAGCGCCGCCGCCAGCGCCGGGATCCGGGCGTCGGCGGCGATCAGGCCGATCGAGCCCTCGTGGCGCAGCGACTCCTCGCACGCCGCGACCACCGCAGCGTCCAGGCCCTCCGCCGCCACCGCGCGCACCGCGAGGGAACCGGGCGCCTCACGAACCGACTCCACCGGGGTGAGACCGGGAGAGATCGCGGGGAGCAGCCGGGAGGCGTACGCGATCACCTCGCGCGGCACACGGAAACCGGCCGTGAGCTCCTCCACCAGCGCGTCCGCCTTGCCCAGATGGAACAGCGCCTGCTCCCAGCTGCCCGTCGACCACGGCGTCGTCCCCTGCGCGAGGTCGCCGAGGACCGTCGCCGAACCGGTCGAGCAGCGACGGCCCACCGCGCGGTACTGCATCGGCGACAGGTCCTGGGCCTCGTCGATGACGACATGGCCCAGCGAGTGCGTCCGGGCCACCAGGTCGGCCGCCTCGTCGATCAGGACCGCGTCCGCCGCCGTCCACCTCGCCGCCTTCACGCTGCGGGCGGGCTTCACCATCAGGATCTGCTTCTGCTCGTCGTCGCCGAGGATCCCCTCCGCGTGCGCGGCCAGGAAATCCGCGTCCGTCAGCAGCCGCAGCACCAGCTTCGCCGGGTCCACCGCCGGCCAGACCGCCTTCACGGCCGCCTTCACCGCGGGGTTACGGGCCACCGCGTTCTGCACCCGGTCGTCGGGGGCCTCGCCCGCCTCCTCCATCCGTACGAGAACGGCGTGGGCGATGCGCTGCGGAAGGGCCTCATGGGCGGCCCCGTACCGCATGTCACGGGCCAGGAGCTCGGTGGTCATCTCCTCGATCTCGTACGCCGGGACCCGCCAGCGGCGGGAGCCGCGCACCACCACGACCGGCTCCACCGGCGGCGTCACATGCGAACGGACGGCCCGGCGCAGGACCTGTGCCATCCGTGCGTCGCCCTTGATCACCGCGGCGGCGGACTCGTCCGTACCGCGCACCTCGACCCGCGCCGCCACCAGGTCCTCCACGGTGGCCTGCTGCACCTCCAGCTCGCCGAGCGCGGGCAGGACCTGCTCGATGTAGTGGAGGAACGACCGGTTCGGGCCGACGACGAGCGTCCCGGTGCGGGCCAGCCGCTCCCGGTGCGCGTACAGGAGGTACGCGACACGGTGCAGGCCGACGGCCGTCTTCCCGGTGCCCGGTCCGCCCTGGACGCAGACCGTGCCGCCCAGGTCGCTGCGGACGATCTCGTCCTGCTCCGGCTGGATCGTCGCCACGATGTCGCGCATGGGGCCCACGCGGGGCCGCTCGATCTCGGCCTGGAGGAGCTTGCTGGTCTGCTCGGTCTCCGCCGGGTCGGTGAGGTACTCGTCCTCGTACGCGGTCAGTTCGCCGCCGGTGTAGCCGAAGCGGCGGCGGTGGTCGACGTCCAGCGGGTTGTTCCTGGACGCCTGGTAGAAGGGCTGCGAGACCGGCGCGCGCCAGTCGATGACCATCGGGTCGCCGTGGGCGTCGTGGACGTGGCGGCGCCCGATGTAGAAGCGCTCTCCCTCGGTGCCCTCCGCCTTCTCGGCCCCGACCACGTGCAGATAGTCGAGGCGGCCGAAGAACAGCGGGGTGTGGGTGAGGTCGGCGAGCGCCTTGATGCGGTCGTCGATCTGCGACTGCAGGACCGCGGCGTTGACCCAGTTCGCGGTGACGTCGCGGATGTCGAGCGCCTGCACGTCCTCGCGCATGGCGCGCAGCGCGGCACGGGACGCGGCGAGGTGCGCCCGCTCCCTGACCAGTGGATTGCTTGACTCTTCGTGCGCGGGCACGGTGTTGCCTCCGGCTTTTCGACGCAGGACGGCGGACCGGGCTCACCGCCCGGCCCGCTCGGGGACGTTCACACACACAGATGCGCACGCGGGGTGGGCGCGTGCGGCTGTTGTCGGCCGGTTTCCGTCCGGTCGGCGGCGCTCCCCCGGCTGCCGGCCGCTCGGAGGGCTGGCCGGTACCACGGTGCGGGAGGCGGGCAGACCGGCGATTGTATAGACCGCCGCCGCCGGGGGCGAACGAATAAAACGCGGCGGCTCCGGGCCGGCAGATCGTCGTCACCGTCCGACCGGGAGCGGGGCGGCGGCGAGGAGGCATCCGTCCCGTAGGGGACCCGTAGGGGAGGGGTCCCCCTTTCGGCCGACCCGTGGGCGCGCACACTTAGGCCGGTCGGCCGATGTCAGGGCCCGGGCGGGCGGAGCACCATGGAATACATGAGCAGCGTTTACCTGAACCCCCGCAGGACCGGCCCCGCGCACGGCGCGACCGCGGCCACCGGTCACCCCCGCAGCCACCGCGTGGGAAACGCGGTACGCGCCGTGTCCGTCTTCGCGCGCACCGCGTTCGGGGTGGCCGTCCTCGGCGAGTACGCGGAGGAGGCGGGCGTCGTCCGCCGCCACCGCTGAACCCGCCGGGCCGCCCGCCCCTGTCAGCTCTCCGTCAGCAGCTCGTCCGCGTCGACGATCCGGTACGCGTACCCCTGCTCGGCCAGGAACCGCTGGCGGTGCGCCGCGAAGTCCTGGTCGATCGTGTCGCGCGCGACCACCGAGTAGAACCGCGCCTCGTGCCCGTCCGCCTTCGGCCGCAGCACCCGGCCCAGCCGCTGCGCCTCCTCCTGGCGTGAGCCGAACGTCCCCGACACCTGGATGGCGACCGTCGCCTCCGGGAGGTCGATCGAGAAGTTCGCGACCTTCGACACGACCAGCACGCTGATCTCGCCCTGGCGGAACGCCTCGAACAGCTTCTCGCGCTGCGCGTTGCTCGTCTCGCCCTTGATCACCGGGGCGCCCAGGTGCTCGCCGAGCTCGTCCAGCTGGTCGATGTACTGCCCGATGACGAGGGTCTGCTCGCCCTGGTGCTTGCGTACGAGCGCCTCGGTGACCTTCCGCTTCGTGTCGGTCGTCGCGCAGAACCGGTACTTCTCCTCGGCCTCGGCCGTCGCGTAGGCCAGGCGCTCCGAGTCCGTGAGGTTCACGCGGACCTCGACGCAGTCGGCGGGCGCGATGTAGCCCTGCGCCTCGATCTCCTTCCACGGGGCGTCGAACCGCTTGGGCCCGATGAGCGAGAACACGTCCGACTCACGGCCGTCCTCGCGCACCAGCGTCGCCGTGAGCCCGAGGCGTCGGCGGGCCTGGAGATCGGCGGTGAACTTGAAGACGGGCGCGGGCAGCAGGTGCACCTCGTCGTAGATCACGAGCCCCCAGTCCCGGGAGTCGAACAGCTCCAGGTGCGGGTAGATCCCCTTACGGCGGGTGGTCAGCACCTGGTACGTGGCGATGGTGACCGGCCGGATCTCCTTGCGCGTACCGCTGTACTCGCCGATCTCGTCCTCGGTCAGCGACGTCCGCTTCACCAGCTCGTGCTTCCACTGCCGGGCGGAGACGGTGTTGGTGACCAGGATCAGCGTGGTCGCCTTGGCCTCGGCCATGGCACCCGCCCCGACCAGCGTCTTGCCCGCGCCGCAGGGCAGGACGACGACGCCCGAGCCACCGTGCCAGAACCCCTCGACGGCCTGCTTCTGGTACGGGCGGAGCGCCCAGCCGTCCTGTGCGAGGTCGATCGGGTGCGCCTCGCCGTCGACGTAACCGGCGAGGTCCTCGGCCGGCCAGCCCAGCTTCAGCAGCGTCTGCTTGATCTGGCCGCGCTCGGAGGGGTGCACGGCCACGGTGTCCGGGTCGAGGCGCGCCCCGACCAGCGGCTGGACCTTCTTGGAGCGGAGGATCTCCTCCAGCACCGGCCGGTCGTTGGACGTCAGCACCAGCCCGTGGACGGGGTGCTTGGACAGGGTGAGGCGGCCGTACCGCGCCATCGTCTCGGCGATGTCGACGAGGAGCGCGTGCGGCACCGGGTAGCGCGAGTACTCCACGAGCGCGTCGACGACCTGCTCGGCGTCGTGTCCCGCGGCACGGGCGTTCCACAGGCCCAGCGGGGTCACCCGGTAGGTGTGGATGTGCTCGGGAGCACGCTCCAGCTCGGCGAAGGGTGCGATGGCACGACGGCAGGCCTCGGCCTGGTCGTGGTCGACCTCGAGGAGCAGTGTCTTGTCGCTCTGGACGATCAGGCAGGACACACATACCTCCGGAAGTAGGATCGTCCCGTGACAGACAGCACACCCGCCTTGGCTCGGGCGTTGCCCCGTGCCAGACGCTCAAAAGGCGTCTCGGCAAGTGCGCCGGGAATGCGCGCTGCCATCTACGTACGACTTTCACGCGAAACAGAAGAGTCTACCTCGCCAGAGCGCCAGCGGGCTGCCTGCGAGGCGTTGTGCCAGGCCAGAGGCTGGAACGTCGTTGCAGTAGAAGAAGACATCGACGTGTCCGGATATTCCCGTGGGCTGGACCGCCCGGGGCTGCAACGGGTCCTCTCCCGTCTCGCAGAGTTCGACGTGATCGTCTTCTTCAAGATCGACCGACTGGCCCGTTCCACGGTGGACTTCGCCGAGATCATGAAGGTCACGCAGAACGCGAGCGTGGCCCTGGCGTCGGCCAGTGAGCCGCTGGATCTCACGTCGTCCATGGGTCGCGCCATGGCGAAGGTGATCGCGGTCTTCGCGGAACTGGAGTCGGACACCATAGGCATGCGCGTCTCCAGCGCCCATGAGCACCTGCGCCGGGAAGGGCGCTACACGGGCGGCAGGGTGCCGTACGGCTACCGGGTGGTCCCGAACCCCGACGGGGCGGGGAAGGTCCTGGAGATCAACCCTGAGGAAGCCGAGACGATCCACGGGATCGTGGAACGCGTCCTCAACAAGGACTCCCTCCTCAAGATCGCATCGGACCTCACCGCGTCGGACAAGCCGTCTCCGGGCCACTCGTCCCGCCAGACCACGGGCAAGCGCAGCGATTCGAAGCAGTGGTACACGTCCTCGCTGCGCAGTCTGCTGACCAACCCCCAGTTGCTGGGGCAGGTGATCGAGGACGGCAAACCGATCCTGATGACGGACGGCCTCCCGCTGGTCAACCGCACGCCGATCCTCGACATGGACACCTGGCAGGCGTTGCAGGACGAGTTGAGCCGGCGGGCCAACCCCGGGGACCGGCGCAGGGAAGGCACGTCGCTGCTGCGAGGGATCGTCTACTGCGCGGTGTGCCGGAACCGGATGTACACGTACATCGCCAAGGGGCGGACCCGGTACCGCTGCATCGGCCGGTTGAAGGCGCGGCAGTCCGGTGTGGACAACGGCTGCTACGGCGTGAGCATCGCCGGTGAGGGCATGGAGAAGCACGTCACGGACAAGTTCCTCGCTGCGTTCGGCTCGTTCCCTGTCGTGCGCATGGTGGAGCACGTGGGCGAGGACTTCCGCCCGCAGATCCGGCAGGCCCGGGAAGCGCTGGACGAGTTGGAGAAGGACCGGTACGACCGTGGCCTGTTCAAGGGCGAGGAAGGCGCGCAGAGGTACGCGGCGCAGTACGCCAAGTTGGAACAGCGCCTTGACTCGCTGAACGAGAAGCAGCGCCACGCCAAGCCCGCAGGCTTCGAGGAGATCCCCACGGGCCAGACGCACGCGCAGCTCTGGAAGGGCGCCGACACGGCGGGGAAGCGGGACCTGTTGCTGAACGCGGGGGCGTACGTCGAAGTCGGCATGTCCCGGAAGGGCGGTCCGAAGCTCGACGCGTCCCGCCTGACGGTCCACTTCGGCGAGGACGGCGAGATCCGGCGTGCGGACGCCGACGGCAAGGATGTTGAAGCGGTCATCCAACAGGCGGTGGCGCGGGACCTGGAGCTGTTCTAGGCCCGCCTGAGCGCCTTTCGCGGCCCGTCGCTGGGGAAACCTGGTGGCGGGCCGTTCGTCGTTCCTGGCAGCGTGTGTGACCTGCGGGGATGGTGTCAGAGGCTGCGCGTAGGGTCGGGGCGTCCTCGCACTTCGGTAACGGTTTCGTCGGGGTGGTGGTGGGGTGATGTTGACGGGGGCGGGTCTGGCTTCTCCTGCTTTGCTTCTTTAGACCCCGTCCGGGCCCCCGCCTCAACCCTTGCGGTTGCTGGGCTGTAGGGGCTCGCCGGAAGGGTTCATGATCAACAAAAATGAAAGAGGGGGTACCTCTTGACTGCCTCCGAGGAGTCGCGCGCCACGTGTTCGGAGTGTCTCGGTCCGCGTCCACGCTCTGACCGTGGGACGTGTGGCGCAGCGTTGTGCAAGGAGTCGGCCCGGTTGCAGATTGCCGCCCGTAAGGCTCGGGAAGCGGTGCGCGCTGCCGTCGGCGCCCCTCGCTGCCATCGGTGCGATGAGCCGCACGGCCGGGCGTCATGGGCGTTGTACTGCCTGCGGTGCGCTTAGGAGGTGGACGCATCACGGCACGAGAAACGCCGTAAGCGGTCTGAACCCGCACGGCAAGAGGCCGCCCTCAAGCCGTGCCAGGGACCGAAGTGTTCCAACCCCTTGGGCCTCTCTGGCGGCGCTCCTCGCTCGTACTGCTCAAAGGAATGCAGCCGTGCCGCTGAGTACATCCGCAGGCGCGCCCGGACCAAGCCCGGACCCGTGGACTGCCGACGCTGCGGCAAGCCCACAGTTCACAAGTTCCGTGATGGCGTGTGCAGTTCATGCCAGAAGATTCAGCGCACTGCTGCCCGCCGGGTGACTGTTCAGCGCAAGGTGCGTGCGGCTCACGGGGATGCCGGCTGTCATCACTGCTCGGCTCCGCTGCCTGAGGGCGGTGTGATTGACCACGTGGTTCCGATATCGCGGGGAGGTCTGTCGACGGTGGCCAACCTGCGTGTGGTGTGCGTGCTGTGCAACTCGTCCAAAAAGGACAAGCTATTGGATGAGTGGACCCCGCCGCTCGCCGCTGAGGGTGAGAGCGTCCAGCGCTGACGTGGGAGTGTGACGATGTGACGCACAGAGGGTCTTTCTGGATATCGCTCAAGAAACATAAGGGAATAAGGGAAAAGGCTCTTGTGCGTCACATCGTCACGCGCACCGCCCGCTGACCCCACCCCCCCCCAGGCGGGTACCCCCACTTGCCCTCCACCCTGATCGTGTGGGAGCGAAAACTATTGCATGGCACATCTAAGTGTTCCGGCGGAAGCGTGAGCGCCGGGGAGGCGTCTCGGGTTCGCCGCAACGAGCGTCCCGTCTCAGTGGATCTTGCGGGTAGTCGAGCCTGTGACCAGTGGTGATGCCAAGGAGTCTCACTTGACGTTGCCTCTCGGCGACCTTCCGCATGGCTGTCTCAGTTGATGTTGCCAGTCGGCTTCCAAACACGACAACGGATTCTCACGCCAGATCTGTCATGGTCGGCTCGTCGTTCCGTAGCCATGCGATCGCTTCCTCTCGCTCCATGCGGGGTGCCCCCATGAACCACTCCTCACGTGGGTCCCACATTCTGGTCGCCGCCCAGTCGAGCATTCGCTGTACGGGCTCCGTATTGCCCGGGTTGGGCACCGCGAGGGAGCTGATGCCGGTTTCCCAGGTCGTCCCGAGCACGGCGACGGTGCTGTCCAAGGAGAGCATTGCGAACTCCGGGCGTCCGGCGCGTGAGCCGAGCAGGTGCTCGGGGTGGCCTTGCTCGCTCATCCCCAGGCGGATCGCGCAAGCGGCACCCATGATGTCCCAATCGTCGAGCAGGCGGACCCGGCGCCAGACGGAACACCGGTGTCGGGAGGCCGCCTTCCCGCTGTAGATATTGGCGGGCAGGGCGAGCAGGAACTCGCGCTCGGTGCCGAAGAGGCCGGAGGACACGGCCAGCTCGTACCAGGCCTGGTTGGCGTGCTCGATGAGGTTCGGGGTGGCGTAGTCAAAATAGGCGTCCCGCCGACCCGTCTCGGGGCCGCAGCTGATTGCCGCGCCCACCACGAACGCCGGCAGTGCAGTCTCCGGAGCCCCTCCCTCAAGCACCTTCAGGCCCGCCTTCCGCAGCGGCGCGTATACCTTACGCCGCATCTCCTGCTGGCCCAACTACTGCTCCTTGCCGCTCGACCGTTGATCGAGTGTATGGCCGGTTCGGCGGCGACCCACCCCAGGGCGAAGCCAAGACGTAACGGCAACGTCACGCGAGACAGGGCAACTGGCGCTGTTCGCCTGGAGCGTTGCTGAGTGTGATCGCCGTCAGGCCGTCTATCAAACGATGGTTTATGAGACGGCCTCCCCGGGGTCCCCGGGGGTCCGGGTTCGCGTTCAAAACCCGTCTCACAATCTCTCGGAAGCCCTTGATGTTATGAGACGGGTTTTGAGACGATCTGGTTGTAAATGCGAACACGGGTCACCTCATCGGTTACGCACGGGTCAGCACGGATGACCAAGAGGCGCAGTTGCAGCACGACGCGCTGACGGCAGCGGGTTGCACTCGGGTCTTCACGGACAAGGCGAGTGGAAAGAACACGGAAAGGCCGGAGCTTGTCGCCGCTCTGGACTGCGTGCGTCCCGGGGACACCCTGTGCGTGTGGAAGCTGGACCGCTTCGCTCGCTCGCTGATCGACCTGGTGAACATGGTGGACGCTCTTGCTGCCCGTGGGATCGGCTTCAAGGTCCTGACGGGTGCGCTCGCGTCCATCGACCCGAACACGCCTGATGGACGCCTGATGCTTCAGGTGGTGGATGCCATGGCGGAGTTCGAGCGCAGCCTGATCAAGGACCGGACCCGCGCCGGTCTCGAGGCTGCCAGAGCTCAGGGGCGTACGGGTGGCCGTCCGGCTGTGATGGATGCTGACAAGCTCGCTGCTGCCAAGGCTCGCAAGGCTCAGGGTGAGAGCGTCACGGCCATTGCCAAGGCGCTCAAGGTGTCCCGCGCGACCCTGTACCGGGCGCTGGGCGACAGCAAGTAGCCGGCCCCATCTTGAGAGATCGTCTGCCCCGCTGTGGGTGGGCGGTCCTCCTGCTGTGTGGGCGGGGCTGCACCTCGTGCTCGCCTGGGAGTCAGCAGGTGCGGTGGAGCGGTGGTTCTTTGGATTTTGGGATTCCACTAAGAAACATATGAGGGAAACCAGAATCTCTCTGCAACCACCGAACCACCACACCCCGAAGGTAGGGCGCAGCGAAAGTTCAGCGGACACACCCTCCGGCGATCCCGGCCCAAGCTTGGAACGCGCACGCTGGGTGTAAGCCCGTTTCCCTGCCCCCATGGGTCGCTGACCTGCGCGAATGCTTGTGTGGCGGGGTGAGAACGACCTAGTTAAGGGGTGGGGAGTGCCCTCTTGGTGGGTGGATACGGGACCGCAACGTGATGGCAGGCCGATCCAGGTACGGGTTCCAGAGTCGCTCGGGTCTCAGCCGGCGCATTACTGCGGCGCCGATGTGGCTGTTAGCCCAGGGACGCCAGAGCTGTCGCCACGAGGGAACGGGCCGCAGCTCCCCGGGCGGCGCCCTGCGAGAGCCCTTCGAATGCTCGGGCGTACAGCTCGACCTGGCTGGGCTGGGTGAGGGTGGAGGCCGCGTCAAGGGTGTCCGCGTGCACTCTGGCCCCGTCGAAGATCGTGAACGTCGGCATGGGCCACATGGTCCGGCGCTCCGAGAAGGGCACGATGCCGACGACGACGTTCGGAAGATCCATGACCCCCAGTAGGTGACCGAGCTGCGCCGCCATGGTTTCCGCGCTGCACTGCCGGTATCGCAACACCGACTCCTCCAGGACGAACGAGAACTGGTGCGCCCCGTTGGCGACTACCGCATTGCGCCTCATCCGTGCCTCCACTGCCTCGGTCACGTCGTCCGGGGTGCCCCGGAACTTCGCGATGGAGGAGAGCAGCGCGGCGGCGTACCCGGGTGTCTGGAGGAACCCCGGGATCACGTCGGAGACGTAGACGCGGAACACGCGGGTCTGCTGGTACAGGTCTCCTGTGGATTCCTGGAGGCGGCGGAGGCCGGTCCGTTGGAGGCGCCTCCATTGGACGTGTGCGTCTGCCGACTGCCGGTTTGCCGCGATCAGGTCGGGTGCCTGATCGCTGGCGTCACAGGCCCGGCACCAGGCCTTGATGTCCGCATCCGAGGGAGGCGTCTTGGCGTTCTCGATGCGTGATGACTTCGACTCGGACCAAGCGCACCTGACGGCCAGCTCCCGCCCGCTGATCCCCGCGTCCTTCCGGATGTCGCGCAGACGGCCCGCCAGGTCCTCGCGGGCCTTCTGGACGTTGGAAGAGGGGTGTGGGGGCAAGGAGCCGGCCTTCGTCAGATCTCGTACAGGTGGTGCGGGACGCCGCGCTCCCAGACCTCCTGGAAGGCGCTGGAGCACAGCTTCACGGCCTTCGGGTCGTCGGTGATCTCGTCCTCCACCACGGCACCGTCACCGGAGAAATGGTGCACTCGGAGCAACGTCCCGTCGAAGAGCCAGAAGTCGTTCCCCGGGAGGGGGATGTCCGTGGCTCGGCGCCGGGGGAGCCATCGGACTTCCTCACCTGCCGTGACGTTGGCATGGGTGACGTAGTGCTCCCACCGGATGTACTCCGAAACGGGCTCGGAGACGACGCGCGCTCTGCGGATCGCCACGCCCCGGGCCACGGTGTCCGAGATCAACTGGTCGTACGGGTGCCACCAGGAGGCCTGGTCGTCCCACTCGATCCGTTCGCCGCGCTGCCATGCCGCGAACCGGTCGGTCGGGGCGTAGGAGTCACGCAGTTCCAGGTGGACGGCGGACCGGCGGCACCGGCCAAGCAGCTCAGCGAAGCTGGGCACGCTCGACGGCATCACACGCCTCCCTGATCAGCGGAATCATCCGGGCGGGAATCCTGACGATGGCTTCGGTCTCGGGCACCGGGCCGTTCACGGGGCTGCTCGCCTCGCATTCCGCCTGAGTGTCCCGGCTCGGCTTCCAGCCCTGCAACAGGATCTCCTGGGCGTCGGTGTCGGCCCACACGGTGGGGCAGTGGTCCCGGTCGGTGTTCGGGTCGATTCCGACGAACTCTACGGCCATGGCGGGCTCCCTGGTCTAGGTGCTTGCTCGGGCTTGCCCGACCTTCTCTGAACTGCGCCTTGGGCGTCAATGCCGCATCAGGCCAAGCGAATTGGTGTGCAAGCTCATGCAAGTTCGTGGCACCTCGGACGGGCGGACTTCTAGCGTCGCCAACACGACGACCGTGAAGGGGAGGCGGCATGACCGTGACCACGCAGCAGGAGGCGGACTCGACCGGGCTACCCACCTTCGTCCGGCGGTTTACCGCTACTGCGAAAGGGGCCCGGCTGGCCAGACACTTCGCGACCGTCGAACTGGCCGACTCGGGGCGCCTTGAGCGAGACGAAGAAGTTGATGCCGTCGCCCTGGTCGTTGCGGAACTGGCGTCCAACGCAGTCCGGCACGGAAACGTCAGGGGGCGGCAGTTCGAAGTGCAGCTCATCTGTATGCCCGAGGTGGTGCGTGTGGCTGTGTCGGATGCTCGTGGAGATCGTCAGCCCTGCGCGCAGCCGGCCAGCGAGGGGGAGGGCGGTCATGGAATGCGGCTCGTGGCGTCGTTGTCCACTGCCTGGGGAGTGGACCGGCGTGACGTCGGCAAGACCGTGTGGGCCGATGTGCCGTGCGGTGGTGGCCGATGAGTGCGGTGCTGCGGTTCGTCCCGCATAGGATCGTGAGCCACCCGGAGGGCGAAATCACGGTCTCGGGTCAGTGCCTTGCCGCTGACTGTGGATGGTCTGCCCTTCCGTCCGCCGACGTGGCCGCCGTGGATGTGGCGTGCATGTCCCACACGGGCCGCACGGGTCATCCCACGTTCGCGAGGAAGTAGCCCTGGTCACGCGCGTTGAGTAACCCCGCGAGCGGCCCCGTCAGGCGACGGCGAGCATGACTGCCGGGCGGGGCTTTCCGCTGTTACCCCCGGCGTGCTAAGTATGTGCATCGGGCTTGATCGCATGGACGATGAGGGGTCCGGTCACGCGCGTCGGCCCTTTCCTGCGGGGGGTGGCCGCCCGGGTGCGAGCGGCCAAACGTCCAGTGTGCCGCATCGGGGGCCTGAGCGGGGTGCCGCGCTGCCCGCACCTCACCACCGAAGATCGCCGCGGCGCGCGGCCGGGGCTACCGCCGGTCCGCGGGCAGCAGCGCCAGCACCGCGACGACCGCCCGATGGTCCGTACCCGGCACGGTGTGCTCGCCGACGGAGACCCCCGCCAGGCCGGAGCCGTGCAGGACGTGATCCAGCTGGACCAGGGGCGGGACGAGGGCATGGCCGACGGGCCACGTGCGGGCCCACCCACGGCCGAGCTCGGCATGGGTGTCCGTGAGGCCGGCCGAGAGCAGCTTCCGCATGGGGCTGTGGTCGAGGGAGGCGTTGAAGTCGCCCAGGAACACGGTGTCCGGGCCGCTGCGCCGGGCCACGGAGGTCAGGGCGGCCATATCCCGTGACCAGCGCTCCGTGTCTCCGAGCGGGTAGTAGGTGTGGACGGCCACGAGCCGCACCCTGTGCCCGCCCACCGCGACCTCGGCGGTGGTCTGGGGCCAGGCGGTGTCGATCTCCGTCGTGCCGCCGTCGGACAGCGGGTGCCGTGAGTAGAGGGAGGAGTCGTACTCGGGGTGGAGTTCCCGGTAGGGCATCAGCGCACCCAGGCCCGCCTTGTCGAGGGCGTCCGCACCCGCCGACGGCATCTGCTCCACAGCGAGCACGTCGATCCGCTCGGTGCGGATCAACTCCACCAGTGCACGGGCGTCGGCGCGGCCGCCGTCGGCGTTGACGGTGGCGACGCGCAACTCGGCCGATCCCGCCGGCACGTGCTGACGCGCAGGTACGAAGCGTGGCGCCAGCAGCACCACGTGGGCGACCACCACGGTCGTGACCACGGCCAGGGCCCACCGCGACCGCAGAGCGGGAACAGCGGCCATCGTTCCCAGCACCAGCACACCGAGGACGGTCGAGTAGGGAAAGAGCACCATGGGCATCGCGAACAGCGTTCCCGCGTCGAGCCCCGCCAGCCGAACGACGAGCAGGGTGGCGGGTGCGACGGCCAGGAGGCCACAGCCCAGCAGCGCCCATGCTCCTCCGCGTCGGCGGGGTGACTGCCGCCGGGCCGAGTAACTCCGTTTGTCGGTACGCGTGTTCGTCATTCGTCCTCGCTCCGGAGTCGTGCCCGGCGAGATGATCGTGATCTTTCGGTCAGGGCCTGCAAGATACCTTCACACGCCCTTGAAAATTATGACCCTCTTGTATGTACTGAGGTCTCACCGGCACAACGGCGTCGAGGCGGCGGGCGTGTACTCGAAGGTCCGTCCCGCTCCCGACGACGGGGCCCGTTCATCGTGGCCAGGACGTCGGCCGAGCAGGCATGGGCACCTCCCCGGGACGAGCGCGCCACGACGCTGATCTCCACACACCCGGGGGCGGCCGCCCAGGTCGCGGACCAGGCCGCTCTCGCCCGGAAGACGAGAGGGCAACATGGCTGACGAGATGGTGCTTCGCGCCCAGAGGTTCATCAACACGACCTATGGAAACGGTGCGACCCTCGGTATTTCCAAGCTCGCGGAGGACGGGAAGACCGGCTGGCCGGTCATGTACGCCCTGACCCGAGCCCTGCAGTACGAGATGGGCATCACCGCGCTGTCGGACGCCTTCGGGCCGGCCACGCTGGCCGCCATCGCCTCCACGTACGGCAAGCTCGACGAGACGAACATCCCGTCGGCCAACTTCTGCCGGATCATCCAGTCCGCCCTGTACTGCAAGGGCTACGACGGCGGCGAAATCGACGGTACCTACAACGACCGCGTCAAGGCGTCAGTCGCCGAGCTGCACCGGAACATGGGCGTGGCCGTCACCTACCCGGGCAGCGCCCTGTGGCCGAAGACGGCCAAGGGCCTGTTCAACATGGACGCGTACACCACCGTCGGCGGCGGGTCGGACACCGTCCGGGCGATCCAGCAGTGGCTCAACGGCCAGTACGTCCTGCGCAAGGACTTCTACATCATCCCCTGTGACGGTTACCACTCCCGTGACGTCGCCAAGTCGATGCTGTTCGCCATCCAGTACGAACTGGGCATGGCGGACGGCGTGGCGAACGGTGTCTTCGGCCCGGGAACCCAGTCCGGTCTGAAGTCCCACACCGTCTCGACCACCGTCAACGCGACCGGCGTGTGGGCGCGGCTCTTCACCGCGGCCATGGTGCTGAACAAGAACGCCGTGGCGTTCGGGAGCTTCACCGAAGCGGTGCGCCAGGCCGTGACGGGTTTCCAGGAGTTCTCCCGTCTTCCCGTCACGGGGGCGGGCGACTTCTCCACCTGGGCGTCCCTGCTCGTCTCCTACGGGGACCAGTCCCGCAAGGGCACCGCCTGTGACGGCGTCACCCGGATCACTCCGGAGAAGGGCGCGGCGCTCAAGGCCGCCGGTTACGCGTACGTCGGCCGCTACCTCTACAACCCGTACCCCGACGGGGACCTCCCCGAGAAGCAGATCCAGACGGGCGAGTTGTACGACATCAAGGAAGCCGGGCTGCGCTGCTACCCGATCTATCAGACGTGGAGCCGCTCCGCCGACTACTTCAGCACCCCCCAGGGCACCAGAGACGCCGTCGAGGCCATCAACTGGGCCCGCTTCCACGGGTTCAAGGCCGGCACCGTCATCTACTTCGCGGTCGACTACGACGCGATGGACGGTGAGGTCACCTCGTACGTCATCCCGCACTTCCGCGCCGTCGCCCGGACCATCAACGAGAACTCCAAGTACCACGTGGGCATCTACGGTGCGCGCAACGTGTGCCAGCGTGTGGTCGACGCGGGCTACGCGTCCGTGTGCATGGTCTCCGACATGTCCAGCGGATTCTCCGGCAACCTCGGCTACCCGCTGCCCTCCAAGTGGTCCTTCGACCAGATATCCACCATCACCGTGGGTTCGGGCAGTGGTTCCATCGAGATCGACAACAACATCGCCTCGGGCCGCGACACCGGCCAGGGGGACTTCGACGCCCCCATCCCCTTCTACGGCATCGACACCGACCTCGACAAGGACGCCTACCGTGCCTCGATGCTGACCGACGTACAGACCTATCTGAAGTCGATCGGTGTCGCCGAGACCGGAGGGGACGGCTGGACGGACACGGACTGGGCGACCCTCGGGGGGATCTCCACCACCGAGGCCTACGACGCGGTCGTCGACACGGACGCGCTCTTCACCTCACTGGCCCGGACGCTGAAGATCCGCAAGGCCCTGATCCAGGCTCCGGTGATGTGGGAACTGCGCAAACTCAACCCCCTCGACTTCATCGCCGACGCGGCCGTCCAAGCCGGCCAGAAGGACGACTGCAGCACCGGCTGGGGACAGATCTTCGCCAAGACGGCGATCATGGCCCGCAACTACTGCATCGGCGAAGGCATCATCAGCGGAACGGGCATGGACTACGACGACAAGGACGACCTGAAGACCGTGTGGGACAAACTCCACAACGACCAGGAGTACAACATCCGTTCCGTCGCCTACACGCTGATCTTCAACTCGGAGCTGCTCGGCATTCCGCGCCCGGACCTCACCAGCGACGACCACATCGCCGAAGCCGTACTGGGCCGCTACAACGGGACGGGCCCGGACGCCGAGCAGTACGGAGCGGAACTGATGGGCCTGTACAGGGTTCTGGAGAACTACAACGCCCTGTCGCGTGCCGTGTGACACGGGCACGTGAGGAAGTCGGAGACATGGCCGGACGGTGGCCCGTGGCCCTGGTGGCGAATCTGCTTCTCGGCATCCCCGCAGTGATCCCGTTCTGGCTGCTGTGGTTTCTCGCAGCGAGCTGGGTGTCAGGTCCGCCGGCCGAGGAGAACGACGGAATGGCGCTCTGGCTGGTGATCGTCGTACCCGTCGTCGGCCTGTACGCCCTGCTCTGGTCGGCCGTCAATCGACCGCTCGCCCGCCGGAGTTCGCTCATGCCGCGCACCTACTGGCTGCTGGGCGTGCTGGGCACGCTCCTGCCGACCACGGCACTCATCATCATTTACCCGTGAAGGGACTCGAAGACGTGAAGTTCGAAGAATCTGGGTTCTCCAGGCGAACCGTGCTGATCCATGCGGGCGTCATCACCACCGCGGCGGCCGTAGCCTCACTGGCTCCGGGTGTGGCGACCGCCGCGACGGGCAAGGCGACGGCGAGCGAGCCGGCCGACCTGCCCACATCCGCCAACGGCTGGCCCTTGGTGGAGCAGGCGAACCATGTCTCCACGGTGTGGACCCGGCCCGTGCCCGGCACCGGACTGGACTTCGATGTCCGGATCGGGGACGCGGAGACCATTCTGCTCCATGTCATCCGACGTTTTCACTACGAGGTCGAGCAGCTCCGTGGTGCCGATCTGGCGGGCTGGCAGGTGATCGGCGGCGTGGACAGGAAGAGACCGGAGTCGAATCTTTCCTCCGGTACGGCCGTGCGTATCCGCCCCGGTGCCGCTGCCCGGGGAAGCTTCTTCCCGCTCCAGGAAATCGTGCTGCGCGACATCCTCGCCGACTGCGAGGGAGCGGTTCGTTGGGGCGGTGACGACTCCCAGGTCGACGAGTCGTTGTTCTACCTCGATCGCGGCCCCGATGATCCGCGGATCCGTCAACTGGCCGCCAGGCTCCGCAAGGGAGAAGTCACTCCGGGCCTCGGCGCCGGCAGTGCCGTGAACGTGATGGCACAGCCCCGGCAGGAGCGCGCCGACCGCCTCGCCAGGGAACAGCGCAAGGGCTGAACCGCACGCACGGACAGCCGACCGCCTCAGGCCTCGGCGGCCGAACCGTCGGCGGCGTCGCTCCGGGCTGTCCACGCCGGGGCGGCGCCGACCAGTGAGTCGAGGCGTTCCAGACGCTGGGCGGTGCCGTCGTCGGTGGGCGTCATGACGATGATCCGCTCGCCCCGTGCCCGGTCCAGCCACAGGCTCTGGAACTGGACGTCGAGGGCGCCGACGCGCGGTGACACGTAACGGCGCAGCTGGGTGCGGTCGCCCACGACCTCGTACGACTCCCAGTGCCGCACGAAGTCGGGCGACTCCTGGCGCAGACGGGTGATCAGCGCGTTCCACCGGGGGTCGTCGCGGTGCTCCGGCTGGCGGTTGCGGAGCTTCGCGGTGATCTCACGCAGGACGGTGTCCTCGTCGACCAGGCTGTTGCGCCAGCTCGGCTCGGTGAACATCAGCCAGGCACAGTTGCGTTCCTCCACCGGGTACGCGTCCAGGTCGGCGAACAGGTACCGGTAGGTGCGATTGGCCGCGACCAGGTCGTAGCAGTCGGTCTGCACGGCGGCCGGGTACGGGAGCAGCTTGGCCAGGACGGCGGTGTGCTCGGGGCGCAGGTCCATGGGCGGCCCCGGCTCCGGGGTCGTGCCGCGGCCCGCCAGCACCCTCAGGTGCCGGTGCTCGGCGGGGTCCAGGCGCAGGGCGCGCGCCACCGCGTCCAGCACCTGGTCGGACGCGTTCCTGGCGCGCCCCTGTTCGAGCCACGTGTACCAGGTGACCCCGACGCCGGCGAGCTGCGCGACCTCCTCGCGCCGCAGACCCGGTGTGCGGCGCCGCCCGCTCACGGGCAGGCCCACGTCACCGGGGGTGACGCGGGCGCGGCGGGCGCGCAGGAAGGCGCCGAGGGCGCTGCGGTCGGATGCCGAAGTGGTCACCACCCCAGTGTCATGCCTCGGTGCCGGTGGATCCAGGTAGTGCCGGTACCCCTATGAACAGGCTCCTGGTACCAGGATGGCCCGGGGCGCAGGGTCGTGGTCATGACCACGTACACCGATCCCGTCGCGTCCCCCGTGGCGCCGCACCCGGCGCGTTCCCTCACCGGCACCGGCCTCGCCGTCCTGCTCGTCGCCTACCTGCCCGTGAACATGACGTTCGGGTCGGTCAACCTGCTCGAACCCGCCATCACCGAGGACCTCGGCGTGACCGCGTCGGGCGGGCAGCTCGTGCTGTCCGCCTACACCACGGCGTTCGCCGCGACCCTCGTCGTCGCGGGGCGGCTCGGGGACCGGTTCGGACGGCGCCGGCTGCTCGCGGCCGGCGCCGGCGCGTTCGGCGTGGCCTCCGTCCTCGCCGCACTCGCGCCGAACCTGGTCACCCTCGTGGCGCTGCGCGCCGTACTGGGCATCGCCGCCGGCCTGTTCACCCCGCAGGTCCTGTCCACCATCCAGTCCACGGCGCCCGGGAAGCTGCGGGCGCTGGGCATCACCCTGTTCGCCGCCGTCAGCGGCATCGCGACCATCACCGGGCAGCTCCTCGCGGGCGCCGTCGCCCAGGCCGCGGGTGACCACTGGGGATGGCGGCTCGTCCAGGTGCTCACCGGAGCGGTGGGAGCGGCGGCGCTGCTCGCCCTGCGTACGGTGCCGGAGTCGCGCTCGACGGCTCCGCTCGCGCTCGACCTCCGCGGGGCCGCGCTCCTCGGGGCGGGCCTGCTGCTCGTCGTGGTGCCGCTGACGCTCGGTACCGGTGCGGGCGGCCTCGCCCCGGTGCTCGGGATGCTGGCCGCGGGCGGTGCGGTGCTCGCCGTCTTCGCCCGCTCGCAACGCGCCGCCGAACGCCGCGGCGCACTGCCCGTCGTACCGCCGAGCGTGCTGCGCACCCCCGCCGTCCGCCACGGCATGATCATGACGCTGCTCTTCTTCACCGGCTACGGCGCCTTCCTGTACGAGTTCTCGGCGCTCTCCCAGGGCACCTTCGGCGTGGACGCCTGGGGAGCCGTCGTGATGCTGCTCGGGTTCGGCGCGGCCTTCGTCGTCACCTCCCTCGCCCTCCCGGCCGTGGAACGCCGCACCGGACGCTGGACGATGACGGGTGCCGCCGTCGGGCAGGCGGCGGTGCTCCTGGGCCTCGCCGTCACCGTGAACGGCACCCACGGAGCGCCCCCTCCGGCGCTTCAGCCCCTCCTGGTCCTGCTCGGTGTCTCCCAGGCCCTGATGTACGGGCCGGTGCTCCGCACGGTCCTGTCCCGCACCCCGACCTGGGCGGCGGGTGTCGCCGGCGGGCTCTTCACCACGCTGCAGCAGCTCGGCCTCGGTCTGGGCGTGGCGCTCCTGGGCGGCGTCTTCCACGCCGCGGCCTCCGCGAGCACGGGCGGGCCCGGCGCCGGGCTGCCCCGTGGGTTCGCCGTCGCCGTGACCGTCCAGGCCGCCCTGGCCCTGACATTCGCCTTCCTGGCCACCCGTGTCGCACGCGCCGGGGCGGGCGGGCCGGAAGCGATCCGGACGCGCCCCGAGCCGGGATCCACCGCGTGAGGACCGAGCCCGTAGCGTGGAGGCATGGACGCAGCGGAGACGGCGGGGGCGGGCGGCCCCGGCTTTCCGGCCCGGCACGCGCCGCGGTGCTCCGGTCTCGGCGAGCTGGACGCCGTCGTCACGCGGTGCCGGGCCTGCCCCCGGCTGGTGGCCTGGCGGGAGGAGACCGCCGCGACCAAGCGCGCGGCGTTCCGGGACCAGGACTACTGGGCGCGGCCCGTGCCCGGCTTCGGACCGGCGGACGCGACCGTGGCGGTGGTCGGGCTCGCGCCCGCCGCGCACGGCGGGAACAGGACCGGCCGGATGTTCACCGGCGACGCGACCGGCGACTTCCTCTTCGCCGCGCTGCACACCCTGGGCCTCGCCTCGCAGCCGACGTCCCTCGACGCGGACGACGGGCTCACCCTGCGCGGCGTACGGCTCACCTCACCCGTGCACTGCGCGCCCCCGGCGAACAAGCCCACCCCGGGGGAGCGCGACACCTGCCGGCCCTGGCTGGCCGCCGAGCTGGACCTGCTGAGCCCGGGGCTGCGGGCGGTGGTGGTCCTCGGCGGGTTCGGCTGGCAGGCGGTGCTGCCGGTGCTGGCCGAGGCGGGCTGGCGGCTGCCGCGCCCGCGTCCGGCCTTCGGCCACGGGGCGCACGTGGTTCTGCCCGCCACGGAGCGGCGGCAGGAGCTGCATCTGCTGGGCAGCTACCACCCGAGCCGGCGCAACACGTTCACGGGGCGGCTCACCATGCCCATGCTCGTCCAGGTGCTGCGCGAGGCCGCCGCCGTCGCGGGCCTCCCCGTCCACCCGGCGGCCTCCTGACCCGACGAGGTGAGCCCCTTCGGAGCGGTCGGTACCGTCGTCGGGACCATGTGACGATCCGGACCGTGTGACGATCCCGACGTGTGACGAGACGATGACGAACGACATACCCGCCCGGTCGGCCGACGCCCGCCGGGAACCCCCCAGGGAATCCCGCGAGGAGAGAGAGCGGCGGGCCGCCGTACGGCGCCCGGAGGCCGCCGCGCCTGTGCTCAGGGCCGCCACCATGCGGGATGTGGCCGGGCGTGCCGGGGTCTCCGTGTCCACGGTCTCCCGGGTGGTCAACGCCAGCGGGTATGTGAAGGCCGATACGCGCGCGCTGGTCGACCGAGTGATCACGGAGCTGGGCTTCGTGCCGTCCGGGTCCGCCCGCGGCCTGGTGGCCCGGCGGACCGGACTGCTGGGGCTGTGTCTGCCCGATGTGGGCCCGGCGGGCGTCCAGCGGAAGCCGGGGCCGCTCGGGTCGCCCGTCGAGCTGGTCGACGATCCCGGTCACGCGCCGGGCGGGGCCTCCTGGGGAAGCATGTACTTCGGGGAGGTGCTGCGGGGCGCGGAGTACGCCGCCTGGGAGGCGGATCACGCGCTGGCCGTCGCGGTGGCCCGGCCGCCGCACGCGGAGGCGCGCGTCCGGGACCTGGCGGGGCGGGTCGACGGACTCGTGGTGATCGCCGGGACGCTGTCGGACGCGCTGCTGGAGCATGTGGCCCACCGGGTCCCGGTCGTCCTCGTCGCGGGCCCACGGCCGGCCGGCGGCTACGACCACGTGGGAGTCGACAACGCCGAGGGGATCCGGGTCCTGGTCGAGCACCTCGTGGGCGTGCACGGCCTGCGGGACCTCCGGTTCGTCGCCGGCCGGCCGGGCACATGGGACGACATCGACCGCTTCCGGGGGTTCCGTACGGCTTCGAAGGCACGGGGGCTGCCGGTACCCGTGGAGCCGGTGCTGCGCGGGGACTTCACCCGCGATGCCGCGCGACGGCTCGCCGAGCAGGTGGTGGCCGACCACCGGAAGGGGCGCGCCCGCCTTCCCGAGGCGCTGGTGTGCACCAACGACGAGACCGCGCTGGGCTTCCTCGACGTGTTCGGCGCCGAGGGCGTCGATGTGCCGGGCGACGTGGCGGTCACCGGATTCGACGGCATCGACGGGGCGCGGACCTGCTCGCCGCGGCTGACGACGGTCGAACAGCCGGTGGCCGACCTGGGGCGGCTCGCGATCGGCGTCCTGCGGGCGTGTCTGGCCGATCCGCGTCTGCCCCGCCAGGATCTGGTCGTGCCTTCCCGCGTCCTGCTGAGGGAGAGCTGCGGGCCCCACTGAGGTGGGACGGCCGTGTGGAAACGTTGTCCTACTACGGCGGCGCTCTTCCGGCCTACGGTGTGTGGCGCCGGGAAAGCGCCAGGTCAGGAAGGGCCGATCCCGGGACGTCCTAGCCGAGGAGGCCTTGTGGAAGCCGTGACCGAGAGCATCACCAAGAACCGGCAGCCCACGCGGACGCTGCGGGCGATGATCGAACGGGCCTACGGGAGCCGTCAGGTTCCCGACGGAGACGACTTCGCCGAGGAGATCACCCACGGCTGGTTCAACGTCGCCTACCGGATCCGGCTGCGGGACGGGCAGCAGGCCGTACTGAAGATCGCTCCCCCGGCGGGGGTCACGGTGCTGACCCGCGAGGTGGGAATGATGCGCAACGAACTGGCCGCGATGGCGCTGGTACGGGACCGCACCGACGTCCCGATTCCCCGGGTGGACCACGCGGACCTGTCCCGGGAACTGATAGACGCGGACTACTTCTTCATGGAGTTCGTCGACGCGGACAACTTCGGCATCGCCGTGGCGGAACGCCGTCTCCCGGGCGACGTCGTCACCGCCGCCGGCCGGGAACTGGGCGCGCTCAACCGGAAACTCAACTCGATCGTGGGGCCTCACTTCGGGCCACTGCGGGGCCCGGGGGCCGCGACCTGGCGCGAGGCGTTCACGCGGATGATCGAGGACACGCTCGACGACGGCCGGCGGGCGGGCGTCGACATCGGCCGGCCCTACGACGACATCCGTGACGTCCTCACCGCTCACTCGACGGCCCTCGACGAGGTGGAGGAGCCACGGTTCGTCGAGCTCGACCTGTGGACGAAGAACTCGATGATCAGGGACGGCCGGATCGTCGCGGTCCTCGACCATGAGCGTGCGGTCTGGGGGGATCCGCTCATGGAGGCCGGGTTCACCGGCATCGACCTCCCCGTGTTCGGCGACTCCTCCGACTTCATGAGCGGCTACGGCCTGGGCGAACTGTCCCCCTCGCAGCGCGTACGCCGCCGCCTCTACTCGCTGTACCTGGCCGTCATCATGATCGTGGAGACGAAGTACCGGGGCCATCAGGACATGACCACCTACGACTTCGGCCGTGCCCAGCTCGATCTGCTGATGTCGCAGTTCGGCCGGGGCCCCGCACGACGGTGACGCCCGCTCCCGACGGGCCGGCCCCTCGGCCCGCGCCTCTCCGAGGGGCCGAGAAGGCGCCGGAGTTCGACCATGCCGCCGCCCTCGGCACCCGGCCTGTCGGACGGCTGCTGTGGAGCGCCGGCACGCACACCACGCTGTCGGTCGCCACCTACGGCATCTACGCCCTGACCAACGCCTGGTTCGTCTCCCGGGGCGTCGGCCCCGACGCGCTGGTGGCCGTCAACATCGTGTCGCCCGTCCTGCTGATCCTCGGAGCGGTCTCCACGACGGTCGGCGTCGGCGGCGCCTCCTTGGTCTCCCGCAGCCTCGGCAGCGGGAACACGCGGCAGGCGGCGCGCGCGGCCGGCAACACCTTCGTCGTCTACTGGACGACGGCGGTGGTCATCACCGTCGTCGGCCTGCTCGCTCTCGACCCGCTCCTGGCGCTGCTGGGAGCCAGGGGCGGTGTCCGCGCCCATGCGCACGACTACGCGCTGATCATGCTGGCCGGCGCGATCACCTCGACCGGGTTCTCCGGTCTGGTCCGGGCCGAGGGCCGGCTGCGCTTCTCCACGATGCTGTGGATGCTTCCGGTCCTGTGCCAGATCACCCTCGACCCCCTGCTCATCTTCGGCCTCGGCTGGGGCGTACGCGGAGCCGCCGTGGGCACCGTCGCCGGGCAGGCGCTCTCCATGGCGATGAGTCTGTGGTTCTTCTTCCTCCAGCGCGACCGCCCCTACCGCATCACGCCGGCGGATCTGCGCCCGCACGGACCGACCCTGCGCGCACTGGTGGCCGTGGGAGCCCCTTCCTTCCTCACCGGGCTCGGCGCCACCCTCGTCACCTTCGTCGCCAACAACCGTCTGGCGGCCCTCGCGGACCCGGCGGCTCTGACCGCCTACGCCACCGCCGTCCGCGTCACGACGTTCGTCCTCATGCCGCAGACCGGTATCGCCCAGGGGATGCAGCCCCTCATCGGCTACAACGTCGGCCGCGGCCTGACCGAACGGGCGGGACGCACCCGCGTCCTCGCCCTCCGCGCGACCGTGCTCTACGGAGTGGTCGCCGGCCTCCTCCTGTTCGCCGCTGCCGACCCGCTCGCCGCGGCGTTCGCCGACGACCCCGGCACCCGCAGCACCACAGCGGCGGTGATGCGCGTCATCGCCCTCAGCTACCCCTTCACCGGGGTGCCGGCCCTGCTGTCCACCTACTTCCAGGCGCACGGACGGTCGCGGCCCTCGTTCGTGATCTCGGTCGGCTCGGTCCTCTGCGTCCAGGTACCGGTCCTGCTCGTCCTCAGCGCCTTCGGGACACCCTGGCTGTGGACGAGCTTCCCCACCGCGGCGCTTCTCTCGGCCACGGCGGCTCTCCTCGTCCTGCACCGGGCACAGTCACCGGAGCGCCGGTGACTCAGCTCGTCTGCTCGTCGGCCAGCTCCGCCACGCCCGTGATCCGGTGCAGCGGGTACGTCCTGACCTCGTCGGCGGTGTGGTCGTACGCCGTCACGAAGCCGCCCTCCACCTTGACCGGGGCGATCACCCGCTGGCTGGCCGCGCCGTCCGCGTTGACGTAGCCGATCCAGACGGCCGAGCCGGTCATCGCCGCCGCCTGCACCGTGGCCAGGGTCTCGGCGGCGGTCGTACGGGGGAGCGAGCCCGCCGTGGCGGAACCCGTCTCCGCGGCCTCCCTGTGCACGGCCCTCGCGGCCGTGTCGCCGGCCCGGATGGCCCGGACCGCCGCCGTCAGCAGCGTGGCGTCCGGGACCGGCGGGCCCTCGGGGACCGGCGTGGGCGGCGTACGGGGCGGAGTGCGGCGGGCGCCGGCGCGGGTGATCAGGACATCGCCCTCGGCGGACTCGGCGGCCGGGGCGTACCCCATCTCGCGCAGCCCTTCGAGGAGCGAGCCGGGGTCGGCCTGCGCGGCCAGGACGGTCGGCGCGAGGCGGCGCAGCCGCAGGGTGGCGGAACGCTTGTCGGCCAGGATCTCGTTGAGCACGGCCTCGTCGTCGCAGCGTACGTACGCCGAGGCGGCGCCGATCCGCAGATGGCCGTGGCGGCGCGCCACGTCGTCGATGAGGTAGCTGAGCGGCTGGGGTACCGGCGTACGGCTGTGGGTGGCCAGGAAGGCGTGCAGGTCCGTGGCGGCCTGTCCGGCGTCGAGCGCGCGGCGGACGGAGCCGGGGGTGAAGCGGTAGACCGTCGCGCCGCCCTTGGACTCGACGTCGGCGAGGACCGAGAGCATGTCGGCGAGCGGGCGTTCCAGCGGGCCGGGGGCGACCGCCGTCAGGTCGGCCTGGAGGAGCACGTGGTCGAGGGGCTCGGGGATCAGCGGGGCGAGGACGGCGGCCGCCGCGCCGGGACCCTCGTCGAGCAGGGCACGGGCCTGGGAGGAGAGCGCCCCGCGCCCGGTGATCCCCAGCAGCTCCGCGTCGTTGACCGTCCACAGGGCGATCCGGGAACGGAGGTCCGACGCGTCGCCCGGGGGCGTCGGCCCGCCCGGTGCCGAGGCGCGCAGCGGCCGTTCCCAGCGGAGCCGGGCGAGCAGCGTCTGCGGGTCGGGCGCGGTGCCCGGCGGGAGCGACGCGAACAGGGCGAGGACCCGGCGGCGCACCTCGGGGGCGGCCGAGCGGTCCAGGTCGGGTCCGAGCGTGGACAGCGCCCGGCCCTTGGCGTCCTGGCCGCCGATGAGGCCGGCGGTGCGGGTGGCGGCGAGCCAGGCGATGGCGAGGTGGACCCAGCGGTCCTGGGCGGGGAGGTCGAGCCACTCGTCGGAGGCGGGCGTCGGCGCGTACCGTTCGTCGGTCTCGCCGTCGGAGGCCAGCAGGCCCGCCGCGTAGGCGAGTTCGATCCAGAAGGCGGCGACGGGCTCCGTGACGTCGAGCGCGGCGGCGGCGCGCTTCAGCTCGCGGACGCTCAGGCCGCCGGCACGGAGTATGGCCGGGCCGCCGTCGTTCCAGAGCTTCAGCAGCTCCTCGACGGTCGACAGCGCCAGGAAGCCCTGGCCCGCCGCCGCTCTGTCCACAGCCTGGGGATCCCGCTCGGCCGCCGCCACCAGCTCCGGCGGCACGGGCTCGGGGACGCGATGGGCGCGGCCGGCCCGCAGGTGCAGCGCCGCCTCGCGCGGCAGGACGACCGTGCGCGTGGACACGGGCAGCAACAGCCCGCGGTCGCGCAGCCATTGCACGGGCGGGGCGGGATTCGGGGTGACCTCCCCGTACGGCGGGCCCCAGACCAGCCGGTCGAGCACGGAGAGCGCCTCGACCGGGGCGGTGTCCAGCAGTCCGGCCATCCTGCTGCGGTCGGTGAAGAGCCCGCTGAGGGCGGCGACGGCGGACACCGGGTCGTGGGTGGCGGGAAGCCCGGCGGCGGCGAGAATCTCCTGAAGCCTGCCGGGCGACATCCCGGCCGTGGCCTCGGAGACGGTCGGGCCGAGACCCGTGGGGGAGGGGTGCTGCGGGGAGGGGGCGAGCAGTTCACGCGCGGTGCGGACGAGATGCAGCCCGGTGTCCTCGCCCCAGACGAGGGCCTGTTCGCGCAGGGTCGTCAGGGCGGTGGGCAGCGCGGCGGTGATCGCCGCACCCGCGTCGTCGCGCCCGTCGCCGTCGTCCTGGCCGTCGCCGGTGAGCAGCGCGAGCAGCGTGTCGTACGGTGCCGGGTCCGGCGCCACCGCCAGCGCCTCCGCCGTTTGCAGGGCGAAGCGGTCGAGGTGCTCCAGCGCACGGACGACGGAGGCCCGTGTGCCGGCCCGCGTCGCCAGCTGGGTGATGTCGTTCGGCACGGGGCTGAGCAGGTCGGGGCGGGCACGCAGCAGCCCTGCCAGCGATTCGTCGCCCCGGGCGCGCAGGGCTTCGGCGAGCGTGCGCGGTGGTGTGGTCGTCCCCATCCGTCCCACGGTAGCCGCTGGAACGCTACCGTCGGGGCAGGGCGGTGGAGGGAGAAGGTCCGCGTGGGGATCGAGAGCGACCAGCTCGTCTACGACTATCTCAGCCGGGTCGGTGACCTGGCGCAGCAGCAACAGCTGTCCTCGGGCGCCCGGATGAGACTCGTCTCGACGCTGCGGGGCGAGATCGACCGGCAGCGCGGCACGGACGGATCGGACTCTCCCGCCGTGGTCCGGCGCATCCTCGGCCGGCTCGGCGCACCGGGTGAACTCGTGGCCGCGGCGGCCGAGTCCGGCGACGGGACGGTCCCTCTGCCGTCGCCCCGGGCGGACGCGGGCGCGGGAGCCACGGAATCGCGCGGGGTGCCACGGGCGCGGCGGAGCGTGCTCCGGAAAGCCGCTTCCCGCAAGGGCGCGTCGCCGGAGCCCGGGGAGCCCGGCGGGCCCGGGGAGTCGGGCGCCGGGCCCGGGGAGCCCGGCGGGTCCGGGGAGCCGGCGAAACCCGCACCCCGTACGGAATCCGTCGGCGCGGAGCCGGCCCCGGGGCGCCCTGCGGACGGTGGGCAGGTCCCGGACTGGCCGTCGGCCTCCGCGCCGCACATGGCGGGCCTGCGCGACGCCCCGTCCGAGGCCGAGCACGAGTGGTGGCGGATCGAGCCGGGCCCCTTCGGCGACGACGGGCAGGGCGGCCAGGGCGCGCCCGGGGCGATGGGGCCGGGCACGGCGGTCCCCGGATTCGTCGGCGGGCTGGAGAGCCCGGAGCTTTTCGGGCTGCCCAGCGCCCCGGGCCTCCGGAAGCCCCCGGGCCCGCGTGCCCCGGCCGATGAGGAGGAGCCGGGGCCGGCGACGGGCGAGGAGAAGGCCGCGCCGCCCGTGGTGGCCCGCCCGCGGTGGAAGCCGCGGCTGCGCCGTCGCCGGGTCCTCGCGGACGGCGAGGTGGTGGCCGTGCGGCCCCGCCTCTCGAACCCGGTGCTGCTGCTGGCCGCCGCGCTGCTGGTGGCCGGGGCCGTGTCCGGGCAGTGGCCGGCCCTCGCCGGCGGCTGGCTGCTGGCGTACAGCTCGCGCAAGTTCTCGCGCGCGGAGGCCAAGTGGGTCGCGATGGGCCTGCCGGGCGTGGTCGTGGCCGGGGCCTTCGTCTGGCTGTGGGGGCGGATGGACGGCCGCTGGGGCGAACCCCTCGCGGAGGGCGCGGTCGGCGACGCGATGTCGGACGTCTGGCCGGTGGTGGTGCGGGTGGCGGCGGTGGCGTCGGCGCTCCACCTGGTGTGGCGGTCGCGCAGGCTCACGGGATGAGGGGGCGGCGGGACGGGGCGTGCGTACGGAGGTGGGAACGTCGAGTGTACGTTCGTACACCTCGTGCGTGTACGATCGTACGCATGCCGACGGACTACTTCGCCAACGATCCGCGCACCAACCTGGAGCGCATGCTCGCGGGCGACCTCTACATCGCCGACGACCCGGAGATCGCCGAGCGCCAGCAGCGGGCGATGCGCCTCGCGGCCCGCTTCCAGGCCGCCCACACCGAGGACGCCGAAGCCGCCAGGGCCGTCCTGGCCGAGCTGCTGGACTCCGTGGGCGAAGGGGTCGACCTGCGCCCGCCGCTGTACGTCGACTACGGCAGCAACATCACGATCGGCGCCCGCACCTTCGTGAACTACCACCTCACCGCGCTGGACGTCGCACGCATCACGATCGGCGAGGACTGCCAGATCGGGCCCAACGTCCAGCTCCTCACGCCCACCCACCCCGTGGAGCCGGGGCCCCGCCGGGACAAGCTCGAAGCCGCGCTCCCCATCACCATCGGGGACAACGTCTGGCTCGGTGGCGGCGTCATCGTCTGCCCCGGGGTGAGCATCGGCGACAACTCCGTGATCGGCGCGGGAGCCGTCGTCACGAAGGACATCCCCGCCGACGTCGTCGCCGTGGGGAACCCCGCCCGCGTCGTCCGCGGCGTCTGAGCCGGCCGCCCCATGGCCACCGGACGCACGGATCCCCAGCGGCGCGAACGCATCCTCGCCGCCACGCTCGACCACATCGCCGAGGAGGGGGTCGCGGGCGTCTCCCACCGCAAGATCGCCGTACGCGCCGATGTCCCGCTGGGCTCGATGACGTATCACTTCAGCGGGATGGACGACCTGTTGCGCGAGGCGTTCACGCGCTTCGCCGACAGCTTCGTGGCCGTCTTCGAGCTGTACCTGGGCCGCGCGAACACGCCCGAAGAGGCCCGTGAGGCGGTCATCGACCTCATCCATGTGCTCTCCGAAGGCCCCCGCCGGGAGCTCGTCCTCACCCAGGAGCTCTACACGCTGGCCGCCCGGCGCGACGAGTACCGCGAGCTCACCCACGCGTGGATGAACCGCAGCCGCCGCCTGCTGGAGCAGCACTTCGACCCGGACACCGCGCGCACGCTGGACGCCCTGATCGAGGGGCTCGCCCTGCACCGGGCCCTCGACACCGAGCCGCAGGACCGCGAGCTGACGCGGTTGGCCGTGCTGCGGATGACGTCCGGCGCCTGAGCCGGCACACCTCCCCGGAACCGCCTGTGGGGCGCGGACCTGACACCGCGCCCCACAGGCTTCAGCCCCACGTCACTTCGCCGGGCCCGTCACTTCGCGGGGCCCGTCACTTCGTCAGGTCGGCCTGGAGCTCGTCGAGGATCCTGTCCGCCGCCGTGTAGCCGATGCCTTGGATCCAGAGCTCGTCCTCGACGGGGAACACCTTGCCGCTCCTGACCGCGGCCATGTTCTTCCACAGACCGCTGCCCACGGTCTGCGTCTCCTTGGACTTCTTCGCGTCCCCGTACGTCGAGTGGAAGACCACGTCCGCGTCCGCCTGGTCGATCTTCTCCGGGCTGACGTCGTACGAGAAGCCGTCCTGGGCCTTGTCCACGATCGCGGGCCGGCCGAGACCGACGTCGGCGAGGATCGTCGCGATGTAGTTCTTCCGGCCGTAGACGCGGATGTCCGCGCCCTCGACGAAGCGCACCATGTTGACCTCGGTGGCCGCCGCCTTCTCCTTGCCGCCGAGCGCCTCGGTGACCTCACCGACGTGCGTCCCGTAGTCGGCGATCACCTTCTCCGCCGCGGGGACCTTGCCGAGGGCGTTGGCGTGGACCTGGAAGTTCTCCTTCCAGGGGTAGCCCGTGTTCTCCGTCATGACGGTCGGCGCGATCGCGGAGAGCTCGTCGTACGTGTCGCCGTGACGGATCTTGCTGGTGAGGATCAGGTCGGGCTTCAGCCCCGCGATCGCCTCCAGGTTCGGCGTCATCATCTCGCCGACGTCCTTGATGCCGGAGACCTTCTCCTTCGGCAGGTAGCTCAGATAACCCGACTCCGTGCCGGTGTGGGTGGCGCCGACCGGCTTCACCCCGAGGGTCAGCGCGGAGTCCAGCTCGGCGGTGTCCAGGACGACGACCCGCTTCGGGGCGACGGGGACCTCGACGTTCCCCATGGCCGTGGCGACCGTGTGGGTCTTCGCGTCGGAGGCCGAGCCGCCGGAACCGGAGTCCGAGCCGGAGTCGGACGAGCCGCAGGAGGTGAGGGCCAGCGCGGTGGCCATGGCCAGCGAACCGGTGACGAGCAGACGAGCCGCGGGAGCTGTCATGTCAGAGAGCCTTTCCGGAGGAGGACGGGGAAGACGGGGCGGGCCGGTCCGGGGACCAGGGCGCGCCCGGTACGACGAGCGGTGAACCCGTGACCGGGTCCGGGACGATGACGGCTTCCAGGCCGAAGACCTCACGTACGAGTTCGGCGGTGACGACGTCCTCGGGGCGCCCCTCGGCGACGATGCGCCCCGCCTTCATGGCGACGAGGTGGTCGGCGTACCGGGCGGCCTGGTTGAGGTCGTGCAGGACGGTGACGACGGTCCGCCCCCGGCTGCCGTCCGCCGCCGGTGCGGCGAGCCGGCGCACCAGGTCGAGCACCTCGACCTGGTGCGCGATGTCGAGATACGTCGTCGGCTCGTCGAGCAGCAGCAGGTCGGTGTCCTGAGCGAGCGCCATCGCGATCCACACCCGCTGCCGCTGGCCCCCGGACAGCTCGTCCACCGGCCGGTCGCCGAGCGCCGTGACGTCCGTACGCTCCATGGCGTCCGTGACCGCGCGCTCGTCGTCGTCCGACCACTGCTGCCACCAGCGCTGATGCGGCTGGCGGCCCCGGGCGACCAGGTCGGAGACCGTGATCGCCTCGGGTGCCACCGGGGTCTGCGGGAGCAGCCCGACCGACCGGGCGATGGTGCGCGTGGGGATGCGCGCCAGCTCCGTACCGTCCAGGAGCACCGAACCGCCGGCCGGCTTCAGCAGCCGGCCCAGCGCGCGCAGGGTCGTCGACTTGCCGCAGGCGTTGGGGCCGACGATCACCGTCACGCGTCCGTCGGGCACGGCCAGGTCCAGCTCGTGCACGACGGTGCGGTCCTCGTAGGCGAGGGTCAGGGCGCGCGCGGCGAGCCTCGACGTCGTGGTGTCCGCGTCCGTGGGACAGGTCGTGGTCATGCGTTGCCTCCAGTGGGGCCGCCGTGGCCACGGATGATCAGCCAGATCAGGTACGGGGCGCCGACCGCCGCCGTCAGCACGCCCACCGGCAGCTCGGTGGGCGAGAAGAGCCTGCGGGCCAGCAGATCGGCGAGGACGACGATCACCGCGCCGAGCAGCGCCGAGCACAGCAGCGGGATCTGCGCCGTACGCGTCATCCGCCGGGCGATCTGCGGAGCGAGCAGCGCCACGAAGTCGACCGGCCCCGCCGTGCCCGTCGCCACGGACGCCAGGACCACCCCGAGGGCGACGAGCCCGAGCCGTACGCGCCCGAGGCGCACGCCCAGGGCCGTGGCGGTGTCGTCGTCCATCGACACGGTGCGCTGCGCGCGGGCCGCCCACAGCACGGCGGGCAGCAGGACCAGCAGGGCCCAGCCGATCGGGGCTGCCTGGTCCCAGCCGCGGCCGTTGAGTGAACCCGTCATCCAGATCTGCGCCTGCTGGGCGACCAGGTAGTCACCCTTCGTCAGGAACAGGGTCGTCACCGAGCGCAGCGCGATCGCGAAGCCGATCCCGATGAGGACGAACCGGGTCGCGTGGAGCCCGCCGCGCCACGCGACGACGTACACGAGCGCGGCGGCGGCGACGCCACCGATGACGGAGAGGTAGGGCAGGACGGTGTACGAGGTGAGGCCGAAGGTCATCGCGCCGACGGTGAGCGCGCTCGCGCCCTGGCTGACGCCGATGATGTCGGGGCTGGCGAGCGGGTTGCGGGCGACGGTCTGGATCAGCGCCCCGGCGATCCCGAAGGCCGCGCCGACGAGCAGCCCGACGACCATGCGGGGCAGCCGCAGGGTCCCCACGACCAGCTCGTCCGGCGAGGGCTGCCCGAGGACGACCTTCACGGCCTCCGCGGGCGCCACGAAGCTCTCGCCGGTGCAGAGGTAGGCGACACAGACCGCCGCCAGCAGGACGACGAGGCCCACCGCGACGAGCGCGGCCCGCCGGTGGAGCAGGAACCGGGCCCGCTTGCCGACCCGTACGACCCGGTAGCCGGCGGGGCGGACCGGGGTCCGTACGGGCACTGCCGTGTCCGCGCTCATGCGGGCACCGCCTTCCGGCGTACGAGGGTGACCAGGAACGGGACGCCGATCAGCGCCGTCATCACGCCCGCCGGGACCTCGCCGGGCGGGAAGAGGACCCGGCCGACGACATCGGAGACCAGGAGCATCACGGGACCGATCAGGGCCGCCATCGGCAGCACCCAGCGGTGGTCGCCGCCCACGATCGCGCGGGCGATGTGCGGCACCGCGAGGCCGACGAAGGCGATCGGGCCGGCCGCCGCGACGCCCGCGCCGGTGAGCACGGTGGCCCCGATGCCGCCGACGACGCGGACGGCCGCCACGTTCTGCCCCAGGCCCTTCGCGACGTCCTCGCCCAGCGCCAGCGCGTCGAGCCCGCGCGCGACGGACGCCACGAGGACGGCGCCGATCAGCAGGAACGGCCAGATCTGCTGGGCGACCTGGGCCTCCCGGCCGGCGATCGAGCCGACCTGCCAGAAGCGGAACTCGTCGAGCGCCGACGCCTTGGTGGTGAGCACCGCCATCGTCACCGACACCAGCAGCGCGTTGATCGCGGCGCCGCCCAGGGCGAGCTTCACCGGCGTCGCACCGCCCCGGCCGCGTGCGGCGACGGCGTACACCGCGACGGACGCGACGGCGGCCCCCGCGAACGCGAACCACACATAGCCGGTGAGGGTGTGGATCCCGGCGTAGGCGATGGCCAGGACGACCGCCACCGAGGCGCCCTGGCTGATCCCGAGGATCCCCGGGTCGGCGATGGGGTTACGGGTGATGCCCTGGAGCACCGTGCCCGCCAGGGCGAGCGCCGCACCGACCATCAGCCCGATCACGGTGCGCGGCACCCGCATCTGCCGGATCACCTCGGCGGCGTCCGAGTGCCCGCCGTGCAGCAGGGCGTCGAGGACGGCGGACGGCGCGATGGTCCGCGCCCCCACGGCGAGGCTGAGCAGGACGGCGAGCAGCAGGGCGACGACGGCGACGGCGATCGCCGTCGCGCGTCGGGACAGGCGTGGAGCGGCGGCTGCCATCGGAACCAATCGGGTGAGCGGGAGCGGGGTGTTGCGAGGTAAGGCTTGGCTAAGTCTATGGGTGCCCTGTGGGTCGGGTCAGGGCGCCTGCGGCCTCGGCCGTCGGGCCTGCTCCCTGCGCAGCTCCACCTCCTGGGCGGTCACGGGCGCCTGGATCCGGTACACGTCGCCGACCCGCAGGCCGCCCGGGGTGCCGTACTCGCCGCGGGAGGCGACGAACGCGACCGCCGTCCGCGAACCGGGCTGCCAGAACGTGCGGTAGTACGGCGCGTTCCCCGGGTACTCCGGGATCTCCACCAGCGGGACGCCGCGCCGCCGCAGGAGACGCTCCAGCTTCTCGAACCGGAGCCACGGTGCGAACCGGCCGTAGCGGGCGCGGAGCACCTCGCCCGGTACGGTGCGGTCGCGGCCGGCGAGCCGGTGCACCTGGAGGCTGACGTGGTGCCCCTCCCAGGCGTCCCGGGCCCGGGCGCGGTGGAAGTGGAACTCCGCCAGGCCGTAGTCGCGGAGCATGGCCTGCCGGCCGGAGGCACTCTCGGCGAAGTCCGGCCCGAGGACGGCGGCGACCCGGTCGGGGGTGTCCGTGGGGCGGAGGCCGAGCACGGTGCCGGTGGTGACGGTGTGGACGTAGAAGGCAAGGGAGTACGGGGTCAACTCTCGTTCCTCGGCCGCAGCGGACGGTCGCCATGAGTCTGCACGCACAATGGGGGCATGCCTGCACCCACCCTGACGGTCGGTTTCGACCTCGACATGACCCTCATCGACTCGCGGCCCGGCATCAAGGCCGCCTACGAGATACTGGCCGCCGAGACGGGTGTGTACATCGACACCGACCTGGTCGTCAGCCGTCTCGGTCCGCCGCTCCAGGACGAGATGCGGAACTGGTTCCCGGCGGACGCGATCGACGAGGCCTGCGACCGGTACCGCGCGCTCTACCCGGACACCGCGATCACCCCGTCGACCGCGCTCCCCGGCGCCCGGGAGGCCGTCGAGGCCGTCCAGGCGCTCGGCGGACGGGCGATGGTCGTCACCGCCAAGTACGAGCCGAACGCCAAGCTCCACCTCGCGCACCTGCGCATCGACGCGGACGTGCTGATCGGCGGGCTCTGGGCCGAGGGCAAGGCGGAAGCGCTCCTGGAGCACGGCGCGCGGATCTACGTCGGCGACCACACCGGGGACGTACGCGGGGCGCACGCGGCGAACGCCCTGTCGGTCGGTGTCACCACCGGCCCGTGCGACGCGGAGGAGCTGCGGGCGGCCGGCGCCGACGTGATCCTCCGGGACCTCACGGAGTTCCCCGCCTGGCTGCGGACCTTCACGGCGGCCTGACGCCCGACGGACGGGGCCGGTCGGTCACCTCGTGGTCGGCTACCTCGTGGCGGCGCGCTTCGGGGAGTTCTTCCACACCGACCGCACCACCCCCGCCGCGGCGATCAGGAAGCCCACGCCCATCAGCATGCACACCGCGTAGGCGACGGACGGGAACGGGTCGGTGCCCAGGAACAACGGGGCCACAGTGACCAGTGTGGCCAGTGCGCCGACGAAGAAGACGATCGCGCCGACCCGGACGAGCCGGTCGCCTGCGCCGGAAGGAGTAGTACTCACCCCGTCAGGGTAGTTCCCAGCTCGGCGGAACCGTTCGGCGACGTCTTGTGTCCGGCCCCCGGGCCATTAGCCTGGGGCATGGCGGGTCGGAAGACCCGCTGTACTGCTATCCGGAGCCGTTTCACGGCTCTCCCGCGCACCGACGAGTACGAGGACGAGGACAGACGTGCCCACGGGTAAGGTCAAATGGTTCAATTCGGAAAAGGGCTTCGGCTTTCTTTCGCGCGACGACGGCGCCGACGTCTTCGTCCACTCCTCCGTCCTCCCGGCCGGCGTCGAAGCGCTCAAGCCCGGTCAGCGCGTCGAGTTCGGAGTGGTCGCCGGCCAGCGCGGTGACCAGGCCCTCTCCGTGGTGATCCTCGACCCCACCCCGTCCGTCGCCGCCGCGCAGCGGCGCAGGCCGGACGAGCTGGCCTCGATCGTGCAGGACCTGACGACGGTCCTGGAGAACATCACGCCGCTGCTGGAGCGTGGCCGCTACCCCGACAAGGCGGCAGGCGCGAAGATCGCCGGCCTGCTCAGGGCGGTCGCCGACCAGCTCGACGTCTGACGGAGGGCCGGGCCCGGGGCCCGGCCCGTCCGCCTCAGCGTCCGGTGACGGAGAACGCGTCCGGGGCCAGCGGCGGCACGAGGCCCTCGGCCGCCGCCCGGGTCAGCAGCCCCCGGATCGCCGCGTAGCCGCTCTCGCCCAGGTCGGCGGTGAACTCGTTCACGTACAGCCCGATGTGCTGGTCCGCGACGGCCGGGTCCATCTCCTGGGCGTGCTCCAGGACGTACGGACGGGAGCGCTCCGGGTCGTCCCAGGCCATCCGCACCGACGTACGGATCGACTCCGACAGCCGGTTCAGCGTCTCCTCGCCCAGCGAGCGCTTGGCGATGATCGCGCCCAGCGGGATCGGCAGGCCGGTGGTCGACTCCCAGTGCTCGCCCATGTCGGCGAGGCTGTGCAGCCCGTAGTTCTGATACGTGAAGCGGGCCTCGTGGATCACGAGCCCGGCGTCCACCCGGCCGTCGCGCACCGCCGGCATGATCTCGTCGAACGGCATGACGACGATCTCGCCCACCCCGTCCGGCACGACCTCGGCCGCCCACAGCCGGAACAGCAGATAGGCGGTGGAGCGCTCGCTCGGCACGGCGACGGTCTTCCCCGTCAGGTCCGCGCCCGGCTCCTTCGTGAGGACGAGCGGCCCGCAGCCGCGCCCCAGCGCCCCGCCGCACGGCAGCAGCGCGTACTCGTCGAGCACCCACGGCAGGACGGCGTACGACACCTTCAGCACATCGAGCTCACCGCGCTCGGCCATGCCGTTGGTGAGGTCGATGTCGGCGAAGGTCACGTCGAGTGCGGGCGCGCCGGGGACCCTTCCGTGCGCCCAGGCGTCGAAGACGAAGGTGTCGTTCGGGCACGGCGAGAAGGCGATCCGCAGCGCGGGGAGCGAGGCGGCGCCGGTCGCGGTGTCAGTCACGGTGTCGGTCGATTCGGTCATGCCGGGTCCAACTTTCCACTACGGGTGCGGTCTTCCCGAACGCCTCGGTGAGCGCCGCCAGGGCGTCGCCGATGCGCCAGGCCGCGCGGTCGCGCGGCCCCACGGCGTTCGAGACGGCCCGGAGCTCCAGCGCCGGCACGCCGAACCGGTCGGCGGCCTCCGCGACGCCGAAGCCCTCCATGGCCTCGGCGACGGCTCCGGGATGTGCGGCCAGCAGTTCGGCGGTGCGCTCCGCCCTGCCGGTCACGGTGGAGACGGTGAGGACGGTGCCCGGCAGGGCGCCGGTGGCCTCCGCCACGTCCCGTACGAGGGCCTCGGGCGGCAGGAAGGTGTCCCTGCCGAAGCCGAGACCGGTGACGGGCACGAAGCCGTCCGGGGTCTCGGCGCCCAGATCGGCGGCGACCAGGCCGCTCGCCACCACGAGGGAGCCGACGGGCGCGGCGGGCGCGAAACCCCCGCCGATACCGGCCGAGACGACCGCCGCGTACGGGGCGGACGCGGCGGCCAGGGCGCAGGCGGTGGCGGCCGCCGCGGCGGCCGGACCCGCACCGCCCGCGAGGACGTCGAACGGCCCGGCCAGGTGCAGCTCGGCGCCCGGCACCTCACGTATCCGCGGCCCGTCCCCGAACGCACGCGTGACCGCGTCCCGTTCGGCCGGGACGGCGGTCACGACAAGCACCCGCACGGCGGAGGTCCTCGGGTTCAGGGGGTCGGTCGGGGGGTCAGGACGTCTTCGTGAGCTGGAAGTGCCAGACGCCCGTGAGCTTCTGACCCTTGGTCTCGACGATGCTGACCTGCGTCTTGTCCGCCGTGGTCTCGCCCGTCTGGCTGGCGAAGAAGGCGCTGCCGGGGATCGACCGGTAGGTCCTCTTGTACGGCTCCTGCTCGGCCTGCTGGCCGTTGATGAACAGGGTCCATCCGTGGTCCGCGATCTCGGGGTCGACGCCGAAGCGGACCTTGTCGTCCATCGCGACCTTGACGGACTTCTCCGCCTTCTTGTTCAGGCAGCCCTGGATCTCGGACTCCTTGAGCGCGTCGCCGTCGTTGTAGCAGGCGGCCTCGGTGCTCACCGAGTTGTCGCCGACCGTCACGGTGGCGAGCGGCGTCGGCTTGTCGCAGGCGGACAGGACAAGGAGTCCCGCGGACACGGCACCGAGAGCGACGCCGATTCGACGGCCCTTACCGGAGAAGAACGCAACGGTCATGGGCCGAAGGCTATCGGTCGGATCCGCTCATGCCACGCGGGGGTGCGGTGAGCCGCGCCGCGCGGCCCCCAGGAGGCCCCGTACGGAGGCCGCCGCGCCCAGCGCGAGGAGACCCGCGGCGACCGAGATGCCGAGTACTCCGTTGAGGGGGAGCGCGATGCCGATGGCGCCGCCCACCACCCAGGACATCTGGAGCAGCGTCTCGGACCGGGCGAAGGCCGACGTACGCACCTCCTCCGGCACATCGCGCTGGATCATCGCGTCCAGCGACAGCTTCGACAGGGCCTGGGTGAACCCGGCGACCCCGGTGAGGGCGGCGACCATCACCGTGCTGAAGAACACCGCGGTGAGCACGGCGACCCCCAGGGCGAGCCCCAGCACCGTTGCGACGATCACCTCGGGGCCGCGCGCCCTGAGCCAGGAGCCCACCGCCGTGCCACAGGCGTTCCCGGCGCCCGCCGCCACCCCGACGATGCCGAGGGAGACGGCGGCGCTCTGCCCCGCCAGCGGGTGCTCGCGCAGCAGGAACGCCAGGAAGAAGATGAGGAAGCCGGAGAGCGCGCGGTGCGCGGCGTTCGCCTGGAGGCCGTGCAGGACGGACGGCCCGACGGACCGCAGCCCCGGTGGCTTCTCCCGCCCGTTCCGCCTCCTCGCGGCCCATGTGCTGCCGGTCCTGCCGCCCCTGGCGCCCTTCGAGGTGCTGACGCGGACGGGCGGCGGAGCGGCCGGCTCCCCGTGCGGGACGACGAGCCGGGCCTTGCGCTCACCCTTCGCGGAGTCGACCTTGTGGGGCAGGGTGAAGGCGAGGACGGTCCCGCCGAGGAAGATCGCGCAGGCGCCGTAGAGCGGCCAGGGGGACCCGATGCTCTGGAGCCCCGCCCCGATCGGCGCCGCGACACCGGTGGCCAGCAGCCCGGCCAGGGTGACCCGCGAATTGGCCTTCACCAGGGAGAAGCGCGGCGGCAGGAGCCGGGGCACCACGGCGCTGCGCACCACCCCGTACGCCTTCGAGCAGACCAGGACGCCCAGGGCCGCCGGATAGAGCTCGAGGCCGCCCGTGGCCACCGCGCCGGACATCGTGATCGCGAGCACCGCCCGGGCGAACATCGCACCGGCCATCGCGGCGCGGCGGCCGTGCGGCAGCCGGTCCAGGAGCGGGCCGACCACCGGGGCGAGCAGCGTGAAGGGCGCCATGGTGACGGCGAGGTAGAGGGCGACGCGCCCGCGCGCCTCGTCCGTCGGTACGGAGAAGAAGACCGTGGAGGCCAGCGCCACGGTGATCATGACGTCCCCGGCGCCATTGACCGCGTGCAGCTCGATCAGCTTGCCGAGGCCGGACTCGCCCGCCCCATGCGCGTGGGTCGCCTTCCTGATGCCCCGCGCGGTGCCCGTGAACGGGGCCCGCAGGGCACGGGCCATCGCCCGGCCCGCCCTGCGGAGCGGACCGGATCCGTCGGACGACCTGGCGGCGGCCACGTGGTCATAGTGCCCCACCCCCCGCCGTCACGAACCCATGATCGGGCCGGGGCGCGGCGGCGTCCGCTCCGTCGGGTGAGTCGGCCCCGGCCGGGAAATGGCCGGTACGCGCCTCCCCGGGCCGGGGCGGTCGCGCGCCGCGTCCGGCCGCCGGCCACCGCCGGTCCACAAGGGTTCCGGTCCTGTTTGGGACGGGCAGGTGGGCGCGGAGCGGCGGAGAGGGTAGCGTGCACTCACGCGCCACCGGCGGTTGTTCTTGGCCGCGCGCCTCTCCGCGATCCCGCAGAATGGGTGGCAGAAGGCGCGCCCGAGGCAGGCACAACGGGTGTGGACGTCGACGCGGCCCCCAGGTCCGCTCCGCCCACAACTGTCATGGCCGAAATCGGACATCGATGGAGCTGCTGGCGCGCTCGTGAGACGGCGTATGGAGAGAAGCGAGACCTGTGAGTGCTGCGACGACGCGAAGCCGTACGGCCCGTACCCCCGCCCCTGACCGTCTGTGCGCCGAGGCGGTAGACCTCGCACGCGCGGCGGCGGAAGAGGCCGCCGCGCCAGGAGTGGTGGGTGAGCACGTGGCCCTGGTCTCCGAGGGGGACCGGGTCGTCACGCACTACTTCGAGTCCAAGGAGCCCGGCTACCGGGGCTGGCGCTGGGCGGTGACGGTCGCCAGGGCCTCCCGCGCCAAGAACGTCACCCTTGACGAAACGGTGCTGCTCCCCGGGTCCGACGCCCTCCTCGCCCCGGAGTGGGTGCCCTGGAGCGAGCGGCTGCGGCCCGGCGACATGGGCCCGGGCGACCTGCTGCCCACCGAGGCGGAGGACCCGCGCCTGGAGCCCGGCTGGACGGGCGAGGACGAGCCCCCGCCGAACTCCCCGGTCTCCGAGGTGTCCGAGGAGCTCGCCGCCCTCGCCGACTCCGAGGACGCGGAGCTGACGACGCGGCCCGGCACGAGCCGCGGCTCGATCGCCGCGGTCGCGGACGAGCTCGGCACCCGGCGTGCGCGGGTGCTGTCCCGGTACGGGCTGCGGCTCGCGGCGGACCGCTGGGACGAGGAGTTCGGCGCGCGGACGCCCATGGCGCAGGCCGCGCCCGCCTCCTGCGTCACCTGTGCGTTCCTGGTGCCGATGGCGGGCTCGCTGAAGCAGGCCTTCGGGGTCTGCGCGAACGAGTTCGCCCCGGCGGACGGCCGGGTGGTCTCCCTGGCGTACGGCTGCGGCGGGCACTCCGAGGCGGCGGTCATGCCGAAGCCTCCGAAGCCCGCCCCGCACGCGCTGGACACGATGCGGGTGGACGACTACTCCCTGCGTCCGGCCGAGGACTCCGGCTCGGTCCCGGACCGGCCGGACGGCTCCACGGACGACCTCGGCCACTCCTGACGCTCCTGCCCCCCCGGACGCCCGGGCTCGCGATGCCCGGGCATCGCGGGGCCCCGGCGGCCGGCTGGTCCTGGGGGCTTCACGGGCGCGGTACCTTCGGGCGCACACTGGGCGGCAGGGTCACCGGAAGAGCGGAGTACGAGCGTGAGCATGAATGCGACCGAGGGGGCCGATCCGTTCGGGACGGCGCGACTGCGGCGCGGCGTGCTCGACGCCTGGGGCGCGGGTCCCGCCCGCTTCCGTGAGGACGCCAACGCCGAGGAGGACCTCGCGCTGGGCGGCTACCGCGACCGGCTGGTCGTCGAGCTCGCCCAGAACGCCGCCGACGCCGCCGCCCGCGCCGGTGTCCCCGGCCGGCTCCGCCTCACCCTGCACGAGGCGGGTGACGGCCCCGCCGTCCTGGCCGCCGCCAACAACGGCGCCCCCCTCGACGCCACCGGTGTCGAGTCGCTGAGCACCCTGCGGGCGTCCGCCAAGCGTGAGGGCCACGAGACGTCCGTCGGCCGCTTCGGCGTGGGTTTCGCCGCCGTGCTGGCCGTCAGCGACGAGCCCGCCGTGATCGGCCGGCACGGCGGTGTCCGCTGGTCCCTCGCGGAGGCCCGTGACCTCGCGCGGCAGGCGGCCGTCGGCAGCCCCGGCCTCGGCGACGAGCTGCGCCGCCGCGACGGACACGTACCGCTGCTCAGGCTGCCGCTGCCCGCCGAGGGCACCGCGCCCGACGGGTACGACACCGTCGTCGTCCTGCCGCTCCGCGACGGCGTCGCCGAGGACCTCGTGGGCAGGCTGCTCGACGGGGTCGACGACGCGCTGCTCCTGACGCTGCCCGGCCTCGACGAGGTCGTCATCGAAACCCCCGACGGCGTACGGACGTTGCGGCGCTCGCAGCACGGCCCCTACACGCACGTCGACGACTCCGCGCACGGTGCGCACCGCTGGCGCACCGTCACCGCCCACGGCCCCGTCGAGCCCGCGCTGCTGGCCGACCGGCCCGTCGAGGAACGCCTGCGGCCGCACTGGTCGGTGACGTGGGCCGTGCCCGTCGGCGAGGACGGGGCGCCCCAGCACCCCCGTACGGCGCCCGTCGTGCACGCGCCCACCCCCACCGACGAGCCCCTCGGCGTCCCCGCGCTGCTCATCGCCTCGCTGCCGCTGGACACCACCCGCAGGCACCCCGCGCCGGGCCCGCTGACCGACTTCCTGGTGCAGCGCGCGGCCGACGCGTACGCCGAGCTGCTCGCCGGCTGGGAGCCCGTCTCCGTCGCCACGATCTCGCTGGTGCCGGCCGTGCTCGGCAAGGGACAGCTCGACGGCGCGCTGCGGGCCGCGATCCTGGAGCGGCTGCCCCGGATCGCGTTCCTGGAGCCCGCCGCGCCCCGGGACCCCGCCGAGGCGGCGGCCCAGTGGGACGACTGGGACGGTGCCGGGACTCCCGCCCCGGGGACGACCGCGCTGCGGCCCGTCGAGGCCGAGGTGGTCGAGGGCGTCGGCGACCGGACCGTACGGGTCCTCGCCGAGGTCCTTCCCTGTCTGCTGCCCGCCGGCCTGGAGCGCCGCGTCGAGCTGCGTACGCTCGGGGTCGCCCGGGTCCCGCTGACCGAGGCCATCGACCGGCTGGCCGGCCTGGAGCGCGACCCGGACTGGTGGCGGCGGCTGTACGACAGCCTGGCCGGCGTCGACCCGGACCGGCTCTCCGGACTGCCCGTGCCCCTCGCGGGCCCCGCCGACGAGCCGCCCCGCACCACCATCGGCCCCCGGCAGGTCCTCCTGCCGCTGCCGGACGCGCTGACCTCGCCGGTCCTGGACCGGCTGGCCAGGCTCGGGCTGAAGGTGGCCCACCCGGACGCCGCCCACCCCCTCCTGGAGAAGCTCGGCGCGCTGCCCGCCACCCCCCGGGCCGTCCTGACGACCCCGCAGGTCCGGGCCGCCGTCGCGGGTTCGCTGGACGCCGGCGAGATCTGGGACGAGGACGCGCTGGACGGGGACGAGCTCGCCGACACCGTCCTCACGCTCGTACGCGACGCGGACCTCGCGCCCGGCGACGAACCCTGGCTGGGCGCGCTCGCCCTGCCCGACGAGGACGGCGAGCCCGCGCCCGCCGGTGAACTCGTCCTGCCGGACAGCCCGTTCGCCCAGGTCATGCGCGAGGGCGAACTCGCCCTGTGCGACGCCGAGCTGGCCGGGCGCTGGGGCGAACAGCCGCTGACCGCCTGCGGGGTGCTGGCCACCTTCGCCCTCGTACGGGCCACCGACGTCGTCCTGGACCCGGACGAACTGGAGCCCCGCGACAGCGACTTCGCCGAGCCCGACGACGCCGGACTGCTCGACGCCGTCGACGTGTGGTGCGAGGACGTCCTGGACCAGCTCCCGGACACCCCCGTCCCGCCGGTCGCCACCGAGCTCGTCGCCGTACGCGACCTGGACCTCGTCGACGACGACGCCTGGCCGCAGGCGCTGGCGATGCTCGCCAGGCCGCCGCTGCGCGACGCCCTGACCCAGCCCGTGCGCGTCCTGCTCCCGGACGGCACCACGCAATCCGTGCGGCCCTACACCGCGTGGTGGCTGCGCGACCACCCCGTGCTCGACGGCCGCCGCCCGGCCGGTCTGCGCGCGGCGGGCGGCGACCCGCGCCTGGCCGGTCTGTACGACTCCGCCGACGCGACCGGCTTCGACGACGCGCAGGTGCTGCGCGCCCTCGGCGTGCGGACCTCGGTGGCCGCGCTCCTGGACGAGCCCGGCGGGGCGGCCGAACTGCTGGGCCGGCTCGCCGACGAGGAGCGTCCCGTCGGCCCCGTACAACTGCACTCGCTGTACACGGCGCTCGCCGAGCTGGACCCCGAACAGGTCACGCTGCCGGACGAGTTGCGGGCCGTCGTGGACGACGAGGTGCGGGTCGCCGACGCGGCGGACGTCGTGATCGCCGACGCGCCCGACCTGCTGCCGCTGACCGGCGGGCTCCCGCTGCTCCCGGTGGCCCCGGCGCGGGCGGCGGAGCTGGCGGACCTGCTCCAGGTGCGGCGGCTGGGCGAGACCGTCGAGGCCGTGGTCACGACGGAGGGCGAGGAGCACGAGGTGCCGGAGTCCGTGCGGATCCTGCTCGGCGCCGGGACCCCGGACAGCTACGTCGAGCACAGCGAGCTGCGGGCGGGCGGCGTCGAGCTGGACTGGCGCCGCACCCCGGACGGCGTGGTCCACGCGTCGACGGTGGAGGGTGTCGCGGCCGGCCTCGCCTGGGCGGCGGGCCAGTGGCCGCGCCGCTTCGAGGTGGCCGCGCTGCTGGAGGACCCGTCCCGCACGGAGGAGCTGGCCCGGGACCGCTGGTTCGACTGAGCGGCTGCCGGGACGGCGGCCCGCCGCGTCACAGCTCGTCGACGTACCGCTTCGCGACGACCAGTGAGGCGAGCGGGTGGTCCTCCCGGACGGCCTTGACCGCCGCGACGTCCCCCCGGGCGTCGCGTACGGAGCGGACCCTGTCCTCGTCGACCAGGCGGCGGAAGCCCTCGTAGCTCCCGTAGCGGTCCTGGAACGCGCGCTTGCGTCTGCGGGTGGCGCGTTCGCCGGCGATGCCCAGCGCTCCCGCGATCACGACCGCGACGGCTCCGATGATCAGGTCGGTCATCCGTGTCCCCCACTCTGTTCCGGAAGGCGCGACCGGGTGGCCGTGTGCCCGTACCACGCAGAGGTGTTGATACCCGCCCGGGTCGCCGAGCCCGTGTGATCTTCACAATAAACACACGACATGGGCACAACCATTCACAGGCGGCCGCAGTCTGATCGTGCGAGTCACCAGACTCACTGACCAGTTGGGACCTGCCGGGGACACCACCTCGACGGGTCCCCGGCTCCACAGGGGACCACATGCGTATTCGTGCCACCGTCGCCGCAGTTTCCGGCGCCCTGGCCCTGTCCGCTCTCGCCGTTCCGGCGGCTCAGGCGGCCGACAAGGACGTCCCGAGCCTGGAGCGGCCCACCGCCGCCGACGTCTTCGGCACCGGCGCCCGGGCCCCGCGCGCCGCGGCGCGCGCCGCCGTGACGACCCCGGTCATCTCCAAGGTCGTCATCAACGGCGGCAAGGACATCGTCGTCGGCACCACGGCCGCGAAGAAGATCACCGTCTCCGTCACCGCCTCCCACCCGTCCGGCATCGTCGACGGCTACATCGACCTGTGGCACGGCACGAACGTGGACTCCGGTCTCGACGGCGTGCTGCTGCCGAACGAGGACGCGGCGTCCTGCAAGAACGTCAACGCCACGACCGCCACCTGCACCATGACGATCACGGCCTACCCGGGCTACGACCTCTACAAGAACGCGCTGGCCGGCACCTGGAAGGTCACCGCGGGCGCGCTCGCCGGCGACCAGAGCGTCGCGTGGAACGACTACCAGTCCACGGCCCGCGTCCAGCGCCTCTCCAAGCTGACCGTCAACGCCGCCCCGGAGCCCGTCAAGAAGGGCAAGACCCTCACGGTCACCGGCAAGCTGTCGCGCGCCAACTGGGAGACCGGCACCTACAAGGGCTACACCGTGCAGCCCGTCAAGCTGCAGTTCCGCAAGAAGACCAGCAGCACCTACACCACCGTCAAGACCATCAAGTCGAACAGCACGGGCGCGCTGAAGACCACGGTCAAGGCCTCGGTGGACGGCTACTGGCGCTACAGCTACGCCGGCACCTCGACCACCCCGGCCGTCACGACCGCGGGTGACTTCGTCGACGTGAAGTAGCCCCGGCAGCTCTCACGAGCGGAAGCGGCGGCCGACCAGGCGCCAGGCCACCTCCAGGACGGCCGCCGCGACCACCGAGATGCCCACCGCGGTCCAGGGCATCGTGACCCCGACCAGCTTCAGCGCGAAGAAGTCCTGGAGCCAGGGCACCGCGAGCACCACGAGGAAGCACAGGCCCATCGCCGCCACCAGGCACACCCGCCACCAGGTGTACGGACGGGCGATGATCGCCAGGACCCACATGGAGACCAGGAACAGGGTGAGGGTCGCCGCGCTCGTCTCCGCGTCGAGCGCGCCCGGACCGGAGTAGGCGTGCCGGGCGATCAGATACGTGGCGAAGGTGGCCGCCGCCGCGATCACCCCGGACGGGATCGCGTACCGCATGACACGGCGTACGAAGTGCGGCTGGGCCCGCTCCTTGTTGGGGGCGAGCGCCAGGAAGAACGCCGGTACGCCGATGGTCAGCGTGGACAGCAGCGTGAGGTGGCGCGGCAGGAACGGGTACTCCACCTGGAAGCAGACCACCAGCACCGCCAGCAGCACCGAGTAGACGGTCTTCGTCAGGAACAGGGTGGCGACCCGGGTGATGTTGCCGATGACCCGCCGCCCCTCCGCGACGACCGACGGCAGGGTCGCGAAACTGTTGTCCAGCAGCACGATCTGGGCCACCGCGCGGGTCGCCTCGGAGCCCGAGCCCATCGAGACCCCGATGTCGGCGTCCTTGAGCGCGAGCACGTCGTTGACACCGTCCCCGGTCATCGCGACCGTGTGACCGCGTGACTGGAGGGCCGCGACCATCTCCCGCTTCTGCTGCGGGGTGACCCGGCCGAAGACCGCGTTCCGCTCGATCTCCGAGGCCATGGCGTCGGAGTCCCCGGGCAGCCGGCGGGCGTCCAGGGGGTGCTCGGCGCCCGGCATCCCCAGCTTCTGGGCCACCGCGCCGACCGAGACGGCGTTGTCGCCGGAGATGACCTTCGCGTCGACGTCCTGGTCGTCGAAGTACGCCAGGGTCTCCCCGGCGTCCGGCCGCAGCCGCTGCTCCAGGACGACCAGGGCGGCGGGTTCGGCAGCGGAGGCGGCGTCGGGGGCGTCCAGCTCGCCCGGCACCCGGGCGAGGAGCAGGACCCGCAGCCCCTGCTCGTTGAGGTGACCGGTCTCGGCGAGGGCCGGGTCGTCGGCGGCCAGCAGCACGTCGGGGGCGCCGAGGAGCCACGCGGACGCGCCGCCGCCGGACTCGGTGAAGGCGGCGCCGCTGTACTTGCGGGCCGAGGAGAACGGCAGGGTCCGGCCGACGTCCCAGCCCCCGCCGTCCGGGTAGGCGTCGATGATGGCCTGGAGGCTGGCGTTGGGCCGGGGGTCGGAGGCCCCGAAGGCACCCAGGACACGGTGCACGTACGCCTCGTCGGAGCCGTTCAGCGGGCGGACCTCGGTGACGTCCATGCCGCCCTCGGTGAGGGTGCCGGTCTTGTCCAGGCAGACGACGTCGACCCGGGCCAGCCCCTCGATGGCGGGCAGCTCCTGCACGAGGCACTGCTTGCGGCCGAGCCGGATCACGCCGATCGCGAAGGCGACCGAGGTGAGCAGGACCAGGCCCTCGGGAATCATCGGGACGATGCCGCCGACCGTGCGCGCCACCGACTCCTTGAAGGCGTTCTCCTTGACGACCAGCTGGCTGATGACGAGCCCGATCGCCGTCGGCACCATCATCCAGGTCACGTACTTGAGGATCGTGCTGATGCCGCTGCGGAGCTCGGACCGTACGAGGGTGAAGCGGGACGCCTCCTCGGCGAGCTGGGCGGCGTAGGCCTCACGGCCGACCCTGGTGGCGGTGAACGCCCCGCCTCCGGCGACGACGAAGCTGCCCGACATCACCGGATCACCGGGCCGCTTGACCACGGGGTCGGCCTCGCCGGTCAGCAGCGACTCGTCGATCTCCAGGCTGTCGGCCTCGGCGACCGTGCCGTCGACGACGACCTTGTCCCCGGGGCCCAGCTCCACCAGGTCGCCGAGGACGATCTCCGAGACGGAGACCTCGGCGGAGGTCCCGTCGCGCCGTACGGTCGGTTTCGCCTCGCCGATCACCGCCAGGCTGTCCAGGGTCTTCTTGGCGCGCCACTCCTGGACGATGCCGATCCCGGTGTTGGCGATGATCACGAAGCCGAAGAGGCTGTCCTGGATCGGCGCGACGAACAGCATGATCACCCAGAGCACGCCGATGATCAGGTTGAACCGGGTGAGGACGTTCGCTCGGACGATCTCGGTGACGGAGCGGGACGAGCGGACCGGTACGTCGTTGACCTCGCCGCGCGCGACCCGCTCGGCGACCTCGGCGGTGGTCAGCCCGCCCGGTGGCGCGGGCGCCGGCGAGGTCCGTACGGGGTCCGGCTGCTCACCGGAGGAATCGAGTGCCCGCTGCGTCATGATTCCGACCGTACGGGCGGAAGGGAGGGTTCACCCGCTGGGAGCAGCAAGTTCCGACCGGGGGAGGACCGGAATGGTCCCACGGTCGTACGCGCGGTGGATCAGGGGCGGCCCGGGATCAGTGGTGCGCGCCGTCGGGCGCGGACTCCTCGGCGGCGGCCCGCGCGGCGGCCCGCTTGAGCGCCGCGTCGCGCCCCCGGACGTACCAGATGCCGATCAGGCCGAGCCCGGCGCCGGCCAGGCAGACCCAGATCCACCAGGCGTGGCCCCGGTCGTCGAACCAGCCGTAGAAGGGGACCTGCACGAGGAAGAGGACGAACCAGAGGATCGTGCCGCCGGTGATGGTGGCGACGACGGGACCCTCCAGGGGCTCCGGTGCCTCGTGTTTCGGTGTCCACTTCTCCATGCGATCAGTCTACGGGCTGCGCTGCGGGCCAGTCGGCCCAAGGATCTACGCGCGGAGATAGCGATCTTCCCCTTATGTATTCATACTGAATCCGGTTGTGGATGACTCGAATTATTCGTGTGAACATCCAAATCTGACTACTTTCATCCCCCCGATGCACGACTGAAGGTCATACATGTCCTCCTCGGCCACCGCTCCGGTCGATCAGCCTCCGACGCCGCAGCAGCCGCACGGCGTCGTCGATCGTTACTTCAAGATCTCCGAGCGGGGGTCGACGGTCGCGCGCGAGGTCCGTGGTGGCTTCGCCACGTTCTTCGCGATGGCGTACATCATCGTGCTCAACCCGATCATCCTCGGCAGCGCGAAGGACATGTACGGGCACCAGCTCGACGGTGGCCAGCTCGTCACGGCCACCGTGCTCGCGGCCGCGTTCTCCACGCTCCTGATGGGTGTCATCGGCAACGTGCCGATCGCGCTCGCCGCCGGTCTCGGCGTCAACACCGTCGTCGCCCTCCAGCTCGCCCCCCGGATGAGCTGGCCCGACGCGATGGGCATGGTCGTCCTCGCGGGCATCGTCGTGATGCTCCTCGTCGCGACCGGGCTGCGCGAACGCGTCATGAACGCCGTGCCGCGCTCGCTCCGCAAGGGCATCGCGATGGGCATCGGCCTCTTCGTGCTCCTGGTCGGCCTGGTCGACTCCGGCTTCGTCTCCCGCATCCCGGACGCCGCGCACACCACCGTGCCGCTGCAGCTCGGCAACGACGGCCACCTCAACGGCTGGCCCGTCCTGGTCTTCATCCTGGGCACGCTGCTGACCCTCGCGCTGATCGTCCGCAAGGTGCCGGGCGCGATCCTGCTCTCCATCGTCGTCATGACGGTCCTGGCCCTGGTCATCGACGCGGTCGCCGACCTGCCGGCGGGTGCCTGGGGGCTGACCGTCCCCGAGTGGCCCGGCAATCCGGTGGCCTCACCGGACTTCGGCCTGATCGGCCAGGTCAGCCTGTTCGGCGGCTTCGGGAAGGTCGGCATCCTGACCGGCGTCCTCTTCGTCTTCACCGTCCTGCTGTCCTGCTTCTTCGACGCGATGGGCACCATCCTCGGCGTCGGCGACGAGGCCAAGCTGATGGACAAGGACGGCAACTTCCCGGGGATCAACCGGGTCCTGCTGGTCGACGGTGTCGCCGTCGCCGCGGGCGGTGTGAGCTCCTCCTCCGCCTCGACGTGCTTCGTCGAGTCCACGGCGGGTGTCGGCGAAGGCGCCCGTACCGGCCTGGCGAGCGTGGTGAGCGGGCTGCTCTTCTCGGTGGCGCTGCTCCTGACGCCGCTGGCGACGATGGTCCCCTCGCAGGCGGCCACCCCGGCGCTGATCGCGGTCGGGTTCCTGATCCTCGCGGGCAATGTGCGGGACGTCGACTGGAGCGACTACACGCTCGCCATCCCGGCCTTCATGGCCATGCTGATGATGCCGCTCACGTACTCGATCACCAACGGCATCGGCATCGGCTGCATCGCCTTCAGCGTGATGCGCCTGGCCGCGGGCCGCGGCCGGGAGGTCCCGGTGGCCATGTACGTGGTCTCCGCGGTCTTCGTCTTCTACTACGCGATGCCGGCGCTCGGCCTCACGTAGGCGCGCACGCGCACCGTCCTCACCCCTGCGGGGCGGACGCCCGTCAGGTGACCCGGTCGGCCGGGTCCGGATGACGGGTGTCCGCCCCGTAGAACTTCTCCGTCTCGTCGACGGCCGCGTGGAAGCGCTCGTCGAAATCGTCGCGTACGAGCGTCCGGACCACGTAGTCCTGGACGCTCATGCCGCGTCTGGCGGCGTGCTGGCGGAGCCGGTCGAGCAGCTCACCGTCTATGCGCAGGCTGAGCACTGTCGATCCCATGCCAAGCAGGGTCGCGGCACACGCGGCCTTTTCGCGGGTCTTTCCGCCTCATACTCACTCGTTCGGGTGATCAGTTTCTCGCGCGTGTACCACCGGCTGGTATTTAGCATGGCTAATGAGTTACGCTAATGACCATGCCTGACCTGATCCACGACGGTGACAGTGCCGCCGCCGTGAGCTCCCTTCGCTCCGCCGTGATGCTGCTGGGCCGTCGTCTGAAGCACCAGCGCGTCGACGAGTCGCTGAGCCCCACCGAGATGTCGGTGCTCGGCACGCTCGCCCGCTGCGGTTCCGCCACCCCCGGTGAGCTGGCCCGCAAGGAGCACGTGCAGCCGCCGTCGATGACCCGCATCGTCGCGCTGCTGGAAGCGAAGGGTCTGGTCAGACTGGAACCGCACCCCGATGACCGTCGGCAGAAGATGGTCAGCCGGACCGAGCAGGCGGAAGCCATGCTCGCCGAGAGCCGCGACAAGCGGAACGCCTGGCTGGCCAACCTCGCCGAGGGCCTGGACGAGGACGAGTGGGACAAGCTGCGGGCCGCCGCGCCCGTGCTGGAGAAGCTCGCCCACCTGTGACCCCGACGGGCGCCGTCGGACCCCGCGAGGGTCCCGCAGCGCCCGCGGTCACGTCCCCGTCAGTGAGCACGCCGTATACGCCCGAGGAGGCGACTTCTTTTGAGTACGGGATCCGGAGCAGACTCCGCCCCCGCACCGACTTCCACCCACGAGAGCAAGACCGGCGGGACCTTCTCGTCGCTGAAGATCCGCAACTACCGCCTGTTCGCCACGGGCGCCGTGATCTCCAACACCGGTACCTGGATGTCCCGCATCACGCAGGACTGGCTCGTCCTGAGCCTCACCGGGTCCGCCGCGGCCGTCGGTATCACCACGGCCCTCCAGTTCCTCCCGATGCTGCTCTTCGGCCTGTACGGCGGTGTCATCGCCGACCGGCTCCCGAAGCGGCGTCTCCTGCTCATCAGCCAGGCAGCGCTCGGCCTGTGCGGCGTCGCACTCGCCGTCCTGACCCTCTCCGGCGTCGTCGAGGTCTGGCACGTCTACCTGATCGCGTTCCTGCTCGGCATGGTGACCGTCGTCGACAACCCGGCGCGCCAGTCGTTCGTCTCCGAGATGGTCGGCCCCGCGCAGCTGCGCAACGCCGTCAGCCTGAACTCGGCGAACTTCCAGTCCGCCCGGCTCATCGGCCCCGCCGTCGCGGGTGTCCTGATCACGACGGTCGGCAGCGGCTGGGCGTTCATGTTCAACGGGCTGTCCTTCATCGCGCCGCTCGTCGGCCTGATGATGATGCGTACGAGCGAGCTCCACGCGTCCGTCACCGTCAAGCGCGCCAAGGGCCAGCTCCGTGACGGCCTGCGCTACGTCTCCGGCCGGCCCGAGCTGATCTGGCCGATCGTCCTGGTCGGTTTCGTCGGCACCTTCGGGTTCAACTTCCCGATCTTCCTGACGGCCTTCGCCGACGAGGTCTTCCACGGCGGCGCGGGGATGTACTCGTTCTTCAACATCCTGATGGCGGCCGGCTCCCTCGCCGGGGCCCTCCTCGCCGCCCGGCGCCGCTCCTCGCGGCTGCGGATGCTGGTGGCCGCGGGCACCCTGTTCGGTCTGCTGGAGGTCGCCGCGTCCGTGTCGCCGTCCGTCTGGCTGTTCTCGCTGCTGCTGCTGCCGATCGGGATGATCGGACTGACGACCAACATCAGCGCCAACACGAGCGTCCAGATGGCCGCGGACCCCGCGATGCGGGGCCGGGTGATGAGCCTCTACATGATGGTCTTCGCCGGAGGCACCCCGGTGGGCGCCCCGATCGTCGGCTGGATCAGCGACACCTACGGTGCCCGGATCGGCATGGCGGCCGGAGGCGCGATCTCGATGGTCGCCGCGGTCGGCGTCGGCTTCATGCTGACCCGCGTCGGTGGCCTGCGCCTGAAGGTCGACCTGAGACCGGGCCGCCCGCACGTACGAATAGTTCCGCGCGAGCAGCTGGCCACGGCGGCCTGAGCCGACCCACGAGCGCTGCCCCTCCCCCGCGGGGGAGGGGCAGCGCTCTTCTGCCGGGCGCCGGAACGCTGGGACACTCGCCGCATGAGCAGCAGCCGCAGCCTCAGACTCTTCGCCGCCGTCCTGCCCCCGGAGCCCGTCGCCGACGAACTGGCCAGGGCCCTCGCCCCCCTGCACGCCATTCCCGGGGCCGTGGACCTCCGCTGGACCGCCCGGGCCGGCTGGCACTTCACGCTGGCCTTCCTCGGGGAGGTCGACGAGGCGCTGCTCCCGGAGCTGTACGTGCGGATGGAGCGGGCCGCACACCGCACCGCGCCCTTCCCGCTCCGGATCCACGGCGGCGGCCGGTTCGGCGGACGGGCGCTGTGGGCGGGGGCGGCGGGCGGCCTCGACACCCTGCGGCTGCTGGCGGCGCGGGCCCACGCCGCCGCGCGCAAGGCCGGTGTCCCGATGGAGGAGGAGCACCGCCGCCACGCCCCGCACCTCACCCTCGCCCGCAGCCGGGGCCACGCCGACCTGACCCCGTACACGGCGGCGCTGGAGGGGTTCGACAGCCGGGAGTGGGAGGTGGCCGAGTTCGGTCTCGTACGTAGCGGACCGCCGGCGGGCGGGGTGCCCGGGGAGCAGCCACGCTACGAAGTGGTGCGGGCCTGGCCGCGGACGGTGAGCGGGGCGGTTACGCTCGTCGGGTGGACCCGAAGACCAGAAACCGCATCATGGCCGCCGTACTCGTGCTGATGTTCATCGTCGTCGCGGCGGCGTCCGCCCTCGGGGGCTGAGCCCGCCGAGGACGCACGCACGCACGTCGGCTACCAGGCGAAGTTCTCCGGCGACGGGCCCGGGCCGGGGAAGATCTCGTCGAGGGCGGTCAGCACCTCGGACGACAGCTCCAGCTCCACCGCGCGCAGCGCCGAGTCGAGCTGCTCCCGGGTGCGCGGGCCGGAGATCGGTCCGGTGATGCCGGGCCGGGTGAGCAGCCATGCCAGGCCGACCTCGCCGGGCTCCAGGCCGTGCTTCTCCAGCAGGTCCTCGTACGCCTGGATCTGCGCCCGCTGCTTCGGGTCGGCGAGCGCCTCGCCGGAGCGGCCCGAGGTGGACCGGGCGCTGCCGCCCTCACGCTCCTTGCGGATCGCGCCGCTGAGCAGCCCGCCGTGCAGCGGCGACCACGGGATGACCCCGAGGCCGTACTCCTGGGCGGCCGGGATGACCTCCATCTCGGCGCCGCGCTGCATCAGGTTGTAGATGCACTGCTCGCTGACCAGGCCGTAGCTGCCCCGCTGGCGGGCCCGCTCGTTGGCCTGGGCGATCTTGTAGCCCGAGAAGTTGGACGAGCCCGCGTAGAGGATCTTGCCCTGCTGGATCAGTACGTCGATGGCCTGCCAGATCTCGTCGATCGGGGTGTCCCGGTCGACGTGGTGGAACTGGTACAGGTCGATGTGGTCCGTCTGGAGCCGCTTGAGGCTGGCGTCGACGGCGCGGCGGATGTTCACGGCGGACAGCTTGTCGTGGTTGGGCCACGCCTCGCCGTCGGCGGCCATGTTCCCGTAGACCTTGGTGGCGAGGACGACCTTGTCGCGGCGGTCGCCGCCCTGCGCGAACCAGGTGCCGAGGATCTCCTCGGTGCGGCCCTTGTTCTCACCCCAGCCGTAGACGTTCGCGGTGTCGAAGAAATTGACGCCGGCCTCCAGGGCGGCGTCCATGAGCGCGTGGCTGTCGCTCTCGTTGGTCTGGGGGCCGAAGTTCATCGTCCCCAGCACGAGGCGGCTGACCTTGAGTCCGGTGCGTCCGAGCTGCGTGTACTTCATGGACCCCAAGCCAACTCCTTCGAGCGCGCTCGAAGCAAGGTCCGCTTCAGGCGCGCCGGGCGAAACGGTCCAGCGCGGCCAGGACCTCACGGGTCGTCGCGGGGCCGCCGAGGTGGCCCGTGGCCTCGATGACCGTCAGCTCGGCGTCCGGCCAGGCCTTCGCCAGCTCCCAGGCCGTGGTCAGCGGGGAGCCCAGGTCGAAGCGGCCGTGCACCAGGACGCCGGGAATGCCCGCGAGGCGGCCGGCGTCGCGGATCAGCTGCCCCTCCTCCAGCCATGCGGCGTGCGAGAAGTAGTGCGCGCAGATACGGACCAGGGCGGGCCGGTCGCGGTCCGGGCGCCCGGCGTACGGCGCCGGGCCGGTGTGCGCCTCCATGGAGAGCACCGCGTCCTCCCAGGCGCACCAGTCGGCCGTGGCCCTCGCCCGTACCTCCGGGTCGGGGCTCTCCGTACGGCGTGCGTACGCCGTGAGGAGGTCCTGCGGCCCCTCGGCCTCCGGGACACCCGCCCGGAAACGGTCCCACGCCTCCGGGAAGATCTGCCCCGCTCCCCGGTACAGCCAGTCGATCTCGCTGCGCCGGGTCGTCGTCACCGCCGCGATCACGATCTCCGAGACGCGCTCCGGGTGCTGTTCGGCGTAGGCCAGGATCAGGGTGGAGCCCCACGAGCCGCCGTACAGCAGCCATCCGTCGATGCCGAGGTGGACGCGCAGGCGCTCCATGTCGGCGATCAGGTGCGCCGTCGTGTTGTGCCGCAGGTCGGTGGCGGGGTCGCTCGCGTGCGGGGTGGAGCGGCCGCAGTTGCGCTGGTCGAAGAGGACGACGCGGTAGCGGTCCGGGTCGAAGTACTGCCGGGGCCGCGCGGTGCTCCCCGAGCCGGGGCCGCCGTGGACGACGAGGGCGGGCTTGCCGGCCGGGTTGCCGCAGACCTCCCAGTACACGAGGTTGCCGTCACCGACGTCCAGCATCCCCTGGTCGTACGGTTCGACCGGCGGGTACGTGTCGTCGGGGTCACGGGGCATGGCGGCGGTCCCTCCTCGGGTCACCCCGTGACGGTGAACGGGGTGTCGGCCTGATTGTCGGTGTCCACATCATCGAGGCTGTACACGCGGAACACGGGTGTCTCCAGTCCGGTGCCCGTATCCCTGGGGACATGGACCTCGGCGGCGAAGCTCCCGTCGGGGCCGGCGGTGACATCGCGCAGATCCTTCTCGGCGTAGTCGCTGCCCCGGAAGACGATGCGGATCTGCTCGTCCGGGGCGAATCCGGTGGCCTTGAGCGTCACCACCGTTCCCTCCGGGGCCCGGTCGGGGACGGCGACCAGGCGCGGCCTGCCGTGCGGGGTCGCGGTCGCCGGATCGGCCGGCAGGGTCTGGAGCGGCGGGTCAGACGGGGTCGACGGGGCCGACGGGGTCGGGGACGGATCGGCGGAGGCGGAGGCCGTCGTCGACGTCCCCGACGGGCCGGCCGCCGACGCCGCGGGCGGGGACGGGTCCCCGCCGGACACCGCCACGGCGGCGATGACCGCGGCGATGATCGTCGCCGCCGCCGTGATCACGGCGGCGGTCACATGCCGGCCCTCACCCCGCGGGACCGGAGGGTGAGGGGGCGGCGGGGGGAACGGTGGCCCCGGGGGCATCGGCGGGTTGGGGCTGGACACGCGAATCCCCCTGCTGGCTCGTGAAGATCGTGGAGCCCGTCAGGATACCGGCCGGGGCGTGACGGGTGCCGCTCAATTCGCCTCGCCGGAGGCGGAATTGAGCGGACCCGCGAGCCCTACGGGGCGAGGGGCAGCCGGCGCTTGTGGTCGGTGAGGCGGTAGCGGGTGACGATCGTGTCGAAGGCATCCTCGTCCACCGGCTTGCCCTCCAGGAAGTCGTCGATGGTGTCGTAGGTGACCCCGAGCGCCTGCTCGTCGGCCTTGCCCGGGTCGAGCGTCTCCAGGTCGGCCGTCGGCACCTTCCCGACCAGCTCGGCGGGGGCGCCGAGCGCCTCCGCCACCGCGCGCACCCGGCGCTTGGTCAGCCCGGTCAGCGGGACCACGTCGGCGGCGCCGTCCCCGAACTTGGTGAAGAAGCCGGACACCGCCTCGGCCGCGTGGTCCGTGCCGACGACGAGACCGCCGTGCGCCCCGGCCACCGCGTACTGGGCGATCATGCGCTGGCGGGCCTTGACGTTGCCCACCACGAAGTCCTGGTGGTGGGGGTCGCGGAAGGCCACGTCGCCCTCCAGCAGGGACACCTGGGTGGCGTCGGTCGCGGGCTTGATGTCCACGGTCAGCACCTGGTCGGCCTTGATGAAGGAGAGCGCGAGCTGGGCGTCGTGCTCGTCGGCCTGGACCCCGTAGGGGAGCCGCATCGCGTAGAACCGGGCCTCGTGGCCCGCCGCGCGGGCCCGCTCGACCGCGAGCTGGCTCAGCCGTCCGGCGGTGGTCGAGTCCACGCCGCCGCTGATGCCGAGCACCAGGGAGCGCAGGCCCGTGGAGGTCAGCCGCTCGGCGAGGAAGGCCACGCGGCGCTCGATCTCCTGGTGGGGGTCGAAGGTCTCCGCGACCTCCAGCTCCCGGGCGATCTCCTGCTGCAGGGCGATATTCGCCGGCTCGCTCACGTCTGCTCCTCGGTCCGGTCCACGGTGTGCTGTCGCGCCCACCCTACCCAGGGGCCCTCTCCCGCAGGTCGGGTGCGCCGCCGGAGCCAGGGCGCCAGCTGCACGAGGCCGAAGGCCACCTCGGGGCCGAGGAACAGCCACAGCAGCCGCGGGCCGCCCTGGGTGAGCGCGTACGTCTGCCACAGGGCGAACAGGACCCGCGCGACCCCGTCGTACAGGCCGTGCGCCGGCCGGGGGGCGACGAGGCGCAGGACGGCCCAGACGACCACGACCGAGCCCATCAGGTTCGCGTACAGCGTCTGCATCGGGTCCCGGGCGGGCAGGGGGCCGAGCCCGAGGGCGTCGCCCACGGACGAGAGCGCTCCGTGCAGCAGGCCGTACGTCCACGGGGTGGCGAAGCCTGCCGTGACGACGAGGTCGTACCAGGCGCTCGTGCGTACGACGCGCGCACTGCGGGCTGAGAAGCGGGCGGGGGGACGGCGCATCAGGGGCTCCCTGCGGTCTCGGAAAGGCGACCGCCCGACGCTAAACAGTGGAGTACGGTCCAAGGTCAAGCCCGGCATCCGAGGGGGAGCGCCATGCTGATCGGGGAACTGGCCGCGCACACGGGCCTGTCGAGGGACGCCATCCGGTTCTACGAGAGGAACGGGCTCGTCACCGGTGGCCGACTGCCTAGCGGCTACCGCGACTTCCCCCCGGAGACGGTGCCGTGGCTGCTCTACGTCCGTACCGCGCAGGCGCTCGGCTTCTCCCTGGCGGAGATCGCCCGGCACGGCGACGAGCTGCGGGACGCACCCGACCAGGCCGAGGCCCTGTCCGCGCTGCTCGCGGAGAAGATCCGGGTGATCGACGCGCGCATGGCCGAACTCGCCTCCCTGCGCGCCGAACTCGACTCCCGCGTGGGCACCGGGTGCCCGCTGCGTGCCGCCGGTGCCGTCAGCCCCTGACGGCCACGTGGTACGCCGACGCCCACAGCGTCACCGCGGAGGCCAGGCCCACCACGGCGCGCACGCTCGTGTCGGACAGGCCCGCCGCGATGAGCACGAGGCCGAGGACCGCGGCGGCGCACAGCAGCACCGCCGTCCCCTTGTACTGCCACTGGTCGTAGAGGCGCGCCAGCGGGAAGAAGTGCAGGCCGACCACCAGCGCGATGCCCGGCGGGATCAACGCGGGGTGGCCCGAGGCGTTGGACGCCGCGATCACCCCGAAGACCGCCGCGAGTTCGACGACATTGACGATGCCGACCGAACGCGCCCAGTTCGCCGGCAGATCGACCAGGCGGGGCGAAGGGGCCGCGCCCTTGCGGTAGGCGAGGAGGAGCGCCGCCACGGTGACCGGTACGGCGATGATCTCGACGGCCAGGGCGGCTCCGGAGGACGCCAGCCCGGACGCCCCGGCGAGGGCCCAGACGAGGGCGAACACCGACAGGACGACGGTGCCCCGGCGGCGCAGGGACCGGGTGAGCGCGACGCACTCGGCATCCGTCACCGGGGGAGTCGAGGGCGTCGGCTGGATCATCCGGCGAGAGTACAGCGGTGTGGGGGGCCGGTCGGCGGTTTCGGGCCGGAGCGGAAGACCCTCCACTTACGGAGTCCTCCCGTCCGGCTCTCCCCGCCCTGACCTGCCCGTACTCAGGGGACCAGGACCAGCCGTCCCCGTACGCCGCCCTCCGCGAGACGGGTGTGGGCGTCCGCGGCCCGCTCCAGCGGGTAGGTGCGGGACACCCGGGGCGTCAGGACGCCCTCGTCGACCAGCTTCACCAGCTCGGCGAGCCGGTCGCCGTCGGCGGCCACCTCGACCACCTGGACCCGGACGCCCCGCACGCTCGGCGGGCCCGCGTTCGGGATGACGCCCACGTACTCCCCGCCGTCCCGCACGTACGCCAGCGCGTCCGCGCCCTGCACCGCCGCGTCCAGCACCGCGTCGAACGGGCCCGCCGCCGCGCCGCGTTCCACGAAACGGTCCGCGCCGAAGGACCGCACGAGCTCCTCGTCGGCCGCACCGGCCACCCCGGCGACGGTGATCCCGGCCCGGTGGGCCAGCTGCACCGCGTACCCGCCGACCGCGCCCGCCGCGCCCGTGACCAGCAGCGTGGCCCCGGGGGCCAGGTCCAGCAGGTCGAGCGCCTGCGCGGCGGTCAGGGTGTTCAGCGGCACCGTCGCCGCGTGGACCGCGTCCACCGAGGAGGGGGCCGACGCGACCGCCGTGCCGTCCACCACCACGTACTCCGCCTGCGCCTTCACCGGAGCCGGCCCGTACGCCAGCGCGACCACCTCGGCCCCGGTGGCGAACGGCGCACCCGCCCCCGCCGCGTCCACCGTCCCCGCGACGTCCCAGCCGAGGCCGAGCACCCCGCCCTCGGGCAGCGGGACGAGGAAGCCCGCGCGGTACGCCGCGTCCACGGGATTGACGGCGGCCGCCGCCACCTTGATCCGCACCTGGCCCGGGCCCGGCTCGGGCACCGCGGTCCGTACGAGCTCCACCGTCTCGGGACCGCCGAACGACTTGACCACCACTGCACGCATATCGATAACTCCCGTGATCCTGGGGCGAACACCGCGGGTTTCTCCCGCCCCACAAACCTAGGAAGAGTTACTCTCTTTCGGTAAGTACGTACTTCGAGGTGCGTAGGCCACCCGTAGGTAGGACCGGAGGCGGAGGCAATGGCGACCCGTACCGCGGCCCAGCGCCGCGAGGAAGCCCGAACGGCGTACGACGCCTTCCTGAAGGAGTGCCCGACGAACCAGCTGCTCGGCCGCCTCGGCGACAAGTGGGTCAGCCTGATCGTCAGCGCCCTGCGCGAAGGCCCCATGCGCTACAGCGACCTGGGGCGCAGGATCGCCGGGGTGAGCCAGAAGATGCTGACCCAGTCGCTGCGTTCCCTGGAGCGCGACGGCCTCGTCACGCGCACGGTCACACCGTCGGTGCCGGTCCGTGTGGACTACGAGCTGACGGACCTCGGGCACAGCCTCAGCGACCTCCTGTTCGCCATGAAGAACTGGGCGGAGACCCACTTCGACCAGGTCCACGAGGCCCGCGAGCGCTACGACAAGGAGGCCGCCGCATGAACGCCACCCCGCGGGTGCTGGCCGTGCTGGACGAGCTGCTCGCCTCCGCCGCCCCCGGCGAGCGCGGCGCCCTCTGGCATCTGGCCGAACAGGGGAGGGAGTTGGACGCCAACGTCGTCCGTCTCCCGCCGGGCGCCGGAGTGGGCGAGCACCAGGAGGACGTCCTGGACGTGCTGCTCGTCGTCCTCGCGGGCGGTGGCAGCCTGCGTACGGGCGGCGGCGACACCCTGGACCTCGCCCCGACGACGGTCACCTGGCTGCCCCGGACCTCGCGGCGGGCGCTGGAGGCGGGGCCCGACGGGCTGACGTACCTCACGGTCCACCGCCGCCGCCCCGGCCTCACCGTCAGGCCGGCGGTACGCACGTCGGCGTACGAGGGCGGGGAGCCACCCTGCATGCTCGACCTGGTGTGCCCGGAGTGCGGGCGGCTCTCGGCGGACCGGGCGCCGAAGTTCTGCAGCGCGTGCGGGGAGCCGTTCCCGGAGCGGTGACGCGGGTGCCGGCACGCGCGGTGGTCCGGGTGCCGGGCGGGGACGCGGGTGCGGGCGGTGTGCCCGGGCGCGGCGCGCGCCGGGTGGTCCGGCGGGCGGCCCGGTGCCTCATGCCAGCGAGAGGAACATCTTCTCCAGGCGGGCGCGCATCAGGTCGCGGTCGGCGGGCGTTTGCCCCTCGTCGGCCAGACACTGTTCGAGCCCCGTCGCGATGATGGAGAACCCCGCCCGGTCCAGGGCCCGGGAGGCGGCGGACAGCTGGGTCATCACCTCCTCGCAGTCCCTGCCCTCCTCGATCATCCTGATGACCCCGGCGATCTGGCCCTGGGCCCGGCGAAGCCGGTTGAGGACGGACTTCAGCTCGTCGGCCGCGATGTCGAGTCGCATGGTTCCTCCCGTGGTCGGGGCATACCCGTACGTATATACCCAGGGGGGTATCGTACCGGGGCGTCCCGCCCCGCTCGGGGTGCACCCAGCGCCACCCCTCGGCCGGGGCGTACGCCCAATGTGCCCGCCCGCTCCGGTCCGTAGCGTCGTCGACAGGACGCGCGGTGCGTCCGACGAGCAGAGGGTGATGGGGGATGACCATGTTCGATCGCAAGCGGAAGCCCGGGAGCCGGGGAGCCGAGGCCCTGCGGCTGGTCTCGGTGAGCAAGGTGTACGGGACCGGGGACGGCGCCGTGACCGCCCTGGACGGGGTGACCCTGAGCCTGCCGAGGGCCAGCTTCACCGCCGTCATGGGCCCCTCCGGTTCCGGGAAGTCCACGCTCCTCCAGTGCGCGGCGGGCCTGGACCGCCCCGACCGGGGGCAGATCGTCGTGGACGGCGAGGAGATGGGCCGGGGCGGCGAGGCGGCGCTCACGAGGTTCCGGCGGGAGCGGATCGGCTTCGTCTTCCAGCAGTACAACCTGCTGCCCACCCTGACCGTCGAGGAGAACACCGCGCTGCCGCTCCGGCTCGCCGGCCGCAGGGCCGACCGGGAGAGCATCCGCGCCGTCCTCACCCAGGTCGGGCTCGGCGAACGGCTCGGCCACCTCCCCGACCAGCTCTCCGGCGGGCAGCGCCAGCGGGTGGCGATCGCCCGCGCCCTGGTCACCCGGCCCGGCGTGCTCTTCGCCGACGAACCGACCGGCGCCCTGGACACCCGCAGCGCACGCGAGGTGCTGGGCCTGCTGAGGGAGACGGTCCGCCTGCACGGCAGCACCGTCGTGCTGGTCACCCACGACCCGGTGGCCGCCTCCTACGCCGACTCGGTCCTCTTCCTCGCGGACGGACGGCTGGCAGGACACCTCACCGCCCCCACCGCCGAGGCCGTCGCCGAACGCATGACGCACCTCGGTGACCGCGTGGCCGCACGGCACGCGGACAACAGCCCCCTGATGGAGGTGTGAGCGATGCTGTTCCTGGCCATGCGCTCGGTCCGCAAGCGCCCGGGGCAATTCCTGGCGACCCTGCTCTCGGCGTTCCTCGGTGCCGTGATCATCATGACGTTCGGCTCCCTGCACGACACGGCGGCGGCGCCCGGCGTCGACGAGGTCAGCGCGGAGTCCATGACCCTGTCCGCGAGCGTCGTCGGCGGATACGGCTCCCTGCTCGTCTTCTTCGCCATCGCCTCCACCCTCACCGTCGCCGTACGCCGGCGCGCCGAGGAGATCCATCTGCTGCGCTGCACCGGGGCCACCCCCGCCCAGATCACGCGCATGGTCGTGGGGGAGGCGGCCGTCGTGGCGCTGGCCGGGGCGGCGCTCGCCGTCGGGCCCGCCGTGCTCGGCGGCCGGCTGCTGCTCGACCTGTTCCAGGACAGCGGCCAGGTCGCCGCGACGGTCGACCCCGCCTTCGGCGCGATGGCCCTCGGCTCGGGCTTCGGCGTCGCGCTCCTGGCCTCCGTGGGCGCCGCGTTCCTCGCCGTACGCCGCGCCACCAGGGCCGCCGCCGGGGTCCGGGGCCCGGCGCGGCGCAGGGGCCGCACCTGGGCGGGCCGCGCCGCACTCGTGGCCGGCGCCGGCGGCGTCCTGACCACGTACGCCGTCGATCCGGACGAGGAGATGCTGATGGCGTTCCCCGCCTACGGCGCCATCCTGCTCTCCGTCGGCCTCGCCGTCCTCGCCCCCGCCCTCCTCGGCCGGATCCTGGAGCTGCTGCGGGGCCCCCTCGACGCGCTCGGCGGCGCCGGCGGGTACCTGAGCGCCCGCAATCTGCGCCGGCGCGGCGCGGAGTCGGCCGGGGTGCTCATGCCGATGATCATCTTCACGGGCATGGCCACCGCGACGCTCTACATCCAGGGCGTCGAGAGCGACCGGGTCACCCGGTCCGGCCTGGAGAAGACCGTCGAGGACACGAACCTGGAGACCCTCAACCTGGTCGTCGTCGGCATCATCGTCGTCTTCTCCTGCATCATGCTCGTCAACAGCCTGTACGCGGCCACCTCCTACCGCCGCCGCGAGTTCGGCCAGCAGCGCCTCGCCGGAGCGACCCCCGGCCAGGTCCTGGGCGTGGTCGGCCTGGAAGCGGTCGTCCTCACGCTGACGGGCCTGGTCCTGGGCACCGCCGCGGGGATCGCGGGGATCATCCCCTTCACGATGGTCCGCACCGACCAGGTCCTGCCCGACCAGGGCCCCGGCACCTGGCTGGCCATCCTGGCCATCGCCACCACGGCCACCCTCGGCACCAGCCTCGGAACCGCCCGCAGGACCCTCCGCACCCCCGCGATCGACGCGGTCACGGTGGCGGCGTGACGGAGCGCCCCAGGGCGTGTTCCGGGGCCCCGCCCGCCCTCCGGGCGGACGGCGCTACTTTCGGAACACGCCCTAGGGTGGTGGCCATGAACTCACAAAGCTGGGCGCTCGCGGGCGAGTTGGACGTGGCCAGGATCGGTTACGGCGCGATGAAGCTGACCGGGTGGCCGAGGGGGGAGGCGCCCGGCCGGGACACGGCCCTGGCCGTCCTGCGCCGGGCCGTGGAGCTCGGGGTGAACCACATCGACACCTCGCACTACTACGCGCGCGACGGGGTCGCGGCCAACGAGCTGATCCGCGAGGCGCTGCACCCGTACCCGGACGACCTGGTGATCGTGACCAAGGTGGGCGCGCTGGTCGAGGGAGCCGACATCGCCCTGCCGGCGGCGGAGAAGACCGGCCTCACGCCGGACAACCTGCGCCGTGGCGTCGAGGCGAACCTGCGCTCGCTCGGGGTGGACCGCCTGGACGTGGTGAACCTGCGGATGGGCGACCTCGAACGCGGCGACACCCCACTGGCCGGGCCGCTGGAGGCCCTGCTCGCGCTGCGCGAGGAGGGCCTGATCCGCCACCTGGGCATCTCCAACGTCACGGCCGGGGAGCTCGCCGAGGCGCGCGGGATCGCGCCGATCGCCTGCGTCCAGAACCTCTACAACCTGGCCCGGCGCGACGACGACCCCCTGGTCGACGCCTGCGCGGAGGCCGGCATCGCCTACGTCCCCTTCTTCCCGGTCGGCGGTTTCCAGCCGGTCACCGCCCGCCACCTGGACGCCGTCGCCGCCCGGCACGGCGCGACCGTGCCGCAGGTGGCCCTGGCCTGGCTGCTCGCCCGGTCGCCGAACATCCTGCTCATCCCCGGCACCAGCTCCCTGGACCACCTGGAGGAGAACATCGCGGCGGGCGACCTGAAGCTGACCCCCGAGGACCTCGCCGAGCTCGGCTGACCGCCTCCGTACGCGGGGGTGTCGCGCGGGTGTGCCTGGCAGAATCCGCCGTATGGCCGACATCATCTCGCGCGACGGAACGTGGAGCTTCGACGGGGACACGGTGCGCATCGTCCCGGGCGGCAAGGCGCATCCGGTGCGGCAGGACCTCGGCGAACTCGCCGTCCCGCTGCGGGCGGTGGCGGGCGTCTCGTACGAACCGGACCGTAAGGGCGGCCGGTTGAGGCTGCGGCTGCGCACCGGCGCCTGCCCCGTCCTGCGGGCGGCGGACGGACGGCTGAGGGACGCCGCCGATCCGTACCAGCTGGTGGTGGAGAAGGACCGCACGGGCGTGGCGGAGTACGTCGTCGACGAGATACGCCACGCCCTCCTGGTCGAGCAGGTGCCCGAGGGCCCGGCGGACCACTTCCTGCTGCCGGGCCCGTCGGTGCCGGTGTCGGGCGGCGGCGGGGACGGCACCGCGTCCTTCGACGGGGAGACGGTCCGCCTCACCTGGAACTGGAAGGCCGAGGAGTCGAAGACCGCCGGCGGCGCGGTCACCCTGCCGCTGGCCGAGGTGACCGGGGTGCGCTGGATGCCCGCGATCGGTCTGGAGAACGGCTCGCTGCGCTTCGACCGGGGAGGCGCGGTCTCGTCGAGCCCGGCCAAGTTCGACCCGTACTCCCTGGAGTTGTGGGGGCTGTCGAAGCGGGAGTACACCGCCGTCCTGGTCGCCGCCGCCGTCCTCGTACGGATGCCGGCGCCCGCCGAGCCCGCCGCACCGGCCGTCGCGCTCGAAGCGGCCCCGGCGCACGCCCCCGCACCGTCCGCCCCGCCCGCCGACGATCACGACGTGCTGCTGCGGAGGCTCCGTGAACTCGGCGAGCTGCACCGGGGCGGCGTCCTCACCGACGAGGAGTTCGCCACCGCCAAGCAGGCCGTGCTGAAGCGGCTCTGACCGGGGGAGGGGGCGGCCCCCGGAGACGTACACCTCCGGTACATCCGTGCGAGCGCTCACCGGTCCTGGCGGACTGTGCGCGTGGCGGCGCGGCGTGGGGGTGTACGGCGGGACGTACCGGGACAATGGCGCACGCGCCATCCAGAGGCGCCCGAGCCCTCCCCGGCCCTCATGACCCGCTCGACGGCGGACGTGGGCACGGGCAGGCGGCAGATCAAGGAGGACCCGTGGTGGATGTCCCGGTGGACCAACTGACCGGTGCGGTCGACGGTGTGCGTACGCGGGCCCGTGGGCAGCTCCTCGACGCCGGCCTGGAGCTGTTCGGGGTGTACGGCTACGCCCAGACGTCGGAGTACGCCCTGTGCGCGGCGGCCGGGGTGTCGGAGGAGGTGTTCCGGGAGGAATTCGGCTCCCGGGAAGGCCTGTTGACGGCCCTCCACAACCAGATCACCACGGCCGGCCTGCGGGCCTCCGAAGTGGCCCTGCTCTCCGAGGGGATGGACGACTGCCCGCTGGAGCAGCGCTTCCGCCGGCTCTTCGACGCGTACGTGTCGGCGGTGACCCGGGATCTGCGCGAGGCGCGGGTGACGTTCGTCGAGGTACTGGGCGTGAGCCCGGCGGTGGACGCGCACTGCAAGCGGTGGCGCGACCTGTGGACGGACTTCCTGACGGGTGAGGCCGAACGGGCGGCGGTCCGCGGCGAGGTGGAGGAACGGGACCACCGGGTGGTCGTGATGGTGATGGTGGGTACGGTCCACGAGCTCATGGCCCACCACGCCCGCCGCCCGCGCCGGGCCCGGCCCGACGAGGTGTCGGAGGAGCTGACGAAGCTGGGGCTCGCCATGCTCGGGGTGGAGATGGCGGGCTGAGGGGCGGGCCGTGCTCAGAGTCGTATGTCCGCCGCTATCGGCAGATGGTCGCTACCGGTGGCCGGCAGCGTCCGGACGCGGCTGACGTCCGCCGAGCGGGCCAGGACCTGGTCGATCCGGGCCACCGGCAGCTTCGCGGGCCAGCTGAACGCGAAGCCGGGGCCCGGGGAGCCCATCAGCGAGCTGACGGGCTCCAGACCGCGGTCGTCCAGCGTGCTGTTGAGGTCCCCGAGGAGGATCACCCGGTCCAGGGGCTCGGCGGCGACGGCCTTCCCCAGCAGCGCGGCGCTCTCGTCCCGCCGCCCCGAGGTGAGCCCGGTCGCCGGACCGATCCGCACCGAGGGCAGATGGGCGACGTACACGGCGACTTCACCCTTCGGCGTACGGGCGGCCGCGCGCAGCCCCCGGTCCCAGCCCGCCCCGACGTCCTTCGGCCTGATGTCCACCAGCCGTACGCCGGTGAGCGGGTACTTCGACCAGAGGCCGACCGTGCCCCGCGTCGCGTGGTGGGGGTAGTCCGCGGCCAGGGCCGCCTCGAAGGCGGGCAAGGCGGGGGCCGTGAGCTCCTCCAGGGCGATGAGCCCGGCTCCCGTGGCGGCCAACGCCCGTGCGGTGGCGGCCGGTTCTGGGTTCACATCGCTGACGTTGTGCTGGACCACGGTGAACGTGGTGTCCGGCGCCCGGTCCCCGGTGAACAGCAGGCCGCCGAACAGGGCGGACCAGGTGACTGCGGGCAGCAGCAGCGCCGCCGTCGCCAGGAGCGAGCGGCGCAGGAGCGCCGGGACCAGCAGGACGGGGACGGCCAGGCCGAGCCAGGGGAGGAAGGTCTCCAGCAGACTGCCCACCCGGCCCGGGGTGTTGGGGACCAGACCGGGGAAGAGCAGCAGGACGGCCGTCAGGAGCCCGAGCAGCGCCGTCACGCGGCCCCGCCGCCAGCTCCGGCCAGGCCTCCGTCCGGCCTTCTTCCTCGTCACAGGGGACCTTCCGTCGTGGGTGTCCGGCGTCGGCGCAGGTGATCCGTCGTGGAGGCCCGGATCAGGCCGCCGCCAGCGCTCCCGCGTAGGGGCCGCCCACGCCCCAGGCCTGGTGCATCGCGTCGGCGAAGGCCCCGGCCAGCTTGTGCTCGCCGGTGGGGCCGGGGTGGGTGCCGTCGTAGGTGTCCGTGTGGATGTCGTACCCCGTGGGGTGCGAGGCCAGCAGGACCGGGGACGCGGCGGAGTCCAGGTCGGCGACGGCCTTGGCGAGCAGGGTGTTGAAGCGGTCGCACTCGGCGGCGAAGGGGGCGTCGGACTCCGCCCGGACGTTGGGGATGACCGGCAGCAGCACCAGCTTGATCCGGGGGTTCGCGGCGCGGGCCGCGGTGATGAACGCCCGTGCGTTCGCGGCGGTCTGCGTGCTGTCCGTGTAGAAGCCGAGGTCTATCAGGCCGAGCGAGACCAGCAGGACGTCGGCGCGCGCCGACGCGACCGCGTCCGCGACGACCGGGGCCATGTGGAGCCAGCCCTCGCCCCAGCCGGCCAGGTGCCGGCGCGCGGGCGCGGGGAAGGACGCGTCGCCGTACGCGTGGGAGAGCGGGGCGTTCGCCTCGGTGTCGTACAGCTCGGTACGCGGACCCGTGATGGCGTAACCGCCGTCGCCCAGGGTCGCTTCGAGGTGCTGCCACATGCGGTAGCGCCAGGTGAAGTCGCCGGAACGCCCGATGGTCATGGAGTCGCCGACGAAGAGAAAACGCATGGCGACATCATGGCTGATCACTGCTCCGGCCTGCGACGTGACGGTGGACACTTGTGCCATGAGACCGCTGCTGACCGCCGCCGCTGCCGCCCTGCTGTTCCTGACGGGGACGGTCCCCGCCGTCGCGGACGACGGGGGCAAGGCGGACCGGACCTTCACGATCGAGGACCCCCGGATCACCGAGTCCAGCGGGCTCGCCGCCAGCAGGCTCCACCCGGGGGTCTACTGGACGCACAACGACAGCGACGACGGGCCGTACGTCTACGCCGTCGACTCCCGGACCGGGAGGACCGTGGCGACGATCACCATGAAGGGCGTGGGGGAGCCCCGGGACGTGGAGGCCATCTCGCTCGGACCCGACGGGAACCTCTACGTCGGCGACATCGGCGACAACCTCGACGGCACCTGGGACCACGTCTGGATCTACCGCTTCCCCGAGCCGAAGGAGCTCGCCGACGCCACGGTCCGGGCCACGCAGTTCGACGTGACGTACGCCGACGGGGCACGCAACGCCGAGGCGCTCATGGTCCACCCCACGACGGGGCGGGTGTACATCGCCTCCAAGCGGGAGGGCGGCGGCGGGCTCTACGAGGGCCCGGAGAAGCTGACGGCCGGCGGGGCCAACGTGTTCCGGCGCGTCGGCGAGGTGCCGTGGGTGACCGACGGGGCGTTCTCGCCGGACGGCAAGGAGCTGGTGCTGCGCTCGTACTTCAGCGCCCGGCGCTACGCCTTCGCGAACGGCAGGCTCGGCGAGGACCACGCGGTGAGCGCGCCGCTCCAGGGGCAGTCCGAATCGGTGACGTACACGGCGGACGGCTCGGCGATGATGTTCGGCTCCGAAGGGAAGAACAGCGAGGTGGCGCGCGTGGAGGTCGAGGGCGGCGGCAGCAGGACGCCCGCCCCGAACGGCGGGGGCGGCGGGACGTCGTCCGGGGGCGACGGGGACGACGGCGGCCCGACGAAGGGCACCGCCACGGGCGGCGCCGTGGCCGTCGTCGTCATCGTGCTGGCCCTGATCGCGGCCAAGCGCCGCCGGGGGTGACGCACGCCGTCCCCCGGCCGGCCCGCCCGGACGTCGTCGGTGATCGGCCGGCCCGCTCAGGTGTCGTCGGTGATCGGCCGCAGCTCGTAGTGGAGGGTGCGGTCGCGCTTCAGCCGGTGGACGAGGGGGACGGCCACCCCGTGGAGCGCCGGGTACTTCCGGGAGAGCGTCCGGGCGGCGTGCGTGTTCTCCTTCGAGTCCTGCGGCAGGAGCCGCGCCCACGCCTTCATCGGCGGTCCCGTGGGCGCGCCCCGCACGGTGCACGGCGCGATCTCCACCACCGGGTGGTTACGCATCCGGTCGACCTTCCAGGCCGAGGAGAACGTACGGATGTAGGCGTGATCGCCCTCGACCGCGATACTGACCGGGGTGTGGGCCGATGATCCGTCCGGCCTGCGGCTGCTGAGCAGGACGGTGTACTGCTTCACATAAGGCTCTAGTTCATGGATCGTCTCCATATGTCCCATGGTGCATGAAAAGAGGGCAATACGGGCCCCCGGGGCGGGGCTGTGAAGCCTTGCCCGGCCCCGCGTAGGCTCCGTCCCATGCAGGCCCCCGAGCCCTTCCTCACCCTCCGTCTCGACGCGCTGCCGCTCGACGTCGCCCACGCGGAGGAGATGGCCGCGGTCCTCCTCGACCCCGCGCTGCACGCCTGGACCGGCGGTGCGCCGGAGGACGCGGACGCCCTGCGGGCCCGCTACGAGCGCCAGTGCGCCGGTTCGCCCGACCCCGCCGAGCTCTGGTGGAACTGGGTGCTCCGGGTGCGTACCGACGGGCGCCTGGCCGGTTACGTCCAGGCCACCGTGCGCGGGGAGCGGGCCGAGGTGGCCTGGGTGGTCGGCACCCGGTGGCAGGGCCGTGGATACGCCAAGGAGGCGGCGGACGGCCTGGTCCGCCATCTGCTGGACCGGGCCGCCGTCCGTACCGTCGTCGCCCACATCCACCCGGACCACGCCGCGTCCGCCGCCGTGGCCTCGGCCGCGGGGCTGCGCCCGGGGGACGAGCGGCAGGACGGCGAGGTGCGATGGCGGCGGGACGTGGTGCCGGGGGCCGCGCGGGGCGGGGTCGCGGACACCGGGCGCGACTGAGCGGCCGAGCGCGGCGCCGCGCAGCTTCCGGTCGGGGCACCACCTCGGGCCCTTCCGGGACCCGCGCCGTCTCCGGGTGCGCCCGCTCCGGTCACGACATGACCGGAATTGTCTTATACGGTCGTAGGACGTGGTGTGTGGGCACCGCGGCTCCTGCCGAGCGACCGACGGAGGCCCCGGGTGGGCGAACTGGGCAGGCTGGAAGCCCTGCGGCTCGCGGGGCTCACGGCGGCGGCCGACCCGGGTATGGACCGGTTCGCGAGACTGGTCGCCCGGTTCCTCCGCGTGCCCGTCTCGCTGGTCTCGCTGCTGGAGACCGACCGGCAGGTCTTCCCCGGCATGGTCGGACTCAGCGAGCCCTGGGCGGCCCGGCGCGAGACCCCGCTGAGCCACTCGTTCTGCCAGCACGTCGTCCTCGACCGCCGGCCGCTGATCCTGGAGGACACCCGGGCCCACCCGCTCACCTGCGCCAGCCTGGCCATCCCCGACCTCCAGGTGATCGCGTACGCCGGCATGCCGCTGACCGACGCCGACGGGCACGTCCTGGGGTCGCTCTGCGCCATCGACCACACGCCCCGGAAGTGGACCGCCGACGAGTTGCAGGACCTGGGGGACCTCACCGCCGCCTGCTCGGTGGAACTCCGGCTCCGGATCGCCACCGAGCGGATCCGGGAGGACCGCGACTACGCCGAACTGCTGCTGCGCGCCTCGGTGGAGCTGGCCCACTCCCACGACCTGGCGGACCTCACCCGGCGGCTGCGCGGCATGTTCGTGGGCCCCGCCGAGCCCTCGTTCGTGGGCCTGATGCTGGCGGACGGCCAGGGGCTCTGGCGGGTGATCGACCCCGAGGACGTACGGCCGGTGGAGACCGCCATCTCCCGGCTCGACCTGGACGCCGGCTTCCCCAGCACCCAGGCCGTCCGCGAACAGCGCACCGTCTTCGTCCCGGACCGCGAGGCGCTCGTGGCCGGCTTCAGCCCCGAGGCCGTCGCCGGGTACGACGCGCTGCGGCTCCGCTCCGTGCTGTGCGTGCCGCTGGCCCGGGGCCGGGGCGCGCTGATGTGGTGCTGGCCCGACCCCCATGTCCTCTCGGTGACGGAGGAGGCCGCTCTCACGGCGGTCGCCGGGTACGTCAGCCAGGCCGTGGACCGCACCCTGTTCGTCGAGACCCGGCTCAGCACCGCCGAACAGCTCCAGGCGGCGATGCTGACCGACCTTCCCGCCGTGCCGGGCCTGGACATGTCCGCCCTGTACCTGCCGGCCACCGACCAGGACATGGTGGGCGGCGACTGGTACGACGCCTATCTGCTGCCGCGGCTCCCGGACGCCCCGCAGCGCGGGCTGATGCTGTCCATCGGCGACATCATCGGGCACGACGTGCAGGCCGCGGCCGTGATGGGCCAGGTCCGCAGCATGCTCCGGCAGGCCACCCTCGGCCACCCCTCGCACTCACCCGCCGGCGCGCTGGACGCGGTCGACAGCGCCTTCGACGTCCTGCCCCTCGGCCCGGGCGCCACGGCCGTCCACGCCCGCCTCGACCCGGACGGCGGCGGGTGGCGTCTGACCTGGTCCAACGCCGGGCACCCGCCGCCCCTGCTGCGTACCCCCGACGGCCGCGTTTCGGTCCTGGACGCGCACGACCTGCTCCTGCTCGGCGCCGCCGACGGCCTCGGCCGCCACGACCGCACCCGCGAACTTCCCCTGGGCAGCGTGCTCCTGCTGTACACCGACGGGCTGGTCGAACGCCGGGACAACGACCTGGAGGCGAGCATCGGACAGACGGCGGCCGCCCTCTCCGCGTACGGCGACCAGCCCCTGCCGCAGCTGCTGGAGGCGCTCTCCCACGGACTGGTGGACGCCCCGCAGCGGGACGACGTGGCCGTGCTCGTCGTCCGCCTCAGCGGCGGCCCCGGGGCTCAGGGGGCCGGGTAGGAACCGACCGATCCGTCGATGAGCTCGCGGACGATGTCCATGTGACCGGCGTGCCGCAGGACGTCCTCGATCATGTGGATGAGCACCCAGCGCATCGAGACGGTCTTCCCGTTCCAGGAGGTCCCGGTGGTGTCCAGGTCCGTCTCCGCTATGGACAGGTCGGCGGCGGCGCGGGCGCGCGCGTAGAACGCGAGGATCTGCTCGGTGGTCTCGTCCGGGGCGACCGTCATGTCGTCGGCCGACGTGTCGAACCAGAAGTCCTCGGTCTCCCGCCCGAACGTGGCGCAGAACCAGCCGTACTCGACGGTGGCCAGGTGCTTGACCAGGCCCAGCAGATTCGTCCCCGTCGGGGTCATGGGGCGGCGCAGCTGCTCGTCGTCCAGCCCTTCGAGCTTCCACAGCACCACGTCACGGTGCCGGTCGAGACTCGCGTGCAGGGATTCCTTCTCGCCGCCGGTGAACGGCACGGTCGTCGGCAGCTTCCTCGGCGTGGTCGTCATGCCGGGAAGCTAGCAGCCGGCACCGACAGCGGAACTGCTGGAAGCCGGTCAGGCGTCGCCGCCCGCCGTACCGGTCAGGAGCGCGCTCGCGACGACGTCGAAGAGGTGGTCCGCGCGGGGCGCGAGTGCGGGCTGGTCGCCGAGCCAGGCCAGCGCCGCCACCAGGGCGAACACATCGGCGCCGTCGACGTCGGTCCGCGCCGTGCCCGCCTCCTGGGCGCGGACGAGGAGCCGTGCGCCGGCCGCGCGCAGGGCGACGCACGACGCGTGCAGCGCGGACTCGGTGTCGTTGATGGCGGCCGCCATCAGCACGGTCACGCCCCGGTACTCCGTCGTCCACGCGACGCAGTCCCGCAGCCACGACACCAGGGCCTCGTCGGGCGCGTCCGACGTCTCGAGCGCGGCCGCCCGGGCCGTCATCTCGTCGAAGCTCGTACGGAGCAGGGCGTCGAGCAGCGCCTCACGTGTCGGGAAGTGGCGCAGCAGCGTCGCGAGTCCGACGTCCGCCCGGCGTGCGATGTCGCGCAGCGACACCTCGGCGCCGTGCTCGGCGAGGGCGGTGCCCGCCACGGCGAGCAGGTGGTCGCGGTTCTTCCTGGCGTCGGCGCGCATCTCTTCCCCTTGACTTTCCTTGACTATCTGGATCAGTGATCCGTATATTCGGATCAGTGGTTCGTTTATGTGGATCGCTGATCCGGATGAGTCTATCCCGCAGTGCGGGCAGGAGAGAACGATGCCGACAGACACGATGAGGGCGATCCGGCTGCACGAGCACGGCGGCCCCGAGGTCCTGCGTCAGGACGAGGTGCCGATTCCCGTGCCGGGGCCGGGCGAGGTACTCGTCCGCGTGCACGCGGCCGGCCTCAATCCCCCCGACTGGTACCTCCGCGACGGGATGAGCAACCTCCCTCCGGAGACCAGGCCGAAGTTCAGCCTGCCCGTGATCCCGGGGACGGACGTGTCGGGCGTGGTTGAGGCCGTCGCCCCGGACGTGGACGGGTTCGCCGTCGGCGACGAGGTCTTCGGGCTCCTGCGGTTTCCCGGCTTCGAGGGCGCCGGGTACGCCGAGTACGTGGCCGCGCGGGCGTCGGACCTCGCGCACAAGCCCACCGGTATCGATCATGTGCACGCGGCGGCGGCGCCCATGGCCGGGCTGACGGCGTGGCAGTTCCTGATCGAGCTCGGACACGACCACCCCTCGCCCTTCCAGGCGGCGCGGCACCGCCCGGTGCCCCTCGGCCCCGGCACGAGGGTCCTCGTCAACGGCGCCGCGGGCGGGGTGGGGCACTTCGCCGTACAGCTGGCGAAGTGGAAGGGCGCGCAGGTCGTCGCGGTGGCGTCGGGCGGGCACGAACGGTTCCTGCGGGACCTCGGCGCCGACGAGTTCATCGACTACACCACGAGCCGGCCCGAGGAGCTCGTGCACGGCGCCGACCTCGTCCTCGACGCCGTCGGCGGCCGCCGCAGCAGCCGATTCCTGCGCACGCTCAAGCGCGGCGGCTCCCTGTTCCCCGTGTTCTTCGGCGAGTTCGACGAGGAGGAGACCGCGAAGCTGGGTGTCACCGTCACGGGCACCCAGGTCCGCTCGAACGGTGCTCAGCTGGCCGAGCTGGGCCGCCTGCTCGACACGGGCGCGGTCCGCGTCGCGATCGACAGCACGTTCCTGCTCGCGGACGTCCGGGCCGCGCACGAGCGGGCCGCCGAGGGGCACATCCGGGGCAAGATCGTGCTGACGGTCGCCTGAGGCCCCTCCCGGCTCCCGGAACGAACGGGGCGCCCGGCGACGGACGGCCCCGCACACCGGGGTGTGCGGGGCCGTCCGGGACGGGGACCGTCAGAGCTTGTCGATCACGTAGTCGATGCAGGCGGTGAGCGCCTGGACGTCCGCCGGGTCGATCGCCGGGAACATCGCCACGCGCAGCTGGTTGCGGCCCAGCTTGCGGTACGGCTCCGTGTCGACGATGCCGTTGGCGCGGAGCACCTTGGCGACGGCCGCCGCGTCGATGCCGTCCTCGAAGTCGATCGTGCCGATGACCTGCGAGCGCTTCGCCGGGTCGGTGACGAACGGGGTGGCGTACTTGGACTCCTCGGCCCAGCCGTACAGGTGCTGCGAGGACGCGGCCGTGCGGCCGGTCGTGAAGTCCAGGCCGCCCTGGGTGTTCATCCACTTCAGCTGCTCGTTCAGCAGGAAGAGGGTGGCCAGCGCCGGGGTGTTGTACGTCTGGTTCTTCAGGGAGTTGTCGATCGCCGTGGGCAGCGAGAAGAACTCCGGGACGTGCCGTCCGGAGGCGTGGACGCGCGCGGCGCGGTCCAGGGCCGCCGGGGAGAACACGCCGATCCACAGGCCGCCGTCGGAGGCGAAGGACTTCTGCGGGGCGAAGTAGTAGACGTCCGTCTCGGTGATGTCGACCGGCAGGCCGCCCGCGCCGGAGGTGGCGTCCACCAGGACGAGGGAGCCCTCGTCGGCGCCCGCGACCCGCTTGACGGGGGCGGCGACACCGGTGGAGGTCTCGTTGTGGGTGAAGGCGTAGACGTCGACGCCGGCCTCGGCCTTCGGGTCCGGGTGGGTGCCCGGGTCCGAGGCGATGACGGTCGGGTCGGCCAGCCACGGGGCGAGCTTGGCGGCCTTCGCGAACTTCGACGAGAACTCGCCGAAGTTCAGGTGCTGGGACTTCGACTCGATCAGCCCGTGCGTCGCGACGTCCCAGAAGGCGGTGGAACCGCCGTTGCCCAGGATGACCTCGTATCCCTCGGGGAGGGAGAAGAGGCTGCGTACGCCGTCACGTACCTCGCCGACCAGGTTCTTCACGGGAGCCTGGCGGTGGGACGTACCGAGAAGGGAGGTGCCGGTCGCGGCCAGCGCGTCGACCGCCTCCGTCCGCACCTTGGAGGGCCCGGCGCCGAAACGGCCGTCGGCGGGCTTGAGGTCTGCGGGAATCTGGATGTCAGCCACGGTCCGGAGCGTAGTCCCTCCCGGAAGCGGTCGAGGACCGTGTCCGTCCGGTGAGACACGACGCTCCGGACCGGTGAGACGTACGCTCCGGACCGTGGGCGACGGGTTCGGCGCGCGGTCAGCCCAGGTCGACCGGGAGCTCGTACAGGTCGTTCTGCGTGACGATCGGCTTGTTCCGCAGCTCGGAGGCCGGTACCGCGAGGTCCAGGTCGGGGAAGCGCTCGTACAGCGCGGGCAGGGCGACGCCCGCCTCCAGCCGGGACAGCGCGGCGCCCGGGCAGACGTGCGGGCCGTGGCCGAAGGCGATGTGGCGGTTGGGGGAGCGGGTGATGTCGAACTCGCCCGCCGTCTCCCCGTACTGCTTCTCGTCACGGCCCAGCGCGCCGAACGAGACGATGAGGGCCTCGCCCTTCGGCAGGACCTTGTCGCCGACCTCGATGTCCTCGGTCGCGAAACGGATCAGGACGTGCGAGGTGGGGGTGTTCCAGCGCAGCGTCTCCTCGATCACGTTCTCCCAGGGCACCTCGCCGCTCAGCACGCGCTTGCGCTGCTCGGGGTGGGTCTGGAGCGCCTCGACGACGTTGACGACGAGGCTGATCGTGGTCTCGTGACCGGCCGCGATGATCAGCTGCAGCGTGTTGACGATCTCCTCGTTGGTGAGGTGGTCGCCCTCCTCGGAGGCCGCGATCAGGGCGCTCGTCAGGTCGTCGCCCGGCGTGGCCCGCTTGTCGTCGACGATCTTCGTGAACAGGGTGCCGAGGTCCGCCATCATCTGCGGGACCTCCTCCGGCGGGGTCTGCGTCGAGAAGAACTTCTCGAACAGCTCCTTCAGCCGGGGGTGGTCGGCCGCGTCCACGCCCATCAGCTCGCTGATGACGTTCATCGGCAGCGGGTACGCGAACTCCGCCTTCAGATCGACCGGCTGCCCCTGGGGCAGCGCCGCCAGCCGGTCCAGCGACGCGTTCGTCAGCGCCTCGATGCCGGCCCGCAGCCGCTCCACCCGCTTCACCGTCAGCGCCTGCGCGACCAGGCTGCGCAGCCTGCGGTGCTCGGACCCGTCGACCGTCAGCATGGAGCGGCCCGGGTTGGCGAGCCCGATCAGCGGCCAGTCCATCGGGATCTCGCCGCGCTGCCAGGCGTTCCACACGCCGATGTCCTTGACCACGCGGCTGTCGGTGAGCAGCTGACGCGCCTCCGCGTGGTGCGTCACCGCGTAGCAGTGCACCCCGCCGGGGAGCTCCACCTCGGCCAGCGGGCCGGCGGCGCGCAGCGCGGCGCTCTCCCCGTCGAGGTCGGCGACAAGGGGATCGAGGGCGATCCGGGTCATTTCTGGCCTCCAAGGGCGGGAGTGGGCGTGAAGTGCACCGGCAGCTCCGTCAGCCCCCGCAGCCACGGGGACGGGCGCCGGGTCAGCTTGTCCTCGGGGACGGCGAGGTCCACGTCCGGGAGCCGGTCCAGGAGCACCTCGATCCCCGTACGGGCGATGACCTCCGCGGTCTCCTGCGCCGGGAACGGGCAGCGGTGCTCGCCGTGCCCGAAGGAGAGGAACGCGTTGTTCCCGCCGGTCAGGGCGGAGCCGTCGGTGCGTACCTGCGGGTCGCCGTTGGCGGCGGCGATGCCGAGGAGCAGCAGGTCGCCCGCGCGGATGTGGCGTCCGCCGAGGTGGGTGTCGCGGGACGCCCAGCGGCCGGCGACGTTCTGGGTGGGCGTGTCCTCCCAGAGCACCTCGTTCATGGCCTCGGCGACGCTGTGGCGGCCGCCGGACAGCGACGCGGCGAAGCGGTCGTCGGTGAGCATCAGCCGCAGCGAGTTGCCCATCCAGTCGGCGGTCGGCTGGTGGCCCGCCGCCATCATCACCATGAGGTCCTGCGCGACCTCCTCGTCGGTGAAGCCGCCCGGGTCCTCCAGCATCCGGGTCGCGACGTCGTCACCGGGTTCGGCGTGCTTGTCCACGAGGAGCTGGAACATGGCCCCGCCCAGGTGCTGCTGACCCGCCAGGGCCCGCTCACGGCCGTCGATCATGTCGTTGAGCGCGCCGACGAGCGGCCCCCCGACCTCGTCGCTGAAGCCGTAGATCTTCGCGAGGACACGGGCCGGGAGCAGCATCGCGTACTCGGCGATGATGTCGGTGCGGCCGGTGGAGCAGAAGCCGTCGATGAGGTCGTCGGCGAACTCCTCGGCGTACCGCTTGAGCGCGAACGGGTCGACGCTCTCCAGCGCGTTGCTGATCATGGCCGCGCGGACGGTGTGCCGTTCACCGACCGTGTAGAGGATCGACGGCTGCTTGCGCCCGATCATCGGCAGCAGCGGCCAGTCGTCCGGGATGTGGTCCCACTGGTTCCACAGGTCCGAGTCCCGGCTGAAGAGCACCGGGTCGTTGGTGACCTGGTGGAGTTCGCGGTAGCCGAGGATCAGCCAGGCGGGTATGTCGCCGTCGAGCACCACGGGGGCCACGGAGCCCTGGTCGCGGCGCATGTCCCGGTACAGCTGCACGGGGTCCGTCTGGAACCGCGGGCCGGACAGGGGTACGGAACCGTGGGGTACGGGGCACTGGGTCACGGGGTGCGCTCCGGGGTCATCGCCGTGGCGCCCTGACCGCCCGTGAGCGCCGCTTCGGCGTCCTTCTCCCGGGCGACGGAGAGCGCGTAGAGGTGCTCGACCAGCGTGATCAGGACGTACTTGCTGGAGGAGCGGTCCCGGGCGTCGCACTCGACGAGCGGGACGTCGGGGGAGAGGTCGAGGGCCTCGCGGATCTGCTGCTCGGTGTGGAGCGGGCCGCCGAAGTCGTTGCAGGCGACGATGAACGGCGTGCCGTGGTGCTCCAGCCGGTCGATCGCGTACCAGGAGTCGGCGAGCCGCCGGGTGTCGACGAGGACGACGGCGCCCAGGGTGCCGGAGAAGAGGCGGTCCCACAGGAACCAGAAGCGTTCCTGTCCGGGCGCGCCGAAGAGGTAGAGGACCGACCGCGCGTCGAGCGTGATGCGGCCGAAGTCGAAGGCGACCGTGGTGGACGTCTTGGAGTGCACGCCGTCCAGGTCGTCGACCGCCTCGCCCGCACGGGTCATGGTCTCCTCCGTGTTGAGCGGACGGATCTCGCTCACGGATCGGACCATGGTGGTCTTGCCGACCCCGAAGCCGCCGACGACGACGATCTTCAGTCCGTTGTCGGCCGTCGCCTGCAGGGCGGCACGGTCAGAGGTTGCGGAGTCCAACGAGCACCTGTTCCAGGGTGTCGGTGTCGGGGAGCCGGTCCTCGACACGTGCAGTACGGGGGTGGCGGGCGCTGATCCGGCCGGTGTCGAGCAGGTCGCACAGCATGATGCGCACGATGCTGACCGGCAGATTCAGGGTGGCCGAGATCTCGACGACCGCGGTGGGGCTGTGGCACATCCGCAGGATCGCGACGTGCTCCGACTGCATCCCGGGGTTCGGTTCGCACTCGGCGACGACGAGCGTCACCAGGTCGAACGCGGCCGAGTCGGACCGGCTGCGGCCACCCGTCAGGGTGTACAGCCGGTCCGGGTCGTCGTCGCGTCCGGGCCGGGGGCGCGGGACGGGTGTCATGCGTCCGCGGTTTCCGTGGCCGCCGCATCGCGCGGCGGGGCGACGAGGTGCTCGCCGAGCTGCTCGACGAGCTCGCTCATGTTGTGGCCGACGAGGCCGACGTCGGAGTCCTCCGCCGCCACGACCGCCAGATGGGCGCCCGCGCCCGCCTCGACGATGAACAGCACCCCGCCGTAGAACTCGGTCATCGCGGACCGTACGCCGCCGGTGCCGTCGCCGAACTCGATGGACGCGCCGTGCGACAGGCTCTGGATGCCGGCGGAGATCGCGGCCAGCTGGTCCGCCTGGTCGACGGAGAGTTCGGGGGTGCGGCACAGCTTGAGGCCGTCCCGGGACAGGACGAGGGCGTGCCGGGCGCCGGGCGTGCGGTCGAGCAGCCCCTCCAGCAGCCAGTTCAGCTTCTCGTCGGTGGTCGCGCTCATCGGGTGTTGCCTTCCGGGTGCGGGGAGTTGGCTCGTACCGCCTGGCTGAAGGTGCTGAAGCGGGCAGCCTGCACCTTCGGGTCGGTGGTACGGGGCCGGGGGGCTTCGGCTCCGCCGGGGGTGGCGGTACGGGCTTCGGCGGCGGCCAGGGTGCGGCCGCGGCGGCGCTTGGGCAGTCCGCTCTCACCGACCTGCGGAACGGCGCCGGTGGACTCGGAAGCCGACTCGGACGCCGACTCGGACGCCGGCTCGGACGAGGGCTCGGGCCGTCCGGGCGCGGCCGCCCGGGGCCGGCTCTCCGTGTCCGGGGTGGCGTGGTCCGGCTCGGGCTCGGGGTGCCGGACGGGCTCGGTGAGAGGCGCGGGCGCGGGCACGGACGTACGGGAGATGAGCTCCTGCGGCAGCATCATCAGCGCTCCCGTGCCGCCGCGCGCCGACGGCCGGAAGGAGACGGTGAGACCGTGCTTCCTGGCCAGCCGGCCGACGACGGCGAGACCGAGCCTGGTGCCGGAGAGACCCGTGAGGTCCTGGTTCACGGCGGACACGGCGCGCTCGGCGCGGCGCAGCTGCACATCGCTCATCACCAGGCCGCTGTCCTCGACGGTGACGACGATGCCGGCCGGCACCTCCTCGACGTACACGTGCACCTCGGCGGTGGGCGGCGAGAAGTTGGCAGCGTTGTCGAGGAGTTCGGCCAGGGCGTGCATGATGCCCTCGGCGGCGTGGCCCGCGATGGCGACGTCGCTGGTCGAGTGGAGCCGGATGCGCTGGTAGCCGCCGATACGGCCCATGGCGCCGCGCAGGATCGACTCCATCACGATCGGCTTGGCCCAGCGGCGCCCGGAACGCGCCCCGGTCAGCACGGCGATGGAGTCGGCGAGGCGGCCCGCCTGGGCGGTGCGGTGGTCCAGGTGCAGCAGATCACCGAGCACGTCCTCCGCGGTGTGCCGGTGCTCCATCTCGCGCAGGTCGGCCAGCATGCTCGTGGCCAGGGCCTGCATCCGGCCCGCCGCGTTGGCGCAGGCGGCGATCGCGGCGGAACGCTCGGTCTCACTGCGCCGGGCGCGGGCGGTGAGCCGCGCGGTCTCGGCCGTGAGCCGCTCGTACTGCTCGGCGGCCTCGGCGGTGACCCGCTGGACCCGCTCGTCGGCCTCGGCGGTGGCCCGGGCCGCCTCGGTGGACGCGGCCGACCTGATCCGGGCGGTCTCCGCGGTGAAGCGCTGCGCCTCGGCGGCGGAGGTCGAGACGAGTCGGGAGGTCTCGGCGGTGAAGCGCGTCGCGTCGGCGGCCCGGAGGGCGCGCAGATGACGGGCGGTGGCGAGCGTGTGGACGGCGAAGGCCACCGCGACGGAGAGCAGCACGGCGGCGGCGCCCGTCCCCCAGGCGAGCGGGGCCCGCACCGAGGCGGGAGCGGCGGTGACGCCCCACAGGCACAGAGCACCGGTAACGGCTGCCGAGATCAGCAGGGCGAGTGCGGTCGGCCGGAGTGAAGGGCGCAATCGGAGTCCTCGGGGCGGACGGTGCGGCGGGAGGGGCAGGTGCGGCGGAGGAACAATCGGGACACATCGGTGCGGTGCCGGTGAAAGAACCACAACTGGAGCTGATTGTTCCTGATCAAGTCACGGCAACTATAGGAGAATTGGCGACTTGTTTGGGGATTCCTTGTGGCCACTTCTGTATGAAATCTGGCTTGAAACGGTTCCTTTCGTGTGCTGGGACGCGTGTGCGGGGGAGTGAGTGGCGTGTCGGGTGGGTAACTAGCGGCGAATGTGGAGGTATGTCCCCTGTGGGGGGCTTGATTTGTCACGATCGTCGCTCGTGGGCCGGTGGCCAGCTAGTGTGAGCGCTCCGGTGAACCCGGCCTCCCAGGTCGGCACTGCCGTAAGACACACCGCGCGCCTTGAAGGGGGAGGCGCCGCGTGGCCCCGACGGAGGACGCAGCAACCGTGGACGCGCAAGGCCGTGGGCGGGACGAGGGCATCGACCCCGCAGACCAGTGGGTACTCAACCCCGACACCGGTGATTACGAACTGCGACTGACCCCTTCCTCAGGGCGATCGTCCGCACAGGCCGGTACGTCCGAGGCCAGAACCCCCGGCCCGCGCCGCAGGCCGAAGCCGGAGGCGGCACCGGCCGGTGACCGGGCCTCGGTGCCCAGCCAGCGCGGCGGCCGCCGGGCCGCAGGCGGCGGCGGACGCGGAGGCAGGGAAGAGGCACGGAAGCAGGGCGGCCGGGCGGCCGCACCCACCACCGGGCGCCGCAAGGCGAAGCCCGGCAAGTCCCGCAGGAAGAAGGCCCTGGTGTGGACCGGCGGCGTGCTCGCCTTCCTGCTGGTGGGCACCGGCACGGCGGGGTACCTCGTCTACCAGCACTTCAACGGGAACATCACGGCCGTCTCCACCGACGGGGCGGGCACCGGCGGCTTCAGCAAGGACCGCGCGATCAACGTCCTGGTGATCGGGACCGACAAGCGGACCGGCGAGGGCAACGAGGGTTACGGGGACGCGGGCAGTGTCGGCCACGCCGACACCAACATCCTCTTCCACGTCTCCAAGGACCGTACGAACGCGACCGCGCTGAGCATCCCGCGTGACCTGATAACGGACATCCCGAACTGTCCGACGACCCTGGAGAGCGGGGAGAAGAAGGACATCCCCGCGACCACCGGCGACCGCTTCAACACCAGCCTCGGCCAGTCCGACCGCACCCCCAGCTGCACCATGCGGACCGTCACCGAGCTCACCGGCCTGGAGGTCGACCACTTCATGGTGGCCGACTTCAACGCGGTCAAGTCCCTGACGACGGCGGTGGGCGGTGTGGACGTCTGCCTCGCCAAGGACATCGACGACAAGGACTCCCACCTCAAGCTGTCCCAGGGGGAGCACACCCTCCAGGGCGAGGAGGCCCTGGCGTTCCTGCGCACCCGGCACTCCGTCGGCTTCGGCAGCGACCTGAGCCGCATCGAGATCCAGCAGCAGTTCCTGAGCTCGTTGATGCGCAAGCTGAAGTCGAACGACACCCTGACCAGCCCCACCAAGATGTGGACGCTCGCCGAGGCGGCCACCAAGGCGCTCACCGTCGACGACAAGATCGCCGACATAAACCAGCTCCGCAAGCTGGGCATGGAGCTGGCGTCGGTCGACCCGAAGAACATCACGTTCACCACGGTCCCGGTGCTGGACAACCCGAACGACAAGGCGACCGTCATCCTCGACAAGTCCAAGGCGCCGCAGGTCTTCTCGATGATGCGCGAGGACGTCTCCTTCACCGCGGTGGAGAAGCAGGAGAAGGCCGAGGCGAAGGCCAAGAACGACGCCAAGCTGAAGGGCGAGATGGCCGACGCGGCGGACGTACGGGTCGACGTCTTCAACGGCGGAGCACCCGCCGGCTCCGCGCAGAGCGCCCTGGACTGGCTGCAGAACGAGGAAGGCGTGCTGAAGTCCACGAACAAGGCGAACGCGCCCGAGAACGTGAAGAAGACCCAGCTCGTCTACGCCCCCAACCAGGCGGACCAGGCCCGGCGGCTGGCCGACATGATGGGCCTGTCGGCCTCGGCCCTCAAGCCGACGACGACGGACGCGGGCGCGATGGACCCGATGGTGCTGACCCTGGGCCCGGACTTCACGGAGGCGGGCAGCCCGCTCTCGGCCCCGAGCAAGGCCCCGGAGAACATCCAACGCGTGGAAGCGGACAAGGCAGTCTGCGCGAAGTAACCCCGGCCAATTCCAGCCCGCCCGGCCACCCCTGGCTCACCCGGCCCATTCCAGCCCGTCCGGCGCTTGAGGACAGAACCCTGGCGCGGGGCCCGGGCGCGCTGCTCCCCGCCCCCAGGACCGGCATGCTGGCCCCATGCCCGCCACCGACCTCACCCGAGCCCTGGCCCAGGCCATCCACGGCGACGTGGAGTCCGACGCGACCGCCCGCGCCCTGACGACCATGGACGCGTCCAACTACCGCCGCGTCCCCCAGGCCGTCGTCGCCCCCCGCGACACCGCGGACGTCGCCGAGACCCTCCGCGTCTGCCGCGAGCACGCCACCCCCGTCGTCCCCCGCGGCGGCGGCACCTCCATCGCCGGCCAGGCCACCGGCACCGGGGTCGTCCTGGACCTCACCCGCCACATGCGGCGCATCATCGACCTGGACCCCGCCGCCCGCACCGCCGTCGTCCAGCCCGGCGTCGTCCTGGACGACCTGCGGGCCGCCGCCGCCCCGTACGGCCTCACGTTCGGACCCGATCCGTCCACCCACAGCCGCTGCACCCTCGGCGGGATGATCGGCAACAACTCCTGCGGCTCGCACTCCGTCGCCTGGGGCACCACCGCCGACAACGTCCACAGCCTCCGCGTCGTCCGCTACGGCGGCGGCGAGGCCCTGCACCTCGGCCGGGGCCTGCCCGACGCCCCGCCCGGCCTCCACGGATTCGCCGCCGACCACCTCGCCCTCCTGCGCACCGGCTTCCCCGAACTCCCGCGCCGTATCTCCGGCTACGCCCTCGACGCGCTGCTCCCCGAGCACGGCCCCGACCCCGCCCGTGCCCTCTGCGGCAGCGAGGGCACCCTCGCCGTGGTCACCGAGGCGACCGTCCGCCTCGTCGCGACCCCCGGCGCCCGCGCGCTCGCCGTCCTCGGGTACGCCGACGAGGCGGCCGCCGCCGAAGCCGCCCCCGGCCTCCTCCCGTACGGCCCGCTCACCGTCGAGGGCATGGCCGCCGACCTCGTACGCGAACCGGCCGGCCTGCCGCGCGGCGCGGCCTGGCTGTTCGTCGAGACCGGCGGCGACACCCCCGCCGAGGCCCGGGACCACGCGACCCGCGTCCTGCGTGCCGCCGACGCCCTCGACTCCACCGTCGTCACCGACCCCGCCGCGATGCGGACCCTGTGGCGCATCCGCGAGGACGCCGCCGGCACCGCCACCCGGATGCCGGACGGCACGGAGGCCTGGCCCGGCTGGGAGGACTGCGCCGTACCGCCCGCCCGCCTCGGCCCGTACCTCCGCGACTTCCGCGCCCTGCTCGCCGCGCACGGCCTGAACGGCACCCCGTACGGGCACTTCGGCGACGGCTGCATCCACGTACGCGTCGACTTCGACCTGCTCACCCCGGAGGGCGTCGCCCGCTTCCGCCGCTTCTCCGAGGAGCAGGCCGGTCTCGTCGTCGCCCACGGCGGATCGCTGAGCGGCGAACACGGCGACGGCCAGGCGAGGGCGGAGCTGCTGCCCCGGATGTACGGGGACGAGATGGTGCGGCTGTTCGAGCGGTTCAAGGACCTCTGGGACCCCGACGGCGGCCTGAACCCCGGCATCCTCACCCGCCCCGCACGGCTCGACGAGAACCTCCGCTTCGCCGTGCTCCCCCGGCGCCCCGTGGACGTCGCCTTCGGCTACCCGCACGACGGCGGCGACTTCTCCGCCGCCGTACGCCGCTGCGTCGGCGTCGCCAAGTGCCGTACGGAGAAGGCGGGTCCGGACGTGATGTGCCCCTCCTTCCGGGCGACCGGCGAGGAGGCCCACTCCACCCGGGGCCGCGCCCGGCTGCTCCACGAGATGCTCGCGGGCGAGGTGATCACGGACGGCTGGCGGTCCACGGAGGTGTGCGACGCCCTCGACCTGTGCCTCTCCTGCAAGGGCTGCCGCACCGACTGCCCGGTCGGCGTCGACATGGCCACGTACAAGGCGGAGTTCCTCCACCACCACTACCGGGGCCGGCCGCGCCCGGCCGCGCACTACGCGATGGGCGGCCTCCCGAGGTGGCTGCGGCTGGCCGCGCCCTTCGCGGGCCTGCTGAACGCCCTGGCCCGGACGCGGCCGCTCGCCGCCCTCGCCAAACGGCTCGGCGGGATCGACCCTCGGCGGACGCTTCCCGTCCTGGCGCGGCGGACGTTCCGCGCCTGGGCGCGCGGCCGCCGGGCCCCGGGCGCCGGGCCGGACGTCGTCCTGTGGCCGGACACCTTCACCGACCACCTCGCACCGGAGGTCGGCCGCGCGGCGGTCCGGGTCCTGGAGGCGGCCGGCCGTACCCCGGTGCTGCCCCGCCGGGGCGTCTGCTGCGGCCTCACCTATGTGTCCACCGGCCGGCTCGACGCGGCCCGCGCCGTCATGCGCCGCACCCTCGGCCTGCTGGACCAGGCCCCCGGCACCCCCGTCGTCGTCCTGGAACCGAGCTGCGCCGCCGCCCTCCGCACGGACCTGCCCGAGCTCCTCCCCGACGACCCGCGCGCCGCCCGGCTCGCCGCGTCCGTGCGCACCCTGGCCCAGTACCTGGAGGAGTACGCCCCCGACTGGACCCCGCCCCGGCTGGACCGCCGGGTCGCCGGCCAGACCCACTGCCACCAGCACGCGGTGCTCGGCGACGCGGCCGAGCGCCGGCTCCGCGAGAAGGCCGGGCTGACCGGCGAACTGAGCGGCGGCTGCTGCGGGCTGGCGGGCAACTTCGGCTTCGAGAAGGGCCACTGGGACGTCTCGGTGGCCTGCGCCGAGGACCAGCTGCTGCCCTCCGTGCGGGCCGCGGAACCCGGCACGGAGCTGCTGGCCGACGGCTTCTCCTGCCGCACCCAGCTGGAGCAGCTGGACGGCCGCCGGGCCCGCCACCTCGCCGAGGTGCTGGCGGAGGGGCTCGACGGCTGACCACCCGACGGCTGCCGGCGCCCCGGCGTCAGAGCTTGGCGACGGCTACCGGCCGCCCCGGCGTCAGAGCTTCGCGACGGCCTCGCTCACCGCCGCCGACAGCCGCTCGTTCTCCGGGGACGCCCCGCCGGGGAGGGCGAAGCGCCGCCGGGTGTAGCCGTAGGCCACGCCGTTGACGGGGTCGGCGTACGCCTGCGAACCCGCCGCCCCCGAATGCCCGAACGCGCCCTCGCCCAGGGCCGGGTAGTGGCCCTGCTGTGCCTCGAAGCCGAGGGCGAACGGGTCGGCGACGGCGGTCACCACGTCGGTCCCCTTCCACCGCACCCGGCCCACCTCGGCCACCGTCTCCGGCGTGAGCAGCGCCGCACGGCCGTCCAGCCCGGAGACGGCCGCCGCGTACATCCCGGCGAGGCCCCGCGCCGAGCCCACCCCGCCGGCCGAGGCCTGGCCGAGCGCGCGTACGACCCGGGTGTTGGCGAAGGCGACGAGGTCGAGCGGCGGGTCCTCGGCGAAGCCGAAGGCGAGCGCCATCAGGCTGTCCAGGTCGATCGGGTTCGCCGCGGCCTCGGCCGCCTGCTCGGGGGTGGCCACCCCGGGCCGGATGTCCACATAGCGCGGTTCGAGCTCCTCGGGCAGCCCCAGGTAGAGGTCGAGCCCGTACGGGGCGCGCACCCGCTCCTCGAAGATCTCCTGGATCGACCGCCCGGTGGCCCGCCGTACGACCTCGCCGGTCAGGGCGCCGATCATCAGCGCGTGGTAGCCGGCCTCCGTGCCCGGTGTCCAGTACGGACGCTGGCCCGCCAGCCGCCCGGCGACAATACGGTCGTCGGCCAGCTCCTCGACGGTGAACCCGCCGTCCGCCCAGATCAGTCCGGCACGGTGCGACATCAGCTCCCGTACGGTCAGCTCGCCCTTGCCCTCGGCGGCGAACTCCGGCCAGTAGGACGCGACCGTACGCTCCAGGTCGATGACGCCGTCCTGGACGAGCAGCGCGACGACGAGGTGCGCGGCGCCCTTGGTCGAGGAGTACACGGCGGGCAGCGAGTCCCCGGCGATGCCCTCCCCGGCCCACAGGTCCACGACGAGGCGGCCGTGGTGGTACACGGCGAGCTGGCTCCCCGGCTCGGTGTGGTCCGCGGCGAGCACGGCGGCGAACTCCTCCCGTACGCCCTCGAAGCCCGCGGCCACCGTGCCCCGCACGGTGATGGTGGTGTCAACGGTTTCCGTCATGGAACGCCCCCTGGAGTGATCGGCCCGACCGGTTACAGGAACCCCCAACTCCCTTACGTCAGGCCTTCATTCCCGGTCCGCGCCGGAATTTCGCGGCCGTGTCCGCTGTTCGCGCGCGACGATCTCCCGGGCCAGCGCCGCCAGTCGGGGCAGCGCGGGATGACCGGGCCCGTCGCGGCGGGCGAGCAGGACGGGCAGCGCGGGGGCGTCGTCCAGCGGCACGTAGGCGACCCCCGCGTGCGGGTGCATCTGGGCGGTGGAGGCCCCCGAGACCCCGGTGCCCCGGCCGGCCGCGATGGCGGTGAGCCAGTCGTCGGTGTTGGCGACGGTGACGGTGGCGGCAGGCCGGGTGTGCGGGGGCCACAGGGCGAGCGTGGTGGCGCCCGAGACGGTGTTCAGGACGACCGCGTCCCCGGCCAGATCGGCCAGCGACAGCGAGGCGCGCGCGGCGAGCGGGCCGTCGGCGGCGACGGCCGCCACCCGGGCCTCGGTGAACAGCACCTCGGTGACGAGCCCCGGGGCGTCCACGGGCCCGCGCAGCAGCGCCGCGTCCACCTCCCCGCGCGTCAGACCGGCGGTGCGGTCGTCGATCCGCAGCAGTTCGAGCGGGGTCCCCGGGTGCCGCTGCTGCCAGGTCCGCAGCAGCGGCGTGGTGTACGGGCCGAACGCCGACCAGGCGTGCCCCACCCGCAGGGGCCGCGCGTGCAGCCGCCCCGGGTCGAGGGCCTCGTCGAAGGCACCGACCGCCGCGGCCGCCCTGTCGCGGAACGCGACACCTTCGGGGGTCAGGGCGAGGTGGTGCGTGGAGCGGTCGACGAGCCGGACGCCGAGGTGCCGCTCCAGGGCGGCGAGCGTACGGGAGACGACGGGCTGGGTGACCCGGAGCCGGGCGGCGGCGCGGGTGACGCTGCCCGCGTCGGCGACGGCGAGGAAGGCCCGCAGATGCCGGACCTCGATGGCGCGCCCACCGCCGTCCGGGCCCTGTCCAGTGCTCATGTCTGCGGAGCATAACGGGAGCGCAATCGGCATTTCACGGGAGGCGCGCGGGTCCCTACCGTAAGGAGGTGACCGGGGCTGCCCCGGTGTCGTACTGTAAACCTTCTGGTGCATTGTATTGAACTCGATGGAAGGTTCCCGGTGAATGACCCGCGTGCTGCCGCAGAGTCGGCAGCTGCCGTTGCCGTACCCGAGGCGGTGTCCGCGCTCGACGAGCCCGGACACGGCCGGCCCGGGCGCCCCGGCGCCCGGAGAGCGGCACTCGGCCCGGTCGCGCTGGTCGTGGCGGGCGGGCTCTCCGTACAGTTCGGCGCGGCGGTCGCCGTCCTGCTGATGCCGAAGGCGGGAGCGCTCGGCGTCGTCACCCTGCGTCTCGCCGCCGCCGCGCTCGTCCTGCTGGTCGTGTGCCGGCCGAAGCTGCGGGGGCACTCACGCGCCGACTGGGGCACCGTGCTCGTCTTCGGCGTCGCCATGGGCGGCATGAACACGCTCTTCTACCAGGCCGTCGACCGCATCCCGCTGGGCGCCGCCGTCACCCTGGAGGTGCTCGGCCCGCTGGTCCTGTCCGTCGTCGCCTCCCGCCGTCTGGTCAACCTCCTCTGGGCGGTCCTGGCGCTCGGCGGCGTGGTCCTGCTCAGCGGCGGGGGCTTCGACCGCCTCGACCCGGTCGGCGCCGTGTACGCCCTGGGCGCGGGTGCCATGTGGGCGGCGTACATCGTCTTCAGCGCCCGCACCGGGCGCCGCTTCCCGCAGGCCGACGGACTGGCTCTGGCCATGGTCGTCGCGGCGGTCCTCTCGCTGCCCCTCGGCATCATGGAGTCCGGCTCGAAGCTCCTGGTCCCCACCACCCTGGGCCTCGGCGCGGCCGTGGCGCTGCTGAGCTCGGTCCTTCCGTACACCCTCGAACTCATGGCGCTGCGGCGGCTGCCCGCGCCCACCTTCGCGATCCTGATGAGCCTCGAACCGGCCATCGCGGCCACGGCGGGTTTTCTCCTGCTCGACCAGGCCCTCTCCACGACCGACGCGCTGGCCATCGCGCTCGTCATCGGCGCGAGCATGGGCGCCGTACGCAGTCAGACACGGAGATCCCGGAAGGGCTGAGCCCGCCGCTTCCAGGGTCTGTTCCATTCCGCCTGCGCGGTCGCGCCTCCGCTCCTAGGGTGGTCGCTACGGCCGATCCGGAGGAACGCCCATGTCTGAACGTGACGACCTGCTCGCGCTCGTGACCGATCAGCGCACCAATTTTCTCTACACCGTCGCGGAACTCGACGACGCCGGGGCCCGCGCCCGGACGACGGTCAGTGAGCTGACCCTCGGCGGACTCCTGAAGCACCTCGGGGGCGTGCAGCGCAGTTGGCTCGACGTCGTCGAGGGCACCGCCCCCGCCAAGGTCGACTGGTCGGACCTCGACCCCGACAACAACCGGATGACCGAGTCCGAGACGGTGGCCGGGCTGCTGGAGGCCTTCCACGCGGCGGCGGAGGCATTCGACCGTACGGTGCGCGAGGAGGCCGACCTCGACCGCGAGGTCACGCTGCCCGCCTACCCCTGGTCGCCGCCCGAGCCGGTCGTCTGGACCGTCCGCCACGTGCTGTGGCACATCTTCCGCGAGATCGCCCACCACAGCGGCCACGCCGACATCGTCCGCGAGGCGCTGGACGGCGCCAGCACCACGGCGAAGATGGCCGAGGCGGCGTCGAAGGGACAGTAGGCGGGGCGCGAGGCACGATGGAAGGGAGCGGAGGAAGGAGGCCCGCGCATGGAATCCGCCAAGAGCACCGACGAGTACGACGGGCTGTACGCGCACACCCCCTCGCAGGCCGAGGGCGACCGCGACGAGCCGTCCGTGCGCGGCGCGGCCTCCGAGACGCACCCGGACGTCCCCCGCACCCAGCCGTCCCAGGCCGAGGGTGACCGCACGGAGTAGACCGGGCGGGCGGGCCACGGCACCGGCCCTGCTGTTACGTTCCCGGCCATGAGCGACGACGGTGTGTACGTGGGCCGTGCGGCGGCCGACGCGGCGCTGGACCGGGGATGGCTGCTCGGCCATTTCAAGGACCCGGGCGACCCGCGCCACAGCGAGGCCCTGGAGATCAAGTGGGGCGTCCACCCGCAGGGTGACCGGCGTGCGGAGTGGGTCAGGGGTGAGGAGCGCACGGCGCTGCTCGTGCTGATCAGCGGCCGGTTCCGGATGCGGTTCCCGGAGCGCGACGTGCTGCTGGAGCGCCAGGGCGACTACGTCGTCTGGGGACGGGGCGTCGACCACTCCTGGCACGCGGACGAGGAATCCGTGGTGCTGACCGTGCGCTGGCCCTCCGTGCCTGGCCACCGGGCCGGCTGAACCCGCCTCTCCGACGGAGACGGAGCGGTCCGCTCATAAAATCATGCAAGCGTGCTTGCTTGTTTCCTGGCCCGCTGGCATGCTCCGGGGCACACCGCCCACCCCGAGGGGAGCGCACCGTGCCCGACGCATCGGCCGTGACCGCAGCCGTGCTCGACGACATGCGTGAGGAGAGCGACGAACTCGACCTGCTGGTCGCCGGGTTGAGCGCCCACGAGTGGACCGCGCCGACCCCCGCCGAAGGGTGGACCGTCGCCCACCAGATCGCCCACCTCAACTGGACCGACGAGGTGGCCCTGACCGCCGCCACCGAGCCCGACGCCTTCGCCGCCGAAGTCGAGAAGGCGCTCGCCGCCCCCGAGACCTTCGTCGACGAGGCCGCCGAGGAGGCCGTCACCGCCCTGACCCCCGAAGCGCTCCTCGTGGAGTGGCGCGAGGGCCGCGCCCGGCTCCAGAAGGCACTGCGCGCGGCACCCGCCGGCACGAAACTGCCCTGGTACGGCCCGCCGATGAGCGTCGCCTCGATGGCGACCGCCCGCCTCATGGAGACCTGGGCCCACGGCCAGGACATCGCCGACGCGCTCGGCGTCACCAGGAAGCCGACCGCCCGGCTGCGGCACGTCGCCAGGATCGGCGTACGGGCCCGGGACTACGCCTACCTCGTACGCGGGATGCGGCCACCCGCCGAGCAGTTCCGCATCGAACTGCGGGCCGAGGACGGCGGACTGACCGTGTACGGGCCCGAGGACGCCGCCCAGCGGGTCACCGGGCCGCTCCTCGACTTCTGCCTGCTCGTCACCCAGCGCGCCCACCGCGACGACCTCGCCGTCGAGGCCGTCGGCCCGGACGCCGGGCAGTGGCTGGACATCGCGCAGGCCTTCGCCGGACCCGCCGGGCCCGGGCGACCCCGGAAGGCGGAGAGGTGACCCGGCCGCTGCGCGTCGGCAACGCGTCCGGCTTCTACGGCGACCGCTTCGACGCCCTGCGCGAGATGCTCACCGGTGGCCCGCTCGACGTCCTCACCGGGGACTACCTCGCCGAACTCACCATGCTGATCCTCGGCCGCAGCCGTCTCAAGGACCCGAAGCGCGGATACGCCTCCACGTTCCTGCACCAGTTGGAGGAGAGCCTCGGCCTCGCCCACGAGCGCGGCGTGAAGATCGTCACCAACGCCGGCGGGCTCAACCCGGCCGGACTCGCCGACGCCGTACGGGAATTGGCGGACCGCACCGGCATACCCGTACGCGTCGCGCACGTCGAGGGCGACAGCCAGCCCGTGCCCGACGGGTACCTCACCGCCAACGCCTACCTCGGCGGCGGGGGCATCGCCGCCTGTCTGCGCGCCGGGGCCGACATCGTGGTGACCGGACGGGTCACCGACGCCGCCCTCGTCACCGGGCCCGCAGCCGCCCACTTCGGCTGGGCCCCCGACGCCCACGACGCCCTCGCCGGGGCCGTCGTCGCCGGGCACGTCCTGGAGTGCGGCACCCAGGCCACCGGCGGGAACTACGCCTTCTTCGGCGACCACGACGTCCGCCGCCCCGGCTTCCCGCTCGCCGAGATCCACGAGGACGGCAGCAGCGTCATCACCAAGCACGACGGCACGGGCGGCGTCGTCGACACCGGTACCGTCACCGCCCAACTGCTCTACGAGACCGGCGGCGCCCGCTACGCCGGACCCGATGTCACCGCCCGGCTCGACACCGTACGGCTCACGCAGGACGGGCCCGGCCGGGTGCGGATCAGCGGCGTACGCGGCGAGGCACCGCCGCCCACCCTCAAGGTCGGCCTCAACCGGCTCGGGGGGTGGCGCAACGAGGTCGTCTTCGTGCTGACCGGGCTCGACGTCGAGGCCAAGGCGCGGCTCGTCCAGGACCAGTTCGCCGACGCCCTGGACCGCGCCGGATCGAAACCCGCCGAGGTGCGGTGGGAGCTCGCCCGCACCGACCGGGCCGATGCCGGCACCGAGGAGACCGCGAGCGCCCTGCTCCGGCTCGTCGTACGCGACCCGGACGCCGGGGCCGTCGGCCGGGCCGTGTCCGGGGCGGCCGTCGAGCTGGCACTCGGCAGCTACCCGGGCTTCCATGTGACCGCCCCACCCGGGAAGGGCGCGCCGTACGGGGTGTTCGAGGCCGCGTACGTACCCGCCGGCGAGGTCGAGCACATCGCCGTGCTGCCCGACGGGACCCGCGAGACCGTACCGCCGGCCGGCGCGTACCGGGAGCTCGACGAGGTGGAGGAACCCGCCCTCCCCGAACCGCTGCCCGCCGGGCCCACCCGTACCGCCCCCCTCGGGCGGATCGCGGGCGCCCGCAGCGGCGACAAGGGCGGGGACGCCAACGTCGGGGTGTGGGTCCGCACGGACGACGCCTGGCGATGGCTGGCCCACGAGCTGACCGTCACACGGTTCCAGGAGCTGCTCCCGGAGACCGCCGGGCTCACCGTCGTACGCCATGTCCTGCCCCGGCTGCGCGCGTTGAACTTCACCGTCCACGGCCTCCTCGGCGAAGGCGTCGCCGCGCAGGCCCGCTTCGATCCGCAGGCCAAGGCGGTGGGGGAGTGGCTGCGCTCCCGGCACCTCCCCGTGCCCGTACGGCTGCTGGACCGACCGGAGGTGCACACATGACCGTCCTGCCCACCGCCCTGGACACCACGGGGCCCGACTACACGGCGAACCGCGAGTCGATGCTCGCGAAACTCACCGAGCTGGACACCGAGCACGCCAAGGCCCTGGCGGGCGGCGGCGAGAAGTACACGGCGCGCCACCGGAAGCGCGGCAAGCTGCTCGCCCGCGAGCGGATCGAGCTGCTCGTCGACCCGGACACCCCGTTCCTGGAGCTGTCCCCGCTCGCCGCCTGGGGCAGCGACCATACGGTGGGCGCCTCCCTCGTGACCGGCATCGGGATCGTCGAGGGCGTCGAGTGCCTGATCACCGCCAACGATCCGACCGTGCGCGGCGGCGCCTCCAACCCCTGGACCCTGAAGAAGGCCCTCCGCGCCAACGAGATCGCCTTCGCCAACCGGCTGCCCTGCATCTCCCTCGTGGAGTCCGGAGGCGCGGACCTGCCCTCGCAGAAGGAGATCTTCATCCCCGGGGGCGCCCTCTTCCGCGACCTCACCCGGCTCTCCGCCGCCGGGATCCCCACCGTGGCCGTCGTGTTCGGGAACTCCACCGCCGGCGGGGCGTACGTCCCCGGGATGTCCGACCACACCGTGATGATCAAGGAGCGGTCCAAGGTCTTCCTCGGCGGCCCGCCGCTGGTCAAGATGGCCACCGGCGAGGAGAGCGACGACGAGTCGCTCGGCGGCGCCGAGATGCACGCCCGCACCTCCGGCCTCGCCGACCACTACGCCGTCGACGAGCACGACGCCCTGCGCCAGGCCCGCCGGATCGTCGCCCGGCTCAACTGGCGCAAGGCACACCCCGATCCGGGGCCCGCCGAACCGCCGAAGTACGACGAGGACGAGCTGATCGGGATCGTGCCCGGCGACCTCAAGGTCCCCTTCGACCCGCGCGAGGTCATCGCCCGGCTCGTCGACGGCTCGGACTTCGACGCCTTCAAGCCGCTCTACGGGACGAGCCTGGTCACCGGCTGGGCGCGCCTCCACGGCTACCCCGTCGGCATCCTCGCCAACGCGCAGGGCGTGCTCTTCAGCGAGGAGTCGCAGAAGGCCGCCCAGTTCATCCAGCTCGCCAACCAGCGCGACATCCCGCTGCTCTTCCTCCACAACACCACCGGCTACATGGTCGGCAAGGAGTACGAGCAGGGCGGCATCATCAAGCACGGCGCGATGATGATCAACGCGGTCTCCAACTCCCGGGTGCCCCACCTCTCCGTACTGATGGGCGCCTCCTACGGCGCCGGGCACTACGGCATGTGCGGCAGGGCCTACGACCCCCGCTTCCTCTTCGCCTGGCCCAGCAGCAAGTCCGCCGTCATGGGCCCCCAGCAGCTCGCCGGCGTCCTCTCGATCGTCGCCCGCGCCTCCTCCGCCGCGAAGGGCCTGCCCTACGACGACGAGGCCGACGCCGGGCTGCGCGCCATGGTGGAGCAGCAGATCGAGTCCGAGTCGCTGCCGATGTTCCTCTCGGGGCGGCTGTACGACGACGGGGTCATCGACCCCCGCGACACCAGGACCGTCCTCGGGATGTGCCTGTCCGCGATCCACACGGCACCGGTCGAAGGCGCACGCGGCTTCGGCGTCTTCCGGATGTGAGGTAGAGGATGATCACCGCACTGCTCGTCGCCAACCGGGGCGAGATCGCCTGCCGGATCTTCCGCACCTGCCGGGAGCTGGGCATCTCCACCGTCGCGGTGTACTCCGACGCGGACGCCGACGCCCTGCACGTACGGGAGGCCGACACCGCCGTACGCCTGCCGGGATCCGCACCGGCCGACACCTATCTGCGCGGTGACCTCGTCGTCGCCGCCGCGCTCGCGGCGGGCGCCGACGCCGTGCACCCCGGGTACGGCTTCCTCTCGGAGAACGCCGGGTTCGCCCGGGCCGTGGAGGACGCCGGTCTGCTCTGGGTGGGGCCGCCGGTCAAGGCCATCGAGCTGATGGCCTCCAAGACCCGGGCCAAGGAGCTGATGGCCGCCGCCGACGTGCCCCTGCTCGCCCCCGTCGACCCGGGAGGCGCCACCACCGCCGATCTGCCGCTGCTGCTGAAGGCGGCGGCGGGCGGCGGCGGGCGCGGGATGCGGATCGTCCGGGAACTCTCCGCGCTGCCGGCGGAGCTGACGGCCGCCTCCGCCGAGGCCGCGTCCGCCTTCGGGGACGGAGAGGTCTTCGCCGAGCCGTACGTCGAACGGGGCCGGCACGTCGAGGTCCAGATCATGGCGGACGGGCAGGGCACGGTGTGGGCGCTCTCCACCCGCGACTGCTCCCTCCAGCGCCGCCACCAGAAGGTGATCGAGGAGGCCCCGGCCCCCGGCCTGGACGACACGCTCCGCCGGACCCTGCACGACGCGGCCGTCGCCGCCGCACAGGCGGTGGGCTACCGGGGCGCGGGGACCGTCGAGTTCCTCGTATCGGCCGGAGGGCGCCCGTACTTCCTGGAGATGAACACCCGGCTCCAGGTCGAACACCCGGTCACGGAAGCCGTGTTCGGCCTCGACCTCGTCGCCCTGCAACTGCGGATCGCGGAAGGCGGAGCCCTGCCGGCCTCCGCGCCCCCGGAGCCGTCCGGGCACGCCGTCGAGGCCCGGCTGTACGCCGAGGACCCGGCGCGTGACTGGCAGCCGCAGACCGGAGCACTGCTCTCGCTCGACGTACCGGAGGCGCCCGGCCTGCGCGTCGACACCGGATACACGGGCGGCGACACGATCGGCGTCCACTACGACCCGATGCTCGCCAAGGTCATCGCCCACGCCCCCACCCGCGCCGAGGCCGTCCGCCTCCTCGCCCGCACCCTGGAACGCGCCCGCATCCACGGCCCGGTCACCAACCGGGAGCTGCTCGTACGCTCCCTGCGCCACCCGGACTTCGTCGCGGCCCGCCTCGACACCGGCTTCTACGACCGGCACCTGGCCGCCCTGACGGAGGCCGGCGCCCCGGGCGGCCCCGGTGAGGACGCCGCCCGCCTCGCCGCCACCGCCGCCGCGCTCGCCGCGGCCTCGGCCGCGCACGGCGCGTCGGGCCCCGCCCGCTCCGGCGCCTGGCGCAACCTCGCCTCGCAGCCGCAGACCAGGCGCTACCGGAGCGAGCCCGACGGCACCGAGCACGAGATCGCCTACCGCACGGGCCGCGACGGCATCCCGGCCCCTGCGTCCGGCGAGCGGGTCATCGCCGCCGCTCCCGGCGCCGTCACCCTCGAAACCGGGGGCGTCACCCGGCACTTCACCGTCACCGCCCACCGCGACCGGGTCCACGTCGACACGACCGCGGGCGCGTACACCTTCACCCCCCTGCCCCGCTTCACCGACCCCGCCGAACGCACCGAACCCGGCTCCCTGCTCGCCCCCATGCCCGGCACCGTCGTCCGCCTCGCCGAGGGGCTCGCGCCGGGCACGGCCGTCGAGGCCGGACAGCCGCTCATCTGGCTGGAGGCGATGAAGATGGAACACCGCATCCTCGCCCCCGCCTCCGGCACCCTCACCGCGCTGCACGCCGCACCCGGACTCCAGGTCGAGGTCGGCGCGCTGCTCGCCGTCGTACAGGACGCCGCCGCGCACGCATCCGACGCGTCCGCGCACGCACCCGCGCACCAGGAGGAGACGACCCCATGAGCACCGTCCTCGAAACCGCAGAGCACCAGGCACTCCGCGCCGCCGTCGCCGCCCTCGGCAAGCGCTTCGGCCGCAGGTACGCCACCGACCTGTTCCGCGACGGCGAGCACCCCCGGGAACTGTGGGAAGAGGCCGGCAAGCTCGGCTACCTCGGCGTCAACCTCCCCGAGGAGTACGGCGGCGGGGGCGGCGGCATGGCCGAACTCTCCATCGTCCTGGAGGAGCTCGGCGCCGCCGGCAGCCCGCTCCTCATGATGGTCGTCTCCCCGGCGATCTGCGGCACCGTCATCGCCCGCTTCGGCACCGAGGAGCAGAAGCGGGCCTGGCTCCCCGGCCTCTCCGACGGCTCCCTGACCATGTCCTTCGGCATCACCGAGCCCGACGCCGGCTCCAACTCCCACCGCATCACCACCACCGCCCGCCGCGACGGCGGGGACTGGATACTCAACGGCCGCAAGGTCTTCATCTCCGGCGTCGACATCTCCGACGCCACGCTGATCGTCGGCCGCACCGAGGACGCGAGGTCCGGCAGCCTCAAGCCCTGCCTCTTCATCGTCCCCCGCGACACCCCGGGCTTCTCCCGCACGCAGATCGACATGGAACTCCAGGCCGCCGAGAAGCAGTTCGAGCTGGTCCTCGACGACGTACGGCTGCCCGCCGGCGCACTCGTCGGGGAGGAGGCCGACACCGGGCTGCTCCAGCTCTTCGCCGGGCTGAACCCCGAGCGCATCATGGGCGCCGCCTTCTCCATCGGCATGGGCCGCTACGCGCTCGGACAGGCCGTGGACTACGCGAAGACCCGCACCGTCTGGAAGGGCGCCCCCATCGGCGCCCACCAGGCCATCGCCCACCCGCTCGCCCAGGCCCACATCGAGCTGGAGCTCTCGCGGCTGATGATGCAGAAAGCGGCCCGGCTCTACGACGACGGCGACGACATCGGCTCCGGCGAGGCCGCGAACATGGCCAAGTACGCCGCGGCCGAGGCCTGTGTCAGGGCCGTCGACCAGGCCGTCCACACCCTCGGCGGCAACGGCCTCACCCGCGAGTACGGGCTCGCCTCCCTGATCACCGCCGCGCGTGTCTCCCGTATCGCCCCCGTCAGCCGGGAAATGATCCTGAACTACGTCTCCCACCAGACCCTGGGCCTGCCGAAGTCGTACTGACGGATCCCGGCCGCTCCCGGGTCTCCCCATCCGCCCCCGCAGGGGCGATTCTGGCTCTCCACCCGCGTCGAAGGGGACCGCAATGGTGTTCCACAGCGAGTACGCAGACGTCCCGCCCCTCGAAACACCCATCCACGAAGCGGTCCTCGGGAACGCCGCGGACTTCGGTGACACACCCGCGCTGATCGACGGCACCAACGGGATGACCGTCACCTACGGCCAGCTCGACACCTTCCACCGGCGCATCGCCGCCCACCTCGCCGCGAACGGCCTGCGCAAGGGCGACGTCCTCGCCCTGCACAGCCCCAACACGATCGCCTACCCGCCCGTCTTCTACGGGGCGACCCGGGCCGGCGCCACCGTCACCACCATCCACCCGCTCGCCACCCCCGAGGAGTTCGCCACACAGCTGGCGGACGCCGGTGCCCGCTGGATCGTGACCGTCTCCCTCCTCCTCGACGTCGCCCGCAGGGCCGCCGAACTGGCCGGCGGCGTCCAGGAGATCTACGTCTGCGACCAGGCCGAGGGCCACACCTCCGTACTCGACATGCTGGGCACCGACGCCCCCGAACCCGACATCACCTTCGACCCCGCCGAGGACATCGCCGTCCTCCCGTACTCCTCCGGGACGACCGGCACCCCCAAGGGCGTGATGCTCACCCACCGCTCCATCGCCACCAACCTGGAACAGCTGCGGCCCCTCGTCCCCCTCGGCGGGAACGAACGCATCCTCGCGGTCCTGCCCTTCTTCCACATCTACGGGCTGACCGCCCTCATGAACGGGCCGCTGCGCTACGGCGCCACGGTCGTCGTCCTGCCCCGCTTCGACCTCGCGCAGTTCCTCGAAACGATCCAGACCCACCGCATCACCGGCCTGTACGTCGCCCCGCCCATCGTCCTGGCCCTCGCCAAGCACCCGCTCGTCGGCGCGTACGACCTCTCCTCGATCGACTACATCGTCAGCGCCGCCGCACCCCTGGACGCCGAACTCGCCGTCGCCTGCTCGGAACGGCTCGGCGTCCCCGCCGTACGGCAGGCCTACGGCATGACGGAACTCTCGCCCGGCACCCATGTCGTCCCCCTCGACGCGGAGAACCCGCCGCCCGGCGCCGTCGGAAAGCTGCTGCCCGGCACCGAGATGCGGATCGTCTCGCTCACCGACCCCGGGATCGACGTCGGCGACGGCACCGACGGCGAGATCCTCATCCGCGGCCCCCAGGTGATGAAGGGCTACCTCGGCCGCCCCGACGCCTCGGCCGCCATGATCGACGAGGACGGCTGGCTGCACACCGGCGACGTCGGCCGCGTCGACGCGGAGGGCTGGCTGTACGTCGTCGACCGGGTCAAGGAACTCATCAAGTACAAGGGCTACCAGGTCGCACCCGCCGACCTGGAGGCCCTCCTCCTCACCCATCCCTCGATCGCCGACGCCGCCGTCATCGGCGTCCACGACGCCGACGGCAACGAGGTCCCCAAGGCCTACCTGGTCCGCGGGCCCGGCGGCGGCGACCTCACGGAGGACGACGTCATCGCGTACGTCGCCGAGCGCGTGTCCCCGTACAAGAAGGTCAGACAGGCCGCGTTCATCGAGGCCGTGCCCCGCGCGGTGTCCGGCAAGATCCTGCGGCGCGAGCTGCGCGACCGGGAGAAGCAGCGATGACCCTGGCAGCCACCCTCCACGAGCGCGGAATCACCACGCTCACCCTCGACTCCCCGGCCAACCGCAACGCGCTCTCCGCCCGCCTCGTGGGCGAACTCACCGAGGCCCTCGCCCACTGCGCGGCCGACGCCGCCGTACGGGCCGTCGTCCTCACCCACACCGGCACCACGTTCTGCGCGGGCGCCGACCTGACCGCACCACCCGAACCCGCCGCGTTCGTCGGCCTGATGCGCGCGATCGTCGCCCTGCCCAAACCCGTCGTCGCCCGGGTCACCGGGCACGTACGGGCCGGCGGCCTCGGGCTCCTCGGCGCGTGCGACGTCTCGGCGGCCGGGCCGGACGCCACCTTCGCCCTCACCGAATCCCGCCTGGGCCTCGCCCCGGCCGTCATCTCCCTGCCCCTGCTGCCCCGCATCGACCCGCGCGCCGCCACCCGCTACTACCTCACCGGGGAACGCTTCGACGCGGCCGAAGCCGCCCGGATCGGCCTCATCACGCTCGCCGCCGGACCCGAGGAGGTGGACAAGGCACTCGAACCGGTACTCGACGGACTCCGCAGAGCCTCGCCCCAGGGGCTGAAAGCCTCCAAGGAGCTGGTCACGGCTACTGTGCTGAAGAGTTTCGACAGTCACGCCGAAGACCTCATCGCCCGCTCGGCAGCGCTCTTCGCCTCCGACGACGCACGGGAGGGGATGACGGCCTTCCTGGAACGACGGGATCCCCCATGGGTGCTGTGACACCCCCCAGAACCCCCGCCGCGAACCCTCCCGCCGCGAAGTCCTCCGCCAAGTCCCCCAAGCAGGACCGCAGCCGCGCCACCCGGCAACGGCTGCTCGAAGCCGCGGTCGCCTGCCTCGCCGAACACGGCTGGGCGGGCTCCACGGTCTCCGTCGTCGCCGAACGCGCGGGGGTCTCACGCGGCGCGGCCCAGCACCACTTCCCCACCCGCGAGGACCTCTTCACCGGCGCCGTCGAGTACGTCGCCGAGGAACGCTCCGCCGCCCTGCGCGCCCTGCCCGTCCAGGGCCGCACGGCGGTGGTCGCCGCCCTCGTGGACCTCTACACGGGCCCGCTGTTCCGGGCCGCGCTCCAACTCTGGGTCGCCGCCTCCAACGAGGCCCAGCTGAGGCCCCGGGTCACCGAACTCGAAGCCCGCGTGGGCCGCGAGACCCACCGCATCGCCGTGGAACTCCTCGGCGCGGACGAATCCCGCCCCGGCGTACGCGAGACGGTCCAGGGCCTCCTCGACATGGCCCGCGGCCTCGGCCTCGCCAACCTGCTGACGGACGACGGCGCGCGCCGCGAGAGGGTGGTCACCCAGTGGGCCGCCCTGCTGGACGGGGAGCTGGGCCGAGGACCACGCGTCGGGGGGACACGCCCTGGTCCCGCCCCCTAAAGTCGCCGCATGCGACGACTTACGGGACTCGCGACGGCCGGGATCGCGGCTCTGGCCTGGGGCGAGTGGCTGCACCGGCGCTGGTCCCGCACTCTCGTGGGGGACGGCGCCGGGGTTTCGGAGGCCGTGGTGGTCCTGGGATACCGGAATCCGCAGACCACGGCGAACGCGATCAACCGGTGGCGCGTCCGCGCCGGGATCCGCTCCGTCACGGGTGACGGCGCTCAGGACACCCGCGTGGTCTTCAGCGGCGGCGCGGTCGGCGGCGACGCCGCGAGGCCCGGCTGATGGTCGACTACGCGACGTCGGTGCTCGGGTTCGACGGCACCGTACTCGTCGAGGACCGGAGCGGGACGACGTGGGAGAACATCACGAACGTGATCCCACTCGTCGAGGACGTGGACCGCATCAAGATCGTCTCCCAGCCGGCTCACGCGCTCAAGGCCCGCGCGTACCTTCGGCGGCAGCGCCCCGACCTCGCGGCACGGCTGGTGCGCGCGGACGACTACCGCCCCGGCGAGTGGATCCTCGTCAAACCGCTGCTGGCTCTGTACGGGCTACGGACACTCCGCGTCCTCACGGCCGAGGAACGGAGGGCCCGCCGCGGACGTCCGGCGGTGTCGAGGGCCGGTTCGCCGACGGCTCCCGCAACGGGCCGGGGCGAGGCGCACGTTCCGTAGCGCCTCGCCCCCGTGTACGTGAAACGGCCGACCGGGCGTTCGCGCTCAGTTCCCCAGGTCCGCCAGCTGGTCGTAGCCCTCGATCGAGCGGGGGTCGCGGGTGCCGGGGCCGACGTACGTCGCCGAGGGGCGCACCAGGCGGCCCGTCCGCTTCTGCTCCAGGATGTGCGCCGACCAGCCCGCCGTGCGGGCGCAGCTGAACATCGACGTGAACATGTGCGCCGGGACCTCCGCGAAGTCCAGCACGATCGCCGCCCAGAACTCGACGTTCGTCGCCAGCACCCGGTCCGGGCGGCGGGCGTGGAGCTCTTCCAGGGCCGCCTTCTCCAGGGCCTCCGCCACCTCGAAGCGCGGTGCGGCCAGCTCACGGGCCGTACGGCGCAGGACGCGGGCCCGGGGGTCCTCGGCGCGGTAGACGCGGTGGCCGAAGCCCATCAGCCGCTCACCCTTGTCCAGCGCCTGCTTCACGTACGCCCGGGCGTCGCCCGTCCGCTCGATCTCCTCGATCATGCCGAGCACCCGGGACGGGGCCCCGCCGTGCAGCGGGCCCGACATCGCGCCGACCGCCCCGGACAGCGCCGCCGAGACGTCCGCGCCGGTCGAGGCGATGACACGGGCGGTGAACGTCGAGGCGTTCATCCCGTGCTCGGCGGCCGACGTCCAGTAGGCGTCGACGGCCTTGACGTGCTTCGGGTCCGGCTCACCGCGCCAGCGGATCATGAACCGCTCCACCACGGACTCCGCCTTGTCGATCTCGCTCTGCGGGACCATCGGCAGCCCCTGGCCACGGGCCGACTGGGCGACGTACGACAGGGCCATCACGGCGGCGCGGGCGAGGTCGTCGCGCGCCTGCTGGGCATCGATGTCGAGCAGCGGTTTCAGGCCCCACACCGGGGCCAGCATGGCCAGCGCGGACTGCACGTCGACCCGGATGTCGCCGGAGTGCACGGGGATCGGGAACGGCTCGGCCGGCGGCAGACCGGGGTTGAACGCCCCGTCCACCAGCAGACCCCAGACGTTGCCGAACGACACATGACCGACGAGGTCCTCGATGTCGACGCCTCGGTAGCGGAGCGAGCCGCCTTCCTTGTCGGGTTCGGCGATCTCCGTCTCGAACGCGACGACTCCTTCAAGTCCGGGTACGAAGTCGGACATCGGGCGGCTCCCTCGACTCGGCGGCTGCGACACGGCCACGGAGGCCGTTCCACGATACTGGCGGGTTACCACGACGCGGGGAAGGGTGACGTCCGGCACAGCCCGCGCGGCTCGCGGACCGGGGATCGAGCCCCTCCCTGGGGGATTCCGGCCCGCTGCGGCAGGATGGCCCCGTGCCCACAGCAGATGCCACTCCGTCCTCCGCTTCCGCCTCCTCTCGCGTCCCGTCATCCGATTGCACCACCGATCCGGCCGCGATGCGCGAGCAGTACCGCTCCGAGGACTTCAGCGAGAAGGACCTCGCCGCGGACCCCATGGACCAGTTCGCCCACTGGTTCCGCCAGGTCGCCGGGGGCGGCGCGCTGCACGAGCCGAACGCGATGGTGGTCTCCACGGTCGGCCCCGGAGGCCGCCCGTCGTCCCGGACCGTCCTGCTCAAGCACTACGACGACCGCGGCTTCGTCTTCTTCACCAACTACGGATCCCGCAAGGGACGCGAGCTCACGGCGAACCCGTACGTCTCGCTGCTCTTCCCCTGGCACCCGCTCGCCCGCCAGGTCATCGTCACCGGCACCGCGGCCCGCGTCGGGCGCGAGGAGACCGTCGCGTACTTCCGCACCCGCCCCCACGGCTCCCAGCTGGGCGCCTGGGCCAGCGACCAGTCGACGGTGGTCGGTTCCCGCCAGGAGCTGGTCGACCGCTACGAGGAGCTCGCCGCCCGCTACCCGGAGGGCGAGAAGGTCCCCGCACCGCCGCAGTGGGGCGGCTTCCGCGTCGTACCGGACGCGATCGAGTTCTGGCAGGGCCGCGAGAACCGCCTGCACGACCGGCTCCGCTACGTCCGCGAGACCCCGGCCGCGGACTGGCACGTGGAGCGCCTCTGCCCGTGAGCGGCCCGCCCCGCTCCCGCCCCGTACACGCAGAAACCCGCAGGCTCTGGTCCCTCCTTGCGGAGGAGCCGGCCGGACTTACCGGCGAGCCTGCGGGTCGGTGACTGCTTGGGATTGGCCGGCGTCCGGCCTGCACTGCAAAGAGCGCGACGACGGGCGTCAGCCCGCAGCCACCTCACGAGTCCGAGAAGAAATCACTTCCGGAACACCTCCTTTCTTCGCTGCCCACAGCCTAGGAACGCCCCCCGGCACGACACAAGCGAATTAACGGATCCCTCGGTGGACACCGGATTTCCTGGAAGTGGCTGTGTGGTGGCTCACGTTCGAGTTCAATGGTCTGACGTGCGGCAATGCGGAAAGCGAAGCGGAATACGCCCTGCGGGAGGTACGGAGTGAGTGCTTCCAGGAGCACCGGGACCACCGACGCACTCGGACCCGACGAGGACCCGGGGAACGACCCCGGCAACGACCCCGGGGGCGATCCCGGGAGGGAGCCGTCGGCGGCCGCGATCCCGGGGTCCCGGCTTCTCGCCGCGCTGCTCGACGGCATGGACGCCGCGCTCTGCGCGTTCGACGCCCAGGGCACCATCACCCACTGGAACCGTGAGGCCGAGCGGATCCTCGGCTGGACCGCCGCCGAGGCCGTCGGACGGCGGGGATTCGCGGGGTGGGCCGTGCGGCGCGCGGACGCCGGGGACGTGCAGGGGCGGCTGCTGGCCGTGATGGAGGCGCCGGGGCGGCAGGTCCACGAGTTCGCGCTGCTGCGCAAGGACGGCGGGCGTGTCCTCGTGCGGACCCAGTCGTCGGGGGTGCGCGGTGAGGACGGGAAGCCCGCCGGGGTGTACTGCGCGTTCAGCGAGGTGCACGCGCAGATCGACCTGGAGCGGTCCATCGCGCTCAGCGAGGCCCTGTTCGAGGACGCGTCCTGGGGTGTCGTCGCCGTCGACGTCGACCTGCGCCCGACCGTGGTCAACGCGTACGCCGCGCGGGCGCTGGGCGGCGGGCGCACCACGCTGCTGGGGCGCCCGCTGGGCGAGCTGATCGTCCGGGGCGTCGAGGACCTGGAGGGCGCGCTCCAGCATGTGCTGGCCGAGGGCGCGCCGTCCGCGCCGGCCGAGCTGTGGGTGACCCTGCGGACCGCCGAGGGCGAGCGACGGCGCTGCTGGCGCAGCGGGTTCCTGCGGCTGGCCTCGCCGCTGGCGGAGGAACCCGTGCCGCTGGGGGTGGGATGGCTGTTCCGGGACGTCACGGCGGCGAAGCTCGCCGAGCAGGACGCGAACCGGGTGCGGTTCCGCTCCAACCAGCTGCACCGGGCGGCCCGCCAGGCGTCGGAGTGCGAGGACCCCATGGAGGCGGCGACGACGTCGCTGGACTACGCCCTGGCGGGGTTCGCCGACCATGTGGTGGTCGACCTGCTGGAGGACCAGGCGGTGGGGGAGAAGCTCGTACGGGCCGCGTCCACGCCGTCCGACGCCCCGGGGCCGTGCCTGCCGGTCTCCGGCGGCTCGCTCCCCGTGCGGTACACGCCGGGGCATCCGGCCCTCCAGGCCGTGGAGCGTACGGGCTCCGTCCGTGCCGTGGCGCCGGCGGGTGCGGGGGAGGCGTGGGCGGTGGAGCACCAGTGGCCGGGCGACTCGGTGCACGCGCTGTGCGCGGTGCTGCGGAGCCGGGGACGGACGCTGGGCGTGGTGACGTTCCTGCGGGCGGCGAGCCGGGGCGCGTTCGAACGGCCCGACGTGATGTACGCGGAGAGTGTGGCGGTCCGGGTCGCCTCGGCGGTCGATCTGGCCCGGCTGACGGCGGAGCCGGGGGCCTGAGGGGGGCGGGGCACAGCGCCTCGGCGCCGGGCCGTGCGACGCAGGGCCGTGCGGGGCGCCGGCCGGCCCCGGGTCGCTCAGTGCCGGTAGAAGATGCGGTCGCCGTACTCCCGCATCACGCGCCCGTTCCACTCGTGGCCGCCGTCGACGTTGCCCGAGCGCAGCAGCGGCGGCTCGATCCCCCGGGCGACGAGCTCCTCCGCCGCGGTGGCCATCATGGCCTGCATCAGGGCGCTGGTGACGACGGTCGACGCGGGTGCGAACGGCGCCTCGACGCCCTCCGCGCTCAGCTCCGCGTCACCGATCGCGATCTTGCTGTCGAGCACGATGTCGCAGTGGTCCCGGAGGAATCCGCCCGAGACGTGCCGGGACCTGGTGCCCGTCGTGTACGCGACCGAGGTGACGCCGACGACCGTCAGCCCGAGCGCCCGGGCGTTCTGCGCCATCTCCACGGGCAGTGCGTTGCGCCCGGACAGGGAGATGATCACCAGGAGGTCGCCGGCCCGGGCGGGGCTGGAGTCGAGCACGGCGCTCGCCAGGCCGTCCACCCGCTCCAGCGCGGAGCCGAGTGTGGCCGGCATGACGTCGACGCCGACGGTGCCCGGTACGGCGAGCAGGTTCATCAGGGCCAGTCCGCCCGCGCGGTAGACGACGTCCTGGGCGGCGAGCGAGGAGTGCCCGGCACCGAACGCGAAGAGCCGGCCGCCCGCGGCGACGGTGTCGGCGATGGCGGCCCCCGCGGCGGCGATCGATCCGGACTCCTCGTCGCGCACCCGCTCCAGCAGGCCGATCGCTGCGTCGAAGAACTGACCGGCGAGCTTGCTGTCGCTCATCGAGGAGGCCTTTCCTGCGGGGGTGTGGGGCGGGGCGGGGGTCCGTGCGGTGCCCGTGTCGCGGATCACGTTGCGGTCTGGACCAGTGGGCTGTCAATAGCGCTCGGGGCGGGCCGTGGGGACGGACTCCCGACGGCGGGGCACGGTTGTCGGTGCCATGCGTCAGAATTGGTGCAGGGCCATCGCACGACGACTTCATGTCACAGCATCGAGGGGCACGTATGTCCGGACTGATCGATACAACGGAGATGTATCTCCGCACCATCCTCGAGCTCGAAGAGGAAGGCGTGGTCCCCATGCGCGCCCGCATCGCCGAACGGCTGGACCAGAGCGGTCCGACGGTCAGCCAGACGGTGGCGCGTATGGAGCGGGACGGGCTGGTCCAGGTCGCGGGCGACCGCCATCTGGAGCTGACCGAGGAGGGGCGCCGGCTGGCGACGCGGGTGATGCGCAAGCACCGCCTCGCCGAGTGTCTGCTCGTCGACGTCATCGGCCTGGAGTGGGAGCAGGTCCACGCCGAGGCCTGCCGCTGGGAACACGTGATGAGCGAGGCCGTGGAGCGCCGGGTTCTGGAGCTGCTGCGGCACCCGACGGAGTCTCCGTACGGGAATCCGATCCCGGGACTGGAGGAGCTGGGCGAGAAGTCCGAGGCCGATCCGTTCCTGGACGAGAGCATGGTGAGCCTGGCCGAGCTGGACCCGGGCTCGGAGGGCAAGACCGTGGTGGTGCGCCGGATCGGGGAGCCGATCCAGACCGACGCACAGCTGATGTATTCGCTGCGGCGGGCGGGCGTGCAGCCCGGTTCGGTCGTCAGCGTGACGGAATCGGCGGGCGGGGTGCTGGTCGGTTCCAGCGGTGAGGCGGCCGAGCTGGACGCCGAGGTCGCCTCGCACGTCTTCGTCGCAAAGCGCTGAGCAGCGCGTTCATGCGCACCGGTGACCTGCCCGCACGTGCAGGCGCCGGTGCGGATGCACGTGCAGATGTGGGCGGGTAAGCCCGCTTTCCGTTTTCCGTCCGGAATCGCAGCGCCCGGGCGAAACGCGTGCCAGGCTGTGGCCAGGCATATGACCTGAGGGTGCCGGCAGAGGCTGCCGCGCGGTCGGGGAGGGAGCAGGGAATGCGCCCGTCGCACTGGCACGTGCACCATGAGGTGGCTGCCGGGCTTTCCGGTGCCCCTGTTCGAATCGCCCCGGAGGGCCTCGGCCCCGCTCCGGTGGCCCGCCGGGCTGTTCCGGCGACCCGTCGGCCCGCTCCGGTGACCGGCCGCCGAGCCCTCTCCATGACCCGCCCTGAGCGCGGACCCATTCGTTCCGCGACGGCGGAAGGCCCCGCCGCCCGAGGGCGCCGGGGCCGGTCCTCCCCTGTGCTGACCTGGAGCCCCGAGCTCTCGAGGTCAGTCCCCGCGGACCCCTGTCCCCGAGTGGTCCGCTTCCCGGTGAAGGTCTCCCCTGAGGGGCCGTCGCCAATCCTGAACCGCTGTCACTCAAACGTGGGATGTTGCGAGCCGGAAGCGAGTTTTCGAATAAAGGTTCGATAGTCTGGCGGGCACGCACACGGTGATCGAGGACGAGAAGGGGGTGCCAGAACCTATGGTGCGGCGCATCGATGTGACCGGATCGGACGGTGTACGCCTCGCGGCCTGGGAGTTCGCCGATCCGCCCAAAGGGCGCGCGGAGGCCGGGCACGCCCCCGGGGTGTTAATGCTCCACGGGCTGATGGGCCGGGCCACGCACTGGGCCTCCACCGCCCGCTGGCTCTCCGAGCGGCACCGGCCGGTCGGTCTCGATCAGCGCGGCCACGGGCGCAGCGACAAGCCGGCCGACGGGTCGTACACCCGTGACGCCTACGTCGCGGACGCCGAGGCCGCGATCGAACAGCTCGACCTCGGCCCGGTCACCCTGATCGGGCACTCGATGGGCGCGCTCACCGCCTGGCAGCTCGCCGCGAAGCGCCCCGACCTCGTCAAGGCCCTGGTCATCTGCGACATGCGGGCGTCCGCGCTGGGAGCGGCCTCGCAGCGCGAGTGGCAGGACTGGTTCAACTCCTGGCCGCTCCCCTTCGCGACGCTCGCCGACGTACGGAAGTGGTTCGGCGAGGACGACCCCTGGGTGGAGCGGCCCAACCCCTCGCGCGGTGAGTTCTTCGCGGAGGTGATGGCCGAGAGCTCCGACGGCTGGCGGCCCGTCTTCTCCCAGGAGCAGATGCTGACGTCCCGGGCCACCTGGGTGTACGACGCCCACTGGGAGGAGCTGGCGCAGGTGCGCTGCCCCACCCTCGTGCTGCGCGGGATCGACGGCGAGCTGGGCAGGGCCGAGGCCCAGGAGATGGTCCGCGTCCTGCCGCGCGGGCAGTACGCGGAGGTGGAGGACGCCGGCCATCTCGTCCACTACGACCGGCCGGAGGACTGGCGCAGGGCGGTGGAGCCCTTCCTGGAGCGCCTCGGCGACGGGTTCCGGGACGACAGGGAAGCCGTCAGTCCCTGAGCGCCCGGCGGCCGCCCTCAGCCCTTGCTCACCGCCGCCAGGATCTCCGGGAGCCGGCCCGCCGCGCGCGGTGCCGCCAGCCGTACGCCCAGCCACCCGATGAACGCCCCGTACACCGCGCCCACCGGCAGCAGCAGCCACAACTGGTCCTGGTGGTCCGCCACATGCAGCCAGATCGTCAGGGCGATCACGGGACCGCTGAGCACCGCGGCCGCGATCATCCCGCCGAAGATGGAGATCCAGGCGAGCCCGGCCTGGCCCGGCACGACGTTCTTGAACGCGCCGTCCTGCGGGATGGAGTACGGGAACTGCGCCGAGGCCAGAGCGCCCGTCGCCAGCATCGCGCCCAGCAGGGCGAACGACAGCCCCATGGCCCCCGGCAGCGCCGTCCAGTTCCCGAGCACCGCGGCCGTCACCACCGTCACCAGGACCGTGTACGGGAGGGTGATCAGCAGCAGCGCCAGGGCCCGCGCCCGGAGTTCGAGATAGGCGTCCCTGGTCGAGGAGACCGACAGCGCCACCATCCAGAAGGCGGAGGTGTCCTGCCCGAACTGGTTGTACATCTGCATGCCGAGCATCCCCGCGGCGAAGCACGCGAAGTAGACCGACCCGGACCCCTGCACCGCGTTGAGCACCGGCACGATCATGCCGATCGCCAGCGCCGTCACCCAGGACGCCTTGGTCTTCGGATCGCGTACGACATAGCGCAGGCTCCGCTGCATCACCGGGGCCGTGCGCCCCTCGGGGAGCAGTGAGAAGAGCCCGGAGCGGGAGCCGTCCCCGCCCGCCCTGCGGGCCGACGGCTCGGCGGCGGCGAGCGTGGAGCCGTCCGGCGACGTCATCAGCTTCACCAGGCTCCGCTGCCACAGCCACATCAGGCCGCCCAGCGCGAGCACGGTGACCAGCAGCTGGCCGAGCGCCGTCCCGTACGCCCCTTCGGATGCGGACCCCACGGCGCCCGGAGCCGAGGCCGGCGGCAGCCAGCGCACCACGTCCGCGAGCGGTTCCAGCGAGGACAGCCCGCCCGCCCGGCCCAGACGCTGCGCGCCGAAGTTCACGAACTGGATGCCCACCGCGATCACCAGCCCGCTGAGCACCGCCAGGTCGCGGCCCTTGCGCGAGGTCAGCAGCCGGATGTTGGCCGTGGCGACGGACCGGGCCAGCGCCACACAGATCAGCAGCGTCAGCGGCACGGCGAGCACACCGAAGGCCACGGCGGCGGCGCCGTGCGCCACCGCGATCACCGAGCCCAGGGCCAGGGCGAGCGTGAAGAGCGGCCCGATCCCGATCAGCGAGGACACCAGCAGCGCCCCGATCAGCGGGCGGGGCCGCAACGGCAGCATCACCAGCCGGCTCGGGTCCAGGGTCTCGTCACCGCTCGGGAAGAACAGCGGCATCACCGCCCAGCCGAGCGCCACGACCGCCGTCAGCAGCACCACCAGGGTGCCCGCCTGCGCATGGCCGCGGAGCGCGATCAGGCCGATCACCTGGGCCACCGCGAACAGCAGGGTGACGACGAGGGAGGCGATGTAGGCGGCCCGCCGCCCGGACGACTGGCGCAGGCCGTTGCGCAGGAGCGTCAGCTTGAGCCGTACGAAGACGGGGACGATGCCACGGCCGGGCACGGCCGGGACGGCGGAACCCGCGGGGGCGTCCAGCACCGTCATCGGGCACCGCCCAGCCAGTCCAGGGAGTCACCGGTGTCCCGGGCGCCCGCGCCGACGAGCTCCAGGAAGGCGTCCTGGAGCGAGGCCGCGTCCCCGCGCACCTCGGTCAGCGTGCCCTGGGCGCGGATCCGGCCCGCCGCCATGACGGCCACCCAGTCGCACAGGGACTCGACGAGCTCCATCACATGGCTGGAGAACACCACGGTCGCTCCGGAACGCGTGTAGCGCTCCAGCACCCCCCGGATGGTCTGCGCCGACACAGGGTCGACGCCCTCGAACGGCTCGTCGAGGAACAGCACCTCGGGGTTGTGCAGCAGCGCGGACGCCAGCCCGATCTTCTTGCGCATGCCGGTGGAGTAGTCGACGACCAGCTTGTGCTGCGAGCCGGCGAGGTCCAGTACGTCCAGGAGCTGGGTGGCCCGCTTGTCCACCTCGGCGCCCGGAAGTCCGCGCAACCGCCCGGTGTAACCGAGGAGTTCGCGCCCGGAGAGCCGCTCGAAGAGGCGCAGGCCCTCCGGCAGCACCCCGATCCGGGACTTCACCTCGACCGGGTCACGCCATACGTCGTGGCCGCCGATCTCGATCCGCCCCATGTCGGGCCTGAGCAGCCCGGTCACCATCGAGAGCGTGGTCGTCTTCCCCGCGCCGTTGGGGCCGACCAGGCCGATGAACTTGCCCGCGGGCAGGTCGAGATCGATCCCGGCGACCGCGACCTGCTCCCCGAACCGCTTCCACAGCCCCTCCACCCGTACGGCGGGCCGTGGCGCCGCGGCCACGCCCGCCGTGTCGGTCCCGCCCGCACTCTCCACCTGGTCCGGCATGGCACTGCCTTTCGATATCCCCGCGTGTGGGGACCACCCTACGAAAGACGGGTACGGGCGTCGGCCGCCTCCCGCGCGCAGGCGTACGCCAGCGGGCTGATCAGCTGGTCCGCGTCGGGCAGCCACAGATCGGCGCGGGAGGGGCGGCGGGCCCACTGCACCGCGCCGCGGCCGGCCACCCGGGTCGGCGGCGCGGCCACGTAGTGCCCCTCGCCGCGCCCCACCAGGCCGATCGCGGCACTGTCCCAGCCCAGCTCCCGTACGAGCGCGGGAGCCTGGGCCGCCGCGCCCGGCAGGGCGAAGAACAGCATCCGCCGGTCCGGGGTGCGGGTCACGGGGCCCGGAGCGAGGCCCATCCGCTCCATCCGCGCCAGCGCCAGGAAGCCGGCGGGCTCCGGCACGTCCAGGGCGTCGAAGGTCCGGCCGGCCGGCAGGAGGACCGACGCCCCGGGCTGCCTCGACCACATCCGGCGCGCGGCGGCGGCGCTGCCGGTCGCCAGCCCCGCCCAGTCGGGCCGGTCCGGATGGGCCCCGGGAGCGGCGCAGCCGGCGTCACCGCACGAGCAGCGCTCCGTCCCTCCGGCGGCCACGAGCCAGGTGCCGGGAAACACGTCCCAGCGGCGTTCCCCGGCGTACCAGGCGGCGGCGTCGAGCAGCTGTTCACCTCGCTGTTGGGGGACCCGGGCGGCTTCCGTCACTCCGATGAGCTCTTCCACGCCCCGCTCAACTCCCTTTGCCGACAGGGGTTACGGGCGCGCGTGCGCCCTTCCGGAGGGATCGATCCTGCACGCGGGGCGCACGGGTGCACGGCCGGGGGCGCGTGGGAGGAAAGGCACCGATGTGCGGGTAACCAGGTGCAGAACTGTGCCAACTCGCCACCGCTCGTACCCGATACAGATGAATATGCGCATTTCTTGTGTCGTGCCGGGCAGTGATCCCGTCGTCGGATCACTGCGGTCTCAGGGGGAAACATGGCAGCCAGGCCTCTCGTCGCCCGCCAGCCGAACGAACGGCTCCAGACGCTCATCCAGGAGGCGGCGTGCTCCAACGCCGGTCTCGCCCGCCGGGTCAACATGGTCGGGGCGGAGCGGGGGCTCGACCTGCGCTACGACAAGACCTCCGTGGCCCGCTGGCTGCGGGGGCAGCAGCCGCGCGGGAGAGCGCCGGGGATCATCGCCGAGGCGATCGGGCGCAAACTCGGCCGCACGGTCACGATCGACGAGATCGGCATGGCCAACGGCAAGAGCCTGGCCTCCGGCGTCGGCCTGCAGTTCGCGCCGACCGTGCTCGGTGCCGTCGAGCAGGTCTGCGAGCTCTGGCGCAGCGACGTGGGCCGCCGCGACCTGTTGTCCGGATCGGCGGTGGCCGCCTCCGCCCTGGTCGAGCCCAGCCGTGACTGGCTGATCACGGGCGCCGACCCGCAGGTGGCGCGGACGGCCGGGAGCAGGGTCGGGATGCCGGACGTGGCGGCGGTGCGGGCGATGACGGCCGCGCTCGTCGACCTGGACCACCGCTTCGGCAGCGGACATGTGCGGCCCGTCCTGGTGCACTACCTCAACAGCGTGGTGTCCGGGCTGCTTTCGGGCTCGTACCGCGAATCGGTCGGCCGTGAGCTGTTCGGCGCGGTCGCCCGGCTCACGGAGCTCGCCGGGTACATGGCCGTGGACACCGGCCAGCCCGGCCTCGCCCAGCGGTACTACATCCAGGCGCTGCGGCTGGCCCAGGCGGCCGGCGACCGGGCGTACGGGGGCTATGTGCTGGCCGCGTCGATGAGCCACCTGGCGGCCCAGCTCGGAAACCCGCGTGAGATCGCCCAGTTGGCGCGGGCCGCGCAGGAAGGGGCGCGGGGCCGGGTGACCCCGCGGGCGGAGGCGATGTTCCACGCGGCGGAGGCCCGGGGGCACGCGCTGATGGGCGACGCCCGCACCTGCCAGGCCGCGGCCGCCCGGGCGCTGGCCGCGCTGGACCAGGCCGACCCGGAGAAGGGCGACGACCCGGACTGGATCAGCCACTTCGACGCGGGCTACCTCGCCGACGAACTGGCCCACTGCCACCGTGACCTGGGACAGGCCGAGCCGGCCGCCCGCCGGGCGAAGGAGGCCCTGGCCGCCCTCCCGGAGTCCCGCACCCGGCGCCGTGGCATCGGCCTGGTGCTCCTGGCCACGGCGCAGGTGCAGCAGCGCGAGGTCGAGCAGGCCTGCCACACGGGGCTGCGGGCGATGGAACTGCTGGGTACGGTCCGCTCCAGCCGGGGTGCCGAATATCTCGACGACCTCCAGCAGCGGTTGGAGCCTTACGCCGACCGGCCCGCGGTACGGGAGTTCGGCGCCAGGCTGGAGTTGCAGGCCGCCTGACCGGCGTATTCGGCGAGTTGACCATGAACAGCGCCGTGGGTGCCGCATGTGTTACCCGCGGTGTGAAGGGGTGGTGAGCGCTCCTGGGCGCTTGGCGCCGGGCTCCGGACACCCGGTAGCGTGAGCCGACGATTCCATAGGTTCACACGTAGGAGTCCCGGTGACGCAGAGCGGACAGGGTGACGAGCGGCAGCTTCCCGCTGTACGGCCCGCGCACGAAGGTGTCGTGCTGCCCGCGGAGGGTGGTGCCCCCTGGACCCCGGGGGGTCCGGCGAGCGGGCAGCCGGACCAGGCCGCCCCCGCCGGCGGCCAGCCGTGGGGCCAGCCCTGGGGGCCGGGCGCCGCGCACCAGGACGGTCCGGGGCAGCTGCCACCGGAGCAGCACCAGCAGGGTGGCTACCAGCAGCAGGGGCAGTACCAGCCCCCGCAGCAGCCGTACGCCGCCCAGCCCGGCCCCTACCAGCAGGAGTCGTACCAGCAGGACGGGTACCACCAGCAGCAGTACGCCCAGCCCCTGCCTCCCGAGGCCGCGCCCACCGGGCACGGCATGGGGCAGGGCGGGGACGCGGACGCCACGCAGTACATCGCGCCCGTCCCCGGCGGCCCCCTCCCCGGGGGACTGCCGCCCGAGCGCCAGGCGGAGTCCACCCAGTACCTGGGGCAGTCCTCCGGCGCCTCCGGCCAGTCGTCCGACGCCGACGCGACCCAGTACATACCCCCGGTCCCCGGCGGCGCCCCGTACGGGATCCGGCCGGGAGCCCCCGGTGACCGGCAGCCGCCCGCGGAGTTCGACAGCCTCTTCCGCAGCGACGAGCCCGCGGGCGCCACGCAGCAGATGCCCCGCTTCGACGGGCCCCCGCAGCAGCGACGGCCCCAACCGGGGCCGTCGGCCGCCCAGCAGCCGCCGCAGGCGTACCAGCCGGGCCCCCAGGGCTTCCACGGCGGACACGGCGGCCACGACGCGGGCGGGCAGGACCAGGGCGGTGACGAGCCGCGCAGGCGGTCCGCGCACATCCCGCTCATCGCGGCGGTCGTCGTCGGCTGCGCCGTCATCGGGCTGGGCGCCGGAGCCCTGATGAGCGGGGGCGACGACAAGACCTCGGACGACAAGCAGCCGGTGGCCGCGCAGAGCTCATCCGCGGGCGAGGCGTCCCCGAAGGCCGCCGACGACCCCGCCGAGCCCCAGGCCCAGGAGCTCGACAAGCTCCTCGCGGACAGCAACAACAGCCGCTCGGCCGTGATCAGCGCCGTGGAGAAGATCAAGACCTGCCGCGAACTCGACCAGGCGGCCACCGACCTGAAGGGCGCCGCGACGCAGCGCCGGGGCCTGGTGACCCGGCTGGAGGCGCTGAGCGTCGACCAGCTCCCGAAGAACGCCGAGCTGAAGGACTCCCTCACCAAGGCGTGGCAGGCGTCGGCGGAGGCCGACGACCACTACGCCACGTGGGCGGGCCAGGCCAAGGACAACAAGAAGGTCTGCAAGGGCGGCAAGGCCCGTTCGACCGACGCGACCGCCAAGGCCGGTGCGTCGAGCAGCGACGCGACCATCCAGAAGCGCAAGGCCTCCGGGCTGTGGAACGCCATCGCGCGGAAGTACGGGCTCACCGAGCGGGCCCCCACGCAGCTCTGACGCGGCGGCGAGCGGTTCCCCGGCGGCCGCCGGGGAGCCGGAGGCGGGGCGGCCGGGTGGCCGTCAGCCGCCGGGCCGGGCGTCCACGAGGGTCTCCGTGACGTCCACGAAGCCCTTCTTCTCCGCGGTCAGCCGCCCCTGGCGGACCACCTGGAACGTCACCCGGCCGTTGACGATGCGCCCGTAGGCGGCCGTGCCGACCATGTCCTGGAAGCGCCAGCGCAGGACCGGGGTCAGGCCGCCGGTGTCCACCTCGGTACCGCGGTTGAGGCTGACGGAGATCCCGCCCGCCGTGATGTCGGGCCGGTCCATCGCCTCGACGACCGCCCTGAGCGCGGTGTAGGCGATCCACGTCGTCTGCACGCCCGGGTCCGTGGGGTCGATCCGGTTGTCCCCGAAGGCGTACTTCCCGATCACCTCCCGCATCTCGTTCCAGCGCGAGTCCCCGGACTCCGGGTACCAGCCCGTGACGAGGGCCCCCTCGAAGGGGCTGGACGGGCCGCCCGACCGGTTGATGAGGCCCTGCCCGACGCTGCCGAGCACGGACGAGATCCGCACCTCGCTGCCCTCGGGTTCGAGCCGGCGGAAGGAGTCGAAGAACGTCTCCGTGCCCTGGCCGAGCACCGCGGTCACACAGCCGTCGCCCGCCTTGTCGAGAGCCCTGGCCGCCTCGGAGTCGTACGAGGTGGCTCCCTCCGCCGCACTGATGTCGTACGGCGCCGGGCGGTCGCTCCGGCCGAGGGCCGCGTCGAGGAGGCCGGGCATGCTGTCGCCGACCAGCGTGTCGGGCCGCACGAGCGACACCCGCTCGCAACTGGCCGCCAGCTGCTCGCCGTTGCCCGCCATGAGCGCCGGCTGCCCGCCGTTGACCGGGTAGGAGAGATAGCTGGTGAACTCGTCGGACGAGGCGCCGTACCCGCCGATGTACGGGATCCCGGCCGCCTCCAGGGGCGCGAGGAACGCCCGCCCGTGCCGGCTGTACGAGCCGACGACCGCGGCCACCTCCGCGTCGGCCGCCCGCCGGGCGCACTTCGAGGCCCCGGCCGAGGTGTCCTGCTCGTTGCAGGTGAGCACCCGCAGCTCGTGGCCGTCGATCCCGCCGTTCTCGTTGATCCAGCGTGCGTAGGTCCTCGCCATGGCGGGCATGCCCGCCATGTTCACGGTGTCGGTGCCGGTGGTGTCGGGGGCCCAGGTCATCACGGTAACGGGCTCCCTGGATCCCCCCGAGGCTCCAGGAACGACGCCGCAGCCGGACATCAGCAGCGCCCCGGCCGCCACCGTTGTGAGGAACCTGTAGGGGCGGGGGGAGGTGAGGCGTCGCCATCCGGTCATGGGCATGAACCTTTGCGGTCCCCGGGTAACGCCTCGGTGCGGGGCGGTCGACGCACGGTGACGTGGAGGTGAATTACGGGGGGCCGCGCACGGCCCCGGGGAGGGAACGTACGATCGGCAACCGTGCAGCAAGGTTCGGAGAACACTTCCCGTCGCGGCCGTCGCTCCTCCACCATGGGCGGCATGCCGCTCAACGACATGCCGTGGTGGCGCTGGCGCAGCAACGTGCGCTCGGCGCTGCACATGCTCTCCGACCCCGTCTTCCACCACGAGTGCTGGCTCGCCGGCCGGGAAGGGTACGGCGACGTCACCGACGCCGTGTACCGCCTGGTCGAGGACACCTGGCTGGACAACTGGTCCGCCGAGAAATACGTGGGGACGATCTTCCGCGACTCCGCGGAGGCCGCCCTCGTGGACGTCGCCGCGCTGCGGGTGCTGCGCATCATGCACCAGATAGGCGCGGACGCCCCCGTCTCCGCCTACCTGGAGCATCCGGGCTGGCAGGAGGCGGTCGTCGCCGCCCGCGAGGCCCATGTGATGCTCGCCACCAACGACGCGGAGGACCCCGACACCCCGCCGCGCTCCCTGGACGTGCTCCGCATCATGACCAGATCGGCGTGACCTGCGGACGGTGTGGCACCCTACGGGGATGACCGCGCCGCAGCCCGCCGAATCCGTATCCGCTGCCTCGGACACCGCCGCCGAGCAGTACGTCCTCACCCTGTCCTGCCCCGACAAGCAGGGCATCGTGCACGCCGTGTCGAGCTACCTCTTCATGACCGGCTGCAACATCGAGGACAGCCAGCAGTTCGGCGACCACGACACCGGTCTCTTCTTCATGCGCGTCCACTTCTCGGCGGACGCCACGGTCACCGTGGACAAGCTGCGCGCCAGCTTCGCCGCGATCGGGGACTCCTTCCGGATGGAGTGGCAGATCCACCGGGCGAGCGACCGGATGCGGATCGTGCTGATGGTCAGCAAGTTCGGGCACTGCCTCAACGACCTGCTGTTCCGCTCCCGCACCGGCGCGCTGCCCGTCGAGATCGTGGCCGTGGTCTCCAACCACACGGACTTCGCCGAACTCGTCGCCTCGTACGGTGTCCCCTTCCGGCACATCCCCGTGAACCGGGAGAACAAGCCGGAGGCCGAGGCGCAGCTGCTGGAGCTGGTCCGCGGGGAGAACGTCGAGCTCGTCGTCCTGGCGCGCTACATGCAGGTGCTCTCGGACGACCTCTGCAAGCAGCTGAGCGGCCGGATCATCAACATCCACCACTCCTTCCTGCCGAGCTTCAAGGGTGCCAAGCCCTACCACCAGGCCCATGCCCGCGGTGTGAAGCTGATCGGTGCGACGGCGCACTACGTGACCGCCGACCTCGACGAGGGGCCGATCATCGAGCAGGAGGTCGAGCGCGTCGGCCACGGCGTCACGCCGGACCAGCTCGTGGCCGTGGGGCGCGACGTGGAGTGCCAGGCGCTGGCCCGCGCGGTGCAGTGGCACGCGGAGCGGCGCATCCTGCTCAACGGCCGCCGCACGGTCGTCTTCCCGTAAGGGGCCCCGCGCTCAGAGCCTGCTGAGGGAGGCCGCGGCGAACAGGACGTCGCGGATCGCCTCGCGGTCGCCCTCCTGACCGGCCGCCGCCTCGGCCGGCGGCACATGGCCGGCGACCAGCCGGCAGAACTCCACCCCGTCGAGCGCGACCTGCGCGACCGCGTGGTCGGGGGAGCCCAGGGCGGCCGGTGAGTCCAGCGCGATGTACCAGTCACCGCCGCCACGGCCCTCGACCTCCAGGTGGAGGGAGCGGCCCGGGGACCCGGCGGTGACCAGGTGGCGGGCCGGCGCGGCCAGTCCCGCACGGCGGCGCGCGGCCAGAGTGGCGGGCAGCAGCCGGGCCGCCAGGTCGATCATCCCGTGGAGATGGGCGGCGGCGGGCGGCTCGTAGGGGTAGTCCACCGCGTCCGCGATGTCGCCACCGTGCACCCAGCACTCGAAGGCCCGCTCCAGGAGCGAGTCCTGCAGCGGCAGGGCGAAGTGCCCGTACGGGACGGAGAGCTCCGAGACGCCCCGGCCGGCGAACGACACCGTGCGGACGAGGGAGTGGCTCTGGTCACGCCAGGGGTCCCGTACGGTCCGGGTGGGCGGCCTGCGGGCGGCCGACCAGTACGTCTCGGTGCGCTCCGTGGGCGGCAGCGGCTTGTCGCCCCCGCCCAGCGGGTCGTCCAGGCCGAGCGCCTTGGACACCAGCCCGTCGACGGCCGTCAGATGGCTGATCACCCCGGCGACCGTGGTCTTGCGGTTCACCTGACGGTCGCCCTCGAACCACTTCAGCCGCACCGGCGCGTGCCACTCCGCGTCGCCGATGTCGCGCAGCAGCGCGTCGAGCCGCGCGGTCTCGGCGTCGTACGGGGCGGCCCAGGACGGCACCGGGATCCGGGCGGGCCGGCGGCCGAGACAGCCCTCCAGGACGCGGGACCGGAGCATCGGGTCCAGGTCCAGGGTGCCGTCGGTGTGCAGCAGCCCCACCGCGTCGCGCAGCCGGTGCGCCTCGGCGGCGCAGGGCGCGCACGAGGTGAGGTGCTCGTCGACGGCCGCCGTCTCCTCGGCGGAGCAGGCGGCCAGGGCCCAGGCGCCGAGGAGGGACTTCAGCACCTTGTGCGGCAGCGGCGGGGCGGGCGGCTCCGGCTGGCCGGGCGGCTCCGGAGGTTCGGGAGGTTCGGGCGGCTCCGGCGGGGGCGGCGGTGCGGGCGGCTCCGGCGGGGGCGGCGGTTCCACGCCCGCCGGCCGGGCCGGGGGCAGCCTCTCCCGGTCGTCGGCGGCCGGCCGGGGGCCCGGTATGCGCCGCTCGACCGGCGGGCGCTCCCCGTCGCGGCCGTCGCCGCCCTGGGCCCCGTTCACGGCGTCGGTCCGTAACCGGGAGGCGCGGAGTCCGCCGACGGCCGGGTGTTCGCCGTGGAGAGCAGCTGGAGGCCGAGCCGCAGCCGGCGCCTGGCCTCGTCCCCGGTGACCCCGAGGTCGGCGGCGGCCTGCCGGTAGTCACGGCGCTGTACGTACGCGAGCTCCAGGGCGGCACGCAGCGGCGCGGGCATGGAGGCGACGATGTAGTCGGCCCGGGCCGCCGCGGTGGCCCTGAGGACCCGGCGCTCCAGCTCCTCGGCGCGTACGGCCGCGTCGGGCCCCTCCGCGCCGTCGTCCGTGTCGCGGAGCCGCTGCACCGAGCGGCGGTGGGTGAGCCGCGCCACCCAGGAGCGCATCGAGCCGTGCTTGGGGTCGTAGGCCTCGGGGTTCTCCCAGACGTAGCCGAAGACCTCGCGCGTGACCTGGTCCGCGGCGTCCTCGTCGTCCAGCATGCGGTGGGCCTGGCTGTGCACGAGGGCGGCGAACCGGTCGTAGAGCTCACCGAGGGCGGCCGCCTCGCCACGCGCAAGACGCTGCTGCATCCTGCGGTCCCAGCGCGGTGGTGCGTCCTTCACCATCCAGCCCCCAGCCCTGTGCCTCTCGTCGTGTCGAATGTAGTCGGCGGCATGGCCGGAGCACGCACCTTTGCGGCAAGTACGTCCCTCACGTGGCGCCGAATGATAGGGAATGCTTCACCCCTTGCCCTTTCCTGATCGCGTAAACGATCCTGAAGTGATCATTTCTGGATGGAACCTGTGCCAGGCCGGTGGGCGGAAGGGTGTTTCGCGGGCCGGGAAGCGGGCAGCCGCGAGGAGGAACGGAAACTTCCGGATCCTCCGGAGCCCCGGACGAGAGGCCGAGTCGCGTGACGCTGAAGGTGTACGAGACCGAGCAGGACGCCTGGACCGTGCTGCGGATCCACGGCGAGCTCGACCTCGTGAGCTCACCCGTCGTGCGCCAGTCCGTCCACGAGGCGGTGGCCGAGGGGCGGCACGACGTGATCCTCGACCTCTCCGGCGTGCTCTTCTGCGACTCCAGCGGGGTCGGCGTCCTGATCGCCTCCCGCCGCCTCATGAAGTCCTGCGGCGGCCGGCTGCGGATCGTCCTCCCGGCCCGTGGCGCGGTCGACGGCTCGCACGTCAACAAGGTGCTCGGCGCGCTGGGCGTACGCCGGCTCTTCGACGTCTACCCCGACTCGGACGCCGCCACCGACGACGAGTTCCGGCCGCTCAGCGCGTGACCACGGGCCCGGCACGCCGGACCGGCGCCAAGTTGTCACACTCCTGAACAGGCTCGGTGACACGTGACGCCGCTCGGCGTCGTACGCTCCCTCGCATGGACAGCGCAGAGTACGAGCGCAAGATCGCGCACCGGTTCGCCGCCTTCGACCAGGACGGCAACGGCTACATCGATCGCGCCGATTTCAACGCCGCGGCGGCCCGGCTGCTCGCCGAGTTCGGTACGACGGCCCGCTGCGACCGGGGCCAGTCGCTCTACACGGGCGCAGAGGCCTTCTGGCAGGGCATGGCGGGCATCGCCGACGTGGACGGGGACCAGCGCGTCAACCGCCAGGAGTTCGTCGGCGGCGCCGTGAAGCGGCTGCGCGACAGCCCCGAACGCTTCGCGGAGATCGCGCGGCCCTTCCTGCGCGCGGCGATCGCCGTCGCCGCGGGCAAGGACCCCGAGGGCGCGGGCCCCGTCTCCGCCCCGGTCGCCTCGGTGGAGCGCGCCCTGCGGGTGCTGGGAGCCGCGGACGACATCGCGAGCGTCGCCGCCCGGAGCCTGGACACCGACCAGGACGGCCGGATCGGCGAGGCGGAGGCCGTCGCCGCCTTCTCCGCCTACTTCACCGTGATCGAGCCCGACGCCTGAGCGACACGCCCCGGGGCAACACGCCCAACCTCACGACCAGTTCGCGCTCGTCCGCAGCCCGGCCCCGGCCTCTCCGGTGCCGGGCCGCGGTGCCGGTCCCGGGGTGGTCGTGGCTGACGGGGGGCGCACGGGCCGTGCCGTGCGGGTGACGCAGCGCATCCGGAGAGCGAGTGCGCCCCCGGGGCGGTCCGTCACCGGGCGGAGTCGTGGGTCCGCGCTCGGGTACGCTCCGTTGGATGCGAGTGGTACTGGAACCGGAGGATCCGGGTACGGCCCCTGAGGTCGCCCCGGGCACCGCGCGGTGTCCTGCTCGCGACCCATGGAGCTGCGACGGGCCCGCCGGGGACCCGGTCCCCGGGGCGCCGGCGCGGCTCTGTTCGACTCACCGCGGCACGCGTCGCACAGTATGGACCACGCGTACTCCTTCGCGCTGGAATATGCCCGAAGCGCTTGTTGCGGTGACTGTACGTCAACCATGCTGTCTCACAGGGGAGTCACGTTCCGTGACCCTGAGGAGGCGCTAGGCGATGTGTCCGCCGGTTCGGATGGTGTGAGCGGTGCAGGTGCTTCAGGTTCAGCTGGAGGTCGGGCCGGATCCCGCGGAGGTGGGACGGGCCCGCAGATGGGCGCGTTCGCGCCTGATCGGTTCCGGGATGGAGGACGACGAGCCGCTCGCGGAGACCCTGATCCTGCTGATCTCCGAGCTCGTCACCAACGCGGTGGTCCACACGGGCTGTCCGGCCGTGCTGCGGATGCTGTTCGGCTCGGCGAACCCGGCCGGCACCGCGAGGACCGTGCGGGTCGAGGTGGCCGACACCAGCTGCCGCCCGCCCCAGCCGCGCCACGCGGAGGGCGAGGACACCGGCGGGCGCGGACTGGAGCTGGTGGACGGCCTGGCGGACCGCTGGGGCTGGCAGCCGGAGGGCGCCGGCAAGCGGATCTGGTGCGAGATCGACCGCGGGGGGCCGGTGACGATCCCGGTGGTCCAGGAACAGCCCGGCGACCCGGCCCGCGCCTGAGGCGCTGCCCCGGGAGGCCGCTCAGCGCCCCGCGACCGTGGACCGGAACGTCCGCCGGTAGACCGTGGGCGACACCCCCAGCGCGGCCTGCACATGCTGCCGCAGGGAGGTGGCCGTGCCGAACCCGGCGTCCCGCGCCACCTGGTCGACCGACAGATCCGTGGACTCCAGCAGCTGCCGCGCCCGCTCCACCCGCTGCTGGGCGAGCCACTGCCCCGGGCTGACGCCGACCTCCTCGCGGAAGCGGCGGGTGAAGGTGCGTACGCTCATCGACTCCTGGCGCGCCATGTCGCGCAGCAGGATGGGCTGTTCCAGCCGCCCGAGCGCCCAGGTCCGTGCGGCCGTCGTGGTGGCGAGCCCCGCCTCGGGCATCGGACGCCGGATGAACTGCGCCTGGCCGCCGTCGCGGTGCGGGGGTACGACGGTGCGGCGGGCGACGTCGTTGGCGACGGCGGTGCCGTGGTCGCGGCGCACGATGTGCAGGCAGAGGTCTATCCCTGCGGCCACACCGGCCGAGGTCAGCACGTCCCCGTCGTCGATGAACAGGACGTCCGGATCGACGCGGACCTCGGGGAAGAGCCGCTGGAAGTGTTCGGCCGAGGACCAGTGGGTGGTGGCGGGGCGCCCGTCCAGGAGCCCGGCCGCGGCGAGGACGTAACCGCCGGTGCAGATGGAGACCATGCGGGTCCCCTGCCCGATGTACGCGAACGCGGCGGCCAGTTCGTCCGTGAGCCTGCCCTCGTGGTGGACGGGGCCCAGCTCGTAGGAGGCCGGGACGACGACGGTGTCGGCGGTGGCGAGCGCCTCGGGTCCGTGCTCGACCATGATGCTGAAGTCGGCGTCGGTGCGGACCGGGCCGGGCGGGCGCACGGAGCAGGTCACCACCTCGTACAGCCTCGCGCCGTCGCCGGTGGGGTCCATGTCCCGTGCGAGACCGAAGATCCGCTGGGGGATGCCCAGTTCGAAGGGGATGACCCCGTCCAGGGCGAGCACCACGACACGTCGGCGCATCTGGCTCCTGCTCTCTCTCCCGCGAATTGTGTGTGACCGGTGACGGCCTGATAAACGTACCGGCCATGAACGAAAAGCCGGGCCTCCTCTCGACTGTTCCCCCGACCCTCACCGTCCGCGCGGCGGCCCTGGCCGCAGCGCTCGTGACCGTGGCGGCGGGCCTCGGGGTCCGCTCGGCGGCCGGCGGGGACGTGGCGAAGTACGCGGGCGACGCCCTCTACACCGTGCTGATCCACACCCTCGTGGTGCTGCTCGCGCCCCGGGTGCGGCCCCTGACGGCGGCGGGCGCCGCGCTGGCCTTCAGCTGGGCGGTGGAACTGGCCCAGCTCACGGGCGTACCGGCGGACCTCGCGCGGCGGAGCACCGTGGCCCGGCTGGTGCTCGGCTCGACGTTCAACGCCCCGGATCTCCTCTGGTACGCGGCGGGAGCGGCCCTGGCCTGGGCCGTCCACCGCGGTCTCCGGTCCGGGCCCCGGGGCGCACGCTCCTGAGCCCGGTGGCCCGATCCCTGCGAACGGTGTCCTCCGGGCCACTCGCCCGGGGGTGGCCCCCGGCCGGATGCTGAGCGGCGTGACCCAGACAACCGACAGCGCGGTGACCGAGCGCGCCCCACGCCGCCGCTCCCGTCCGCTGATACACCGCGCGTGGATCGTCGCCGCCGTCACCTTCGTGACGATCATCGGCGGCGCGGCCTTCAACTCCCTGCCGGGCCTGCTCATCGACCCCCTCAACGCGGAGTTCCGCTGGTCCCGGGGCGAGATCGGCCTCGCCGTCTCCCTCGACATGGCGCTGTACGGGCTGACGGCGCCGTTCGCCGCGGCGCTGATGGACCGCTTCGGCATCCGCCGGGTCGTGGCCGTCGCGCTCGCCGCCGTCGCGACCGGGGCGCTGGCGAGCGTCTGGATGACGGCGTCCTGGCAGCTGCTGCTCTACTGGGGCCTGCTCGTCGGCCTGGGCACCGGCTCGATGGCGCTGGCCTTCTCGGCGACGGTCACCAACCGCTGGTTCGTGGCCCGGCGCGGCCTGGTGACCGGGATCCTGACCGCCGCCGGGGCCTCCGGCCAGCTGGTCTTCCTCCCGCTCTGCGCCTGGATCGTCAAGGACCACGGCTGGCGTCCGGCCTCGGTGACCGTCGCTCTGGCGGCGCTCGTCGTGATCCCCTTCGTCCTGCTCCTGATGCGCGACCACCCGGCGGACGTGGGCCTGGCCCCGTACGGCGGCGCGTACGCGGAGAAGCCGGCACCCGTCACCGGCGCCGCGAAGCGCACCGTACGCGTGCTGTTCGAAGCGGCCCGCACGGGCCCCTTCTGGCTGCTGGCGGGCTCGTTCGCGATCTGCGGCGCCTCCACCAACGGCCTGATCCGCACCTACTTCGTGCCCTCGGCCCACGACCACGGCATGCAGATCACCGCGGCGGCCTCGCTGCTGGCCGTCATCGGCGTCTTCGACATCATCGGCACGATCTTCAGCGGCTGGCTCACGGACCGCTTCGACGCCCGCAGGCTGCTCGCCGTCTACTACGCGCTGCGCGGCGTCTCGCTGCTGTTCCTGCCCATGCTGATGGCCCCCACGGTCCACCCGCCGATGGTCTTCTTCATCGTCTTCTACGGACTCGACTGGGTCGCCACGGTCCCGCCGACCCTGGCCCTGTGCCGCGAGCAGTACGGCGAGGACAGCGCGATCGTCTTCGGCTGGGTCCTGGCCTCCCACCAGGTGGGGGCGGCCCTGGTGGCATTCCTCGGCGGGTTGGTACGGGACGTGACCGGCTCGTACGACCTGGTCTGGTACGCCGCGGGCGCCCTCTGCGCGACGGCGGCCCTGATGGCCCTGGTGATCCACCGCAAGGACGCCCCGGCCGTGCAGCCGGCCGGCTAGCCCTTCCTGGCCACCCGGCCGGCTATCTTCCGTGCGTCCAGCGCCATCTCGCGGAGCATCCCGCTGATCGGGTTGGTGAAGCCCGTGAAGTAGAGGCCCGGTGCTCCCTCCGGGGTGCGGGCGCCGTGCACCACCGGGCGGCCGCGCGGGTCCAGGACGCCGAGGTGGCCGACCAGGCCCTCCAGGGCGCGTTCGTAACCGGTGGCGGCGATCACGGTGTCCGGGGTGATCCGGGTGCCGTCGGCCAGGACCACGGCGTCGCCGTCGAGTGACTCGACCGCGGCCACGGGCACCACCCGGCCCTTCCTCACCGCGTCGATCAGCCCGACGTCCTGGACGGGGATCGCGCCCTCCTTCACCCGGGAGTACAGGCCCGTGTCGGGACGGGGGAGGCCCTGTTCCGCCAGGTCGGGGACCGAGACGCGGCACATCAGACGGCCCGCCCGGTCCACCAGGCGGACCGGCAGTCTGCGGACCAGGACGGCGGTCGCCTGGGCGGGCCATCCGGCCGTGGAGCGGCGCACGATGTGCGGGGTCGTGCGGACCGCTATCCGCACCCGGGAGGCGCCGCCCTCCACCAGGTCCACGGCGATCTCCGCCCCGGTGTTGCCGATGCCGACGACGAGGACGTCCTTGCCCTCGTACGGGGCCGGGCCACGGTACTCACCGGCGTGCAGCAGCTCGCCGGTGAACTCCTCGCGGCCGGGCCACGCGGGAACGCGCGGGGTGTGGTTGAAGCCGGTGGCCACCACCACCGCCCGGCCGGTGAGCACCCGGCCGCCGGTCGCGCTCAGCTGCCAGGCGGTGCCGTCCTCGGTCCGGTCGATCCGGGACACCTCGACGCCCGTCACCACTTCCAGCTCGTGGTGCTCGGCGTACTTCTCCAGGTAGCGCACCATGTCGTCGCGCGACACCCAGCGCCCGAAGCGGCGGGGCATCGCCAGCCCCGGCAGCGCCGACCAGCGCCGGGTCGTGTGCAGGTGCAGCCGGTCGTAGTGGCGGCGCCAGGAGGCCCCGACGCTGCCGGACTTCTCCAGGACCACCGCCCGTACGCCCTGTTCCCGCAGGGCCGCCGCGGCGGCGAGACCACCCGGGCCACCGCCGATCACGTAGACCGGCCGGCCGTCGGTGCGGTCGATGGAGGCGGGCAGGGCGGCGCCGGGGGCAGGGGTTGATTCGGGCATGCTTCGGAGCGTAATAGGACATGGACATGATGGGTTCCGGTCCGGGCGGGAATCGGTTGCGAAATGATCACGGGCCCGTGCGCGGGGTCCGGTCAGAGCCCGGGGGCGCCCCACACCGGGAACCAGCGCCCCAGGTCCTCCTCCACCCGGAGGTCGTCGCCGAGCACGGCCCGCACCTGGAGTTCCAGCTGGTTGTCGCGCTTCTCCCCGCCGCCCGGGGCCGGGGCGAACGGGTAGAAGGTGCCCCTCTTGTAGAGGTAGACCAGCGCCAGCGAGCGCCCCTCCGGATCCCGGAACCCGATCATCGAGCAGAGCAGATGCGGGCCGAAGCCGCCGTCCTGGAGCAGGGTGTTGACCGCGTGCAGGTCGTTGACCAGGGCGGCCGTGCCGTCGACACCGGGCTCCTGCCGGGCGAGCAGCCAGGTGTAGCCGTAGGAGTCCCTGCTGAACTCGACCGGGATCCCGCCCCGCCCGGTGTCCGCGTCGAGCAGCTCCCGGACGTCCTGCTGGATCCGGGCGAACGTGCCGCCCTCCACCCCCGCGAAGCACACCGAGCCGAGGCCGGTCGGCGCGAAACCGGTGCCGGCCTGGAGGGTGAGCGCGGCGGACGGCACGGCGAAGAGCTGGTCGAGGTCGGGGCGGACCGGTTTGCTGCGCCCCAGGATGCTGTCGATCAGGCCCACGGAGGCTCCTTACGGGTGGGACAGGCCGGCGGAGATGCGGGCCAGCTGGTCCAGACGCTGTTCGAGGGTCGGATGGGAGGAGAGCAGCCGGCCCAGGCTCTCCTTGGCGGCGAACGCGGGCACGAAGTAGAACGCGTTGTACGGCTCCGCCTTCCGCAGGTCCTCCGTCGGGATCCTGGCCATCTGTCCGCTCACCTTGGTGAGGGCGGAGGCGAGCGCCGAGGGCCGACCGGTGAGCAGGGCGGCCGTGCGGTCGGCGGAGAGCTCGCGGTAGCGGGAGAGCAGCCGGGTCAGCAGGAAGCTGAGGGCGTACACCACCGCGCTGATCAGCGGGATGAGCATGATGATGATGCCCGCGGGGTCGTTGCCCCGGCTGTTGCGGGCGAAGCCGCCCCACAGGGCGACGCGGGTGATGATGCCCGCCAGGACGCCCAGGAACGACGCGATCGTCATCACGGCCACGTCGCGGTGCGCGACGTGCGACATCTCGTGGGCCAGGACGCCTTCGAGCTCCTCGGGCTCCAGTCTGCGCAGCAGCCCGGTCGTGGCGCAGACCAGGGCGGTCTTCTCGCTGCGGCCGGTCGCGAAGGCGTTCGGCACGTCGCTCCGCGCGATGGCCACCCGGGGTTTGGGCATGTCGGCGAGGGCGCAGATCCGGTCGATCGCACCGTGCAGCTCCGGCGCCTCCTGCGGGGTGACCTCCCGGGCGCCCATGACGTACGCGGCGATGCGGTCGCTGAACCAGAACTGGGCGATGAACAGACCGCCCACGGCGACCAGGATCACCGGCCAGGCGCCGCGCAGGACGGCCAGCAGTACGCCCACGAGGACCACGTACAGCAGGCCGATGAAGAACATCGTGCTCACCATGCGGGTGGTCAGTCCCCGGTCGGGGGCGTAACGGGAACGCGTTCGTGCCATGGGTGCCTCCAGCCCTCACCTGACTCCCATAGTGCTCCTTTCCCGGATAAACCGGAGGTGAGGGCTCAGGGCCTCTCGTCTGGATCTTGCCGGGCTCGCGGAGTCCGGCCTGATCCAAACGAAAGGCCCTAGGGCCAGAGGAGCTCGCGGGTCCAGCCGGCGCCGTCCCTGCGGTAGCGCAGCCGCACGTGCCGGCGCCGCTCGTCGCCCTGGAAGAACTCCACCTCCCGGGGTTCGACCACATAGCGCGTCCAGGTCTCGGCCTCGGTGTCCGGCTCCTTCCGGGCGCGCTCCCAGGCCGCCTCGGAGGCCCGTACGAGGTCCTCGTGCGCCGGGAGCACCTCGCTCTGCGACCCGGTCAGGGCGGCGGCCAGCGCCCCGGTGGACCTGGCCCGCAGATCGGCCCGGCTCTCCTCCCGGGTCGCGGGGGCGGCGTCGCCCCGTACGCGCACCTGGCGGCCCTGGGCGGGCCAGTAGAAGCCGAGCGCCGCGTGCGGGCGGGCGGCGAGCTGGCGGCCCTTCGCGCTGGTGGCGTGCGTGGCGAAGTGCCAGCCGCGCTCGTCCGCGTCGTGCAGCATCAGCGTGCGCACATCGGGCCGGCCCTCCGCGTCCGCCGTCGCCAGGGTCATGGTGTGGGGCTCGGTCTGCCCGGCGGCCACCGCCTCGGCGAACCAGGTGTGGAAGAGGGGCAGGGGAGCGGCGGGGGTGGCGGACGGGTCGAAGCGGGGGAGGGGCACGTCCCAGACGCGCTGGGCGTGGAGCAGGTCGCGGAAGTCCTTCTGTGCATCGCTCATGGCCCCATTCCACAGCGTTCCGCGCCGGCGCGGAAACGCCGACGGCGGACCACAGGGGTGGTCCGCCGTCGGTGAGACAGGACGTGGGGGCCGCGGAGGGGCGCGGCGCCCGGCGCGTGCGGGGAGTCTCCGGCCCGGGCCTACCTGACCGGCTTCTTGCCGGTGATGCCCAGGTGGACCAACAGGGCGAGGTTCGGCCGGATTTCGGCCTGCTTCACGCCCCAGGTGGTGAAGCCCTTCTGGTGCGAGGCGACCCCCGCCAGCATGACGACCAGGGAGCCTGCCACCGCTCCCGGACTGACGTCCTTGTCGACCCTGCCCTTGGACTGGAGCTCCTTGACCGCGTCCGTAAGGGAGTTGGTGACGGAGCTCAGGACCTTCATGCGGATCTTGTAGAACCGCTTGTCGCCCTCGGCCGCGCCGAGATCGACGACGCGGAGGATCGCGTCATGTCGTCGCCAGAAGTCGAGGAATCCGTCGACGAGTTCTTCGGAGGCCTGCCAGCCGGCCTTGCCGACCCAGGAGCGGCCGCCGACCAGTTCGGTCAGTCCGGCACCTTCCTTGGCCATTTCCTCGGCGAGTTCGAGAACGGCGCCCTCGACGTCGGGGAAATACTGGTAGAAAGTCGCGGGTGAAGTCCCCGCCTTCCGTGCGACGTCGATGACTTTGACGTCCCGGTACGGCGAGGAGCTGAGCATCTCGCTGAGGCAGTCGAGCAGCTTCTGCCGCGTCGCCTGACCTCGCCGACCAGCCACGCGGCCGTCGACGGTGCGTACTTGTCCTGTCATGCCGTCAGCTTACCGAGGGGTGATCCGAGCGCGATCTGACCGACTGCAAATGGGGAACGCCCCAGTGCGGGCGGGGTGAACAGCGCAATTCCCGACACGGTGCGATCGGATTTCGATCCGTTTCCGCGCGGGCGTGCGCGTTTATGGAATTGCGCTTCTCCCGGTGCCTCAGGGGCTCCGATGCGATGGTGTTATCAACAGCCTGTGGATAACTTCGGTGGACAACTCCGGTCCACGTGGGTCATGGAACCTTCACGATTCGGGCAAAGGTTCTATTCGACCCGCTCGGGGCGCGCCGGAAGGTCCCCGACGTTACGTTGAGTGTGACGGGCGTCACGGCTGCCCTCGCGAGCGCGCCGTGCACGCACCCCGACCCACTGCGACGGAAGGACCCGGGCCATGGCCGTATTCGCACAGTCCGCGCCGTGCTGGGTGGATGTGCAGCTCTCCGACCTGGAGGCCGGCAAGCGCTTCTACGGCGGGCTCTTCGGCTGGACCTTCCACGCGGAGGACGGCATGCCGTTCGCGGACGCGTACAGCGAAGGCGAGCTGGTGGCGGCACTCGCGGCCAAGCAGGACGGCCGTATGCCCACGACCTGGGGCGTCTACTTCTCCACCGACGACATCCGCGCCACCGTCGCGCTGATCCGTGAGGCGGGCGGCCAGGTGATCACCGATCCCGTACGGGCCGGCGCGGCCGGGGTCCTCGCTCAGGCGGCCGACCCCGGCGGCGCGGTCTTCGGCCTCTGGCAGGCGGGGGAACGCGCGGGATTCGAGAAGCAGAACGCACCGGGCTCCTTCTGCTGGACCGAGGTCTACACCCGGCAGCCCGCACGCGTGGACGCGTTCTACGAGGAGGTCTTCGGGTTCGGGGGCACCGACATCGACCTGCCCGGCGCGGAGGAGGGGGTTACGGAGCCGTTCCGGACCTGGTCCCCCGCCGGGACCGAGCCCGGTGAGGACACCGCGGTCGGCGGGCGCGCGGTCCTCACGGACGCGTTCCCCGCGATGCTGCCCAGCTACTTCCTCAGCTACTTCGCGGTCACCGACTGCGAGAACGCCGCCGACACCGCCGTACGCCTCGGTGGCCGGATCACGGCCCCTCCGCAGGACATCCCGTACGGGCGGATGGCGGTCCTCCAGGACGACCAGGGTGCGGCTTTCGCCGTCCTCCAGCCGACCGAGCTGCTCCCGTAGGCATCCCGGAGCCTTTCCGGAGGTGTCCTGAAAGGGATGGAGTGCCACACAACACTCCGTTCCGCCCCCGGGTTCGCCACCGGGCCCCGAGCCAGGAAGAATCAGGGTGCGCACCGCCAAGTGGTGCCCACTGGTGAGACGCTGCACAGGGCGGGATTTCGCGGGCTTCTGTTCCTGAGGTCCGTACGGGGAGGTGGCAGGCAAGTGGAGCAGCTGACGCAGCATGACCCGAGGCGGATCGGCCCGTTCGAGGTGCTGGGACGGCTCGGGGCCGGCGGCATGGGGCTGGTCTATCTGGCGCGGTCGGCGTCGGGCCGACGGGTGGCGATCAAGACGGTCCGTACGGAACTGGCCGAGGACCAGCTGTTCCGGGTCCGCTTCACACGTGAGGTGGAGGCCGCCCGCGCGGTCAGCGGGTTCTACACGGCCGCCGTGGTCGACGCCGACCCGAGGGCGGCCGTCCCTTGGCTCGCCACCGCCTACGTCCCCGCTCCCTCCCTCGAGGAGATAGTGAATGAGTGCGGGCCGATGCCGACCCAGGCCGTGCGCTGGCTGGCCGCCGGGATCGCGGAGGCCCTCCAGTCGATCCACGGGGCGGGGCTCGTCCACCGCGACCTGAAGCCGTCCAACGTCCTGGTGGTCGAGGACGGCCCTCGGGTGATCGACTTCGGTATCGCGTCCGGGGTCTCCAACACCCGGCTGACCATGACGAACGTCGCGGTGGGCACCCCCGCGTACATGTCCCCGGAGCAGGCCCGCGACTCGCGCAGCGTGACGGGCGCCAGCGATGTGTTCTCGCTCGGCTCCACCCTCGTCTTCGCCGCGACGGGCCACGCGCCCTTCCACGGGGCGAATCCGGTCGAGACGGTGTTCATGCTGCTGCGGGAGGGGCCTGACACCGAGGGGCTGCCCGACGATCTGCGGCCGCTCATCGAGTCCTGCATGCAGATGGACGCCTCCCGGCGGCCCACCCCCGCCGACCTCCAGTCCCAGCTGGCCCCGCACCTCTTCGCCTCCGGCAGCGACGACAGCGGCACGGCCTCGGCCTGGCTGCCGACCGTCGCGACCGCGATGATCGAGCAGCGCCGCGGCGGTGGCCGCGCCGTCGCCGTCGCGCCCCCCGTGGCCGTACCGCCGCCCCCGCAGCAGCCGCCGCCCGGCGCCGGGTACGGGGCGTGGCGCGGCGGAGGCGACCTGCGGACCGCACCGGCGCCCGCCCCGGTGTCGGCGCCCGCCCCCGACGGCGGTCCCGTGCAGCTGCCCGGCGCCAAGGTGCCGATCGGCCCCGGGCCGCGCCCCGTGGACGTACGGGGGCCCGCGGCCGCGCACGCCGACCCGGCCACCGGCTGGGTGCGCGCGCCCGGCGGTCACACCTCGGCGGCCCCGGCCGCTCCGGTGCCCGCCCCCGCGCAGCCCCCCGAGGCGGCGCCGGACCGCTGGCGGCCGTGGCGGTTCCGTATGTCGAACGACGTGTGGGGCACGCCCGTCGTGGTGGGCGATCTGCTGTACGTGACGTCCTTCGAGGTCCACGCCCTGGACGTGGGCAACGGGCGCCGCCAGTTCAAGACCCGCGACGTGGCCTGGTCGATGGCCGTCGACGGCGGCCGGATCCACGCCTCGGACGGCCCGTCGCTGTACGCGCTGGACGCGGCGACCGGCGCCGAGCGGTGGCGGCTCCAGACCGACGCCTGGGTGTACGCCCTCAAGGCCGACCGGGGCACCGTCCTGACCGGGACCAGGGGCGGCGGCGTACAGGCGTGGGAGGCGTCCAGCGGCGAGAAGCTGTGGGAGACCTCCGGGGTCCAGACGGACTTCGAGACGCCGGAGGCCGGGCCCGTCATCCACGAGGGCACGGTCTACCTGTGGCAGGACGCCCGGCTGCGGGCCGTCGACGCGCGCACCGGCACGGAACGCTGGTCGTACCCCGTCGGCGACGCCGCCTCCTGCGGAGGGGTCCCGGTCCGGATCACCCCCGCGCCCGACGGCTTCGTGTACGTCGCCGCGGGCACCCGGGTGCTGGCCGTGGACGCCGTCTCCGGCCGGGTGCGCTGGCACTTCGAGTCCCCGGCCGTCTTCCTCTCGCCACCCGCCTTCGCCCCGGGGCCCGCGGTCACCGGCGGCGGGGTGTACCTCGCGGACTACCTGGGCACCGTGTACGCCCTGGACGCCTCCACCGGCAAGGACCGCTGGCGGATCGCCACGGAGGCCCGGCAGTCCATCGAACCCGTGCTGGTCACGGCGGGCAACGTGCACGTCGGCAGCGGCAGCGCGCTGTACACCCTGGACGCGGTGACCGGGACGCCGAAGTGGCGGTTCGCGGCCGGCGGCGAGGTGGTCGGCGCACCGGTGGTCGCCGACGGCCGGGTCCACTTCGGTTCGGCGGACCACGTGCTGTACACCCTGGACGCGGCGGGCGGCCAGCTCCGCTGGAAGCTGGCCACGGGCGGCGAGATCACCGGCTCCCCGGTGGCGCAGGCGGGCGTCGTGTACGCGTGCAGCAAGGACCGCTGCGTGTACGCCCTGGACGCGCTGAAGGGGACCGGCACGGGCAACAGGGCCCGGGCCTGACGGCTCAGGGGTGGGGCGGGTTGTACCGCCCCTGGCCCCGCTGCTCCCCTTCGTCGGGGTACGGGCCCTCCTGGTACCGGCCCTCCGGGTGCTGCACCGGGTACGGGGCGGTGTCCTCGTCGGCGGGGGCCGCCCGGTGCCGGCCCGGCCCGGTGTACGGGTCCCTCTCGGGCTCCGGCGCCGGAGAGGTCTGTGCGGCCGGGCCCGGCTCCTGGGTGGGCGGCCAGGTGTCCGGGCGGTCGTCCGGCGGTACGGGATAGGGATCGGCGGTGTACCCCGACCGCGCCGCCCGCTTCCGCCGTCCCGACATCAGCAGCGCGCCCAGCAGGAGCAGGAGACCGCCCGCCAGCGCCTGCGCCACGCCCCAGCCCAGTCCGTTCCCGTCACCGTCGACCGTCAGGTTCCCGGCCTCCTGGCCCTGCCGGACCATCCACAGCACGGTGAAGCCGATGACGATCAGCCCGGCCAGGACCACCACCCAGCGCAGCCGGAGGACGACCCCCACGAGCGTCACCAGCGCGGCGAACAGGAAGGGCAGCAGGATCGAGCCCATCACGGACGACGAGACACCGCTGATGCCGCCGAACAGGTCCTGGATGCGGTAGTCCCGCCCGGGACGGCCGTCGAACCAGCTGTGGAAGGGGCTCTGCACGGCCGCCGCCGCCCCCACGAGCGCGACGACGGAGCCGAGGACATTGCGGATCATCGACAGCCTCCCGGGCCAAGGCGCACGGCTGTGCGCGCCGCTCCCCGGACCGACGCTACGCCCGGCCGATCCGGCCTGCCATCGGAGACCATGACGAGACCGTGACAGGGCCATGACCGGACTGCCCGTGAGCGCCCGGGATGCTGTGCGTTACGGTGTCGCGCGGCCGCGCGGCGGCCGGGAGGTCGACTACAGCAAGGGGGGCTGCATCGATGATGCGGCGACAGATGAGGTTCGCGGCCGTACTGGTCGTGGTGGTGCTCGCGCTCACCGGATTCTCCACGTCGAGCAGCGGCGGGAAGAGCAAGAGCCGCAGCGGCAAGAGCAGCAGCTCGGGCGGCGGCTGCTCCAACTCGAAGAAGAGCAACGGCAGCTACCACCACTACGACGACGATGACGATGACTACGACAGCTCGTCCGGCTCCTCCGGCGGCTCCACGTACGAGTCGGCCACCCCCGCGGCGTCCGCCTCCGAGTCGCCCGCCCTGCGCGTGATCCGGTGCGCGGCGCCCAAGAAGGGAAAGCGCAGGGCGACGACGGCCTCGTCGGTCGAGATCCGCTCGACCGCGGCGGCCACGCACACGTACGAGGTGGACGTGACGTTCGTCGACGCGAAGGGCCTGACCGTCGACACGGGGGAGACCGAGATCGATGTCGACGGCGGCGGTACGGAGATCATCTCCGTGGCGATGGACAGCCCGCGCCTGGTCTCCCGTGTGAAGCGCTGCCTGGTCACGGCGGAGCTGCGCTACTGACGCCGACGCCGGTATGGTGTCCGGTATGGCAACCAAGAAGTACACGGTCACGCTGCCGGAGGAGCTCGCGGAGGAGATCCGGAGCGAGGTGGGTCCGGGCGCGTTCAGCGCGTATGTCACGCACGCCATAGAACGCCAGCGTGAACAGGACCGGCTGGGCGAGCTGGTGGCGTGGATGCAGGAGAAGGACGGTCCCCTCACCGAGGAGGAGCAGGCGGCGGCCTCGGCGGAGCTCCGTGAGATCGAGCGGTGGTTCGAGGAGCGGCAGCCCGGGGCGCACGGCGGGGCGACGGCGGCATGACACCTGAACTGTGTCTTGTGCTGGACTGTGAAGCTCTGTCGCGTGCCGTGTCCCGAGAACGAGTCATGACGGGGATTCTCACCAAGGCACACCAGGTGGGGAGCCGCGTGGCGACCAGCTCCATGACTCTCATCGAGGCGTACCACGGCAAGGTCCGTCGCTCGGAGTGGAACTGGGTGATGTCCCGCATCGTCGTGGAGCCGGTCACCAAGGACGTCGCCGACGAGGCGATCGGCCTGCTGAGCGGGACCGGCCTTCACGGCCACAAGTACGCCATCGACGCGGCGCTCGCGGTCATCGCGGGACGGCAGCGCGGGCGGGTGGCGGTGTTCACCTCGGACGAGGACGACATGCGGAAACTGTGCCGGCCGGAGGTGCAGGTCCGGTCGTTGTGACCGGGAGCGCGGACAGGGCCCGAGCCGGTCGGCTCGGGCCCTGCGTGTGCGCGGACGACTCGCGGCCGCGGCGGCTCCCCCTCCGCGCCGCCGCGGCCGCTCCCCGTGCGGTGAGGTCTACTTGGCCGGCTCGCTGGTGGCGTGCGCGTCCTGGGTGGTGATCTCCTCGCCGGTCGCGTGCGCGTCCGTCGGCTTGAGCGGCGAGCCGGTGGCGTGGGCGTCCTGGGTGGTGATCTCCTCGCCGGTGGCGTGCGCGTCTGCGGGCTTGAGGATGTCGCTCTTGTCGGCCATGAAGTTCAACTCCTGAAAAGGTGGTGACTGATGGGGAGCCCGCCCGGCGGTTCCCCCGTGGATCGCCGGGCGGGCCTCCTGGGGCCGATCACCCTAACGGTGAGGCCACTCGCCGATCCGTCTGCCCCCCGACGCGACGGATCGATGAGTAGAGAGTGCCGTCAGGCGATAAACGATTGATGAACGCCTGTCAGGAGGCCCTGGCGACGGGGGCCGGGGCCAGGAGTTCACGTACGGACGCCGCCTCGGGGGAGCCCAGTTCGTCGAAGATCGAGAGCGCCTCCTCCCAGCAGACCTGGGCGCGGTCGGTCTGGCCGACGCCCGCGAGCCCGCGGCCCAGTGTGGTGAGTACGTTCGCCCGCCGCCACTCGCCACCGATGCCGCGCAGGATCGCCAGCGCCTGCTCGGCGTGCGACGCCGCGTGGGCGGGCTGACGGATGGCGAGGTGCAGTTCGGCCAGCCGGAACAGCGTCATGCCGTGCCAGAGCTGCTGCCGGCTGTCGCGGAATATCGACATGGCCTCGTTCAGCGCCTCCTGTGCGGAGGTGGTCCGCCCGGTACCGGTGAGCGCCAGCCCCAGGGCGTACTTCCCGTTGGCGAGGCGCAGGGCCAGGCCGGAGGTGTCCGCCTCGTAGATGCCCACGCCCTGCTGGGCGAGGTCCACGGCGCTCGCCGTCCTCCCCGTGGCCAGATGGACTCGGGAGAGGTTGCACAGGGCGGAGGCCTCGCCGGGCTTGTTGCCGTCCGCGCGGAAGGCGGCCAACGCCTCGCTCAGGTGGTTCTCGGCGTCGGCGTGCCGGTTCTCGTACAGGGCGATGATCCCCCGTTGGTTGGGGACCTGGCCGAGGGAGACCGGGTCGTCGGCCAGCCGGCCGAGCTCCAGCGCCCGCCGGGCCTCGGTCTCGGCCTCCGCGAAACGTCCGGAGACGCTGAGGGCGTGCGTCAGCATCGTCCGCGCCCGGCCCTCGGCCTGTGCGTCGCCCGCCGCCCTCGCCGCGTCGCTCACGGCCTTCGCCGCGGTGGCGAACTGGTGGGAGTTCGCACCGGATTCGCCCAGGTCCACCATGGCCATCAGGAGGTCGGCGGCGCGCCGGGGCATACCGGTCCCGGCGGACTGGGCCACGCACGCCAGCAGCCCGCTGGACTCCGAGAAGAGCCAGTCCAGCGCGGTCTCCCGTACCTGGAACGTGAGACCGGGGTACCCGGTGTGCGAGAAGTGGTCGAGCACCCGCTCCCCGGGCCGCTCCAGCGCGTACACCCCCGCCGCCGTGGCCAGGTAGAAGTCCAGCAGGCGCGAGAGCGCCAGCTCCCGTTCCACCGGGGGCTGTTCGTCGCGTTCCGCGCAGGCACGCGCGTAGAGGCGCACCAGGTCGTGATAGCGGTAGCGGCCCGGGGCCGCGGACTCCAGGAGGCTGGTGTCGACCAGGGTCTCCAGGAGGTCCTCCGCCGTGTGGGGGTCCAGGTTCAGCAGGGCGGCCGCCGCGGCGAGGGAGATGTCCGGGCCGTCCGCCAGGCCCAGGAGGCGGAAGGCGCGGGCCTGGGCCGGCTCCAGCTGGCCGTAGCCGAGCTCGAAGGTGGCCTTCACCGCGAGGTCGCCGGCCTGGAGTTCGTCGAGGCGGCGGCGCTCGTCGGCGAGCTTCGCCGCCAGCACGGAGACCGTCCAGGTGCGGCGGGACGCCAGCCGGGAGGCGGCGATGCGGATGGCCAGCGGCAGGAAGCCGCACGCGGCCACCACGTCCAGGGCCGCCTCGCGCTCGGAGCGGACGCGTTCGTCGCCGACGATGCGGGTGAAGAGCTGCAGGGCCTCCTCGGGCGACATCACGTCCAGGTCCACCAGGTGCGCGCCGGCCAGGTCGACCATGCGGACGCGGCTGGTGACCAGGGCCGCACAGCCCTCCGTGCCGGGGAGCAGGGGCCGGATCTGGGCCGCGTCATGGGCGTTGTCGAGCAGGACCAGGACGCGGCGGCCGTCGAGGGCGGAGCGGTAGAGCGCCGCCCGCTCGTCCAGCGAGTCGGGGATCGCGGAGTCCGGTGTGCCCAGGGCGCGCAGGAAGGCACCGAGCACGGTCTCCGGTTCGGCGGCCCGCGCGCCCGCGCCCTGGAGGTCGACGTACAGCTGGCCGTCCGGGAAGTGCGGGCGGGCCCGGTGGGCAACGTGCACGGCGAGGGTGGTCTTGCCGACGCCGCCGATGCCGGCCAGCGCGGAGACCGCCATCACGGAACCCTCGGCGGTCGAGAGCCGGTCGCTCAGCTCCCGTACGAACGCGGAGCGGCCCGTGAAGTCCGGGACGGTGGCCGGGAGCTGGGCCGGGCGCAGCGGCGCGGAGGCGGGGGCCGGCTCGTCGGCGGGGCGGGCCAGCTCCTCGTCGGCCCGCAGGATCCGCTGCTGGAGCTGGGCCAGCTCGGGGCGCGGGTCGACGCCCAGCTCCTCCGCGAGCAGGCGGCGGGTGTCGGCGTACACCGCGAGGGCCTCGGCCTGCCGGCCGCTGCGGTACAGCGCGATCATCAGCAGCTCGCGCAGCCGTTCGCGCAGGGGGTGCGCCGCGGTGAGCGCGGTGAGTTCGGAGACCGCCTCCGCGTGGCAGCCGACCTCCAGGTCCAGGTCGAGCCGGGTCTCGGTGAGCTGGAGGCGCCACTCCTCCAGGCTGGTGCGCTGGTTCTCCGTGTACGGGCCGGGGAGGGAGGCCAGCGCCTCACCGTCCCAGAGGCCCAGCAGCTTGTTGATCAGGGTGCGCGCCTGGCAGCGGTCGCCGCCGGCCCGGGCCTTCTCCGCCTCGGCGGCCAGGTCCTGAGCGAGCGTCAGGTCCAGGGCCTCGCGCGGGATCCGCACGGCGTAGCCCCCGGACTCGCTGACCAGGGTGTCCTGCCCGAGGATCTTGCGGAGCCTGGAGGCGTACGTCCGTACCGTCGCCAGCGCCTGGGACGGCGGGTCCTCGCCCCAGAGGGCGTCGATGAGTTCGGCCGCGGTGGCCGTGCGGCCGTCCCGCAGGAGCAGGGCCGCCAGCAGGGCCCGTTGCTGCGGGGAGCCGGAGGGCAGGGGCTCGCTGCCGCGCCAGGCGCGTACGGGGCCGAGCACGGTGAAGCGCAGTTCGGCGCCGGCCGCCGGTTCCCGCGGAGCGCGTTGCTCCGGAACGCGCACGCCAGGTCCGTTGTCGCGGTCCATGATGCCCCCTGTCCTGCTCGCCCCGCCGGTGCCGGTGCCGCTGCGCCCGGTACCGCTGGTGTCGCGCTCAACAGTCTGCCTTGTTATGGGCGGGCTCGTCAGCATCGGGTGACGCTCTGCACAGGCCCTCGACAAGGTTGGGGGGAGAGGGCCGCGCGGCCCCCGGGGAGAAGGGCCGGGAAAGGCAGGAGCCCCGCTCCTCCGCCGAAGCGGGGGAGCGGGGCTCCTTGGGTACTGCTCACTCGGCCGCGATCGGCCGACCCGGGCAACTAGGCCGGGGTGACGTTCTCAGCCTGCGGGCCCTTGGGTCCCTGAGTGACGTCGAAGTTCACGACCTGGTTCTCCTCGAGGGAGCGGAACCCGGACGCGTTGATCGCGGAGTAGTGGACGAAGACATCCGGGCCGCCGCCGTCCTGGGCGATGAAGCCGAAGCCCTTTTCAGCGTTGAACCACTTGACGGTTCCGGTAGCCATAAAGCCCTCCTTGGGCCAAAGGGTTGCCCTGCTCCAGAACCTGCAAACAAGTCTGAAAACTACAAAAGCCTGCGGGTTACATGCTCCGCAGGCTCTGTACTGCAAGGGAAACCAAACTGCAACTTGCGGGCGAGCCTAGCACGCAGTGTGCGGGGAGCGGTAGAGGGAAAGATCGCTTCACCCGGATGTTTGATTGAGCCGCCGGAGCGCTGACGTACATGGCCCGCGTCGCACTCGGGCCACCCACTCGGGGCGCCCCCGATGGTGCCGGCCGACGCGGGCAGGTCTAGCCTCGCGATGTGGACAATTCAACCGTCTCTCCTGTGGAAGGCGACGACCGTCGCATCAGGCCGCGCGTCGGCCACATCCAGTTCCTGAACTGCCTCCCCCTCTACTGGGGCCTGGCGCGGACCGGGACACTGCTCGACCTGGAGCTCTCGAAGGACACCCCGGAGAGACTCAGCGAGCAGCTGGTCAGGGGGGATCTCGACATCGGTCCCGTGACCCTGGTCGAGTTCCTGCGCAACGCCGACGACCTGGTCGCCCTCCCCGACATCGCCGTCGGCTGCGACGGGCCGGTCATGTCGTGCGTGATCGTCTCCCAGCTCCCGCTGGAGCAGCTGGACGGGGCCCGGGTGGCCCTGGGCTCGACCTCGCGCACCTCCGTGCGGCTGGCCCAGCTGCTGCTCGCCGAGCGCTACGGCGTCACCCCCGACTACTACACCTGCCCGCCGGACCTCGGCCTGATGATGCAGGAGGCCGACGCGGCCGTCCTCATCGGCGACGCCGCCCTGCGCGCGAACCTGCACGACGCCCCCAGGCTCGGCCTGCAGGTCCACGACCTGGGCCAGATGTGGAAGGAGTGGACGGGGCTGCCGTTCGTCTTCGCGGTCTGGGCGGCGCGCAAGGACTATCTGGCCTCGCACCCCGAGTACGTGGAGAAGGTCCACGAGGCGTTCCTGGCCTCCCGCGACCTCTCTCTGGAGGAGGTCACCAAGGTGGCCGAGCAGGCCGCGCGCTGGGAGGCGTTCGACGCGGAGGTGCTGGAGCGCTACTTCACCACCCTGGACTTCCGCTTCGGCCCGGACCAGCTGGCGGGTGTGCGCGAGTTCGCCCGGCGGACCGGCCCGACGACCGGCTTCCCGGCGGATGTGAACGTCGAACTGCTCGGAGGCTGACACCACCGGCGTACGGGAATGGTGCGGGAGAGAGAAGGCGAATCCCGCACCTTCCCCGTACCTTCCCGTCCCCTTCCGGGGCCTCACTTCACCGGGCCGCTTTCCCCTGATGCGCGGTCGCGGTATTCCGTTCCCTCGAATGGGGACGAATGCCGGGAGTTCTGTCCCGGAGTGCCCGGAGCGCCTCTCCCCGCAGTGCCTCTCCGGAGCCTCGCGGACGAATAGCGGATGGCTCCCGGAACGCCTTCCGGTTTCCTCCCGGTGAACCCCGGCCGTGCGGACGGACGACGTATTCACGCCTTTCCGTGTGGCGAAATCCCTGCTTCGTGCCCATAGGGGCGATATCGGAGGAAGGGGTCTCCGTGACCGTGCGACCCGCGCCGCCTAGGCTGCCGTCCGAGTCCCGGGGACCACAGGGGGAGACCGCATGCAGCCGCTGGAAGCCGGCGAACCGCACACCATCGGCGCCTACCGGCTGCTCGGCAGGCTCGGTGCCGGCGGGATGGGCCGGGTCTACCTGGGCCGCAGCGCGGGCGGACGCACCGTCGCGGTCAAGGTCGTGCACCCCCACTTCGCCCTGGACGAGCAGTTCCGCGCGCGGTTCCGCCGCGAGGTGGACGCCGCGCGGCGGCTGGGCGCGCAGTGGACCGCCCCGGTCCTGGACGCCGACCCCGACGCGGCCGTGCCGTGGGTCGCGACCGGTTACGTCGCCGGGCCGCCGCTCTCCGACGCGGTCACCCGCCACGGCCCGCTGCCCGAGTACGCGGTACGGACCCTGGGGGCCGGGCTCGGCGAGGCGCTCGACGCCGTACACGCGCACGGTCTGATCCACCGGGACGTGAAGCCGTCCAACGTCCTGCTCGCCCTCGACGGCCCCCGGCTGATCGACTTCGGCATCGCCCGGGCGCTGGGCGCCACCGTCTCGCTCACCTCCACCGGTGTCTCCGTCGGCTCCCCGGGCTACATGGCGCCGGAACAGATCCGCGGCCTGGACATCTCCGGAGCCGCAGACGTCTTCTCGCTCGGTGCGGTCCTCGCCTACGCCGCGACCGGCCTCGCGCCCTTCCCGGGCGACTCCTCCGCCGTACTCCTCTACAAGGTGGTGCACGAGGAGCCCGAACTCGGCGATCTGGAGGGCGATCTGCGGGAGCTGGTCGCCGCGTGCCTCGCCAAGGACCCCGCCGGCCGGCCCGCCCCCGTCGAGATCGCCCGCAGGCTCGCGCCCGGCGGGGCCGCCGCGCTCGTGGCACCGGGCTGGCTGCCCGGCCCGCTGGTGCGGGAGGTCAGCCGCTCGGCGGTGGCCCTGCTGGACCTGGAACCGCAGGACGCCCCGGTGCAGTCGGGGCCGGTGCCGTTCAGCAGCGCTTCCCTGGGCGGCGCGGCCCCCGGCGCCTTCGGTCCGCCCCTGCCGCCCCGGCCCTCCGGACCGCCCGCCCCGACGTCCGGATCCCCGGCCGGCCCGGGCACCCCCGGAGAGGCCGGCCCGGGCACCCCCGGAAAGCCCGGCCCCGGCGCCCGGCTCGCCGTCACCATGGACACCGGTCCGCGACCCGGCGCCCGCCGGGGCCGGCGGATCAGCTGCACGGTCGCCCTGGCCGTCGCCGGCGCGCTCGCCGCGGTGACCGTGGGCGCCGCGACCCTGGGGGACCTGTTCACCGGCGACGACAACGGCCACGGCAACGACGCGGCGTCCGGACGGACGCAGAGCCCGTCGGACGCCGCCTCGGAGCCCCCCGCGGCCTCCGTACCGGTGAGCGCGCTGCCCCGGGCCTTCGCCGGTACGTGGAAGGGGGCCGCCACCGAACGCAGCGGACTCTCGCACGGCACGGTCACCGCCGTGTTCACCGAGGGCGCCGAGGGCGAGGACGTGGTCCGGCTGACCCACCGGCTCGACGCGCTCGGGACGAGCGTCGTCTGCAAGGGCGTCGGCAAGCTCGTCTCCGGCACGGCGAAGGAGGTGAAGATCCGCGAGCGCACCGACCCGGACCACACCGACAGCGCCCTGTGCACCGGCGGCGACGCCGACCTCGTCTTCACCCTCACGGGGTCCGGCACCCTCCGCTACCAGTCCTACGAGGAGGCGGCGGGCAACCCGAAGGGCACGCTCAGCCGGTCCGGCGGCTGACCCCCGCAGGGCCTGGCGTACGCTGGATCGGTCCGTAGATCCGTTGAAAAACCGCCGAAAGGTGACAGCCCGGTGACCGAGAAGGCCGACCTCCAGCCCATCCTCGACCGAGCCGCCGAAGGCGGCCGGATCACCCCGGAAGAGGCCCTCGACCTGTACCGGTCGGCACCGCTGCACGCCCTGGGATCCGCGGCCGACGCCGTACGCCGCCGCCGCTACGCCGGCACCGAGCACATCGCGACGTACATCATCGAGCGCAACATCAACTACACCAACGTGTGCGTCACGGCCTGCAAGTTCTGCGCCTTCTACGCGCCCCCGAAGGACACCGCCAAGGGCTGGTCCCGCGACCTCGACGACATCCTGCGCCGCTGCGAGGAGACCGTCGAGCTCGGCGGCACCCAGATCATGTTCCAGGGCGGACACCACCCGGACTACGGCGTCGAGTACTACGAGGAGCACTTCTCCGCGATCAAGAAGGCGTTCCCGCAGCTGGTCATCCACTCGCTGGGCGCCTCCGAGATCGAGCACATGGCCCGGATCTCCAAGGTCTCCGCCGAGGAGGCCATCAGCCGGATCCACGCCGCCGGCCTCGACTCCTTCGCCGGCGCCGGCGCCGAACTGCTGCCCGCCCGGCCGCGTACGGCGATCGCCCCGCTCAAGGAGTCCGGCGAGCGCTGGCTGGAGATCATGGAGATCGCGCACGGCCTCGGCGTGGAGTCCACCTCCACCATGCTGATGGGCACCGGCGAGACCAACGCCGAGCGCATCGAGCACCTGCGGATGATCCGCGACGTCCAGGACCGCACGGGCGGCTTCCGCGCCTTCATCCCGTACACCTACCAGCCGGAGAACAACAAGCTGAAGGGACAGACGCAGGCCACGCTCTTCGAGTACCTGCGGATGATCGCCATCGCCCGGCTCTTCCTCGACAACGTCGCCCACATCCAGGGCTCCTGGCTGACCACCGGCAAGGAGGTCGGCCAGCTGTCCCTGCACTACGGCGCCGACGACCTCGGCTCGATCATGCTGGAGGAGAACGTCGTCTCGTCGGCCGGTGCCAAGCACCGCTCCAACCGGCTGGAGATCATCGACCTGATCCGCAAGGCGGGCCGCGTCCCCGCCCAGCGCGCCACAACCTACGAGCACCTGGTCGTCCACGACGACCCGGCCAACGACCCGGTCGACGAGCGGGTCGTCTCGCACATCTCCTCCACCGCGATCGACGGCGGCACCGCGCACCCGGAGCTGAAGCTCCTCAACGCCAACTGAGCCGTCCGTGCTGACCGTTCACGCCGCGCCGCTGGTCCTGCCGGTCGGCGCGGCGGCCGTCGAGGGCGGGGCCGTCGCCGTCGACGGCGACCGGATCGTGGCCCTCGGACCGTACGACGAGGTGACGGCCGCGCACCCCGCGGCCCGGGTGCGGCGGTGGCCGGGCGTCCTCACCCCGGGCCTGCGCCAGTGGGACGGTGTGCCGCTGCTGACCCGCTGCTACCACCCCGACCCGCGCGAGGCCGACGAGCTCGGCGAACAGCCCCTGGCCGGGGCGGACTTCGAGCGGCTGGCCGGCCGGATGGACGAGACCCGGCGGGCCGGCAGCGTACGCCGCGGACTGCAGCGCATGCTGCGCCACGGCACCACCCATGTCGCGGGCCCGTTCGACGACCGTGCCGTACGCACCGCCGTGGCCCGCTCGGGGCTCACGGCGGTCGCCGGGCCCCCCGGCGGGCTCCTGGACGCGCCGGACCTCGACCCGTTCGTCCACGGCGGTGACCTGCCGGGTTCCGTGCACGGCCCGCTCGCCGTCGGCGGACGCGCCGACCTCGCGGTCTTCGACGTACCCGACGAGGCGGCGCTGACCGGGGCGGGCGCCGGGGCCTGTGTCGCCACGGTGCTCGGCGGGCGGCTGGTCCACCGGAGGCGGTGAGCGCGGCCCGGCGGGCCCGTTCCGTCTACGGCACGGAGGGGCCGCCCAGGTAGCGGCCCTTGTCGTCGTACGGCCAGGCGTTGGAGACGCAGCCCTTGAGCCCCTTGATCTGCTGCATCATCGCGGGGGCCGGCCTGCCCGCGCCGGGGCAGGTCTCGTGGCCGTGCCCGAGCCAGTGGCCCACCTCATGATTGATGATCAGGGCGCGGTACTCGGTCGCCGGACCGTCGAACGTGGGTGAACCCAGCTGCCAGCGGGCCAGGTTGACCATGACGTTCTTCCCGCCCCGGCAGTTCACCTCGCCCCCGGTGTTCAGCCCGTACCGCCCGCAGAGCCGGTCGGTGGTCTTCGGCGTCCCTATCCTGATCACCAGCCCGGCCGAGTCGTCGCCGACCTGACGGAAGGTGCGGGCCCCGCCCTTGCCCCAGCCCCGCGGGTCGCCGAGGATCTCCGCCACGTCCTCGGCGGCGCTGTCGGGGTCCACGCCGATGCCGTCCTCCACCTCCACGCGGTAGCGGCTGCCGCCGCCGGAGGAGACGCCCTCACGGGCCACGGTGAAGGTGCCCGGGCCCGACTGCGGTACGGAGTCCGGGTCGACGGGCTCCTCGGTGTCCGCCGGGGCCTCGGCGGACACCGACGCCTCGGGGGAGGCCGAGGCCTTCGGTGCGGCCGCCTCAGGAGAGGCCCGGGCCGGAGCGGGCGAGGAGGCAGCCCGGTCGGCCGCGACCGCCGCGCCGTCGTCCTGCCACGGCGGTCCGATCCGCAGGAACGCCACCACGGCCGCCACCGCGACCACCGCACCCCCGGTGAGGACCGCGCGCCGCCGGAGCAGCTGTCTTCGGCGTGCCACGGAACGTCTCCGGGACCGTGTGCGCGAGGGACCCGAACGCGCGGCGGGCCTCCCTGCCGTCCGGCGGGGGCCGGTCGTGTTCCGTGTTCGATGTGTGTCGTCACTGTGCATGTTCCGGTGAGTATCCGTGGTCGTGGTGTGGCCGTCCAGGACGGATGATCTTCCGCCCCGCCCGGGGTCGCCGGGTGGGCACCGCGACGGAAACCCCTTTCTCCTCGCCGGGTGAGACGTCGATCGGAGCGGTGCTGTTCCCGAAACCGAGGAAGAGGATCTTCCGCGCGGGCGGGCGCCGGAGGACGGCACGCCCCGGCCGCACGCCGCCGCCGGGCGCCGGGAGGGGGGCTGCTTGAATGGGAGGGTGACCCGAGCCTCCCTGGACAAGCAGCCGCACGAAGTCGCCTCGATGTTCGACGACGTGGCGGCGAACTACGACCTCACCAACGACGTGCTGTCGCTCGGCCAGGCGCGGCTGTGGCGCAAGGAGGTCGCCCGGGCCGTCGACGCCCGCCCGGCGCAGAAGATCCTCGACCTGGCGGCCGGCACCGCCACCTCCTCGCAGCCCTTCGCGCGGGCCGGCGCCTACGTGGTGCCCTGCGACTTCTCCATCGGCATGCTCCGGGTCGGCAAGAAGCGCCACCCGTGGATGCCCTTCACCGCCGGCGACGGCACGAAGCTCCCGTTCAAGGACGAGACCTTCGACGCGGTCACGATCTCCTTCGGGCTGCGCAACATCCAGGACACCGGCGCCGCGCTGAGCGAGCTGTACCGGGTCACCAAGCGCGGCGGGCGCGTGGTGATCTGCGAGTTCTCCCAGCCGACGTGGACGCCTTTCCGGACCGTCTACACGGAGTACCTGATGCGCGCGCTGCCGCCGGTGGCGCGGGCGGTGTCCTCCAACCCGGACGCCTACGTCTACCTCGCCGAGTCCATCCGCGCCTGGCCCGACCAGGCCGGCCTCGCGGCGCTGCTGCAGAAGGCCGGCTGGTCGGACGTCGCCTGGCGCAACCTCACCGGCGGAGTCGTGGCACTCCACCGGGGCGTACGCGCCTGACCCCGCGGGGGCTCAGAGCTCCAGCCGGAAGCAGTACGCCTCCTGCTTCGACACCGGGGACGTGTACGTCTCGGCCCGCCGCATGCCGAGACGTACGGCCACCGCCACCGAGCGGGCGTTCCGCGTGTTGATCATCGCCACGACCTCCGGCACCCCGAGCGCCCTCATCCGCTCCAGCGTGGCCCGCCCGGCGGCCGTCGCGTAACCGTGCCCCCACGCGGCCCGGCCCAGCCGCCAGCCGATCTCTATCTCGCCGACCGGCCCGAACGACACGTGCGGCCACGGCTGGGCGCCCGTGAAGCCGAGGACCTCACCCGCGTCGTCCAGCAGGGTCCACAGACAGTGGCCGAGCTCCGCGTCGTGCCGGCGCTGGCGGGCGGTCAACTCCTCGTACACGGAGTACTCCGCGGGGCGTCCGCCGTGGAACTCCATCACCTCCGGATCGTGGAAGGCGCGGTACCAGGCCAGGGCGTCCTCGTCGGTGGGGACGCGCAGATGTACGGACGGGGCGGTGTCAGGCACGTGCGGCATCGGGGAGCCCTTCGGGAGGTTGATCAGCAGGCACCCATAGACTGCACGCGACATGTGCCGCGCGGCACGCGAATTCGAGTCTTCGGGAGATCCGACCGTGACCGAGCCCCTCTCCGAGCACAGCGCGGACGTGATCGTCGTCGGAGCGGGCCCAGCCGGCTCCACGACCGCGTACTACCTCGCCAAGGCCGGACTCGACGTCCTCCTGCTGGAGAAGACGGCCTTCCCGCGCGAGAAGGTCTGCGGCGACGGCCTCACGCCGCGCGCCACCAAGCAGCTCGTCTCCATGGGCATCGACATCTCCGAAGAGGCCGGCTGGCTGCGCAACAAGGGCCTGCGCATCATCGGCGGCGGCGTCCGCCTCCAGCTGGACTGGCCGGACCTCGCCTCGTACCCGGACTACGGTCTGGTCCGCAAGCGCGACGACTTCGACGAGCAGCTGGCCCGCCAGGCACAGAAGGCCGGCGCCCGGCTGTACGAGCGCTGCAACGTCGGCGAGCCGATCAAGGACGAGCGCACCGGCCGCATCACCGGCGTCCACGCCAAGCTCGGCGAGGAGAAGACCCCGGTCACCTTCCACGCCCCGCTCGTCGTCGCCGCCGACGGCAACTCCACGCGGCTCTCCCTCAACATGGGCCTGCACCGCCGCGAGGACCGCCCGATGGGCGTCGCCGTCCGTACGTACTTCACCTCGCCCCGCCACGACGACGACTACCTGGAGTCCTGGCTGGAGCTGTGGGACCGGCGCGGCGCCGAGGACCGTCTGCTGCCCGGCTACGGCTGGATCTTCGGCATGGGCGACGGCACGTCCAACGTCGGCCTCGGCATCCTCAACTCCTCCTCCGCCTTCAAGGAGCTCGACTGGCGCGAGGTGCTCAAGGCCTGGTGCGCCTCGATGCCGGAGGACTGGGGCTACACCCCGGAGAACATGACGACGCCGATCCGCGGCGCCGCGCTCCCGATGGCCTTCAACCGCCAGCCGCACTACACCAAGGGCCTGCTGCTCGTGGGCGACGCGGGCGGCCTCGTCAACCCGTTCAACGGCGAGGGCATCGCGTACGCCATGGAGTCGGGCCAGATCGCGGCGGACGTCATCGTCCAGGCCCACGCCCGCGCCACCCCCGCCCAGCGGGAACTGGCCCTCCAGCACTACCCGAAGGTCCTCAAGGACACCTACGGCGGCTACTACACGCTGGGCCGCGCCTTCGTGAAGATGATCGGCAACCCGAAGGTCATGAAGGTCGCGACGCAGCGCGGTCTGACCCACCCCGTCCTGATGAAGTTCACGCTGAAGATGCTGGCCAACCTCACCGACCCGACGGGCGGCGACGCCATGGACCGCATCATCAACGGCCTCTCGAAGGTCGCCCCGAAGGCCTGACCACCGCACGGCGATCCGGGCGGCCTCCGGACCGGGAGGCCGCCCGGACCTCTGCGATAGGTTTGCGGACCATGCGGGCACCGGGGACAGGGAACGGCGGAAGGCACCGTCTGCTGGGGGCGGCGGGGGCGGCGGGGGCGACGGCGGCCGTCGCGGGCGGCTGGGCCGTCGGGACGCTGCCCGCCCACGACCCGTGGGGGCTCTGGGTGCCGCACGGCACCGCCGTCACCGCGGCCGGCTACGCCCTGGCGTACGGCGGGCTGACCGTGCTCGTCATCGCCTGGTGGCTGTACGGCCGGACGGGCGCGGGCGTACGGGAGAGCCTGGTCACCCTGGTGTGGTGGGCGGCGCCGTTCGTGCTGGCCCCGCCGCTCTACAGCGCCGACGTCTACAGCTACATCGCCCAGGGCGCGATGGTCCTCGAAGGCCACGACGTCTACGAGACGGGCCCCTCCGTCCTGGATCCCGCCGGGCCGGGCGGGGACGCCGCCGCCAGCGTCGGCGGCCACTGGACCGACACCCCGGCGCCGTACGGGCCGTTCTTCCTCCTCCTGGCGCGAGGCGTGGCCTGGGCGACCGGCGGCACGATCGTGCCCGCCGTCCTGGCGATGCGGCTGATCGCCCTGGCGGCACTGGCGTTGATCGCCTGGGCGCTGCCGCGTCTGGCGCGGGAGCACGGCCGCAGCCCGGGCGCCGCGCTGTGGCTGGGCGCCCTGAACCCGCTGCTGCTGATGCACGTGGCGGGCGGGCTCCACAACGACGGGCTGATGATCGGGCTGATGCTGGCGGGCGTCGTGCTCGCGCTGCGCGGCCGGTGGGCCGGCGGTTCGGTGCTCATCGGGCTCGCCATGATGGTCAAGACCCCGGCGGCGGTGGCGCTGCTGTTCGTCGCCGTCCTGGTGGGCCGGGCCGCCGGCGGAGGGCTCGTACGCCGGGCGGCGAAGGGGCTTGCCGGGCCGGGCGCGGTGGCCGGGGCGGTCGTGGTGCTGATGACGCTGCTCGGCGGGACCGGCTTCGGCTGGGTGGGCACCCAGGGCGTCGCGGGGCGGATCCACACCGCGCTCTCGATGACCAGCGATCTGGGCCTCGGCCTCGGTGAACTCCTGCGGTTGCTCGCCGGGACCGACCCGGACCCGGTGAAGGCCGCCGTGCAGAACCTCGGCCTCGCCGCCGGGGTCGCCCTGATCCTGCTGCTGGCCTGGCGCTCCGCCGCCGGGCGGCTGGAGGCCGTGCACGGGCTGGGACTCGGTCTGGTGGCCCTGGTGGCGCTCTCCCCGATGGTGCAGCCGTGGTACCTGCTCTGGGGGACGGCCGTGCTCGCGGCGACGGCGGCCGACAGCAGGGTCCGGGACGTGCTCGTCGTGCTCTCGGCGGCACTCGTCTACGAGACGCAGCCCTCGGGCTCCACCCCGCCGTACGGCTTCGTGCTCGCCGGACTCACCTGTGCGGCCGGGGCGCTGCTCCTGCGCCGGGAGCGGGCCGGCGCGCACGGGCGGCCCGTACTGCCCGGTCAGCGCCGGGCCGAGGACAGCACGGCCGGACTCCGTACCGGGGTGTGAGGCGTCCGGACACGGCGAAGGGCCGTCACCCCGGATGCGGGTGACGGCCCTTCGCCGTGCTCAGGCCCGCTCGGGCGGGCAGAGCTTGTGAATCAGAGAACGCGGACGGCGCCCGACGGCGGGTCGTAGTCCAGGGACTTCTGCACGACACCGGTGCTGGAGTTCTGCGCGCCGACGAACTGGCCGCCGCCCACGTAGATCCCGACGTGGTACGCGCTGCCGGCGCCGCCCCAGTACAGGATGTCGCCGGGCTGGAGGTTGTCGAGCGAGACCTGGGTCCCGGCGGTCGACTGGCTCTGTGAGACGCGCGGCAGGTCGATGCCCACCGAGCCGAAGGCGGCCTGGACCAGACCCGAGCAGTCCCACGAGTTCGGGCCGGTGCCGCCGGAGACGTACGCGTCGCCGATCTGGGACTGCGCGAACGCGATGACGGACGCGGCGGACCCGGTGGCGCTGGACGACGACGAGGAGGACGAGCCGGAGGAGCCGGTGGAGGCGCTGAGCGTGGTGCGCTCGGCGGTGCGGGAAGCGCGCTCGGCGGCCTCCGCCTTTGCCTTGGCGGCTGCTTCGGCCTTCTTCTTGGCCTCCGCCTTGCGGACCGCCTCGGCCTTGGTCTTCTTGGCGGTCTTGGCGGCGGTGGCGGCCGCGGCGTCCTCGTGGGCCTGCGTCTCGAGGTCGAGAGCGACCGCCTGGGTCGCCTGCGCGGACGCGGCGACGGAAGTGGAGAGCCCGGCCGTGATGGTGGGCATCTCGATGGTCTGGGTCACCGGCTCGGCCTGGGCCGGGCCCGCGGCACCTGCGACCGCGATGGTGCTGAGGACGCCACCGGCAACTCCTGCCCGCAGCGCCGTCTTCGAGGCACGCTGGCGGGGCTTCCGGTGGCTGGGTATGTGAGCGGTGTGGGACATGAGTACTAGCGCTATCAGGGCTGTAGGGGTCCCATCAAGAAACGTGTGTTGCGACACAGTTACGTTCGGAATCTGTGAATCCGCTTATTACGGGGCCTTATTGACGCCCTAACGGGCAAAACGGGCACGCTTGTGCATGCCTGTGATCACGGCGTTCTTTCAATACGCCCGAATTGCCCGTCGCTTACCATCCGTTCACACGGTTGGCCAAGCCCGCTTCTCTTGGAGCCCGCATGGAGTGGTGCAGGTCACAGCATGAGTCTTCCGTGTGAGGCAACCGCGCGACCACGCGCCGCGTGCGGAGCGGGGCCGGCCCGCCCCGCGTCCGGCGGCCGCCCGGAAGATCGTGAATGCGTGCGCATTGTCCACATCGGTACCGGAGGCCCCCCGTCCGAGTGGCCCCGAACTTCGGGCGGCTCCTATATCACCGCCTCGGTGTCCACCGCCAATTTGCTTGTAGTGGCCGTCGATTGATAGAGCCAGGCGCCTTTGACCAGCGGTAACGCCGCGAGATGTCACGTCTCGTAACCGCACGGCCGCTTCGCGTACGAAGATCACTGCTCATACGACTTCATGATCGTTCGTCAGGTGGTGGAGATCACAAAGACGTTGCTGTACCCCGTGTCGCAGATCACAGGACGGCAGGCATAGGATGCGGGGCAGTCGGGCTTGTGAACTGCCTCACATGTGCACGATCTTGATGAGGTGGCGAGCCGGTCGCCCGATGCGGTCCAACGGTCAAGGACGACTGGAAGGAGCGAGGAGCGTGAATGCCTACGCGCCCATCCTCGTGCTCGGCGCCCTCGGGGCAGGGTTTGCGATCTTCTCCGTGGTCATGGCCACGCTTATCGGCCCCAAGCGGTACAACCGGGCAAAGCTCGAAGCGTACGAGTGCGGTATCGAACCCACCCCCACTCCAGCCGGAGGCGGCCGTTTCCCCATCAAGTACTACCTGACGGCGATGCTGTTCATCGTCTTCGACATCGAGATCGTCTTCCTCTATCCCTGGGCGGTCACCTTCGACGCCCTGGGGATCTTCGGGCTCGTGGAGATGCTGCTCTTCGTGCTCACCGTCTTCGTCGCCTACGCGTATGTGTGGCGCCGGGGCGGCCTGGAATGGGACTGAGGGGCTGAGGGGCACACCATGGGACTCGAAGAGAAGCTGCCGAGCGGCTTTGTGCTGACCACCGTCGAGCAGGCCGCCGGCTGGGTACGGAAATCCTCCGTCTTCCCCGCCACCTTCGGCCTCGCCTGCTGCGCCATCGAGATGATGACGACCGGCGCGGGGCGGTACGACCTGGCCCGTTTCGGGATGGAGGTCTTCCGCGGATCACCGCGGCAGGCGGATCTGATGATCGTGGCAGGACGGGTCAGCCAGAAGATGGCACCCGTCCTGCGGCAGGTCTACGACCAGATGCCGAGCCCCAAGTGGGTCATCTCCATGGGGGTTTGCGCATCGTCGGGTGGAATGTTCAACAATTACGCCATTGTTCAGGGTGTTGATCACATCGTCCCGGTCGACATCTATCTGCCGGGGTGCCCGCCGCGCCCCGAGATGCTGATCGACGCCATTCTCAAGCTCCACCAGAAGATCCAGGGCTCCAAGCTCGGGGTCAACGCGGAGGAGGCCGCCCGCGAGGCGGAGGAGGCGGCGCTCAACGCACTCCCCCTGATCGAGATGAAGGGGCTGCTGCGATGAGCGACGAGCAGAACGGCGGCGGGCAGGTGCCCGTCCCGCGCGACGACTCCGGTGAGGTCATCGGCGTACGCAAGGGGATGTTCGGCGCCAACAACGGCGGCGACACCTCCGGCTACGGCGGACTCGTCCGCACGGTGACCCTGCCCGGCGCCACCTCCCGGCCGTACGGCGGCTGGTTCGACGAGGTGGCCGACGAACTGGAAGGGGCCCTGGAGGAGCAGGACCTGCTCCCGGACAACGCCATGGAGAAGACGGTCGTCGACCGGGGCGAGATCACCTTCTTCGTCGCCCGCGAGCACCTGGTCCAGGTCGCCCGCACCCTGCGCGACGACCCCGCCCTGCGCTTCGAGCTCTGTACGGGCGTCAGCGGCGTCCACTACCTGGGCGACAAGGGGCGCGAGCTGCACGCGGTCTACCACCTGCGCTCGCTCACCCACGGGCGGCTGATCCGCCTGGAGGTGTCGGCGCCGGACAGCGACCCGCACATCCCGTCCCTCGTCGGGGTCTACCCGACCAACGACTGGCACGAGCGCGAGACCTACGACTTCTTCGGCCTGATCTTCGACGGGCACCCCGCCCTGACCCGGATCATGATGCCGGACGACTGGCAGGGCTTCCCGCAGCGCAAGGACTACCCGCTCGGCGGCATCTCCGTCGAGTACAAGGGCGCCCAGATCCCGGCTCCGGACCAGCGGAGGTCGTACAGCTGATGACCACTCCCCACGCAACTCCCAGGGCGACCACCGAGGGGACCGTATATACGGTCACCGGCGGCGACTGGGACGAGGTCGTCGAGTCCGCCGCCAAGTCGGACGACGAACGCATCATCGTCAACATGGGTCCCCAGCACCCGTCCACGCACGGCGTGCTGCGGCTGATCCTGGAGATCGACGGCGAGACCGTCACCGAGGCCCGCTGCGGCATCGGCTACCTCCACACCGGCATCGAGAAGAACCTCGAATTCCGGAACTGGACGCAGGGCACCACCTTCGTCACGCGCATGGACTACCTCACCCCGTTCTTCAACGAGGCGGCGTACTGCCTCGGGGTCGAGAAGCTCCTCGGCATCGAGGACCAGATCCCGGACCGGGCCACCGTGCTGCGCGTGCTCCTGATGGAGCTCAACCGGATCTCCTCGCACCTGGTGTGCATCGCCACCGGCGGCATGGAGCTCGGCGCCACGACGATCATGATCTACGGCTTCCGCGACCGTGAACTCGTCCTGGATCTCTTCGAGCTGATCACCGGCCTCCGGATGAACCACGCGTTCATCCGGCCCGGCGGCCTCGCCCAGGACCTGCCCATGGGTGCGATCGACCGGCTCCGCGAGTTCGTGAAGACCATGAAGAAGAACCTGCCGGAGTACGACAAGCTCGCCACCGGCAACCCCATCTTCAAGGCCCGTATGCAGGACGTCGGCTATCTCGACCTGACCGGCTGCATGGCGCTCGGCGCCACCGGCCCGGTCCTCAGGTCCGCCGGCCTCCCGCACGACCTGCGCAAGACCGATCCGTACTGCGGCTACGAGACCTACGACTTCGACGTCCCCACCGCGGACACCTGCGACGCCTACGGCCGCTTCCTCATCCGGCTGGAGGAGATGCGCCAGTCGCTCAGGATCGTCGAGCAGTGCCTGGAACGGCTGGAGCCGGGCCCGGTCATGGTCGCCGACAAGAAGATCGCCTGGCCCGCGCAGCTCGCGCTGGGACCCGACGGGCTCGGCAACTCGCTGGACCACATCAAGAAGATCATGGGCACCTCCATGGAGGCCCTGATCCACCACTTCAAGCTGGTGACCGAGGGCTTCCGGGTCCCGGCCGGGCAGACGTACACCGCCATAGAGTCCCCCAAGGGCGAACTGGGCGTGCACGTCGTCTCGGACGGCGGCACCCGCCCCTTCCGGGTCCACTTCCGCGACCCGTCCTTCACCAATCTGCAGGCCATGGCGGCGATGTGCGAGGGCGGCCAGGTCGCCGACGTCATCGTCGCCGTCGCGTCCATCGACCCCGTGATGGGAGGCGTCGACCGGTGACCGCGTCCAACCAAGAAGTCAGCCTGGGGATGCCGCAGCTCCCCGCCCCCGCCTATCCGGCCGAGGTGCTCGCCCGCCTCGAAGCGGACGCGAAGGAGGTGATCGCCCGCTACCCCGGCAGCCGTTCCGCCCTCCTGCCCCTGCTCCACCTGGTGCAGTCCGAGGAGGGATACGTCTCCCGTACGGGCATGGCGTTCTGTGCCGACCAGCTCGACCTCACCACCGCCGAGGTCACCGCCGTCGCCACCTTCTACACGATGTACCGGCGCAAGCCGAGCGGCGACTACCAGGTCGGGGTCTGCACCAACACCCTGTGCGCGGTGATGGGCGGCGACGCCATCTTCGACCAGCTCAAGGAGCACCTGGGCGTCGGCAACGACGAGACGACCGACGACGGCAAGGTCACCCTCGAACACATCGAGTGCAACGCGGCCTGCGACTTCGCGCCCGTCGTGATGGTCAACTGGGAGTTCTTCGACAACCAGACGCCCGAGAGCGCGACCCGCCTCGTCGACGACCTGATCGCCGGCCGCACCGTCGAACCCACCCGCGGCGCGCCCCTGTGCACGTACAAGGAGACCGCCCGGATCCTGGCCGGCTTCCCCGACACGCGCCCCGGCGCCGTCGAGGCGAGCGGCGGGGCGGGCGCCGCCTCGCTGATCGGTCTGAAGCTGGCCAAGGGCGAGGCCGCACCGCACGCGCGCGTGGTCGGACAGCGGGGCGAGACACCCCGGGACGAAACGCCGCAGAAGGGCGCCGAGCACCTCAGCTCGCACGACGCACCGCAGCAGACGTCGGCCTCCGACCCGGACAACCCGGCCGGGCCCGCCGCCGAGGAGGGGGAGTGATGACCTTGGCAGCCGAGATCGACAAGAACGGGACCAGCCCGGAGAAGCTCCTGGCCCCCGTCCTCTCCTCCTTCTGGGACGAGCCGGAGTCCTGGACGCTGGACACCTACCACCGCCACGACGGTTACGAGGGCCTGCGCAAGGCCCTCGCCATGGAACCCGACGACCTCATCGCGTACGTCAAGGACTCCGGTCTGCGCGGACGCGGGGGCGCGGGCTTCCCCACCGGGATGAAGTGGCAGTTCATCCCGCAGGGCGACGGCAAGCCGCACTACCTCGTGGTCAACGCCGACGAGTCGGAGCCCGGGACCTGCAAGGACATCCCGCTCCTCTTCGCCAACCCGCACAGCCTCATCGAGGGCATCGTGATCGCCTGTTACGCGATCCGCTCCTCGCACGCCTTCATCTATCTGCGCGGTGAGGTCGTCCCCGTCCTGCGGCGGCTGCACGAAGCCGTGCGCGAGGCGTACGAGGCGGGCTACCTGGGGACGAACATCCTCGGCTCCGGGCTCGACCTGGAACTCACCGTGCACGCGGGCGCGGGCGCCTACATCTGCGGCGAGGAGACCGCGCTGCTCGACTCGCTCGAAGGACGGCGCGGCCAGCCCCGGCTGCGCCCCCCCTTCCCCGCGGTCGCCGGTCTGTACGCCTGCCCCACCGTGGTGAACAACGTCGAGTCCATCGCCTCGGTTCCCGCGATCCTGAACAAGGGCAAGGACTGGTTCAAGTCGATGGGCAGCGAGAAGTCCCCTGGCTTCACGCTGTACTCGCTCAGCGGACACGTCACCAGCCCCGGCCAGTACGAGGCGCCGCTCGGCATCACGCTCCGTCAGCTGCTCGACATGAGCGGCGGCATGCGGGCCGGGCACCGCCTGAAGTTCTGGACCCCCGGCGGCTCCTCCACCCCGATGTTCACCGACGAGCACCTCGACGTCCCGCTGGACTACGAGGGCGTCGGCGCCGCCGGATCCATGCTCGGCACCAAGGCGTTGCAGTGCTTCGACGAGACGACCTGCGTGGTGCGGGCCGTCACCCGCTGGACCGAGTTCTACGCCCACGAGTCCTGCGGCAAGTGCACACCCTGCCGCGAAGGCACGTACTGGCTGGTCCAGTTGCTCCGCGACATCGAGGCCGGCAAGGGCGAGATGGCCGACCTCGACAAGCTCAACGACATCGCCGACAACATCAACGGCAAGTCGTTCTGCGCCCTCGGTGACGGTGCCGCCTCACCGATCTTCTCCTCGCTGAAGTACTTCCGCGAGGAGTACGAGCAGCACATCACCGGCAAGGGCTGCCCCTTCGATCCGGCCAGGTCGACCCTCTGGGCCGACGACAAGGACGACAAGAACACTCACCGGGGGGTGAACGCATGACAGTCACCACGAGTGCGCCCTCCGGGGGCGGCGAGGCGGCCGTTCCGCCCGAGGACCTCGTCACGCTCACGATCGACGGCATCGAGATCAGCGTGCCCAAGGGCACCCTGGTCATCCGCGCCGCCGAGCTGCTCGGCATCGAGATCCCGCGCTTCTGCGACCACCCGCTCCTCGACCCGGCCGGCGCCTGCCGGCAGTGCATCGTCGAGGTCGAGGGCCAGCGCAAGCCGATGGCGTCGTGCACCATCACGTGCACCGACGGCATGGTCGTGAAGTCGCAGATCACCTCGCCCGTGGCGGAGAAGGCCCAGAAGGGGGTGATGGAGCTCCTGCTCATCAACCACCCGCTGGACTGCCCGGTCTGCGACAAGGGCGGCGAGTGCCCCCTGCAGAACCAGGCGATGTCGCACGGCGGCGCCGACTCCCGCTTCGACGGGAAGAAGCGCACCTTCGAGAAGCCCGTCCCGATCTCCACCCAGGTGCTGCTGGACCGCGAGCGGTGCGTGCTCTGCGCGCGCTGCACCCGGTTCTCCAACCAGGTGGCGGGCGACCCGATGATCGAGCTGATCGAGCGCGGGGCGCTCCAGCAGGTCGGCACCGGCGAGGGCGACCCCTTCGAGTCGTACTTCTCCGGCAACACCATCCAGATCTGCCCGGTCGGGGCGCTGACCTCGGCGGCGTACCGCTTCCGCTCCCGGCCCTTCGACCTGGTGTCGACGCCGTCCGTCTGCGAGCACTGCGCCGGCGGCTGCGCGACCCGGACCGACCACCGGCGCGGCAAGGTCATGCGGCGGCTCGCCGCCAACGACCCCGAGGTCAACGAGGAGTGGCTCTGCGACAAGGGCCGCTTCGGCTTCCGCTACGCCCAGCAGCGCGACCGGCTCACCACCCCGCTCGTACGCAACGCGGACGGGGTGCTGGAGCCGGCGAGCTGGCCCGAGGCGCTGGAAGCCGCGGCGGCCGGACTCTCCGGGGCGCGCGGCAGGGCCGGGGTGCTCACCGGCGGCCGGCTGACCGTCGAGGACGCCTACGCGTACAGCAAGTTCGCCCGGGTCGCCCTCGACACCAACGACATCGACTTCCGGGCCCGCGTCCACAGCGGTGAGGAGGCCGACTTCCTCGCCGCCCGGGTCGCGGGACGCGGACGGGACCTGGACGGGAGCGGGGTCACCTACACGGCGCTGGAGAAGGCGCCGGCCGTGTTGCTGGCCGGCTTCGAGTCCGAGGAGGAGGCGCCCGGCGTCTTCCTGCGGCTCCGCAAGGCCTTCCGCAAGCACGGGCAGCGGACGTTCGCGCTCGCCTCGCACGCCAGCCGGGGCCTGGAGAAGGCGGGCGGCACCCTGCTCCCCGCCGCGCCGGGCACCGAGACCGAGTGGCTGGACGCCCTCGCAGGCGGGGTCGGCCTGGACGCCGACGGGGCCGCCGCGGCCGAGGCGCTGCGCGGCGAGGGCGCCGTGATCGTGGTGGGCGAGCGGCTCGCCGCGGTGCCCGGCGGGCTGACCGCCGCGCTGCGCACCGCCACCGCCACCGGGGCCGCACTGGTGTGGATCCCGCGCCGGGCCGGCGAGCGCGGCGCACTGGAGGCGGGCGCGCTCCCGTCGCTGCTGCCCGGCGGCCGTCCCGCGACGGACCCGCGGGCCCGGGAGGAGGTGGCGTCCGTCTGGGGTGTCGCCGAACTCCCCACCGGTTTCGGCCGGGACACCGGCCAGATCCTGGAGGCCGCGGCCACCGGTGAGCTGGCCGCGCTGCTGGTCGCGGGCGTCGACCCCGAGGACCTGCCCGACCCCGCGGGGGCGCTGCGGGCGCTGGACGAGGTCGGCTTCCTGGTCTCGCTGGAGCTGCGGCCCGGCGCGGTCACCGAGCGCGCCGACGTGGTCCTGCCCGTCGCGGCCGTCGCGGAGAAGGCTGGCACCTTCCTCAACTGGGAGGGCAGGGCGCGGATGTTCGAGGCCGCGCTGAAGCCCGAGCAGCTGCCGAGGACGCTCTGCCCGACCGACGCGCGGGTGCTGCACATGCTGGCCGACGCCCTCGACGTACGCCTCGCGCTGCCCGACCTGAGGGCGGCCCGGCGCGAGCTCGACCGGCTCGGCGGACGGCAGGGCGGCTTCGCCGACGACCCGCGCGCGACGTCCCGCCCGGTGCCCCGGCCCGGTGACGGCGAGGCGGTCCTCGCGGGCCACCGGATGCTGCTCGACCGGGGCCGGCTCCAGGAGGGCGACGAGGCGCTGGCCGGCACCCGGCACGCGGCCGTCGCCCGGCTCTCCCCGGCCACCGCCGCCGAGTCCGGGGTGAAGGACGGCGATCTGCTGGCCGTCACCGGCCCCGCCGGCACCACCGAACTCACCCTGGCGGTCACCGAGATGCCGGACCGGGTGGTGTGGGTGCCGCTCAACTCCGTCGGCCGGGGCGTCCCCGCCGACACCGGCGCCCAGCCGGGCGGACTGGTCCGGATCGGTCCCGCCGCCCCGGGCTCCCACGTCGCGACAACGGAGGTAGGAGAGTGACCGGCCTCGACCGACTCGCCGCGGCACCGGGCGGCACCGTCCTCGCCGCCGAGGACCTCTCGATGTTCGGCACGGACCCCTGGTGGCTCGTCGTCGTCAAGGCGGTGTTCTGCTTCGCGTTCCTGATGGTGACCGTGCTCTTCTCCATCGTGTGGGAGCGCAAGGTCGTCGCCTGGATGCAGCTGCGCATCGGCCCCAACCGGCACGGCCCCTGGGGCATGCTCCAGTCGCTCGCCGACGGCATCAAGCTGATGCTCAAGGAAGACGTCGTCGTCAAGCGCGCCGACAAGGTCGTCTACATCCTGGCCCCGATCGTGGCCGCCGCACCGGCGTTCATGGCGATCGCGGTGATCCCGTTCGGCCCGGCCGGCAACGAGGTCTCGATCTTCGGCCACCGTACGACGATGCAGCTGACCGACCTGCCGATCGCGATGCTGTACATCCTCGCGGTCGCCTCGGTCGGCATCTACGGCATCGTGCTGGCCGGCTGGTCCTCCGGATCGACGTACCCGCTGCTCGGCGGTCTGCGCTCCTGCGCCCAGATGATCAGCTACGAGATCGCGATGGGCGCCGCGTTCGCCTCGGTGTTCCTCTACTCGGGGTCGATGTCGACGTCGGAGATCGTGGCCGCCCAGGAGGACCGCTGGTTCGTCCTCCTGCTGCCGGTCTCCTTCATCATCTACATCGTCACGATGGTCGGCGAGACCAACCGCGCGCCGTTCGACATGCCGGAGTCCGAGGGCGACCTCGTCGGCGGCTTCAACACCGAGTACTCGTCGATCAAGTTCGCGATGTTCATGCTCGCCGAGTACGTCAACATGGTCACCGTCTCCGCGGTCTCCGTGACCCTCTTCCTGGGCGGCTGGCGGGCCCCGTACCCGGTCAGCACCTTCTGGGAGGGCGCGAACCACGGCTGGTGGCCGATGCTCTGGTTCGTCGTCAAGGTCCAGCTGCTCCTCTTCTTCTTCATCTGGCTGCGCGGCACGCTCCCACGCGTCCGCTACGACCAGCTGATGAAGCTCGGCTGGAAGGTCCTGATCCCGGTCTCCGTGGTCTGGCTGATGCTGGTCGCCACCGTCCGGGCGCTGAACAACGAGGGCTACGACTACTCGAAGATCCTGCTGTACGTCGCCGGAGCCGTGATCGCGGTCCTGCTGATCTCCTTCGTCGCCGACACGTTCCGCGACCGCAAGGCGAAGGCCGCCGAGGAGGCGGCCGGACCGGAGCCGGCGTTCGACCCGATGGCGGGCGGATTCCCCGTGCCGCCGCTGCCCGGCCAGACGCTGCCGCCGGTGCCCCGCAGGGGACCGCGACGCGAGCGGGAGCTCGTTGTCAGTGGCGGGCCGGATACTCAGAGTGACGACCATGTGGGTGCGAGTGACGGAAGGGAGGCCGACGGTGTCTGAGCCATCAGACCCCTCAGGGGAGAAGTTCCAGAATCCTGTGGCCGGCTTCGGCGTGACCTTCAAGGCCATGTTCAAGAAGCGGCTCACCGAGCAGTACCCGGAAGCGCAGAAGGTGACGGCGCCGCGCTTCCACGGCCGGCACCAGCTCAACCGCCATCCGGACGGGCTGGAGAAGTGCGTCGGCTGCGAGCTCTGCGCCTGGGCGTGTCCGGCGGACGCGATCTACGTGGAGGGCGCGGACAACACCGAGGAGGAGCGCTACTCCCCGGGAGAGCGCTACGGCCGCGTCTACCAGATCAACTACGCGCGCTGCATCCTGTGCGGACTCTGCATCGAGGCGTGCCCCACCCGGGCCCTGACCATGACCAACGAGTTCGAGCTCGCCAACACCACCCGCGAGAGCCTCATCTACACCAAGGACGAGCTGCTCGCGGGGCTGGAGGAAGGCATGGTCGACAGCCCGCACGCGATCTTCCCCGGCATGGACGAACAGGACTACTACCGGGGCCTGGTGGCCGAGGCCGCTCCTGGCACGGAGCGTCAGGCCGCCGTCTCCAAGGGAGAAACGGACAAGGAGGTGGACGTATGACCGCCGGCCTGGCCGCAGCGGCCACCACCACCTCGACCGGCGAGGCCGTCCAGTTCTGGATCCTCGGCACCGTCGCCGTCATCGGCGCGCTCTCCACGGTCCTGATGAAGAAGGCGGTGCACAGCGCGCTGTCGCTCGCCGGCACCATGATCGTGCTGGCGGTCTTCTACCTCGCCAACGGCGCCTACTTCCTGGGCATCGTGCAGATCGTCGTCTACACCGGCGCGATCATGATGCTCTTCCTCTTCGTGGTCATGCTCGTCGGCGTCACCGCGGCGGACTCCCTGAAGGAGACGCTCAAGGGACAGCGCTGGCTGGCCGCCGCCTGCGGACTCGGCTTCGGCGTACTGCTGATCGCCGGCATCGGACAGGCGTCCCTGAAGACCTTCAACGGCCTGGGGGCGGCGAACACCCGGCACGGCGGCAACGTCGAGGGCCTCGCCAACCTCATCTTCACCAAGTACGTCTTCGCGTTCGAGATCACCGGCGCCCTGCTGATCACGGCGACCGTCGGCGCGATGCTGCTCACCCACCGCGAGCGCACCGAACGCGCCAGGACACAGCGCGAGCTGTCCCAGGACCGGGTGCGCAGCAGCCATGTGCCGCCGCTGCCGGCCCCCGGCGTCTACGCCCGGCACAACGCCGTGGACATCGCGGGTCTGCTCCCGGACGGCACCCCGTCCGAGCTCACCGTCATGCAGACGCTGCGGCAGCGCGGTCAGATCCGCGACGTGTCCGACGAGTCGCTCGCCGACCTCAAGGCGCTGGAACAGCGCTCGGGGGAGCGGCTCGGCCGCGGACCGGCCCGTGACCAGGCGGAAGAAGAGGAGGAGGTCTCCCAGTGAATCCCGTCAACTACCTCTACCTCGCGGCCCTTCTGTTCACGATCGGCGCCTCCGGCGTGCTGATCAGGCGGAACGCGATCGTGGTGTTCATGTGCATCGAGCTGATGCTCAACGCCTGCAACCTCACGCTCGTCGCGTTCTCCCGGATGCACGGCAACCTCGACGGCCAGATCATCGCCTTCTTCACGATGGTCGTCGCCGCCGCGGAGGTCGTCATCGGGCTCGCGATCATCGTGTCGCTGTTCCGCTCCCGCCACTCGGCCTCGGTCGACGACGCCAGCCTGATGAAGCTGTAAGGGGTCGGAATCGTGGAAAACCTGATTGCGCTGCTGGTCGCGGCGCCTCTGCTCGGAGCGGCGGTCCTGCTCTGCGGCGGCCGCCGGCTGGACCGCGCCGGACACTGGATCGGCACGGTGCTCGCCGCCGCGTCGTTCGTCGTCGCGGTCGTCCTCTTCACCGACATGCTGGGCAAGGGCGCCGAGGACCGCGCCCTGCACCAGAAGCTGTTCAGCTGGATCCCCGTCGAGGGGTTCCAGGCCGACGTGGCCTTCCAGCTCGACCAGCTGTCGATGACGTTCGTCCTGCTGATCACGGGTGTGGGCACGCTGATCCACATCTACTCCATCGGCTACATGGAGCACGACGAGCGCCGCCGCCGCTTCTTCGGCTATCTGAATCTGTTCCTCGCGGCGATGCTCATCCTGGTCATCGCCGACAACTACCTCCTGCTGTACGTCGGGTGGGAGGGCGTCGGCCTGGCGTCGTACCTGCTCATCGGCTTCTGGCAGCACAAGCCCAGCGCGGCGACCGCCGCGAAGAAGGCCTTCCTGGTCAACCGGGTCGGCGACATGGGCCTGTCCATCGCGATCATGCTGATGTTCACCACCTTCGGCACGTTCGCCTTCGGGCCGGTGCTGGAGGCGACCGGGGAGACGAGCGAGGGCAAGCTCACCGCGATCGGCCTGATGCTGCTCCTCGCCGCCTGCGGCAAGTCGGCCCAGGTGCCGCTGCAGTCCTGGCTCGGTGACGCGATGGAGGGCCCGACCCCGGTCTCGGCCCTCATCCACGCCGCCACGATGGTGACCGCGGGCGTCTACCTCATCGTCCGCTCCGGTGCCATCTTCAACGCGGCGCCCGACGCCCAGCTGGTCGTCGTGGTCGTCGGTGCCGTCACGCTCCTCTTCGGTGCGATCGTCGGTTGCGCGAAGGACGACATCAAGAAGGCCCTCGCCGGCTCGACGATGTCGCAGATCGGCTACATGATCCTCGCGGCGGGCCTCGGCCCCATCGGCTACGTCTTCGCGATCATGCACCTGGTGACGCACGGCTTCTTCAAGGCCGGGCTCTTCCTCGGCGCCGGTTCGGTCATGCACGGCATGAACGACGAGGTGGACATGCGGAAGTACGGCGGCCTGCGGAAGTTCATGCCGGTCACCTTCGTCACCTTCGGCCTCGGCTACCTCGCGATCATCGGGTTCCCCGGCCTGTCCGGCTTCTTCTCCAAGGACAAGATCATCGAGGCGGCCTTCGCCAAGGGCGGCACCGAGGGCTGGATCCTCGGCGCGGTCACCCTGCTGGGCGCCGCGATCACCGCGTTCTACATGACGCGCGTGATGCTGCTGACGTTCTTCGGGGAGAAGCGCTGGCAGCCCACTGCGTCCGATGGCGGCTCCGCCGCGGGGTCGGGCCATGAGCCGCACCCGCACGAGTCACCGAGGTCCATGACGATCCCGATGATCGTGCTGGCCTTCGGATCGGTCTTCGCCGGAGGGTTCTTCTCCATCGGCGACCGCTTCCTGCACTGGCTGGAGCCCGTCACCGGCCACGACCACGGGCACGCCCCGGTCAGCGCGACCACCGTCACCGCCGCCACCATGGTGGTGCTGGTCATCGGTGTCGCCATCGCCTGGGCGATGTACGGGCGCAGGCCCGTCCCCGCCGTCGCCCCGCGCGGTTCGCTGCTCACCAGGGCGGCCCGCCGGGACCTCCTCCAGGACGACTTCAACCACGTGGTCCTGGTGCGCGGCGGCGAACACCTCACCCGCTCCCTGGTCTACGTCGACCACACGCTGGTCGACGGCGTCGTCAACGGCACGGCCGCTTCCATGGGCGGGCTCTCCGGCCGGCTGCGCAAGCTGCAGAACGGCTACGCCCGCTCCTACGCGGTCTCGATGTTCGGCGGTGCGGCGGTCCTCATCGCCGCGACCCTGCTGATGAGGGCGGTCTGATCCCATGTCCTTTCCCCTCCTGACAGCGACGGCGGCGCTCCCGGCGATCGGCGCGATCGCCACCGCCGCCGTCCCGGCCGCCCGGCGCACCGCCGCCAAGTGGCTCGCCCTGGTCGTCTCGCTGGCGACGCTGGTCCTGGCCGGCATCGTCTTCGCCCGCTTCGAACCGGGCGGCGACCGCTACCAGCTGACCGAATCGCACGCCTGGATCAAGGACTTCGGAGTCCGGTACGAACTGGGCGTCGACGGCATCGGGGTGGCGCTCCTCGCGCTCACCGCGCTGCTGATCCCCTTCGTCGTCCTGGCCGGCTGGCACGACGCCGATCCCCTGGAGACGAACTCCAGCCGCTGGCGCCCCACCCAGGGCTTCTTCGCCCTGATCCTGATGGTGGAGGCGATGGTGATCCTCTCCTTCACGGCCACCGACGTCTTCCTCTTCTACATCCTCTTCGAAGCCATGCTCATCCCGATGTACTTCCTCATCGGCGGCTTCGGGGACCGGGCGCACTCCGGCAGCGACGAGAACGCCGCGGCGCAACGCAGCTACGCCGCGGTGAAGTTCCTCCTCTACAACCTGGCCGGCGGGCTCATCATGCTGGCCGCCGTCATCGGGCTCTACGTCGTCGCGGGGAGCTTCTCGCTCTCCGAGATCGCCGAGGCCCGCGCCAACGGCTCCCTGTCCATGGCGACCTCGACCGAGCGGTGGCTGTTCCTCGGGTTCTTCTTCGCCTTCGCGGTGAAGGCCCCGCTCTGGCCGCTGCACACCTGGCTGCCCAACGCCATGGGGGAGGCCACCACCCCGGTCGCCGTCCTGATCACCGCCGTCGTCGACAAGGTCGGCACCTTCGCGATGCTCCGCTTCTGCCTCCAGCTGTTCCCGGAGGCCAGCAAGTGGGCGACGCCGGTGATCCTCGTCCTGGCGCTGATCTCCATCGTCTACGGCGCGCTGCTCGCCGTCGGCCAGCGCGACATCAAGCGGCTCATCGCCTACGCGTCGATCTCGCACTTCGGGTTCATCGTGCTCGGCATCTTCGCGATGACCAGCCAGGGCCAGTCGGGCGCCACGCTCTACATGGTCAACCACGGGATCTCGACGGCCGCGCTGATGCTGGTCGCCGGATTCCTGATCACCCGGCGCGGCTCGCGCCTCATCGCCGACTACGGCGGGGTGCAGAAGGTGGCGCCCATCCTGGCGGGGACCTTCCTCATCGGCGGCCTGGCCACCCTCTCGCTGCCCGGACTCGCCCCGTTCGTCAGTGAGTTCCTGGTCCTGGTCGGCGCGTTCAGCGCGTATCCGGTGGTCGGCATCATCGCCACCGTCGGCATCGTGCTCGCCGCGCTGTACGTCCTCGTCCTCTACCAGCGGACGATGACGGGACCGGTCAGGGAGCCGGTCAGGGGCATGCCCGACCTCAAGGCCCGTGAGCTGGTGGTGGCCCTTCCGCTGATCGCCCTGCTGATCTTCCTGGGCGTCTTCCCGAAGCCGCTCACCGAGGTCGTCAACCCGGCGGTCCAGCACACCATGCACGACGTACAGAAGAAGGACCCCCAGCCCGAGGTGGAGGCCGCCAAGTGAGCGCAACAGCTGTCCACAGCCTGTGGACGACGGCGAGCGGGGTGACATCGGCCGCCCCGGGCGACAGGTTCACCGCTCCGACCATCGAGTACGCCCAACTGGCACCCGTCCTGATCGTCGTCGGTGCCGCCGTGCTCGGGGTCCTGGTCGAGGCCTTCGTCCCGCGACGGGCCCGCTACACCACCCAGGTGTTCCTGACGATCGTCGCGATCGCCGCCGCTTTCGCCGCGGTGGTGGGGCTCGCCGCCGACGGGTACGCCACGAAGAACGCCCACATCGCCGCGATGGGCGCCGTGGCCGTCGACGGACCCGCCCTGTTCCTCCAGGGCACCATCCTGCTGGTCTCCGTGGTCTCGGTCTTCACCTTCGCCGAGCGGCGCCTCGACCCGGCCTCGCACGGCAGCCGAGTGGACTCCTTCGCCGCCCAGGCCGGTTCGGTGCCCGGCAGCGACGGGGAGAAGGCCGCGGTCAAGGCCGGGTTCACCACCACCGAGGTCTTCCCGCTGGCCCTCTTCTCCGTGGCGGGCATGCTGGTCTTCCCGGCGGCCAACGACCTGCTGACGCTGTTCATCGCGCTGGAGGTCTTCTCGCTGCCGCTCTACCTCCTGTGCGCCGTCGCCCGTCGCAAGCGGCTGATGTCCCAGGAAGCGGCCGTGAAGTACTTCCTGCTCGGCGCCTTCTCCTCGGCGTTCCTGCTCTTCGGGATCGCCCTGCTCTACGGTTACGCGGGCACCGTCTCGTACGCCGGCATCGCGAACGTCGTCGACGGCAGCGTCCAGCAGATCGACCCGGCGCTCGCCGGGACCATGGGCAACGACGCGCTGCTGCTGATCGGCGGGGCGCTGCTCCTCATGGGGCTGCTGTTCAAGGTCGGCGCGGTCCCGTTCCACATGTGGACCCCGGACGTCTACCAGGGAGCCCCGACCCCGGTCACCGGCTTCATGGCGGCCGCCACGAAGGTCGCCGCGTTCGGCGCCCTGCTCCGCCTGCTGTACGTGGTGCTGCCCGGCCTCACCTGGGACCTGCGCCCCGTCATGTGGGGGGTCGCGATCGTCACGATGCTGGGCGGGGCGGTCGTCGCGATCACCCAGACCGACATCAAGCGGCTCCTCGCCTACTCCTCGATCGCCCACGCCGGCTTCATCCTCGCGGGTGTCATCGCGGCCAGCCCGGAGGGCATCTCCTCGGTCCTCTTCTACCTCGGGGTGTACTCCTTCGTGACCGTCGGCGCCTTCGCCGTCGTCACCCTGGTGCGGGACGCCGGCGGCGAGGCCACCCACCTCTCGAAGTGGGCCGGTCTCGGCCGGCGCTCGCCGCTGACCGCGGCGGTCTTCGCCGTGTTCCTGCTGTCCTTCGCCGGGATCCCGCTCACCTCGGGCTTCTCCGGCAAGTTCGCCGTCTTCAAGGCGGCGGCGGACGGCGGCGCGAGCGGCCTCGTCGTCGTCGGTGTGATCTCGTCGGCCATCGCCGCGTTCTTCTACATCCGGGTCATCGTCCTGATGTTCTTCAGCGAGCCGAAGGCGGACGGCCCCACGGTCGCCGTCCCGTCCCCGCTGACGATGACCACGATCGCGGTCGGCGTCGCCGTGACCCTGGTGCTGGGCCTGGCCCCGCAGTACTTCCTGGACCTGGCGAGCCAGGCGGGCGTGTTCGTGCGGTAACGACGAAAACGCGCTGCGACGCCGGACGGGCTCGGAAAGTCAAGCCCGTCCGGCGTTGTCGTACGTGGCGCCTATGGTTGCTGTGGACGGGTGAAGACGGACGGACGGGCGCGACCATGAGTGTGACGACCGAGAGCGCTGCGCAGCAGACGCTGCACCGGGTGTTCGGGTACGAGGCGTTCCGCGGCGAGCAGGGCGCGGTGATCGAGCATGTCGTCGGCGGCGGCGACGCGGTCGTGCTCATGCCCACCGGTGGCGGCAAGTCCCTCTGCTACCAGATCCCCGCCCTGGTCAGGCCCGGCACCGGCGTCGTGATCTCCCCGCTGATCGCGCTCATGCAGGACCAGGTGGACGCCCTGCGCGCGCTCGGCGTCCGCGCCGGCTTCATGAACTCCACGCAGGACTTCGACGAGCGCCGCTCGATGGAGGCCCAGTTCGTCGCGGGCGAGCTCGACGTGCTGTATCTGGCCCCCGAGCGGCTGCGCCTCGACTCCACGCTCTCGCTGCTGGCCCGGGGCGAGATCTCCGTCTTCGCCATCGACGAGGCGCACTGCGTCGCCCAGTGGGGCCACGACTTCCGCCCCGACTACCTCGCCCTGTCCGTGCTGGGGGAGCGCTGGCCCGACGTGCCCCGGATCGCGCTGACGGCCACGGCGACCGACGCCACCCACCGGGAGATCACCCAGCGCCTGGGCATGCCCGAGGCCAAGCACTTCGTCGCCAGCTTCGACCGGCCGAACATCCAGTACCGCATCGTGGGGAAGTCCGACCCCAAGAAGCAGCTCCTGACCTTCCTCAAGGAGGAGCACGCGGGGGACGCCGGCATCGTCTACTGCCTCTCGCGCAACTCCACGGAGAAGACCGCCGAATACCTCTGCCGCAACGGCATCGAGGCCGTGCCGTACCACGCGGGCCTGGACGCCTCCACGCGTGCCGCCCACCAGTCGCGGTTCCTGCGCGAGGAGGGCCTGGTGGTCGTCGCGACGATCGCCTTCGGCATGGGCATCGACAAGCCCGATGTGCGCTTCGTGGCCCACCTGGACCTCCCCAAGTCCGTCGAGGGGTACTACCAGGAGACCGGCCGCGCGGGCCGTGACGGGGCACCGTCCACGGCCTGGATGGCGTACGGACTCCAGGACGTCGTCCAGCAGCGCAAGCTGATCCAGGGCGGCGAGGGCGACGAGGCGTTCCGGCGCCGGGCCGCCTCGCACCTCGACTCGATGCTGGCCCTCTGCGAGACCGTCCAGTGCCGCCGGGCCCAGCTCCTGACGTACTTCGGCCAGGAGCCAGGCGAGCAGGCCTGCGGGAACTGCGACACCTGCCTCACGCCGCCCGAGACCTGGGACGGCACGGTCGTCGCCCAGAAGCTGCTGTCCACGGTCGTCCGGCTGAAGCGCGAGCGGAACCAGAAGTTCGGCGCCGGTCAGATCATCGACATCCTGCTGGGCCGCCGTACGGCGAAGGTCATCCAGTTCGACCACGACCAGCTCTCGGTCTTCGGCATCGGCGAGGAGCTGGCCGAGGCGGAGTGGCGGGGCGTGGTCCGCCAGCTGCTGGCGCAGGGGCTGCTCGCCGTCGAGGGGGAGTACGGCACGCTGGTGCTGACGGAGGCGAGCGGCTCGGTGCTCGGCCGGGAGCGCGAGGTGATGCTGCGCAAGGAGCCGAAGCGGCCGACGACGCGGTCGTCGTCCGGCGGCGAGCGCAAGAGCAAGGCCGCGGCGGTGGCCGACCTCCCCGCCGAGGCCGTCCCGGTCTTCGAGGCGCTGCGCGCCTGGCGCGGCGCCCAGGCCAAGGAGCTGGGCCTCCCGGCGTACGTGATCTTCCACGACGCGACGCTGCGGGAGATCGCGGCCCTGCGTCCGGGCTCGCTCGCGGAGCTGGGCGGGGTCAGCGGGCTCGGCGAGAAGAAGCTCGCGACGTACGGCGAGGGAGTGCTGGAGGTGCTGGCAGGCCTGGACACCCCTGCCCCGGCGGACCCAGCCCCGGCGGACCCTGCCCCGACGGCCCCGGCCCCGGGCACCGCCTCTGCCGCGCCGTCCCGGCCGGTCTCCCAGGCTCCTGCCCCGGACCCGGAGTTCGGCTGGGACGAGGAGCCGCCGGAGTTCGACTGAGCGGGGCCGGGCCTGCGGACAGAGATTCCGGAGAGACGACCTCGACGGCCGGCCGCCCACGGGCGGGACCGCCCACCGCGGTTCGGGCCCGCGGCCTCAGCCCCCGTCGCCGCCCCCGGCCTGCGCCGCCTTGTCCTGGCGCACATTGCGGTGCACGGCCAGGGCCGGCCACTCCTCACGGGCCAGGGCCCGCGCCGCCCTCCGCGTGCCGCGGTCGCCCTCCCGTACCACCGAGGCAGCTCCACCGCCGCCGCCAGTGCCGCGAGCAACCGCCCCCGCCGGTCCGGGTGGCCCGCGGCCCGGGACTCCTCGAACCGCTGTCGCACCTGCTGCGCCGGGGACGCGGCGCCCGCCGGATGGCGGTGGTACGGGAACAGGCCGAGGAAGCGGCGGGCCTCCCTGCGCAGGACACCGCGCTCCACCAGGGCGTCCAGATACAGCCCTTCCGCCCGCCGCCCGGACTGCCGTACCCAGCGCCGGGCCGGGATCCCCGACCCGGATCTGCTCTTGCCGGCCGGCGGAAGGCTTCCCAGGAACGCCGCCAGCAGGGGATCCGGCGGGTCCAGCGGCTTCACGACCACCACCCGGCCGCGCTCCTCGGCCACCCGCCCCTGGAGCTCCAGCTCCGCCAGGACCGCCCCCGCGACCCCGTACTCCAGGAACCGGCCCCGGCAGTGCGGCTTGCCGCGTACGGGATCGAGGGCGAGCAGCAGCAGCTCCTCGGGGAGCGTGAGCGCGGCCTCGTTCACGGCGCCGGGACGATCCGGCCGGTGACCTCGCCCAGGCCGACCCGGGTGCCGTGTGGTCCGGGCGCCCAGGCGGTCAGGGTGACGGTGTCGCCGTCCTCCAGGAACGTCCGCTTGCCCTCGGACAGGTCCAGCGGATCGCGGCCGTTCCAGGTGAGTTCGAGCAGGGACCCGCGCTGGCCGGGCTCCGCGCCGCTGACCGTCCCGGAGCCGTACAGGTCCCCGGTGCGCAGCGAGGCGCCGTTCACCGTCATCTGCGCGAGCTGCTGCGCCGCCGTCCAGTACATGGAGGCGAACGGCGGCTCCGCGACGGTCTGCCCGTTGATCTCCACCGAGATCCGGATGTCGAAGCCGCCCGGCTCCTCGTCGTCCGCGTCCTCCAGATACGGAAGCAGCTCCTCGTCACGCGCGGGCGGCGCCGTGCGGGCCGCGTCCAGGGCCTCCAGCGGAGTCACCCACGCCGACACGGAGGTGGCGAAGGACTTCCCGAGGAACGGGCCCAGCGGCACGTACTCCCAGGCCTGGATGTCCCGGGCCGACCAGTCGTTCAGCAGGGAGAGCCCGAAGACATGGTCGCGGAAGTCACCGAGCGCCACCGGGGAGCCCTGCTCGGAGGGGACTCCGACGACGAAGCCGACCTCGGCCTCGATGTCCAGCTTCACCGACGGGCCGAACACCGGGGCGGGATCGGACGGCGCCTTGCGCTGCCCGGACGGGCGCACCACGTCGGTGCCGGAGACGACGACCGTGCCGGCCCGCCCGTGGTAACCGATCGGCAGGTGCTTCCAGTTGGGCGTGAGGGCCGCGCCGTCGGGACGGAAGATCCGGCCCACGTTGGTGGCGTGGTGCTCGCTGGCGTAGAAGTCGACGTAGTCCGCGACCTCGTACGGCAGGTGCAGGGTCACCTCGTCGAGCGGATACAGCAGCGGCTCCAGGTCCGGCCGGTGGGACGGCACCGTCACCCACGCCGTCAGGGCCCGCCGCACATCCCGCCACGCGGTGCGCCCCGCCGCCAGCAGCGGCGTCAGGCTCGGCTGCGCCAGCAGTCTGGCGTAGGGCGAGCCGAGTGCGTGGGCCGCCGCCCCCGCGTCCAGCACGTGTTTGCCTACACGGACTCCGATCCTTCGGTCCTCGGGGTGTCCAGGGGTGGAGAACACGCCGTACGGAAGGTTGTGCGGACCGAAGGGATCGCCCTCGGCCAGGTCGAGCGGGCTGCTCTGCTCGGGCATCTGTCGCTGCCCCTTTCCAGTCGCTTGAGGAACACGGTACGTCGGCGTCGCCGGTCGGCGGCAGTGCCTCAAGTAGGCGTGATGCCCGGAAAGTTACGTGATAACCCTGGTCAGCCCGCCGTGCGGGGGATCCGCTTCTCCCAGGTCCGGTGGAAGACGATCTCCTCACCGTCCCTGCACACGACCTCGTTGGACGTGATGAAGTCGTCGGCGTCCGCGCTCGTCTCCGAACGCGTCTCGATCCGTACGTCCCAGGACATCTCGGGCCGGTGCAGCCTGATCGTCCAGTCCGAGCGGGCCCTCGCCGACAGCGGGTCGTCCTCCTGGATCGTGTACGTCTCCAGGGCGTCCTCCGTGAACTCCAGTCCGTCGGGGTAGACGCGCGTACCGCCGTAGCGCGGATCGACCTCCAGCCGCCACTCGCCCTTGGCGACGTCCCGGACCACCAGGCGCTCGGGGCGCTGCTCGTCGAGCGTGACCGGGAAGGCGACGCCGAGCGGCTCCGCCTGCTCCGGTTCGCCGAAGGTGATGCCCGGGTCCTCGGTGTGCCGGCGCACCGGGAGCTCGACGAGGCTGCCCTCCGCCTCCAGCGTGAAGCCCGCCGAACCGGCCTGCGGCCAGATCCACGGCCAGTACGAGGAGGAGAGGGCGACCCGGATCCGGTGGCCGGGCGGGAAGGTGTGCCCGATGCCGTTCAGCTCGAAGTTCACGTACTCGGCCTCCCCGACGGGCCAGTCCTCCGCGCGGTCGCGCCCGTGACGGGTGGCCAGGTTGAGGGCGCCGCGGGTCACCAGGGTGGAGGACCCGTCCGGGGCCACGTCGCAGAGCCGGGCGATCACCTGGCCGCGCGGTACGTCCATCCGGAGCAGGAGCGTCACCCGGGGGCGGCCGAGGATCTCGATGGAGGCGTCCTCGACGGGGAACTCGAAGCACACCGACTTGGCGTCCTCGTCCCGCTGGTCGGGCGGCAGGTCGGCGTCGTTGCCGAACGGGAAGAAGCGGCCCGCGTCGAGCCCCGTCTGCTGCGGCGACCGGACGATCTGCGCCCCGCCCCCCAGGGCGTACGTGATCGGGGCGACGTTCTCCGACGGCCAGGCCGCGTCACCGACCCAGCGGCCGGGCAGCGTCTCGTAGACCGTGGCAGCGGGGTGCGAGCCGCTGATCCAGGACCGCAGCAGGGGCTCGTTCATCACCCCGGTGTCCTGGTCCTTCAGGTGCTGGTCCCACCAGCGCAGCGTCTCCTGGAGGAAGCCGATCGCAGGCCCCGGCGGGAGCCCGCGGTCCGGGTACTGGTGCGACCAGGGGCCGATCAGCCCGCGCACCTGCCCCGGGTCCAGATGCTCGACGAGCCGCAGCACCGTGTCGCGGTACGGGTCGTGCCAGCCGCCCACCGCCAGGACCTTCGCCTTGATCGCGCCGTAGTCCTCGCAGACGCTGCCGTGCTTCCAGTAGTCGTCGCGGGTCTGGTGCGCCAGCCACGTGTGGATGAACGGCTCCACCGTCTCCAGGCGCCGCAGCCACATGCCCCGCCAGTCGTCACCGACGTCCGCCGGGTCCGGGGGCCGGCAGACGAACGCCAGCATGGTGGAGGCCCAGGCGTGCATGTCCACACCGAGGACGGAGCCGCCCATGTAGTGGACGTCGTTGTCGTAGCGGTCGTCGGCCGAGCACACGGTGACGATCGCCTTCAGCGGCTCCGGTGCCAGCGCGGCGATCTGGAGCGAGTTGAAGCCGCCCCAGGAGATGCCGAACATGCCGACCCGGCCCGAGCACCACTCCTGCTGCGCCAGCCAGTGCACGACCGCCACACCGTCGGCGAGCTCCTGCGCGTCGTACTCGTCGCCCGGCATGCCCTCGCTGTTGCCGTGCCCGCGGACATCGACGCGTACGGAGGCGTAGCCGTGGCCCGCGTACCAGGGGTGGCGCTGCCAGTCGCGGGGCGCCGTCCAGTCGCTGAGCCGGTAGGGCAGGTACTCCAGCAGGGCGGGCACCGGTTCGTCGGTGACCGGCCGCCAGATCCGCGCGTACAGCTCGGTGCCGTCCGCGAGGGGGATGTAGAGGTCCTCGTGGGTGGTCTCGTACGGGAAATCGGTACGGATGTGCATGGCGGTACCTCAGTGGACGGGGTGCATGGTGCGCCTGAGCCAGGGAGCGGCGGCGATGACGGCCACACCGGCCGCCACCGCGATAGCGCCATTGACACCGAAGTAGGCGGGGTTGGAGACCTCGCCGTAGAGCTTCACGATCTGTGCCTGAATGCCGTTGGCCAGGGCCAGCGACAGGAACCACAGCGCCATCGTCTGGCTGGCGAACGCCTGCGGGGCGAGCTTGGTGGTGGCGGCCATACCGGAGGTCTCCAGCAGGATGTCGCCGAGACCGAGCAGCAGATAGGAGCCGACGATCCACCAGGCGGCCATCCGGTACGTCTCGCCGGAGTGGCCCGAGGTGGGAATCACCATCAGGAGGAAGGACAGGCCGCCGAGGATCACCCCGATCGCGATCTTGTTCGAGACATGGGGCTGGCGCCGCCCCATCCGGACCCAGACGGCGGCCACCACGGGAGCCAGCGCGACCTCGAAGGCGCCCAGCGCGGAGGCGTACCAGCTCGCCGGGAAGTGGAAGCCGAAGATCTCCGTACGGGCGTTCGTCGAGGCCAGCAGCATCATCGTCGAGTACGCCTGGAAGAGGATGAAGTTGAAGACGACGGAGGCCAGGAACAGCACGACGTACGGCCGGAGCCTGCCGCGCTCCTCCAGGGTGACCCGGGGGCTCCTGAACATCACGACGAAGTACACGACCGGCGCGATCACCGAGACGAGGGTGAGCAGGTCGACGAAACGGTCCATCGTGAGCCAGCCGGCCAGCGCCAGGGCCGTCGCCACCAGGGCGGCCACCACGAGGCCGGCCACGATCGTCAGCACGGCGCGGCGCATCGGGCCGGGCGCGAGCGCGTACTCGGCGGCGTGCTTTCGCCCGGCCAGGTGACGCCGGCCCGCGACGTACTGGATCAGGCCGAGCGTCATGCCGAACGCGGCGGCCGAGAAACCCCAGTGCCAGCCCGCGTGGTCGCCGAGCCAGCCGGTGACCAGCGGGCCGGCGAAGGCGCCGATGTTGATGCCCATGTAGTAGAGCGCGAAGCCGGCGTCGCGGCGCTGGTCCTCCGTGCGGTAGAGCTTGCCGACCATCGAGGCGACATTGGGCTTGAGCAGGCCCGTGCCCGCGCTGATCAGGCCGAGGCCCACCCAGGTCATCGTGGCGGTCGGCACGGCCATGGCGTAGTGGCCGCAGGCGATGAGGATGCCGCCGTACAGGACGGCCCGGTACGAGCCGAGGATCCGGTCGGCCAGCCAGCCGCCCGCGACCGACACCAGATAGACGAGCGTGCCGTAGGCGGCGGACACCGAGGCGGCGGTGCCGGGGTCCATGCCCAGGCCGTCGTTCGAGACCTTGTCGGCGAAGAAGAGGACCAGGATCGCCTGCATCCCGAGGAACGAGAAACGCTCCCAGACCTCCAGGCCGGACAGGGTCATCAGACCCCGTGGCTGGCCGAAGAAGGCGTGGTCGTCTCCGGGCGGCGGCTGGGCCGGTCCGGTACCGGCCGGGGCGTGGGACAAAGCGGCAACTCCTGATCGTATGAGCTGATGCCGAACATACCGGCGGTGGCGGGAAGGCGCCCACGGTGATCCAAAGGGGACCGGATACGCTGAGTTGAGTGAGGACAGCGACACATCGACATTCCGTGTGATCGTCAGCAGACAGGAGATCCCCTCGTGACCGTCGTCGGGCCGTTCGGACTGAGCGTGCGGGACCAGGCTCTTGAGGCCGATGTCCAGGCCGGTTTGGCCGCTGTCGAGGCGGGGCTGCTGGATGCCACCAAAAGCGAGGTCCCGTTCATCACGGAGGCCGCACAGCACCTCGTCAGCGCGGGGGGCAAGCGCTTCCGGCCGCTGCTGGTGATGCTCGCGTCCCAGTTCGGCGACCCTGACGCCCCGGGCGTCGTCCCCGCGGCCGTGGTCGTCGAGCTGACGCACCTGGCGACGCTGTACCACGACGACGTGATGGACGAGGCGGACGTGCGGCGCGGGGTGGACAGCGCCAACACCCGCTGGGGCAACTCCGTCGCCGTCCTGACGGGCGACTTCCTGTTCGCCCGCGCCTCGCACATCCTGGCCGACCTCGGGCCGGAGGCCGTCCGCATCCAGGCGGAGGCGTTCGAGCGCCTGGTCACCGGCCAGATCCTGGAGACCGCGGGCCCGCGCGACGGACGCGACCCCGTCGACCACTACATGGACGTGCTCGGCGGCAAGACCGGCTCGCTGGTCGCCGTGTCCGGCCGGTTCGGCGCACTGATGGCGGGGGCCGACGAGTCGGTCGTCGACATCCTCACCCAGTACGGCGAACGGCTCGGCATCGCCTTCCAGCTCGCCGACGACGTCCTGGACATCGCCTCCGACTCCCACGAGTCGGGCAAGACGCCCGGCACCGACCTGCGCGAGGGCATCCCCACCCTGCCGGTCCTCCACCTGCGCGCGCGGGCGGCGGCCGAGGGCCGTCCGGAGGACAAGGAGCTCGTGGAGCTGCTCGACGGCGACCTCGCCGACGACGCCAAGCTCGCCGAGGCCCTGCGCGCCCTGCGCGCCCACCCGGCCCTGGAGCAGGCGCGCCGCGACACCGTCCGCTACGCCGAGGAGGCGCGGGCCACGCTGTCACCGCTGCCCGAGTGCTACGCGAAGGCCGCGCTCGAGGAGCTGTGCGACGCTGTGGTGCACCGGGCCGGCTGACCCCCTAGGGGCCCGGCGGACCGTGCGCTCCCGGGGTCATCCCGGAGAGGTACGCCCAGTTGCTCCCGTGGGCTGACGCTTGGCACCGCCCGATTTGGTCAGATGGATAACAACCACTCCTGACCACATCGGGTGAGAATGGCGGCGGGGAGTGGACGTGCAACGGGATGGCAGCCGCCGACCACGGAGGTAGAGCACACATGGCACCGAACGACAGCGCAGAGACCAACGGCGAGGCCACGGGCACTGTCGTGGGCCGCCGGAAGGCGGCGCGCTACATCGTCCCGTTCGCGGTGGCGGGCGTGGCGGCGGCGACGATCGGACTCGTCCCGGCACTCGCGGACTCCGGCGACCCGGAGCTCCCGGACATCACCGCGCAGGAACTCATCGAGAAGATCGCCGCATCGGACCAGGAGCAGCTCTCCGGCACGGTGAAGGTCACCACCGACCTCGGCATCCCGTCGCTCGGCGGGCTCGCCGGCTCCTTCGCACCGGGCGCCGGATCGGGGTCGGGCGGGTCGACCGCGTCCCCCGACGCCAAGCTGATGGAGCTCACGTCCGGGACGCACACGCTCCGCGTCGCGGCCGACGGCCCCGACAAGCAGCGCCTCTCGATCCTCGGCGACGGCTCCGAGTACAGCCTCGTCCACAACGGGGACGACGTCTGGGGCTACGACAGCGAGAGCAACGAGGTCTACCACGCGGAGTCCGACGGCAGCGGCAAGGCCAAGGAGCACAAGGCGCCGAAGGGCGTCCCGGCCACCCCGAAGGAGCTCGCCGAGGAGGCACTCGCCGCCGCCGGTGACACCACGTCGGTCACCGTCGACGGCACGGCCCAGGTGGCGGGGCGCGACGCCTACAAGCTCGTGATCAAGCCGAAGCAGTCCGGTTCGACGATCGGCTCCGTCACCGTCGCGGTCGACGCCTCGACCGGCGTACCGCTGAAGTTCACGCTGGCCCCGAGCAGCGGCGGCAAGGCCGCGGTCGACGCCGGCTTCACGAAGGTCGACTTCGGCAAGCCCGACGCCTCGTCGTTCTCCTTCACCCCGCCCAAGGGCGCCAAGGTGACCGAGGCCGACGAGCTGGAGGCCGAGGCGGGGAAGAGCGGCTCGGCGGACAAGGCACGCAAGGACCTGGGCGCGCTGGAGGACTTCAAGGGCCTCAACGTCATCGGCGAGGGCTGGAACGCCGTCGCCCGGATCGAGGTCCCGGGCGGGGCGGGGCTGCCCACCGAGGGCTCCGGCGACGCCCCGGCCCAGGCGCAGCAGTTCCTGGACGCGCTCGGCGACAAGGTCACCGGTGACTTCGGCTCGGGCACGGTCTTCAAGACGCGTCTGGTCAACGCCCTGCTGACGGACGACGGCAAGGTCTACGTCGGCGCGGTCACCGAGGACGCGCTGGTGAAGGCGGCCGGCACCGCCGAGTAGCACCCACCGGCAGGACCCCGCCGGTGAAGGCGGCCGACACCGCCCGAGCAGGACGCACCGCCCGCCCGCCCCGTCGTACGCTCCGTACGGCGGGGCGGAGCCGTGACGGCGGGGCGACGGGGACGGCGTGGCGACGGGGACGGCGGGAGACGACCGGGAGTGCGCATGACCGACACAGCGGCCGCGGCAGCGGGGCCGGACACGGGGCGGGAGCCCGGCGCGGTGATCGAGACGCGCGGGCTCACCAAGCGCTACCGCGGCGGCCAGTTGGCCGTCGACGGGCTCGACCTCGCCGTGCCCGCCGGAAGCGTCTTCGGCTTCCTGGGCCCCAACGGCTCCGGGAAGACCACCACGATCCGGATGCTCATGGGGCTCATCGACCCGACCTCCGGCACCGCACACGTCCTCGGCCGCCCCATGCCCGCCGCCGCCCGGACGGTCCTCCCGCAGGTCGGCGCGCTCATCGAAGGACCCGCGCTGTACGGGTTCCTGAGCGGCCGGGACAACCTCGTACGCTTCGACTCCGCCGACCCGTCGGCCGATCCGCGCACCCGGCGCGCCCGGGTGGAGAACGCTCTGGACCGGGTCGGGCTGGCCGCCGCGGCGGGCAGGAAGGCCAAGGCGTACTCGCTCGGGATGAAGCAGCGCCTCGGGCTGGCCGCCGCTCTCCTCCAGCCGCGCCGGCTCCTGGTGCTGGACGAACCGACCAACGGCCTCGACCCGCAGGGCATGCGCGAGATCCGCACCCTGGTCCGGGAGCTGGCGGGCGAGGGCACCACCGTCTTCCTCTCCTCCCATCTGCTCGACGAGATCGAACAGGTCTGCACGCACGCGGCGGTGATGGCCCGCGGCCGGCTCCTCGTCCAGGGACCGGTCGCCGCGCTCTCCGCCGGGGCCCGGGGCCGGCTCGCGGTCACCACGCCCGACCCCGGCGCCGCGGCCCGCGTCCTCGCGGAACACGGGGCGACGGGTCTCGTGACCGACGGGGACCGGGTGAGCGCCGACGCGCCCCCGGGCGGGGTGGAGCTCGCGGACCTCAACGCGGCGCTGGTGCGCGCCGGCGTACGCGTACGGGCCTTCGGCGTCGAACGGGCCTCGCTGGAGGACGCCTTCGTCGCACTCACCGGAGAGGGATTCGATGTCGCAGGCTGAACTCATGGCGCCCCCGGCCCCCCGCGCCCCGCGCCGCGCGCTGTGGAGCCTCGGGATCCTCCGCTCCGAACTGGCCACCACCTTCCGCCGCTGGCGGACCCTGGCCCTCCTCGGGGTGCTGGCGGCCGTGCCCGTCCTCATCGGCATCGCCGTCCGGATCGAGACGGGCGACGGTTCGCGCGGCGGACCCGGCGGCGGGGGCGGCCCCGCCTTCCTCTCCCAGGTCACCAACAACGGGCTGTTCCTGGTCTTCGCGGCCCTCTCCGCGACGCTCCCCGTCTTCCTCCCGATGGCCGTCGGCGTCATCGCGGGGGACTCCGTCGCGGGCGAGGCGAGCGGCGGCACCCTGCGCTATCTGCTGGTGGCACCGGCGGGCCGCACCCGGCTGCTGCTCGCGAAGTACGCGTCGGTGCTGGTGTTCTGCCTGGTCGCCACCCTGGTCGTGGCGGCGTCCGCGCTCGCGGCCGGTGCGCTGCTCTTCCCCGTCGGCGAGGTCACGACGATCTCGGGGACCCGGATCAGTTTCGGCGAAGGACTCCTGAGGGCCGGGCTGATCGCGGTCGCGGTGGCGGTCTCCCTCACCGGCTTCGCGGCGCTGGGCCTCTTCGTCTCGACGCTCACCGACAGCGGGATCGCGGCGATGGCGGCCACCGTCGGAGTGCTGATCACCGTGCAGATCCTGGACGCGATGCCGCAGCTCGACGTGGTGCACCCGTATCTCTTCCCGCACTACTGGCTGTCCTTCACGGACCTGCTCCGCGACCCGGTGTACGGGGACGAACTGGCGAAGAACCTGGGCCTTCAGGCCCTGTACGCGGCGGTGTTCGGCTCTGCGGCCTGGGCGCGCTTCACGACGAAGGACGTCACCGTCTGAGATGAGGAACGTCACGTCCGGGAGACGGGAGACGGGGCGCCGGCGTCCGAGGGGCCCGGCACGGTCCGTCCGTGCCGTCGGCCGGTCGAGCCGTCCCCCGATCGGCTCGTCGCGGCACGAACGGCACGAACGGTGCTCTGCGCGGAACGTCACGACACGGTACGTTCCGTTTCCAGCCTGGTCATTGTTCGACTTTTGGCGACGACCTGTCAATAAGCGGTGGCCGGAATCCCCCTATGCTCACCGAATGATCACATCGCCGAGTTCCCTGCGTCGTAGCGAGAGGTCACGACGGGCGACGCTGGACGCCGCCCTGGAGCTGTGCACGGAGAAGGGGTACGGCCGGGTCACCGTCGAGGCCATCGCGGCCCGGGCCGGAGTGAGCAAGAAGACGATCTACCGCTGGTGGCCGTCCAAGGTGGCCGTGATGCTGGAGGCCTTCGTCCAGGTGCTCGTCGGTGTCACGCCGTTCGAGGAGACGGGTGACATCGAGGCCGACCTCCGGACGCACATCAACGGTCTGGTGCGGCTGATCTCGACGCCGCCGTACGGACCGGCCTACTCCGGGATCCTGTCGGAGATGCATCACGACGACGAGCTGGCGCGGGCGGTCCGCGAGCAGCTGGTCGGCCCTCGCTTCGAGGCCGCCGTCGGGCGCATGCGGCGCGCGCAGGAGCAGGGGCAGATACCGGCCGGAGCCGATCTGCCGCTCGCGGTCGAGATGCTCTACGGACCCGTCTACTACCGCCATGTGCTGCGGAAGCCGCCGCAGGACGAGGCGACCGTCGCCGCCCTCGTCGCCCACGTCCTGCGCTCCCTCACCGGCGGCCCTCCGGCGGACGCTCCGGAGGGCCCTCCGGAGCGCGTCAGCTGAAGAAGACCTTCGCCCGTGCCGCCGCCCCGGTGTCGGTCAGTACGTCGCCCGGCCTGCTGCCGTTGCCCAGCAGCACCCCGCCCCAGCGCATCCCGAGGTAGCGCGCCGAGTTGCGCAGGGTGCCTGCCAGGGGCTCGGCGACCTCCGGTTCGGTGTCCGCGAGCGCGGTGACCCCCCACAGGGTCTTGTCGGCCATCCGCTGCTTGAAGTCGACGCCCGGGGCCTCCAGCCAGCCCGACCAGTGGTCCAGGTAGCGCTTGGTGGAGGTGGAGACCGCGTACCAGTAGAGCGGGGAGGCGATGACCACGTCGGTGGCGGCGAGGGTCGCCTCCAGCAGCGTCGCCGAGTTGCCCGTCGGGGTGTAGTGGCCGTCCGCGTGCCGCCGGTCCTCGAAGTCGGGCAGCGGCAGCTCCCGCAGGTCCAGCCACCGCTGCTCCGTACCGGAGGGGAGCTGTTCGGCCGCGAGCCTGGCCAGCGTCTCGGTGTTGCCCCCGGTGCGGCTGCTGCCGAGCAGGAAGAGGAAGTTGCGCGTGGTCATGCCAGGCCCCCAATTGAATGCATACGGCTTTTACCGGCGTACGCATCATATGCATGTGCATGAAGTTTTGGGGAGGTGTTTTTCGGACGCCGGACTCCGTGGCGTGGGCCGCTATGGGCCGCGCCGCCCCGCGCTCAGGCGAACAGGCGCTCCAGGGTCACCGCGACGCCGTCGTCCCCGTTGGAGAGGGTGATCTCGTCGGCGGCGGCCCGCAGCTCCTCGTGTGCGTTCGCCATCGCCACCCGGTGGCCCGCGCGGCGGAACATGGGCAGGTCGTTGGGCATGTCGCCGAACGCCACCGCGCCGGCGGGATCGAGGCCCAGCAGCTCCGCCGCCAGGTCGATGCCGGTGCCCTTGTCCACGCCGAACGGTGCCAGCTCCACCGTGCCCGGGCCCGCCATCGTGACGGACGCCAGGTCGCCCACCGCCCCACGGGCCGCGCCCGCCAGTTCGTCGTCCGTCAGCTCCGGGTGGCGTATCAGGACCTTGATGACGGGCGCCGCCCACAGCTCCGCGCGATGCCGGGCGCGCTGGGCGGGCAGTGAGGGGTGCGGCATGCGGTACCCGGGCTCGATCAGGGTCCGGCCGTCGGCGCCGTCCTGGTCCACCGCCGCGAACACCTGCCCCACCTCGGCCTCGATCTTGCCGAGCGCCGTGTCGGCCAGCTCCCGGTCCAGCGTCACCGAACGCACCATCCGGGCCGACCCGGCGTCGTAGACCTGTGCGCCCTGCCCGCAGACCACCGGCCCGTCGTAGCCGAGGTCCGTGAGCAGGGCGCGTATGCCGGGCACCGGCCGGCCCGTGACGATCAGATGCCGTGCGCCGGCCGACGCGGCGCGGGTCAGGGCGGCACGGGAGCGTGCGCTCACGGTGTCGTCGGAGCGGAGCAGCGTGCCGTCCAGATCGGTGGCGACGAGGGTGAATGCGGCGGGTGGCGTGACCATGGGGTCAGCCTAGAGAGATCGCCTTTCCGCCGTACGCCGCTGACCTGCGCGGACGGTCGGGCCCCGTCACTGGACGCAGAATTCGTTGCCCTCCGGGTCCACGAGCACCTGCCACGTCCCGCCGGGTTCCTCGACGGTCCGCAGCACACTCGCGCCCAGCCCGACCAGTCGCTCCGTCTCCGCGTCGCGCTGCCCGGGGGCCGCGTGGACGTCCAGGTGCAGCCGGTTCTTCGCCGTCTTGGGCTCCGGTACGCGCTGGAAGAGCAGCCGGCGGCCGTGCCCCGCCCCGCTCCTCTCGTCGTACGGGTCGTCCGGATGCCGCACCGCGGCGAGATCGCGCCACGCGCGGCGCCCGTGCGACTCGACCGTGAGGGCCTCGGGCACCGCTCCGGCGCCGAGCAGTTCCACGATCAGCGGGCTGTTGTCCTCCACGGCGTAACCGAGGGCCTCGGCCCAGAAGTCGGCCTGGGCGTGCGGGTCTCCGGCATCGATGACGAGCTTCCAGTGCAGGGTCATGGAAACCGTTTATACTGGTTACATGAATGACGGGGCAACGGGCACGCCGGAACCGGGAATGATTCTCCGTACACCTACGGGCCGTGCTTTCCGCTTCGACCCGGGCGCCCTCTGTCTGGAGCTGCTGCTCACCAGTGATCCCGGCGGGCTGCCGTGGAGCCTGGAGACGCTGCGTGAGCCCGCCGACCTGGTGCGGTGGGCGGGGGAGAGCCGGCTGCCGGACGGGCCCCCGCTCTCCGTGGACGCCACGGATCTGGGCCGCGCCCGTGAACTGCGGGGCGCGCTCTGGCGGATGACCATGGCCCGCGCCCGGGGCGAGTCCCTCGCGCCGGGCGACACGGACGTGGTGAACGCGGCGGCCGCCAGGGCCCCGCTGGTGCCCGCGATGACGCCCGGCGGGGAGCGGACCCGGGCGGCGGCCGGAGCGACGGGCACGGCGATGCTGTCGACGGTCGCCCGTGACGCGGTGGACCTGTTCACCGGGCCGTACGCCCACCGGATCCGGGTCTGCGAGGCGCACAACTGCGCCCTGCACTTCGTCGACACCTCGCGTCCCGGCAGGCGCCGCTGGTGCGCGATGGGCCGGTGCGGGAACCGCGCCAAGGTGCGGGCGCACCGCGCCCGGCTGACCGGGCCCGGGGGCGCCGGGGAGTGAGGGGTGAGCCGTGACGCCGGCCCTCCGGGTTCATCGTGGCGGGCAGGCCGCGCAGACGTGTCCGCCGCACGCGGCCAGCAGTTCACCGGCCGCCGCGCTCACCGCGGGATCGGCGTCCGCGGCCAGCCGCTCGGCCGTCGTCCGGCCGGCCAGGACGGCCCGGTGCGCGTCCCTGGTCCACTCCGGGTGGTGGGTGTGATCGTGGGTCAGGATCGTCCCCAGCAGGGCCAGCACGCCCGCGCGGTCCTTGACGGTCTCCATGGCGGCGAGTTCCCACAGGAACGGCACCGTGGCGACCGTCGCGTCGAACGCGGCCCTCGCGCCGATCCACCGCCCCAGGTCGCTCAGCGCGTCCTCGGCCGACTCGATGTCACCCCAGGCGATCCGTGACAGCGTCCCGGGGACCTGGGACGCGGAGCCCTGGGCATGGCGGAGCTCATGCCACGGAACGTGCCTCATGTCCCCCAGGATCGTCCCCATCCGGGCACTCAATCAGCCTTTGCGGGTGCCGTCCACCATGCCTGCCGTACTCATCGGATCGGGTTCCGGCGGCCCGTCCAGCGCGGCCAGGTACTGCCGTACGGCGTCGACGTCGCCGGCGTGCGCGATCAGCCCCACATGGTTGTCGGGCCGGATCACCACGACGGTGTCCCCGTCGGTGCCGTACGCCGCGCGGGCGAGCCCCTCGCGGTCGTGCAGGGCGCCCCGAGCGGCGGCCGCCGTTCCGGGTTGCGGGGCGTCGGCGGCGTACACCGGGAAGGCCCGCACCGCCTCACCGTGGGCGGCCGCCGCCTCCCGCAGCGCGCGCTCCGCGCCCGCCCCGAAGCCCAGCACCGTGATGTGCGGGCCCGCGAAGACGCGGAACAGGCGGGTGGGCGCACCGGTCGCGGTGTCCATGCAGGGGGCGTCCGGGGCGCGGTCGCCCGACCGTACGGGGCCGGCGCCGCCGGGCCCGGCCAGGGAGCTCCAGCGGTAGCCGCGGCCGGGTGCCGCCGCCGACGGGGTGATCGCGGTGTCCAGTCCGCCGCCCGGCTTCCTGACCGCCTCCAGCGTGGCCCGCAGCCGCTCCGAGGTGAAGTCCAGCGTCCGGGCGGCCACCGGCAGCCGCTCCTCCTCGTAGGTGTCCAGCAGCGCGGTGCCCGCCCGGCCGCGCAGCACCTGGGCGAGCTTCCAGCCGAGGTTGAAGGCGTCCTGGATACCGGTGTTCATGCCCAGTCCGCCCGCGATGGCGTGCACATGGGCGGCGTCCCCGGCCAGCAGGACCCGGCCCACCCGGTAACGCTCCGCCAGGCGCACGTTGACCCGGTACGTCGAGAGCAGTGTGGCGTCCGTGAGGTGCGCCCCCGGAAGCCGGGTGTGCCGGGCGAAGAGCCGCCGGAAACCGTCGGGGCTGGGGGCGAGGGGCCGGCCGTCGGCGTCGCGCTCCGGGCCGGCCTGGAACCACCAGCCCGCCCGGGTGCCGGGGATGGGGCAGAGCATGACCGCGCCGTCCTCGTCGAACCACTGGTGCCAGATGCCCCGGTCCAGGACGCCGGGGGTGATCTCGACGTCGCCGCAGACCATCGCCTGCTCCTCGTCGGTCTCCCCGTCGAACGGGACGCCGAGCAGCTTCCGTACGCGGCTGTGGGCACCGTCGCAGCCCACCACGTACCGCGCGCGGACGCCGGAGCCGTCGGCGAGGGCGACGGTCACCGAGGTGCCGTCGTCGGTGAGGCCCACGACCTCGGTGCCCGTCTCCACCGCCACGCCGTAGCCGGTCAGCCGGTCGCGCAGGATCTCCTCCAGCCGCCACTGGGCGATCAGCCGGCCCCGGTCGTAGGGGGCGTCCGGCGTCGGCGAGGAACCGGCGTACGGATCGGCGTCCGAGACCGGCACACCGTCGCGGTACTTGCGCATGGGGAGCGGCGCCGAACCCGCCGCCAGCACCGCGTCCAGCACCCCCAGGTCCTCCAGCACCTCCAGGGAGCGCGGATCGGGGCCCTTGGCGCGTGAACTGCGCGGGTACCGCGGCGCCTTGTCCACGACCCGGACGGCGACGCCGCGCCTGGCCAGGTCGCAGGCCAGGGTCAGTCCGGTCGGGCCCGCGCCCACGATCAGTACGTCGGTCATGCCTGCTCCTCGGTCGCGTTCTCCTGAGCACACAGGAAAACGCAACCGAGTAAAAAAGGCAACTGAGTAACTATTTAATGGCCGGGGTGTCCGCGTCCGGCGCCGAAGCGGAAGCCGTCCCGATGGGTGCCGTCGCCTCCGCCGCCCGTACGGCCAGCCGCAGGGCCTCCGCCCTCGTGCGGCGCGCCGTCCGCAGCGCGTCCCAGGTCAGCAGCATCAGCGCCACCCAGACCAGGGCGAAGCCGGCCCAGCGCTCGGGCGGCATCTCCTCGTGGAAGTAGAGGATGCCGAGCGCGAACTGGAACACCGGGGCCAGATACTGCAGCAGACCCAGGACGGAGAGCGGCACCCGGATCGCCGCGGCACCGAAGCAGACCAGCGGGATCGCGGTGACGAGCCCGGTCGCGGCGAGCAGGGCCCCGTGCCCCGCGCCCCCGGCCAGGAAGGTCGCGTCCCCGCTCGCCCCGAGCCACAGCAGGAACCCGAGCGCGGGCACGAACAGCACGGCGGTCTCGGCGGCCAGCGACTCCAGCCCGCCCATGTTGACCTTCTTCTTCACCAGGCCGTACGTCGCGAAGGAGAACGCCAGCACCAGCGAGATCCACGGCGGCTGCCCGTAGCCGATCGCCAGCACGAGCACCGCCGCGAAGCCGGTCGCCACCGCCGTCCACTGCACCGGCCTCAGCCGCTCACCGAGCAGCAGGACACCCATGGCGATCGTGACCAGCGGGTTGATGAAGTAGCCGAGGGACGCCTCGACGACGTGGCCGTTGTTGACGGACCAGATGTAGAGGCCCCAGTTGACCGAGATGACGGTCGCGGCGAGCGCGATCAGCGCCAGCCTGCGGGGCTGCCGTATCAGCTCGCCGATCCATGCCCAGCGGCGCAGGAACAGCAGGGCGACACCGACGACGCCCAGCGACCACACCATCCGGTGGGCGAGGATCTCCACGGCCCCCGACGGCTCCAGCAGCGGCCAGAACAGGGGCACGAGGCCCCACATCCCGTACGCGCCGATTCCGTACAGCAGGCCGGCCCGCTGTTCGTTCTTCCCCTTCACGGGCCCTCCCGGCGTTCCTGCGACTCCTGCGACGGCGAGCCGCCGACTGCACGACGGTAGCGCCGCAAGAGCCCCCCTGTCATTGCCGTCTCATGGAAACGGTCGTGACGGGCGGAAGGTGTGCCCGTTCAGGCGGCGGCGACCGCCGAGGCGACCGTCTCGGCCAGGGGGGTGGTGGGCCGGCCGGTCAGGCGGGCCAGGTCGCCGCTCGTACCGGCGAGCAGGCCGCGTGCGATGGCCTCGTCGACGTCGACGAGGATCGCGGCGAAGGACTCGGGCAGCCCGGCCCCGACGAGGACCTCCTGGTGGACGGAGGCCGGGACCCGGTTGTACGTGATCTCCTTGCCGGTGGCCTCGGCGACCGTCGCCGCGTACTCGTCCAGCGACCAGGCGGTGTCACCGCTCAGCTCGTACGCCGCGCCGAGGTGGCCCTCGCCGGTGAGGACCGCGACCGCGGCGGCGGCGTAGTCCGCCCGGGTGGCGGAGGCGATGCGCCCGTCGCCCGCGTTGCCGATGACGGCGCCGTGCTCCAGGACCGGGCCCAGGTTCGCCGTGTAGTTCTCGGTGTACCAGCCGTTCCGCAGGAAGGTGTACGGCAGTCCCGAGTCGAGGATCAGCCGCTCGGTGGCCTTGTGCTCCTCGGCCAGCAGGAAGTCGGCGTCGGGCCCGCCCAGGATCCCCGTGTACGCGAGCTGCGCGACCCCGGCCGCCTTCGCGGCGTCGATCACCGCGGTGTGCTGCGCGACCCGCTTGCCGACCTCGCTGCCGGAGATCAGCAGGACGCGGTCACCGGACCGGAACGTGCCGGCGAGGGTCTCGGGGCTGTCGTAGTCGGCGACACGGAGCTCGACGCCGCGCGCGGCGAGCGGGGCGGCCTTCTCCTTGTCGCGGACGACGGCGACGACCTGGTCGGCCGGGACCGCGTCGAGCAGCTGCTCGACGACGAGACGGCCGAGGGCTCCGGTGGCTCCGGTGACGACGATGCTCATGGGGGTTCTCTCCTGATGGCGCTGATCATGCTGCGAATGGAACACCACTCACCATAGGAGGTGTACTAACCCTGGGAAAGTACCCACTTTGAAGTAAGGTACTGGTATGACCGTAAGCATCCTGGACGAAGTGGGCGGCCGCCGCCCGGACGTCAACCAGCAGAACTGTCCCTCCCGGCTGGTCCTCGAACACGTCACCAGCCGGTGGGGCGTCCTCGTGCTGGCCGCCCTGCTGGAGCGCTCGTACCGGTTCAGCGAACTGCGCCGCACCGTCGGCGGCGTCAGCGAGAAGATGCTGGCCCAGACCCTCCAGACGCTGGAGCGCGACGGTTTCGTGCACCGGGACGCGAAGCCGGTGATCCCGCCCCGCGTGGACTACTCGCTGACCCCCCTCGGCAGGGAGGCCGCCGACCAGGTCTGGGCGCTGGCCCGCTGGGCGGAGCAGCGGCTGGACACGGTGGAGGACTCCCGCCAGGCATACGACGAGGCCCGGAACCAGTCGGCTCCGGGCCCCGGCGTCCGGGTCTGACGGCGGATCAGCCGACCACGGTCCAGGTGTCGCCGCCCGCCAGCAGGGTGCTCAGATCGCCCTTGCCGTGCTGCTCGATCGCGGCATCCAGCTGATCGGACATGAGGGCGTCGTAGACCGGGCGCTCCACGCTGCGCAGCACGCCGATGGGCGTGTGGTGCAGGGTGTCGGCGTCGGCCAGCCGGGACAGCGCGAACGCCGTCGTGGGGCTGGGGTTGTGGGCGTCGTGGACGAGGATCCGCGACTGGTTCTCCTCGGTGACGGCGACGACGTTCAGGTCGCCCGTGAGCGGGTCGCGCACGACGCCCTTGGAGCCTTCGGCGCCGAAGCGGATCGGCTGGCCGTGCTCCAGGCGGATCACCGCCTCCTCCGCCCGCTCCTTGTCCTTCAGCACCTCGAAGGCGCCGTCGTTGAAGATGTTGCAGTTCTGGTAGATCTCCACCAGCGCGGTGCCCGGGTGGTCGGCGGCCGCCCGCAGGACGCTCGTGAGGTGCTTGCGGTCGGAGTCCACCGTGCGGGCGACGAAGGAGGCTTCGGCGCCCAGGGCGAGGGAGACCGGGTTGAAGGGGGCGTCGAGCGACCCCATCGGCGTCGACTTGGTGATCTTGCCGACCTCGGAGGTGGGGCTGTACTGCCCCTTCGTGAGCCCGTAGATCCGGTTGTTGAACAGCAGGATCTTGAGGTTGACGTTGCGCCGCAGGGCGTGGATCAGGTGGTTCCCGCCGATGGACAGTGCGTCGCCGTCACCGGTGACGACCCAGACGGACAGATCGCGGCGGGAGGTGGCCAGGCCCGTCGCGATGGACGGGGCGCGGCCGTGGATGGAGTGCATCCCGTACGTGTTCATGTAGTACGGGAAGCGGGACGAGCAGCCGATGCCGGAGACGAACGTGATGTTCTCCTTGGCCAGCCCCAGTTCGGGCATGAAGCCCTGGACCGCCGCGAGGACCGCGTAGTCCCCGCAGCCCGGGCACCAGCGCACCTCCTGGTCGGACTTGAAGTCCTTCATGGACTGCTTGCCCTCGGCCTTGGGGACCAGCTGGAGGAGCTCGTTGGCGTGGGCGTCAGGCACTGATGGCCTCCTTGAGGGCGGTGGCGAGCTGCTCGGCCTTGAAGGGCATTCCGTTGACCTGGGTGAAGCTCTGCGCGTCCACGAGGTACTCCGCCCGCAGCAGCAGGGCCAGCTGACCGAGGTTCATCTCGGGGACCACGACCTTGTCGTAACGCCTCAGCACCTCACCGAGATTCCGCGGGAACGGGTTGAGGTGGCGCAGATGCGCCTGCGCGATCGTCTCCCCGGCCGCCCGGAGCCGGCGCACCGCCGCCGTGATCGGCCCGTACGTCGAACCCCAGCCCAGCACCAGGGTCGTCGCGCCGGCCGGGTCGTCGACCTCCACGTCCGGGACCCGGATGCCGTCGACCTTCGCCTGACGGGTGCGGACCATGAAGTCGTGGTTGGCCGGGTCGTACGAGATGTTGCCCGTGCCGTCCTGCTTCTCGATCCCGCCGATCCGGTGCTCGAGACCGGGGGTGCCCGGCACCGCCCAGGGGCGGGCCAGCGTCTCCGGGTCCCGCTTGTACGGCCAGAACACCTCGGTGCCGTCGGCCAGTTCGTGGTTCGGCCCGGTCGCGAACCGCGTCCGCAGATCCGGGAGACCGTCGATCTCGGGGATCCGCCACGGCTCGGAGCCGTTCGCCAGATACCCGTCCGAGAGCAGGAAGACCGGCGTCCGGTAGGTCAGCGCGATCCGGGCGGCGTCCAGGGTCGCGTCGAAGCAGTCCGCCGGGGTCCTCGGCGCCACGACCGGGACCGGTGCCTCGCCGTTGCGCCCGTACATGGCCTGGAGCAGGTCGGCCTGCTCCGTCTTGGTCGGCAGACCGGTGGACGGACCGCCGCGCTGGATGTCGATGATCAGCAGCGGCAGCTCCAGCGACACCGCGAGGCCGATCGTCTCCGACTTCAGCGCCACACCCGGACCCGATGTGGTCGTCACCCCCAGCGACCCGCCGAACGCCGCACCGAGCGCCGCCCCGATCCCGGCGATCTCGTCCTCCGCCTGGAACGTCCGCACACCGAAGTTCTTGTGCTTGCTGAGCTCGTGCAGGATGTCGGACGCCGGGGTGATCGGATACGAACCCAGATACACCGGCAGATCGGCCAGCCGCCCCGCCGCGATCAGTCCGTACGACAGGGCGAGATTCCCCGAGATATTGCGGTACGTGCCCGTCGGGAAAGCCTGCGACGCGGGTGCGACCTCGTACGAGACGGCGAAATCCTCCGTCGTCTCACCGAAATTCCAGCCCGCGCGGAACGCCGCCACATTCGCCTCGGCGATCTCCGGCTTCCTGGCGAACTTCGACCGGAGGAATGTCTCCGTCCCCCCGGTCGGACGGTTGTACATCCAGGACAACAGCCCGAGCGCGAACATGTTCTTCGACCGCTCGGCCTCCTTACGGGAAAGACCGAACTCCTTCAATGCCTCGATCGTCAAGGTCGTCAACGGCACGGGATGCACGTTGTACGCATCGAGTGAACCGTCCTCGAGAGGAGATTCGGCGTAACCGACTTTCGCCATCGGGCGTTTCGTGAACTCGTCCGTGTTCACAATGATGTCGGCCCCGCGCGGCACATCGGCGATATTCGCCTTCAGTGCCGCGGGATTCATCGCGACCAGCACATTCGGCGCGTCGCCCGGAGTCAGGATGTCGTGGTCCGCGAAATGCAGCTGGAACGAGGACACACCCGGCAGCGTGCCTGCGGGCGCCCGGATCTCGGCCGGGAAGTTGGGCAGCGTCGACAGGTCGTTCCCGAACGACGCGGTCTCCGACGTGAACCGGTCGCCCGTCAGCTGCATGCCGTCGCCCGAGTCACCCGCGAAACGGATGATCACCCGGTCCAGGCGGCGGATTTCCTTCTCGGTGGCACCCGTACGATCAATGTGCGGGGCGCGCTGCTCCCCGACGACAGCCTCGCTGGCCTCATCGGACTTTCCGGCTGGGCTACTGACCTGGCTGGTCACTGAACTGGACCTCCCTCGGGGCGGCGGCTCGGGACCGGCCGACCCGCCGGCGGTCCAGGCCCCACCCTACTTCTGTAAGGGTCGCCTTCCTCGGACCGGTCATATGGTGGACGCGTTTTCGAGACATGAATGCGTCACGCTTTGCCATATTTTTCCGGACCCTTCGGTCACTGGACGAACCGTCCGGCTCTCATCCTTTCGTCCTAGGTATCGGGGAAGCCTTCGCCTTCCCGCCGGTGGATCATCCAGATCGTCGTGAGTAGATCATCGCTTCGTCATGAGTTCAGATAAGTGAGAACGGCGAGAACACGCCGGTGATCCCCGTCACTGGGGGACAGGCCGAGTTTCAGGAAGATGTTGCTGACGTGCTTCTCCACGGCTCCGTCGCTGACGACCAGCTGCCGGGCGACGGCCGAATTCGTACGCCCCTCCGCCATCAGACCGAGGACCTCACGCTCGCGCGGCGTGAGCCCCGCCAGCACGTCCTGCTTGCGGCTGCGGCCCAGCAGCTGGGCCACCACCTCGGGGTCCAGGGCGGTCCCGCCCTTCGCCACCCGCACCACGGCGTCCACGAACTCCCGGACCTCGGCGACCCGGTCCTTCAGGAGGTAGCCCACCCCACGGCTGCTGCCGGCCAGCAGCTCGGTGGCGTACTGCTCCTCGACGTACTGCGAGAGCACCAGCACCCCGATGTCCGGGTACTCCTTGCGGAGCCGCACCGCCGCCCGTACGCCCTCGTCGGTGTGGGTCGGCGGCATCCGCACATCGGCGACCACCACGTCCGGCAGCGCGTCCTGCCCCGCGAGGTCGCCCACCGTCTTCAGCAGCGCCTCCGCGTCCCCGACCCCGGCGACGACATCGTGCCCGAGATCGGTCAGCAGCCGGGTGAGTCCCTCCCGGAGCAGCACCGAGTCCTCGGCGATGACGACCCGCACTCTTTCCTCCACGACGTTGTGTCCCCCACTGTCGGTGTTCCCTGCCCGACGCTCTGCGCGGGCGCGTGTCCGTCCAGCATTCCAGCATCGGTGCCCGCGTGTGCCGTACACCAGCGGTTCCGTCCCGGCGGACGCGCCGCGGTGCCCCGGCCGCCGGGTGAGGGCGGCCGGGGCACTGCGGCTCCCGCGGACGGGGCCGGAGGTTCAGCCCCGCCAGGGCAGCTCGGCCGTGACGGTCGTCGGGCCGCCGGCCGGTGAGTCGACGACGAGGATGCCGTCCACCGCGTCCAGCCGCTCCGTCAGCCCGGCCAGCCCGCCGCCCGTCGACACACCGGCCCCGCCGCGTCCGTCGTCGGTGACCTGGAGCATCAGCCGGTCCGCCGCCCGCCAGACGTCGACCGAGGCGCGGGTGGCCCGGGCGTGCTTGCTGACGTTCTGGAGGAGCTCGGAGACCGTGAAGTACGCGATGCCCTCGATGGCCTGCGCGGGCCGCGACTCCAGGTCCACCACGACCTTCACGGGGACGGTGCAGCGGGAGGCGATGGCGGAGAGGGCGGCGTCGAGTCCGCGGTCGGTGAGGACGGCGGGGTGGATGCCGCGTGCGAGGTCGCGGAGTTCCTGGAGGGCCACTTTGACCTCGCCGTGGGCTTCGTCGACCATGCGGGCGGCGGCTTCGGGGTCGTCGGTGAGTTTCTCCTTCGCCAGCCCCAGATCCATGGCGAGGGCGACGAGGCGGGCCTGTGCGCCGTCGTGGAGGTCGCGTTCGATGCGGCGCAGGTCCGCGGCGGCGGTGTCCACGACCACACCCCGGTCCGACTCCAGCTCCGAGACCCTGGTCGCCAGCCTCGACGGACCGAGCAGCCCCAGGACCATCGCCCGGTCCACGGTCGCCAGACCACGGATGATCCACGGGGTGACCAGCACGAGAGCCAGGCCGAGCGCGGCGGTGACCGCCAGTTCGAAGGACGAGTCGAGATAGACCTGGTGCGTCCCGTCGCCGTACAGCTGGATGCCGTCGACACCCACGTACGCGGGGAAGACCCAGTGCCACAGCGGGTAGGTGAACGCCGCCCAGCCGTACGACCAGAACGTCACCGCGACGCCGAAGGCGAACACCGCCCAGGGCATGTGCAGCACCGCGTAGAGCAGATGCCGCCAGGACACCCCGCTCTTCAGCACCGCGCCGACCCAGGACATCAGGCCGCCCTTCCCGCGCACCGGCGCGGGCTCACCGACGTCCAGCCCGAGCAGCCCGCGCGCCCGGCCCCGCTCCACGATGCCGAAGCCGCGGCACATGACGAGACCGGCGGCGAGTATCGGGATGCCGAGGAAGGTGATCAGCATGCCGAGGCCCAGCGACACCATCGTGATCGCGAAGCTGAACAGCACCACGCTGATCGGCAGGCTCAGGAGCAGGTAGGCCAGCTCGCGCCACGTACGCGCCTCGAAGGGCGCGCGCAGCGCCGCGGGGAAGAAGTGCTTCTCCGGCGGGTGGCCCCCCGCCCCGGTGCCGGGCCTGTGCTGGTCCCGGGTGTCCGGTCCGTATGCCGTGGCCATCAGTGGCGTCCGTCCGTTTCTTCTGAGCGGGAACTTCCCGCGGGCCGATACAACGGCTGATGTCTCAAGACTGCTGTGCCGGGGTCTCCCGCACCATGAGGGCGGTCTCCGTATCCGGCAGGGGGTTTTCCCCACCATGGGGGCGGCCCGTCCTGTGTCCGGGCCGCGGGAATCCGGTGCCGCCGTGTCACGCCGCGCCGGTCCGCTCGCCGCCCGGGGCCAGACGGTCGCGCCAGGGCAGCTCCGCGGTGACCGTGGTCGGGCCGCCCTCGGGGGAGTCCAGGACGAACAGGCCGTCGACCGCGCCCAGCCGGTCCGCCAGCCCCGCCATGCCCGTACCGCCGTCGAGCCGGGCGCCGCCCTTCCCGTCGTCGCCGACCCGGAGCATCAGCCGGTCGCCCGACCGCCACACATCGACCGACGCGGCGGCGGCACGGCTGTGCTTGCTGACGTTCTGGAGGAGCTCGGAGACCGTGAAGTACGCGATCCCCTCGATCGCCTCGGCCGGCCGGGCAGGCAACTCCACCGACACGGTCACGGGGACGGTGCAGCGGGAGGCGATGGCGGAGAGGGCGGCGTCGAGTCCGCGGTCGGTGAGGACGGCGGGGTGGATGCCGCGTGCGAGGTCGCGGAGTTCCTGGAGGGCGACCTTGACCTCGCCGTGGGCTTCGTCGACCATGCGGGCGGCGGCTTCGGGGTCGTCGGTGAGTTTCTCCTTCGCCAGCCCCAGGCCCATGGCGAGGGCGACGAGGCGGGCCTGTGCGCCGTCGTGGAGGTCGCGTTCGATGCGGCGCAGGTCCGCGGCGGCGGTGTCCACGACCACACCCCGGTCCGACTCCAGCTCGGCGATCCTGCGCTCCAACTCGTCCGAGGGCGAGAGCAGTCCCCGCACCATCGCCCGGTCCGCGTTGGTCAGCCAGCGCGCGAGGTACGGGAGCACGGGCCAGAGGACGAACAGGCTCACCAGCGTCACGGCGAACGTCGCCACGCCCCAGGGCAGCCGGATGAACGAATACAGCAACGCCCGCCAGCCCACCGGGTCCTTGAGCCCCGACCACAGCCAGCTGAAGAACCCCTGACCCCGGTGGCCGCGCACCATCGGGCTGGGCTCCTCGATCCGCACCCCGAGCATCCTGCGCGCCCGGGCGCGTTCGGCCCGGCCGAGAGCGCGCGCACCACCGAGTCCCAGCGCGAGCAACGGCAGCCCGATGACCGTGACCGAGAGACCGGCACCCACGCCCACCAGGAAGACGGTGTAGACGAACCCGGCGATCGCCATCGGCAGATTGGCCAGGAGATACGCGATCTCCTTCCACGTCCACCGGTCGAGGGCGAAGCGCGGGGGCGGCGGCCGGTCGTTGTCCGGCGGGGAGGGGGTCATGGTCATACGACCAGCGTGCCGGGCCGGGGGCGCGCACGCCATGGGGTTCGTGGGTGAGGCCGAGTAGGGATAACCCCACCTCGCGCGGTGCCTCGGGGGGCCTCGGGGACTGCCTCCCTGACTGCCTCCCTGGCCGACCGTCCGGCCGCCTCCCTGGGTGCCCCTCCGGCCGCCTCCCGTCCCGTCCGTTCCGCGACGGGGCTGCTGACCGCTGCTTACCGTCTCTTTGCCAGGGCCTAGACTCCCGTGCGTACAGACCGTCGGACAGGTTGAGGGAGCGAGGGGCGGACGTGGCGGACGTGCCGGGACCGACCGTTCTCGCGTCGGACTACTTCCAGAGCTACTCAGTGGTCGGGCTGCTCGCCCTGGTGGGCGTGGTGTTCGTCGCCGTCGCCTTCGGGGCGGGCCGACTGCTGAGGCCCGTGGTCCCGACGCCCGAGAAACTCCTCACGTACGAATGCGGCGTGGACCCCGTGGGCGAGGGATGGGCGCATACCCAGGTTCGCTATTACGTGTACGCCTTCCTGTACGTGATCTTCGCCGTCGACTCCATCTTCCTGTTCCCGTGGGCGACGGTGTTCGCGGCTCCGGGATACGGGGCGACGACGCTGGTGGAGATGTTCATCTTCCTCGGTTTTCTGGCCGTGGGACTGCTCTACGCATGGAAGAAGGGCGTCCTCGAATGGGCGTGACGAGCCGGCCGAACCCCGAACCCCCCGTGTCGCTGCCCGATCCGACGACGCTGCCCGGGCCGAAGAAGCTCGGCGTGCTGTCCCGGCTCGCGCCCGAACCGATGAAGGTCGTCCTCAACTGGGGCCGCCGCTACAGCCTCTGGGTCTTCAACTTCGGACTCGCCTGCTGCGCCATCGAGTTCATCGCCGCCTCCATGGCGCGGCACGACTTCATCCGGCTCGGCGTCATCCCCTTCGCCCCGGGCCCCCGGCAGGCCGACCTGATGGTCGTGTCCGGCACGGTGACGGACAAGATGGCCCCGGCCGTGAAGCGGCTCTACGAGCAGATGCCGGAGCCGAAGTACGTCATCTCCTTCGGCGCCTGCTCCAACTGCGGCGGGCCGTACTGGGACTCGTACTCCGTGACGAAGGGCGTCGACCAGATCATCCCCGTCGACGTCTACGTGCCCGGCTGCCCGCCCCGGCCCGAGGCGCTCCTGCAGGGCATCCTGAAGCTCCAGGAGAAGATCGCCCGCGAGTCGCTCGCCGAGCGGTACAGCACGGACGGGACGGCCCGCCCGTCGGCCGCGGCCCTGAGCAGCGGCCTCGTGGAAGCGCCGAAGGCCCCGGCGGCCCCGGAGTCGCCGAAGGCGTCGGGGGAGGAGGGGAAGTGACCGCCGCGGACCTCTACAGCACGCTGCCCGACGCCGTCACGGACGTCTTCGGCGCTGACGCCACCGCCGCGCACGCGTACGACCTGCTGACCGTCGACGTCCCCGCCGCCTCCTGGACCGCCGCACTGGAAACGGCCCGCGACGCGCTCGGCTGCACCTACTTCGACTGGCTGAGCGCCGTCGACGAACCGGGCACCGGCTTCCGCGTCTGCGCCCATGTCGCGGGCCTCGGCGAGGGTACGGTCCGGCGCCTGCTGATCCGTACGACCGTCCCGCACGACGCGGCCACCCTGCCGACCGCCGTCGGCGTCTACGCGGGCGCCGCATGGCACGAGCGTGAGACGCACGAGATGTTCGGCATCGGCTTCGAGGACCACCCGCATCTGGTGCCGCTGCTGCTGCCCGAGAGCTTCGAGGGCCACCCGCTGCGCAAGGACTTCGTCCTGGCGGCCCGGGTCGCCAAGGCCTGGCCCGGAGCCAAGGAACCGGGGGAGTCCGAACACGGCGGACCCAAGCGGCGCACCATGCTGCCGCCCGGGGTGCCGGACCCCAACGAATGGGGCCCGCTCAAGGGCCAGCTGCCGCCCGCTCCGGCCCGCCCGGCCCGGGGGGCACGCGCGGCGGGCGACCGCCCGGTGCGCAGGGCCCGCAGCGCGAGCGAGGGCTCGGCGGCACAGCGGCCGGACGCGGCACAGCCATCGGGCGCGGAATCGGGTGCGGAGGAGGGCCCGCAGGCGGCGGCCCCGCCGCGCCGCAGCCGCAGCGCCTCCCAGGGTTCGGCCAGCCAGCAGCAGCCGGTGACCCCGCCGCCGGCCGAGACGCCGGGCCCGGCGCAGGATGCACCGTGGCACGACCCCCGCCCGGCCTTCGACGAACCGTCCGGTGAATCCAAGCCCCTCCGGCGTTCGAGGAGCGGGGGCCCGGGGGCGGAGCCCCCGGTTCGGGAAGGGGCGGGCAGGGGTGAAGCCCCGACCCCCGAACCCCCTGCCGAACCTTCCGCCGAGCAGACCCCCGAGACCCCGGAGACCCCGGAAGCCCCCCGACCCCCCGACACCCCCGCCGGAGGCGATACCGCGTGAACGACGTACTGGACGTCGCGCTCCGCCTCGTCATCGTCTTCGCCGTGTTCATGGTGCTCCCGCTCGTCGTGGGGCAGACCGAACACAAGGTGATGGCCCATATGCAGGGCCGCCTCGGACCCATGTACGCCGGCGGATTCCACGGCTGGGCCCAGCTCGTCGCGGACGGGGTGAAGTTCGCGCAGAAGGAAGACGTCGTACCGGCCGAGGCGGACCGCCGCATCTTCCAGCTGGCCCCCGCCGTCGCCCTGCTCCCGTACCTCCTCGTGATCGTCGCCATCCCGATCGGCCCCGGTGAGGGGGCGGTCGGTCAGGTGGTCGACGCGGGCATCTTCTTCGTGCTGGCCGTCATGGGCGTCGGCGTGCTCGGCTCGCTGATGGCCGGCTGGGCCTCGGCCAACAAGTTCTCCCTCCTCGGCGGACTCCGTACCGCCGCCCAGCTCCTCGCGTACGAACTGCCGATGCTGCTCGCCGCGGCCTCCGTGGCCATGGCGGCCGGAACCGTCTCGCTCCCCGGCATCCTCAACGCCTTCGAGTGGTGGTGGCTGCCCTGGCAGATCGTCGGCGCGCTGGTCTTCTTCGTGGCGGGTCTGGCGGAACTCCAGCGCCCGCCCTTCGACATGCCGGTCGCCGACTCCGAGATCATCTTCGGGGCGTACACCGAGTACACGGGCCTCCGCTTCGCGTTGTTCCTGCTCGCCGAGTACGCCGGGATCGTCGTCCTGTGCGGCCTGACGACCGTCCTCTTCCTCGGCGGATGGCACGGGCCGTTCGGCGCCGACGGGCTCGGCTGGGTCTGGACCCTGCTCAAGACCGGCATCCTCGCCTTCGTCGTCATCTGGCTCCGGGTCACCTACCCCCGCCTGCGCGAGGACCAGCTGCAGAAGCTCGCCTGGACCACGCTCATCCCCCTCGCTCTCGCGCAGATCGCGCTCACCGGCATCGTGAAGGTGGCGATCAACTAGTGCCCCCGATCCCCGGCTCAGGCCTGGCCAAGGGCCTCGCCGTGACCCTGCGGACCATGACGAAGCGCACGGTCACCGCGCAGTACCCGGACGTCATGCCCGAACTGCCGCCCCGTACCCGGGGCGTCATCGGACTGTTCGAGGAGAACTGCACGGTCTGCATGCTCTGCGCCCGTGAATGCCCCGACTGGTGCATCTACATCGACTCCCACAAGGAGACGGTGCCCCCGGCCGCCCCCGGTGGCCGCGAGCGCAGCCGCAACGTCCTGGACCGCTTCGCGATCGACTTCGCCCTGTGCATGTACTGCGGTATCTGCATCGAGGTCTGTCCTTTCGACGCGCTGTTCTGGTCACCGGAGTTCGAGTACGCGGAGACCGACATCCACGAACTCACCCACGAGCGCGACAAGCTCCGCGAGTGGATGTGGACCGTTCCCGAGCCGCCCGCGCTCGACCCGGGCGCCGAGGAGCCCAAGGAGATCGCCGCCGCCCGCAAGACCGCCGACAAGCTCCAGGCCCAGGAGGCCAAGGAAGCCGCAGAGGCCAAGGAAGCAGCGGAGGCCCAGGAAGCCGAGCAGGCCGGTTCGGGGCGGACGCCGGGCCAGGCACCGGAAGCGGAGGGGCAGGAATGACCCTCGCGGCCACGGCCGGCCACCCCGGCTTCCTCTCACCCACCGGCGTCGAGATCGCCTTCCTCCTGGTGGGGATCGCCACCTTCGGCGCGGCCCTCATCACGGTCACGACCAAGCAACTCGTGCACGCGGCCCTCTGGCTCGTCGTCGCGCTCGGCGGCATAGCGGTCGAGTACCTCCTCCTCACGGCCGAGTTCATCGCGTGGGTGCAGGTACTGATCTACGTCGGTTCCATCGTCGTCCTCCTCCTCTTCGGGCTGATGCTCACCCGAGCCCCCATCGGCCGGTCCCCGGACGCCGACTCGGGCAACCGGTGGGTCGCGCTCGGTGTGTCCGTCGCCGCCGCGGCCACCCTCGTCTGGGTCGTCGCGGACGCCTTCCGTACGACCTGGATCGATCTGGACGGCCCCGCCCAGGGCTCCACCAAGGCATCCGGCGAGTTCCTCTTCCGGAACTGGGTCCTCCCCTTCGAAGCGCTCTCCGTCCTCCTGCTCGCCGCCCTCGTGGGCGCGATCGTCCTGTCCCGCAAGGGCCGCCAGGACCAGCAGGACCGCCAAGGCCGGCCGGCCGTGAACCGGGAGGACAAGAGCTGATGCACCTCGCCTATCCCGCCGTCCTCGCCGTCCTCCTCTTCTGCACCGGGCTGTACGGCGTACTCGCGCGCCGCAACGCGATCCTCGTCCTGATGTCCGTCGAGCTCATGCTCAACGCCGTCAACCTCAACCTCGTCGCCTTCGACGTCTGGCTCCGCGACGCGCTCCACGCGGGCCAGGCCCTCACCCTCTTCACGATCGCCATCGCCGCCGCCGAGATCGGCATCGGTCTGGCGATCGTCCTGGCCGTGTACCGCAACCGCGGCAGCTCGGACGTCGACCGCCTCCGTGACACCGCGGAGACCGACGACGCCGACGCACTCCCCGACGCCGAGGACGACGAAGCCGACGCCGCCCGGGACATCACCGCAGACCAGGCCACTGCTCCGGCAGGGAAGGCAAAGAAGGCAGAGGCCACCGCGTGACCACCACGACCCTCGCCGTCCTCGTCCCCCTCCTCCCCTTCCTGGGCGCCGCCGCAGGACTGCTCCTGGGCCGGACCGCGCCCGGCTTCGTCCGCCCCCTCGCCGTGCTCCCGACCCTCGCCGCCGCCGTCATCGCGGCCGTCGTCGCCGCACGCCAGGGCGGCGGACGCGCCATCGACGCCGCGACCCAGCTGACCCCCACCGGCTCGGTCCCGATCGACCTCGCCCTGCACCTCGACGGCTTCGCCGTCCTCGTCGCCGTCCTCGTCGGGCTCGTCGCCACCTGCGTACAGATCTACTCGACGGCGTACCTCAAGGACGACGCCCGCTACCCCTCGTACGCGGCGCTCGTCTCCCTCTTCACCTCCGCGATGCTGCTCGTCGTCTACTCCGGCGACCTCATGGTGCTCCTGGTCGGCTGGGAGATCATGGGCATCTGCTCGTACTTCCTCGTCGGCCACTACTGGGAGACCCCCGAGGCCCGCGCGGCCTCCCTCAAGGCCTTCCTCGTCACCAAGCTCGGCGACGTGCCGTTCCTCATCGGCCTGTTCGCCCTCGCCGCCGACACGGGCACCTTCCGCATCACCGGAATCCTGGCCGCCGTCACCAACGGCGGCCTCGACCACCCCACCCTCATCGCCCTGCTGCTCCTGGCCGGAGTCGCCGGCAAGTCCGCGCAGTTCCCCCTGCACACCTGGCTGCCCGACGCGATGGCCGGCCCCACCCCCGTCTCCGCGCTCATCCACGCCGCGACGATGGTCGCCGCCGGTATCTACTTCGTGGCCCGGCTCTTCCCCGTCTTCGCCGCCTCCGGCGCCGCCCTCGTCGTCCTCGCCGTCATGGCGGCCGTCACGATGATCGGCTCCGGACTCGCCGCACTCGCCCAGGACGACATCAAGCGCGTACTGGCGTACTCGACGATCGGCCAGCTCGGCTACATGTCCGGCGCCCTCGCCGTCGGCGACCGCGGGGCCGCCGTCTTCCACCTCCTGTCGCACGGTGCGTTCAAGGCCGTCCTCTTCCTCGCGGCGGGCGTCGTCATCCACGCGGCGGGGACCAACTCACTCGCCGCCATGTCCCGCATGGGCGGGCTGGCCAAGCGGATCCCCGACGCCTACTGGACGATGACCGTCGCCCTCCTCGCGCTCGCCGCCATCCCTCCGTTCGCCGGCTTCTTCTCCAAGGAAGCCGTCCTCGTCGCCGCCGAGCACACCGCCTTCGGCGACCGCGACATCGCCCCGGCAGCCGCCGGCTGGACGGTCCTCGTCGCCGGGCTCGCCGCAGCGGTCCTCACCGCCGCCTACGCCACCCGGCTGTGGCTCCTCACCTTCCGCGGACGCGGCCCCGAGGCCCCCGACCACGGCAAGCAGCCCGTCGCGATGACCTCCGTCCTCTGGGTCCTCGCCGTCCCCACCATCGCCTTCGGCCTCACCACCGGTGTCCTCACCGACTGGTTCGACGGACACAGCCTCACTCCCTCCCTCACGACAGCCGTGCTCTCCACGGGCGTAGGACTCGTCGGCGGACTCGTCACCTACGGGGCGTGGCGGCACACCACCGCGCTCGCCGAGCGCCCCCCGGTCGGCGCGGTCGCCGCCCACCCGGACGCCGAGCCCGCTCTCGTCGAGGCCGAGGCGATCACCTCGCACACCGCCGCGTACGGCACGATCGCGGACGCACCCGACCCCTCGGACCCCGGCCGGCTCCTGCTGGGGCCGCTGCACCGCCACGCGGTCACCGGCTTCCACCTCGACGCCCTGTACACAGCGGTGTTCGTACGCCCCGTGGGCGCCGCGGCCCGGCTCGTCCGCTTCCTGGACCGCGAGGTCGTCGACACCTACGTACGCGGCTCCGGGAGCATCGCCCGCGGACTCGGCACCCTGATCCGCCGCGCCCAGACCGGCAACGTGCAGACCTACCTCGGCGCGCTGCTCGCCGGAACCCTTGTCCTGGCGATCGCCGCCGTCGTCCTTGCCAACGTCTACGCCGGGGCGTGAGCCGTGTTCGATATCAACGCATCAGTGATGCAGGTCCTTCTGGCGTTCATCGTCGTCGCCCCGCTCCTCGGCGCGGTCGCCGCGCTCCTGCCGGCCCCGCCCGGGCTCAAGGGCAGGAACCCCGACCAGGCCGTGCTCCGCCACGGAGTCACCGTCACCGGCGCCGTCCTCATCGCCGCCCTCGTCCTGGCCGCGGGCTTCGACCACGACCACCCCTCGACGATGCAGGCCACCACGGACATCAGCTGGATCCCGGCACTCGACGTCCGGATCCACCTCGGTACCGACGGCATCTCGCTCCCCCTCCTCGTCCTGACCGCGCTGCTGACCTTCCTCTGCGCGCTCCACAGCTACTTCAAGCCGCCCGCGGGCCCCTCCCCGAAGGCCTTCGTCGCTCTCGTCCTCGTCCTCGAGTCCGGCACCCTCGCGACCTTCGCCGTCCTCGACCTGCTGCTGTTCTTCCTGGCCTTCGAGATGGTCCTCATCCCGATGTACTTCCTCATCGCCCGCTGGGGCGGCGACCGGAAGCAGCCCGCCGCCTGGAAGTTCATCCTCTACACGCTGCTCGGATCCGTGATCATGCTGCTCGGGCTGCTCCTCATCGGACTGAAGAGCGGCACCTTCGACATGGTGGCACTCGCCACTGACAACGGCCGTGGCCTCACCACATCCGTGCAGGTCATCGCCGTACTGGCCGTCGGGATCGGCCTGGCCGTGAAGACCCCGATGTGGCCCCTGCACAGCTGGCTGCCCGACGCCCACACCGCGGCTCCGACCGTCGGGTCCGTGCTCCTCGCGGGCGTCCTGCTGAAGATGGGTACGTACGGGTTCGTCCGCATCCTGCTCCCCGCCACCCCCGACGGGATGCAGACCTTCGCGCCGTACCTCGCCGCGTTCGCCGTCGTCGGGATCATCTACGGATCCCTCGCCTGCCTCGCGCTGGCCCGCCCCGGCGCCAAGGGCGACCTCAAGCGCCTGATCGCCTACTCCTCCGTGGGCCACATGGGCTTCGTCCTCCTCGGCATCGCGACGATGACCCCCACCGGCGTCAACGGCGCGCTCTTCGCCAACATCGCCCACGGACTCATCACCGGCCTGCTGTTCTTCCTGGTCGGCGCCGTCAAGGACCGCTACGGGACCGCGGACCTCGACACCCTGTCCGGCGCCACCGGAGCCGCCCTCTACGGCCGTGCGCCCCGCCTCGGCGGCCTCCTCGCCTTCGCCGCCGTCGCCTCGCTCGGACTCCCCGGCCTCGCCGGGTTCTGGGGCGAGATGCTCACCCTGTTCGGCGCCTTCGACCCCGCCGAAGGGCTCAGCCGCCCCGCCTTCCTCACCTTCATGTCCATCGGCGCCCTCGGCACCCTGCTCACGGCCGCGTACATGCTGATCGTCGTACGCCGTGTCTGCATGGGCGAGCACCGTGAGCAGCCGCAGCCGGTCACCGACATCCAGCGCCACGAATTCGCCGCCTGGACCCCGCTCGCCGCCCTGACCGTCCTCGCCGGACTCTGGCCCGCCGTCCTCCTCGGCCTCACCGACCCGGCCGTGCAGAAGCTCCTCGCAGGAGGCAAGTCGTGACCGTGGCAGCCGACAGCGCAACCGGGGCGGCGAGCCTCGTCCAGTCCGTCGACTGGCTCGCGATCGCACCCCCCGTCACCGCCGCGTCCGTGGCCCTGCTCGTCCTCGTCGCCGACCTCTTCGTCGAGGAACGCCGCAAGCCGCTCCTCGGCTACGGAGCCGTCGCCGGGCTCGTCGCCGCGCTCGCCCTGCTCGTCCCGCTGCGCGCCGGTGACCGCTCCACCTTCTGCCTCACCGGCACCACCCAGGCGTGCAGCTACACCGCCGACCACTTCGCCCTCGTCATCCAGGCCCTGGTGCTCGGCGGAGCCCTGCTCACCGCGCTGCTCTCGATCGGCGACACCCGCAAGCTGCCGGCCGGCGAGTTCTGGTTCCTGCTGCTGTCCTCCGCGGCCGGAGCGGCACTCCTGCCAGCCGCCCGGGACCTCGCCACCCTCGTCGTCGCCCTCGAAGTCGCCTCGCTCCCCGCGTTCGCCCTCGTCGGCATCAAGCGCGGCGACCGCCGCTCCTCCGAAGCGGCCCTGAAGTTCTTCCTGTCCTCCGTCGTCGCCACCGCCGTGATGCTCCTGGGCGTCAGCTTCGTCTACGCGGCCACCGGCACCATGCACCTCACGGAGATCGCCGCCCGCCTCGACGACGTACCGGGGCAGTTCGAAACCCTCGCCGAGGCGGGCGTCGTCCTCACCCTCGTCGGCTTCGCCTTCAAGACGGCCGCCGCACCCTTCCACTTCTGGGTCCCCGACACCTACGTGGGCGCCCCGCTCCCCATCGCCGCCTACCTCTCCGTCGTCGGCAAGGCGGTCGGCTTCTCCGGAATCATCCTCGTCACGGTGATCGCCTTCCCGTCGTACGCCGACGTCTGGGGCCCCGCCCTGGCCGTCCTCGCCGCGCTCACCATGACCGTCGGCAACCTCGCCGCACTCCGGCAGAGCGCCGCCCGCGCCCGGAGCGCCGTACGCCTCCTCGCCTGGTCGTCCGTGGGCCAGGCGGGCTACCTGCTCGTCCCGATCGCCGCCGCCGCGTACTCCAGCGACGCCCAGATCGGCTCGACCGTCGCCTACGCGCTCATGTACGCCGTGGTGAACCTCGGGGCCTTCGCCGTGGCCGCGCTCGTCGCCCGTACGCACCCCGGCAACCGCCTCGACGACTACCGCGGCCTGTACGCGACGCGCCCCCTGGCCGCACTCCCCATGGGCTTCTTCCTGCTCTGCCTGGCCGGTCTGCCGCCCGGCATCATCGGGCTCTTCGCCAAGGTGACGGTGTTCTCCTCGGCGGTCGACGCGGGGCTCGGCTGGCTCGCCGTCGTCATGGCCGTCAACGTCGTGATCGCCTTGTACTACTACCTTCAGTGGACCGCCGCGCTCTTCAGGACCCCGGAGCCGTCAGCGGCCTCCGACGAGGCTCCGGCCGCCCCCGGGCACCGGGTCCCCGCCCCGGTCACGCTGGCGATCGCCCTCACCGCCGTAGCCGGAATCACACTCTCCGGCGCCCCCCAGCTCATCCTCCGTTTCGCCACCCTCAGCCTCTTCTGACCGCCTCCGACCGGCTTGCCCGTGGAGCCACGCTCAGGGCATGGTCGTGCGTGCACGCGACACGCAGAGCAGCGGGACAGCGGCACACAGCGGCACAGTCGAAACGCAGACAAGAAGAGCACAGAGGAGCCAGAGCGGTGCTGAACGGGTTCAAGGACTTCATCCTCCGCGGGAACGTCATCTCCATGGCCATCGGCCTGGCCGTCGGAGCCGCCTTCACCGCCGTGGTCACCGGCTTCAGCAACGCGTTCATCGTGCCGCTGATCGGCCTCTTCACCCGGGGCACCGGCGACTTCAGCAAGGCCTCCTACACCGTCGACGGCGTGAAGTTCCCCTACGGCCTCTTCATCAGCGCCGCCATCGCCTTCCTCATCACCGCCGCGGTGCTCTACTTCCTGGTCGTCGTCCCCATGGCCAAGGTCCAGAACCGCTTCACCACCAAGGAAGAGGAAGAGAAGGCCGACATCAAGGCCGCCCTGCGCGACTGCCCCCGCTGCTACAGCGAGATCCCGTCCGTCGCCACCCGCTGCGCCCACTGCACCAGCGACGTCGAGCCGGACCCGGAGGCCCGCGCGCTCGCAGGGCTCCCCGCCCAGCGCTGAACCCCGCCGCGGCCCCGGGAGGCCCGCGGCACCCACCCGTACGGCCCAGGGGCGGATCCATCCGGATCCGCCCCTGCTGCCTGTGCCACCGGCCACCTCGCACAAGGGAACTAGCTTCCCTCGCCTCGCGTTGACCTGTACGGGAGGCTCCACTGGGAGTGGAGCACCACCGAGCAAGGGTTCCCCTGCTGCACCACTTGGAGGGCGTACCGTGCACCGCCGGCACAACGGGCTGAAAACCGCTGTACTCCTCGGGGGCCTCTCGGCCCTCATCATCGTCATCGGCAGCTTCTTCGGCCGGACCGGTCTGATCGTCGCGCTCCTCGTCGCGCTCGCCACCAACGCCTACGCGTACTGGAACAGCGACAAGCTCGCCCTGCGCGCCATGCGGGCGCGCCCGGTCAGCGAATTCGAGGCGCCACAGCTCTACCGGACCGTCCGGGAGCTCTCCACGGCGGCCCGCCAGCCCATGCCCCGGCTCTACATCTCCCCGACGCAGGCGCCCAACGCCTTCGCCACCGGACGCAACCCGCGCAACGCGGCCGTCTGCTGCACCGAGGGGATCCTCCAGATCCTCGACGAACGGGAGCTGCGCGGCGTCCTCGGCCATGAGCTGAGCCATGTCTACAACCGCGACATCCTCATCTCGTCCGTCGCCGGCGCCCTCGCCTCGGTCGTCATGTTCCTGGTCAACTTCGCCTGGCTCATCCCCGTCGGCCGGTCCGACGACGACGACGGCCCGGGCCTCCTCGGCATGCTCCTGATCATGATCCTCGGCCCGCTCGCCGCCTCCGTGATCCAGCTCGCCGTGAGCCGTTCCCGCGAGTACCAGGCCGACGCGTCAGGCGCTCAGCTCACCGGGGACCCGCTCGCCCTGGCGTCCGCGCTGCGCAAGCTCGACGCCGGTACGAAACAGCTTCCGCTCCCACCCGAACCGCGGATCGAGACCGCGAGCCACATGATGATCGCGAACCCGTTCCGTCCCGGCCAGGGCATGTCCAAGATGTTCTCCACCCACCCGCCCATGGCCGAACGCATCGCCCGACTCGAGCAGATGGCAGGGTACCGACCGTGAACACAATCCTGAACGTCATTTGGCTGATCCTGTGCGGGCTCTGGATGTTCCTCGGCTATATCGCCGCAGGGCTCCTGCTCTGCATCACGATCATCGGCATCCCCTTCGGCGTCGCCGCGTTCCGTATCGGCGTCTACGCCCTCTGGCCCTTCGGCTACACGGTCGTCGACCGCCACGACGCCGGAGGCCCCTCCCTCATCGGCAACGTCCTCTGGGTGATCCTGGCCGGCTGGTGGCTCGCGCTCGGTCACATCTTCACCGGCATCGCCCTGTGCGTCACGATCATCGGCATCCCGCTGGGCATCGCGAACTTCAAGCTCATCCCGGTCTCGCTGATGCCCTTCGGCAAGGAGATCGTCCGCACGGACCAGCCGTTCGCGACCCGCTGACCGAGAGGTCCGGCAGGCAACCGGACCCGTCTCCTCAAGCGTCTTGGCTTGCAGGAACAAGTGACGGGTAGGTAGGCGAACATGAGCATCATCAGTTGGATCATCCTCGGGCTGCTGGCGGGCGCCATAGCCAAGCTGCTCCTGCCGGGCCGCGACCCCGGCGGCATCATCGGCACGACCCTCATCGGCATCGTGGGCGCCTTCCTCGGGGGCTGGCTGTCGTCCCGCTTCCTGGACCGCCCCATCAGCACGGACTTCTACGACACGGCCACCTGGGTCGCCGCCATCGCCGGATCCCTGGTCCTGCTGATCGCCTACCGGCTGCTCTTCGGCAACTCCCGCGACCGCCGCTGACGCGGTCGCACCATCCCTCCGACACGGCTACGGGGCGGGTCCTGCCGACACCGGCACGACCCGCCCCGCCCGCGTTCCGCTGCCCACGGCAGCGACCCGTCTACCGGTAATTGGCGAACTGCACCGCGAAGTCGAGGTCCTTGCCCTTGATCAGCGCCTGCACCGCCTGCAGGTCGTCCCGGCTCTTGGAGCTGACCCGCAGCTCCTCGCCCTGGACCTGCGCCTTGACGCCCTTCGGGCCCTCATCGCGGATGATCTTCGCCACCTTCTTGGCGTTCTCCTGGGAGATGCCCTCCTCGATCGAGGCGAAGATCTTGTACTCCTTGCCGGAAAGCTGCGGCTCACCCGCGTCCAGCGACTTCAGGGAGATCCCGCGCTTGATCAGCTTGGACTGGAAGATGTCGAGGATCGCCTTGACCCGCTCCTCGCCGTTCGCCTCCATCAGGATCTTCTCGCCCGACCAGGAGATCGACGCGCCCGTTCCCTTGAAGTCGTAGCGCTGGGAGATCTCCTTGGCGGCCTGGTTGAGGGCGTTGTCGACCTCCTGCCGCTCGACCTTCGAGACGATGTCGAAACTGGAGTCGGCCATGACGTGTGGCTCCTTGCGTCGTATGCGTTGGGGTACGGACAAAGCCTAAGGGCTGTCCCGCACTTCCTGGCGGGCGCGCGACGACAGCTACGGCACCTCGCCGCGTTGTCGGAACGCCCGAATACATCCAGTATTCGGGCGCCCCTCCGCCTTGCGATGTACCGCATCTGACGCCGCGCGCTGATCCACCAGGAAGTGCGGGACAACCCTTAGCCACACCCGCGCGCACCCGGTGCTGATCAATCAGGTGGCGTAGCACCCCCGGGCATCAGGTATCGTTTACGACGTCGCCAAGGGCCCCGCACCGGGACCCGACGCGTCGTTCCAGGCGGTGTGCCCGAGTGGCCAAAGGGAGCAGACTGTAAATCTGCCGGCTCAGCCTACCCAGGTTCGAACCCTGGCGCCGCCACAGGACGGGAAACCCCGTCCGACCTGATTCAACACCAGGTCGGACGGGGTTTCTGCGTATGTACGAGCGTGCGCGGGCGGCCCTACGCGTCCTGCTGCCGGCGCACCATCTCGGTGATCCAGGCCGGTGCGTACGGGGACGTGCAGCCCGGGGGCGTCGGGTAGTCCTTCAGCACCTCCAGGCGCTCCCCGATGCCGAGCGCGCGGGCGCGGTGCTCCTCGTGCGAGATGCCGATCTGGGCCAGGCAGTGGTTCATCGCCCACTGCAGGCGGTCCGGCGCGTCCTTCATCCGTGCCTCGATCACGTCGAGCAGCCCTGCGAGGTCGAGCCCCTCGGGCCGCTTCGCCACGCGTTCCGTGGTGAGCGCCCAGCCGGCGCTCGCGACCACCGGGTCGGGATCGGCGGACCAGGCCAGGCGCAGTTCCTCGGCGTGCGGGCTCTTCTTCACCACGTAGCCGACGAGCCAGTCGTGCACCTTCGGGGTGCCCGCCCCGCGCAGCATGGCGTCCAGCTCGTCCCGCTCGAACGCCTTGGGACGGCAGATCAGCAGCGCCAGCAGCCGCGCCGCGGTGTCGCCCGTGTCCCAGAGCACGCGGGCGAGTTCCTGCTGCGTCTTCAGCCGCTTCGCGAGCGCGCGCAGCCTGCCGAGGTTCACGGCGTGGTCGTCGCCGTGCTTCTCGTTCACCGCACGGATCCTCGGATCCTCCAGTGCGGCGAGCTCGGCCATCACCTCGGTCACCGTCGTCCCGGTCACCCGGCGGCCTCCCGTCCTCGCGCGGAGCATGTGGAGCATTCAGCGTACGGCCGCGGCCCGCCGGCTCAGCGGCCCTTCGCGGCCTGGCGCCGCAGCAGGTGGAGACCGGCCCAGGCGACCAGTACGGCCATGCTCGCGATGAAGACCAGCCCGGAGTCCTGGAGCCCGATGTGGTCGGAGAGGACGCCCACCCCGATGACGGGCAGCGAGATGCCCAGGTACGCCACCACGAAGAGCGTCGAGATCACCGCCGCCCGCCGGTCCGCGGGCGACGCCGAGGCCACCTGGGACAGGGCCGCCCGGAAGGCCAGCCCCTGGCCCGCGCCGCCGAGGAGCGCGCTCAGCACGATCAGCGGCAGGAGCTGCCACCAGATCGCGGCCGCGAGCAGCACCAGCCCGCCGAGGAGGCCGGCGCAGCCCAGCGACAGCGACCTCTGCTCACCGATCCCGCCCACCGCCGACTGCCCGGCGACCGACGCGAAGAAGGCCAGCGCGACGATCAGCCCGCTCACGGCGTGGTTGTCCACGTCCAGGAACTCCGAGAGGAACGCCGGGCTCACCGAGGTGAACACCCCGAACAGGGCGAACCCCACGAACGAGGCGAGCGCCGCGGGCCGGAACACCGCCCTGACCTCGGGCGGCAGCCCGGGCCGCTGCGGCCGCACGGTCCTCAGGGGGCGGCGCTCGGCCACGGTCTCCCTCAGGCCCAGCACGACGACCACCGACGCGGCCACCAGCACCAGGTGCACGATGAACGGCAGATGGAGCGGCCAGGGGGCGTACTGCGCGAGGATCCCCGCGAGCAGCGGCCCGCAGCCCAGGCCGCCCATGTTGGCGGCCGTCGCCACGAACGAGGCGCGGGACGAGCCCTGACGGGGTGCCAGCTCCATGACGTACGCGGTGGCGGCCCCCGTGAACAGCCCCGCCGAGAGCCCCGACAGCAGGCGTCCCGCGAAGAGCCAGCCCAGGGCGGTGGCGCACAGGAAGCAGACGGCGCTCACCGCCGCGCAGCCCAGGCCGGCCAGCAGGACGGGCCGTCTGCCGACCGCGTCGGAGGCGTTGCCCGCCAGCAGGAGCACCCCGATGACGCCGAAGGCGTACACGGCGTACACGACGGTCACCATCAGCTCGGAGAAGCCGAGTTCGTCCTGGTAGAGGCTGTACAGCGGGGTCGGCAGAGTCGTCCCCGCCATGCAGACGGCGAACACCGCCCCGCCGAGACAGCAGGCGAGCCAACCTCGGCTGTCCGGGCCACCGTTCATGCGGCCGACGCTATCCCGCGGAATCTCCGGCGGGCGGCAACGCCTCGCGCGGCGGGGCGTCGGGCGTCCCGGGGCTCAGTTCCCCGCGACGTCCTTCACCGCGACCGCCACCGGCTTGCCGCCGCTGATCAGCTCCAGCGTCAGGCCCGCCGTCGCCGGGGTGTCCAGCAGCTCCAGCAGCACCGCCGCCACGTCGTCGCGGGGGACCGGTCCGCGGCCCGTCGAGGCGGCGAGCAGGACCTGGCCGGTCCCGGCGTCGTTCGTGAGCATCCCGGGGCGCAGCACCGTCCAGTCCAGGGCGCTCCTGGAACGTACGTACGCGTCCGCCTCGCCCTTGGCCCGCTGGTAGATGTCGAACACCTCGTCGCCCCGGTGGTCGGGGTCGGCGCCCATGGAGGACACCACGACGTAGCGCCGCACCCCCGCCCGCTCCGCCGCGTCCGCGAAGAGCACGGCAGCTCCGCGGTCCACCGTGTCCTTACGGGCCGAACCGCTGTCGGGGCCGGCGCCTGCCGCGAAGACCGCGGCGTCCGCCCCTCGCAGAACCTCGGCCGCCTCCTCGACGGACGCCGATTCGAGGTCGAGGACGACGGCCTCGGCCCCCGCCGCCCTCAGGTCCTCGCTCTGCTGCGGGTTGCGGATGACGCCCACCGCTTCGTCACCGCGCGCGGCGAGCAACCGCTCCAGCCGCAGCGCGATCTGACCATGTCCACCTGCAATGACAATGCGCATGCTTCCGACCGTACGCCGCGGGGAGCGCGCGCGCTCAAGGCCCGCCGCAGGGCCCGGAATCGGTGCGCCCCTGGCGGGGGAGGTCGAGGGCCGCGGCGGCGGCGCCGGAGTCCCGGTACTCGCGTACGGCGCTGGTCCGCGCCACCACACGCCCCCGGTGCACCACGATCCTGCTGTACGCGAGGGAGAGCGCCCCGGCCAGCCCGTCGCCGCGCACGGCGAGCAGCTCGGCGGGGAAGCCGGCCTCGACGCGCACCCCGGGCAGGCCCAGGGCCGCGCGGGCGGTGCCGGAGACGGCGTCGTAGGCGTGCTCGGGGGAGAGGCCCTCCTGCGAAGCCAGCAGGTACGCCGCCTCCAGGGGGTCGCCGCGGCCGACGGGGTTGGCGCTGTCGCGCAGGGCCCCGCTGCCCGCGATCACCGGGACCCCGGCGGCCCGCAGCAGCCGTACCGGGGGCGTGCCCCGCAGCCGGGCGCCGGAGCAGCCGCCCTGGGGGAGGCAGACCACGGTCACACCGGCGGCGGCGAGCCGGTCGGCGGTGCGGGCCGCCTCGTCGCCGGGAAGCCGCGAGAGGCCCGCACAGGGGCCGAGGGAGACGCCGGGGCGCAGACCGCCGGCCATGGCGGCCAGCCGGGCGAGGCGGGCCGGGTCGTCACCGTCCGTGTGCAGGTCGACGGGGAGCCCGTGGGCGGCGGCGAGCTCCAGGACGGCTTCCGTGTGGCCCGCCGGATCGGGGTCGAGGTCGGGGGAGCCGCCGATCACGCCCGCCCCCATGTCCACGGCGTCGCGGAGCGCGGCGAGGCCGTCGGCGCCCGCGACGCCGGTGAGGAGCCGGGGCACGGCGACGGCGGTCAGCCCGGTGAGGCCCCGGAGGGACTTGCGGGCCGCCAGGACGCCCTCCAGGGGCCCGAGGCCCTGTACGTCGCCCACGCGCACATGGGCGCGCAGCGCGGTGGCCCCGTGGCTGAGCTGGAGGAGCGCGGCCTCGGTCGCCCGGCGCCGTACGTCCTCGGGGCGGTGGGACGGCGGCCCCTCCACGGTCCCGGAGAGTGCCGTGTCGGCGTGCGCGTGGGGTTCGGCGGGCGCGGGCAGCAGGAGATAGCCGCGCAGGTCGATGCGGGTCCCCGGGGTGGTGAGGCTGCCCGCCGTACCCACGGCCTCGATGCGCGGCCCCGCGATCCGTACGTCGACGGCGCGCCCGTCCGTGAGCCGGGCTCCGCCGAGGAGGAGCGCGGGCGCCTCGCCGGGGCTTTCGGACATCGCACCGCTCCTGGGGGGAATGCAGGATCACGCAAGGTGCGGCGAGCGTAGGCCGGGGCTCCGTCCGCTCCGAGGAGGAGCGCATTAGTCGTACGAATGTGGCCTCGTGGGGCGGTTGGGGAGAGGGGCGTCACAGGGGCCCGCGAGCCGGTCCGGCGAGGTGGCGTACCGGCTGATCAAGGGCCTGATCAGGAGGGCCTTCGCAGGGTCCGCCCGGGGGGCGCGAGGGGGCCCGGTGGGGGCCGCGGAAACGGATTTGGGCGATCGGCGAGAGACCGTGTAATGTCTTCCTCGCTCGCCCCAATAGCTCAGTCGGTAGAGCGTCTCCATGGTAAGGAGAAGGTCTGCGGTTCGATTCCGCATTGGGGCTCTGGTGATCGGGAAACCCCGCTTCGGCGGGGAGACCCGGCATCAAAGCGGTGTAGCTCAGTCGGTAGAGCAAGCGGCTCATAATCGCTGTGTCACCGGTTCAAGTCCGGTCACCGCTACTAACGGTAGCCGATTGTGGGGTCGGTCCTTCGATCGGCTACTCTTTTTTGCGTTCATCCGTCCATCCGTCCGTCTTAGGAGCACTCACGTGGCTGCCACCGACGTCCGCCCGAAGATCACGCTGGCCTGCGTGGAGTGCAAGGAGCGGAACTACATCACCAAGAAGAACCGGCGTAACAACCCGGACCGTCTTGAGATGAAGAAGCACTGCCCGCGCTGCAACTCGCACACCGCGCACCGCGAAACGCGCTGAAACAGGCTCGTACACGAGGCCGTCCCCACTGGGGGCGGCCTCGTGTCGTTTATCTTGATGGCTCGGGCTGTCCCTCGCCCCATTCGACTTTCATCAGGAGGTACCGGGCCCATGGCGCTCGACCAGTCCTTCGTCGGGCGGACCTATCCGCCCACCCCGGCGTACGAGGTCGGCCGGGAGAAGATCCGGGAGTTCGCGGAGGCGGTGGGTGACGCCAACCCCGCGTACGTGGATCCGGAGGCCGCCAAGGCCCTGGGGCACCCGGATGTGATCGCCCCGCCCACCTTCGTCTTCTCCATCACCTTCAAGGCCGCGGGTCAGGTGGTGCAGGACCCGCAGCTGGGCCTGGACTACAGCCGCGTGGTGCACGGTGACCAGAAGTTCGCCTATGTGCGCCCCGTGCGGGCGGGGGACCGGCTGACGGTCACCTCGACGATCGAGGCCATCAAGACGATGGCGGGCAACGACATCGTGGACATCCGCGGTGAGGTGCACGACGAGTCCGGTGAGCACGTGGTGACCGCCTGGACCAAGCTGGTGGCACGCGCCGCCGAGGAGGCGTGATGACGGCGACCATCGCCTACGGGGACGTCGAGGTCGGTACGGAGCTGCCGGCGCGGTCCTTCCCGGTGACCCGGGCCACGCTGGTGCAGTACGCGGGCGCCTCCGGCGACTTCAACCCGATCCACTGGAACGAGAAGTTCGCGCACGAGGTCGGGCTCCCCGACGTGATCGCGCACGGCATGTTCACCATGGCCGAGGCGATCCGGGTCGTCACGGACTGGGCCGGCGACCCGGGTGCGGTCGTCGAGTACGGGGTCCGGTTCACCAAGCCGGTCGTCGTGCCGAACGACGACACCGGGGCGCTGATCGAGGTGAGCGGCAAGGTCGCCGCCAAGCTGGACGACAACACGGTGCGGGTCGACCTGACCGCGATGAGCGAGGGCAAGAAGGTGCTGGGCATGTCCCGCGCCGTCGTGCGGCTCGGCTGAACCGCCGTACACGTGATGAAGGGGCACGGTCCATGGACCGTGCCCCTTTCGTTCGGCCGGACGACGGGCGCTTGCCAAGTTAGTGATTGAGTACTAACTTCGTCTCATGGCAAGGATGAGTGCAGATGAGCGGCGCGAGAGCGTCATCCGCGCGGCGGTCACCGAGTTCGCCCGCGGCGGGTACAGCGCCACCTCCACCGAGGCGATCGCCAAGCGTGTGGGTGTCTCGCAGCCGTACCTCTTCCGGCTCTTCCCCAACAAGCAGGCGATGTTCCTCGCCGCCGCCGAGCGCTGCCTCCTGGAGACCCGGCAGGTCTTCGAGAAGGCCGCCGAGGGGCTGGAGGGCGAAGCGGCCCTGCACGCCATGGCCGAGGCGTACCAGCGGCTGATCGTCGTCGATTCCGACAAGCTCCAGATGCAGATGCAGATGTGCGCGGCCGTCGCCGCCGCGGAGGCCGCGGGGGACCACGCGTTCGGCGAGTCGGTGCGGGCCGGGTGGCTGGAGCTGTTCGACTCGGTCAACCTCCTGCTCGGTGCCGATGTGGGCGAGGCCACCCAGTTCCTCGCGTACGGCATGCTCGTCAACACCTTGTCGTCGCTGGGCTTCCCGGCCGGACACCGGATCTGGTCCGGCTTCTACGACTCGGCCCAGCCGGTCGGCTGAACGTCTCAGGTCCGGGCCCGGCCCGGTTCTCTGTCCACGTAAGTTAGTAATGAATAACTAACCCCAGGGGGGGAGCAGTGGATCAGCACACCACCGGCCGCGCAGGAGCGGTCTGGGCCCTCGTCATCACGAGCGTCGCCGGCTTCATGGCGGCACTCGACAACCTCGTCGTCACCACCGCCCTGCCGTCCATCCGCGAGAGCCTCGGCGGCCGGCTGGAGGAGCTCGAATGGACGGTGAACGCCTACACCCTCACCTTCGCCGTCCTGCTGATGACGGGCGCCGCACTCGGTGACCGCTTCGGCCGGCGCCGGCTGTTCCTGGCCGGCCTCACGGTCTTCACCGCGGCCTCCGCCGCTGCCGCCCTCTCACCGGGCATCGAGGAGCTCATCGCCTTCCGTGCCGTCCAGGGCGTCGGCGCCGCGGTCATGATGCCGCTCACCCTCACCCTGCTCACCGCCGCCGTCCCGCCCGCCAGGCGCGGCATGGCCCTCGGCTTCTTCGGCGCGGTCACCGGCCTCGCCGTCGCCAGCGGCCCCCTGATCGGCGGAAGCCTCACCGAACACATCTCCTGGCAGTGGATCTTCTGGCTGAACGTCCCGGTCGGCCTGATCCTGCTGCCCCTGGCACGCCTGCGGCTGGCCGAGTCGTACGCCCCCGAGGCCAAGCTCGACGTGCCCGGCACCGTCCTGGTCAGCGCCGGTCTGTTCGGCATCGTCTACGCGCTCGTCAGCAGCACCAGCGACGGCTGGACCGACCCGCTCGTGCTGACCGGCCTGATCGCGGGGACGCTCCTCCTGGCCGTCTTCGTCCGCCACGGATTCCGCGCGAAGAACCCGGTCCTGCCCATGCGGCTCTTCCGCGACCGCGCCTTCTTCGGGATCAACATGGCGAGCCTGCTGATGTTCCTGGGCATGTTCGGCTCGATCTTCCTGCTCAGCCAGTTCCTCCAGAACGTACTGGGCTACTCGCCGACCGAGGCCGGCCTGCGGATGCTGCCGTGGACCGGGATGCCGATGCTCGTCGCACCCGTCGCGGGATACCTCTCCGACCGGTTCGGCGGCCGGCCCGTGGTGGTGACCGGCCTCTTCCTCCAGGCCGTGGGCCTAGGCCTCTTCGCCACCGTCCTGGAACCGGACGTCGCCTACACCGCGCAGCTGCCCGGCCTGATCGTCGGCGGCGTCGGCATGGCCATGTACTTCGCACCCGCCGCCAGCCTCGTGATGTCCAGCGTGCGGCCGGGGGAGCAGGGCATCGCCTCCGGGGCCAACAACGCCCTGCGCGAGGTCGGCGGTGCCCTCGGGGTCGCCGTACTGGCCGCGGTCTTCTCCGCCCAGGGCGGATACGGCTCCCCCCAGGCCTTCACCGACGGGACCGTGCCGGCCCTCTGGATCGGCGCCGGCGTGGTGGCCCTGGCCGGGCTCACGGCCCTGCTCATCCCGCGCCGCAAGCCGGCCTCCGGCCCGGCACCCGAGGCCGCCGAGGAGCGTGTCCCCGTCGCCGCCTGACCTCAGGCCCGCCCCGTACGGTCCACGGCCCGCTCCCCGGGCCGTGGACCGTACTCTTGTCCCCGTGCAGGAACTCCACGACGCCCCCCTCGCCCCCCTGACCACCTTCCGGCTCGGCGGCCCGGCCGACCGCCTCCTGACGGCCACCACCGACGCGGAGGTGATCGCCGCCGTCCGCGAGGCCGACGACAGCGGCACCCCCCTCCTGGTCATCGGCGGCGGCTCCAACCTGGTCATCAGCGACAAGGGCTTCGACGGGACCGCCCTGCGCATCGCCACCAAGGGCTTCGAGCTCTCCGGTACGACGCTGGAACTGGCGGCGGGCGAGGTCTGGACCGACGCCGTGGCCCGTACGGTCGAGGCGGGACTGGCCGGGATCGAGTGCCTGGCCGGGATCCCCGGGTCCGCCGGGGCGACCCCCATCCAGAACGTCGGCGCCTACGGGCAGGAGGTGTCCTCGGTCATCACCGAGGTCGTCGCCTACGACCGGCACTCCCGGGAGACGGTCACCCTCCCGAACGAGGCCTGCGCCTTCTCGTACCGCCACAGCCGCTTCAAGGCCGAACCCGACCGCTTCGTCGTGCTCCGGGTCCGCTTCGGGCTGGAGGACGCGGGCGGGCAGTCCGCGCCCCTGCGCTACCCCGAGACCGCCAGGGCCATGGGCGTCGAACAGGGCGACCGCGTCCCCGCCGCCTCCGCCAGCGAGACCGTCCTGCGGCTGAGGGCGGGCAAGGGCATGGTGCTCGACCCGGAGGACCACGACACCTGGTCGGCCGGGTCCTTCTTCACCAATCCGATCCTCGACGAGGCGCAGCACGCGCTCTTCCTCGCCCGCGCCACCGAGCGCCTGGGCGCGGACGTCACGCCCCCGGCCTTCCCCGCCGGCGACGGCCGGGTGAAGACCTCGGCGGCCTGGCTCATCGACAAGGCGGGCTACACCAAGGGGTACGGCACGGGCCCCGCGCGCATCTCCACCAAGCACACCCTCGCGCTCACCAACCGGGGCGACGCGACCACCGACGACCTGCTGGCGCTGGCCCGCGAGGTCGTCGCCGGGGTCCAGGAGGCCTTCGGGGTCACCCTCGTCAACGAACCGGTGACGGTGGGCGTCAGCCTGTAGGCCCGGCGCCGGGGCTCAGGGCCGCGGGCCCGGGATCAGTACGCCACCCCCACGCCCTGCTTCACCGCCGCCGGCTCGTCGATCAGCGCCAGCATCGCGTGGGCCACATCGGCCCGCGCGAGGGACCGGCCGCTGCGCGGGGTGCCGCCCCCGACCGTCCGGTACGCCCCCGTCAGCGGGCCGTTCGTCAGCTTCGGCGGCCGCACCGACGTCCAGTCCGTCGCGCTCGCGGCCAGCGCGGCCTCCATCCGGGTCAGATCGGCGTACACCTCCTTGAGGACCGCGCCGATCACCCTGCGGACCACGCGGTCCAGCAGCGGGTCGTCCGCCGGCTCCGGGCCGACCGGGGCCGCGCTCACGACCACCAGCCGCCGCACCCCCTCCGCCTCCATCGCCTCCAGCACCCGCACGGTGAGCCGCTCCGTGACGTCACCGGCCTTCCGGCCCCGCGCGCCGAGCCCGGAGAGCACGGCGTCCCGCCCCGCGACCGCCCCGCGCACCGCCGCCGTGTCGTCCAGCGGCACCACCGCGTGCAGGGCGGCACCCCGCAGCCCCTCCGGCAGCACGGCGGGATCCCGCACCACCGCCGTCACCTCGTGCCCCGCCGCCAGCGCCTGCCGGACAACCTCCTGGCCGACGGCTCCCGTCGCCCCGAACACCGTGAGCCTCATCGCGCACGCCCCTCCTGAGTGGGTGAGTATTCACTTACCCATAGGGTGAGTGGGCGCTCACCCCTACGTCAAGCCTTGCTGGAGCATCCATGGAGCAGAAGCCGGCCCGCGTCCGCATCCTCGACGCGGCCCATGAACTCATGCTCCGCATCGGCCTCGCGCGCACCACGACGAAGGAGATCGCCAAGGCCGCCGGCTGCTCCGAGGCCGCGCTCTACAAGTACTTCGCGAACAAGGAGGAGCTCTTCGTGACCGTGCTCGGCGAACGCATGCCGAGACTGGGCCCGCTCCTCGGCGATCTGGAGGCGGGCCGGGGCGACCTGGAACAGAACCTCACCGAGGTCGCCCGTCAGGCCGCGCTCTTCTACCAGCAGACCTTCCCGGTCCTCGCCTCGCTGTACGCCGAACCCCGGCTCAAGCACCGCCACGAAGCGGCGATGCGCGAGATGGGCACCGGCCCGCACAAGCCGATCCAGGGCCTCGACGCCTACCTCCGCGCCGAACAGCGGGCCGGCCGTGTCCGCCCCGGAGCCGACACCCACGCGGCCGCCTCCCTGCTGCTGGGCGCCTGCGCGCAGCGCGCCTTCGCCTACGAGACGGCCGCGGCCCCGCAGTCCCTGGACGCCTTCGCCGCGTCCCTCGCGCGCACCCTGCTGAGCGGCATCAGCTAGCCAGCCACGCGTCGATCCCGCCCAGCAGCTTCTCCCGCACCTCCACCGGTGCCACCGACCCCCGCACGGACTGCCGGGCCAGCTCGGCCAGCTCCTCGTCGGTGAACGCGTGGTGCCGCCGTACGAGGTCGTACTGCGCGGCCAGCCGCGAGCCGAAGAGCAACGGGTCGTCCGCGCCGAGCGCCATCGGCACCCCCGCGTCGAACAGAGTGCGCAGGGGTACGTCGGTGGGCTTCTCGTAGACGCCGAGCGCCACGTTGGACGCCGGGCAGACCTCGCAGGTCACCCCGCGCTCCGCGAGCTTGCGCAGCAGCCCGGGGTCCTCGGCCGCCCGTACGCCGTGCCCGATCCGGGCCGCGTCGAGGTCGTCCAGGCAGTCCCGGACGCTGGAGGGGCCGGAGAGCTCGCCGCCGTGCGGGGCCGCCAGCAGACCACCCTCGCGGGCGATGGCGAAGGCGCGGTCGAAGTCGCGCGCCATGCCCCGGCGTTCGTCGTTGGAGAGGCCGAAGCCGATGACACCCCGGTCCGCGTACCGCACGGCGAGCCGGGCCAGCGTCCTGGCGTCCAGCGGGTGCTTCATCCGGTTCGCCGCGATCACCACCCGGATCCCGAGCCCGGTGTCACGGGCCGCACGGTCCACGGCGTCCAGGATGATCTCGATCGCCGGGATCAGCCCCCCGAGCAGCGGGGCGTACGACGTGGGGTCGACCTGGATCTCCAGCCACCCCGAGCCGTCCGCCACGTCCTCCATGGCGGTCTCGCGCACCAGCCGCTGGATGTCCTCCGGCGAGCGGAGGCAGGACCGGGCGATGTCGTAGAGGCGCTGGAAACGGAACCAGCCGCGCTCGTCCGTGGCCCGCAGCTTGGGCGGCTCACCGCCGGTCAGGGCGTCGGGCAGGTGCACGCCGTACTTGTCCGCGAGTTCGAGCAGGGTCGTGGGCCGCATCGACCCGGTGAAGTGCAGGTGCAGGTGGGCCTTGGGCAACAGCCGTACGTCACGCTCCATCGATCGATCTTGCCGCACCGGAGGGGCCCGGCGGTAGCCGGATTCCCGTGTGAGTTAACCGTCGAACAAAAAAGTGGCCCCCGGCCGGAGCCGGGGGCCACACCACTCAGGGGGAGATTCCGCGTCAGTCGCGGGCCTCGCCCAGCAGCTTCTGGAGCCGGGAGACACCCTCGACGAGGTCGTCGTCGCCCAGCGCGTAGGACAGCCGCAGGTAACCCGGCGTACCGAACGCCTCGCCCGGCACCACGGCCACCTCGGCCTCGTCCAGGATGAGGGCGGCGAGCTCGACGGAGTCCGCCGGGCGCTTGCCGCGGATCTCCTTGCCGAGCAGCCCCTTCACCGACGGGTACACGTAGAACGCGCCCTCGGGCTCGGGGCAGAGCACGCCGTCGATCTCGTTGAGCATCCGCACGATCGTCCTGCGACGGCGGTCGAAGGCGGACCCCATCTCGGCGACCGCGTCCAGCGGACCCGAGAGGGCGGCGAGCGCGGCGGCCTGCGCGACGTTGTTGACGTTGGACGTGGCGTGCGACTGCAGGTTGGTCGCGGCCTTCACGATGTCCTTCGGGCCGATGATCCAGCCGACCCGCCAGCCGGTCATGGCGTACGTCTTGGCCACACCGTTGACCACGATGCACTTGTCCCGCAGCTCGGGCACCACCGCGGGGAGCGAGGCGGCGGCCGCGCCCCCGTAGACCAGGTGCTCGTAGATCTCGTCCGTCATGACCCACAGGCCGTGCTCGACGGCCCAGCGGCCGATCGCCTCGGTCTCGGCCTCGCTGTAGACGGCACCCGTCGGGTTGGACGGGGAGACGAACAGGACGACCTTCGTGCGCTCGGTGCGCGCTGCTTCGAGCTGCTCCACGGAGACCCGGTAGCCGGTGGTCTCGTCGGCCACGACCTCGACCGGGACGCCGCCGGCGAGACGGATGGACTCGGGGTAGGTCGTCCAGTACGGGGCGGGGACGATGACCTCGTCGCCCGGGTCGAGGACCGCGGCGAAGGCCTCGTAGATGGCCTGCTTGCCGCCGTTGGTCACCAGGACCTGGGAGGCGTCGATCTCGTAGCCGGAGTCGCGCAGCGTCTTCGCCACGATCGCGGCCTTGAGCTCGGGGAGCCCGCCCGCCGGGGTGTAGCGGTGGTACTTCGGGTTGCGGCACGCCTCGATGGCGGCGTCCACGATGTAACCGGGGGTCGGGAAGTCGGGCTCACCGGCGCCGAACCCGATCACCGGACGCCCGGCGGCCTTGAGGGCCTTGGCCTTGGCGTCGACGGCGAGGGTGGCGGACTCGGAGATGGCACCGATGCGGGCCGAGACCCGGCGCTCGGACGGAGAAGTTGCAGCGCTCATGCCCCCATGCTCGCAGACCGGAAATCCCCTCGGCACAGGGGTTTCAGGGACCGGACAGCACTCGGACAGCATCCGGACAGGACCGGTCGGTAGTTGTCTGTTCGACGCGACGCCCATGAACACGTACACTCACCTGTCGTTGGCCTTCATCAGCCGCACCGTTTTCCCGACCGGCTCACCGGGGAGGATGCGGTAGGTTGGTGGAATCCACAAAGGGTCGTAGCTCAATTGGTAGAGCACTGGTCTCCAAAACCAGCGGTTGGGGGTTCAAGTCCCTCCGGCCCTGCTACACACTCCTTCGCCAGGATGTGTGCGCATGTACGTACTTCAATGCACCGCCGTGCGGCTCCACCGGGCGCGGCACGGCCACGACCCGGAATCAGGTGAGTAGCGTGACGGACGCCGTGGGCTCCATCGACATGCCTGATGCCGAGGACGAAGCCCCCGAGTCGAAGAAGAAGGCTCGGAAGGGCGGCAAGCGCGGCAAGAAGGGCCCTCTGGGCCGGCTCGCGCTGTTCTACCGCCAGATCGTCGCCGAGCTCCGCAAGGTCGTATGGCCGACGCGCAGCCAGCTGTCGACGTACACGGCCGTGGTGATCGTGTTCGTGGTCGTCATGATCGGTCTCGTCACCGTGATTGACTTCGGATTTGCGCGGGTCATCAAGTACGTCTTCGGCTGATCCCCGCGGAGGGCGCCTCATCGGCGCCCCTTTCGCATGTTCCACCCATTTGTATCCAGGAAGAAGCAGCCATCGTGTCTGACCCGAACCTGAACGACGACGCCGAGCCCACGGCGAGCGCCGTCGAGTCCGCCGAGGACGAGCTCGACATCGTCGAGGCGGCGGATGCCGTGGCCCCGGACCAGGTCGACGCTGCTGACGCCGCCGCGGGCGAGCCCGCCGAGCAGGACGCCGTGCGGGTCGAGACCGACGGGTCCGACGACGACGAGGCCGCCGCGGAAGAGGACGAGGCCGTCGAGGCCGCCGAGGACGAGGCCGCCGCCGAGGAGGCCGAGCCGGCCGCCCCCGTCGACGCCGTCGCCGCCCTGCGCGACGAGCTCCGTGGACTTCCCGGTGAGTGGTACGTCATCCACACGTACGCCGGCTACGAGAAGCGCGTGAAGGCCAACCTGGAGCAGCGCGCCGTCTCGCTCAACGTCGAGGACTTCATCTACCAGGCCGAGGTGCCCGAGGAAGAGATCGTCCAGATCAAGAACGGCGAGCGGAAGAACGTCCGTCAGAACAAGCTCCCGGGTTACGTCCTGGTGCGCATGGACCTGACGAACGAGTCCTGGGGTGTTGTCCGCAACACGCCCGGCGTCACCGGCTTCGTGGGCAACGCCTACGACCCGTACCCGCTGACCCTGGACGAGATCGTCAAGATGCTCGCCCCCGAGGCCGAGGAGAAGGCGGCCCGCGAGGCGGCCGAGGCCGAGGGCAAGCCGGCTCCGGCCCGCAAGGTCGAGGTCCAGGTCCTGGACTTCGAGGTGGGCGACTCGGTCACCGTCACCGACGGCCCGTTCGCGACCCTGCAGGCGACGATCAACGAGATCAACGCCGACTCGAAGAAGGTCAAGGGCCTCGTCGAGATCTTCGGTCGCGAGACCCCGGTCGAGCTCAGCTTCGACCAGATCCAGAAGAACTGACGGCCTTTCGGCCCGTTCCTGGACACATGCCTACCGAGCAGGTCAGACAGGCTTCGCAGCCGGTCTGACCTGCTCGGTTTTTGGTCGCGCAGCTATACCCGTTATCGTTGTGCGGTATGCCTCCATCCGGATGACCGGAATGGCGGCGAAACACTCTCACTAGGACCCGGAGAGAGCAATGCCTCCCAAGAAGAAGAAGGTCACGGGGCTTATCAAGCTCCAGATCAACGCCGGTGCGGCCAACCCGGCGCCGCCGGTCGGTCCCGCACTGGGCCAGCACGGCGTCAACATCATGGAGTTCTGCAAGGCCTACAACGCCGCGACCGAGTCGCAGCGTGGCATGGTCGTGCCGGTGGAGATCACGGTCTACGAGGACCGCTCCTTCACCTTCGTCACGAAGACTCCGCCGGCCGCCAAGCTGATCCTCAAGGCCGCGGGTGTGGACAAGGGCTCCGGCGAGCCGCACAAGACCAAGGTCGCCAAGCTCACGGCCGACCAGGTCCGCGAGATCGCCACGACCAAGCTCCCCGACCTGAACGCCAACGACCTCGACGCCGCGTCGAAGATCATCGCTGGCACCGCCCGTTCCATGGGCATCACGGTCGAAGGCTGAGTCAGCCCCGTAGCCCCACAGTGGTAGGACCAAGCGCTGGTCCGCACCACGACTCCACACTCTGAAAACCACAGGAGTAGATGTGAAGCGCAGCAAGAACCTCCGCGCTGCGGACGCGAAGATCGACCGGGAGCGTACGTACGCCCCGCTCGAGGCCGTCCGTCTCGCCAAGGACACCGCCGCCACCAAGTTCGACGGCACCGTCGAGGTCGCGTTCTGCCTGGGTGTTGACCCTCGCAAGGCCGACCAGATGGTCCGTGGCACCGTGAACCTCCCGCACGGCACCGGCAAGACCGCCCGGGTCCTGGTCTTCGCGACCGGTGACCGTGCTGCGGCCGCGGAAGCCGCGGGCGCCGACATCGTCGGCGCCGACGAGCTCATCGACGAGGTGGCGAAGGGCCGTCTGGACTTCGACGCCGTCGTCGCCACGCCGGACCTCATGGGCAAGGTCGGCCGCCTGGGCCGCGTGCTCGGTCCGCGTGGTCTGATGCCGAACCCGAAGACCGGCACCGTCACCCCCGATGTCGTCAAGGCTGTCAACGACATCAAGGGCGGAAAGATCGAGTTCCGCGTCGACAAGCACTCGAACCTGCACTTCATCATCGGAAAGACCTCTTTCGATGACACGAAGCTGGTCGAGAACTACGGCGCGGCGCTGGAGGAGATCCTCCGTCTGAAGCCGTCCGCCGCGAAGGGTCGCTTCATCAAGAAGGCGACCATGAGCACGACGATGGGCCCCGGCATCCCGCTGGACGCCAACCGCGTGCGCAACCTCCTCGTCGAGGAGGACCCGGCCGCCGTCTGAGCCCCCGTGCTCACCCGGTAGCCGCGTCACGGCATGGGACGGGCCCCGCAGCCTCCTCGGAGGGTGCGGGGCCCGTCCGCGTACAGGCGAGCCGCAGGGCCGCTGAGAGGCGCTTAAACCTCTCGCACCGGTCGAACCGGGACGGATTTGCTCCGAACGGCCCCGGTCGCGTACTCTCACGAGGAAGCCAAAGACCGCTGGTCGTTGCCGCTTCCTCGTAAGGGGAACGGCGACCGAAGGATCCGTCGAGACGGGCGACCTGCGCAGGTGACTGTGGAAAGCTCCCGGATTCGTTCGGTCGAGCTACGCCCTGGCGCCCGCGCCGGGGCGTTTCGTCTTTCCCGGCCCCTTCTGAGCGGTCCTCATCACCCGGAAGGAGGCCGACGCTCATGGCAAGGCCCGACAAGGCTGCCGCGGTAGCCGAGCTGACGGACCAGTTCCGCAGCTCGAACGCCGCCGTGCTGACCGAGTACCGGGGTCTCACCGTGGCACAGCTCAAGGAGCTGCGCCGTTCGCTCGGTGAGAACGCCCAGTACGCCGTGGTGAAGAACACGCTGACCAAGATTGCGGCCAACGAGGCCGGGATCGACACGCTGGACGACCTGTTCTCGGGTCCGACGGCGGTTGCCTTCGTCACCGGTGACCCGGTGGAGTCGGCGAAGGGTCTTCGTGACTTCGCCAAGGACAACCCCAACCTCATCATCAAGGGCGGTGTCCTTGACGGTAAGGCGCTGTCCGCCGATGAGATCAAGAAGCTCGCGGACCTCGAGTCCCGCGAGGTTCTGCTCGCCAAGCTGGCCGGCGCCATGAAGGGCAAGCAGACTCAGGCTGCGCAGCTCTTCCAGGCTCTGCCGTCGAAGTTCGTCCGCACCGCGGAAGCGCTTCGCGCCAAGAAGGCCGAGCAGGGCGGTGCCGACACGTCGGCTCCCGCCGAGGCCGAGGTGGCGGAGTAACCCTCCGCCCTCACGGCTCGCAGCGGGCCCGTACGCCCGCCTACATATACATCCGGCACCCCCTGCCGAATTAGTGGAAGGACGCCATCATGGCGAAGCTCAGCCAGGAAGACCTGCTCGCCCAGTTCGAGGAGCTCACCCTCATCGAGCTCTCCGAGTTCGTGAAGGCCTTCGAGGAGAAGTTCGACGTCACCGCCGCCGCGGCCGTCGCCGTTGCCGGTCCCGCCCAGGGCGGCGCCCCGGCCGAGGCCGAGGCCGAGCAGGACGAGTTCGACGTCATCCTCACCGGCGCCGGCGAGAAGAAGATCCAGGTCATCAAGGTCGTGCGTGAGCTGACCTCCCTGGGTCTGAAGGAGGCCAAGGACCTCGTCGACGGCACCCCGAAGCCGGTCCTCGAGAAGGTCGCCAAGGAGGCCGCCGAGAAGGCTGCCGAGTCCCTCAAGGCCGCCGGCGCTTCCGTCGAGGTCAAGTGACCCTGGGAGTCGTCTGACTCCTCTGGACCGTCCCTGCCGCGAGGCGGGGATGTCACATCGCAAAGGGCGATCACCCATCCGGGTGATCGCCCTTTGGCGTGCCCCAGGAGGCTGCCTTGATCTTCCGCGTACGACGAGTAGGGTGATCTTTCGCCGTGCGTTTCTCCGGGGCGCCCGCGGGCGTCAACCGGCGTCCTCCGGACGCAGGTGAAGATCGCCGGGCGTCCGCCTGGCCCCTCGGGGCCTTGACGAACCGCACGCGGCGCGCAATTCTCAGGACGCGTCGTCATCTCGATCCGCATCCGAGGCATGGATCGAGAGCGAAGAGGGCAGTAAAGAAGAGCGCACACCGCGCGAGGGCTATTCATAGGTGTTGAGAACAGCTGTTGAGAGCAACGTGGGTCTCTGAGAACCCCGACTGGACATCAGTGTGCCACTTGGCTACACTGACCCTTTGCGCTGCCTGTTAGCTGCCTCCTGCCCGTCACCAGGGGCATGCCCACGCCCAGCACCGATGACCGGATATTCCCTGACCTTGGGATTTCTGTCTCTGTGTGCGGCTTGGGGCCGGTACGCGCGTAGTGAGTCCGAGCCCTCGGAAGGACCCCCTCTTGGCCGCCTCGCGCAACGCCTCGACCTCGAATACGAACAACGGTGCCAGCACCGCCCCGCTGCGCATCTCTTTTGCAAAGATCAAGGAGCCCCTCGAGGTTCCGAACCTCCTCGCGCTGCAGACCGAGAGCTTTGACTGGCTCCTCGGCAACGCCGCCTGGAAGGCTCGCGTCGAGGCTGCTCTGGACAGCGGACAAGACGTCCCCACCAAGTCCGGCCTGGAGGAAATCTTCGAGGAGATCTCCCCGATCGAGGACTTCTCCGGGTCGATGTCGCTCACCTTCCGCGACCACCGCTTCGAGCCCCCGAAGAACTCGATCGACGAGTGCAAGGAGCGCGACTTCACGTTCGCCGCGCCGCTCTTCGTCACGGCCGAGTTCACCAACAACGAGACCGGCGAGATCAAGTCCCAGACGGTCTTCATGGGCGACTTCCCGCTCATGACCAACAAGGGCACCTTCGTCATCAACGGCACCGAGCGTGTCGTCGTGTCGCAGCTCGTGCGCTCGCCGGGTGTCTACTTCGACTCCTCCATCGACAAGACGTCCGACAAGGACATCTTCTCCGCCAAGATCATCCCGTCCCGGGGTGCCTGGCTGGAGATGGAGATCGACAAGCGCGACATGGTCGGTGTCCGCATCGACCGCAAGCGCAAGCAGTCCGTCACCGTCCTCCTGAAGGCTCTCGGCTGGACCACCGAGCAGATCCTCGAGGAGTTCGGCGAGTACGAGTCCATGCGCGCCACCCTGGAGAAGGACCACACCCAGGGCCAGGACGACGCGCTGCTCGACATCTACCGCAAGCTGCGTCCGGGCGAGCCGCCCACGCGCGAGGCCGCTCAGACGCTGCTCGAGAACCTCTACTTCAACCCGAAGCGCTACGACCTCGCGAAGGTCGGCCGCTACAAGGTGAACAAGAAGCTCGGCGCCGACGAGCCGCTCGACGCGGGTGTCCTCACCAGCGACGACATCATCGCCACCATCAAGTACCTGGTGAAGCTGCACGCCGGCGAGACCGAGACGGTCGGCGAGTCCGGCCGCTCGATCATGGTCGAGACCGACGACATCGACCACTTCGGCAACCGCCGTATCCGTAACGTCGGTGAGCTGATCCAGAACCAGGTCCGTACGGGTCTCGCCCGTATGGAGCGCGTCGTGCGTGAGCGCATGACCACCCAGGACGTCGAGGCGATCACGCCGCAGACCCTGATCAACATCCGGCCGGTCGTCGCCTCCATCAAGGAGTTCTTCGGCACCAGCCAGCTGTCGCAGTTCATGGACCAGAACAACCCGCTGTCGGGGCTGACGCACAAGCGTCGTCTGAACGCCCTCGGCCCGGGTGGTCTGTCCCGTGAGCGGGCCGGCTTCGAGGTCCGTGACGTGCACCCGTCGCACTACGGCCGCATGTGCCCGATCGAGACGCCCGAAGGCCCGAACATCGGTCTGATCGGCTCGCTGGCCTCCTACGGGCGCATCAACCCGTTCGGTTTCATCGAGACGCCGTACCGCAAGGTCGTCGACGGTGTCGTCACCGACGACGTCGACTACCTGACGGCCGACGAAGAGGACCGCTTCGTGATCGCCCAGGCGAACGCGACGCTCTCCGACGACATGCGCTTCACCGAGGCCCGTGTGCTGGTCCGCCGTCGTGGCGGTGAGATCGACTACATCCCCGGCGACGACGTCGACTACATGGACGTCTCGCCGCGCCAGATGGTGTCGGTCGCCACCGCGATGATCCCGTTCCTGGAGCACGACGACGCCAACCGTGCCCTCATGGGCGCGAACATGATGCGTCAGGCCGTCCCGCTCATCAAGAGCGAGGCGCCGCTGGTCGGCACCGGCATGGAGTACCGCTGTGCCACCGACGCCGGCGACGTGCTCAAGGCGGAGAAGGCGGGTGTGGTCCAGGAGGTCTCCGCGGACTACATCACCGTGACGAACGACGACGGCACGTACACCACGTACCGCATCTCGAAGTTCTCGCGCTCCAACCAGGGCACCTCGGTCAACCAGAAGGTCGTCGTCTCCGAGGGCGACCGCGTCATCGAGAGCCAGGTCCTCGCCGACGGCCCCGCCACCGAGAACGGTGAGATGGCGCTCGGCAAGAACCTCCTCGTGGCGTTCATGCCCTGGGAGGGTCACAACTACGAGGACGCGATCATCCTGTCGCAGCGCCTCGTGCAGGACGACGTCCTCTCCTCGATCCACATCGAGGAGCACGAGGTCGACGCCCGTGACACCAAGCTCGGCCCGGAGGAGATCACCCGGGACATCCCGAACGTCTCCGAAGAGGTCCTCGCCGACCTCGACGAGCGCGGCATCATCCGTATCGGTGCCGAGGTCGTCGCCGGCGACATCCTCGTCGGCAAGGTCACGCCCAAGGGTGAGACCGAGCTGACCCCCGAGGAGCGCCTGCTCCGCGCGATCTTCGGTGAGAAGGCGCGCGAGGTGCGCGACACCTCGCTGAAGGTGCCGCACGGTGAGATCGGCAAGGTCATCGGCGTCCGCGTCTTCGACCGCGAAGAGGGCGACGAGCTGCCGCCGGGCGTGAACCAGCTGGTCCGCGTCTACGTCGCGCAGAAGCGCAAGATCACCGATGGTGACAAGCTCGCCGGCCGTCACGGCAACAAGGGCGTCATCTCGAAGATCCTCCCGATCGAGGACATGCCGTTCCTGGAGGACGGCACCCCGGTCGACATCATCCTCAACCCGCTGGGTGTCCCGTCCCGAATGAACCCGGGACAGGTCCTGGAGATCCACCTCGGCTGGCTCGCCAGCCGCGGCTGGGACGTCTCCGGCCTCGGTGACGAGTGGGCACAGCGCCTGCAGGCCATCGGCGCCGACCAGGTCGCCCCCGGCACCAACGTAGCCACGCCCGTCTTCGACGGTGCGCGCGAGGACGAGATCTCGGGTCTCTTCGGAGCCACGATCCCGAACCGCGACGGCGACCGCCTGGTGCAGCCCTCCGGCAAGGCCCAGCTGTTCGACGGCCGCTCCGGCGAGCCGTTCCCGGACCCGGTCTCGGTCGGGTTCATGTACATCCTCAAGCTGCACCACCTGGTCGACGACAAGCTCCACGCCCGTTCGACCGGCCCGTACTCCATGATCACGCAGCAGCCGCTGGGTGGTAAGGCGCAGTTCGGTGGGCAGCGATTCGGTGAGATGGAGGTGTGGGCCCTTGAGGCTTACGGCGCCGCATACGCCCTCCAGGAACTGCTGACGATCAAGTCCGACGACGTGACCGGCCGCGTGAAGGTCTACGAGGCGATCGTCAAGGGCGAGAACATCCCCGAGCCGGGCATTCCCGAGTCCTTCAAGGTGCTCATCAAGGAAATGCAGTCGCTCTGCCTCAACGTGGAGGTGCTGTCCTCGGACGGCATGTCCATCGAGATGCGCGACACGGACGAGGACGTCTTCCGCGCGGCGGAGGAGCTCGGTATCGACCTGTCCCGGCGCGAGCCGAGCAGCGTCGAAGAGGTCTGACGGGTTGTCCGGCCGGATCCACGTGATCCGGCCGGCTCTCCCCGGACCCGTTCAGACCATTGCTGAAGTGCCCCGATTTCTCGCGTGACGCGAGGGGGCTCGAACCCCCGAAAGAGGGATTGACGACAAGTGCTCGACGTCAACTTCTTCGACGAGCTGCGGATCGGCCTTGCCACCGCGGACGACATCCGGACCTGGTCCCACGGCGAAGTGAAGAAGCCGGAGACCATCAACTACCGCACGCTCAAGCCCGAAAAGGACGGACTCTTCTGCGAGAAGATCTTCGGTCCGACCCGGGACTGGGAGTGCTACTGCGGCAAGTACAAGCGTGTCCGCTTCAAGGGCATCATCTGTGAGCGCTGTGGCGTAGAGGTCACGCGCGCCAAGGTGCGCCGTGAGCGCATGGGTCACATCGAGCTTGCCGCTCCCGTCACCCACATCTGGTACTTCAAGGGCGTCCCGTCGCGTCTGGGCTACCTGCTGGACCTCGCGCCGAAGGACCTCGAGAAGGTCATCTACTTCGCCGCGTACATGATCACGTTCGTCGACGAGGAGCGCCGCACCCGCGACCTCCCGTCGCTGGAGGCGCACGTCTCCGTCGAGCGTCAGCAGGTCGAGAACCGCCGCGACTCCGACCTGGAGAACCGCGCCAAGAAGCTCGAGACCGACCTGGCCGAGCTGGAGGCCGAGGGCGCCAAGGCCGACGTACGCCGCAAGGTGCGCGAAGGTGCCGAGCGCGAGATGAAGCAGCTGCGTGACCGTGCGCAGCGCGAGATCGACCGTCTCGACGAGGTGTGGAGCCGCTTCAAGAACCTCAAGGTCCAGGACCTCGAGGGCGACGAGCTGCTCTACCGCGAGCTGCGTGACCGCTTCGGCACGTACTTCGACGGCTGCATGGGCGCCGCCGCCCTGCAGAAGCGCCTGGAGTCCTTCGACCTCGACGAGGAGGCCGAGCGCCTCCGCGAGATCATCCGTACCGGCAAGGGCCAGAAGAAGACCCGTGCGCTCAAGCGCCTCAAGGTCGTCTCGGCGTTCCTGCAGACCAGCAACAAGCCCAAGGGCATGGTGCTCGACTGCGTGCCGGTCATCCCGCCGGACCTGCGTCCGATGGTGCAGCTGGACGGTGGCCGCTTCGCGACCTCCGACCTGAACGACCTGTACCGCCGTGTGATCAACCGCAACAACCGCCTGAAGCGGCTTCTCGACCTCGGCGCGCCCGAGATCATCGTGAACAACGAGAAGCGCATGCTCCAGGAGGCCGTGGACGCCCTCTTCGACAACGGTCGTCGTGGTCGCCCGGTCACCGGTCCCGGTAACCGCCCCCTGAAGTCCCTCAGCGACATGCTGAAGGGCAAGCAGGGCCGTTTCCGTCAGAACCTCCTCGGCAAGCGCGTGGACTACTCCGCGCGTTCCGTGATCGTCGTCGGTCCGCAGCTCAAGCTGCACCAGTGCGGTCTGCCGAAGGCGATGGCGCTGGAGCTCTTCAAGCCGTTCGTGATGAAGCGCCTGGTGGACCTGAACCACGCGCAGAACATCAAGTCGGCCAAGCGCATGGTCGAGCGTGGCCGCACCGTCGTGTACGACGTCCTCGAAGAGGTCATCGCCGAGCACCCGGTGCTGCTGAACCGTGCGCCCACCCTGCACCGCCTCGGCATCCAGGCCTTCGAGCCGCAGCTGGTCGAGGGCAAGGCCATCCAGATCCACCCGCTCGTCTGCACCGCGTTCAACGCGGACTTCGACGGTGACCAGATGGCCGTGCACCTGCCGCTCTCCGCGGAGGCGCAGGCCGAGGCCCGCATCCTGATGCTGTCCTCGAACAACATCCTGAAGCCGGCGGACGGCCGCCCCGTCACCATGCCGACCCAGGACATGGTGCTGGGCCTCTTCTTCCTCACCACGGACGAAGAGGGCCGCGACGTCAAGGGCACGGACCGCTCCTTCGGCTCCACGGCCGAGGCGATCATGGCCTTCGACGCCCGCGAGCTGTCGCTCCAGGCGAAGGTCGACATCCGCTTCCCGGTCGGCACCATGCCGCCGCGTGGCTGGGTGCCGCCGGTCGCCGAGGAGGGCGAGCCCGAGTACCAGCCGGGTGACACCTTCCGCCTGCGTACCAGCCTGGGCCGCGCGCTCTTCAACGAGCTGCTGCCCGAGGACTACCCGTTCGTCGACTACTCGGTGGGCAAGAAGCAGCTCTCCGAGATCGTCAACGACCTGGCCGAGCGCTACCCCAAGGTCATCGTGGCGGCGACGCTCGACAACCTGAAGGCGGCCGGTTTCCACTGGGCGACCCGCTCCGGTGTGACCGTGGCCATCTCCGACGTCGTCGTGCCCGAGGCCAAGAAGGCCATCGTCAAGGGCTACGAGGAGCAGGACGAGAAGGTCCAGAAGCAGTACGAGCGCGGTCTCATCACCAAGGACGAGCGCACGCAGGAGCTCATCGCGATCTGGACCAAGGCGACCAACGAGGTCGCCGAGGCGATGAACGCGAACTTCCCGAAGACGAACCCCATCTTCATGATGGTCGACTCGGGTGCCCGAGGAAACATGATGCAGATGCGTCAGATCGCGGGTATGCGTGGTCTGGTGTCGAACGCCAAGAACGAGACGATTCCCCGTCCCATCAAGGCGTCCTTCCGTGAGGGCCTCACCGTTCTGGAGTACTTCATCTCCACGCACGGTGCCCGTAAGGGTCTGGCGGACACCGCCCTGCGTACCGCCGACTCGGGTTACCTGACCCGTCGTCTGGTGGACGTCTCGCAGGACGTGATCATCCGCGAGGAGGACTGTGGCACCGACCGCGGCCTCAAGCTGAAGATCGCCGTCAAGGGCGCCGACGGCGTGCTCCGCAAGACGGAGGACGTCGAGACCTCGGTCTACGCCCGCATGCTCGCCGAGGACGTCGTCGTCGACGGCAAGGTCATCGCGCCTGCCAACGTCGACCTCGGTGACGTCCTGATCGACGCCCTCGTGGGCGCCGGCGTAGAGGAGGTCAAGACCCGCTCGGTCCTGACCTGTGAGTCCGCGGTCGGCACCTGTGCCTTCTGCTACGGACGCTCGCTCGCCACCGGCAAACTGGTCGACATCGGTGAGGCGGTCGGCATCATCGCCGCCCAGTCCATCGGTGAGCCCGGTACCCAGCTGACGATGCGTACCTTCCACACCGGTGGTGTGGCCGGTGACGACATCACGCAGGGTCTGCCCCGTGTCGTCGAGCTCTTCGAGGCGCGTACCCCCAAGGGTGTCGCCCCGATCTCGGAGGCCAAGGGCCGGGTCCGCATCGAGGAGACCGAGAAGACCAAGAAGCTCGTCGTCACCCCGGACGACGGCAGCGAGGAGACGGCGTTCCCGATCTCCAAGCGTGCCCGTCTCCTGGTCGGCGAGGGCGACGCGGTCGAGGTGGGCCAGAAGCTCACCGTCGGTGCCACCAACCCGCACGACGTGCTGCGGATCCTCGGTCAGCGCGCGGTCCAGGTCCACCTGGTCGGCGAGGTCCAGAAGGTCTACAACTCGCAGGGTGTGTCGATCCACGACAAGCACATCGAGATCATCATCCGGCAGATGCTCCGCCGTGTGACGATCATCGAGTCCGGCGACGCGGAGCTGCTGCCGGGCGAGCTCGTCGAGCGCTCGAAGTTCGAGACCGAGAACCGTCGTGTGGTCACCGAGGGCGGTCACCCCGCCTCCGGCCGTCCGCAGCTGATGGGTATCACCAAGGCCTCGCTCGCCACCGAGTCGTGGCTGTCGGCGGCGTCCTTCCAGGAGACGACCAGGGTCCTGACCGACGCGGCGATCAACGCCAAGTCGGACTCCCTGATCGGCCTCAAGGAGAACGTCATCATCGGTAAGCTCATCCCGGCCGGTACGGGTCTGTCCCGCTACCGCAACATCCGGGTCGAGCCGACCGAGGAAGCCAAGGCCGCGATGTACTCGGCCGTCGGCTACGACGACATCGACTACTCGCCGTTCGGCACGGGCTCCGGCCAGGCCGTTCCGCTGGAGGACTACGACTACGGTCCGTACAACCAGTAGAAGTGAGTGAGAGGGGCGGCCATCCCGTTACGACGGGGTGGCCGCCCTTCTGCGTGCCCGGTGCGGGCCGCCCGGGGAGGCCGGGGGATCGCCGTGAGGTCGGTCACGCGGGGTGACCGGCCCCCCGGAGGGTCCACCGGGGGCATATGCCGCGTTGCGGGCCCGTATGTCGTCGTTCATGCTGGTCAGCGGTGCTGTGCCGGTCGTGGGGGCGCCGTCGGGGGCGGCCGGCGGATCCGGTGGCGCAGTGCCACGGGGGCGAGGGGCCGGGGGTGGACGGCATTTGTTTTGACCCAGGTCCGTGAGGTAGGTACGCTCAAGCCTTGTGCCTGGGGTGTGCCTGGGCTCGGGTGCGTGTCCTCAACCGCATGGCGAGTCCGTAAGTGGCCACCGCAATCTGTGTTCCTTCTGCTGTACGGCAGGGGCCTGCAGTATTCGACACACCCGACCGCGTGGGTCGGCGAGTGTTCCAGGTTAGTTTCACGAACGGCACACAGAAACCGGAGAAGTAGTGCCTACGATCCAGCAGCTGGTCCGGAAGGGCCGGCAGGACAAGGTCGAGAAGAACAAGACGCCCGCGCTCGAGGGTTCGCCCCAGCGTCGTGGTGTCTGCACGCGTGTGTTCACGACCACCCCGAAGAAGCCGAACTCGGCGCTCCGTAAGGTCGCGCGTGTGCGTCTGACCTCCGGTATCGAGGTCACGGCCTACATCCCGGGTGAGGGACACAACCTGCAGGAGCACTCCATCGTGCTCGTGCGTGGTGGCCGTGTGAAGGACCTGCCGGGTGTTCGCTACAAGATCATCCGCGGTTCGCTCGACACCCAGGGTGTCAAGAACCGCAAGCAGGCCCGCAGCCGCTACGGCGCCAAGAAGGAGAAGTAAGAATGCCTCGTAAGGGCCCCGCCCCGAAGCGCCCGGTCATCATCGACCCGGTCTACAGCTCTCCTCTTGTCACCTCGCTGATCAACAAGATCCTCCTCGACGGCAAGCGTTCCACCGCCGAGCGGATCGTGTACGGCGCCATGGAAGGCCTCCGCGAGAAGACCGGCGCTGACCCGGTCATCACGCTGAAGCGCGCGCTTGAGAACGTCAAGCCCTCGCTCGAGGTCAAGTCCCGCCGTGTCGGTGGCGCCACCTACCAGGTGCCGATCGAGGTCAAGCCCGGTCGCGCCGCCACCCTCGCTCTCCGCTGGGTCGTCGGTTACTCCCGCGCCCGTCGCGAGAAGACCATGACCGAGCGCCTCATGAACGAGCTGCTCGACGCCTCCAACGGTCTTGGCGCTGCCGTCAAGAAGCGCGAGGACACCCACAAGATGGCCGAGTCCAACAAGGCCTTCGCGCACTACCGCTGGTAGTCGCTTCCCCCATCGAGACCGAGAGAAGATTGAGCCTTATGGCCACCACTTCGCTTGACCTGGCCAAGGTCCGCAACATCGGGATCATGGCCCACATCGACGCGGGCAAGACGACCACCACTGAGCGGATCCTCTTCTACACCGGCGTTTCGTACAAGATCGGTGAAGTCCACGACGGCGCAGCCACGATGGACTGGATGGAGCAGGAGCAGGAGCGCGGCATCACGATCACGTCCGCCGCGACGACCTGTCACTGGCCGCTCAACGATGTTGACCACACCATCAACATCATCGACACCCCCGGTCACGTCGACTTCACCGTCGAGGTGGAGCGTTCGCTCCGCGTCCTCGACGGTGCCGTCACCGTGTTCGACGGTGTGGCCGGCGTCGAGCCCCAGTCCGAGACCGTGTGGCGTCAGGCGGACCGCTACGGCGTGCCGCGTATCTGCTTCGTCAACAAGCTCGACCGTACGGGTGCCGAGTTCCACCGCTGCGTCGACATGATCGTGGACCGCCTGGGCGCGGTTCCGCTGGTCATGCAGCTCCCCATCGGTGCCGAAGCCGACTTCAAGGGCGTCGTCGACCTCGTGTCGATGAAGGCCTTCGTGTGGTCGGAAGAGGCCGCCAAGGGCGAGATGTACGACACCGTCGAGATCCCCGACACGCACAAGGAGGCCGCCGAGGAATGGCGCGGCAAGCTCCTTGAGGCCGTCGCGGAGAACGACGACCAGATGATGGAGCTGTACCTCGAGGGCAACGAGCCCACCGAGGAGCAGCTGCACGAGGCGATCCGTCGGATCACCCTCGCGTCGAAGGGCTCGGCCGACTCCGTCACCGTGACCCCCGTCTTCTGTGGCACGGCGTTCAAGAACAAGGGCGTGCAGCCCCTGCTCGACGCGGTCGTCCGCTACCTGCCTTCCCCCCTGGACGTCGAGGCCATCGAGGGCCACGACGTCAAGGACCCGGAGCTGGTCGTCAAGCGCAAGCCTTCGGACGACGAGCCGTTCTCCGGCCTGGCGTTCAAGATCGCGAGCGACCCGCACCTCGGTAAGCTCACCTTCGTCCGGATCTACTCCGGTCGCCTCGAGGCCGGCACCGCGGTGCTGAACTCGGTCAAGGGCAAGAAGGAGCGCATCGGCAAGATCTACCGCATGCACGCGAACAAGCGTGAGGAGATCGCGTCGGTGGGCGCCGGTGACATCGTCGCCGTCATGGGCCTGAAGCAGACCACCACGGGTGAGACGCTGTCCGACGACAAGCAGCCGGTGATCCTGGAGTCCATGGACTTCCCGGCGCCGGTCATCCAGGTCGCCATCGAGCCCAAGTCCAAGGGTGACCAGGAGAAGCTGGGTGTCGCCATCCAGCGGCTCTCGGAGGAGGACCCCTCCTTCCAGGTGCACTCCGACGAGGAGACCGGCCAGACCATCATCGGTGGTATGGGCGAGCTTCACCTCGAGGTGCTCGTCGACCGCATGAAGCGCGAGTTCCGCGTCGAGGCGAACGTCGGCAAGCCCCAGGTCGCGTACCGCGAGACGATCCGCAAGACCGTCGAGCGCATCGACTACACGCACAAGAAGCAGACTGGTGGTACCGGCCAGTTCGCGAAGGTGCAGATCGCCCTCGAGCCCATCGAGGGTGGCGACGCCTCCTACGAGTTCGTCAACAAGGTCACCGGTGGCCGCATCCCCCGTGAGTACATTCCCTCGGTGGACGCGGGTGCCCAGGAAGCCATGCAGTTCGGCATCCTGGCCGGTTACGAGATGGTCGGCGTCCGCGTCACCCTTCTCGACGGTGGTTACCACGAGGTCGACTCCTCGGAGCTCGCCTTCAAGATCGCCGGTTCGCAGGCGTTCAAGGAGGGTGCCCGCAAGGCGTCCCCCGTGCTCCTCGAGCCGATGATGGCCGTCGAGGTCACCACGCCCGAGGACTACATGGGCGATGTGATCGGCGACCTCAACTCCCGCCGTGGCCAGATCCAGGCCATGGAGGAGCGCAGCGGCGCTCGCGTCGTGAAGGGCCTCGTGCCCCTCTCGGAGATGTTCGGCTACGTCGGAGACCTCCGCAGCAAGACCTCGGGTCGCGCAAGCTACTCGATGCAGTTCGACTCCTACGCCGAGGTTCCGCGGAACGTCGCCGAGGAGATCATCGCGAAGGCCAAGGGCGAGTAACTCTTCCGAGCTCACGCTTTAGGCTTGTCACCGGAGCCCGGTCGGGCATTCGTCGCACCGCGTAAGCAGCGTGGCGAATGCCCCCGGCACCGGCATTCCAGCAAAGATCACCTGGCGCCGATGAAGCAAGGCGTACAGAACCACTCAGGAGGACCCCAGTGGCGAAGGCAAAGTTCGAGCGGACTAAGCCGCACGTCAACATCGGCACCATCGGTCACATCGACCACGGTAAGACGACCCTCACGGCCGCCATTACCAAGGTGCTGCACGACGCGTACCCGGACCTGAACGAGGCCTCGGCCTTCGACCAGATCGACAAGGCTCCTGAGGAGCGCCAGCGCGGTATCACCATCTCGATCGCGCACGTCGAGTACCAGACGGAGTCGCGTCACTACGCGCACGTCGACTGCCCGGGTCACGCCGACTACATCAAGAACATGATCACGGGTGCGGCGCAGATGGACGGCGCCATCCTCGTGGTCGCGGCCACCGACGGCCCGATGCCGCAGACCAAGGAGCACGTGCTCCTGGCCCGCCAGGTAGGCGTGCCGTACATCGTCGTCGCGCTGAACAAGGCCGACATGGTGGACGACGAGGAGATCCTGGAGCTCGTCGAGCTCGAGGTCCGTGAGCTCCTCTCCGAGTACGAGTTCCCGGGCGACGACGTCCCGGTCGTCAAGGTCTCGGCGCTCAAGGCGCTCGAGGGCGACAAGGAGTGGGGTGAGTCCGTCCTCAACCTGATGAAGGCTGTCGACGAGGCCATCCCGCAGCCCGAGCGTGACGTCGAGAAGCCGTTCCTCATGCCGATCGAGGACGTCTTCACGATCACCGGTCGCGGTACGGTCGTCACCGGCCGCATCGAGCGTGGTGTCCTGAAGGTCAACGAGACCGTCGACATCGTCGGTATCAAGACCGAGAAGACCACCACCACGGTCACCGGCATCGAGATGTTCCGCAAGCTGCTCGACGAGGGCCAGGCCGGTGAGAACGTCGGTCTGCTCCTCCGTGGCATCAAGCGCGAGGACGTCGAGCGCGGCCAGGTCATCATCAAGCCGGGTTCGGTCACGCCGCACACCGAGTTCCAGGCCCAGGCCTACATCCTGTCGAAGGACGAGGGTGGCCGTCACACCCCCTTCTTCAACAACTACCGCCCGCAGTTCTACTTCCGTACCACGGACGTGACGGGCGTTGTGACCCTTCCCGAGGGCACCGAGATGGTCATGCCGGGTGACAACACCCTCATGGACGTCGCGCTGATCCAGCCGGTCGCCATGGAAGAGGGCCTGAAGTTCGCCATCCGTGAGGGTGGCCGGACCGTGGGCGCCGGCCAGGTCACCAAGATCCTCAAGTAAGTCCTTGAGCGTCTGACCTGGTTGCTCCGCACAGAGCACCGAGAGGGGCCCCGGCCCACCGCGCGAGCGGTGGGGCGGGGCCCCTCTTCCGTGTGCCGTCGGGGGTTACGGGCGCCACGTCCAGGGAAGCGCGTCCGTCCCCAGCCCCACCACCACCGGGCGTCCGTCGCCGCCGATGCGGAGCGCGGCGCCGTCCAGCGCGACGGGCCCCCGCGACCGTACGGAGTGCCGCGTGCCCGTACGGAGCTGGAGCAGGCCGTCGGTGGTGCGGCCGAGCAGTGCGGGTCCGGCGGCGGCCAGTTCGCCGTAGCCGTCGAAGCCCGCCAGGCCGGTGGCCGCCCCGCCCCGTACGACCGTCGTCGCGGCCCGGGCCTGGCCCCGGTAGAACAGGTCCACCGTGCCGTCGGCCGCCGGGAGCGCGGCGGGCGCGTCACCCGGTACGGGGCCGGCGTCGATCTGCGTACGGGCGGTGAGGCCGGTGCCCGGCGCGTCCTCGGTCCAGTGGTGCACCGCGTGGTGTCCCGCCGCGTACACATGGACCCGCCCGGTGCCGTCCACCACCGCGCTCAGGCCGTCCTGGACCTCTCCGCCGCCCAGGTCCCGCCAGCCGCCCCAGGTCCGGTCCGCCTCCCGTACCCGGGTGCTGAGCCCCTTCTCCGCGTTGCGCACGAAGAGGTGGACGCGGCCGTCCGGCGCGGTGACGGCGACGGGGACGCCGATGCGGCGGCCGTCGTCGCGGCCGGGGGAGGGGGTGCCGAGACCGCGCCAGGCGCGGAAGCCGCCGCCCGGGGCGCTCTGCTCCAGCAGCACGATCTCGCGCTCGTTGTCGGCGCCGTGGCCGCCGAGCGCGGCGAAGCGCAGCCCGAACACGAGCAGCCGGCCGTCGCCCGTGGTGGCCGAGCCCAGGCCCGGGGCGAGCGGGCCGCCGCCGAGGTCGTCCGGCGGGCCCCACACCCCGTCGGCGCCGGGGGTCTCGCGCCACCGGACCAGACGGAGCCCGGCCACGGCGTACGCGGCGAGCCGTCCGCCGGGTTCGGCGGCGACGACCGTGCGGGGGCCCGGGTAGCGATGGTGGGTGGACCGGACCCAGCCCTTCCTGTTGGTCAGCGGCCGGTCGCCGCCGACGTTGTAGTCGCCGCATCCCGCCGGGTTGCCGCACTCCCAGTCGGGCGAGCCGCCGTAGGGGACGAGGGCGGCGGCCTTCCCGTCGAGCACGCCGGGCGGCAGGTTCTTCGGCCAGTGCCGGTTGTAGTACCCGCGGAACGAGGCGACGGCGAAGCCCGGTATCTGCCCGCCGGCCGCGCTGCTCCGGGCGACCCAGCGGATCATCGCCGCCCAGGCGAAGCAGGCCGCGGCGGTGTGGTCGGCGTGGTCGGAGTACCCGTGCTGCTCGCTGTCGGCACGCCGGACCGCCTCGGTGCTGTGCTGGATGTCGGGGTCCGGGTCCAGGGTGTGCACGACGGTCGGCCGGAAGCGCTCCAGCAGCCCGGCGATGACGTCGACCATCCCGTCGTACGTGTACGAGCCGGCGCGGCGCAGCGGCGAACCGTCGGCGACGACGGTGCGCAGCACGAGCCGCCGGTCCTGCCAGAGGCTGGGCAGCCCGAGCCGGTGGCGGCCGGTGTGCATGGCCGTGTTCAGGAAGACCAGCTCGACCTGGCGGGCACCCGCGGTCAGGGTGTTGACCTCGGCCCGGTGCCCGTCGCCCAGGTCGGCGACGGAGATCTCCCAGGGGGTGAACTTCTCCAGCCCGAGCAGGGTCGCGTACGCCTGCCGCAGGCCCTGGTGGCGGGACGAGGAGTACGCGGCCCTGTCCGGTGCCGGACGGGCGCGGCCGGGGATCTTGTTGACGCCGTCGGCCTCGCCGGCCGTGAGGTACACACAGACCAGCGGGGTCCCGGCGTCGAGCGCGCGCCGGGTGTCCGGGTTCATGAAGTACAGGTCGTCGTCCGGGTGGGCGAGGATCTGCATGAGCAGCGCCCGCCGCCCGGTGCCGATGGGCCGGCCGGGCGCGGGGTCCGGCGCGGGGTCCGTGCGCCGGGGCGCCGGGACCGAGCAGGCGGTGAGGGCCGCGCCCGCGGCGGCCATGGTGATGACGGCGCGTCTTCGCACACCGTTTCCGGGCAGGGCAGGTCCATCCGTCACGCCACGCACTCCGTCCGCGTCCCCCCGCAGCGGACGGGCCGGTGCCCGGAGCTGCGTACTGTCGGTCAGCGCAGGTCAGGGCTGTGTGCCTGGTCCTGCGGGGGGATAGACGGGGATCCGGGCGGCGGGGTTGCCCCCGTGACGCCGGGGCCGGGGATCCAGGACCATGTGATCGTCACGTGGTCGTCACAGTTCCTCCCGCCCTCTTGCCGGGACTCCGCCCCGCGACATGAGGTGGGGGCGCAGGCATTGCGTGGGGGAGTGGAACAGAACAGTGAGCACCGATACGCCTTCGGGTGGGCCGTCCGAACACCCGGACCAGGGGGACGGCACCGTCTCCGACGAGCAGTGGGCGGAACTCGTGCGGCGGGCCGGGAGCAGTGGGGCCGACGCGCCCAAGGAGCCCTCGGCCCGTGCCCGGATGGTCACCGCGCGCCTGCGCGCGCTGGACGAGCAGGCCGCCGCGAGCGGGGGCCGTCGGAGCCGGAAGCAGCCCCAGCAGTGGCAGCCCGAGGGCTGGCGCACCGGTCCGGGCCCGCGGTACGGGAGCGGCCGCCCCCGGAAGCTGCGGCGCGCGGCCGCGGTCCTGGGGTTCGCGGTGGTCCTGGGCGCCCTCGTCGTCACCATGCGGCCGAGCCTGCTGACCGACCACCTCCCGGGCGGGAGCGACGAGGACGGTGCGGGCCGGGCGACCCGGGCGCAGCCGTTCGAGGGCTCGCCCGCGCTCGACTGGGCGGACGGGGCGGCGGGGATCGAGCTCCCCGCGGCCACCGCGGTCGGCGGGATGAGCGAGGGCGAGGTCGACCAGGCCCTGCGGGCGACCCGGCAGCTCCTCATCGCCGCCAACCTCGACCCGGCCACCCTGCGGGGGGAGCGGCCCTCCACGGCCCTGGAGCTGCTCGATCCGCTTCAGGACGGGGAGCGGCAGCGGCTGGAGCGGGCGCTCTCGGAGCCCTCCGAGAAGCAGGACCCGCTGATGATGTTCAGCCGGTTCGACCCCGCCGAGGTGGAGCAGGCGGGGGAGGTGGTCAAGACCCGCGGCGAGATGACCTTCGAGGCCGGTGACCCCGGCACCGTCGAGGTGCACGCCGACTTCACCTTCGTCTATCCGCTGGTGAGGCCGGGAGGGGACGAGGTGGCGCGCACGATCGTGCGGCGGCGGCTGACGACGGTGCTGCACGACCCGGAGCGGTTCCGGGCGACGCGGGGCAAGCTCTCCGTCCTGTCGTCCGACCAGAACTTCGGCAACACCGCCTGCGAGGCGTACGACGGTTTCCTGCACCCGTCCTTCCCGAGCGACACCCCGGCCCCGGGTCCCCACGGGGACGAGGTGGACCCCTACGACCGCGGCGCGATGCAGCCCGACGGGGCCTGCGGCACACTCACCCGCAGCTGACCCGGGGTGCCCGCACCATGAAGACGTCCACCGGGTCCTCCCGCTCCAGGACGAAGCCGTGGCGCTCGTACAGCCGACGGGCCGGGCTGCCCTGGAGGACGTTCAGGCGGACCGTCACGCCCTCGGCGTCCGTACGGGCGAGGAGGGCGGCCAGGATGCCGGTGCCCATGCCTCTGCCCTGGAACTCCGGGGCGAGGTAGAAGTGCTCCAGCCACCGGCCGTCGTCGGAGGGGCGCAGGGCCACACAGCCGGCGAAGGTCCCGTCCACCTCCACGACCGTGGTGTGCCCGGGGGCGTAGGCGTCCCGGAGGCGCTGCCGGACGCGGTGCTCGTCGTACCGGCCGAGGCGCTCCAGGTCGGGGCGCATGACGACGGCGCGGACCTCGGCGACGGGTTCGAGGTCCTCGGGGGTGGCGGGGCGCAGGGTCCAGACGTCGCGTGTGATGCTCGTGCTCATGGCCCGGATTCAACCAGCCCGCCGCGCCGCCGAAGGAGCCCGGAAAGGCTCCCGCGTTTGACCGGTCCCTCACAGGGGGTAAGATCCCCGGCCCGATTGGCCAGGCCCCTGAGCCGTATGGCACACTAGCCAGGTTGCTCGGTTGAGTGTCAATGCTGCGCGCCTCCCGCCGGGAGGACCGGAAGCGAGTCCCACAGTACTCGTCGACCCCCAGGGTCGGACGTACGGGAATCTTCCGGGAAGTGTCAGTGGGGCACTGACCAGGCACCCGGTGGGGTTTCGCCCCCGGCAGCGTGGTTTCGGCCCGCACCCCCTTGGTTGGGAAATCCTTCGGGAGATCTACGTAGAGGGGATGCGACACGCCCGACCGCGTGGGTCGGAGGCGGAGTTAAGAGAACTCCCGGGTTCCAGAGCGTTATGAGAGACAGGACTACTAGTAGCCATGGCGGGACAGAAGATCCGCATCCGGCTCAAGGCCTACGACCACGAGGTCATCGACTCCTCGGCGAAGAAGATCGTCGAGACGGTGACCCGCACTGGTGCGTCGGTCGCGGGCCCGGTGCCGCTGCCCACTGAGAAGAACGTGTACTGCGTCATCAAGTCGCCGCACAAGTACAAGGACTCTCGCGAGCACTTCGAGATGCGCACGCACAAGCGCCTCATCGACATCCTCGACCCCACGCCGAAGACGGTTGACTCGCTGATGCGCCTCGACCTGCCGGCTGGCGTCGACATCGAGATCAAGCTCTGAGGGGACGGGCCGAGATGAGCAAGAACATCAAGGGCGTCCTGGGCGAGAAGCTCGGCATGACCCAGGTCTGGGACGAGAACAACCGGGTCGTCCCGGTGACCGTCGTCAAGGCCGGTCCGTGCGTCGTGACGCAGGTCCGTACGAACGACAGCGACGGCTACGAGTCGGTGCAGATCGCCTTCGGCGAGATCGACCCGCGCAAGGTGAACAAGCCCCTCAAGGGTCACTTCGCCAAGGCCGACGTCACCCCGCGCCGCCACCTGGTGGAGCTCCGCACCCCTGACGCCAGCGAGTACACGCTGGGCCAGGAGGTCACTGCCGAGGTGTTCGAGTCCGGCGTCAAGGTCGACGTCACGGGCAAGAGCAAGGGCAAGGGCTTCGCCGGTGTCATGAAGCGTCACAACTTCAAGGGCCTCGGCGCCGGCCACGGCGTCCAGCGCAAGCACCGTTCCCCCGGTTCGATCGGTGGCTGCGCCACCCCTGGGCGTGTCTTCAAGGGCATGCGCATGGCCGGTCGGATGGGTAACGAGCGCGTCACCACCCAGAACCTGACCATCCACGCGGTTGACGCGGAGAAGGGTCTGCTCCTCATCAAGGGCGCGGTCCCCGGTCCGAACGGCGGCCTCGTCCTGGTCCGTACCGCGGCCAAGGGGGCTTGAGGTAATGAGCACCATTGACATCCTTTCGCCGGCAGGCGACAAGGCCGGTACCGTCGAGCTCCCCGCGGAGATCTTCGACGCGAAGACCAGCGTTCCGCTGATCCACCAGGTCGTCGTCGCACAGCTGGCAGCTGCCCGTCAGGGCACGCACAAGACCAAGTCCCGTGGCGAGGTCCGCGGTGGTGGGCGCAAGCCGTACCGCCAGAAGGGCACCGGCCGCGCGCGCCAGGGTTCGACCCGTGCGCCGCAGTTCGCCGGCGGTGGCGTCGTCCACGGCCCGCAGCCGCGTGACTACTCGCAGCGCACCCCGAAGAAGATGAAGGCCGCCGCCCTGCGCGGTGCCCTCTCGGACCGGGCGCGTCACTCCCGCATCCACGTCGTCACCGGCGTGGTCGAGGGTGGGATCTCCACCAAGGCCGCCAAGACGCTGCTCGGCAAGATCTCGGAGCGCAGCAACCTGCTCCTGGTCGTCGACCGCGCCGACGAGGCCGCGTGGCTGTCCGCGCGCAACCTGCCCCAGGTGCACATCCTGGAGCCGGGCCAGCTGAACACGTACGACGTGATCGTCTCTGACGACGTGGTCTTCACCCAGGCCGCTTTCGAGTCCTTCGTGTCTGGCCCCCAGACCGCTGAGACCGAAGGGAGCGCCGCCTGATGAGTGAGGCGACCGTTACCAGCAAGACCTACTCGGACCCGCGCGACGTTCTCGTCAAGCCGGTTGTCTCCGAGAAGAGCTACGCGCTGCTCGACGAGAACAAGTACACGTTCATCGTCGCGCCCGGCTCCAACAAGACCCAGATCAAGCAGGCCGTGGAAGCGGTCTTCTCGGTCAAGGTCACCGGGGTCAACACGATCAACCGGCAGGGTAAGCGCAAGCGCACCAAGACCGGTTTCGGCAAGCGCGCCGACACGAAGCGCGCCATCGTGACCCTCGCCGAGGGCGACCGTATCGACATCTTCGGCGGCCCGACCTCCTGACGGAGGTCGAGTCGTCCGGAATCGGACGAGGACTGAGAAATGGGTATCCGCAAGTACAAGCCGACGACCCCGGGCCGTCGTGGCTCCAGCGTCGCCGACTTTGTCGAGATCACGCGGTCCACGCCGGAGAAGTCGCTGGTCCGCCCTCTGCACAACAAGGGCGGCCGTAACAACGCCGGTCGTGTGACCGTTCGCCACCAGGGTGGTGGCCACAAGCGCGCCTACCGCGTGATCGACTTCCGTCGTCACGACAAGGACGGCGTGCCGGCCAAGGTCGCGCACATCGAGTACGACCCCAACCGCACCGCGCGCATCGCGCTGCTGCACTACGCGGACGGCGAGAAGCGTTACATCGTCGCCCCCCGTGGCCTGTCGCAGGGTGACCGCGTCGAGAACGGTCCGGGCGCCGACATCAAGCCGGGCAACAACCTGGCGCTGCGCAACATCCCGGTCGGTACGACCATCCACGCCATCGAGCTGCGGCCCGGCGGCGGCGCGAAGTTCGCCCGTTCCGCGGGTGCCTCCGTGCAGCTGCTGGCGAAGGAGGGCACGATGGCCCACCTTCGTATGCCTTCCGGAGAGATCCGGCTGGTCGACGCCCGCTGCCGCGCCACGATCGGCGAGGTCGGCAACGCCGAGCAGTCGAACATCAACTGGGGCAAGGCCGGCCGCATGCGCTGGAAGGGCGTCCGCCCGACCGTCCGCGGTGTCGCGATGAACCCGGTTGACCACCCGCACGGTGGTGGTGAAGGCAAGACCTCCGGTGGACGTCACCCGGTCTCGCCGTGGGGTCAGAAGGAGGGTCGTACTCGTTCGCCGAAGAAGGCATCGAACAAGTACATCGTCCGCCGCCGCAAGACGAACAAGAAGCGCTAGGAGCGGGTTTAGATGCCGCGCAGTCTCAAGAAGGGGCCCTTCGTCGACGGCCACCTCATCAAGAAGGTGGACGTACAGAACGAGGCAGGCACCAAGAACGTCATCAAGACCTGGTCCCGTCGCTCGATGATCGTCCCGGCCATGCTGGGTCACACCATCGCGGTGCACAACGGCAAGATCCACGTCCCGGTGTTCGTCACCGAGTCGATGGTCGGCCACAAGCTCGGCGAGTTCTCGCCGACTCGCACCTTCCGCGGCCACGTCAAGGACGACCGGAAGTCGAAGCGCCGCTAACCGCGGGGTGGAAACGACTATGACTTACACCGAAGGGACAACCATGGAAGCCAGGGCCCAGGCGCGGTACATCCGCGTCACGCCCATGAAGGCCCGCCGCGTGGTGGACCTCATCCGTGGCATGGATGCCACGGAGGCTCAGGCGGTCCTGCGTTTCGCCCCGCAGGCCGCGAGCGTGCCGGTTGGCAAGGTGCTGGACAGCGCCATCGCCAACGCTGCACACAACTACGACCACACCGACGCCTCTTCGCTGGTCATCAGCGAGGCGTACGTGGACGAGGGCCCGACCCTGAAGCGGTTCCGTCCGCGTGCTCAGGGCCGTGCCTACCGGATCCGTAAGCGGACCAGCCACATCACCGTGGTCGTCAGCAGCAAGGAAGGAACCCGGTAATGGGCCAGAAGGTAAACCCGCACGGGTTCCGACTCGGCATTACCACGGACTTCAAGTCCCGTTGGTACGCCGACAAGCTGTACAAGGACTACGTCAAGGAAGACGTCGCCATTCGTCGCATGATGACGAAGGGCATGGAGCGCGCCGGCATCTCGAAGGTTGAGATCGAGCGCACCCGCGACCGCGTCCGCGTCGACATCCACACCGCCCGCCCGGGCATCGTCATCGGCCGCCGCGGCGCCGAGGCCGACCGCATCCGTGGCGAGCTGGAGAAGCTGACCGGCAAGCAGGTCCAGCTGAACATCCTCGAGGTCAAGAACCCCGAGGTGGACGCTCAGCTGGTGGCCCAGGCCGTCGCCGAGCAGCTCTCCTCCCGTGTCTCCTTCCGTCGTGCCATGCGCAAGAGCATGCAGAGCACGATGAAGGCGGGCGCCAAGGGCATCAAGATCCAGTGCGGTGGCCGCCTCGGCGGCGCCGAGATGTCCCGCTCGGAGTTCTACCGCGAGGGCCGCGTGCCCCTGCACACGCTCCGTGCGAACGTCGACTACGGCTTCTTCGAGGCCAAGACGACCTTCGGCCGCATCGGTGTGAAGGTCTGGATCTACAAGGGCGACGTCAAGAACATCGCCGAGGTCCGCGCCGAGAACGCAGCGGCTCGCGCCGGCAACCGACCGGCTCGTGGCGGCGCTGACCGCCCGGCCGGCCGTGGTGGCCGTGGTGGCGAGCGTGGCGGTCGCGGCCGCAAGCCGCAGCAGTCCGCGCCGGCAGCGGAGGCCCCCAAGGCCGACGCTCCCGCCGCCGCTGCTCCGGCTGAGAGCACCGGAACGGAGGCCTGACCGAAATGCTGATCCCCCGTAGGGTCAAGCACCGCAAGCAGCACCACCCGAAGCGCAGCGGTATGTCCAAGGGTGGCACGCAGGTTGCGTTCGGCGAGTACGGCATCCAGGCGCTGTCCCCGGCGTACGTGACGAACCGCCAGATCGAGGCAGCTCGTATCGCGATGACCCGCCACATCAAGCGTGGCGGCAAGGTCTGGATCAACATCTACCCGGACCGCCCCCTGACGAAGAAGCCTGCCGAGACCCGCATGGGTTCCGGTAAGGGTTCTCCCGAGTGGTGGATCGCGAACGTCAAGCCCGGTCGGGTGATGTTCGAGCTGTCCTACCCGAACGAGAAGATTGCTCGTGAGGCGCTCACCCGCGCTGCTCACAAGCTTCCGATGAAGTGCCGGATCGTTCGGCGCGAGGCAGGTGAGTCGTGATGTCGGCCGGTACCAAGGCGTCCGAGCTGCGCGAGCTGGGCAACGAGGAGCTTCTCAACAAGCTCCGCGAGGCCAAGGAAGAGCTGTTCAACCTCCGCTTCCAGGCGGCGACGGGTCAGCTCGAGAACCACGGTCGGCTCAAGTCCGTCCGTAAGGACATCGCCCGGATCTACACCCTGATGCGTGAGCGCGAGCTGGGCATCGAGACGGTGGAGAGCGTCTGATGAGCGAGAAGACTGTGACTGAGACCAACACCGACCGCGGTTTCCGCAAGACCCGTGAGGGTCTGGTCGTCAGCGACAAGATGGACAAGACCGTCGTCGTCGCTGTCGAGGACCGCGTCAAGCACGCGCTGTACGGCAAGGTCATCCGCCGTACGAACAAGCTCAAGGCCCACGACGAGCAGAACGCTGCAGGCGTCGGCGACCGCGTTGTCATCATGGAGACGCGTCCGCTGTCCGCCACGAAGCGCTGGCGCATCGTCGAGATCCTCGAGAAGGCCAAGTAATCCCTGAGGGGCATTCCCCGCAGGTAAGTTCCGCCAGGCTCGGCGGGGGCTCCTTCACCGGAGCCCCCGCCGGGAACCGGCAGACGATCAGGAGATAGACGTGATCCAGCAGGAGTCGCGACTGCGCGTCGCCGACAACACGGGTGCGAAGGAAATTCTCACCATCCGTGTTCTCGGTGGCTCGGGTCGCCGCTACGCGGGCATCGGTGACGTCATCGTCGCCACCGTCAAGGACGCGATCCCCGGTGGCAACGTGAAGAAGGGTGACGTCGTCAAGGCCGTCATCGTTCGCACCGTCAAGGAGCGTCGTCGCCCGGATGGTTCGTACATCCGCTTCGACGAGAACGCCGCTGTCATTCTCAAGAACGACGGCGACCCCCGCGGCACCCGTATCTTCGGCCCCGTGGGCCGAGAGCTGCGCGAGAAGAAGTTCATGAAGATCATCTCGCTCGCGCCGGAGGTGCTGTAAGCATGAAGATCAAGAAGGGCGACCTGGTTCAGGTCATCACCGGTAAGGACAAGGGCAAGCAGGGCAAGGTCATCGTGGCCTACCCCGCTCAGGACCGCGTCCTCGTCGAGGGTGTCAACCGGGTCAAGAAGCACACCAAGGCCGGTCAGACGGCTCGCGGTTCGCAGACGGGTGGCATTGTCACCACCGAGGCCCCGATTCACGTCAGCAACGTGCAGCTGGTCGTGGAGAAGGACGGCAACAAGGTCGTCACCCGCGTCGGCTACCGCTTTGACGACGAGGGCAAGAAGATCCGCGTTGCCAAGCGGACCGGTGAGGACATCTGATGACGACCACCACTGCGCCGCGTCTCAAGACGCGCTACCGCGAGGAAATCGCCGGCAAGCTGCGTGAGGAGTTCTCGTACGAGAACGTCATGCAGGTCCCCGGTCTGGTCAAGATCGTGGTCAACATGGGTGTGGGCGACGCCGCCCGCGACTCCAAGCTGATCGACGGTGCCGTCAAGGACCTCACCACGATCACGGGCCAGAAGCCGGCCGTCACGAAGGCCCGCAAGTCGATCGCGCAGTTCAAGCTGCGCGAGGGGCAGCCGATCGGCTGCCACGTCACCCTCCGTGGTGACCGCATGTGGGAGTTCCTGGACCGTACGCTGTCGCTCGCGCTTCCGCGTATCCGTGACTTCCGCGGCCTGTCGCCCAAGCAGTTCGACGGCCGTGGCAACTACACCTTCGGTCTCACGGAGCAGGTCATGTTCCACGAGATCGACCAGGACAAGATCGACCGGGTCCGGGGCATGGACATCACCGTGGTCACCACGGCGACCAACGACGACGAGGGTCGTGCCCTGCTTCGTCACCTCGGCTTCCCGTTCAAGGAGAACTGACCGTGGCGAAGAAGGCTCTGATCGCTAAGGCCGCCCGTAAGCCGAAGTTCGGCGTTCGCGGGTACACCCGCTGCCAGCGCTGCGGCCGGCCCCACTCCGTCTACCGCAAGTTCGGCCTCTGCCGCGTGTGCCTTCGTGAGATGGCTCACCGTGGCGAGCTGCCGGGCGTGACCAAGAGCTCCTGGTAATCCTCCGTCGCCCTCGGGCGTCGTAGGACCGGAAAGCTCTCGGTAAGTATCCGGTCGGCAGGAGCCCCGCTCTTCATGCCGTAGGCTTGAAGGGTTGGGCGCCTGCCGCCCTGACCGACTTACTACGCCGTAGGTCCCCGCACCGCACCCGTCCCGCCACTGAGTGGGGAGAGGGATGGCGCATACAGGAAACCCCGGCGAGAGAGGCCGAAGGCCAACTCATGACCATGACTGATCCCATCGCAGACATGCTCACGCGTCTGCGCAACGCGAACTCGGCGTATCACGACGATGTTTCGATGCCGCACAGCAAGATCAAGTCGCACATCGCGGAGATCCTCCAGCAGGAGGGCTTCATCACCGGCTGGAAGGTCGAGGACGCCGAGGTCGGTAAGAACCTCATCCTCGAGCTGAAGTTCGGTCCGAACCGCGAGCGTTCGATCGCCGGCATCAAGCGCATCTCGAAGCCGGGTCTGCGTGTATACGCAAAGTCCACCAATCTGCCGAAGGTTCTCGGCGGCCTGGGCGTGGCGATCATCTCCACGTCCCACGGTCTCCTGACCGGCCAGCAGGCCAGCAAGAAGGGCGTAGGTGGGGAAGTCCTCGCCTACGTCTGGTAGTCGGGAACGGAGGAAAAGCTCATGTCGCGAATCGGCAAGCTCCCCATCCAGGTTCCCGCCGGTGTGGACGTCACCATCGATGGCCGCACGGTCGCGGTGAAGGGCCCGAAGGGTTCTCTCTCGCACACCGTCGCAGCGCCGATCGAGGTCACCAAGGGTGAGGACGGCGTGCTCAACGTCGTCCGCCCGAACGACGAGCGTCAGAACAAGGCCCTTCACGGCCTGTCCCGCACGCTGGTGGCGAACATGATCACCGGTGTGACCCAGGGATACAGCAAGGCGCTCGAGATCAGCGGTGTCGGTTACCGCGTCCAGGCGAAGGGCTCCAACCTGGAGTTCGCCCTGGGCTACAGCCACCCGATCCTCATCGAGGCTCCGGAAGGCATCACCTTCAAGGTCGAGTCGCCCACGAAGCTCAGCGTCGAGGGCATCGACAAGCAGAAGGTCGGCGAGGTAGCCGCCAACATCCGCAAGCTGCGGAAGCCCGACCCGTACAAGGCCAAGGGCGTCAAGTACGCGGGCGAGGTCATCCGCCGCAAGGTCGGAAAGGCTGGTAAGTAGCCATGGCATACGGTGTGAAGATCGCCAAGGGCGACGCGTACAAGCGTGCCGCTCTCAAGCGGCGCCACATCCGCGTCCGCAAGCACATCTCCGGTTCGCCGGAGCGTCCGCGCTTGGTCGTGACGCGTTCCAACCGCCACATCGTGGCCCAGGTCATCGACGACATCGCGGGCCACACGCTCGCGTCGGCGTCGACCCTGGACACCTCGATCCGTGGTGGCGAGGGTGACAAGAGCGCCCAGGCCAAGCAGGTCGGCGCCCTGGTCGCCGAGCGTGCCAAGGCTGCAGGCGTCGAGGCCGTCGTGTTTGACCGCGGTGGTAACCAGTACGCCGGGCGGATTGCCGCTCTGGCTGACGCCGCCCGTGAAGCCGGGCTGAAGTTCTAAGCCCCGGTTCCAACGCACAGCGGACGTAACAGAGAGAGGTAAATCCAATGGCTGGACCCCAGCGCCGCGGAAGCGGTGCCGGTGGCGGCGAGCGGCGGGACCGGAAGGGCCGTGACGGTGGCGCAGCCGCCGAGAAGACCGCGTACGTCGAGCGCGTCGTCGCGATCAACCGCGTCGCCAAGGTAGTGAAGGGTGGTCGTCGCTTCAGCTTCACCGCGCTGGTCGTGGTGGGCGATGGTGACGGCACCGTCGGTGTCGGATACGGCAAGGCCAAGGAAGTTCCCGCGGCCATCGCCAAGGGCGTCGAGGAAGCCAAGAAGAGCTTCTTCAAGGTCCCGCGTATCCAGGGCACCATCCCTCACCCGATCCAGGGCGAGAAGGCTGCGGGCGTCGTCCTGCTCAAGCCTGCTTCCCCCGGTACCGGTGTGATCGCGGGTGGCCCGGTGCGCGCCGTCCTGGAGTGCGCCGGCGTCCACGACATCCTGTCGAAGTCGCTCGGTTCGTCGAACCCGATCAACATCGTGCACGCGACCGTGGCGGCCCTCCAGGGCCTGCAGCGTCCCGAGGAGATCGCGGCCCGCCGCGGTCTGCCCCTCGAGGACGTCGCCCCCGCGGCTCTGCTCCGTGCGCGTGCGGGAGCGGGTGCGTAATGGCTCGCCTCAAGATCACGCAGACGAAGTCGTACATCGGCAGCAAGCAGAACCACCGCGACACCCTGCGTTCGCTCGGGCTCAAGCGCCTGAACGACTCGGTTGTCAAGGAGGACCGCCCCGAGTTCCGCGGAATGGTGCACACCGTCCGCCACCTCGTGACGGTCGAGGAGGTTGACTGACATGGCGGAGAACAACCCGCTGAAGGCCCACAACCTCCGGCCTGCCCCGGGCGCCAAGACCGCCAAGACCCGTGTGGGTCGTGGTGAGGCGTCCAAGGGTAAGACCGCAGGCCGTGGTACCAAGGGTACGAAGGCTCGTTACCAGGTTCCGGAGCGCTTCGAGGGTGGCCAGATGCCCCTCCACATGCGTCTCCCGAAGCTCAAGGGCTTCAAGAACCCGTTCCGCACGGAGTACCAGGTCGTGAACCTGGACAAGCTCGCGACGCTCTACCCCGAGGGTGGAGAGGTCACGGTGGCCGACCTGGTCGCCAAGGGCGCCGTGCGCAACAACCACCTCGTCAAGGTCCTCGGACAGGGCGAGATCTCCGTGGCGCTGCAGGTTTCGGTTGACGCCGTCTCCGGCTCCGCCAAGGAGAAGATCGCCGCTGCCGGCGGCACCGTCACCGAACTCGTCTGAGACAACTCGGACAGGGCTGTGGCCTGAACACCCGACCGGGGATGCCTCTCATTTGGGGCATCCCCGGTTGGTCGTTCCTAGGGGGGCATGTCCGCCGGTAAGGTGGCGTGCGTTGCTGTGGTAAGTCCTGGGCAAACGCCCGGGGTCCTTTGACTGTTACGTAATCGTCGATCCTCAAGACCGTCACCTCACGCTTTGCGCGGGGGTCGCAGGAGGCACCGTGCTCACCGCGTTCGCCCGGGCGTTCAAGACGCCCGACCTGCGCAAGAAGCTGCTCTTCACGCTCGGCATCATCGTGCTCTACCGTCTCGGTGCGCACATTCCCGTACCGGGGGTGAGCTACGAGAACGTCCAGACCTGTGTTGACCAGGCCAGCCAGGGCAACAACAGTCTGTTCGGTCTGGTGAACATGTTCAGCGGTGGTGCACTGCTGCAGATCACGATCTTCGCGCTCGGCATCATGCCGTACATCACGGCCAGCATCATTCTTCAGCTGCTGACCGTCGTCATCCCCAGGCTCGAAGCCCTCAAGAAGGAGGGGCAGTCGGGCACGGCGAAGATCACGCAGTACACGCGTTATCTGACCGTGGCGCTGGCCATCCTCCAGGGCACCGGCCTGGTGGCCACCGCTCGCAGCGGTGCGCTGTTCAGCGGCTGCTCCGTCGCCGACCAGGTCGTCCCGAACCAGTCGATCTTCACGACCATCGTCATGGTCATCACCATGACCGCCGGCACCGCCGCCGTCATGTGGCTCGGTGAGCTCATCACCGACCGCGGCATCGGCAACGGCATGTCGATCCTGATGTTCATCTCGATCGCCGCCAGCTTCCCCGGCGCCCTGTGGGCCATCAAGCAGAGCGGCAAGCTGGCCGACGGCTGGATCGAGTTCATCACCGTCATCCTCATCGGCTTCGTGATGGTCGGCCTCGTCGTCTTCGTCGAGCAGGCCCAGCGCCGGGTTCCCGTGCAGTACGCGAAGCGGATGATCGGGCGCCGGTCCTACGGCGGTACGTCCACTTACATCCCGCTGAAGGTGAACCAGGCGGGTGTGATTCCCGTCATCTTCGCTTCTTCGCTGCTCTACATTCCTGCTCTAATCGTTCAGTTCTCCAACTCCACCGCGGGCTGGGCGACCTGGATTCAGGACCACTTCGTCAAGGGCGACCACCCGTACTACATCGCGACGTACTTCCTGTTGATCGTGTTCTTCGCATTCTTCTATGTGGCGATCTCGTTCAACCCCGAGGAAGTCGCGGACAACATGAAGAAGTATGGTGGCTTCATCCCGGGTATCCGGGCAGGTCGACCTACTGCCGAGTATCTGAGCTACGTGCTCAACCGGATCACTTGGCCGGGCTCGCTGTACCTGGGCCTGATCGCTCTGGTGCCGACGATGGCGTTGGCAGGCTTCGGCGGTGCTAACCAGAACTTCCCGTTCGGCGGGACGAGCATCCTGATCATCGTGGGTGTGGGTCTGGAGACCGTGAAGCAGATCGAGAGTCAGCTCCAGCAGCGCAATTACGAAGGGTTCCTCCGCTGATGCGAATCGTCCTCGTCGGGCCGCCCGGTGCCGGCAAGGGAACGCAGGCTGCGTTCCTTGCCAAGAATCTGTCGATTCCGCACATCTCCACGGGCGACCTCTTCCGCGCCAACATCAGCCAGGGCACCGACCTTGGCAAGCAGGCCCGCGCCTTCATGGACGCGGGACAGCTGGTGCCGGACGAAGTCACCATCGCGATGGCCAAGGACCGCATGTCCCAGTCGGACGCCGAGAACGGCTTCCTCCTGGACGGCTTCCCCCGCAATGTGGGGCAGGCCGCGGCACTCGACGAGATGCTGCACAGCGAGGGCGTCAAGCTCGACGCGGTTCTTGACCTCGAGGTCCCCGAGGACGAGGTGGTCAAGCGCATCGCGGGCCGCCGTATCTGCCGTAACGACAGCGCGCACGTCTTCCACGTGACGTACAACCCGCCGAAGACCGAGGGCGTCTGCGACGCCTGCGGCGGCGAGCTGTACCAGCGGGACGACGACACGGAGGAGACGGTCCGTACCCGTCTCGAGGTCTACCACACGCAGACCGAGCCGATCATCGACTACTACCGGTCCCAGGGCCTGGTCGTGACGATCTCCGCGCTCGGCAAGGTCACCGAGGTGACCGAGCGGGCCATGGAGGCCCTCAAGAAGTCCGACGAGGTCTGACCCTCGTCCTGTCACACCGCGCAGTCGGCCGCGGCGCCCTCGGGCGTCGCGGCCGACTGTTTGTGCGCCGTATCGTGGAGTACGGCTCCGATGTCCAGTCCCGTACCCAGAAAGGCGCCCAGCGATGGTGCAGATCAAGACCCCCGAGCAGATCGCGAAGATGCGCGAGGCGGGCCTGGTGGTCGCTGCCATTCATGCCGCCACCCGTGAGGCGGCCGTGCCGGGCGCCACGACGAAGGATCTGGACGAGGTCGCCCGCAAGGTGATCGCCGACCACGGCGCGAAGTCGAACTTCCTGGGGTACGGCGGATTCCCCGCGACCATCTGCACCTCGGTCAACGAGGTCGTCGTGCACGGCATCCCGGACGAGAAGACGGTCCTCAAGGACGGCGACATCATCTCGATCGACGCCGGCGCGATCGTCGACGGCTGGCACGGGGACGCGGCGTACACCGCCTTCGTGGGCACCGGTCACGCCCCGGAGCTGGTCGAGCTCTCCCGGGTGACCGAGGAGTCGATGTGGGCCGGGATCGCCGCGATGAAGGTGAACAACCGGCTCGTCGACATCTCGAAGGCCATCGAGTCCTACATCCGGCGCCAGCCCCGCCCGGCGACCGGGAAGTACGGGATCATCGAGGACTACGGCGGCCACGGCATCGGCACCGAGATGCACATGGACCCGCACCTGCTCAACTACGTCTCGCGCAAGCGGGGCAAGGGCATCAAGCTCGTCCCCGGCGTCTGCCTGGCCATCGAGCCGATGGTGTCGCTGGGCACGGCGCAGACGAAGGTCCTCGCCGACGAGTGGACGGTCCTCACGACCGACGGCACCTGGTCCTCGCACTGGGAGCACTCGATCGCCCTCACGGAGCAGGGCCCGCTGGTCCTGACCGCCCCGGACTGCGGCAGGGCGAGGCTCGCCCAGTACGGCGTCGAGGTGGCGCCGGATCCGCTCGGCTGATTGAGGTCCGCAGAAGGTCTAAGGATCTCCCGCGGTGGGCAAACTTGACGGATTCGTCTTTTGGAGTCCGCTGACGTAGACTGACTCGTCGGCTCTCGTGCATCCGTGTGTCTTCATGCGGCGGCGGGAGTCGATCAAGGTAGCCGATTCGAAAGGCGAAGCGTGGCCAAGAAGCAAGGTGCCATCGAAATTGAGGGCACCGTGATCGAGTCCCTCCCGAACGCCATGTTCAAGGTGGAACTCCAGAACGGTCACAAAGTCCTCGCGCACATCAGCGGCAAGATGCGGATGCACTACATCCGTATCCTCCCGGATGACCGGGTCGTCGTGGAGCTGTCTCCCTACGACCTGACGCGTGGCCGGATCGTCTACCGGTACAAGTAGATCTTGCCGCCATCCCGCTTCGGCGTGGTGAGGGCACTGACCCGGAGAACCTGACATCCCATGAAGGTCAAGCCGAGCGTCAAGAAGATCTGCGACAAGTGCAAGGTGATCCGCCGTCACGGCCGGGTCATGGTCATCTGCGACAACCTGCGCCACAAGCAGCGCCAGGGCTGACGCACGACCACCTGCATCTCGCAGCTCTTCGCGCGACGCACGTAAACGTACATACGCAGAGCCCGTCCAAGCTTCGGCTGACGACACCTCCGGCGGGGGCCGGGGACCCGGGCGTACCATCCCTTCCCACTCGGTCGGGGTCGGCGTTCGGGAGCGGCACTGTGGAAGACCCCCGAAATAACAACTGGAGCCATTGAATGGCACGCGTTTCAGGTGTTGACATCCCGCGCGAAAAGCGCGTGGAGGTTGCCCTCACCTACGTCTTCGGCATCGGGCGCACCCGGTCCAAGGAGATCCTCGCCACCACCGGCGTGAACCCGAACACCCGCGTTCGTGACCTGGCCGAAGAGGACCTGGTCAAGATCCGCGAGTACGTCGACGCCAACCTTCGCACCGAGGGTGACCTTCGCCGCGAGATCCAGGGCGACATTCGCCGCAAGATCGAGATCGGCTGCTACCAGGGCATCCGGCACCGTCGCGGTCTGCCGGTCCACGGTCAGCGCACCAGCACGAACGCGCGTACCCGCAAGGGCCCGCGTCGCGCCATCGCCGGTAAGAAGAAGCCGGGCAAGAAGTAGTCCTCAGCGGACGCACTGCGGAGGTCCGGTCACCGGACGTTCGCGGAAACCAGCGGTCTTCGCTGTAGGACCGATCACCTCCCCTCTCCATCTGGAGTCAAGACATGCCCCCCAAGGGTCGTCAGGGCGCAGCCAAGAAGGTGCGTCGCAAGGAAAAGAAGAACGTCGCTCACGGGCACGCCCACATCAAGAGCACGTTCAACAACACGATCGTCTCGATCACGGACCCCTCGGGCAACGTGATCTCCTGGGCCTCCGCCGGCCACGTCGGCTTCAAGGGCTCGCGCAAGTCCACCCCCTTCGCCGCGCAGATGGCCGCCGAGTCGGCCGCCCGCCGCGCGCAGGAGCACGGCATGCGCAAGGTCGACGTCTTCGTCAAGGGTCCCGGCTCCGGCCGTGAGACCGCGATCCGCTCCCTCCAGGCCACGGGCCTCGAGGTCGGTTCGATCCAGGACGTCACCCCGACGCCGCACAACGGCTGCCGTCCGCCGAAGCGTCGCCGCGTCTGATCCGCCACGGCCGGTGACGGCCGTGCGTCAGTAGCGTCGGATCCGGGCGGTATGTCCCTTCGGGGGCGTGCCGCCCGTATCCTTGTTTCATCTGTCGGGCATCAAATAGTGGGTGCCCACGACTGAAGGATTCCTTCATGCTTATCGCTCAGCGTCCGTCGCTGACCGAAGAGGTCGTCGACGAGTTCCGCTCCCGGTTCGTGATCGAGCCGCTGGAGCCGGGCTTCGGTTACACCCTCGGTAACTCCCTGCGTCGTACCCTCCTCTCCTCGATCCCCGGTGCCGCTGTCACCAGCATCCGGATCGACGGTGTCCTGCACGAGTTCACCACCGTGCCGGGCGTCAAGGAGGACGTGACCGACCTCATCCTCAACATCAAGCAGCTGGTCGTCTCCTCGGAGCACGACGAGCCGGTCGTGATGTACCTGCGCAAGCAGGGTCCCGGCCTGGTCACCGCTGCTGACATCGCCCCGCCGGCCGGTGTCGAGGTCCACAACCCGGACCTGGTCCTGGCCACGCTGAACGGCAAGGGCAAGCTGGAGATGGAGCTGACCGTCGAGCGCGGTCGCGGCTACGTCTCCGCCGTCCAGAACAAGCAGGTCGGCCAGGAGATCGGCCGGATCCCGGTCGACTCCATCTACTCGCCGGTGCTCAAGGTCACGTACAAGGTCGAGGCGACCCGTGTCGAGCAGCGCACCGACTTCGACAAGCTGATCGTCGACGTCGAGACCAAGCAGGCCATGCGTCCCCGTGACGCCATGGCGTCGGCCGGTAAGACCCTGGTCGAGCTGTTCGGTCTGGCGCGCGAGCTCAACATCGACGCCGAGGGCATCGACATGGGCCCGTCCCCGACGGATGCCGCGCTCGCCGCCGATCTGGCGCTGCCGATCGAGGAGCTCGAGCTCACGGTCCGTTCGTACAACTGCCTCAAGCGCGAGGGCATCCACTCCGTGGGTGAGCTCGTGGCCCGCTCCGAGGCGGACCTGCTCGACATCCGCAACTTCGGTGCGAAGTCGATCGACGAGGTCAAGGCGAAGCTGGCCGGTATGGGCCTGGCGCTGAAGGACTCGCCTCCCGGCTTCGACCCGACCGCCGCCGCCGACGCGTTCGGCGCGGACGACGACGCGGACGCCGGTTTCGTGGAGACCGAGCAGTACTGAGTCGCCTCCCGGCTGGGGGTGCCCGGATTTCTGGGTGCCCCGGGCCGGGGCGCGCGTAAGACTTCCGCGGGGCGACCGCCTCGCGGGAACTGACACCGGTACCTGATACGGCCGGTGCAGCACACAAGGAGAAAACCATGCCTCAGCCCGCCAAGGGTGCCCGTCTGGGCGGCAGCGCTGCGCACGAGAAGCTTCTTCTCATCAACCTCGCGAAGTCGCTGTTCGAGCACGGCCGCATCACCACGACCGAGGCCAAGGCCCGTCGCCTGCGTCCGGTCGCCGAGCGTTTCATCACCAAGGCGAAGAAGGGCGACATCCACAACCGTCGCCTGGTGCTGCAGTCGATCACGGACAAGAGCATCGTGCACACGCTCTTCACCGAGATCGCCCCGCGGTACGAGAACCGCCCCGGTGGTTACACCCGCATCACCAAGATCGGCAACCGTCGTGGCGACAACGCCCCGATGGCCGTCATCGAGCTGGTCGAGGCGCTGACCGTGGCCCAGCAGGCCACCGGTGAGGCCGAGGCCGCGACGAAGCGCGCCGTCAAGGAAGACGCCCTCAAGAAGGACGAGGCTCCGGCCGAGACCGTCGAGGACGCCAAGCCGGCCGACGCCGCCGCCGAGGACTCCAAGGACGCCTGAGCGTTCTGAGACCCGGGTACGGGCCCGCACCACCCTTCGGGGCGGTGCGGGCCCGTTCTTTGTTTCCTGAGAGGATCTGCGGGTGAGTGACGAGGCAGAGCCCGGCTTTGTACGGGTACGGCTGGACCTTTCCTACGACGGCAAGGACTTCTCCGGCTGGGCGAAGCAGACCAGCAGGCGCACCGTGCAGGGCGAGATCGAGGACGCCCTGCGGACCGTGACGCGGTCCTCGGTGACGTACGACCTGACGGTCGCCGGGCGCACCGACGCGGGGGTGCACGCGCGGGGGCAGGTGGCGCACGTGGACCTGCCGGCCGAGGTGTGGGCCGAGCACGAGGAGAAGCTGCTGCGGCGGATGGCGGGGCGCCTGCCGCTGGACGTACGGATCTGGCGTGCGGCCGTGGCCCCGGCGGGGTTCAACGCGCGGTTCTCCGCGCTGTGGCGGCGGTACGCGTACCGCGTGGGGGACCGGCCCGGCGGGGTGGACCCGCTGACCCGCGGGCATGTGCTGTGGCACGACCGGCCGCTGGACCTGGACGCGATGAACGAGGCGGCCGCCCTGATGACGGGGGAGCACGACTTCGCGGCGTACTGCAAGAAGCGTGAGGGTGCCACGACCATCCGTACGCTCCAGAAGCTGCACTGGGTCCGGGACGCGGAGTCCGGGGTGCTGACGGCGACCGTGCAGGCCGACGCGTTCTGCCACAACATGGTGCGGGCGCTGATCGGCGCGGCGCTGTTCGTGGGCGACGGGCGCAGGCCCGCCGGGTGGCCGGCCGAGGTGCTGGCGGCGAAGGTGCGGGATCCCGCGGTGCACGTGGTGCGGCCGCACGGGCTGACGCTGGAGGAGGTGGCGTACCCGGCGGACGAGCTGCTGGCGGCCCGGGCCCTGGAGGCGCGGAACGTCAGGACGCTGCCGGGGGCGGGCTGCTGCTGACCGGCCGGCGGCGCAGGGCGCGGAGCAGCTTGGCCGCGTAGTACACGGCGAGGACGCTGGACACGGTGGAGCGGAACCAGCCGATGTCCGGCGTCCACCAGGCGTAGACCGCCGCCGCGGTGAAGAACAGCAGGGCCGCCGTGCGCAGCGCCCACCAGCGGGCCGGGTGGGGTTCCTCCTGGGCCGGGGCCTCCGGGTGGACGCCGTCCTGCGTGGTGATGGTGTCCCGCATCCCCGCGAGGAATCCGCGCCGGGCGAGGACGCGGGCGCCCGGGAGCGCCGCGAGGATCTCCAGCTCGCCGCCGTACCCGGCGGGCAGGGGCGGCAGCCGCAGGGCGGCGACGAGCTCGCCCTGGTGGCGGGCCGGGTCGCCGGTGGCCCGCAGGACGTGGGCCAGGGGGCGCGGGTCGGCCAGCCCGTACACGCGGGCGAGCACGGTGGCCGTCGCCGTCGCCTCGCTGTGGTCGGTGGCGGGGGCGGCGGTCTCCCAGGTGTGGTCCGCCACCTTCCTGCCCCGGTGGAGCAGGGTGAAGCTGCTGCGCTCCGGGGTGCGGTGCAGGACCAGGGCCGGCCAGTCCTCGGCCGTGGTGAAGCTGTCCGCCGCCGCGGTGAGCGGGTCCTCGGGGAGCAGGGCCGCGCGCTTGCCGCGTACGGGGTCCGGGACGATCTCGACGTACGTGTGATGGCTGCCGGCCGGGGCCGTCCGCAGGCTGTGGCCGCAGATCAGGGCGGCCTGGGCCACCTCGGTGGGGCCGGTGGAGGCGATGGCGACCGAGCGCGGTGCCAGTTCGCGCTCCCAGTCGGGGGCGCCGGTGGCCGGGGGCCGGGGGGAGGGGCGGAAGAAGGGGATCCGCATCGCCAGCTCGACACGGGTGTCGGAGCGGGCCTCCAGGAACTCCGCGCGGGCGTCACCGAAGTAGGTCCAGGGGAAGGTGGTGACGTGCACCCCGATGGTGCGGAAGGCCGTGAGGGCCTCCTCGTAGCGGTTCATCGACCAGAGGACCAGGGCCAGGTGGTTGCGGAAGCCGGCGGCCTCCCGGTCCCCGGGGGCGTAGCTGTCGGAGAGGGCCTGCGCGCGGGTCACCGCGGCCTCGACGCGGGCGGCGTACGGGTCGGGGTCGGGGGCCTCCCCGTCGGAGATCAGGTACTCGACGACGGCCTGGAGCGGCAGCGCGTGGAGGCGGGAGCCGGGGGGTGCCTGGGCGGCCGCCTGCTCGGCGAAGGCGAACATCTCCTCGTGCGAGCCGAACCACTTGTCGCAGAGGTACTGGAGCGCCTGGATGTGGCAGCCCTCGTGGTGCGGGTCGCGCGCGTTCGCCTCGGCCAGATAGGTGTCGAACACCTCCCGCGGCGCCTGGATGCCCCGGGCCTGGGTCAGCGCGACGCGCCAGGGGACCGGGTCGTCGGGGTTGAGCTCGGCGGCCTCGGAGATCACCGGCACCGCGTCCCGGAGCACCGCGTGGAACGCCCGGAACTGGTCGGCCTCGACGTGCCTGGCCCGGGCCCCGGTCCGTATCTGCCACGCCTGGTAGACGTACTGGTCGGCCTTGACCAGGACGGCGTCCGGGTCCTCCGGGGACTCCTCCAGCCAGCTGTCCAGCCAGCCCGGGTGGTGCAGCGAGGCGCGGGCGAGACGTGAGACGCAGGTGTCCCGGCGCTCCCATTGCGCGTGCTCGCGGGTGAGGGCGAGCAGCTCGGCGGCCGGGGCGTGGTCCCCCGCGGCGGCCGCGGCGAGGGCCACCCGCAGCGTGGGGTCCGGGGCGTCGAGGACCACGGCGTCGTCCGGGGGCAGGTCGGCGCCCACCGCGTCACTGTGGCGCAGGACGCGCGGGAGGGTGAAGAGGGCGGTCAGACGCACGGCGGCAGGTCCTCGGTCGAGGGGAGGGACGGAGCTGGTGCGTGGGGGGGAGAGCACGGCCGTACGTCAGGAGACGGGGGCACCTGCGGCCGCCGAGGCCTGGACCTCACCGCGGTGACGGATCTGGCGGAAGGTGAACTCGGTGAGGTCGTCACCGGCCTTGTAGACGTCCTTGGCCGCCGTGGTGACGTTCTTCCCGCTCGTGTAGCCGCCGATCGTGAAGTAGGCGTACCGGCCGTAGGAGTTGGCCGTACGCCGGCAGACGGATCCGCCGCGGCAGAACGTGGGGACCCCCGAGCCGCTGAGGGAGGCGAGGCCGCCGGACGCCTGCTGGGCCGCCTTCCTGGCCTCCGCCTCGGTGCCGAACACGGCGAGGCCGACGGTGACCGCGACGCCGCCCTTGCTGTACGTCGCGCGGATGACCTGGTCGCAGCCGTTGTTGTCGAGGATGGAGCCGAGGGCGCCCTGGGTCGTCGTGGCGCAGTTCTCCGCACGGGCGGTGGCGCCCTTGGCGTAGACGCGATCGCCCATGGTCAGTTTCTTGCCGGGGAAGAAGGCGTCCACCGTGACCGGGGCCTTGTCCTTCTTCTCGTCGGCTATGTAGTCCTTCGGGTCCGGCGGGGGCGGCGGGGCGACCGAGGAGAAGGAAGGGCCCGGCGCGGACTCCGAGGGCAGGTCGGCCGGGGCCGGCAGCTCGCTCGCGTTCTTGTCCGCCCGGGATGAGCCGCCGCCGTCGGTCGTGATGACCGCGGTGGCCACGATCGCGGCCACCGCGGCGGTCGCCACCGCGCCGCCGCCGATCATCAGCCACTTCTTGCGCCTGCCGCGTGCGGCCGACGCCTCGGCCAGTGCCGCCCAGTCCGGAGTCCGGCTCTCTCCCGGTCCTCCAGGCCCCCAGGAGGGCCCCCCTTGCCCAAAGCTCATGCGGCGAATCCTAGAGCCTCGGTAATCCGGTTGGGCCAACGGTTGGCATGCCGTGACAATGCTGTGCATGGGACATCTCGAAGCGGGCCACCTGGAGTACTACCTACCGGACGGACGGGTGCTGCTCGGCGATGCCTCGTTCCGGGTGGCCGACGGTGCCGTCGTCGCCCTCGTCGGTGCCAACGGGGCGGGCAAGACGACCCTCCTGAAGCTCCTCGCCGGGGAGCTCCAGCCGCACGGCGGCTCGGTGTCGGTGAGCGGCGGGCTCGGGGTGATGGCCCAGTTCGTCGGGTCCGTACGGGACGAGCGGACCGTCCGTGACCTGCTGGTCTCCGTGGCCCAGCCGCGGATCAGGGAGGCGGCGAAGGCCGTCGACGCGGCCGAGGAGCGCATTCTCACTGTCGACGACGAGGCCGCGCAGATGGCGTACGCGCAGGCGCTCAGCGACTGGGCGGAGGCGCGCGGCTACGAGGCCGAGACGCTGTGGGACGTCTGCACCATTGCCGCGCTCGGCGTCCCGTACGAGAAGGCGCAGTGGCGCGAGGTGCGCACCCTCAGCGGGGGCGAGCAGAAGCGGCTGGTCCTGGAGGCGCTGCTGCGCGGCCCGGACGAGGTGCTGCTCCTGGACGAGCCGGACAACTATCTGGACGTCCCCGGGAAGCGGTGGCTGGAGGAGAAGCTCAAGGAGACCCGTAAGACGGTGCTCTTCGTCTCCCACGACAGGGAGCTGCTCTCGCGGGCCGCCGAGAAGATCGTCAGCGTGGAGCCCAGTCCGGCCGGCTCGGACGTCTGGGTGCACGGCGGCGGCTTCGACACGTACCACCAGGCCCGCAAGGACCGGTTCGCACGCTTCGAGGAGCTCCTGCGGCGCTGGGAGGAGGAGCACAAGCGGCTGAAGGCGCTCGTCCTGCGGATGCGGCAGCAGGCGGCGAACAGCCCCGACATGGCGAACCGCTACCACGCGATGCAGACCCGCTTCAAGAAGTTCGAGGAGGCCGGCCCGCCGCCCGAGCCGCCCCGCGAGCAGGACATCAGGATGCGGCTGCGCGGCGGGCGCACCGGGGTGCGGGCGGTGACGTGCACCGGCCTGGAGCTGACCGGGCTGATGAAGCCGTTCGACCTGGAGATCTACTACGGGGAGCGGGTCGCCGTGCTCGGCTCCAACGGGTCGGGGAAGTCGCACTTCCTGCGGCTGCTGGCGGGGGAGCCGGTGGCGCACACCGGTGAGTGGAAGCTCGGCGCCCGGGTCGTGCCCGGACACTTCGCGCAGACGCACGCCCACCCGGAGCTGCTCGGCAAGACGCTGGTGGAGATCCTCTGGACGGAGCACGCCAAGGACCGGGGCGGCGCGATGGGGGTGCTGCGGCGCTACGAGCTGGAGCGCCAGGGCGACCAGGCCTTCGAGCGGCTCTCCGGCGGGCAGCAGGCGCGGTTCCAGATCCTGCTCCTGGAGCTGGCCGGCACGACCGCGCTGCTGCTGGACGAGCCGACGGACAACCTGGACCTGGAGTCGGCCGAGGCCCTCCAGGACGGCCTGGAGGCGTACGACGGGACGGTCATGGCGGTCACCCACGACCGCTGGTTCGCGAAGTCCTTCGACCGGTACCTGGTCTTCGGCTCGGACGGGGTGGTACGGGAGTCCACGGAGCCCGTCTGGGACGAGCGCAGGGTCGAGCGGAAGCGGTAGGTCCGGCGCGTTTTGACCGGTCCCGGGCGGGGCGGGTACTGTCGGGGGTTGTTATACGTACGGGCTCGGTCGTTCTCACCGCGCGGAGCCCCTGCGTAGGTTCTCTGGAGCAGTTACCAGTGGCTCGCATACGGGCATTGTCCCCGGCACTGTGAGCCCCAGCTGCATGATCGCTTCAGGGGTGCCATGTGTCTGGACCTCATCCACTGAAGAAGCGAAGGCTACGAAGTGCGTACGTACAGCCCCAAGCCCGGCGATGTCACTCGCCAGTGGCACATCATCGACGCTGAGGACATCGTCCTCGGCCGTCTGGCCACCACGGCCGCGAACCTCCTCCGAGGCAAGCACAAGGCGATCTACGCCCCCCACATGGACATGGGCGACTTCGTCATCATCATCAACGCCGAGAAGGTCCACCTCTCCGGCAACAAGAAGACCCAGAAGATGGCGTACCGCCACTCGGGCTTCCCGGGCGGTCTCCGTTCGGTGCGTTACGACGAGCTCCTCGCGAAGAACCCCGAGAAGGCCATCGAGAAGGCCATCAAGGGCATGATCCCCAAGAACACCCTGGGTCGTCAGATGATCTCGAAGCTCAAGGTCTACGCGGGCGACCAGCACCCGCACGCTGCGCAGCAGCCGGTCCCGTTCGAGATCACCCAGGTCGCGCAGTAGTTCCGGCCTCCCCCCTAAGACGTCAAAGAAAGATCTGAGGAGAATCGTGGCCGAGACCACTGCAGAGACGCCCGTCGAGGGCACCGAGGGCGAAGAGACCTTCGCCGAGGTGACCACCTTCGAGTCGGAGGTCCCCGTCGAGGGTGAGTACACCTCCGAGTCGCTCGCGGGCCGCTTCGGCGACCCGCAGCCCGCGGCCGGCCTTGGCCGTCGCAAGAACGCCATCGCCCGCGTCCGGATCGTCCCGGGCACCGGCAAGTGGAAGATCAACGGTCGCACCCTCGAGGACTACTTCCCCAACAAGGTGCACCAGCAGGAAGTCAACGAGCCCTTCAAGGTGCTCGAGCTCGACGGCCGCTACGACGTCATCGCCCGCATCTCGGGTGGCGGCGTCTCCGGTCAGGCCGGCGCCCTGCGCCTCGGTGTGGCCCGCGCGCTGAACGAGGCGGACGTGGACAACAACCGCGCCACGCTGAAGAAGGCCGGCTTCCTCTCCCGCGACGACCGTGCGGTCGAGCGCAAGAAGGCCGGTCTCAAGAAGGCCCGTAAGGCCCCGCAGTACAGCAAGCGCTAAATCGCGCCTGCTTTACACGTTCGCCCCGGCGGCACACCTCGTGCTGCTGGGGCGTTCGTTTATCAGCCCTCGCGGGCGTATAACGGCTTAAGACGTTTGCATGTTTATCGGGTCGGCAGCCTCGGGCGCACCCTTCTTTGTTGTGCCTTGCCTCGCTTCGCCCTGTTTTGATTACTTTGGTTTTGCGGTTTCGGAGCACCTTCGGAGGACACCAGTGGGACGACTCTTCGGCACGGACGGCGTGCGCGGCGTCGCCAACGCGGACCTGACAGCCGAGCTCGCGCTCGGGCTCTCGGTCGCGGCGGCGCACGTGCTGGCCGAGGCGGGCACCTTCGAGGGGCATCGGGCGACCGCGCTGGTGGGCCGTGACCCCCGCGCGTCCGGGGAGTTCCTGGAGGCCGCCGTCGTGGCGGGCCTGGCCAGCGCCGGTGTCGACGTCCTGCGCGTCGGGGTGCTGCCCACCCCCGCCGTGGCGTACCTCACCGGGGCGCTCGGCGCGGACATCGGCGTCATGCTGTCGGCGAGCCACAACGCCATGCCGGACAACGGCATCAAGTTCTTCGCGCGGGGCGGGCACAAGCTCGCCGACGAGCTGGAGGACCGCATCGAGACGGTCTACGAGCAGCACCGCACCGGTGAGCCGTGGAACCGTCCGACCGGCGCCGGCGTGGGCCGTGTCACCGACTACAACGAGGGCTTCGACCGTTACGTCGCCCACCTCATCGGTGTCCTCCCGAACCGGCTCGACGGGCTGAAGGTCGTCCTCGACGAGGCGCACGGCGCCGCCGCCCGTGTCTCGCCCGAGGCGTTCGCCCGGGCCGGGGCCGAGGTCGTCACCATCGGTGCCGAGCCGGACGGCCTGAACATCAACGACGGCTGCGGCTCCACGCACCTGGAGCTGCTGCGGGCCGCCGTCGTCGAGCACGGCGCCGACCTCGGCATCGCGCACGACGGCGACGCCGACCGCTGCCTGGCCGTGGACGCCACCGGCGCCGAGGTCGACGGCGACCAGATCCTCGCCGTGCTGGCCCTCGCCATGCGCGAGGCGGGCCACCTGCGCAAGGACACCGTCGTCGGTACGGTCATGTCGAACCTGGGCTTCAAGATGGCGATGGAGCGCGAGGGCATCCAGCTCGTCCAGACCGCCGTCGGCGACCGCTACGTCCTGGAGTCGATGAAGGCCGAGGGCTTCGCGCTCGGTGGCGAGCAGTCCGGCCACGTCATCGTCCTGGACCACGCCACGACGGGTGACGGCACCCTGACCGGGCTGATGCTCGCGGCCCGGGTCGCCGCCACCGGACGTACGCTCGCCGACCTGGCGGGTGTGATGCAGCGCCTCCCGCAGGTCCTCATCAACGTGCCGGACGTCGACAAGTCCCGCGTGGACACCTCCCCCGAGGTGGCCGCCGCGGTGTCCCAGGCCGAGCACGCGCTGGGCGACACCGGCCGCGTCCTGCTGCGCAAGTCGGGCACCGAGCCGCTCGTACGGGTCATGGTCGAGGCCGCCGACCTCGAACAGGCGCGCGCGGTGGCCGGGCAGCTGGCCGATGTGGTGAAGTCCGCGCTCGGCTGACGGACCGTCGCTCAGACGGACGGCCCCGGCTCCACCGCCGGGGCCGTCCCGCGTCCGGCCTCCAGCTCCCGGAGGATGGCGGCCAGGTCGGCGGGGGCGGCCGCGAGGCGGACGGGTTCGCCCGCGTCGTCGAGTTCGGCGACGTGCCAGCCCCTGGCGACGGTGTCGCCGTCGCTGCCCCGGACACGCCGCACTCCCGTCACGGTCAGCCGCTCCACCGGGATCCGCCGCGCCGCGAACCGGCCCGGACCGGGGTGGGGGGTCACCGCCGGCGGGCCGTCCCCCAGGACGACGTGGGTGCCGAAGCCGTTCGGGTTGTAGTCGGTGTGCTCCAGGAACCGGGCGGCGAGGAACCGCTCCCCCTTCTCCCGCCGCCCGTGGGAAGGGGCGCCCTCGCCGGGCGTACGGATACGGGTGGCGCGCCACGCCCAGGCGAACATCCCGAACGTGGCCACGGCCCCCGACACCGCCCAGACCAGGGCCACGGGAGAGCCGGCCGGGCCCCTGGGGTGGAGGTAGCAGAGCGGCAGCAGCCACACGGCCGTACCGACGAGCGCGGCCGCGAACGGCAGGGCGGAGGGGAGGACCTCGTCGTCCGGCAGCCGGCGGCCGCGCCGGTGCAGCAGGATCCGGGCACCGGGGTAGCCCGCGCCGAGCGCGCACAGGGCCGCGATGACGGCCACCTCCCCGGCGCCGGTGAAGTGCTCGCGCCACACGTGGTGTTCGGCGGCGACCTCCCTCACCCGGTGCCGCCAGACGGTCAGTTCGACCTCGTCACCGGCGTGGAACCCCCTGGCCCCCTCCCGCGAGACCCCCAGCCGCTCCAGCGGCCGGCCGTCGGCGAAGTACAGCCAGCTGCTCTGCTTCCCCCGGCTGACCTCCGCCCGGGCGATGACCGCGTGCCGGGTGCTCAGGCACTCCCCGCGCTCCTCGGCGGGAGTCCCGGCGGTGCACGGGACGGCCGACGTCCACGCCTCCTTCTCCGCCCCGACGACCGGCACGAACCATGCGGCCAGGCCCGCGCCCGCGAGCAGCAGCACGCACAGGAGCGCCGGGACGGCCGTGCCGCGCCCGGCGGCGCGGTACGAGATGACGGGGTCGTGGCCGGACCCGGGGGCGCCGTACCGGCGGTGCAGGGCGCGGAGCGCCTCCAGCTCCGCGTCGAACGCGGGGCGGTCGCCGGAGGACGCGCTCAGCGGGAGCGGCAGCCGACGGGCGCGGCCGTCGCTCAGCAGCACGCTGACCCGGTGGACCTGCTGGTTCCGCCCGTACTGGATGTACGTACGGAGATCCGCTATGCCCGACCACGGGATGTGCCGACGGCGTAGCAGGGTACGGGTGTGCAGGCCGTGGGCGTCCGCGCTCACCCGGGTGGTGGCCGCGTACAGACAGACGAGGCCGAGCAGCGCGCACAGCAGGCCCACCGACGCCCATACGTCCAGGAAGCGGCCCGCGTACACCACGCGCACCCCGGCCAGGCCGGCCCCGGCCGCCCCGAGGGCGACGGAGAACCACTGGGCGCGTCCGCGGAGCGGATGGGCGCTCACTTCCCGGGCATCGCTCATACCCGGGATCCTGTCACCGGCCGGGCCGCCCCGGCTTGTGCGGTGTACGGCAGCCTCGGGCCGCGCCACATTGCCGGTCCGTCACGGCCGGGGCCCATGCGTCAACGGCCGTTCACCGTACGCCGGCTCGTGTGCCACAGCGCCTTCTGGATCAGCAGGGTCAGCGTCCCGGCCAGGACGATGCCGCCCAGGTTGGCCAGCAGCTGTTCCGAGGACCCCCAGGTCTGCTGGAAGTCCTGGTAGCTGAAGGCGATCGCGGCGTTGGCGGCCGCCGGCACCGTGGTCACCGAGATCGCCACGCCGATCAGCGCGCCGGACTTCGCCGAGGTCAGCGAGAGCGTCCCGGCGACGCCCGCCAGGAGCGCCACCACGAACGACATCCAGTCCGGGTGCCAGATGAAGCCCGTGTTGGGGCGGTCCGCCGTGACCATGCGGGCGTCGAACAGCCCGAACGCGTCCATCAGCCAGGAGAAACCGGCCGTCAGGACCATCGCCGCGGCGAAGCCGCCGATCAGCGCCCACAGCGAGCGGGCCACCAGCCGGGGCGCACGCTGCACCAGCGCCGTCGAGATCCCGGCCAGCGGGCCGAACTCCGGGCCCACCGCCATCGCGCCCACGATCAGGACCGTGTTGTCGAGCATCACCCCGCACGCGGCGAGCATCGTCGCGACGGCGAGGAAGGCGACATAGGTGGCGCTGAACGTCGACTCCTCATGGGTCACCTCGCTCAGCTCTTCCCAGAGCACCGCGTCCGCGCCCTCGCCCGGGGCCGCCCGCTCGGCCTCGTCGGCCCGCCTGGAGAGCGTGAGGTCCATGTTCTCGACGGTGATGGAACCGCTGTCGTCGATGCCCATCTCCCGCAGGGCGCCGATGAGTTCGTCACCCGACTCGCGGGCCACGTCGCACAGGACCACATCGCCCGCCGGGTTCCGGGCGGCACCCGCGAGCACCGCGACATGGGCGGTGCCGAGGGTCCGTTCGATCAGCTCGACGACCTCGTCGCTGCGGTCGGCGGGCACGATGAGGCGCAGATGCAGCACGGGCGCACCCTTTCCGGGTCAGAGCTTGCGCAGCGACAGACGCTGGACCTTGTGGTCCGGCCCCTTGCGCAGCACCAGAGTGGCACGGCCGCGCGTCGGCGCCACGTTCTCCAGCAGATTCGGCTTGTTGATGGTCCGCCACATGGTGCGCGCGTAGTCCAGCGCCTCCGCCTCGGAGACCTGCGTGTACTTGCGGAAGTACGAGAACGGGTTCTGGAACGCCGTCTCACGCAGCCTGCGGAAGCGGTGGAGGTACCAGTTCTCGATGTCCTCGGCCCTCGCGTCGACGTACACGCTGAAGTCGAAGTAGTCCGCGAGCCCGACCCTGGTCCGGCCGTCCTTGCCGGGCAGCGCGGGCTGGAGCACGTTCAGCCCCTCGACGATCAGGATGTCGGGGCGGCGCACGGTCAGCCGCTCGCCCGGCACGATGTCGTAGATCAGGTGCGAGTAGACGGGGGCCGTCACCTCGTCCTTGCCGGCCTTGATGTCGGCGACGAACCGGGTCAGCGCCCGGCGGTCGTACGACTCGGGGAACCCCTTGCGCGACATCAGGCCGCGCGCCTCCAGCTCCTTCATCGGGAGCAGGAACCCGTCGGTCGTCACCAGCTCCACCCGGGGGTGCTCCGGCCACCGCGCCAGCAGCGCCTGGAGGATGCGGGCGGTGGTGGACTTGCCGACGGCGACGCTTCCGGCGACCCCTATGACGAACGGGGTGCCGCGCTGCTCACCGTGCCCGTTGCCCGCGTCCCCCAGGAAGGTGTTCAGGGCGCCGCGCAGGCCCGAGGTGGCCTGGACGTAGAGGTTCAGCAGCCGGGAGAGCGGCAGATAGACGTCCCGGACCTCGTCGAGGTCGATGACGTCACCGAGCCCTCTCAGCTTCTCGACCTCCTCGGCGCTCAGCGGCAGCGGCGTCTTGTCACGCAGGGCGCTCCACTCGGCCCGGGTCAGGTCGACGTAGGGCGTCGGCGCGTGCTCGGTGCGGCGGGGGCTCCGTGCGGCTGAGGTGATCACCCGTTCATTGTTGCGGGAGTTTTAACGGAGTGGAGGGTGGGGTCGGTCACGTGGGGGAGCGGTTCCGCGGTGCCGGAGCGCCGGGCACCCCGGGCGCCCCCGCGTGGCCCGCCCCTGCTGTCGCCCGCCCCCGCGCGGCCTTATGGTGCCGATATGTGCGGAATCGTGGGTTATGTCGGGGCGCAGTCGGCGCAGGATGTCGTGGTCGCGGGGCTGAAGCGGCTGGAGTACCGGGGGTACGACTCCGCGGGGGTCGCCGTCCTCGCGGACGGGGGGCTCGCCGCGGCGCGGAAGGCGGGCAAGCTCCTCAATCTGGAGAAGGAGCTCAAGGACCGGCCGCTGCCGGGCGGGAACACCGGGATCGGGCACACCCGTTGGGCCACGCACGGCGGGCCCACCGACGCCAACGCCCACCCGCACCTCGACAACGCGGGCCGCGTCGCCGTCGTGCACAACGGGATCATCGAGAACTTCGCCGGTCTGCGCGAGGAGTTGGCCGGGCGGGGCCACGACCTGACCTCCGAGACCGACACCGAGGTGGTCGCCCACCTGCTCGCCGAGGCGTACTCGTCCAGCGGCGATCCTGCGGAGGCCATGCGGCAGGTGTGCCGGCAGCTGGAGGGCGCGTTCACCCTGGTCGCCGTGCACGCGGACGAGCCCGACGTGGTGGTCGGGGCCCGGCGGAACTCGCCGCTCGTGGTGGGGGTCGGGGAGGGGGAGATGTTCCTCGCCTCCGATGTCGCCGCCTTCATCGCACACACCCGGGACGCGATCGAGCTGGGCCAGGACCAGGTCGTCGAGCTGCGCCGGGACGGGGTGACGGTCACCGGATTCGACGGCCGGCCCGCCGACGTACGCGAGTACCACGTGGACTGGGACGCCTCGGCCGCCGAGAAGGGCGGCTACGCCTCCTTCATGCTCAAGGAGATCGCCGACCAGCCCAAGGCGGTCGCCGACACGCTGCTCGGCCGGGTCGACGGCTCGGGCACGCTCCACCTCGACGAGGTGCGCATCCCGCAGACCGTGCTCCGCGAGGTCGACAAGGTCGTCGTCATCGCCTGCGGGACCGCCTTCCACGCCGGGATGATCGCCAAGTACGCCATCGAGCACTGGACCCGGCTGCCCTGCGAGACGGAGCTCGCCAGCGAGTTCCGCTACCGCGACCCGATCCTGGACCAGCGCACCCTCGTCGTCGCCATCTCGCAGTCGGGCGAGACGATGGACACGCTGATGGCGGTACGGCACGCCCGTGAGCAGGGAGCGAAGGTCCTCGCCATCTGCAACACGAACGGGTCGACCATCCCCAGGGAGTCGGACGCGGTCCTCTACACCCACGCCGGGCCGGAGGTCGCCGTCGCCTCCACCAAGGCGTTCCTCACCCAGCTCGTCGCCTGCTACCTCGTCGCGCTCTACCTCGGCCAGGTGCGCGGCACCAAGTGGGGCGACGAGATCCGCACGGTCGTGCGCCAGCTCTCCGAGATGTCGGGTGCGGTCGACCGGGTGCTGGGAACCATGGAGCCGGTGCGCGAACTGGCCCGCTCGCTCGCCTCCCACGACACCGTGCTCTTCGTGGGCCGCCACGTCGGCTACCCGGTGGCCATGGAAGGCGCCCTGAAGCTCAAGGAGCTCGCGTACATGCACGCCGAGGGCTTCGCCGCGGGGGAGCTCAAGCACGGGCCGATCGCCCTGATCGACGAGGGCCTGCCGGTCGTCGTGATCGTGCCGTCCCCGCGCGGCCGTTCGGTGCTGCACGACAAGATCGTCTCGAACATCCAGGAGATCAGGGCCCGTGGCGCCCGTACGGTCGTCATCGCGGAGGAGGGCGACGAGGAGGTCGTCCCGTACGCGGATCACCTCATCCGGATCCCCGCTACGCCTACGCTGCTTCAGCCGCTGGTCGCCACGGTGCCGTTGCAGGTTTTCGCCTGCGAGCTGGCGACCGCCCGGGGCAACGAGGTGGACCAGCCGCGCAACCTGGCGAAGTCCGTGACAGTCGAATGAGTGAGTGAGCGCGTGATCATTGGGGTCGGGATCGATGTGGCGGAGATCGAACGCTTCGGCGCCGCGCTGGGGCGTACACCCCAGCTGGCCGAGCGTCTCTTCCTGGAACGGGAGTTGCTGCTGCCGGGCGGGGAACGGCGGGGGATCGCCTCGCTGGCGGCCAGGTTCGCCGCGAAGGAGGCCCTGGCCAAGGCGCTCGGCGCACCGGGCGGGCTGCTCTGGACCGACGCCGAGGTGTGCGTCGAGGACAGCGGCCGGCCGCGCCTGGAAGTCACCGGCACCGTCGCCGCGCGGGCGGCCGAGCTCGGCGTACGCAGCTGGCACGTCTCGCTCAGCCACGACGCGGGGGTGGCGTCGGCCGTGGTGATCGCGGAGGGTTGAGGTATGCGACACGCCTACAGCGTCGAGACCGTACGGAACGCCGAGAAGGCGCTCATGGCACGCCTCCCGGAGGGCGCGCTCATGCAGCGCGCCGCCGCCGGGCTCGCAGTGGCCTGCGGCGACCTGCTCCGGCGCCACGGCCGGGTGTACGGATCCCGGGTCCTGCTCCTCGTAGGCAGCGGCGACAACGGCGGCGACACGCTGTACGCGGGCGCCCGGCTGGCCCGGCGCGGTGCCGGCGTACGGGCCCTGCTGACCACCCCGGACAAGGTGCACCGGGCCGCGCTGGACGCCCTGCTGGCGGCCGGCGGGCAGGTCCTGGACGGCCCGGACGGGCTGGGCCCCGTGGACCTCGTCGTCGACGGCATCACCGGCATCGGCGGGCGCGGGGGACTGCGCCCCGAGGCGGCGGAGCTGGTCCGCGCGGTCACCGCCGGCCACGCGCCCGTGCTGGCCGTCGACCTGCCGAGCGGGGTCGAGGCGGACACCGGCCAGGTGCTCGGCGCCGCCGTACGGGCGGACGCGACCGTCACCTTCGGCACGTACAAGCCGGGGCTGCTCATCGACCCCGCCGCCGAACGGGCGGGCGCCCTCCGGCTCGTCGACATCGGCCTCGCCGCGGAGCTGCCGGCCCGCCCGGACCTGGAGGCCCTCCAGTACGCCGATGTGGCCGCCCTGCTGCCCGAACCCGACGCCGAGAGCGACAAGTACCGGCGCGGGGTCGTCGGCGTCGCGGCCGGCTCGGAGCGCTACCCGGGCGCGGCCGTGCTCGCCGTCGCCGGGGCGCTGCGCGGCGGCGCCGGAGCCGTGCGGTACGCGGGCCCCGGGGCCGACGCGGTGATCGCCCGCTTCCCGGAGACCCTGGTGCACCCCGGCCCGCCGTCGAAGGCCGGGCGCGTCCAGGCGTGGGTGGTCGGCCCCGGGCTCGGCGACGGCGCACAGGCGGCCGGAGCGGTCTCCGACGTGCTGGCCGCGGACGTCCCCGTGCTGGTCGACGCCGACGGGCTGCGGCTGATGGACATGGCGGCCGTACGCGCCCGGACCTCCGCCACCGTCCTCACCCCGCACGCCGGCGAGGCCGCGGCGCTGCTCGGCGTGGAGCGCGAGGAGGTCGAGGCGGGACGGCTCGCCGCCGTACGGGAACTGGCCGAGCGCTTCCGGGCCACGGTGCTGCTGAAGGGCTCGACGACCCTCGTCGCGGAGCGCGGGGACACGCCCGTGCGGGTCAACCCGACCGGCACCTCCTGGCTGGCCACGGCCGGCAGCGGCGACGTGCTCTCCGGGCTGACCGGCTCGCTGCTGGCCGCCGGCCTCGCGCCGCGCGACGCGGCGTCGGTGGGCGCCTACCTCCACGGGCTCGCGGCACGCCGGACCTCCGACGGGGCGCCGGTCACCGCGCAGGACGTCGCGGACGCCGTACCGGCCGCCTGGCGGGACGTGCGGGCCTGATCCAGGCTGGAAGCACGGGAACGGAAGGTGGTCGGTCGTGGGCAGCGGCAGCGACATCCGCGTACGCAGGGTCTACGACCCGCCGGAGGAGGACGACGGCACCCGGGTGCTCGTCGACCGGCTCTGGCCCCGCGGGATCTCCAAGGAACACGCCGCGGTCGACCTGTGGGCCAAGGACGTGACGCCCTCGAAGGAGCTCCGCACCTGGTACCACGAGGACCGCGACACCCGGTACGACGCGTTCGCGGACCGCTACCGGGCCGAGCTCGGCGACCCCGTGCACACCGAGGCCGTCGAGCAGCTCCTCGCCCTGCTGCGCCGGGGCGGCGCCGTCACCCTCGTCACGGCGGTGAAGGACGTTCCGGCCAGCCATGTACCGGTCCTCGTCGGCCATCTGGAGCAGGCCCTCGACCACCGGTGACCGCCTCACCGGGCACAGAGGTCTCAGGCACAGGCGTACGGCTCTGAGACACTGGGCGCGATGAACGAGACAGCGACCCTGAGAGCCCGTGCCGAGATCGACCTCGCCGCACTGCGCGCCAACGTGCGCGAACTGCGCGCGCGGGCGTCCGGGGCACAGCTCATGGCCGTGGTGAAGTCCGACGCGTACGGGCACGGCGCGCTGCCCTGCGCCAGGGCGGCCCAGGAGGCGGGTGCGGCCTGGCTGGGCACCGCCACCCCGCAGGAGGCGCTCGCGCTGCGTGCGGCCGGCATCGGCGGCCGGATGATGTGCTGGCTGTGGACGCCCGGCGGGCCCTGGCGCGAGGCGATCGAGGCCGATGTCGATGTCTCGGTGAGCGGGATGTGGGCGCTGGACGAGGTCGCCGCGGCCGCCGCGGAGGCCGGCGTGCCGGCCCGCGTCCAGCTCAAGGCCGACACGGGCCTCGGGCGCAACGGCTGCCAGCCCGCCGACTGGCCGGAACTCGTCTCCGCGGCCCGCGCCGCCGAGGAGGCGGGCCTCCTGCGCGTCACCGGCCTCTGGTCGCACTTCGCCTGCGCCGACGAGCCCGGCCACCCCTCGATCGCCGCCCAGCTGAACGTCTTCCGCGACATGGTGGCCTACGCCGAGAAGGAGGGCTGCCGCCCCGAGGTGCGGCACATCGCCAACTCCCCGGCGACGCTCACGGTGCCCGAGTCCCACTTCGACCTCGTGCGCACCGGCATCGCGATGTACGGCATCTCGCCCAGCCCCGAGCTGGGCACCCCGGCCGACTTCGGACTGCGGCCCGTCATGACGCTCGCCGCCTCCGTCGCCCTGGTCAAGCGGGTGCCCCCGGGCCACGGGATCAGCTACGGGCACCACTACACGACCCCCGCCGAGACGACGCTCGCCCTGGTGCCCGTCGGCTACGCGGACGGCATCCCGCGCCACGCCTCGGGCCGGGGCCCCGTCCTCGTCGGAGGCGCCGTCCGCAGGATCGCGGGCCGGGTGGCCATGGACCAGTTCGTGGTCGACCTCGGGGGCGACACCCTCGAAGCGGGCGCCGAGGCGGTGCTGTTCGGACCGGGCGACCGGGGCGAACCCGGTGCGGAGGACTGGGCCCGGGCGGCGGACACGATCGCGTACGAGATCGTCACGCGCATCGGAGCGCGCGTCCCCCGCGTCCATCTCCACGAGGACTCCGGCCGGGACTGACCCCCGGCTCACCCCGGATCATGGATCATGGTCCGGCGGTTCCTGCGGACAACGACGACGAAGGAGCACGGCACGGTGAGCGAGACCAGCGCGGAGGACGTGATGGCGACGGCGGCCGTCGCGGCGGCCGGCTGGCGCCGGGCGGGCATCGCCGGGGCGGCGATAGGCGTCATCGCCGCGGGCGCGGCCGCGGGCGTCGCCGTCGAGCGGCTCACCGTGGGCCGGGGCATGCGCAAGAAGGCCCGCCTCGCACTGGACGCCTCCGGGCCGTACGGCTCGCTGCGCGGGCAGCCCGGCCGGGCGATCGCCGACGACGGCACCGAGCTGTACTACGAGGTCGACGAGATCGAGCCGGACAGCGGGACGAGCCGTGCGGCCACGCGGGCCGGCGCCCAGGCGGCTTCGGGGCCGCGCCGGCGCAGGCTCTTCGGCAGCAAGGACCCCGCGCCCCTGACCGTCGTCTTCAGCCACGGCTACTGCCTGGGCCAGGACTCCTGGCACTTCCAGCGCGCCGCGCTGCGCGGCCTGGTCCGCACCGTGCACTGGGACCAGCGCAGCCACGGCCGCTCCGAGCGGGGCCGTGCGCAGGCCGAGGGCGTACCGGTCGGCATCGACCAGCTCGGCCGCGACCTGAAGGCGGTCATCGACGCGGCGGCCCCCGAGGGCCCGCTGGTGCTGGTCGGGCACTCCATGGGCGGGATGACGATGATGGCGCTCGCCGACCGCTACCCGGAGCTGATCCGTGACCGGGTGGCCGCCGTCGCCTTCGTCGGGACGTCGAGCGGGAAGCTCGGCGAGGTGAACTTCGGGCTGCCGGTGGCGGGCGTGAACGCGGTGCGCCGGGTGCTGCCCGGGGTGCTGAAGGCGCTCGGCTCGCAGGCGGAGCTGGTGGAGCGCGGACGGCGGGCCACCGCCGACCTGTTCGCGGGGCTGATCAAGCGGTACTCGTTCGGGTCACGGGACGTGGACCCGGCGGTCGCGCGCTTCGCGGAGCGGCTCATCGAGTCCACCCCGATCGACGTGGTCGCCGAGTTCTACCCGGCCTTCACCGAGCACGACAAGAGCGGGGCCCTGCCCGCCTTCCGCGACATCCCGGTGCTGATCCTGGCCGGGGACAAGGACCTGGTGACGCCCAGTTCGCACAGCGAGGCCATCGCGGACGAACTCCCGGACGCGGAGCTGGTCATCGTGCCGGACGCCGGTCATCTGGTGATGCTGGAGCACCCCGAGACGGTCACCGACCGGCTCGCGGACCTGCTGGTGCGGATCGGAGCCGTTCCGGCCCAGGGGCGCTGATCCTCTACCGTTGGCCGGTATGGAAGCAGCGCACAACGGCCCGGCGGGCGGATCCGCCGCACCGGGCACCGTCACCCTGGACGTCGCCGTCGAGTCCCCCGAAGAGATGAAGGAGCTGGGCCGCCGGATCGCCGGTGTGCTGGCCCCCGGCGACCTGGTGATGCTCACCGGCGAGCTCGGTGCGGGCAAGACCACCCTGACCCGCGGCCTCGGTGAGGGCCTCGGGGTGCGCGGTGCCGTCACCTCGCCGACCTTCGTGATCGCCCGGGTCCATCCCCCGCTGGGCGAGGGCCCGGCCCTGGTCCACGTCGACGCGTACCGCCTGGGCGGCGGACTCGACGAGATGGAGGACCTGGACCTCGACGTCTCGCTGCCGGAGTCGGTGATCGTCGTGGAGTGGGGCGACGGCAAGGTCGAGGAGCTCTCGGAGCACCGGCTGCGCGTGGTGATCGACCGCGCGGTCGGCGACACCGACGACGAACGCCGCAGGGTGACCCTGGTGGGCATCGGCGCACGCTGGGCGGGACTGGGCGCGGAGCTGGCGGGGGCCTGACCACGGGCCGGGCCCGGCCGCGGGAAGCGGCGTCCGCACCCCCGTGCGCCGATGTTTTCCGACAGCTCGTCGGTAAAATGTTGCGCAGGGGCGGCCCCTCGTGGTCACATGGAGGCAGGGGTGTAGTTAGGTCTACCTAACCACGCCTCTCGTCGAAGCCCGAGGAGGCATCCATGCCGGCACCCGAGCGTGAAGTGCAGCCGCAGTCGCCGCAGGCGGGGACGCCGTCGGTGTCCGCGGTGTCCATGAAGGACCTGCTGGCCTCCTGTGCCGCCGCGACGGCGGTCTCGACGCCGCCCCGTGACGACCAGGCCGACGAGGACGGGTCCGAGGACACGGGACCCGCCGCGGCTGCCTGAGCCACCGGACCCGAAAGGCTCACGGGGCCACGGGGCGCCGGGGCTCACGGCCCGACGGGGACGCCGGACGCCGGGCTACGGGACGACGACGACCTTCACGCCGACCGTGGCGAAGGTCCACAGCGCGTCGCCGTCAGCCCGCTTCATCCGCACCCCGCCGGTCTTCATCGTGGGGTCCGGGGTCGGCATCGAGCCGTCCTGCGCGGCACTGAAGCCCACGGAGACGTCGCCGACGTTCGCGAAGCGCACCACGTGCTCGATCAGGACGCCGTCCGAGCCCTTGATGCTGCCGGAGCGCGAGGACACCTGGTACACGCCGGGGAGCGGGCTCACGGAGCTCGGCATCACCGTGAACGTCCGGAGCGCCTTCTCCTGGTCGTCCACGATCCACACCCGGCGGTCCTTCAGCGCGTACACGACGCGGGTCCCCGTGTCCGAGTCCTCGGGAACCGCGAGCGGCTGCTTCGTGGGCTTCGGCTTCTCGGTGGGAGCGGCCGTGGAGCCGGAGGTCTGCGCCGAGGGCGCCGCGACCGAGTCCGGCGCGTTCGCCGACGCCTGGTAGGCGAGGAAACAGACCGCGGCCAACGCCGCGGCGGTGAGCCCGGCCACGATTCCCGAGCTGCCCCTTGCCACCGTGAGGTCCCCTTTCACATGCGTCCGTCGCATGTCGTACAAGCATTTACGTCGTACACGCGTATACCCGGCGACGGTACCAGCAGCCGCAGGGGAGACCGGGACGCTCCACAGGCTGCCGTGACCGGGTCGGCGGAGCCGTAGGCTGTTCGTGTGCTGCTGCTCGCCATGGATACCGCCACCCCCGCCGTCACCGTCGCCCTCCACGACGGGACCTCCGTCGTCGCCGAGACCGGACAGGTCGACGCCCGGCGGCACGGGGAGCTGCTGCTGCCCGCCGTCGACCGGGTCCTCGCCGAGGCCGGGGTGAAGCTCGACGCCGTGACCGACCTGGCCGTCGGGGTCGGTCCCGGCCCCTACACCGGGCTGCGCGTCGGCCTCGTCACCGCCGCGACCTTCGCCTCCGCCCTCTCCGTGCCGGTGCACGGGCTGTGCACGCTCGACGCCCTCGCGTACGCCGCCGGCCTGGACGGCCTCGAAGGCCCGTTCGCCGTCGCGACGGACGCGCGCCGCAAGGAGGTCTACTGGGCGCGGTACGAGGACCCCCGCACCCGGGACGGCGACCCCGCCGTCGACCGGCCCGCCGACATCGCCGACCGGCTCGCCGGACTGCCCGTCGCCGGCGCCGGCGCGCTGCTCTACCCCGAGGCCTTCCCGGACGCCCGCGGCCCGGAGCACGTCTCGGCCGGCGCGCTCGCCTCCCTGGCCGCCGAACGGCTGGCCTCCGGCGCCGCGCTGCTGCCCCCGCAGCCGCTCTACCTGCGCAGGCCCGACGCCCAGGTCCCGAAGAACTACAAGGTGGTCACCCCCAAGTGACCACCGCGACCGCTGTGCTCCGCGAGATGCGCTGGTGGGACATCGAGCCGGTGCTGGAGCTCGAGCACGAGCTGTTTCCCGACGACGCCTGGTCGGCCGGCATGTTCTGGTCCGAGCTGGCCCGTGCGCGCGGCCCCCGCGCCACCCACCGCTACGTCGTCGCCGAGGACCCCGTCGACGGCCGGATCGTCGGCTACGCGGGCCTCGCCTCGGCCGGAGACCTCGCCGACGTCCAGACGATCGCGGTCAGCCGCGGCCAGTGGGGCGGCGGCCTCGGATCCGAGCTCCTGACCGACCTGCTCCGGCACGCCACCGCCTTCGAGTGCGCCGCCGTGCTCCTGGAGGTCCGTGTCGACAACACCCGCGCGCAGAAGCTCTACGAACGCTTCGGCTTCGAGCCCATCGGCTTCCGCCGTGGCTACTACCAGCCGGGGAACATCGACGCACTCGTCATGCGCCTGACCGTACAAGGAACAGAGACAGAGACAGATTGATGGCTGACGAACCGCTCGTACTCGGTATCGAGACCTCCTGCGACGAGACCGGCGTCGGCATCGTGCGCGGCACGACGCTCCTCGCCGACGCCGTCGCCTCCAGCGTCGAGACGCACGCCCGCTTCGGCGGGGTCGTCCCGGAGATCGCCTCGCGCGCACACCTGGAGGCGATGGTCCCCACCATCGAGCGCGCCCTGAAGGACGCCGGGATCAGCGCCCGCGACCTCGACGGCATCGCCGTCACGGCCGGCCCGGGACTCGCCGGGGCGCTGCTCGTCGGCGTGTCCGCCGCCAAGGCGTACGCGTACGCCCTGAACAAGCCGCTGTACGGGGTGAACCACCTGGCCTCGCACATCTGCGTCGACCAGCTGGAGCACGGCCCGCTGCCCGAGCCGACGATGGCGCTGCTGGTGAGCGGCGGGCACTCCTCGCTGCTGCTGGCCCCGGACATCACCAGCGACGTACGGCCGCTCGGCGCGACCATCGACGACGCGGCGGGCGAGGCCTTCGACAAGATCGCCCGGGTGCTGGACCTCGGCTTCCCCGGCGGCCCGGTCATCGACCGGCTGGCACGGGAGGGCGACCCGAAGGCGATCGCCTTCCCCCGCGGACTGACCGGCTCGCGCGACCCGGCGTACGACTTCTCGTTCTCCGGCCTCAAGACGTCCGTGGCCCGCTGGATCGAGGCGAAGCGCGCGGCCGGCGAGGACATCCCCGTACGGGACGTGGCGGCGTCCTTCCAGGAGGCCGTCGTGGACGTCCTCACCCGCAAGGCCGTCCGGGCCTGCAAGGACGAGGGCGTCGACCACCTGATGATCGGCGGCGGCGTCGCGGCCAACTCGCGGCTCCGCGCGCTCGCCGAGGAGCGGTGCGAGAAGGCCGGCATCCGGCTGCGCGTACCCAGGCCGAAGCTCTGCACGGACAACGGGGCCATGGTCGCCGCGCTGGGCGCGGAGATGGTGGCGCGCAACCGCCCGGCGTCCGACCTGGACCTCTCCGCGGACTCCTCGCTGCCGGTCACGGAGCCCCATGTGCCCGGTGCCCACGTGCACGACCACGACCATGTGCACGAGATCAGCAAGGACAACCTGTACTCATGACCGTCGCCCTGATGTGGGAGGCCCGCGCCGCCGAGGGCCGGGGCGCGGAACTGCTGGAGTGGGCCCGGGCCAGGGTGGCGGAGCTGGCCCGCGAGCCGGTCCGTGGCGAGCTGCTGCGCGCCCCGCAGGACCGGGTGCTCGTGATGACCTGGTGGGACGTGGGATACGACGAGCACGGCGAGCTTCCGGAGCTGCCCGAGCCCGAGGCGGGGCTGATCAGCCGCCCGGTGCATCGGTGGCGCTTCGAGTCCCTCGGCCCGACGGGCGGCTGACGGGCGTACGTACGGGCCCGCGCGCGTTCCGATGAGTTCCGGGCGCGGGACCGGTCTACCTTGCACAGCGAACGACGACGTTCCCCTGGGTGAGGAGAGAGACCATGCAGAAGATCAGGCCCTGTCTGTGGTTCGACGACCAGGCCCTGGAAGCCGCCGAGTTCTACGTCTCGGTCTTCGGCGGGGACTCGCGCATCGCCGACATCACCTACTGGAACGAGAGCTCCCCGAAGGCGGGCTCGGTGCTGACCGTCGACTTCGTGCTCGCCGGCCAGGAGTACCTCGGCCTCAACGGCGGCCCTGAGTTCACCTTCAGCGAGGCCGTCTCGCTCAGCGTGGACTGCGCCGACCAGGAGGAGGTCGACACCCTGTGGGCGAAGCTCACCGAGGGCGGTGAGGAGAGCATGTGCGGCTGGCTGAAGGACCGGTACGGCCTGTCCTGGCAGATCGTCCCCCGCGCGCTGCCCGAGCTGCTCGGCGACCCCGACCGGGCCAGGGCCGACCGTGTGATGAAGGCGAGGATGGGGATGCGGAAGCTGGACGTCCAGACCCTGCGGGACGCCTAGGGCGCGCCCCAGGCCGTGCGCGGGCGGGGGATCGGGCGCACCCTGGAAACAGGAGTCCCGGGAGGTGACCGACATGATGGAGACCACCGTCGGCTGGCACATCGAGCTGGAGTTCGAGGAGGACACCCACCGGACCCGCGCGGCCGCGATGGTGCGGCTGAGCGACGGGACCGAGGTGCGGGCCCACGGATACGCCAGCCGCCATCCCGCCGACGCGGAGCAGCCGAGGGTCGGCGAGGAGATCGCCGGAGCCCGCGCGCTCAACGAGCTGGCCATGAAGCTGCTCACCAAGGCGCACGACGAGATCGACGAGGCGTCCGGCCGTACGTCGTACCCGCTGACCTGACCCCCTGACCGGCGGCTGGTCAGGCCGTCGGCCCGACGGCTGGGGCCGATCCACCGTAGGGCGGCGCGGCGCGGACTCGGTAACCTCTGGGCCATGACCGGCCGTTCACCGCTTCCGCCGCCGCCTCCGCCGGCGGACATACGCTCCTGGCCCGACCGCGACGCCCTGCTGAGGGACCGGGCGGTGGTCCTCACCGAGCTGGTGAGGATGTTCATCGGGCCCGGGCGTCTCGCGCTGCTCTGGACCTGGGCGGGGGTCGCCGCGCTCGGCTGGTCCCTGATGGGATCGGCGTTCCTGATGTTCGAGGACGCCTACGACCCCCTCGGTGTGATTCCCGGGGTCATCTGCCTGGCCGTCGGCGCCGCCGTCATGGTCCCCGCGGCCGTCCTCGTCGCCGTGGGCGTGGCCAGGGACCTGCGGATCCACCGGTTGCTCATGGAGTGGGGCGGGCTGGACCGCGACCCGGAGGGTGACATGGCCCTGCGCCGGCCGCGGGCGAGCCTGGTGTGGCTGCTGATGTCGTTCGCGCTCTGCGCGACGGGCCTCTTCGCCTGCCTGGCCGTCCCGGCGAACGCCAGGGCGGGCGTGGAGACGTACGGGCTGGTGGCCTGGCTGATGGGGCTCGGGTTCCTCGCCTGGCTGACGGGGCTGGCCGGTCTCGTCAAGGCGTTCGCCCACCGCCGCTGGGTGCTGCGGGTGCTGGCCGGGGTGGAGCCGGACCCGCTGATCAGGGCCGGCGGCTGATCCGCTGTTCGCGGCCGGTGGTTGATCAGGCCCGCTTCACCGGCTGCCCGATCAGCATCGTCGGGGCCCCGGCCACCCGGGTCAGGAAGACGGTGGCCGCGTGCGGGCCCTGGAGCTTCATCTTCCGGCGCAGCTCCTCCGGTTCGACCGCCGAGCCGCGCTTCTTGACGGTCAGGACACCCACCTGACGCTCCCTCAGCAGGGTCTTCAGCTTCTTCATGTTGAACGGCAGCTGATCGGTGATCTCGTACGCGGCCGTGGCGTCGGACGCGTACGGCGTGTCGCTCGTGACGTACGCGATCGTCTCGTCGATCAGCCTGCCCTCGCACCGCTCCACGATCTCGGCCACCAGATGGGCGCGGATCACGGCGCCGTCCGGCTCGTACAGATACCGGCCGACGGGGCCGACCGGCGGGGCGGGCAGCGGGCCCTCGGAGGCGAGGGTGGTGCGGGACGGGAGCAGCGTGGCCCGGAACGTGCCGGGGGCGAAGCCCTCGCCGAACCAGAGCACGGCCTCCTTCACATCGCCGCCGTCCGAGATCCACTCGGCCTCGGCCGCCGGCTCGATGGCCTCGTGCGGGACGCCGGGAGCGATCTTCAGTGCGGCGCGGGGGGCCTTGAGGGCGGCCCCGGTCGCCCAGGAGAGCGGCGGCGAGTATGCCTCGGGGTCGAAGATCCTGCCCCGCCCGCCGCGCCGCGCCGGGTCGACGAAGACCGCGTCGTACGGGGAGGTGTCGACCTCCGTGACGTCGGCGCACCGCACCTCCACCAGGTCCGTGAGACCGAGCGCGTCGGCGTTGGCGCGGGCGACCTCGGCGGTGAGCGGGTCGCGGTCCACGGCGAGGACTCGGATCCCGGCGCGGGCCAGGGCGATCGCGTCGCCGCCGATGCCGCAGCAGAGATCGGCGACGCTCCTCACCCCCTGCCCCGCGAACCGCTCGGCCCGGTAGCGCGCGACCGAGGTCCGGGTCGCCTGCTCCACGCCGTCGGGGGTGAAGAACATGCGGTACGCGTCCGCCGCCCCGAACTTCGCCACCGCGCGCTGCCGCAGCCGCGCCTGGCCGAGCGCCGCGGACACCAAGGCCGCGGGGTGCGTGCGGCGCAGCCGAGTCGCGGTCGCCAGCTCCCGGGCGGGGTCGTGGTCGCGCAGTTCGTCCAGGAGTGCCGCGCCCTCGGGGGTGCGCAGGGCTGCGAAGGCGGCGAGCGGATCGGCCTGGTCGGCAGGGGGGAGGGCGTTCACCTGTCCATTGTGAGCCAGCCGGGGGACCTGGCGGGCCGCCCGGAGGTGTCGCCGGAGGCAGCCGCCGACCCGGTGGCAGGATGCGGCGCCATGCAGCTAGTACGACAAAACGACAAAACTGTCACGAAGCGTCACAGACCGTTCTGCCTGGTCCTGGCCGCCCTGCTGGTCGGTGCCGCCGCCTCCGGGTGCGCCGGCGGCGCGGACGAGGGGGCCGGCCGGGGGAACGGGCCGGCCGCCGGGCAGCCGGGGGCGGAGGCCGCGCAGGCGGGCCCCGCCGCGGCCGAGGCGAAGGCGAGGGCCAAGGCCGAGCAGCTGAAGCGGCAGGTGGCCGCCCGCGTCGCCGTCGCGAAGAAGTGGGGCCTGGCGAAGGTCCCGCTGGCCGCCCCCGCGCCACCCGCCGAGAAGCCGCACATCACCACCCGCAAGGGCTTCGAGGTGGAGGGCGGGGAGAAGCTGCCGCCGGTCTTCACCACCGTGCCGACCAAGGAGCGGATCGTCTTCCTGACGATGGACGACGGCGCCGAGAAGGACCCCGAACTGCTGCGGATGATGTCGGAGCTGAACATCCCGTACAGCGCCTTCCTCAGCGACTACGAGGTCAGCGACGACTACGGCTACTTCAAGGACATGCAGGCCCGGGGCGTCACCCTCAACAACCACACGCTCAACCACCGCTACCTCCCCGGGCTCTCCGAGGAGGACCAGCGCCGGGAGATCTGCGGCTCGCAGGACAAGATCGAGAAGTTCCTGGGGAAGCGGCCCACCCTCTTCCGCCCGCCGTACGGCAACTACAACGGCGACACCCTGCGCATCGCCAAGTCCTGCGGCATCAAGGCCGTACCCCTGTGGGCCGCCGAGGCGTTCCCCGACCACATGGAGTGGCGCGAGTGGGACCAGGACCTGCACCCCGGCGACATCATCCTCACCCACTTCCGGGGCCGTGAGGACTGGGACGGCTCCATGGCCGACATGATCCGCAACGTCATGAAGACGGTCACCGCCAAGGGGTACGCCGTGGCCAGGCTGGAGGACTACGTCTGACGGGCCGTCGCCCGCGGAACCCCATGGAGATCTCCCGCGTTGTCCGGGCGTGCGCCGGTCCGCCGCCCGGGCGCACGCGGCCCCGCGACGCCACGCGAGGGTGGTGAATTGGCACTCCGCTTGACCGAGTGCTAATCGCGGTCATAGTCTCAGTGCTGGCACTCCCCGAGGGAGAGTGCCAGCACAACCGCGCGACAGGGCAGGTCCGGCACCCGCGACGACGGATCGACCTCGTAGCCATCCCACAGACTGTTAAACCCCGTGAGATCTCCGAAGGGGGAGACCGGATCGTGTCGACCACCAGCTCCAAGGTTGCGATCAAGCCGCTCGAGGACCGCATTGTGGTCCAGCCGCTCGACGCCGAGCAGACCACGGCTTCCGGCCTGGTCATTCCGGACACCGCCAAGGAGAAGCCCCAGGAGGGCGTCGTCCTGGCCGTGGGCCCGGGCCGCTTCGAGAACGGCGAGCGCCTTCCGCTCGACGTCAAGACCGGCGATGTCGTTCTGTACAGCAAGTACGGCGGCACCGAGGTGAAGTACAACGGCGAGGAGTACCTCGTCCTCTCGGCGCGCGACGTTCTCGCGATCGTCGAGAAGTAATTCACCCACGTTTGCTTCTGTTCTGCGCCCCTGGCCCCCTGCGAAATAACTAGCCGGGCGGCAAGGGGCGCAGTTCGTTTGAGAGGACAGCTCAGCCCATGGCGAAGATTCTGAAGTTCGACGAGGACGCCCGTCGCGCCCTTGAGCGCGGCGTCAACAAGCTTGCCGACACGGTGAAGGTGACGATCGGTCCGAAGGGCCGCAACGTCGTCATCGACAAGAAGTTCGGCGCCCCCACCATCACCAACGACGGTGTCACCATCGCGCGCGAGGTCGAGCTCGACGACCCGTACGAGAACCTCGGTGCCCAGCTGGTGAAGGAGGTGGCGACCAAGACCAACGACGTAGCGGGTGACGGCACCACCACCGCCACCGTGCTCGCCCAGGCCCTCGTCCGCGAAGGTCTGCGCAACGTCGCCGCGGGCGCGTCCCCGGCCGCCCTGAAGAAGGGCATCGACGCCGCCGTCAAGGCCGTGTCCGAGGACCTCCTCGCGACCGCCCGCCCGATCGACGACAAGGCCGACATCGCCGCCGTGGCCGCGCTCTCCGCGCAGGACCCGCAGGTCGGCGAGCTCATCGCGGACGCGATGGACAAGGTCGGCAAGGACGGTGTCATCACCGTCGAGGAGTCCAACACCTTCGGTCTGGACCTCGAGTTCACCGAGGGCATGGCCTTCGACAAGGGTTACCTGTCCCCGTACATGGTGACCGACCAGGAGCGTATGGAGGCCGTCCTCGACGACCCGTACATCCTGATCCACCAGGGCAAGATCGGCTCCATCCAGGAGCTGCTCCCGCTCCTGGAGAAGGTCATCCAGGCCGGTGGCTCCAAGCCGCTGCTGATCATCGCCGAGGACGTCGAGGGCGAGGCGCTCTCCACCCTCGTCGTCAACAAGATCCGTGGCACCTTCAACGCCGTCGCGGTGAAGGCCCCGGGCTTCGGTGACCGCCGCAAGGCCATGCTCGGCGACATCGCCACCCTCACCGGTGCGACCGTCATCGCCGAGGAGGTCGGCCTCAAGCTCGACCAGGCCGGTCTGGACGTGCTGGGCACCGCCCGCCGCGTCACCGTCTCCAAGGACGACACGACCATCGTCGACGGCGGCGGCGACTCCGCCGACGTCAAGGGCCGCGTCAACCAGATCAAGGCCGAGATCGAGTCCACGGACTCCGACTGGGACCGCGAGAAGCTCCAGGAGCGCCTCGCGAAGCTGGCCGGCGGCGTGTGCGTGATCCGCGTCGGTGCCGCCACCGAGGTCGAGCTCAAGGAGAAGAAGCACCGTCTGGAGGACGCCATCTCCGCGACCCGCGCCGCGGTCGAGGAGGGCATCGTCTCCGGTGGTGGCTCCGCCATCGTCCACGCCGTCAAGGTCCTCGAGGGCAACCTCGGCAAGACCGGCGACGAGGCCACGGGTGTCGCGGTCGTGCGCCGCGCCGCCGTCGAGCCGCTCCGCTGGATCGCGGAGAACGCGGGCCTCGAGGGCTACGTCATCACCTCGAAGGTCTCCGAGCTCGACAAGGGCCAGGGCTTCAACGCCGCGACCGGCGAGTACGGCGACCTGGTGAAGGCCGGCGTCATCGACCCGGTCAAGGTCACCCGCTCCGCCCTGGAGAACGCCGCGTCCATCGCGTCGCTGCTGCTCACGACCGAGACCCTGGTCGTCGAGAAGCCGGCCGAGGAAGAGGCCGAGGCCGGCCACAGCCACGGCGGCCACGGCCACTCCCACTAGGGGCCGTACGCGTCCGAGGCCCGGTACCCCCGTCGCGGGGGCACCGGGCCTCGGTGCTGTCGGGGGACGGCCGGCTACTGCGGGCCGTACGTCCGGCCCGCGCGGGAGGTGACTCCGCCGAGCAGGCTGCGCGGCGTCAGCTTCACCAGGCCCATCAGCGCCTTGTAGCGCGGGTCCGGGATCGACACCGTCCGGCCCCGGGCCAGGTCGTCCAGGGCCGCGGCCACCAGCTTGTCCGCGTCGAGCCACATCCAGTCCGGGATGTTGCCGGTCCCCATCCCGGCCCGCTCGTGGAACTCGGTCCGTACGAAGCCCGGGCACAGCGCCATCAGCCGCACCCCCGAACCCGCGAGGTCCTTCGCCGCGCCCTGGGTGAACTGGACGACCCAGGCCTTCGACGCCCCGTACGTCCCGCGCGGCAGGAAGGCGGCGACGGAGGCCACGTTGACCACCCCGCCGCGACCGCGTTCCCGCATCGAGCCGGCGGCGGCCGACGTCAGACGCAGCACCGCCTCGCAGTGGACCTTCAGCATCGTCAGCTCGTCGGCCGTCGAGACGTCCAGATAGCGGCCCTTGTTGCCGAAGCCCGCGTTGTTCACCAGCAGGTCGACCGGGCTCACCCGGTCCGTCAGCCGGGCGGCGACCGCGTCGATCCCGGCGTCCGTGGACAGGTCGGCCGTCAGCACCTCGGCCTCGATGCCGTGCCCGTCGTGCAGCTCCGTTGCCTGGGCCCGCAGCCGCTCCGTGTCACGGGCCACCAGCACCAGGTTGTGCCCGTCACTCGCGAGCCGCCGTGCGAAGGCGGCCCCGATCCCCGCCGTCGCGCCCGTAATCAGTGCAGTCGTCATAGCGGCACGTTAGCCGCCGTACGCGCGGGCGCCCGACCCGCGTCCGCCCCCTGGAAGCCGGGCGCATCGACGCCGCGTGCCCGGCCGGAATCCGGCGCGGCCCTCCCCGCCGTACGGGTCAGGAGGCGGCGGTCTGCTTCGCGACGTACGCCCGCGCCGCGCGCAGCGTCTCCGAGTGCAGCGCGTCACCGGCTTCGAGCAGCCGGGGCAGCAGCTCCCGCTCGGTGGTGGTCGCCCGGAACTCCAGGGCGGCGGTGATCCCGTGGTCGGGGACGTGCACCACCTCGACCTGGTCGCCCGAACGGATCGTGCCCGGCTCGATCACCCGGAGGTACGCGCCCGTCGCCCCTTCACGGGTGAACCGCTTCACCCAGCCACGCTCGCCCATGTGGCCCGCGAACGTACGGCACGGGATGCGGCCCGACGTCACCTCCAGGAGCAGCTCGCCGCCGACGCGCCAGCGCTCCCCGATCCGCGCGTGGCTCACCGTGATCCCGAGCGTCGTCAGATTCTCGCCGAACGCGCCGTTGGGCAGCGGGCGGCCCAGCTGCTTCTCCCAGGCGTCGAGCTCCTCGCGCGCGTAGGCGTACACCGCCTGGTCCGATCCGCCGTGGTGCCGCAGGTCGCACACCGTGTCACCGGCCAGGCCGCTGCCGCCGGTGCCCTTGGGGCCCGGGTCGGTGACCGGCACGGCACCGTCGGACGGCTGCTTGCCGATCCCGGTGAGCCCGTCGGCCCCGTCGCTGTGGGGGGAGGGGGTCGGACGGCCGAGATTCACGGTCAGCACCTTCATAACCGGACAGGGTAATCGGGAGGCCCTCAAAGCTGCTGGTGATTAATCGCCCGATGCTGCAAGCGTCCCTTATGGTTGAAGGGTGATCGAAGCCCGCCATCTCCGTGTCCTGCGCGCCGTGTCCACCACCGGTTCGTTCTCCGCCGCCGCGCGGGAGCTGGGCTGCACCCAGCCCGCCGTCAGCCAGCAGATGAAGGCCCTGGAGAGCTCGGCGGGCACCCCGCTGCTGATCCGTACGGGGCGCGAGACGCGCCTCACCCAGGCAGGCGAGGCGCTGGTGCGCCACGCCTCCGGCATCCTCGCGGGACTGACCGCCGCCGAGGAGGAGATCGCCGCGATCGCCGGACTGCGGGCGGGCAGGGTCCGGCTCGTGTCCTTCCCGAGCGGGAGCTCCACCCTGGTCCCCGGAGCCCTCGCCGCGCTGCGCGCCGCGCACCCCGGCACCCAGGTCTCGCTCGTCGAGGCGGAGCCGCCGCGCTCGGTGGAGATGCTGCGCGACGGGGACTGCGACATCGCGCTGGCGTTCCGCTACGGGACGGCCGGCGACGCGTGGGACGACCTGGTCGTACGCCCGCTGCTCAAGGACCGGCTGATCGGCCTGGTCCCCGAGGGGCACCGGCTGGCCGGGGCGGACGCGGTGGACATCGGTGAGCTGGCCGACGAGCCGTGGATCGCCGGCTGCCCGCGTTGCCGGCGGCAGCTGGTGGAGGTCTGCGAGGAGTCCGGCTTCACCCCCCGGATCGACTTCGCCACGGACGACTACCCGGCGGTGATCGGGCTGGTCGGCGCGGGTCTCGGGGTCGCCGTCCTGCCCCGGCTGGCCCTCGAATCCGTACGGCCCAAGGGGGCGTGCACCGTGACGGTGGAGCCGGCCGTGGAGCGGGAGATCGTCGCCCTCACCCTGCCCGACCTGGCACGGGTCCCGGCGGTGGCGGCGACCCTGGATCAGCTGTCCCGGGCTGCCGCGCGCTGACCACTCCCGGCCCGCCGCACCCGTGGTGCCGACTCCGGCGGCGGGCACGCCAAGCCGAGGAAACGTTTCTGCATTCGGTGTGTCGTGCCGGGGCTCAGGTGTGGCCGGCCTCCGGGGGCGGCCCGGAGTGGGCGGAGATCAGCCGGTTGCGGGCGCGCCCCATGAGCTCCTCGCGCTCGTCCTCGGTCAGGCCGCCCCATACGCCGTAGGGCTCACGCACCGCGAGGGCGTGAGCGGCGCACTCGGCGCGCACCGGGCAGCGCATGCAGACCTCCTTGGCCGAGGTCTCACGGGCACTCCGGGCTGCTCCGCGTTCTCCTTCGGGGTGGAAGAACAGCGAACTGTCGACCCCGCGGCAGGCGGCCAGCAGCTGCCAGTCCCACAGGTCCGCGTTGGGTCCGGGAAGGCGGGAGAAATCTGCCATTGCGTGTCCCCTCGAAACCTTGCTGGTTCGGAAACGGCTTCCTCGACCGTGGTTGCTCGTCGGTGACCGGAGTCCCGACGGTACATCTACGGTGTTAGTAGATGTAAATATGACTGATTGCGAATCTAGCCATAGACGCCCCTAAAAGGGAAGAAAACCCGCTAAATGGGGCAGGCTGTCGGGTGAGACATCGGTTCACGGGTGAACGACTCCGTGTCGCTCTCCTCCGTACACGGCCCCTCACTTAGAGTGCCGAACCGGATGCTTTGCCCCGTAACTCTTTCGAGTGACCGTCGTTGATGGGGGAGAGGCGGTTGACGCAGAACGAGCTCGGGCAGATGTCCGAGGGGGTCAACCGCACAGGTGACGACTTGTACCAGCCTGGAGGCTCAAGGTGACGCGCATCAGCTGCGGAGGACGGTCATGACATCCGTCCTCGTCTGCGACGACTCCCCGCTTGCCCGAGAAGCGCTCCGCCGCGCGGTTGCGACCGTGCCCGGTGTCGAGCGTGTGACGACGGCGGCCAACGGCGAGGAAGTCCTCCGCCGCTGGGGGGCCGATCGTTCGGATCTGATTCTGATGGACGTACGCATGCCCGGCCTGGGGGGTGTGGAGACGGTCCGGCGGCTGCTCTCGGCGGATCCCGGGGCCAGGATCATCATGCTGACCGTCGCCGAGGACCTGGACGGCGTCGCGCTCGCGGTCGCCGCCGGTGCCCGCGGCTATCTGCACAAGGACGCCTCGCGTGCCGAGCTGCGCGCGACCGTGACCCAGGCGCTCGCCGACCCGACGTGGCGGCTCGCCCCGCGCAGGCTGCGGTCCGCCGAGATGGGTGCGGCGCCGACCCTCACGGCGCGCGAGATCCAGGTGCTCGAAGGCATGAGCCACGGCCGTTCCAACGCGGAGATCGGGCGCGAGCTCTTCCTCTCCGAGGACACGGTGAAGACGCACGCGCGACGTCTGTTCAAGAAGCTCGGGGCCTCGGACCGTGCGCACGCCGTGGCGCTCGGATTCCGCTGGGGCCTGGTCCGCTGATGCCGCGGCGCGGCCCGTAGCCGTGCGATCCCGTCCGCACACCGGCGGACGGGGCGGCGGTGGCGGCGGACCTGCGGCCGGGCCCTCCCCACCAGCGCCATGTGACGCTTCCTGGCCGATGCCGCATCCTTGGGGTTGTGGAGTTCCTCCGGGAACATTCGGTCGAGCGGAAGGGGAGGGCGCAGGACATGACACCCGGCGCACCCGCTCAGAACGCTGGAGCACCCGCACAGAACGCCGGAGCGCTCGCTCGCGACGCCGGTGGCGCCGCTGCCGACGGGCCCGTCGGCCGGGCCGGCAGGCCGGGCGGCCGTGCCGACGCGTCCGCCGCACCCGCTGATAACGCTTCGGTGCACAACTCCGGACGCGATGCATCGGATCGGACGGCGCCGAGGCACCATGGTCCGATGCGCGAGGACGGGACGACGGTGATCGGTGCTCTGGTGCACCGTGCCGTCGACGGTGACGCGCAGGCCACCCATGACCTGCTGGCCCATGTCCACCCCCTCGCCCTGCGCTACTGCAGGACCCGGCTGAACCGGCTTCCCGGTGATGCCCGTCACTTCGTGGAAGACCTCGCACAGGAGGTCTGCGTGGCGGTGCTGATGGCGCTGCCGCGGTACAAGGACACCGGCAGGCCCTTCGAGGCCTTCGTCGTCGCCATCGCGGGCCACAAGGTCGCCGACCTCCAGCGGGCCGCGATGCGGCACCCCGGATCGACGGCCGTGCCCTCCGACGAGATGCCGGAGCGGCCCGACGACTCGCTCGGCCCCGAGGAACGGGCCCTGCTCAGCAGCGACGCGGCCTGGGCCAAGAAGCTCCTCGCCAACCTGCCGGAGAACCAGCGTGAGCTGCTGGTCCTCCGGGTCGCGGTCGGGCTGACCGCCGAGGAGACCGGGCAGATGCTCGGAATGTCCCCGGGTGCCGTCCGCGTCGCCCAGCACCGCGCACTGAGCAGACTGCGGGCCCTCGCGGGCCAGTAGGAACGGTCCGGGCGGGCTCCCGCGGTGTGGAGGAAGCCACAGAACCGCCAGGTGATCTTGCTCGTGGAATGAGACACCCCGTTGGGCCGTTAGCATGGACATCCGCACCGATCAAGGCCATTTGGGGAAGGTGTCATGACTGCAAACGTCGACGGAGTGCCCGAGAAATTCGCGACGCTCGGGCTGACATACGACGACGTGCTGCTGCTGCCGGGCGCATCTGACGTGCTGCCCAACGCGGTCGACACCTCGTCGCTCATCTCGCGGAACGTACGCGTGAACATCCCGCTGCTCTCCGCCGCCATGGACAAGGTGACCGAGGCCCGGATGGCCATCGCCATGGCCCGGCAGGGAGGCGTCGGCGTACTGCACCGCAACCTCTCGATCGAGGACCAGGTCAACCAGGTCGACCTGGTGAAGCGGTCCGAGTCCGGCATGGTCACCGACCCGATCACCGTGCACCCCGACGCCACGCTCGGCGAGGCGGACGCGCTGTGCGCCAAGTTCCGCATCAGCGGGGTGCCGGTCACCGACGCCGCGGGCAAGCTCCTCGGGATCGTGACCAACCGCGACATGGCCTTCGAGTCCGACCGGACGCGCCAGGTGCGCGAGGTCATGACGCCGATGCCGCTGGTCACGGGCAAGGTCGGCATCTCCGGCGTGGAGGCCATGGAGCTGCTGCGCCGCCACAAGATCGAGAAGCTCCCGCTGGTCGACGAGGCCGGCATCCTCAAGGGCCTCATCACGGTCAAGGACTTCAAGAAGGCCGAGCAGTACCCGAACGCCGCCAAGGACGCCGAAGGCCGTCTGCTGGTGGGCGCGGCCGTCGGGGCCAGCCCCGAGGCGCTGGACCGCGCCCAGGCGCTTGCTTCCGCCGGGGTCGACTTCCTGATCGTCGACACCTCGCACGGCCACAACAGCAACGCCCTCGACTGGATGGCGAAGATCAAGTCGGCCGTGGACGTGGACGTCATCGGCGGCAACGTCGCGACCCGCGACGGCGCCCAGGCCCTGATCGACGCCGGCGTGGACGGCGTCAAGGTGGGTGTCGGACCCGGTTCGATCTGTACGACCCGTGTGGTCGCCGGTATCGGCGTCCCGCAGGTCACCGCGATCTACGAGGCCGCGCTGGCCGCCCGTGCCGCGGGCGTCCCGGTCATCGGCGACGGCGGCCTGCAGTACTCCGGCGACATCGGCAAGGCCCTGGTGGCCGGCGCGGACACCGTGATGCTCGGCTCGCTGCTCGCGGGCTGCGAGGAGTCCCCGGGCGAGCTGATGTTCATCAACGGCAAGCAGTTCAAGTCGTACCGGGGCATGGGCTCGCTGGGCGCCATGCAGTCCCGTGGACAGGGCCGCTCGTACTCGAAGGACCGCTACTTCCAGGCCGAGGTCTCCTCCGACGACAAGCTCGTCCCCGAGGGCATCGAGGGCCAGGTGCCCTATCGCGGCCCGCTGGCCAACGTGCTGCACCAGCTCGTCGGCGGCCTCCGCCAGACGATGGGATACGTGGGCGCGGCCTCGGTCGACGAGATGGAGAGCAAGGGCCGCTTCGTCCGGATCACCTCGGCGGGTCTCAAGGAGAGCCACCCGCACGACATCCAGATGACGGTGGAAGCACCGAACTACAGCAGGAAGTAAGACATCAGCACGCGTGAGGGGCGGACCGGCTTCCCGGGACCGCCCCTCACGCGTGCGTCGGGGATACTGGTCAGCGCAGACGTAGAGGGAAAGGCCACACCATCGTGACTGAGATCGAGATCGGGCGCGGCAAGCGCGGTCGCCGGGCATACGCGTTCGACGACATCGCTGTCGTGCCGAGCCGCCGCACCCGCGACCCGAAGGAGGTCTCGATCGCCTGGCAGATCGACGCCTACCGCTTCGAGCTGCCCTTCCTGGCCGCGCCCATGGACTCGGTGGTCTCCCCGCAGACCGCCATCCGCATCGGCGAGCTGGGCGGCCTCGGCGTCCTCAACCTCGAAGGGCTGTGGACCCGGCACGAGGACCCGCAGGCCCTGCTCGACGAGATCGCCGAGATGCCCGTCGAGACCGCCACCCCGCGGCTCCAGGAGATCTACTCCGCCCCCATCCAGGAGGAGCTGATCGGGCGGCGCATCAAGGAGGTGCGCGACTCCGGTGTCGTCACCGCCGCCGCGCTCTCGCCGCAGCGCACCGCGCAGTTCTCCAAGGCCGTCGTCGACGCGGGTGTGGACATCTTCGTCATCCGCGGTACGACGGTCTCCGCCGAGCACGTCTCCGGCGCGGCCGAGCCGCTCAACCTGAAGCAGTTCATCTACGAGCTGGACGTCCCGGTCATCGTCGGCGGCTGCGCCACGTACACCGCCGCCCTGCACCTGATGCGCACCGGCGCGGCAGGTGTCCTCGTCGGCTTCGGCGGCGGCGCGGCGCACACCACGCGCAACGTCTTCGGCATCCAGGTCCCGATGGCGACCGCGGTCGCCGATGTGGCCGGGGCCCGCCGTGACTACATGGACGAGTCCGGAGGCCGGTACGTCCACGTCATCGCGGACGGTGGCGTCGGCTGGTCCGGCGACCTGCCCAAGGCCATCGCCTGCGGCGCCGACGCCGTGATGATGGGCTCCCCGCTGGCCCGCGCCACGGACGCGCCGGGCCGCGGCCGGCACTGGGGCATGGAGGCCGTCCACGAGGACGTGCCGCGCGGCAAGCTGGTCGACCTCGGCTCCGTCGGCACGACGGAGGAGGTCCTCACCGGCCCCTCGCACAACCCCGACGGCTCGATGAACATCTTCGGCGCCCTGCGCCGCGCGATGGCCACCACGGGCTACAGCGACCTCAAGGAGTTCCAGCGGGTCGAGGTGACGGTGGCGGACTCGCAGCACCGCCGCTGACGTCACCCGCACACACGGGAGGGCCCGGACCGCATCGGCGGTCCGGGCCCTCCCGTATACGTACGGTCAGCCGGCGCGCTTGGCGCCACCGAAGGCGGCGATCGGGCCCAGGGCGAGGAAGAGGTACGTCATGAAGTCGGCCTCGTGCTTCCAGACGTTCAGCAGGTCACCGAAGTGGTCGAAGAAGACCTCGGAGAAGCCGACGCCGAGGCCGTCCGCCAGGATCATCGACATGCCGATGAGCTGGCCCAGGAAGACCGCGCCCAGGGAGAACACGGCACTGACGACGCCGACGAGCGGGTTGGCGCCGCCGACCTTGCTCGCCGCGAAGCCCACCAGGAAGCCCACACCGACGGCCGCGTAGCCGACCTCGCGCTCGATCGAGCCGGCTATCACGCCGTAGAGGATCGCGGCGACGATCGCGGTGCCGAGAGCGGTCAGCACGCCGAGGCCGATGTTGTTGCGGGCCGGTGCCGCCGGGGCGAACGGCGCGCCGCCGCCGAACTGGCCCGGCTGCTGGCCGGCGAACGGGTTGCCCGTCGGCGCTCCCGCCTGCTGGCCCGGGTACGGGTTGCCGGGCTGCTGCCCCGCGTACGGGTTCCCGTCGGTCGGCTGGCCGCCGTAGGGCTGCTGGGGCGGGTTCGGCGGCTGAACGGGCTGGCTCATGGTGGATCTTCCCCCTGGGACGTAAACGCACTGCTGTGCGACGAGTGACGCCGCAGGCTAGCAGGCCGGACCGACAGGGGGCACCGGGAATCCCTTGCGGGACCTGGGTCCTAGAGTCGGTGGGCGGCACCCGCCGGGGTGGCTCCCCGGGTGTCCAGGAGGAGTTGGGCCTTCACGGCGAGGCCCTGGAGGTCGTACGTGCGGTGGTGCTGGAGCAGCACCGTCAGATCGGCTCCGGCGGCCGCCTCGTAGAGCGAGTCGGCTCGGGGGACGGGCAGATCGCGCACCCGCCAGTCCAGGACGTGCGGGTCGTGGTAGCCGATCTGGGCGCCCATGTCCATGAGCCGGGTCGCGATCTCGCGGGCGGGTGAGGCCTCCTGGTCGGCCAGGTCCGGCTTGTACGTGATGCCGAGCAGCAGGACCCGGGCTCCCCGGACGGACTTGCCGTGCTCGTTCAGCAGGGTCGCGCAGCGCTGGATCACATAGCTCGGCATCCGGTCGTTGATCTCCTTGGCCAGCGAGACCATGCGCAACGGGTGGCCGGGCGTACGGCTGTTGTACGGGAAGCAGCCGGGGTCCACCGGGACGCCGTGGCCTCCGACACCGGGGCCGGGGCGGAACGGCTCGAAGCCGAACGGCTTGGTCTCGGCGCATCTGATGACGTCCCAGAGGTCGACGCCGAGATCGTGGCAGAGCACCGCCATCTCGTTGACCAGGGCGATGTTGACGTGCCGGAAGTTGGTTTCGAGGACCTTCGTCATCTCCGCCTCGCGCGGGCCGCGGGCCCGGACGACCTTGTCGGTGAGCCGCCCGTAGAAGGCGGCGGCGGACTCGGTGCAGGCGGGGGTGAGGCCGCCGATGACCTTCGGGGTGTTGCCGTACACATGGGTGCGGTTGCCGGGGTCGAGGCGGCCGGGGGAGTGGGCCAGGTGGAAGTCCCGGCCGGCGCGGAGCCCCGAGCCCTCCTCCAGCAGGGCGCGGACGAGGTTCTCCGTGGTGCCCGGCGGTACGGCCGACTCCACCAGGACGGTGGTGTGCGGGCGGAGCCGGGCGGCCAGGGCCCGGGCCGCGTCGGTGACGGCGCGCAGGTCGAGCGTGCGGTCGGGCCCGAGGGGCGTGGGGGCGCAGATCGCGGCGGTGCGCACCCGGCCCAGCTCGGCCGGGTCGGCGGTGGGCCGGAAGCCGCCCGAGAGCATCCGGCGGATGTCGGAGGCGCTGAGGGATCCCTCGACCGGAGTACGGGCCGCCGAGAGTTCGGCGAAGGGGCGCGGGTCGGTGTCGAAGCCGACGGTGTGGATACCCGCACCGACGGCTGCTTGGGCGAGAGGCAGGCCGAGGTGACCTAGTCCGATGACGGCGAGGTCTGCGGGCATGCGGGCCGTCCTTTCCCTAAGACCAAGAGACGGAAAGTGCAACTGCTGGGGACAGCGCTATGTCAGACTAGGCGTAAATATGACCTATATGTCGCATTCTGTGGCTCGTGTGGGGCGGGTGTTGTCCACAGGCGGTGGCTGAAGTCGTGGAGCGCGGACAGAATCGAGGGGTGGGCACGGGGCGCCCGGCCCTCCGGCCGGTCTCCGCCCCCGTGCCGTACCCGATGCACCGGGATCACCGGGAGGCAGCAGTGAGGACAGCGACACTGGGACCCGCGGAGCGCGCCGAGGCGCTGACCGCGATGGCCGAGCGCGAACTGGACGTGCTGGTCGTGGGCGCGGGCGTGGTCGGCGCCGGCACCGCGCTGGACGCCGTCACCAGAGGGCTCTCGACCGGGCTGGTCGAGGCACGGGACTGGGCGTGCGGCACGTCGAGCAGGTCGAGCAAGCTGATCCATGGCGGGCTGCGCTATCTGGAGATGCTGGACTTCGCGCTCGTACGGGAGGCGCTGAAGGAGCGCGGGCTGCTGCTGGAGCGGCTCGCGCCCCATCTGGTGAAGCCCGTCCCCTTCCTCTACCCCTTGCAGCACAAGGGCTGGGAGCGGCTCTACGCGGGCTCGGGCGTCGCGCTGTACGACGCGATGTCGGTCTCCTCCGGGCACGGGCGCGGGCTGCCCGTCCACCGGCACCTCTCCAGGCGCCACGCCCTGCGGGTCGCCCCCGCCCTGAAGAAGGACGCCCTGGTCGGCGCCCTGCAGTACTACGACGCCCAGATGGACGACGCGCGCTATGTGGCGACCCTGGTGCGCACGGCCGCGGGATACGGCGCGCACGTGGCCAACCGGGCGCGGGTGACCGGCTTCCTCCGCGAGGGCGAGCGGGTCGTCGGCGCGAGCGTCCTGGACGCCGAGGGCGGCACGGAGTACGAGATCAGGGCCAAGCAGGTCGTCAACGCCACCGGGGTGTGGACGGACGACACCCAGGCGCTGATCGGCGAGCGCGGCCAGTTCCACGTCCGGGCCTCGAAGGGCATCCACCTCGTGGTGCCCAAGGACCGCATCCACTCCTCGACCGGGCTCATCCTGCGGACCGAGAAGTCGGTGCTCTTCGTGATCCCGTGGGGCCGCCACTGGATCATCGGCACCACCGACACCGACTGGGACCTGGACAAGGCCCACCCGGCCGCCTCCAGCGCCGACATCGACTATCTGCTCGAACACGTGAACTCCGTGCTGAACACCCCGCTGGGCAGGGACGACGTCGAGGGCGTCTACGCCGGGCTCCGCCCCCTGCTGGCCGGCGAGTCCGACGCCACCAGCAAGCTCTCCCGCGAGCACACGGTGGCGCACCCCGCCCCCGGGCTCGTCGTCGTCGCCGGCGGCAAGTACACGACGTACCGGGTGATGGCGAAGGACGCCGTCGACGAGGCCGTGCACGGGCTGGACCAGCGGGTCGCCGACTGCGTCACCGAGGACATCCCGCTGCTGGGCGCCGAGGGGTACCGCGCCCTGTGGAACGCCCGGGCCAGGATGGCGGCCCGCACGGGGCTGCACGTCGTCCGGGTGGAGCACCTGCTCAATCGCTACGGCTCGATGACCGAGGAGCTCCTGGAGCTCATCAAGGCCGACCCGTCGCTGGGCGAGCCCCTGGCCGGCGCCGAGGACTACCTCCGCGCCGAGATCGTCTACGCCGCCTCGCACGAGGGCGCCCGGCATCTCGACGACGTCCTGACCCGGCGCACCCGGATCTCCATCGAGACCTTCGACCGGGGCACCCGATGCGCCCGGGAGTGCGCGGATCTGATGGCGCCCGTGCTCGGCTGGGACACGAGCCAGGTCGAGCGGGAGGTGGAGCACTACCGCAAGCGTGTCGAGGCCGAGCGTGAGTCCCAGCGGCAGCCCGACGACCTGACGGCGGACGCGGCACGGCTGGGGGCGCCGGACATCCTGCCTCTCTGACGGCCCGTGCGCGGGGCCCTTCTGAGGGCCCTTCAGGGGCAGGTCCTGGCGGTCGGCGGACCCGGCGGCCCCCGCGGGCACCGGGTCCGCGGTGCGCCGGAACGGCGGCCGCCGGGGCGCCGCCCTCGACGGTGGGCCGGGGGAGGGAGGACCATGCGGTCGTGAGGTGTGGTTCGCTTGGCGGGCTCGCGGTTCGCGGGGCGAGCGCAGTCAGCGACGGCGGGGCGCCGGGCAGCGCCCTGATCACCGGCACGGCAGGGGGGTTCCCCGGTCCGGCCACATCGTGGACGACCCCGGACCCGGCACCAGGACCGGTCCCGGGGTGAGGGACAATGAACGCTCTGCCAGGGCGGGTTGATCGCAGAGGGGACGCATGTCGGAGGCGGAGCAGGCGCGGGAGCCCCAACGGGACAAGGACGGACGTCTCCTCGCGGGGCGGTACCGGCTCGGGGAGGTGCTCGGCCGGGGCGGCATGGGCACGGTCTGGCGTGCTGCCGACGAGACGTTGGGGCGTACGGTCGCGGTCAAGGAACTGCGTTTCCCGTCGTCCATCGACGAGGACGAGAAGCGGCGTCTCATCACGCGAACCCTGCGTGAGGCGAAGGCGATCGCGAGGATCCGCAACACCAGCGCGGTGACGGTCTACGACGTGGTCGACGAGGACGACCGGCCGTGGATCGTCATGGAGCTGATCGAGGGCAAGTCCCTCGCCGAGGTGATCCGTGAGGACGGGACGCTGACGCCGAGGCGCGCGGCGGAGGTCGGCCTCGCCATCCTCGACGTGCTGCGTTCGGCGCACCGCGAGGGCATCCTGCACCGTGACGTGAAGCCGTCCAACGTGCTGATCTCGGAGGACGGCCGGGTCGTCCTGACCGACTTCGGGATCGCCCAGGTCGAGGGCGACCCCTCCGTCACCTCGACCGGCATGCTCGTCGGCGCCCCTTCCTACATCTCGCCCGAGCGGGCCCGCGGCCACAAGCCGGGGCCGCCCGCCGACCTGTGGTCGCTGGGCGGGCTGCTGTACGCGAGCGTCGAGGGCCGCCCGCCGTACGACAAGGGCTCGGCGATCGCCACGCTGACGGCCGTGATGACGGAACCGGTCGAACCGCCGGTGCACGCGGGCATGCTGGAGGAGGTCATCTACGGCCTGCTGGCCAGGGACCCCGACGAGCGGCTCGACGACGCCGGGGCGCGGGTCCTGCTCAATGCGGTGATCAACGCTCCCGACCAGCCCGCCGTGCCTCCGGCCGACTCCACCCAGGTCATGGCGCTGCCCACGGTCGGCGACGCCGGGAGCGACAAGGGCGGCAGGAACGGTGGCAAGAAGGCCGCGGCCGCCGCCGGTGCCCTCTCCGCCTCCGTCGGCGAGGGCGGTGCCTCCGGTGCGGGGGCCGCCGCGGCCTCCGGCAGCCCGGCCAACGCGGGCCGGGCCTCCGGTTCCGCGTCCTCCTCCGCGACCACTCCGGTCGGCGCGTCCGGGCTCGCCGAGGGCACGAAGGACCGGTTGCGCGGCGCCCTGCGTTCCGTGCGCAACGCGAAGTCCCCGTCGGCGGCTGCCGCGGCCCCGGCCGCCACGGCGTCGGGCGCGGGGCCCGCGCGCCCCGCCGTGCCCCGTGCGTCGATCACCGATGTCGTGCCGCGCCGCACGCTGGCGGTTATCGCCGGTGTCGTCGTGCTCGCCGTCCTCGGTACGGTCCTGGCGCTCACCCTCGGGGACGACGACACCGGCAACGAGAGCGGCGGGTCCAAGGGCGACTCCGTGTCGGCCGGTACGACGGCCGGCGGCGACGCCGAGCAGGCCACCGGCGGCGGTGCGGGCAAGGACGACGACAGCGCGAAGGACGGCGGCAAGGAAGGCCAGGGAGAGGGAGAGCCGAGCGGCGAGGCGTCGCCCTCGGCGGAGACCGGCGAACCGACTCCGGACCCGGACGCGCTTCCCGCCGGATTCAAGACGGTCACCAACAAGCAGTTCCACTTCTCCATGGCGATGCCCGGGACCTTCAAGTTCGACAAGATAGCGGGACAGAACTCCGGCGCGATCTACAACGCCGGCGGAGGCTTCCCCCGCGTCCAGATCGACTACAACTCCTCCCCGAAGGACGATGCGGCGGCCGCCTGGGCGGGGGCCGTCGCGGCGACCAGGAGCCTCAGCGACGGCTACAAGCACATCGGGATAAAGAAGGTCGAGTTCAACGGCTACCCGACCGTCGCGGACTGGGAGTTCACCCGCAACCAGCAGGGCATGCGGGTCCGGGTCCTCAACCGGGGCTTCAAGGCCGACGCCAGCCACGGCTACTCGATCATGATCAGCTGCAAGGCGGACGCGTGGGACGAGGACGAGTGCCGGACGCTGCGTGAAACGGCGTTCGCCACCTTCGAGCCGACCGACTGACCTGCCCCGGCGTCCGGGCCGCCCGTCCGGGCGGCCCGCGGGGAGGCCGACCGGGCGGCCGGGTTGCCGGACACGGCCGCGCGGCCGGGACTTGCCACGTATTGTGAGAGGCCGAGGACCGTACGCAGCCGGAATGGTGGGTCAATTGCACAGCAAGTGACCGCAATTGACGGAATGATGCGGTCTCGGTGACCGGGGGACAGCGCGCTCTGGGGAGGCGTCGTGGACGACTACGCGGGTCGGGTGCTTGCCGACCGCTACCGCCTTCCGCTGCCCCCGTCCGACGCCTTCGAGCTGGTCGAGACGCGGGCCTTCGACACGTACAGCGGGCAGGAAGTCCTGGTACGGCAGGTGCCGTTGCCGGAGGTCGTGGACGCGGAGGTGCTCGACGCCGACGGTCTGCCCTCGGCCAGGCGCGCCACCGGACGTACGGTGCGGCGGCCCACGGACCCGGCGGTCCGGCGGGCGATCGAGGCCGCGCAGGCGGCGGCCCAGGTGCCCGACCATCCGCGCCTGGACCAGGTCTTCGACGTGTTCGCGGAGGCGGGATCGCTCTGGATAGTGAGCGAGCTGGTCGCCGCCAGGCCGCTTGCCGCGCTCCTCGCGGAGCGGCCCCTCAACCCGTACCGGGCCGCCGAGATCGGCTCCGACGTCCTCACGGCCCTGCGGGTGCTGCACGCGCACGGCTGGACGCACCGCAACATCACGGTCCGCACGGTGCTGGTCTGCGACGACGGCCGCGTCGTGCTGACGGGGCTCGCCGCGGGCGCGGCCGAGGAGGCGCTCTGCGGCTACGTGCCGGCGCCGCACCCGGATCCGGACGAGGAGAACGTCTACGGGCCCCCGGCGGTGGAATCGGGGCCCACCGGCCCGTACGAGCCCCCGGCCGAGGACGAGGACCCGTACGCCGTTCAGGGCCCGGAGCGGGACGCGTACGCCCTCCCGGCCGGCGAGGAGAGCCCCGGCGAGCAGGACCCGTACGCGGGGGAGGACCCGTACGCCGAAGAGGGGCCGGCCGGGCAGGGCCCTTACGCCGGGCAGGACCCGTACGCCGAAGAGAGGCCGGCCGGGCAGGATCCGTACGCCGAGCAGGACCCGTACGCCGAAGAGGGGCCGGCCGGGCAGGGCCCGTACGCCGGGCAGGGCCCATATGCCGTGCCGCCCGCCGGGTACGACCCGTACGGGGCTCCGGTCGGCGGGGCCGGGACCTACGGGGCTCCGGCCGGCGTGTCCGGACCGTACGGCCCTCCGGCGCCGTCCCGGCCGGACACCGACGCCGACGCCGATGCCCACGCCGCCCTGCCCGGCCCCGAGGAGCCGGCCGCCCCGGAGGCCCTGCCCGGCCCCCGCGCGTCCAGCGACGGGGTGCCGGCCCCCGGCCCCCGTGCCGAGATCGAGGTCGCGCCGCCCGCCTCCCTGCCCGTGGTGCCGCCCGGTGCGGGAAGCGCCGCGCAGCTGCGTGCCGCCAGGGCCGGAGCCATCGCCGCCTACCGTGCGGGGGCCCGCGCCGCGGCCCGGGCCGGCGAGGAGCGGAAGCGCGCCGAGCACGACCGTGACGACACCCCCGGCGCGGAGCGGCGCGAGGACCCCGCCGCGCCCCCCGCCGCCCCTGACGCCCCCGGACGGCCGGAGCTGCCCGGTGGCTGGAGCAGGGCGGCCGACGACACGTATCCGCCGTACACCTACGCGTACGACGACGACGATGACGACGACGGCGAGGACGACGACGAGGGCCCCGGCCCCACGCCTCCCGGCCGGCGTGTCCACCTCGCCGGCACCTGGGACGACGGCCCGGCCGCCGGCCGCCCCGTGCCCGCCGGCGGCTCCGGAGGGACGGGCGGCTCCGGCGAGGACGCGCTGCGCGCCGACTCCCGGCGCCTCGGCGGCGGACCCGTGGAACGCCGGGACCGGCTGCCGCAGCCGGTGGCGGCCCGTACCCCCGCCGGAGGGTGGGACGAGGTCGTCGCGGGGCGGGGAGACACCCCCGCCTACCGTGGCCCGGCCACGCCGCTCGCCGCCGAACGCGCCCGGCAGGCCCGTATCGCCGTGGTCGGCGCCGTCACCGAGCGATGGGCCCCCGAGCAGGCCGGTCCGGTCCACGACAACTGGCAGCTCGCCCCGCCCATCGGCCCCTCCACCGACCTGTGGGCGCTCGGCGCGCTGCTCTACCGCGCCGTGCAGGGCCACGCGCCGTACCCGGAGGAGAACGCCGCCGAGCTCGTCCAGATGGTCTGCGGCGAGCCTCCCGCCTTCGCGGAGGAGTGCGGCCCGCTGCGCCCCGTCGTCGAGTCGCTGCTGCGCCAGGACCCCACGGAGCGCCCCGACTTCGAGGAGCTGCGCGGCTGGCTGCGTTCCCTCGTGCGCTCGGCCCCGGAGCCCGAGGCCGGCGCCGACGTCGTCACCCTGCCGCCCGCCGACGCCGCCCGCCTCCCCGTCGTACGCCGCCGGGGCGAGCTGGTGCGCCGCCGTCGGGGCCGCGGTGGCGCCGGCCGGCACCGCCAGGGCAAGCCGCAGCGCCGCGAGCAGCAGACGTACGAGCGGCCGCAGGCGTACGAGAAGCCGCCGCGCGCGCCCCGCGAACCCAAGGGGCCCAAGGTCCTGCGTGAGCCGCAGCCCGGTGGCCGCGCGCCGCGCCGGCTGGGACGGCTGCTGCTGGTCCTGATCCTGCTCCTGATGGCCGCCGCCATCGCGTACGCCATGCTGTTCATGCCCGAGTCGGGTACGGGGACGGGAGCGGCGCCCTCGGACTCCGCGGCGGCCACCCCCGGCCCCGGCAACAGCGCGTCCGGCGAGCCGTCGGCATCGGCTTCGTCCGGCTCCTCGGACTCCTCGGACTCCTCGGAATCCTCGGGCTCGTCCGGCTCGTCCGGTTCGGAGAAGCCGCAGACCAGCCGCTCCGCCGCGGCCCTCGCGTCGGGGTACAAGCTGCGCAAGGACGCCGAGGGCTTCGAGATCGGCGTACCGGAGAACTGGCAGCGCAGCCCCGCCGGCTCCGACCGTCAGGTCCGTTACGGCAGCGACGGGTTCACCGTGCTCGTCGTGCCCGGCAGGGACACCGTCAAGGCCAACGGGAGCGACCCGCTGGACTACCAGCGCACGGCGGAGCCGGAGCTGAAGCCGTTCCGGGACTCCAGCTGGGCCACCTCGACCGGACTGCGCCGCGTCGACGTCGGCCGACAGGCCATGGCCGAGGGGCAGTTCACCTGGCAGGAGAGCAACGGCCGCCAGGTGTACGTCCGTAACCTGGTGATGATCGTGGACGGCAGGTACCACATCGTCCAGGTCATCGGCCCGGAGAACGAGCGCGACAGGATCTCCGAGATCTACGAGCAGGCCATCTCCTCCTACCGCGTGAACTCCTGACGGCGCAACAGCGGGAGGCGACAAGCATCACAGTGCGGTCTCGTGAGCGATGCGAGGTTACGTGGCACCGCCTCGCCTCCGTACCCTGTCGTACCGAGGAACGGGGCGAGGACACACGTGGAACACGCGCAGGGCACGAACGCGGGGATCGTACTGGCCGGGCGGTACCGACTGGGTGACGTCCTGGGCAGAGGCGGCATGGGCAAGGTGTGGCGCGCCCAGGACGAGGTGCTCAACCGGACCGTCGCGGTCAAGGAGTTGACCGCCGGGCTGTACGTCGCCGAGGCCGACCGCGCCGTGCTGCACGCCCGTACGCAGAAGGAGGCGCGCGCGGCGGCCCGCATCACGCACCCGGCGGTCGTCACCGTCCACGACGTCATCGAGTACGACAACCGGCCCTGGATCGTCATGCAGTACGTCGACGGGCCCTCGCTCGCCGACGCGACGAAGGAGTCCGGCGAGGTCGAGCCGCGCGAGGCGGCCAGGATCGGCCTCCATGTGCTGGGCGCCCTGCGGGCCGCCCACGGCGCGGGTGTCCTGCACCGGGACGTGAAGCCGGCCAACGTCCTGCTCGCCCGGGACGGCCAGGTCCTGCTCACCGACTTCGGCATCGCCGCGATCGAGGGTGACTCCACCATCACCAGGACCGGTGAACTGGTGGGCTCCATCGACTACCTGGCGCCCGAGCGGGTGCGCGGTGGCGACCCGGGCCCCGCCTCCGACCTCTGGTCCCTGGGCGCCACCCTCTACACGGCCGTCGAGGGAAGCTCGCCCTTCCGCCGTACGTCCCCCATCTCCACCATGCAGGCCGTCGTCACGGAGGAACCGCCCCCGCCGGTGCACGGTGGCCCGCTGGCACCCGTGATCACCGCCCTGCTGCGCAAGGATCCCGCGGACCGGCCGACGGCCGAGGAGACCGAGCGCATGCTGCTGGACGCGATGGAGGGACGTAAGCCCCGGGCCGCTCAGGCGCACGTCCCGACGCAGCGGGTCTCCGAGGACGACCTGCGCGCCTTCTCCACCCCGGACGGTTCCACCGCACAGCTCGCCCAGCCCCTGCCGCCGCAGGCCCCGGTGCCCCCGTACACCACGGAGCGGACCACCCGCGGCGGCGGCCGGGGCCGATGGCGCACCGTGGTGCTCGTCGTGGTGCTGGCCGCCCTGATCGGCGGCGCGGCGGGCCTGATCGCGATGAAGACGGCGGACGACGACCGGGGCGCCACCGGAGGCGGGGTGGAACAGTCCGCCGACCCCGCGCCCGCCCCCTCCGCCGACGACGCGGACACGGCGGAGGACAAGGCGAAGGACAAGGCCGGGGACGAGCCGGCCGACCAGGCCGCGAAGGACGTCCCCGACGGCTGGCAGCGGGTCGTCGACCCCGAGGGCTTCAGCCTCGTGGTGCCCGAGGGCTGGGAGCGGCAGGACAACGACGGCCAGATCGACTACACCCCGGACAACGGCGCGCACCGCATCCGGATCAGCCTCGATCCGCAGCCCGACTTCACCAACTCGTACGCGCACATGCGGAGCATCGAGAAGGACCTGGCCAGGCGTCTGCCGGAGTACCAACAGCTGGCCATGGAGGAGAACGTCTTCCGCGACCGGCCCGGCTCCCTCTGGGAGTTCACCTGGGTCGAGTCCAAGGACTTCCCCGGGCCCCGCCACGGCATCGACCAGATGTACTTCGCCGAGACCGGCGGGCCCGAGTACGCGTTCTACATGACGGGCCCCGAGGAGGACTGGGCCGAGACACGGGAGCTCTTCGACACGATGCTGCGCGGCTGGGAACCGCCGGAGCAGACGGGCTGAGGAGCCGCCCCCGCGGCGGGCGCCCCCGTACGCACCACGCCGAGGCGGACGGGCGGCCGAAGATTCACCATTCCTGACGCCCGATCCCGCGAGGGACGCCGGATCGCCCCTGATCAGCGGTTATGCCGCCAGTGATCACTGGCTGTATGGCCCGGTGCGGCACACGTCCCTGGCGGGCTCTGTGAAAACCTGTTACCCACGGGTACCCAAAGTGGTCGGGCCGACATACTCTCGCCCTCATGACGGACTCGCAGGCCTCCACGACCACCCCCGCCGCCTCCGGCGCCCGCGTCGGCACCAACCCGGTGGCCGCCGCCCCGGCCGGGGCGCGCACCGCAGCCGACGTGGTCACCCCCGAGGTGATCGCCCAGCTGACCCGTGACGTCATCGGGTCCGGCCGCACGGCCAACCACAGCCCCTTCACCGGGGAGAAGCTGGCCGACCTGCCCGAGTCCACCCCCGAGGACGTCGCCACCGCCTTCGACCGCGCCCGCGCCGCCCAGCCCGCCTGGGCCGCGACACCGGTCCGCGCCAGGGCCGCCGTACTGCTCCGCTTCCACGACCTGGTCCTGCAACGCCAGTCGGAGGTCCTCGACCTCATCCAGCTGGAGACCGGCAAGGCCCGGCTGCACGCCCACGAGGAGGTGCAGGCCGTCGCCGTCGCCGCCCGGCACTACGGGCGCAAGGCCGGCTCGTACCTCAGGCCGAGGCGCCACACCGGGGTCGTCCCCACCCTCACCAAGGTCACCGAACTGCGTCAGCCGCGCGGCGTCATCGGCCAGATCGCGCCCTGGAACTACCCCCTCGAACTCTCCGTCGGCGACGCGCTGCCCGCCTTCGTCTCCGGCAACGCCGTCGTGATGAAGCCCGACACGGAGACCGCGCTGACCGCCCTGTGGGCCCGTGACCTCCTCATCGAGGCCGGACTGCCCGCCGAGGTGTTCCAGGTCGTCCTCGGCGACGGGCCCGTCGTCGGCCCCGAGGTCGTCAGCCGCGCCGACTACGTCTCCTTCACCGGCTCCACCCGCACCGGCCGCGAGGTCGCCCAGGGAGCCGCCGCCCGGCTCGTCGGCGTATCCCTCGAACTCGGCGGCAAGAACGCCATGCTGGTCCTGGAGGACGCCGACGTGGAGAAGGCCGCCGCGGGCGCCGTCCGCGCCTGCTTCTCCTCCGCGGGTCAGCTCTGCATCTCCATCGAGCGGCTGTACGTGCACGCGTCGGTCGCCGACGCCTTCGTGGAGCGCTTCGCCGCCCGTACGAAGGCGATGCGGCTCGGCAACTCCCTCGCGTACGGCGCCGACATGGGCTCCCTCGTGGGCGAACGCCAGCTGGAGACCGTCAGCAGGCACGTCGCCGAAGCCGTCGAGAAGGGCGCCACGCTCGTCGCGGGCGGTGTCGCCCGGCCCGACATCGGCCCCCTGTTCTACGAGCCGACGATCCTCGACGGCGTCGAGGCGCCCATGGCCGTCTGCGGCGAGGAGACCTTCGGCCCGGTCGTCTCGATCTACCGCTTCGGCGACGACGACGAGGCGGTGGCCCTCGCCAACGCCACCCCGTACGGCCTCAACTCCAGTGTCTGGACGAAGAACGCCGCGCGCGGCCACCGCGTCGCCGCCCGGCTGCGGACCGGCACGGTCAACATCAACGAGGGGTACGCACCCGCGTACGGCAGCGTCCAGTCACCCATGGGCGGCATGAAGGACTCCGGCCTCGGCCGGCGGCACGGCTCCGAGGGCATCCTGAAGTACACCGAGGCCCAGACGGTCGCCCAGCAGCGGCTGATGCCCCTGGCCCCGGCCTTCGGGATGGACGACGAGAAGTACGCCGCCTTCATGAGCCGCAGCCTCAAGGCGATGAAGGCCTTCCGGCTGCGCTGACCCCGCCTCCACCCCTACCTGCCCTTTTCGTACCGAGGAGAGCCATGTCCCAGGACAGCCCTGCCCAGAAACAGGCCGCCCTGTCCGCTCAGGCGGACGACGACACGTACGACGACGCGTACGACTACGACGTCCTCGTCGTCGGCTCGGGCTTCGGCGGCGCGGTCTCGGCCCTGCGGCTCAGCGAGAAGGGCTACCGGGTCGGTGTCCTGGAGGCGGGCCGGCGTTTCACCCGCGCGACGCTGCCCAAGAACTCCTGGGACGTCAAGAACTACCTGTGGGCCCCCGCGCTCGGCCTGTTCGGCATCCAGCGGGTGCATCTGCTGGGCAAGGTGATGGTGCTGGCCGGCGCTGGTGTCGGCGGCGGCTCCCTCAACTACGCCAACACCCTGTACGTACCGCCCACGCCGTTCTTCGAGGACCGTCAGTGGGCGGACATCACCGACTGGAAGGACGAGCTGGCGCCGTACTACGACCAGGCGAAGCGGATGCTCGGGGTGCGGCTCAACCCGACCGTGACCCCGGCGGACGTCCATCTCAAGGCCGTGGCCGAGTCCATGGGCGTCGGCGACACCTTCCACCTCGCCCCGGTCGGCGTCTTCTTCGGCGACGGTCAGGACGCCGACGGCACGGCCCACGCGAAGCCCGGCGGGGAGACGCCCGACCCGTACTTCGGCGGCGCGGGCCCCGCGCGCAAGGCGTGTTCCCAGTGCGGTGAGTGCATGACGGGCTGCCGTCACGGTGCGAAGAACACGCTCAACGAGAACTACCTGTACCTCGCGGAGAAGGCCGGCGCGGTCATCCACCCGATGACGTCCGTCGTCGCGGTCACGGACGACACCGAGGGCGGCTACCGCGTCTCGACCGTGCCCACCAACCGGCGGCGCAAGGCGGCACCGTCCGTGCTGCGGGCCCGGAAGGTGGTCATCGCCGCCGGCACGTACGGCACGCAGACCCTGCTGCACACCATGAAGGACGAAGGACTGCTGCCCCGGCTGTCGTCCCGGCTCGGGGAACTGACCCGTACCAACTCCGAGGGCCTCGTGGGGGCGCAGACCAGCGACCGCCGCTACCGCAAGAAGCACGGCACCGCCAAGGCCGACTTCACCCGGGGCGTCGCCATCACCTCGTCGATCCACCCGGACGAGAACACCCACATCGAGCCGGTGCGCTACGGCAAGGGCTCCAACGCGATGGGCGCGCTCACCATCCTCCAGGTGCCCTACAGCACCCACCGCGTGCTGAGCTGGTTCGGCAACGTGGCCAAGCACCCGCTGCTGCTGGTGCGCTCGCTGTCCAACCGGCGCTGGTCGGAGCGGACCATCATCGGCCTCGTCATGCAGTCGCTGGACAACTCGCTGACCGCGTACCGCAAGCCCGGCGGCGTCGGCAAGGGCCTGCTCACCGCCCGGCAGGGCCACGGCTCGCCCAACCCGACCCAGATCGCCGAGGCCACCCAGGGCGCGACCCTGCTGGCCCAGGAGATCAACGGATTCGCCGGATCGAACATCGGGGAGCTGATGGGCACCCCGCTCACCGCGCACTTCCTGGGCGGCTGCCCGATCGGGGCGAGCCCCGAACAAGGGGTCATCGACCCGTACCACCGGCTGTACGGGCACTCCGGCATCTCCGTGGTCGACGGCTCCGCGGTCTCCGCGAACCTGGGCGTCAACCCGTCGCTGACCATCACGGCGCAGGCGGAGCGCGCGATGTCCTTCTGGCCCAACAAGGGAGAGGCGGACCCGCGCCCGGCGCAGGACGCGGCGTACGAACGGCTCGCCGCGGTCGAGCCGAGGACGCCCGCCGTGCCGAAGGAGGCGTTCGGCGCGCTGAAGCTGCCGTTCCTGGGGATGCCGGCGGTGCCGCCGAAGAAGGCCGCGTCGGACGCCTGAGCCCTTCGGACGACCGGCCCGGGAAACGCCGAAGGGCTGCACCCCCCTCCGAGTGCAGCCCCTCGACGTTCCTGCAGGTGACGCGCCTTACGCGGCGGCCTCACCGTTCTTGCGGCGCCGCACGACGAACATCGCGCCGGCACCCAGCACCACGGCCGCGCCACCCGCGAGGGCGATCACCGGAGTGGTGGAGGACGAACCGGTCTCGGCGAGGCTGCCGGTGACCTTGGTGGTGCCGCCGGCCGGCTTCGTGTCGGGGACGGGGATCTTGCCGCCCTCCTGGGGCTTCGTGCCGTCGTCGTCACCGGCGTCGACGATCTGGAACTTGTAGGCGACGTCCGTGAAGCACGGCTCGGCCTCGAAGTCCTCGCCGAAGACGAGCCCGCCGCCGAGGCTGAAGCCGGCACCCACCGGGGCGCTCGCCTTCACCTTGATGCGCAGGTCGATGTCGACCTCGTAACCGGGCTTGATCTCGTCGGTCTCGCCGACGTAGCCGCTCGTGCTGCCGAACTCCTCGATGCTCTCCCAGGTGCCCTCGGCCTCGTTGAAGGCCTGGAGCTCGATCTGGTTGGTGCTGAAGAGCTTCTCGCCAGCCTTGTCGGCGGCGGCGCCCGCGAAGAACGCCACGTTCTTCACGGTCTTCGACGAGTCGTTGTAGACGTTGAAGGTGAAGCGGTCCCAGCCGCTGCCCCGCGCGATCTTGCCGGAGAGACCCTTGATGGAGAGCTCCAGCGGACGCGGCGTGCACTCGTCGAGCGGCTCGTCCCCCTCGTCCTCGTCCTCGTCCTCGGAAGCGGTGGGCGTCGGCGTCGCGGACGGCGACTGCGACTCGGTGGCGGTCGCGGTCGGGGAGGCCGTGCCGGGCTCGGTCTCCTCGGACGACTCCGTGGCCGACGGGGTGGCCGTGGCGGTCTCCGACTCGGTGGCTTCGGGGGAGGCGGTCTCCGACGGCGTCCCGCTCGGGGTCTCGGTCGGCGCGGGCGAGGTGGTCTCGGTCGTCGTGGTCTCGGGGTCCGCGAACGCGGCCGGCGCCGAGAGCAGGACGACCGGGCCTATGACGGCGGTGGCGGCAGCGAGTGCCAGGGTGCGGCGAAGCTTCATCTGGGGCCTCAGCGGGTCCGTGGTACCGCGTGCACCGCGGTACGTCTGAAAAGGATGAACGGGCCTGCCGTTGTGGGGCACGGAACGAGCCGGTGTGTTCGCCATGCATGACCTGTGAAGTGGAGAAACGGTTGTCCTGACTTTCACAGAATCTTTATGTGGCGCTCGCCACACTCGCCCCACCCGGCCCACCGTGCCCAATCCGTGATCTTGAACGGAGCAACTCTTCGTACGGCTGCGAGGTCGAACCCGTACTGCGTCACAGCAGTCACACAGCTCCGCCGATCCTCAGAGGTTCGCGATGACACGCCTTTCCCCGAGAACAGCGCTGCGCCGTGCGGCAGGCGGTCTCGCCGCCGCCGGGCTGCTGGCCGCCGGTTCGCTCGCCGTCGGCGCACCGGCGCGGGCGGACACCCCCGTCCTCACCCTCGGCGGCCCCGCCGAGACCGCCGTGCACCCCTACCCGGAGACCGGGAGCCCCCAGAAGTCCTCGTTCGGGCTCACCGTCCACAACCCGGACCCCGACGAGGAGAGCATGGGCTACGAGGGCGAGGTGACCTACACCCTCGACCTCAGCGGCATCGCGGGCATCGCCGAGCTCACCCCGGCCGAGGACACGGGAGCGGACTGCGAGATCACCGGGGCCACGGCCGTCTGCCACGACTACGGCGTCTACGCGGGCCTCAGTTCCGTCGCGGACTTCGACCTCGCCGCGGCGAAGGGCAGCGAGGACGGTGCCTCCGGCGCCATCGAGGTGACCGGCTCGGCGGACGGGGTCACCTTTACCCCGTTCACCGCGAAGGTGACCGTCGGCGGCCCCGACCTGGTCATGAAGCGGCTCCCCTTCGAGCAGCAGCTCCGGCCGGGCGACGTACAGGCCGCACCGATCACGTTCACCAACAAGGGCACCACGGCCGCCGACGGAGTCCTGCTGACCCTGAAGTACTCGCGCGGCCTCGACCTCCCGCAGCGCTACGCCAACTGCGAGTACGACGGCGAGGCCGGAGAGGATCCCTTCGCCGGCTTCGTCTGGTCCACCGCCCTCTGCTCGGTCCCCGGCACCTACGAACCGGGCGCCACGTACACGCTGGGGGAGCCGCTGCCCGTCAAGGCCACCGAGCGCGCCTTCTACGACACCTTCATCTACCGCATCGACGAGGACGGCGCGGCGCAGCGCTCCGCACAGCGGGCGGGCGCGCCCTTCACCCGGGGCACGGGCTCACCGCTGACCCTGAAGAAGGTCACGTCCTCCGCCCGCAGCGCGGACCTCGATCCCCGGGACAACCAGCAGGAGGCCGACTTCCGCACGGAGAACACCGCGAACTTCGTGGCGGTGGGCGACACGGCCCACGGCGCCGTGGGCGAGACGGTCACGGCGGACCTCGGTTTCCGTAACGACGGACCGGCCTGGATCGGCTACATCCGGTCCGGCGAGCCCGTCGCCGCCTTCGACTTCACCGTCCCCGAAGGCGCCGCGGTCACCCACAAGCCGGACTCCTGCCGGGGTGTGACGGCGGACGGCGGGTACCGCGAGGACCAGACCGGCGCGCCCCGCTACGTCTGCGAGACGTCGATGACCGTGCGCGACGGGGCGGAGATCTCGCTGCCGTTCGACCTGAGGATCACCGAGCGGGTCCCGGACGCCGAGGGCGCCGTACGGATCCGCAACACCTGGCTGAGCGACCCCGCGCTGCCCTTCGACCCGAAGCCGGCCGACAACACCGCGCGGCTGGTGCTCAACGGCTCCGACGACGGCGACGGCGACGGCGGCCCCGGCCCCGGCCCCGGCTCCGGATCCGGATCCGACGACACAGGCGGCTCCACCACAGGTGCGGGCACAGGGGGTCAGGACGCGCAGACGTCCGGCACCGCGGGTGCCTCGGCCGGCGCCGGTTCGAGCGGGAGTACGGGCGGCACGTCCGGCTCCGCGTCGACGGACACCGGGGGCTTCCTCGCCTCCACCGGCTCGGTCGCGCTCATGGCCACCGCCGCCGCGGTGATCGCCCTGGCCGCGGGCGGTGTGCTGTACGCGACGACCCGGCGCCGCGCCGAGCGGGTCTGAGGCCGCCGCTCACGACGGTCCATTCGGCGGCCGGTCCCGGGCGTCCCCGGAACCGGCCGCACATGGGTGACCGGGCTGCTGTCCCCTGCCGACCGGTCACACGCGCCGGGTCGTGGTCCCACGGCGTACCTGGGGCACGCCACACGTCCCGGCGGAGCCACGCGTGGATTCCTACCGATGCCGCCCCTGGCTGGCACGGACACCCGGACCAACGAAGCCGTCGGGCACCCGGTCACGCGCCGTACGGGTGAGACCGGTCCCGAACGCGGGTGCGGCCGTACAGCCTTCCCGGACGTCACACCCGGCTCCTCGGACGTCACACCCGGCCGCGGCACAGCTCCAGCAGCGTCATGGCGAGGGCCGTGCCCGGCTTGCCCAGGGCATCGCTGTAGTGGCTGAGGACGTCCATCTCCCGGGAGAGGTTCACCCGGCGGCCGCCGGACGTGATCCTCGCCTCCTGGATCACCGCCGAGACGGCCATCCGTTCCTGGACGAGGCCGATGATCCGGTCGTCCAGCGCGTCGATGCGCGTCCGGGCGCCCCCGATCAGGGAGGCGGCCTCGTCGGTGTGCGCGCCGGTCCGCTCGGCGGCCGTCTTCACGGGTGCGGTGCTCGTGGTGCTGGTCATCTGTGACTCCTGGTGGGCTGTGGGCCCCCGGAGCGACGGGTCCGGAACGCCAGAACGCCCCGGGCCTGTCGGCCCGGGGCGCCTGGAACGTTGCTTGTCAGTTGCTCAAGCAGCACGACCATGGCAGCCGGCGGACCGGGTGCCATAGGTAAAGACGAAGATCGTGTGCTGACGCATGGAAGCAAGTATGGACCCCGCCCGGGGCCGGGTCCACGCCGGGCCCGGATGGTGAGACGGGAGCCCGGCTGGGCGATGTTCCACGGCCGGTAGAATTGGGAGGACCGACCCCCTCTCCACCGCCGGAAGGCCGCCCCCGTGCCAGCAGCACCCCCCGCCGCCCCCGACACCACGACCGACGTCGTCCTGGTTGTCGACTTCGGCGCCCAGTACGCCCAGCTCATCGCCCGACGCGTCCGTGAGGCCCGGGTCTACAGCGAGATCGTCCCGTCCACGATGCCGGTGGCCGAGATGCTGGCCAAGAACCCCCGGGCGATCATCCTCTCCGGCGGCCCCTCGTCGGTGTACGCGGAGGGCGCGCCCAGCCTCGACCGTTCGCTGTTCGAGGCCGGGGTCCCGGTCTTCGGCATGTGCTACGGCTTCCAGCTGATGGCCACCACCCTCGGCGGCACGGTCGACGACAACGGCGCACGTGAGTACGGCCGCACCCCGCTCGCCGTCTCCAAGGCCGGCTCCACCCTCTTCGAGGGCACGCCCACCGAGCAGCCGGTCTGGATGTCGCACGGCGACGCCTGCTCCGCCGCCCCCGAGGGCTTCACCGTGACCGCGTCCACGGACGTCGTCCCCGTCGCCGCCTTCGAGAACGACGAGAAGAAGCTCTACGGCGTCCAGTACCACCCGGAGGTCATGCACTCGACCTACGGCCAGCAGGTCCTGGAGCACTTCCTGTACCGGGGCGCGGGCATCGAGCCCACCTGGACGACCACCAACGTCGTCGAGGAGCAGATCGCCCTGATCCGCGAGCAGGTCGGCGACAAGCGCGCCATCTGCGGTCTCTCCGGCGGCGTGGACTCCGCGGTCGCCGCGGCCCTCGTGCAGAAGGCCATCGGCTCCCAGCTCACCTGCGTGTACGTCGACCACGGTCTGATGCGCAAGGGCGAGACCGAGCAGGTCGAGAAGGACTTCGTCGCCGCGACCGGCGCGAAGCTGAAGGTCGTCGACGCGGAGAAGCGCTTCCTCGACGCCCTGGCCGGTGTGTCCGACCCGGAGCAGAAGCGGAAGATCATCGGCCGCGAGTTCATCCGCGTCTTCGAGCAGGCCCAGCTGGAGATCCTCCAGGAGGACGGCCCCGAGGTCGCCTTCCTCGTCCAGGGCACCCTCTACCCGGACGTCGTCGAGTCCGGCGGCGGCACCGGCACGGCCAACATCAAGTCCCACCACAACGTGGGCGGGCTTCCCGACGACATCGAGTTCCAGCTCGTCGAGCCGCTGCGCCAGCTGTTCAAGGACGAGGTCCGGATGGTCGGCCAGGAGCTCGGCCTGCCGGAGGAGATCGTCCAGCGCCAGCCGTTCCCCGGCCCCGGCCTCGGGATCCGTATCGTCGGCGACGTCACCAAGGAGCGGCTCGACCTGCTGCGCGAGGCCGACGCCATCGCCCGCGAGGAGCTGACCGCGGCCGGCCTCGACCGTGACATCTGGCAGTGCCCCGTGGTCCTGCTCGCGGACGTCCGCAGCGTCGGTGTCCAGGGCGACGGCCGCACCTACGGCCACCCGATCGTGCTGCGCCCGGTCTCCTCCGAGGACGCCATGACGGCCGACTGGTCGCGCCTGCCGTACGAGACGCTGGCGAAGATCTCCACCCGCATCACCAACGAGGTCGCCGACGTCAACCGCGTGGTGCTCGACGTGACGAGCAAGCCGCCGGGGACGATCGAGTGGGAGTGACCCCCCGGGACTCCTGAGGTCGGCACCGATGCCGTCGCCCGTTCGTCCGGGCGGCGGCATCGGCGTATCCGGGTGGGCGGGACGCAGCTCCACGGGGAGCGCGCTAATCCGGTGGCAGGACTCCGCCGCCCGTGGAATGGTGCGGCCCCATGTCCGCCGAAGAAGTACGCGCCCTCATGTCCGCCCCCGGCAACGAGCACCTCACCTGGAACACCCCGCTCTCCGAGGAACACGCCGCCCGGCTGATCGCCGCCTGCGCCCCCGCACCCGGCGCCCGGATCGCCGACTTCGGCAGCGGCTGGGGTGAGCTGCTGATGCGCCTGGTCGAAGCGGCACCCGGTTCCGGCGGGGACGGCGTCGAGACCGACCCGGACGCCGTCGCGCGGGGCCGGCGCCTGGCGCAGGAGCGGGGGCTCACCGACCGGGTGCGCTTCCACGAGGTGCCGGCCGCGGAGTACCAGGGCGAGGGCTACGACCTGGCCGTCTCCATCGGTGCCTCGCACGCCTGGCCGGGCGGCACCCCGGAGGCGCTCAAGGCCCTGCGGGCGGCCGTACGCCCCGGTGGCCGGGTGCTGTTCGGCGACGGGTTCTGGGAGCGGGAGCCCTCGCCCGCCGCCCTGGAGGGCCTCGGCGCGGAGGCCGGCGACTTCGGCCCGCTCCTGGACCTGATCCGGCAGGCGGAGGCGGCCGGGCTCCGGCCGCTCCAGGTGACCGTGGCCGACCGGCGCGAGTGGGACCTCTTCGAGTCCGCCGCCAACATCGGGCGCGGCGAACGCTGGGCACTGGCCAACCCCGGCCACCGGCTGCACGCCGCGGTGACCGAGGCCGTCGACGCGCGCCGCACCGGGTACTACGGGGGGTACCGAGGGACCCTGGGCCTCGCCTACCTCGTACTGGGCGCCTGAAAATCGCACATATCCACGACACGCGCCCACGGCCCGCCCCGATGTGGGACGAGGCCGCTCCGTACGGCACAATTCGCAGAAATCACAGGTGAGTTGGTTCTACCGGGGCAGGAAAGGGCGGCGTTCTCCGTGGCGTTGGACGAGGCGAGGGCGAAAAGTACGCACGGCGGTGGCTGTACGTGCGGTGACTGCCCGCACGGAGCACGCGAGGGTCACCGGCGGGCCGTGGCGGCCTTCCTCACCAAACGGGACGAACTCGCCGCCGGGCAGGGCCTGCCCGGCGGGGTCGCCCAGTCGGTCTCCGCGTCCCGCCAGTGGGTGTCGGACGAGCTGACCGAATCGGCCCGTACGGTCGCCGACCGCGGGCGGGAAGCGGGTGACGCCTGGCTCCACGCCCTCTGGCTGCGCACCCTGACCGTGGTCTGGGGCGGCGTCGCCCTGCTGGTCATCGGCGAGGCGGCCACCGCCATCGGGGCCGGCTGGTCGACCGCCCGTACCGCCGGCCTGTTCGCCGCACTCGTCACGGCGGGCCTGCTGACCGGCGCCGCCCGTGTCCACCGGGCCCGCGGCGGTCTCCTCGCCCCGCTGATCGGCGAGGACAACAGGCTCTCCACCTCACGCACCGTCGCCGCCTCCTGGGTGCTGCTCGCCGTCTTCGCCGTCCTCGTACTCGCGCTGCAACTGGCCTGGGCCTCCGACCACGCCGACCGCGACACCCTGATCGAGGGCCTGGACCTGGTCCGCTCGGCCGGCGTGCTGACCGTGCTCGCGCTGGTGTGCGCCGTCGCCGTCGTCGTCCGCCGCGTGGTGACCGTACGCGTCCTCGGACAGCGGCTTCAGAAGCTGCGGGCCGACCGGCCCCGGGCCGCCGACCTGCTGACGGACGACTCCGGGCGCGGCAGCTTCACCGATGTGCAGTACGTGCTGGTCAGCACCGTCGCCGTACTGTTCGCCGCGGTCCGCCTGGCCCGCCGCCCCGAGCAACTGCCGGACCTGCCGTGGGGCCTGGCGGTCCTGGTGGCCGTCTCGGCGGCGACGTACTTCGCGGGGAAGTACGCGGAGGGCGGCCGCCCGGTCGTCCTGTCGGTCGTCCGGGCCAGGGAGGCCGGGGACCTCGACGCCCCGATCCGTACCGGCGACGACATCGAGATCCGCGGCGCCGGCTTCGTACCCCCGGGCGCCGGAAGCCCCGACCGGCTGGCACGGGTGGTCGTCAGGATCGGCCGGGTGCACGTCCACGTCCCCCTGATCCCGGTCACCGGAGGCTTCGCCAACCCGGCGGACACCGTGCTCACCGTGCCGGTGCCCGTCGAGGTCGAACCGGGGGCCGTGGAGGTGCAGGTCGTGACGGCCGCGGGGGTGGAGACCAACTCCTGCCTCATCGATGTCACGGACTGAGCCCCGACTCGCCTGAAAGCCCTCTGGTCGCGCCCACGCCTCGCTACGATCGTGAACGGTCGGGCGGGGGGCCGCCCTGGTGGGGAGGGTGACGTGGTGGCACGGCAGTACGAACAGGGCGCGGTCTCCGTCACGGGCCTCGAGGTCCTCGTCGGTGTGGACGAGGACGACGAGCCGGGCGGCACGGGTACGAAGGGTCTGCGGCGGCGAGGCCGGGGGCCCGCCGATCTGCAGGTGGCGCACATCCCCGCAGAGCGGCTCCGTGACAGCCTGGAGAACACCGTGGCGACCCTGCGCGGTCTGTTCGACGGGATCGCCGCCGAGACGTCGGCCTTCCCCCTGCGTGAGGTCCAGGTCTCCTTCGAGATCTCGGCGAAGGGCGGCATCCGGCTCATCGGTACGAGCGAGGTCGAGGCGAAGGGCGGCATCACGCTGGTGTTCGGTGCCCGCGGCGGCGACACCGACGCGACGTGACGGGCGGCTCCGTCCGGTACCGGGCGCTGCTGCTGTTCGTACCGGCCTACGAGGCGGACGAGTGGCCCGATCTGGGCTACCTCCAGGGTGAGTACGAGGAGACGTGCGAGTCCCTGAAGGAGTGCGGTTACGACATCGACGGGACGAGCGGCTGCGAAAGGTTCCAGGCGCTCGAACTACGGCGCCGAATAACCGACTTCATCGAAGACGCGCGGGCCGGTGAGCACCTGCTGGTCTATCTGAGCGGCCACGGCTTCCAGTACGACGGGCACCACTGGTTCGCCGCGTACGATTCCTCGGTCGATCCGTACCGGTACGACGAGCTCCGGTCCACCAACGTCTCCCTCGACGAGGGATGGCCCAAACGGGTGGCGGACAGCCGCGCCGAGCGAGCGCTCTTCGTCGTGGACGCCTGCAGGGACCGGCTGGTACCTGACAGCGGCCACCCGCTCGAACCCCCCTACACCACACCGCCCGACAGCGAGTTCTTGAGCTACCTGTTCGCGTGCGCCCCCAGGACCACTGCCGCATTCGTGGCGGAGGAAAGGGCGGGTTACAGCCTGTTCACGCGTGCGCTGCGCGACGTACTCGCCGACGCACAGGCGCCGCTGTCCACGTTCCGGCTGCGTGGGCTGCTGGACGAGGCGATGCGTGAACTGCGGGCGCACTCCGCGGGGCCCGGTCAGGAAGCTCGCCTCAGCGGCGAGGAGGGCGGGGACCGATTCGAGTTCCTGCCCCCGGCCGCCCGGACCGCGCAGCCCACGCCGTGCGGTGCGGGCGTGTGGACATACGCGCACAAGGGTTCGGACACCACGGAGCTGCGGGAACAGGCAGATCACGTGGACCGGGAACTGACCGCCCTGCTCGACACCTATCGGCCCGAGCTGCTCGACGATCTCTGGCTGGACTGGGAATCCGGGGCCCGCGTTGCCGCACGGTTGCTGCAACTGCTGGGCCGGCTGCCCGCCGAGGTGCGCTTCACCCCCGAGGAGGCCGCCGTCCTGGCCCTGGCGCCCGCGCTGTACCACGGGTTCCGAGTCACCTGTGCCGTGGACGCCCAGCGGTTCATGAGGCCGGGCCGGGTCCAGGCGCCCCAACTGAAGGCCGCGTGGGAGCGCTACCCGCGGTTGGACCAGCAGACGGACCGGGAGACCGATCCGCGCCGCAGCGAGCGCGACAGGAGGGTGGCACAGGGCTGGGTGGTGCACCAGTCGGAGGTCCGTGACAGCAGCGGTGCCGAGGACACCAAACTGCAGTCCTTTCTGGAGACCGTGGCCGGCACCGAGCGACTGTCCGCCGTGCTCCACATCGACTTCGTGGCGTGGCTGTTTCGTTCCATGAGGGAGGGCGCGGGGGTACTGGCCGAGCCGCCCAGCACGCGCGACGGCGTCAGGATCCCGCTACGCCAGCAACTGATCGGCTACCTGCTGTCCGCTGCCCAGATCATGGCACTCGACCTGGCGGAGCTGCCTCAGGTACTGGTGGAGAACAGCGGAGGGCGCGAACGCGTCGGCCTCGCCCAGGTGCGGCGCGACATCGCCCTGGCCGGCTGGGAGATCACCGACCGCACCATGCGGCTGCGGGCCGAGTGCGGGCACCAGGCGGTGATGGTCGCCTTTCAGGAACGCGTCGCCTTTCTCGACGGTCTGATCGGCGCGCAGATGTCCGTGCCCGAGGAACTCGCCTCCCTGCCGAGCCGTGCTTCAGCGGACGAGGTGACACCGGCGAAGGTCGGCAACAAGGAGAAGTTCCTTTCCCTGGTCACCAGGTTCGGCCTCGACGGTCCCCGGGTGCGTGAGCTGCTGATCGGGGAGCAGCTCTACGGTTCGCGCACCCTCGCGGTGCGGGAGCTCTACCAGAACGCCATGGACGCGTGCGAGGTGCGGCTGGCCCGGGAGACCCTCCAGAGCCGTCCGGGGAAGCCTGACTGGGAAGGCCGGATCGAGATCACCCAGGGGAGGACCGGGCAACGCAGGTACCTGCAGTGCGTGGACAACGGTTCCGGCATGGGCCGGGAGGAACTGGTCCACGCCTTTGCGCAGGGGGGTGCCCGGCTGTCCCACCTCTCGCCGTTCATGGAGGAGAGGAGGAAGTGGGAGTCGCAGAAGATCCGGTTCCGGGAGAACAGCCGTTTTGGGATCGGAGTGCTCAGCTACTTCATGCTGGCCGACGAGGTCGAGGTCGTCACCCGCAAGTTCCTGAAGAAGGACGCGCCGGCGGGCGCGGCGCTGAGCGTGTGGATCGGCGGCCCCGACCACCTGTTCCAAGTGCGCGACCATCCGGAGGAGATCAGTTTTCTCGGTGACTCCTGCGGCACCCTGGTGCGGTGGTACCTCCGGGGCGACGTCCCCGATGACGTCAGCTGCGTGCGCGCGCTGCGCGCGGTGCTCGGCGTGACCCGGTTCCGCACCACGGCGTCGGGCATGGACGGTGCCGACCCGGAGACCTGGGAACCGGGTGACTACCGCAGCCGCCCCGACACCGTCGACGGGCTGACCATCGACGCGACGGAGCCCGTCGCCCCCGATCCGGACGGGCACGTGTACTGGTGCGCGCAGGGAGGCGCACTGCTGGTCGACGGCATCGCCACGCGCGCGAACTGGTACCAGCCGGGCGCGGAATCCGACCGGGACCGCAAGGCGGTCGGGCGCATGGAGGTGGCCGGTGCGGTGGTCAACCTTCAGGGACCGGTCAGCACGAAGTTCAACGCGCGGGGTTTCGTGCCGAGACTGAAGGTGGACCGCAGCGAGATCCTGGACGACGTCTTCGAACCGGTCCGCAGCAGGCTCAAGCAGGCCGCGCGTTCGCTGGCGGGCAGCGAAGTGCTCACGGTGGACTGGCTGCAACGGACCTCGCGCAAGGAGCCGAGGATCGCCGATGCGGTGGTCGAAGGGCTCGTCGCCTGCGACGCCCCGCTCACCGAGGAGGACGGCGGTACCTCGAGGGTCGGCCGTACCGGTTACTTCCCCGCCGACAGCGACCTGCGGGCGAACTGGGACCGCGTCCGGCCGCCGGCGATCAGGAGTACGGAGTACGACGGAGGGGAGCGGCAGCGGCAGGACCGGCTCCCGCCCCATCTGGCGCTCTGGCGCTACTACGCCCACTTTCCCGAGGACGTCGCCCGCGCGCTCGGCGAGGCGTGCCCGGCCGACCTGCTGACGACAGAACCGGCATGGGCCCTCCCGTCGGACACCGTCCTGCTGGGGGGCGCGGATTCGGATGGCAGCTGGGACCAGGGGACGTACCTCGCCGACGCGCTTCGGTACGCGGAGCAGCTCAACGAACTCCTCACCGTGGTGGTGGACCGGCTGGCGGGCTTGGGCCTCCCCGTGTCCGTTCCTCGTCGGCCGGACGTCGAGGAGATGCCGAGGGGCGAGATTCTGACCCTGCTGAGCAGGGAGGGTGACGGGGACCGGCCGTGGCTGAGTGCCGGAGAGGCGGTCACCGCAGCCACCGTCCTGAGGGCGTGCGAGCAGTCCCCCACAACTCCGTCGAAGGCGGTCAGGTTCCTCAGGGCTCGCGGATACGACATCTCCCGGTGCTCCATGCTCCTCGACCCCGATTCGGCCCCCGCCAAGCGGGCGCGCACCCTGCTCAGCGCGCGGGGGAACGAGTGGGGGCCCTATGTGAACGGGATCGCCGACACGCAGCACATCGTGGAGGCGGCGAGCCGAACAGGTTCGAGTCCCAGGGAGGTCCGAGCGGAACTCGAACGGCTCGGTGTTTACCCCGGGTTCATCTCCTTGCGCGACCGGAACGTCCTGAGCGCGATACAGCGAGATGGGCTCCAGCCGGCCGAGACACCCGGCGAGCCGCTTACCGCCACACATGTGTTCGCCGCCGCGCACGCTCTCACTGATTCGACAGGCAACGTGGCACTTCAGCTGGAAGCCCTGGGCCACACGCTGCCTGCCGAGCTGCCCCCGGACGGCCCGGCGCCGGACCATGCGGAGCTGCTGACCACCCCGCTACGCACCGGCGGACGGTGTATAGACCTGGATGCTCCGGTGCCGTTGCCCGACCTTTTCGCGCTGGCCCGGCGCAGTCGCGCGACGCCGGTCCAGACGGCACAGCGACTGCGGTCACTGGGTGTCGACGTGCCCTGTGACGACGGCGCGATGGACGTGGACCGGGACGAATTGGCCATGCTCAAGCGCATCAGGCCTTTCACCGGGGCCGGGGTTGACGACACAGCGCTCGATCCCCGGGACACGGTCCCGCTGGCACATATGGTGTACGTCGCGAGCCTGCGGGAACTGCCGCTTTCCCGGGTCGCCGCCCGGCTGGAGGAACTCGGCATGCGGTGCGCTCCGCTGCCCGACCCCCTGCCACCGCTTCCGGGTCCGGCGGAGGAACGCGCACTCATCGCACCATGGGTGCCGTACAAGCCACAGCTGACCGGGGCCGACGTACCGGTCGGATGTGTGTACACCGCCGCGCAGGATCACGGTTGGACTGTGCCGGACACGGTGGCACGGCTCCGACAGTGGGGGCTTCGAGTCACTGAACCCGATGAAACGCTCTCCTCGGGCCCGGAGGAGGAAGACCTGACCCTCCTGAGCCTGCGCACGGACGGCAGGAGCCCCTGGGTCGACCTGTCGGAGGTCGTGAGCACCGTCCACGTGGTGCGTGCCGCACGCACGCTGAAGTGGGCCACCGAAACGGCACGGGAGAGGCTGCTCCAGCTGGGCGCGCGCATCTCACGCCCCGTGGAGGAGGACGATGGTCGCGCCGGGAGATCCGAAGCCACGGCCGGTCGGGACCATGGCCTGTTCAGAACGAGGACCTGGAACGTGGGCGCCCTCTTCCGCCGCGAGCCGGTCCCGGCCGCGTATGTGATGATCACGGCGGACGAGAACGATCTGACGGCCCGGGATGTCGCGGACCGGTTGCGCGCCGCCGGATTCGTCCTCGACGACCACCCCTATCCGGACGAGCTTCCGGCCCCGGAGGACCTGCTGATCCTGTGCGAGAACGGGTTCGTGGACAACGACTGGCTCCCGCTGGAGGAACCCGTCGGCCTCGAGCACCTCCTGGTCACGGCCCACCGGCTCGCCACCGACGTCAACGATGTCGCCGACCGGATGCACGCGCTCGGCTACGTGATCCCACCCGTCGCACAGATGGTGCGGGACGCGTGGGACCGCGTCCCCAAGGCGGCCGGTCGGCCCTGACTTACCGGGGTGAGCAGAGCGTTCCCCGCGTGCGTATCGTCTGGTTGACGGGCCAACGGAAAGTGGGGCAGTGATGCACGGGTACAGGGGCGGTTCGTACGGTCTGGACGAGCCGAGGAGTCTCCGGGACCGGGCACGGGAGTACGCGCTCCTGCCCCTGCGGATCTTCCTCGGCGTCACCTTCGTCTACGCGGGGCTCGACAAGCTGACCGACAGCGCCTTCCTGTCCGCGAGCGGGTCGGGCTCGATCGGCGAGATGATGAACGCCGTACGTGACAGCGCGGCGATCCCGGGCCTCGTCGACCTGGCCCTGAAGAGCCCCGAGGGCTTCGGCTACGCCATCGCGATCGGTGAACTCCTCGTCGGCCTCGGCACCCTGGCCGGCCTCTGGGCACGCGTCGCGGCACTCGGCGGGGCGCTGATCTCACTGAGCCTGTGGCTGACGGTGAGCTGGCAGAGCACCCCGTACTACTACGGCAACGACCTCGTCTACCTCATGGCCTGGCTGCCGCTGCTGCTGGCGGGGGCGCCTTACTGGTCCCTGGACGCCATGAGGGGGCGGCGGCGCCGCAGGGGGCTCTGAGGCGCGAAAGGGCGTGCCGTCCCAGGCGGTGGATGTGCCGAACTCCGTACAGTCCGGGCCGCAGGAACCGGCCAGAAGCTGAACGTGCTGTGCGGCACGGCGCGTCAGATGCGCCCTCGGGCCCAGAGGGAGTGAGTACGGCGCTTCCGTCGTTCCGCGTCAACCCGCAGCCTCATCCCGTCCGCGGCAGCAACCTCTCGGGCCGCCAGGCAGTTGGAGGGGTACTCGCCCGGGTGTGGTCCGGGTCACGGGGAGGGGGCGCGCGTGGCGTGGGACGAATGGGAACAGCTGAAGCAGGGCGCGGGGCCGCAGCCGGGAGGTGAGGGGGCCGGGCAGTCCGGTGGCCTGAAGACCGTTCAGCGGGCCTGGAACAAGGCCGGAGCGGGTGTCGGCGGTCTGCGTGAAGGCATCGGCAAGGCCCTGGGGCAGCTGGAGGACGGGCAGGGCGGGCTCGGCCGCGGGGTGGGGTGCCTGTCCTCGGGGGCGCAGAGGGAGGTGTACGACTCCTGGATGCGCTACGTCACGGCGGTGAGCGGGCGCTGCGACAGTGTGGGAAAGCTGCTGGAGAAGGCCGGGCGCGACCTCTTCACGACCGATGAAGGTGTCAGGGCCTCGTTCGCCGCCTTGGAAGCCCAGTACGCCGACACGCCCGCTGTGGGTGGACAGCATGCGGGGCGGTGACGCAGCGGCATGGATCTCACCACGCTCAGAGCGCTGAAACCCGCCGCGTTCGAGCGAGCAGCTGACGGGTACCGGGCGACCAGCGACATGGCCGGTGCGGCCAAGGACCACGTCGACAACGTCGTGGCGGCCGGCATGCGGAAGTCCTTGAACGGCTTGGCCCTTGACGCGGCTGCCGAGGAACTTGGCCGGCTCTCGGCCGATTTCCACTACACGCAGATCGAATGCGGCCTGATCAGCACCGCGCTCAACGGCTTCGCCCACGACATGGGCGCCGCCCGGAGGAAGCTTCTGGCCGCGCTGGACGATGCGGAGGCGCTGAAGGTCACGGTGAACCCCGACGGCAGCGTCACCTATCCCGAAGCACAGCCGAAGAGCGGCGCCGGGCCGCTGCTGAAGGGCGGCACGATCGGCGGGCTGACCGACCCCACGGCTCGGGCCGTCGGGCGTCAGTCAGCCTTCATCGACCCCAACCCCCACCATGCCGAGGCCCTTGCCATCGCGGATCGCATCGCCGCCGCCCTCAAGGAGGCGGCGGAGGCCGATACGACGTGGGCGCCCAGAATCCGGGCCCTGAGGGCGGACGACGATCTCACCGTGTCCAGCCAGGACTTGCTGGACACCCAGTCGGACATGCGCGGGGTGCTGGACGCGGGCAGGGGGTATCTGGACTCCATCGGCGGGCCACCGCAAGACGGCACTCCCCAGCAGAATGCCGAGTGGTGGAAGGGACTCACCCCGGAAGAGCGTGGGGCGTACCTCTCCACCCGGCCCGAGCTCATCGGCGGCCTGGACGGCCTGCCCGCCGAGGCCAGGGACGAGGCCAACCGGATCGTGCTCGCGGAGAAGAAGGCCGAGTACGGGATCCGGCTGGGCGCGATCCCTGAACCGCCCGCCGAGGAGTGGACGTGGATCAGCGCAGGAGGCCGGGCGTCCAGGGTCCACACCGACGCATGGATGGACTGGGACCGGAAGTACGGCGACGAGTACCGGCACCTCACCGCCTCGCTCCACGGCATGGAGGCGATCGAGACCCGCTTCGCGGACACCGGGAAGGAAGGGCTGCCCGAGGCGTATCTCCTCGGCTTCAGTCCGGAGGGGAACGGCCGGGCGATCATCGCCAACGGCGATCCCGACACGTCACAGCACCAGGCCGTGTACGTGCCGGGTACGACGGCGAACCTGGGAGGAGCCGGGGGTGACATCAACCGGATGACCGAGCTGTGGCGGCAAGCGAGTTCAGAGGCTCCCGATGTTTCGGTCTCCACCATCACCTGGCTCGGTTACGACGCCCCGCAGAACATTGCCACGGACTCGCCCTTCGAGCACTACGCCTACGACGGTGCGCCCGCGTACCGGCAGTTCGTGGACGGCCTCGATATCTCGCACAGCGGACCGGGCGAGCCGCATCGGACGGCCATCGGGCATTCGTACGGCACGACTCTGATCGGGGCCGCGGCGGAGACCGGTGATCTGCGCGCGGACGACGTGATCTTTGCCGGCAGTCCTGGGGTCAAGGTCGGTTCGGCCGAGGAGATGGACGTATCCAAAGGACACGTCTGGAACGAGGAGGCGGACGGCGACGCCGTTCCGGAAATCGGCCGCTGGGGGCATGGCGGCAGCCAGTGGAAGCTCGGCGGTGGCACGTTCCTTCTGCCGAGTGACAAGGAATTTGGAGCGAACCAGATGAATACTCGCCCTGAAGGAAGCGGACCCGGCGCCACCACGGGATCCGAAGGCCACAGCGAATACTGGAACAGAGGAACGACTGCATTGAAGAATCAGGCACTGGTCGTCATCGGGAGGCACGGTAATGTTACCGCTGCCCCATAGTCGGCTGCGCCGTTGCAATCGAAGTGATGAATGCACTCCGTCGAGAAAGATTCGGACCTTGATGTCCCGTGTATTTCACCCGGCCTCTCGTTGGCGCTGCCCGAGCGGCTCCGCTTTGGCTCTCCTCTTTACCGGACTCCTTCTCGGCGGATGTGACATGGCTGACGACCGACCCATCGACGCCTCCGGCACCAAGGGCGGTATCTCCGAGAAGTCAGCCTCCGGGATCCTCTTGGGGGGTGTCGCCACCACCGACGAGGTGGTCGCTTCCGTGAAAGAGATTTCCAGCCAGATCCACGACTTTGCCGGTGTTCCCGGCAGGGCTTCGGAACCGGGGCCCGGAGTCAGGGAGTGCGAGGGTGAGGACCCGGCCACGTACTTCCAGGTCTATCACCCGTGGAACTTCAAACCGGACTCCGCGTCCGACCAGGATGTGGCCCTGTCGAACCTCAAGGAGAGGCTTTCCACGAGTGGTTGGGTGCTAAAGGACTCCTACCTGGACAACAGTCCTAACAAGAACCTCAATCTTGTTGCGGACAACGACTCCAAGAAGGCGAGTGTCTGGATCGTGGGGTACAGCAAGGATGATCCGCCAAGCCTGAGTATCCAGGTGGTAGCTGCTTGCTATCAGATTCCCGATGGGCGGACCGTCGACCATTACTGATGCGCCCACCGGCGGTGGTCAAGGCGCCGGGACCTCCCGGCCCTGCCGCCGTCGCCGCAGCCGGTAGTTCACCCAGGTCACCGTGGCCGCCAGCCAGAGGCCGCCGAGGAAGACCGGGGCGGAGAACGTCCACGGGACGTGCCACGCGCCCGCCGCGTCCGCCGCGTAGCCGGCCGCCAGGGTCAGCATGGTCAGGCCGGCCACCGCGCGGCCCGGGCGGAACTCATGACGCAGCACGGATGACCTCCAGTTGTCCGATGCCGATTCCCATGCCCAGCTCCAGGGTGCCGGCGGGCTTGCTGTTCCCGGCGGGGCCGATGGTCTGCCGGGTGTGCCGGTCGGGGGCGACGTCCACGTCCTTGCGCCGGTCGGACGGGAGTTGGATGTCGCCGAGGCCCGCCTCCGCGTCCACCTCCACCGTCACTCCCGCCGGTACGACGACGACCGCGCGTCCCGCCGCGAGCTGGACGCGGGTGCGCAGGGTCTCGCCCTCGGGCACCGTGACCCGGGAGAGGTCGAGCTTGGCGACGCCGGTGTTCAGTCTGTACTCCGGCTGGACCGCGGCCACCGACGCCGGGCGCCACTCCTTGCGGACCCAGTCGGTGCCGATGTCTCCGGGGACGGCGGAGGCGCCCGCCAGCAGCCCCGCCGTGATCATGGCCAGCAGGATCGTGCCGAAGCCGGTCCGGCCGAGGAGCGAGGCCACCAGCAGGCCGAGGCCGAACACCCCGAGGGCGGCGGCCAGCCCGATCTGCAGGCTGGTGCCCAGCGGATGGGAGCCCCAGCTCAGACCCGTGCCCAGGCCGCCCGCGAGCAGGGCGAGCAGGAAGACGAGGCCGCCGATCGAGCGGGGGCCCCGGGTGCCCGTCGGGCGGTAGGGCGGCCGGTACGGGGCGTCCGGTGCCGGGCCGCTCCTGCCGAGCCTCTCCGCCTCGGGCACCGCACTCGCGGGGCCCCACAGATAGCCCGTTCCCGTCGGGCCGGTCGTGCCGTCCTTGACGATCGGGTCGCGCCACCAGGACGGGCCGCCGGGCGTCGGCGGTGCCTTCACCTCGGGCGGCGCCCCGTGGCCGACGGTGTGCGCCGTGCTTCTCGGGGCGTGCGGCGGGGCGCCCGGGGTGTCCTCGGGCGGGGCCGTCCTGCGGTGCTGGGTCCAGACCGAGAAACCGATCACCGTCAGCGACAGCATCGCGGCGAAGGCCAGCATCCCGCCGTTGTGCAGCATCGACAGCAGCAGCCCGCACCCCACCAGGGCCAGCAGCAGCGCGACCAGCGAGGCGCCCTCGACGCGGCCCGACAGCAGCCGGCGCGCCTCGTTCTCCTCCTCGCCCTCCACCGGGAGCAGCAGCCAGGCGAAGCCGTAGAAGATGAGTCCGATGCCGCCCGTCACCGCGAGGACGCCGAGCACGATACGGAAGATCACCGGGTCCACGTCGCAGTACCGGCCGAGCCCGCCGCACACCCCGGCCACCACTTTCTGCCGCGGGCTCCGTTGCAGCCGCGGTGCCGGCTCGGGGGGTGGCGTGACGCCGGGGGAGGCGTCCTGGGGAACGGTCATGGGTCCATGGTGACGGCCCGTACGCCCTCGTGGGGCCCGTGACGACCCTGGCCGATCCCTGATATTGCGTCTCGGGGCTCCTCGGAGCCCGGCGGGTCCACCCCGCCCGGGCGTCCCCTCCTCAGGGTCGAGTCCGGGCAGACCCTGATGCCACGACCCGCCGGGACGTGTGACGATCGGTGCATGCCAGCAGCCACGAGCCGAGCCCCGAGCTCCCACGCCCCGGACCCGGAGGAGCCGGCCCCGCGCAAGCTCTACCGCAGCGCGGACGGCCGGATGCTCGGCGGTGTCGCGCGCGGGCTCGCCGGCCACCTGGGACTGCCCGTCGCCTGGGTCCGGTTCGTCTTCCTCGGGCTGTTCTTCGCGGACGGCCTGGGCGCCCTGCTGTACGCCGTGTTCTGGATCGTCGTCCCCCTCGGGGTCGGCGGGGTCGGCGGGGCAGCCGGCGGGGTGGAGAGGTCGCTCTTCGAGACCGCACCGGACGGCCGCCGCAGGCTCCGCAAACCCGACCGGGGCCAGGTGTTCGCCCTGGTCGCGCTGCTCGTCGGGGCCGTGACGTTCGTCGGCAACGTCGACATGGGCAGCGAGGCGGACCGTTACGTCTGGCCCGCGCTGCTGATAGGCGCGGGCTCGGTCCTGGTGTGGCGCCAGGCCGACAACGCGCGCCGCGCCCGCTGGATCGAGGTCGGCCGCCGCCGCCGTGTCCTGCACCTGGCCCGGGGTCTGGCCGGTGTCGCGCTCGTCGGCCTCGGCCTCGCGGCCTTCGTGGTGGTGCGGGGCTCCGCCGCGCAGCTCGGCACCGCGCTGACCGCCGCCATCGCCGTACTCGCCGGCATCGCGCTGCTCGCGGGCCCCTATCTCGTACGGATGACACAGGACCTCTCCGAGGAACGCCTGATGCGCATCCGGGCGCAGGAGCGTGCCGAGGTCGCCGCCCATGTCCACGACTCCGTCCTGCACACGCTCACGCTGATCCAGCGCAACGCGGACGACGGGGGCGAGGTCCGCAGGCTCGCCCGCGCCCAGGAGCGCGAGCTGCGGAACTGGCTGTACAACCCGGAGGGCACCGGCAAGGAGGAGGCCGAGGAGCCGACGACCCTCGCCGAGGCCGTCAAGCGGGCCGCCGCCGAGGTCGAGGACAAGCACGGGGTCCCGCTGGAGGTCGTCGTCGTGGGCGACTGCCCGCTCGACGAGAAGCTGGCGGCACAGATGCAGGCCGCACGCGAGGCGATGGTCAACGCCGCCAAGTACGGTGGCGAGGGCGGCGCCGTCCAGGTCTTCGCGGAGGTCGAGGGCCGCACGGTCTTCGTCTCCGTACGGGACCGGGGGCCGGGATTCGACCTGGACGCCGTACCGGGCGACAGGATGGGCGTACGAGAATCGATCATCGGCCGGATGCAGCGCAACGGCGGTACGGCGCGGCTGCGTTCGGTGCCCGGCGGGGGCACGGAAGTCGAGCTGGAGATGGAGAGGGCGAGCGAATGACCGAGAACACCGAAGCGACCGGGGGCCCGGAGCGCCGGGTACGGGTCGTGCTCGTCGACGACCACCGGATGTTCCGCACCGGGGTCCAGGCCGAGATCGGCCGCACCGAGGAGACCGGGGTCGAGGTGGTCGGCGAGGCCGCCGACGTCGACCAGGCGGTCACCGTGATCACCGCGACCCGTCCCGAGGTCGTCCTCCTCGACGTCCACCTCCCCGGAGGCGGCGGTGTCGAGGTGCTGCGGCGCTGCGCCCCGATGATGGGCGCCGTCGAGAACCCGGTGCGCTTCCTCGCGCTGTCGGTCTCGGACGCCGCCGAGGACGTCATCGGTGTCATCCGGGGCGGCGCCCGCGGCTATGTCACCAAGACCATCACCGGCACCGACCTCGTGGACTCGGTCTTCCGGGTCCAGGAGGGCGACGCGGTGTTCTCGCCGAGGCTCGCCGGGTTCGTCCTGGACGCGTTCGCCTCGACGGACGCCCCGCCGGTCGACGAGGACCTGGACCGGCTGACGCAGCGCGAGCGCGAGGTGCTGCGGCTGATCGCCCGGGGTTACGCGTACAAGGAGATCGCCAAGCAGCTCTTCATCTCGGTGAAGACCGTCGAGTCCCATGTCTCGGCCGTGCTGCGCAAGCTCCAGCTCTCCAACCGTCACGAGCTGACCCGGTGGGCCACCGCGCGGCGGCTGGTCTGAGCCCTGCCCGGGCTCAGGCGGGGTCGAGCGAGATGTTGAGCTTCTCGCCGGTCCTGCGGTAGCCGATGGACGCGTAGATCCGCTCGACGTCGGGACCGCCCGGCTCCAGCCAGACGGCGTGGAAGCCGCGGTCGAAGGCCGTGCGGGTCAGCCAGGCGGAGAGCGCGGCGCCGACGCCCCGGCGCCGGAAGGCGTCGGCGACGGCCAGGCCGGCCAGTTCGCCGATGCCGTCGACCGGGACGGAACAGCCGCCCGCACCGGCGGGCCGGCCGTCCACGGTGGCGAGCGCGGAGACGCCGCCGCCCGCCGTCGCCCCGCGCAGCCAGGCGATCTCGCCGTCGTCGGGGCCGCCCTCCCCGCCGAAGCCGGTGTGCTGGACGGCCGCCGCCGAGGTGAACTCCGCGTCGGTGACCGGCTCGGCGACGCGGAGGCCGTCCACCGGCTTGGGCGTGAGCAGCCCGTCGGCGGTGCAGGCCAGGACGGGGGCGCGGTTCTCCACGGTGAAACCGGCGGCCAGCAGGGCCGGTTCGACGGCGGGCGCCCAGGCGGGCAGGAACTCCAGCCTGGGCAGCCGGTCGTGCGCGCGGAACGCCGCGACCAGGTCGGCGATGTCCCGCGCGGTGGGTTCGGCGCCCTGGTCGGGGATGGCGTAGTTGGCGAACTTCAGTTCCCAGGACGGGTTGTGGCGCACGGTGAACGGGCCGACCCGGTAGTGGTCCGGGGAGCGGAGGGTCAGCGTGCGCGCGTAGTTCTGGATGGCGGTGTCCATGGGCCCGGGAGCCTATGCGACGCGGGTCGCCCCCGCGAAAGGCATTTCGCTGATCGGCGCGATCCGGACAGGTGCGCCGGGGCGCGGGGCGTGGATCATCTGGCCGCCGCCGATGTAGAGCCCGACGTGGGTGACCCCGGAGTAGAAGAACACCAGGTCGCCGGGGGCGAGTTCGGAGCGGGAGACGCGCCGGCCCGCGTTGATCTGGGTGTACGTCGTACGGGGCAGGGAGACGCCCGCCGCGCGCCAGGCCGCCTGGGTGAGGCCGGAGCAGTCGAAGGACGCCGGCCCGGTGGCGCCCCAGACGTACGGCTTGCCGAGCGCCCCGTACGCGAAGTCGACGGCCTGCGCGGCACGGGCGTTGGGGGCGGCCACGGAACCGCGCGGGACGCCCCGGTCGGCGCGTACGGCGCTGCCGCCGTGCGCGGCGTCGGCCGAGCGCTCGTAGCCGGCGCGCTGCTCGGCGGTGAGGGTGGCCAGGAGCTTCCTGGCGTCGGCGAGCTTGGTGCGGACCGCGTCCTTGTGCTTCCGCAGGTCGGCCCGGCGGGACGCGAGGACCGCGAGCTCGTCCTCGGCGCGGGCGCGGAGCTGGGCGATGTCGCTGATCTGCCGGCGTACGCCGTTGAGGGCGCCGGCCTGACGGTCGCCCGCCCGGTCCTCGTAGGAGGCGCGCTCCAGATACTGGTCGGGGTCGGAGGAGAGCGCCAGCCGGACGGCGGGGTCGATGCCCGCGCTGCGGTACTGCGCGGTGGCGTACGAGCCGAGGGTGTCGCGGGCGGCGTTGAGGCGCTCGGTCCTGCGGGCGGCCTCGTCGCGCAGGGCGTCGAGGGACTTCTCGGAGGCGGCGGCCTCCTCCTTCGCGCCGTTGTACTTCTCGGTGGCCACCTCGGCGTCGTGGTACAGCCGGTCCACCTTGGCCTCGACCTGGGCCGGGGTGAGCCGGGGGTCGGCCTGGGCGGCACCGTCGAGAGCGGTCGCGGTCGCCGCCCCGGCGAGGGCGAGGGTGGCTGCGGTGCGGGCAGCAGGTCCGGTGAACAGACGCTGCTTGGGCTTGCGGTGAGCGGCTTTCCGATCGGCGGCCACGGGGGTGGTGCGTCCTTCCGTTCGACTGCCCGTCGGTGGGTGCCGCGGGCCCGCCGGGGTCCGGCGGCGGGCCACCACAGGGGGGAGTGGCCCGCCGCCGGATTCCTGGCGGGGCGACCGGGGAACCGCCCGGTACGGGGGCGGTCGTGCAGATCCGGTCACCTGGGAGGGACGCTAAACCCGGCGCACGGGGAAGAGGTGTAATGACAGCTATTGCCCTCATATGCTGTTTCGCTTACGCAGGATGACCGGGAAAATCAACCGGAGTCCGGCAATCCGTGCAGACCCGGGTTCAACTCATCGGTAAGTCGTACCTGGCCGAAAGTGGTGATATGGCCGTGGCTAGGCTGCGGCCATGGACGTACTCATCAATGTCTTCGTGGCCCTGCACATCATCGGAATCGCCTCCCTGCTGGGCGGCTTTCTGACCCAGATGAAGGCCATGGGGGCGGGCACGGCCCGCTTCGTCCCGGCGATGCTGCACGGCGCGCTCACCATGCTCGTCACGGGTGTCGCCCTGGTCGGGCTCAACCAGGCCGACGACCAGAGCGTGAACAACATCAAGATCGGCGTGAAGCTGCTGGTCCTGATCGTGATCCTGGCGCTCGTCTATGTGAAGCGGGACGAGGAGACGGTGGACAAGGGCGCGTTCGCCGCGGTCGGCGGACTGACGGTCGCCAACATCTTCATCGCCACGCTCTGGACCTGAGCGGGACGGGCGGGCACCGGAGCCGTGGCCCCGGTGCCCGCCCGCCTGCGGTGCTCCCCGGGTGTTACGCGGGGCGCACGCTGCCGTAGATCGGCATGTAGTAGATCGACTCCTCGCGGACGTTCGCGCCCGGCTTCGGTGCGTGGATCATCATGCCGTCGCCCTTGTAGATGCCGACGTGGCTGATGTCGTCGTAGAAGAAGACGAGGTCCCCCGGCTTCAGATCGGCCGTGGCCACCCGGGTGCCGACCTCGACCTGGTCCCAGGTGGTCCGCGGCAGATCGACGCCCGCCTCCTTCCAGGCGGCCTGGGTGAGCCCCGAGCAGTCGTACGAGGACGGGCCCGTCGCCCCCCAGACGTACGGCTTGCCGATCTGGGCGCGGGCGAACGCCAGGACCTTCTCGGCCTTCGAGGCGTAGCCGCTGTCGGAGCCCGTGCCGGAGCCGGTCCCCGTGCCGGAGCCGGCCCCCTCCTTCGCGGCTTCGTCCTTCGCGGCCTGCTCGGCCTTCGCCTTCTCGGCCTGCTGCCGGGCCAGCTCCTCGGCCTTGCGCTTGGCCTCGGCCTCCTTCTTGCGCTCCAGCTCCGCGAGCCGCGCCTTCTCCTCGGCGGTCAGCTTCGACAGCAGCGAGCGCGCCTCGGTGAGCTTCGTCTGCACCTGCTGCTTGCTGGTGCGCAGCGAGGCCTGCGACTCGGTGAGCGTCTCCAGGCTCTTCGTCGCCTCGACGCGCTTCGCCGCCGCCTCCTTCTGCTGCGTACGGAAGTCGGCGACCGCCTTCTGCTGCTGGCTGGTCATCCGGGCCATCAGCTGGTCCTGGTCGAAGTACGACTGCGGGTCGTCCGCGAGGAAGAACGTCGCCGTCGGCGCGATCGCGCCGGTGCGGTACTGCGCGGCGGCGTAGCCGCCCAGCTCGCGCCGCGTCTCGTTGAGCTTGTCCGCCCGCTTCGCCGCCGCCTCCAGCAGTGCGTCGACCTTGGAGCGCTGCGCGGCCGACGCGCTCTTCGCCTTGTTGTACTGCTGCGTCGCGGTGCCGGCCTGCCGGTAGAGGGCGTCGACCTTCTTCTGTACTTCCTCGATGCTGGGCTTGGGCTCGGCGGGGGCGGCCGTGGCGCTCTGCGTGGAGAGCAGGGTGACGGAGGCGAGCGCCGCGGTCGTGAGACCGACGGCGGGGGTGGTGGTGCGCACACGGGTGCGCGGCTTGCGATGCGACGCCAAGGCCGGCATCTCCTTCCGTGGACCGCCTACCGGGTTAGCTGTCGGGTTCGGGCGGAACGGAAGGCTGCCCTACGGTCCGGTGGAGACGGACCGATTCACCCCGGTGCTGCGTGTGGGTCCCCGGTTCCGGGCGCCCTTCGTGGGCGTACGGATTCGGCGGGGGCGCCCGTGCGGCGCGGTTCGCCTCAAGGGGGTACGGGGCACCCGTCGGAGCACGCTAACCAACCCGTGGTGTGCCTGTGAAGGTTGATGTGCGATATGCCCGATACATTTTCGTGACCTTTTCCGCGCGGAGGTCCGCATGGCCGGAAGCGGCCCTGGGATCTCACGTTCCGTGGGTGGATCGTTCCGTTCCGCGCACGGTCCCGGACCGTTGTCGCCGATGCGGCCCGGGCTGTCAGTGAGGCCGCCTAGACTCGTGAGGCGATGAGCAGCCTCTTTGACGACAGTTTCCTGACCGGCCTCCAGCAAGCGGAGGACGGCCCCCCGCCGCCCCCTGAGGAGCACGCGCCCGAGGCGGTGCCGGAGGGCCTCTTCGAGGACGTCTTCGACGCGCCTCCGCCGCCGCGCGACGCCCACTACCGCGACGGCGCCCCGCGCCCCGTCATCGACTCCGCCGCGCTGCTCGACGGGCTGAACACCGAGCAGCGCGCCGCCGTCGTGCACGCCGGGTCCCCGCTGCTCATCGTCGCCGGGGCCGGTTCGGGCAAGACCCGGGTGCTCACCCACCGGATCGCCCACCTCCTGGCCGAGCGCGGGGTGCACCCCGGGCAGATCCTCGCGATCACCTTCACCAACAAGGCCGCCGGCGAGATGAAGGAGCGCGTCGAGGGCCTCGTGGGCCCGCGCGCCAACGCCATGTGGGTCATGACGTTCCACAGCGCCTGCGTGCGGATCCTGCGCCGCGAGTCGAAGCGGCTGGGCTTCACCTCGTCGTTCTCGATCTACGACGCCGCCGACTCCAAGCGGCTGATGGCGCTGGTCTGCCGTGATCTGGACCTCGACCCGAAGCGCTACCCGCCGAAGTCGTTCACGGCGAAGGTCTCGAACCTGAAGAACGAGCTGATCGACGAGGAGACGTTCGCCGGGCAGGCCGCCGACGGCTTCGAGAAGACGCTGGCCCAGGCCTACGCGCTCTACCAGGCGCGGCTGCGCGAGGCCAACGCCCTGGACTTCGACGACATCATCATGACGGCGGTGCACCTGCTCCAGGCGTTCCCCGATGTCGCCGAGCACTACCGCCGGCGCTTCCGGCACGTCCTCGTCGACGAGTACCAGGACACCAACCACGCCCAGTACACCCTGGTGCGCGAGCTGGTGGGCCCGGCCGGCGAGCAGGACGCCCCCGGTGAGCTGTGCGTCGTCGGTGACGCGGACCAGTCGATCTACGCCTTCCGCGGCGCGACCATCCGCAACATCCTCCAGTTCGAGGAGGACTATCCGGACGCGACGACGATCATGCTGGAGCAGAACTACCGCTCCACCCAGACGATCCTCTCCGCGGCCAACGCCGTCATCGAGCGCAACGAGAGCCGCCGCCCCAAGAACCTCTGGACGAACGCGGGCACGGGCACCCGGATCGCCGGGTACGTCGCGGACACCGAGCACGACGAGGCGCAGTTCGTCGCCGACGAGATCGACCGGCTGACGGACGCGGGGGACGCGAAGGCGGGCGACGTCGCCGTCTTCTACCGTACGAACGCCCAGTCCCGTGTCTTCGAAGAGATCTTCATCCGCGTCGGCCTGCCCTACAAGGTCGTCGGTGGAGTGCGCTTCTACGAGCGCAAGGAGGTCAGGGACGTCCTGGCCTACCTCCGGGTGCTGTCCAACCCCGAGGACACGGTCCCGCTGCGCCGCATCCTCAACGTGCCCAAGCGCGGCATCGGCGACCGGGCCGAGGCCATGATCGACGCCCTCTCGATGCGCGAGAAGATCTCGTTCCCGCAGGCGCTGCGCCGCGTCGACGAGGCGTACGGGATGGCGGCCCGGTCGGCGAACGCCGTGAAGCGGTTCAACACGCTGATGGAGGAGCTCCGCACGATCGTGGAGTCCGGAGCGGGGCCGGCGGTCGTGGTCGAGGCCGTCATGGAGCGGACCGGCTACCTCGCCGAGCTGCAGGCGTCCACCGATCCGCAGGACGAGACCCGTATCGAGAACCTCCAGGAGCTCGCCTCCGTCGCTCTCGAATTCGAGCAGGAGCGGGCGGAGGACGAGGGGGCCGACACGCTCGCCGAGTTCCTGGAGAAGGTCGCGCTCGTCGCCGACGCCGACCAGATCCCGGACGAGGACGAGGACGGCTCCGGTGTCGTCACGCTGATGACGCTGCACACCGCCAAGGGCCTCGAATTCCCCGTGGTGTTCCTGACCGGCATGGAGGACGGCGTCTTCCCGCACATGCGCGCGCTCGGCCAGGTGAAGGAGCTGGAGGAGGAGCGCCGGCTCGCCTACGTGGGCATCACGCGCGCCCGTGAGCGCCTGTATCTGACCAGGGCGGCGATGCGGAGTGCGTGGGGACAGCCCTCGTACAATCCGCCGTCGCGGTTCCTGGAGGAGATCCCGGACCAGCACCTGGACTGGAAGCGCAAGGGGCCCATGGCCGCCTCGGCGGGACCGACGTCCGGCATCACGTCGTCGCTGTCCTCGTCGCGCTCGAAGTCCGGGCCGTCGGGGTTCGCGACCCGGCGCACCTCGGAGAAGCCGGTGGTCACGCTGGTGGTCGGGGACCGGGTCACGCACGACCAGTTCGGCCTGGGCACGGTGACGGCGGTCGAGGGCTTCGGCGACCAGGCCAAGGCGACGGTCGACTTCGGGGACGAGCGGCCCAAGAAGCTCCTGCTGCGCTACGCGCCGGTCGAGAAGCTCTGAACCGGCCGGCCGCCACACGGGGTGTTCCCCCGGTGTGGCGGCCGGTCCGGAATCAGTTCGGGTCGATGCCGTGGCTGCGGAGCCAGGGCATGGGGTCGATCGCCGAGCCGCCGCCGGGCCGCACCTCGAAGTGCAGGTGCGGGCCGGTGGAGTTGCCGGAGCTCCCCGAGTAGGCGATGACGTCGCCGGCCTTGACGGAGCCCGAGCGGATCTTCGTGGTGCTGAGGTGGCAGTACCACGTCTCGGTGCCGTCGGCCGCAGTGACGATGGCCATGTTCCCGTAGGCGCTGTTCCACTGGGTGCGGACCGTGCCGTCGGTCGCGGCCATGACGGGGGTGCCGTAGGAGACGGGGAAGTCGATGCCCGTGTGGACGGACATCCAGTTCACCCCGGCCTGGCCGTAGGTGGCGCTGAGGCCGTGCTGCTTCACGGGCAGCATGAACTTGGGGCGCAGCGCCTCGCGGCGAGCGGCCTCCTCCTCGCGCTTCTTCTTGTCGGCGGCCTGACGCTCCTTCAGGTCGATGCGCTCCTGGGTGCGGCTGGCGCGGTCGGCGAAGTTCTCGGCGTCGGCGCTGAGGTTGGCGAGCTGGGTGTCCAGCTTGTTGTTGGCCACGGCCGGCTTGACCGTGTCGGCGGCCGCCATGGACGTGGTCTCGTCCTTCGCCTCCTCGGTCCCGCCGACGCCGCTCACCGAGGCTGCGGCGATCCCGGCGACGCTCATGACACAGGCCGAGGGCACGGCGACGGTGAGGAGCGCGGAACGCTTGGCGGGAGTACGGCGCCGGCCCCGGCCGCCACGCGGGGCGGCGGAGCGGCCCACGGGGTGTGCGGACGCCGCCAGGGAGGGGGACACGGTGGTCGTGTCGCCGAGGGGGTCGAGCACGTCCGACATCGGCTCGTTCTCGCCGTCGGCCTCATGGCTCCCGGCGTACGGGGCCGCCTGCGCGGCGCCGTCCTCGGGGATCCCGGCGTGGTCGTGGGAACCGGAGGAGTCCTGGGCGCCGACGGAGTCGTGGAGATCGGCGGAGTCGCGGAGGTCGGAGGTGTCGCGGAGGTCGGCGGAGTCGTGGAGATCGTGCGAGCCGGCTCCGTCGAGGGAGGCGAACTCGGCCGTCCCGTACGGCTCGAAGGGCGCGGACCCGTGTTCGTACGAGGTGTACGACGTCTGTTCGGGGGCGTACGCGGCGTTCTCGGGCGTGGCGCCGGTGTTCCAGGCGGTCGCGTCGTAGGTGCCGGTCTCGGGGGTCGCGTAGCTCTCGTACCCCGCGGTCTCGAAGACCGGAGCGGTGTACGTGCCGGTGGCGTAGGCCGTGCTGTCGAACGTGGCGGTGGGGAAGGCTCCCGTGTCGCCCGTCGCCCACTGGCCGGTGTGGTCCGCCTGGCCGGTGTGGTCCGTGTGGCCCGTGGTGTCCCAGCCGGTGGTGTCCCACTGGCCCGTCGCGCCCGCGGTCTGGGCGGAGTGCTGGGCCGGGGCCCCGGCCTCGGGCATCCAGCCGGCGGTCGTGTCGTAGCCCTGGGGCGCCTGCGGGTGGGCCTGGGCGCCGTAGGCGTCGTACGAGGCCTGCTGATGCGCTCCGGTGTCCCACTGGCCGCTGTCGTAACCGCTGTTGTAGCCGGTGCCGTACGCGGCGGCGTCGTAGGCGGGGGAGTAACCGCCGCCGTACGTCGTCTCGTGGCTGGTGTCGTGCTGACCCGGCAGGGTCCCGAAGAGCGGGTCGGTGTCGAAGCTGCCGGTGGACTGGCTGTCGTATCCGGCATACCCGGCGTGGGGGTGCTGGTCGTTCACCAACTTCTCTCTCGCCTCGGCAGCAGGACCTGTTCCGGGGTCCGGTGGGGGGATCCCAGGGTGAGCAGTGGCCGCGACTGTACCCGGCGGTAGGTGAGGACGACAATCTTCGGCGGGTTTCCGCCCCCCAGGAAACGGGCAATCGACCGCCTTTCGGTGGACGTCGGAAGCAGCCTTGGTCCTATGTTCGAAATACGTTCTATTCGGCGGGGGTGCGGGGTGTAGGTGTGCGGTGTTCACGGGCGCGGAGAGCGTCGCCCGCCGGTCCGGTCACCAGCCGTCCCAGTGCAGGACCTGCTCGCGGGGGATCCGCCGGGCGGGGCGGAAGTCGGTTCCCACGGTGTACGCGACGGGGATGAAGGCGGCCTGCATGACCTCCGCGTACGGAATGCCGAGCGCCTCCGCGAACTCCCGCTCCAGCGGCAGGTTCCCGGTCGTCCACACGGTGCCGAGGCCGCGCTCACGGGCGGCCAGCATGAAGCTCCACGCGGCGGGGAGGATCGACCCCCAGGTGCCGGCCTGGTGGGTGACGGAGAGTCCTTCGGTGCGTCCCTCGACGCAGGGGATGACATAGGCGGGCACCTCGTGCAGATGCCGGTGGAGGTGTCCGACGCCCGTGTACACCCGGTCCATCACGCCCGGCGCGACCTCGGCGCGGCGTACGTCCCGCGCGGGCAGCGGCTGGTGGGCCTCCGGGACACTCAGGCCCGCACGCCACAGGTCGGCGAGGACGGCCCGGCGGGCGGGGTCGGTGACGATGACGAAGTGCCAGCGCTGCCGGTTGCGGCCGGTGGGAGCCTGGACGGCGAGGTCGACGCACTCCTCCAGGAGCGCGCGGGGGACCGGCCGGGTGAGGTCGAGCCGGTGGCGTACGGCCCGGGTGGTGGAGAGCAGGGTGTCGGAAGCGAGACCGAGGTTCATGCGTTGAGCCTCGTACGGCCCGGACGGGGCCGGGAAGGCCGGGCTTCCACTGGGTGAAATCCGGCGAGTGGCATTCGGCGGAGCACAACGGAGAGACAGGGGTCGGGAGTTGGGCGAGAGTGTGGCGGGGCGGCTCTTCTCGGTGCTGGACGCCTTCGAGGGCGGCGGCCCGGCGGCGCTGCGGCTCACCGACATCGCGGCCCGCACGGGACTTCCGGCGCCGACGGCGTTGCGCATGGTGCGGGAACTGGTGGCGTGGGGCGGCCTGGAGCGGGGCGCGGACGGCAGATACCGGCTGGGGCTCCGGCTGCGGGTACTCGGAGCGGCGGCGCCCTGCCCGCGCGGACTCCTCGACGCGGCGCTCCCGGCGCTGCGGGCGCTGGGAGCCAGGACCGGTGGTCACGCCGATCTGGCGGTGCTCGCCGCCCCGTCGGCCGACGGGGTGCTGTGCCTGGTGAGCGGGGAACGGCCACCGCCGCACGCCACGGCGTACGGGAAGGTGCTGCTCGCCGTCCCGCCGGCTGAGCTGCCCCGGCACACCCGGCACACCGTGGTCTCCCCGGGGCTGCTCGCGGCCCAGCTCGCCCGGGTCCGGGAGGCCGGACTCGCGGTCTGTGCCGAGGAGTTCCGGCTGGGGGAGGTGTCGGTGGCCGCTCCGGTGCGGGGCCCGCTGGGCACGGTCGGCGCGCTGGGCGTGACCGTCCCCACCGGTGTGCCCCTGGACCGGGTGGCGGCAGCGGTGCGGGCGGCGGCCATGCGCGTACGGCCTCCTTCGCCGTCGCAGGCGGAGTCGTCGCAGGCGGAGTCGTCGCAGGCGGAGCCGTCGTAGGCCGGGCCGTCGTAGGCCGGGCCGTTGTAGGAGGAACGGGGCGTAGGGAGAACGGGGCGTAAGGGGAACGGATCGCAGGAAGAAGGGCGCGTGGGAAGTGCGGGTGCGTGGGGAGAACGGGCGGTCAGGCGACCGAGGCGGCTCCTGGGGCGCCGAGGGCCGCGCCGTCGGACTCCAGCGCCTGGCGGATCGCGGATGCGACCGCCGGGTGGACCGGCAGGGCGAGATGGCCGATTCCCGTCACCCGTACATTGACGGCGTCGAGGTCGGGATGATCGACGCAGGCCGTCTCGACGGGGAGCATCACCCGGTCCAGCTCGCTCCAGAAGCTGACGAACCGGGTCCGGCAGCCCGGGGCGGGATGACGCAACTCCTCGATCAGATCCGAGCCGCTGCGCATCTGCCGGACGATGGGGTGCGCGCCTGCCAGCGGGGCGGCGGCGGTCCCGCCGTGCGGTGTACCGAGGGTGACGAGCGTACGGACCCGGCGGTCCCCGCCGAGCCGCTGGACGTAGTACCGGGCGATCAGGCCGCCGAGGCTGTGGCCGACGATGTCGACCTCACGGCGCCCGGTGCGGGCGCAGATCTCCTCCACATGACGGTCGAGCAGCTCGGCCGCGGTGCGGATGTCGCAGGTCAGCGGCGAGTAGTTGAGCGATTCCAGATGACGCCAGCCGTGCCGGGCCAGGGAGCGGCGGAGCAGGACGAACACGGAGCGGTTGTCGATGAAGCCGTGCAGGAGCACGACGGGCGGCCGGTCATCGGCCCTGGCGGGGAGCGCGGTCGTCCCGGCCATCTGTGCGGTGTCGGTGGTGTCCGTCGTGTCTGCGGGGTTCGTGCCTGTGGCCGCTGTGGACGTCGTCACCGGGTCCGCGGCTCCGGCCGCGTCCATGTCGGCCGTATCCGTGACGCTCGTGTCCGCCGAACGGGTGAACCGGCCGGTTGCGGATCCGACGCCGGCCCCTGGCGCGGGTGCGGGGGTACGGCGCTCCGGGGTGAGGCCGGACGGGTAGATCAGCACATGCCCGGCGAGGACCACCAGCTCCAGCGCGGTGGCTCTGACCAGCGTCGACGACAGCCAGGCGGGGCGCAGACACGGCCTGCGCAGCAGTAGGGGAAGGAAGGACAGGACCTTCATGGGCCGACCTCCTGCACTGGCATGCGGGGAGGCGGCTCCCTGCCCCGTACGCCCTCACGGGGATCGCCGCGAAGGCCGTCGGCGGCGCTGATGCGCCGGGGCCGTACCACCGCGCCGTGCGGCTGACGGCACGGTGGTACGGCGACCTCGTTGCGGCTCCCCTGGCGGCGCTCCCCGCGCGACCGGTGGGCCGCCCGGTGCTGGGAACGACGCCGGCGAACATGTCCCATGTGTGATTTCCCCCTCCCGGTCCACCGCGAAACGACGCCGTGCGGGATGCTGTGGATAACGTTCGTTCACATCACCGGCCCTCCGGGCACGGGAAACGCATGTGGAGGCATTGATGGGTGTGACCGGTCCGATCCGAGTGGTGGTGGCCAAGCCGGGCCTCGACGGCCATGACCGCGGGGCCAAGGTGATCGCACGGGCGCTGCGGGACGCGGGCATGGAGGTCATCTACACGGGGCTCCACCAGACCCCCGAGCAGATCGTCGACACCGCGATCCAGGAGGACGCCGACGCCATCGGCCTCTCGATCCTCTCGGGTGCCCACAACACGCTGTTCGCCAAGGTCATCGCGCTGCTGAAGGAGCGCGACGCGGAGGACATCAAGGTGTTCGGCGGCGGCATCATCCCCGAGGCGGACATCGCTCCGCTGAAGGAGCAGGGTGTCGCGGAGATCTTCACCCCGGGCGCCACGACGGCCTCGATCGTCGACTGGGTGAACGCCCACGTCCGCCAGCCCGCGGAGGCCTGACCACGTCCTGGCCCTGTCCGCCCGGGTCCTGCCCGCCCGGGTCCTGCCCGCTCCGCCCCGTGCCTCACCGGTCACTCGGCCCCGTGGCTCCCCGGTCACTCCGCGCCGTCCTGGGCCAGCTCCGCGTCCATGGCGGCGCGCAGGCGCAGGGTGGAGACCAGGCGCTGGAACGCCTCCGACCAGTAGCCGCCCGCGCCCGGTGACGCGCCCTCCGGCTCGTCCGGCGTGGTGGTGAGCACCGCCAGCCGGTCCGCCTCGGCGGGGTTCAGACAGCGCTCGGCCAGACCCATCACCCCGCTGAAGCTCCAGGGGTAGCTCCCCGCGTCCCGGGCGATGTCCAGCGCGTCGACCACCGCCCGGCCCAGCGCACCGTCCCAGGGCACGGAGCAGACACCGAGCAGCTGGAACGCCTCGGACAGGCCGTGCGCGGCTATGAAACCGGCGACCCAGAGCGCCCGCTCGGTGGACGGCAGGGTGGCGAGGAGCTTCGACCGCTCCGCCAGCGACGCCGTCCCGGGACCGTTCGCCAGGGGAGTCGAGGGGGCCCCGAGCAGCGCCCGCGCCCAGTCCCGGTCCCCCTGACGCACGGCGGCCCGGCACCAGGCCGCGTGCAGCTCACCGGCCCAGCCATCGGCGACCGGCAGCATCACGAGCTCCTGGGCCGTCCGCCCGTCGAACCTCTCCCGCCACACCCCGAGCGGGGCCCCCTCCACCAACTGGCCGAGCCACCAGGAGCGTTCACCACGCCCCGAAGGCGGCACCGGTATCACGCCGTCGCGCTGCATCGCCGCGTCGCACTCGTGCGGCGCCTCCACGGCGACGGACACGAAGCCCCCCGTACGGTCCGGGTTCACACAGGACGTGGCACGGGCCGCCATGCGCCGGGCGAGCGCCGAACCGGGCAGGGCGGACAGCAACTCGGCGGCCGTGGCGCGTACGTTGCGGCTGCGGTCCGCCAGGGCCTCCTCCAGGAACGCCTCGTCGGCCCCGGAAAGGCCGGACCGCAGCGAATCGAGGAACATCAGCCGGTCCTCCGCCCGCTCCGCGGCCCAGGTGCCGGCGAGCAGGGCCCGCGCCGCACCGGGATCCTGCTCCCGTACGGCGTCGAGCAGCGCGACCCGTTCGGCGAAGAGGCCCTCCTCCCAGAGCCGGCGCACCGCCTCCGGATCCTCCACGCCCGGCCGCCGCGCGCCACGCGACGAAGCGCGCAGCGCGAACCTCCACTCCGGATTCAGCCCGGCCAGCCAGAGCCCGCGTGGTCCGGCGAACGCGAGGACGTGCGGACGCAGATCCGTACGCGCCCGCGCCGCGTCGAGCAGCGCGGGCAGCAGCTCCGCCGGCGCCCGGTACCCGTACGCACCGGCGGAGGCCAGCCACTGGGGGATGAGCTCGGTGAGATCGGGAGCCGCTCCCCGGCGCCCACCGCTGGGCGGTGCCGAGCGGTCGGCGAGCAACCGGGCGAGCCTGCGACGGGCCGCAGCCGGCAGCGGTGGCCGGGGATCGGCCGGTGCGGGCTCGGGCGGAGCGGCCCCGGCGGCCGGCCGCAGCGCCGCTCTGCGCCGCACGGTGTGGACGGCCGCGGTGTCCAGCAGCTCCGCCGGGCCGGCCGGGGCGCCGTCCTCCGTGCGCAGGGGGCGCCGGTCGGTGCCGAGCAGCGCGGAGGTGACGAGGTCGTCCCAGGAGGCGTTCACGGGCACGCCGGTCGTCGCGACGGTGACGGTGGTGGACATCGGGCGGGTCCCTTCAGGTGGTCCGGGAAGCGGGAGCGGGAGCGGGGCGCGCGGCAGCGCGGCCGGCCGAGGGATGGAGCGGCGGGGTGAGTTACGGGTGCGGGCCAGCCGTGGGGACGTCGGGGCGAGTTACGGACATGGGTATGGGGGGACGACACGAGAACGTGCGGGTGTCAGATGAGCGCCACCGCCGTACTCGGTTCCTCGTCGTCCGGGGCCCCCGCGCACCAGGCCGCCAGCGGGTCGAAACCCCGGTGTCCGCACTCGCCGAACACGGTCAGCGGGCCGCCGCCGGAGAGCGCCACGAGCTTCCACAGGCCCGGCCGGGACAGCGCGGCGGGTGCCACCGGCAGCGCGGCACCGTCCGCCGCGCCGACCAGTTGCCAGCCGTCCCCGGACGGCGCGGGTATGACCTCGCGCAACGTGGCGGGCCAGGCGTCGAGCCAGGGGTCGTCCCGCAGCGCACGCCCGTAGGAGGCCAGGGCATCGGCCGTCGTCCCGCCGGGCGGCGGTCCCGTCGTGGCGAGGGGCTCACCGAACTGCGGGCCCAGCTCGCCCCGTAGACCGCCGCCACCCGGATACGGCGTCACCTCGGCGTCCACCACCGTGCCCACCGGCAGCGCACGTGCGGGGGCCCGGCCGGGCGCGCCGTAGGACAGCAGCAGCGAGACGCGCCCCGACCCCCTCCCGTACAGCCAGGTCCGCCGGGTGACGATTCTGCCGTCCGGTATGTCGTACTGCGCGAGGACGAGCCAGTGGTCACGGACGGCCGGCCCCTCCGCCGCCGAGGTCAGCCCCACCCTCGTGCGGACCGTCGCCGCCAGGGGGCCGGGCAGCCGGTCGCGTCCGAGCCAGGCCGAGTCCAGCAGCCGCAGGAGCGCGCACTCCTCGAGCAGCCGCCCCGGCCAGCCGGGACCGGAGGCCGGGATCGCCCCCAACTCCCGGACCTGTCGGGCGAGTCCGGGTGCCTGAGCGTCGACCATGCGGGCGGCGGTCTCCTCCCACAGCCCGTACTCCGGCCGGTCCGCCGCCGCGAGCCCTCCGCGCAGCAGATCGACGAGCCGGTGGTCCAACTCCTGTGCGCCGCCCGTGATGCGCCCGGCCCTGCGGTCCGCTCGACGGGCCGCCGCCCGCTCCGCCTCGGCCGACGCCTCGTCAGGAGCGGTGTCCGGCACCCGCGCCACCGTCCGGCGTGCCACCGGTCCGGCGGCGCGCCACGGTTCTCCCCCATGAGATAGCACCATGGAAACGACGGTAGAGCGCCCCACTGACAATCGGCTCCGGCCCACGACGCGGCTGCCGGTGGTGGCGAGCGCCGGGGCCGATTGTCAGTGCCATGGTGCACCGTGGAAACCGCATCGGATCGACCGATCCGGAGGGGGATCCATGACCGTGTCCGTACCGACCGACGCAGCCGGCGGCGAGGCCCTGAGGCCGCACGCCGAGCACGCCTTCGCCGACGAACTCAAGGCGCTCGCCGCCGCCGACGACCGCCCCAGGCCCGCCCGTTGGAAGCTCTCACCATGGGCCGTCTCCACCTACCTGCTCGGCGGGACGCTCCCGGACGGCACCCTGATCACGCCGAAGTACGTGGGGCCGCGCCGCCTCGTCGAGGTGGCCGTCGCCACGCTCGCCACCGACCGGGCGCTGCTGCTCCTCGGTGTCCCGGGCACCGCCAAGACCTGGATGTCCGAGCATCTCGCCGCAGCCGTCAGCGGGGACTCGGCCCTGCTCGTCCAGGGCACCGCGGGCACCCCCGAGGAGGCCGTCCGCTACGGGTGGGACTACGCCCGGCTGCTGGCCCACGGCCCCAGCCGTGAGGCCCTGGTGCCGAGTCCGGTCATGCGGGCCATGGCCGAGGGGATGACCGTGCGGGTCGAGGAGCTGACCCGTATACCCGCCGATGTGCAGGACGCGCTCATCACGATCCTGTCGGAGAAGACACTCCCCGTCCCGGAGCTGGGGGAAGAGGTCCAGGCGGTCCGGGGGTTCAACCTCGTCGCCACGGCGAACGACCGCGACCGCGGGGTCAACGAGCTCTCCAGCGCCCTGCGCCGCCGGTTCAACACCGTCGTGCTGCCGCTGCCCGCGACACCCGAGACCGAGGTGGACATCGTGGCCCGGCGCGTGGCCCAGATCGGGCGCTCGCTCGACCTGCCTCCGGCGCCGGACGGCATGGCGGAGATCCGGCGCGTCGTCACGGTCTTCCGTGAACTGCGCGACGGCATCACCACCGACGGCCGCACCAAGCTCAAGTCGCCGTCCGGGACGTTGTCCACGGCCGAGGCCATCTCGGTCGTCACCGGAGGGCTCGCACTCGCCGCCCACTTCGGCGACGGTGTCCTGCGCCCCTGGGACCTGGCGGCCGGGATCATCGGGGCCGTCGTCCGTGATCCCACGGCCGACCGCATCGCCTGGCAGGAGTACATGGAGACCGTCGTCCGGGAGCGCGAGGGCTGGAAGGACTTCTACCGCGCCTGCCGTGAGGCCGCGGAATGACCCCCCGTACCCCCCGCGCCGGGAGGTCGGCCGCGCCCGGGGGGCCGCTGCTGCTGGGAGTGCGCCACCACGGCCCGGGCTCCGCACGCGCGGTCCTCGCCGCCCTGGATTCCGTGCGGCCGAGCGCGGTGCTCGTCGAAGGGCCGCCCGAGGGCGACGCGTTGCTGCCGCTCGCCGCGCACGGCCGGATGCGTCCGCCGGTCGCGCTCCTCGCGCACGCCGTGGACGACCCGGGACGTGCCGCGTTCTGGCCGCTGGCCGACTTCTCGCCCGAGTGGGTGGCGATCCGCTGGGCGGCGACGCACGGCGTCCCGGTGCGCTTCGTGGATCTGCCCGCCGCCCACTCCCTGGCGCTGACCGAACAGCGGGAGGACGGCCCGGAGGACGGCAAGGAGGACCGGGGCATCGATCCGATCGGGATCCTCGCGGGGGCAGCGGGGTACGACGACCCCGAGCGCTGGTGGGAGGACGTCGTCGAGCACCGGGCGGCAGACGGCGGACCGGCCGATCCCTGTGCCCCCTTCGCCGCGCTCGCCGAGGCGATGACCGCACTGCGCGAGGCGTACGGGGACGGGGGGCATCCGCAGGACGCCGTCCGGGAGGCCGCCATGCGCCTCCAGCTGCGGGCCGCCCGCAAGGAGTTCGGCGACGGCATCGCGGTGGTCTGCGGTGCCTGGCACGTGCCCGCGCTGGGGGCGAGGACGACGGTCGCCGCGGACCGGGCCCTCCTCAGGGGGATGCCCAAGGTCAGGACGGAGCTGACCTGGGTGCCCTGGACCCACCGCAGGCTCGCCCGGCACAGCGGGTACGGCGCGGGGATCGAGTCGCCCGGCTGGTACGCACACCTCTTCGGCGCCCCGGACCGGCCCGTCGAGCGCTGGATGACCAAGGTGGCCGGGCTGCTGCGGGACACGGACCGGCCCGTGTCCCCGGCCGGCGTCATCGAGGCCGTCCGCCTCGCCGGGACCCTGGCGGCCCTGCGCGACCGGCCGGCCGTCGGGCTGGCCGAGGCCATGGACGCGGTCAGGGCCGTCCTGTGCGAGGGGTCCGACGTGCCGCTCGCCCTGGTGCGGGACCGGCTCGTCGTCGGCGAGGTCCTGGGCGAGGTCCCGGACACCGCCCCGGCCGTCCCCCTCCAGCGCGACCTGGACCGGCAGCAGCGCACGCTGAGACTCAGGCCCGAGGCGGAGCGGCGCGAGCTGGACCTCGATCTGCGCAAGGACACCGACGCGGCACGCAGCAGACTGCTGCACCGGCTGAGGCTCCTCGGGGTGCACTGGGGGGAGCCCGTCGCGGGCCGGGGCAGCACGGGGACGTTCCGGGAGAGCTGGCGGCTGCGCTGGGAGCCCGAGCTGTACGTCCGGACCGCCGAGGCAGGCGTGTGGGGCACGACCGTGCTCGGCGCCGCGACCGCCAGGGCCGAGTCGGACGCCGTGTCCTCGCCGTCGCTCGCCGGGGTCACCGCGCTCGCCGAACAGTGCCTGCTCGCCGGACTGCCCGAGGCGCTGCCCGTGGTGATGAGGGCCCTCTCCGACCGGGCCGCCCTGGACACGGACGTCGGCCACCTCGCCGACGCACTGCCCGCCCTGGCCCGCTCCCTGCGGTACGGCGACGTGCGGTCCACCGACACCGCCGCCCTGGGAGAGGTGGCGATCGGCCTCGCCGAGCGCGTCTGCGTGGGACTGCCGCCCGCCTGCACCGGCCTCGACGCCGACGCGGCCGAGGAGGCCCGCCGCCGGGTCGACGCCGTGCACACCGCGATCAGGCTGTTGGCCGATGCCGTAGGGGCGGACGGGCCGGCCGAGCGGTGGGCCGGCGTCCTCCACAAGCTCTCCTCCCGGGACGCGGTCACCGGTGTGATCAGGGGCCGTGCCACGCGACTGCTCCTGGACGACGGGCGGTTGGCGGACACCGAGGCCGCCCGGCTGATGGGGCTGGCCCTCTCACCCGGCACCGCACCGCCGGACGCGGCCGCCTGGATCGAGGGCTTCGTCGGCGGAGCCGAGGGCGGCGGCCTGCTGCTCGTCCACGACGAGCGGCTCCTCGGGCTCGTCGACGCCTGGCTGACGGGCATACCGGCCGACACCTTCACCGGCGTACTGCCCCTGCTGCGCCGCACCTTCTCGGCCTACGAGCCGGCGGTGCGGCGCACGCTGGGCGAGCTCGTACGCCGTGGACCGGAGCCCGGGCGGGCGCGCGACGAGGCCGTGCCGGCCGCGCCGGGCTTCGGCGAGGGGCTGGACGAGGAGCGGGCGGACGCGGTGGTCCCGGTGCTCCGGCTGCTGCTCGGCCTCGACACCCCGGACCGGGAAGCGGCGGCGGCCGGATGACGGCAACCCCCACGGACACAAGGCTGAGGAAAGAGGAGGAGGAGACGGCCATGGACCCGGACGTGACCGACGTGGACGTGACCGACGTGGACGTGACTGGCGCGGACGTGACTTCTGCCGAGGACGACGGGCAGCGGGAGCGGCTGCGGCGCTGGCGCATGGTGCTCGGCGAGGACGGCGCCGAGGGCACGGGGCGCACGCTCACCGGCCGCGACGCGGCGATGGACGGGGCGCTGACCGCGTTGTACGAAGGCGGGAGGAAGCCCGGCGGCCGGGGCGGAGCCGAGCGTTCCGCGGGGCTAGGGGCCTCCGCGCCCTCGGTGGCCCGCTGGCTCGGCGACATCCGTGCGTACTTCCCGGCCCCCGTCGTCCAGGTCATGCAGCGCGACGCGATCGACCGGCTCGGGCTCTCCGCGCTGCTGCTGGAGCCCGAGATGCTGGAGGCCGTGGAGCCGGACGTCCATCTGGTCGGCACCCTTCTCTCGCTCGGCAAGGCCATACCGGAGACGACGAGGGAGACGGCCCGGGCCGTCGTGCGCAAGGTCGTCGAGGACCTGGAGCGCCGGCTGGCCACCCGTACGAGGGCGACGCTCACGGGCGCCCTGGACCGTTCGGCCCGGGCGGTCCGGCCGCGGCACCGGGACATCGACTGGGACCGTACGATCCGGGCCAACCTGAAGAACTACGTGTCCCTCCCCGGCGGCGAGGACGGTGAGGGACACCCGCGCACCGGCACGGTGATACCCGAGCGTCTCGTCGGATACGGGCGCACGGACCGGTCCGTGAAGAAGGACGTCATCCTCTGTGTCGACCAGTCCGGCTCCATGGCCGCCTCCGTGGTCCACGCCGCGGTCTTCGGCGCGGTGCTCGCCTCGATGAGGACCCTGGCGACCCGGCTCGTCGTGTTCGACACGGCCGTCGTCGATCTCACCGACCAGCTCGACGACCCGGTCGACGTCCTGTTCGGCACGCAGCTCGGCGGCGGTACGGACATCAATCGCGCGCTCGCCTACTGCCAGTCGAGAATCACCCGTCCGGCGGACACGGTGGTCGTCCTCATCAGCGATCTCCACGAAGGAGGGATCCGCGACGAGATGGTCCGGCGGGCCGCGGCGATGAAGGCGTCCGGTGTGCAGTTCGTGACCCTGCTCGCACTCTCCGACGAGGGCACCCCCTCCTACGACCGCGGGCACGCCGCCTCGCTGGCGGCGCTCGGCGCCCCGGCCTTCGCCTGCACTCCTGATCTCTTCCCCGAGGTCATGGCGGCGGCGATCGAGAAGCGGCCCCTGCCGATACCGGACGCCGGCGCGTGAGCGGAGGGTCCCGGTGGCCCCTCGGAGGTGCCGTTTTGTCCCTCGCACCCCGGCTACCAGCGCGATCTGTGACCGTTATCACCGCTCCGGTGTGATCTGCAATTTAGGGTCCGGTGCGGCGTGGGGGATAACCTGCCGGATGGACATGCCGCGTACCGGGTCACCGTGTGCGCCTCCCCAGTGACTGCGCAGTCACGTTGCCCTCGCGGCACGCCCACGCAGAAAACGAACCGCGAGACCACTAAAAGGGACGGACGCGCGTGGACCTGTTCGAGTACCAGGCGAGGGACCTCTTCGCCAAGCACGGTGTACCGGTGCTGGCCGGTGAAGTCATCGACACGCCTGAGGCAGCCCGCGAGGCGACCGAGCGGCTGGGCGGCAAGTCCGTCGTCAAGGCGCAGGTGAAGGTCGGCGGCCGAGGCAAGGCCGGCGGCGTGAAGCTGGCGGCAGACCCGGACGAGGCGGTCGCTCGCGCGACCGACATCCTCGGGATGGACATCAAGGGCCACACGGTCCACAAGGTGATGATCGCCGAGCTGTCCCCGGAGATCGAGGCGGAGTACTACGTCTCGTACCTCCTCGACCGCACCAACCGCACCTTCCTGGCCATGGCCTCGGTGCAGGGCGGCATGGACATCGAGGAGGTCGCGGAGAAGACCCCCGAGGCCCTCGCGAAGGTCCCGGTCAACGCCGTCGACGGCGTCGACATCGAGAAGGCCCGCGAGATCGTGGCCCTGGCGAAGTTCCCGGCCGACGTGGCCGAGGGTGTCGCCGAGGCCCTGGTCACCCTGTGGGACACCTTCGTCGCCGAGGACGCGCTCCTCGTCGAGGTCAACCCGCTGGTGAAGACCAAGGACGGCCGCATCCTGGCCCTGGACGGCAAGGTGTCTCTCGACGAGAACGCCGACTTCCGTCAGCCCGGCCACGAGGCGCTCGAGGACAAGGCCGCGGCCAACCCCCTCGAGGCCGCCGCCAAGGCCAAGAACCTCAACTACGTCAAGCTCGAGGGCGAGGTCGGCATCATCGGTAACGGTGCCGGTCTGGTCATGTCGACCCTGGACGTCGTCGCGTACGCCGGTGAGAAGCACGGCAACGTGAAGCCCGCCAACTTCCTCGACATCGGTGGCGGCGCCTCCGCAGAGGTCATGGCGAACGGCCTGGAGATCATCCTCGGCGACTCGGACGTCAAGTCCGTCTTCGTCAACGTCTTCGGTGGCATCACCGCCTGCGACGAGGTCGCCAACGGCATCGTCCAGGCCCTGGAGCTGCTCAAGTCCAAGGGCGAGGACGTCACCAAGCCGCTGGTCGTGCGCCTCGACGGCAACAACGCGGAGCTGGGTCGCAAGATCCTCTCCGACGCCAACCACCCGCTCGTTCAGCGTGTGGACACCATGGACGGCGCGGCCGACAAGGCCGCCGAGCTCGCCGCGGCTGCGAAGTAAGGGACGAGGGACTCCAACACCATGGCTATCTTCCTCACCAAGGACAGCAAGGTCATCGTCCAGGGGATGACCGGCGCCACGGGCATGAAGCACACCAAGCTCATGCTGGCCGACGGCACCAACATCGTCGGTGGCGTGAACCCCCGTAAGGCGGGCACCTCCGTCGACTTCGACGGCACCGAGGTACCCGTATTCGGGTCCGTCGCCGAGGCGATCGAGAAGACCGGCGCCGACGTGTCCGTCCTCTTCGTGCCGCCGGCCTTCGCGAAGGCCGCCGTCGTCGAGGCGATCGACGCCGAGATCCCGCTGGCCGTCGTGATCACCGAGGGCATCGCGGTCCACGACTCGGCCGCCTTCTGGGCGTACGCCGGTTCGAAGGGCAACAAGACCCGGATCATCGGCCCGAACTGCCCCGGCCTGATCACCCCCGGCCAGTCCAACGCCGGCATCATCCCGGGCGACATCACCAAGCCCGGCCGCATCGGTCTCGTGTCGAAGTCCGGCACGCTGACCTACCAGATGATGTACGAGCTCCGTGACATCGGCTTCTCCTCGGCCGTCGGCATCGGTGGCGACCCGGTCATCGGCACGACGCACATCGACGCGCTCGCCGCGTTCGAGGCCGACCCCGACACGGACCTCATCGTGATGATCGGCGAGATCGGCGGCGACGCCGAGGAGCGTGCCGCCGACTACATCGCGAAGAACGTCACGAAGCCGGTCGTCGGCTACGTCGCGGGCTTCACCGCCCCGGAGGGCAAGACCATGGGCCACGCGGGCGCCATCGTCTCCGGCTCCTCCGGTACGGCCGCCGCCAAGAAGGAGGCCCTCGAGGCCGCCGGCGTGAAGGTCGGCAAGACGCCGACCGAGACCGCCAAGCTTGCGCGCGAGATCCTCGGCGGCTGACGCCCACCGCGTCAGCGCTCCACCGCCTCACCGCAATGACGGCGCGGGCCCGCACCTCCTCCACGAGGGGTGCGGGCCCGCGCCGTTCTCGTTCCGGCGGCCCATCGGGGGAGCCCGGTCAGGGGATGCGGGGGACGAGCCGCTCCGGGCCGTGCGTGAGGTGGCCGCGCAGCGACTTCTGCAGCTTCAGGTCCTGCGGCGTCAGCTTCTGCGGCCCGCCCAGCGGAGGTACGCCGCCGACCCGTGCGGCGGGTGCCAGCGGCTGCTCGTACTGGGTGGGGGCGGTGTGCAGAGTGAAGGCGGTCGTGCTGACGAGCAGCACCCCGAAGCAGAGCGCCGCCCGCGTCCAGAGCTCCGCGACGCGCTCGCTGCCCGCGCGGACGGCGGGGGCCGGCGGCGGTTCCGGCACCTCCTCCGCGAGGGCGAGCGCCCCCAGCCGCTCCTGGAGCACCACGGGCCGGCCGCCGGCGTCCGCACGCTCCGCCAGCTCGGGCAGCCGCTCGGCGAGGGCGGCCCGGGCGTTCAGCAGCCTGCTCGCCGCGGCGGGCGTACTGGCCTCCGTCTCCGCGGCCGTCTCCGGCAGCCCCAGGCCCACGGCGTCGTGGAGCAGCAGGGTGCGCCGGTACGAGGGCGGCAGGCCGAGCAGCGCCTCGAACAGCGCGCGCCGCGCCGGATCCCGGGGCGGGGCGTCGGCCCGGCGGTGGGTGCGGCGCAGGCGGTGCCAGGGCGACATCGCGTACTCGTACGAGACCGCCCGCACCCAGCCCGCCGGGTCGCGGTCCCTGGCCACCTCGGGCCAGCGCTGCCAGGCGGTCCGGAAGGCGTGCTCGACGGCCTCCCGGGCGAGCCTCCGGCGGCCGGTCAGCAGATACATCTGGCGGTTCAGGCCGGGCGCGGTGAGGCTGTACAGCGCGTCGTACGCCTCCTCGGCGGTGAGGTGCGCCCGGGGCTGGGGGACGGCGGCGGCGGGACCGGGCGGCTCCGGCGCGGTCGTCGCCGGCGCGTCCGCACCCTGCGCGGGCGCTTCCGGAAGGGTGGCGGGGCCGGTGCCGGGCTCGGTCGGGGACATCGTGCTGCTCCCGGTGGCTTCGACGGAGGGGGACGGTGCGGGGTGGTGCCCGGCGCAGCCGATCAGCCTGGAGTATGCCGCGCGCCGACGGCCCCGGGGATCGGTGCGCCCCGTTTCCCAGGCGCGGACGGTGGCGGGCGTGACCCCCACGGCCGCCGCGACCTGTTCCTCACTCAGCGCCTTGGCCTCGCGCAGCCTGCGGCGCTCCTTGGGTGAGGGCAGGGGGGCGGCGGGAGCGGGGCCGGCGGTGCTCCGCGTCATGTCCGGCCTCCGTCCCCGGTGACACTGCACTGGGTGAAAAAGTACATAAACGTATATTGGGCGACACAGCGGCCATTCGTCCGTTACACGGAATAAGCGCGTGTCGTTGGCAGCATGGCCCGCGTGATCCAAGTGACCGAACGCAGCCCGATGTTGCCCGCCGAGCGGAGCAGGTCCGCCGCGCTGGCCTCCGCTTTCGTGCGCGGGACGCTGGCGGCCGGGCTCGGGCTCGGCTCGCTGGCCGTCCTGGTCATGGTGCTGTGGATCAGCTCTCCGTACCCCGACAGCGGGCCGGCCGGAGCCCTCCATGTGGCGACCGGGCTCTGGCTGCTCGGCCACGGCGCCGAACTCGTCAGGGCCGACTCCGTGGGAGGCCACCCCGCCCCCGTGGCGACGGTCCCGCTGCTGCTCGTCGTGCTGCCGGTGTGGCTGGTGCACCGGGCCGCCCGGGACTCGGCGGAGACCGAGGAGGAGGACGGGGGCGGGCATTCGGCGGTGGGGGCGTTCTGCGCGGTGAGCGCCGGTTATCTGCTGGTGGTGCTCGCCGCCGCGGCCTACGCGCGGGACGGGGCGCTGCCGGCCGACCGGGCCTCGCTCGCCTTCCCCGTCACCTTCGTGGTGGCCGGCGCGGCGGCCGCGGGGGTCTGGGCGGCCCGCGGGCGCCCCCTGACTCCGCTGCTGGTCTGGGCGCCGCTGAGGCTGCAGGAGGCCGCCGCCCGCTCCGGTTTCCGGTCCGGGGCGGGCGTGGCCCTGCGGTCGGCCGCCGCCGGGGTGCTCATGCTCCTCGGCGGCGGGGCGCTCCTGGTGGCGGTGGCACTGGTGTGGCACACGGGGGCGGCGAGGGAATCGTTCGTGGGGCTGGCGGGCGACTGGGCGGGCCGGGTCTCGGTGCTGCTGCTGGCGGCCGCGCTCGTGCCGAACGCGGCGATGTGGGGGGCCGCGTACGGCCTCGGGCCGGGTTTCGCCCTCGGTACGGCGTCCCTGGCCACCCCGCTCGCCTTCACCGGACCGCCCGCCATGCCGGACTTCCCGCTGCTCGCCGCGGTGCCGTCGCACGGCCCGGGGACGGCGGCGAACTGGGCGGCCGTCGCGGTGCCGGTCGTGGCCGCCCTGGCCGTCGCCAGATTCGTCGCCCGGGGGGCCGTTCCGGTGCGCGGGGCGCGGGAGGAGACGTGGGGTCAGGCCCGTACCGCGCTGGTGACCGGGCTGGCGTCCGTCGGCTGCGGGGCCGGGGCGGCGCTGCTGGCCGCGGCGTCGGGCGGCCCATTGGGCACCGGGGCTCTGGCGGAGTTCGGGCCCGTGTGGTGGCTGGTGGGACCCGCCGCCCTCGCGTGGACGGCCGTGATCGGCGTACCGGCGGCGCTGCTTCTCCGGGCGTGGCGACTGAGGGAGACCCGGTGGGGATGGCGGTGGGACGCGGCCAAGGGGGAGCGCGCGAAGGCGGATCGGACGAACGCGGAGCACGCGAAGACGGAGCCGGTCGAGAAGCCGGAGCAGGCCGCGGGGAAGGAGCCCGGCGGAGGGGGCGGGGACCCGGAACCGTACGACTTCCTGTCGGCCGGCCCATGGCACGAGGACGGGGCGCGGGAGGCGCGCTGGGCCGCGCTCAGGAGGAGCTCGGGCGGGCTGATGGCGGACTTCCGGGCGGACGGGGAGGCGGACGCGGCGCCCACCCCGGGCCCGGGCCCGAAGCCCGTACCCACGCCGGCGCCGACCCCCGAACGCGCTCCCGAGCCCGCCCCCGCACCTCGGCCCGAGGCTCAGCCCGCGCCTGCACCTCGACCCGAGCCCGCGCCTGCACCTCGACCCGAGCCCTCTCCCGTAGCTGCCTCTGAGTCCGCACCCGCGCCCGCCCCCGAGCCCGATACGCCGAGCGGCCGGGTTCCGGATGCCGAGGGGCACCAGGAACCCGGCCGTGAGGCCGCTCCGCCGAGCGAGCGCTGAGCCGGTGCGCGGCGGGAGCTACTCCTTCACGCCGAAGAAGGGCTCCAGCGGGTCGGGCAGCTTGTCGTTGCAGGCGAGGGCGCCGGTCTTGGTCAGCGCGTCGTTCACGCAGGTGTAGTAGTCGCGGTAGACCAGCTGGACCGTGTAGCCGGTGGCCACGATCGCCAGCGCCAGCAGCGCCGTCACCAGCCCGCTGACGGCCGCTGTGGTCTGCTGACGGCTGCTGCTCTGCGCGACGGCGGGTGCGGTTCCGGGCGCGGCCCCGGCCGACGGGGGCATGGCTGTGGCGGACCGGTCCTGACCGGTCGCGCCGGGCACCGCCGGCTGACCCTGGCCGGCCGCCTGGTTCTTCCGGGGCCCGCCGCGGAGGGCGCTGATCGACCAGTACACGGCGAGGGCGCCGAGGAGCATGGCGATCTCGGGGAAGTCGAACAGGGCGAAGAAGAACGCCCACATACCGCCCAGCACCGCGTAGCGTGCGCGCCGCTGCGCGGGGTCGGTCGGGTCCCAGCGCAGCCCGCCGGGGTTGCCCTCGGGGCCGCCGCCCTGGCCGCTCGGTCCGCCGGTCCCGCCGGGACGGCCGCCGAAGCCGCCGCTCTGACGGCCCGGCTGCTGGTCGCTCCACTGGCTGCCCCAGACAGGACGGTCGTCGGAGTTCCCCTCGCCGCCGTCACCGTTCCCGCCGTTGCCGTGGTTGCCCGGCGGGGAGGGGTGGCGCGGCTGCCAGGGCTGGTCGGGCCGGTCCTCGGGCGGTGCCGCGAACGGATTGTCGTCGGAACCCCCCGACGACCCCCGCGACGATCCGGACGAGGAACCGGAACCGGAAGAGGACGAAGAGCCGGAACCCGACGAAGAACCGGATCCCGACGACGAGCCGGAACCCGACGGAGGATTGGCTCCGGACGAGGAGTCCGGCGATGAGGACTGGCGTTCCCGCATCAGCGTGGAGGCCCGCTCGGGCAGCGGGTGGCCAAGGGCGGTGCGGAGGCGGTCCGGCATGTGGTGAACGTCTTCCCCATCTCGTCATTTCCGCCCGGGGGCGGTTCCCTGTCCCCTGACGCTACCTCCCGGCTACGCCCCCGTCCCGTGGGGGCCGCCGGGTGTGCCGGTATCGTTGCTGACGGTCGGACCGTTCGTAGAGTTCCCCGTATCCCGGGACGAGCTTCTTTCGTACGACCATACAAACGCACCTCCTGTACATCGCGTACCTGCTGCACCACGCGAGAAAGGGCCCCCACGTGGCCTCCCCGCCCTCCTCCGCCGCTCCGGCCCGTGTGGTCGTGCTCGTCTCCGGCTCAGGCACCAACCTCCAGGCACTCCTCGACGCCATCGGTGACGACCCCGACGGCTACGGCGCCCGGATCGTCGCGGTCGGCGCGGACCGTCCCGGCACCCTCGGCGTCGAGCGTGCCGAGCGCGCCGGACTTCCCACCTTCGTGTGCAGGGTCGGCGCGTACGCGAGCCGTGACGAGTGGGACGCCGCCCTGACGGCGGCCGTGGCGGAACACCGCCCGGACCTCGTGGTGTCCGCAGGGTTCATGAAGATCGTGGGCAAGGCGTTCCTGGCCGCGTTCGGCGGCCGCGTCGTCAACACCCACCCCGCCCTGCTCCCCAGCTTTCCCGGTGCTCACGGCGTCCGCGACGCACTCGCGTACGGCGTGAAGGTCACCGGGTGCACCGTCCACTTCGTCGACGACGGCGTCGACACCGGTCCGATCATCGCGCAGGGCGTGGTCGAGGTGACCGAAGAGGAAACGGTGGAGGGCGAAGCGGCCCTCCACGAACGCATCAAGGAAGTCGAGCGCAAGCTGCTCGTCGAGGCCGTGGGGCGGCTCGCCCGTGACGGCTATCGCATTGAGGGACGAAAGGTTCATCTCGGTCATGTCGGTGAATAAGCCCATCCGCCGCGCCCTGGTCAGCGTCTACGACAAGACGGGGCTCGAAGACCTCGCCCGCGGTCTGCACGAGGCAGGCGTCGAGCTGGTCTCCACCGGCTCCACCGCCGGGAAGATCGCAGCCGCCGGTGTGCCGGTCACCAAGGTCGAGGAGCTCACCGGCTTCCCCGAGTGTCTCGACGGCCGCGTCAAGACGCTGCACCCCCGCGTGCACGCCGGCATCCTCGCCGACCTGCGCCTGGACGCCCACCGCGAGCAGCTGGCCGAGCTCGGCGTGGAGCCGTTCGACCTGGTGGTCGTCAACCTCTACCCGTTCTCCGCGACCGTCGCCTCCGGCGCGTCCGACGACGACTGCGTGGAGCAGATCGACATCGGCGGCCCGTCGATGGTCCGCGCCGCCGCCAAGAACCACCCGTCCGTGGCGGTCGTGACCAGCCCCGAGCGGTACGCCGACGTCCTCGCCGCGGTGAAGGAGGGCGGCTTCGACCTGACCGCCCGCAAGCGGCTCGCCGCCGAGGCCTTCCAGCACACCGCCGCGTACGACGTGGCCGTGGCCACCTGGTTCGCCGAGGGCTACGCGGCCGCCGACGACTCCGGCTTCCCGGACTTCACCGGTGCGACGTACACGCGCAAGAACGTCCTGCGCTACGGCGAGAACCCGCACCAGCCCGCCGCGCTCTACACCTCGGGCGAGGGCGGTCTCGCCGAGGCCGAGCAGCTGCACGGCAAGGAGATGTCCTACAACAACTACACGGACACCGACGCCGCCCGCCGCGCCGCCTACGACCACGCCGAGCCGTGCGTCGCGATCATCAAGCACGCCAACCCGTGCGGCATCGCGATCGCCGACGACGTCGCCACGGCGCACCGCAACGCGCACGCCTGCGACCCGCTCTCCGCGTTCGGCGGTGTGATCGCGGTCAACCGGCCGGTGACCGTCGAGATGGCCGAGCAGGTCGCGGAGATCTTCACCGAGGTCATCGTCGCTCCGGCGTACGAGGACGGCGCGGTCGAGATCCTCGCCCGTAAGAAGAACATCCGCGTGCTGCGCTGCCCCGACGCCCCGACCGCCCCGGTCGAGGTCAAGCCGATCGACGGCGGCGCCCTGCTCCAGGTCACCGACCGGCTCCAGGCCGACGGCGACGACCCGGCCAACTGGACCCTGGCCACCGGCGAGGCGCTGTCGGCCGACGAGCTGAAGGAGCTCGCCTTCGCGTGGAAGGCCTCCAGGGCCGTGAAGTCCAACGCCATCCTGCTCGCCAAGGACGGCGCCTCGGTCGGCGTCGGCATGGGCCAGGTCAACCGCGTCGACTCCGCGAAGCTCGCCGTCGAGCGCGCGGGCGAGGAGCGGGCCCGGGGCGCGTACGCCGCGTCCGACGCCTTCTTCCCCTTCCCCGACGGGCTGGAGATCCTCACCGCCGCCGGGATCAAGGCCGTCGCCCAGCCGGGCGGCTCGGTCCGTGACGAGCTCGTCGTCGAGGCCGCGAAGAAGGCCGGCGTGACCATGTACTTCACGGGCACGCGCCACTTCTTCCACTGACGCCACCCGCAGTGACAGGCCGCAGGCCGTACCCGCTCGGGTGCGGCCTGCGGTGCGTCCCGGCGTACGGAGATCAGTCGTCCCTCTGTTCTAATGAATGGCCTTGTCGGCCGTGGCGTGACCGGCGCGGCCGGCAGTGACCAGTGAGGGATTCCGTTGCGGGGGCACCGTGCTTGACCTGAACCAGAGCGAGACCGGCGTGTCCGGGGAGCAGGCCGCGGAGCCGGCCGGGCGTACGCCGCACCCGGCGCCGCTGCGCCCGTACCTGATCGCCGCCGTGATCCTGTGCGCGCTCTACTTCCTCTACGGGGACCTGCGGTTCAGCCACTTCCAGTCGCCCTCCTGGGACCTCGGCATCTTCGAGCAGGAGGTGCGCGCGTACGCCGGTTTCGACGCCCCCGTCGTCGACATCAAGGGCCCCGGCTATCTGATACTCGGCGACCACTTCAGCCCCGTCGTGGCGCTCCTCGTCCCGCTCTACTGGATCTGGCCGTCCGCCGTCGCCCTGCTGTTCGCGCAGGCCGCCCTGTTCGCCGGCTCCGCGGTCGTCGTCGGACGTACGGTCCAGCAGATCCTGGGCGGGCGCGCGGGCCTGGCCGCCACCGTCGCGTACGGACTGTCCTGGGGGCTCCAGGAAGCGGTGAAGGCCGACTTCCACGAGATCGCGTTCGCCGTCCCGCTGCTGGCCCTGGTCTGCCGGGCGCTGCTCATGGAGCGGTGGCGGGCCGTCGTCCTGTGGTCGCTGCCGCTGGTCCTGGTCAAGGAGGACCTCGGGGCCACCGTCGCCGTCGTCGGCCTGCTCCTCGCCCTGTACGGGCGACGGCTCCAGGGCTTCCTGCTGGCGGCCTTCGGCGTGTTCGCGTTCGCGCTGACCGTGCTGGTGCTCATACCGGCGGCCAGCAGCGCGGGAACGTACGACTACTGGAAGAAGATCGAGGAGAACGGCGGGCAGGAGGTCTCCCTGCTCGACTCCGTCCTCGGCGTGTTCGACTCCTCCGTCAAGCTGGAGATGCTGGTCTTCCTCGTCGGCATCACCGCCTTCATGGCGCTGCGCTCACCCCTGGTCCTGCTCGTCCTGCCGACGCTCGGCTGGCGTCTGCTCTCCCAGGACTCCAACCACTGGGGCATGGTCTGGCACTACAGCGCGATCCTGATGCCGGTGGTCTTCCTGGCCATGGCCGACGGCATCCGGCGCAGCCAGGGCTCGAAGCGGCCCTGGCTCGTCTCCTACGCGAACGTCGCCGTCCCCGTGGCCGCGGCGGTCGCCGTCGCCCTCACCCAGCACCTTCCGCTCCGCGACCTGCTGCGCCCGGAGACGTACCGCGCCGACGCGCGCACCCACGCCGCCGAGAAGGCGCTGGACGCCATCCCGGTCGGCGCGCGGGTGGAGACGGACATCACGCTGATGGCCCACCTGACCTCGGACCGCACGGTCTACTGGGTCGGCGGGGCCCCCGGGACCGCGCCCGACGTCGTCGCGATCAACCTCGACTTCGGCTGGTCGCGGCCGATCGACGACCCGGTGAAGTACGCCCAGCAACTGCACCCGGAGGCGCGCTACCGGGTCACGCGCGTGGCGGGCTCCTTCGTCGTCATGGAGCGGACGACGAAGGAGCCCGCAAACGACTGAAGGCCGCGCACCCCGGTCGAGCGGGTGCCACGGCCTTCACGCGCACGGGTGCGAGGAGGTCAGTACTGCGGCTGCTGCTGGCGGTTGAACCAGGCACCGCCGTCGGACTTCGCCACGAAGACGACGATCAGGATGGCGAGAACCGTGTGGACGAGGCCCACCAGGATGAAGGGGTAGATGCCGAGGATCGCGGTGATCACGCCGAAGACGATGGCCGTGATGCGCAGTCCGTTGCCCCCCTTGCCGAACTTGACGGCGAGGAACACGGCGAAGACGCCCCACAGCACGGCGAAGACGACGAAGCCCCACAGCGCGCCGCCCGAGTAGTCCGCGAGCTGCTGGAACTGCACGTCGTCCTTGAGCGTCGCGTCGTTCTTGGCGGCGTTCACGGCGGCGGCGGCGAGCGCGAAGATGATCGCGCCGATGACCTGGAGGCCGGCGATCACGTAGAGCATGACGCGGGCGGCCTTCACACCGCCGGGCATCTCCGTGGGCGCGCCCGGGAAGCCGTAACCGCCCTGGACCGGCGGGGCCTGCGGGTAGCCGTAACCCTGCTGGGGAACGCCCTGCGGGGCCTGCTGGGGGTAGCCGTAGCCGGGCTGACCCTGGGACGGCTGCCCACCCTGCTGCTGGCCGTAGGGGTTGTTGGGGTCGCCGAAGCTCATGGCGAATTTCCTCCGTTTGCGATCTGTGGGGACGATGCGGTCCTGACGGAGGAAATCTGCGCTGTCCGAACGGTTGGTCCCCCCGACACTACCCGCGGTGATGCGGCACTTATCGTCGTCATGACATCCACGTTTTGTCCAGCCGATCGCCGAATGTGTTGTGCAAGTGCAATCTCGCGTCCAAGGGGCAAGCCAGGATTGGTACGCGGGCGGGGTCATCCGCGAGGATGGGTGTCATGACTGCCCAGATTCTCGATGGCAAGGCCACCGCAGCTGCGATCAAGTCCGATCTGACCGTCCGCGTGGCGGCCCTCAAGGCACAGGGCATCACACCCGGCCTGGGAACCCTCCTGGTCGGTGACGACCCGGGCAGCCGCTGGTACGTGAACGGCAAGCACCGTGACTGCGCCCAGGTCGGCATGGGCTCAATCCAGCGCGAACTCCCCGACACCGCCACCCAGGAGGAGATCGAGGAGGTCGTACGGGAGCTCAACGCCAACCCCGAGTGCACGGGTTACATCGTGCAGCTCCCCCTCCCCAAGGGCATCGACACCAACCGCATCCTGGAGCTGATGGACCCGGCGAAGGACGCGGACGGGCTGCACCCCATGAGCCTGGGCAAGCTCGTGCTGAACGAGACCGGCCCGCTGCCCTGCACCCCGCAGGGCGTCGTCACCCTGCTGCGCCGCCACGGCGTGGAGATCAACGGCGCCCATGTGGTCGTCGTCGGCCGGGGCGTCACCATCGGCCGCCCCCTCCCGCTGCTGCTGACCCGCAAGTCCGAGAACGCGACCGTCACCCAGTGCCACACCGGCACCCGTGACCTCTCGGCGCACCTCAAGCAGGCCGACATCATCGTCGCGGCAGCCGGTGTGCCCCACCTGATCAAGCCCGAGGACGTGAAGCCGGGCGCGGCCGTCCTGGACGTCGGTGTCAGCCGCGACGAGAACGGCAAGATCGTCGGCGACGTCCACCCCGGTGTGGCCGAGGTGGCCGCCTGGATCGCCCCGAACCCGGGCGGTGTCGGCCCCATGACCCGGGCCCAGCTGCTCGTCAACGTGGTCGAGGCGGCCGAGCGCGCCGCCGCCGAGGCCTCCGGCGTCTCCGCCGGCTGACCCGGGCCGGAGGAACGTCATGGGTGCTGGTACGAGTCCGGCGGGCGGTACGCACGCGGACGGACCGGCCGAACAGACAGGCACGTCCGAGCAGACAGGCACGTCCGAGGAGGCCCGGATGTCCGGGAAGGCCGGGGTGGCCGAGGAGGACGGGGTGACCGCGGAGACCGCGGAAGCCGGTGCGCCCGGAGGGGACGAGGCCCCGGCCGGGGAGAGCGGTTCGACCTGGGCGCCCTCGCGGCGCTTCTCGCTGACCCGTGACACCGCGCGCCCCGAGGGCGGCGGCCGGGCGGCACCGGGGGACGCTCCCGCGCCCGCCCGGCAGTGGCCGCTGCTCACGGTGCTCTGCACCGCGGGGCTCGGGCTTCTGATCGTGGGGACCGATCCGTTCGCGGAGGCGTTCCGGGTCGGCGCCGTGCTGATGGGTGTCGCGCTGCTCGCCGGAGCGGTGCTGCGCTGGGTGGTGCCCTCCGTCGGCATGCTCGCCGTACGGTCCCGGTTCACCGATCTGGTCACGTACGGCCTGATGGGGACGCTGATCGTGCTGCTCGCGCTGATGGCGCAGCCCAAGCCCTGGCTGGACGTCCCGTTCCTGCCGGACGTGGTCCACTTCACGATCCGCTGAGTGGTGTCCGTCCCCTCCCCCGAGAAGGGACGGACACCGGACAGGGGAACCGGTGCAAGAAGCGCCGGAACGCGGTGACTTGAGCGGCCTTGCCCTGTCCTGGATCAAGCGTCATGGACATGAGGTATCGGTTCAAGGGATGCCTGGTGCCTGTGGCACGGAGGTGACCATTCCGCCACCGTGTGATCGCCGCGCAACGGGCGGAAGGGCAGGCCGGGGACCCGGCTCGCCGACGCGCTACGGCGCGCGACGGAGCCTGTGCTCATACCGAATGCCCCCGTGCGCCCCTTTGTCCGGAACTGACATCCTGGATCCGCGCATCCTTCTGGGTAGGCCGGAGCGCGGGACCGACGTTCCGGCGGCAGGAGGAAGGGCCCGGCGCCGGGGCCGGGGGCGCGCCGGGAAACGTCCGGGGGAATCGACTGGGGGGAAGCAATGCCTCGTTGGAAGGCACTACCGGAAGAACTCGATCCGCAGGTGCGGGAGTTCGCGGGTCAGCTGCGCAGGCTGGTGGACCGCAGCGGACTGAGCCTGGCCGCGGTCGCCGACCGCACGGGCTACAGCAAGACGTCGTGGGAGCGTTATCTCAACGGCAGACTGCTCGCGCCCAAGGGCGCGATCGTCGCGCTCGCCGAGGTGACGGGCACTCAACTCCACCATCTGACGACGATGTGGGAGCTGGCCGAGCGCGCCTGGAGCCGCTCCGAGATGCGCCACGACATGACCATGGAGGCCATCAGGATCTCCCAGGCGCGTGCCGCGCTCAACGAGGCGGGTGTGGCGGCTGCCCCCGTGGCGAGCAGGCGCGCGGCCCGCACGGCCGGCGGTGGCACGAGTGCCACCAACGGCACGGATGTCGCGGGCGGTACGGGCGCCACCGGCGGTACGGGCGTCTCCACCGCCGGCGGGTTCGCCGCCGAGGGGTACGGGGCCGGGCGTCCGCCGTCCGTACCCGTCCAGCGCTCCACCGGGCCGCGGATCCCGCAGCAGCCGCAGCCCGGTTCCGTCGCGGACTCCGGAGTGGGCGGGCACCATCCGGGCGGCGCCCCGGGGGGCCGGAAGGAGGGCGGCCGTCGCAGGCTGCCCCTGTTCCTCGCGGGCGTCGTGGGCGCGCTGCTGCTGATAGCCGGCGGCGTGCTGCTCCTGGGCCCGGGCGGGGACGACGACGCCGGGACGGCGGCCGCGACACCGTCCGCCGAGCCCACCGCCGGCGCGCCGCAGCTGCCCGCCGGGGTCGAGTGCAGCGGCGCCGACTGCACCGGCCAGGACCCGGAAGCCATGGGCTGCGGCGGGGAGTTCGCCGGCACGGTCGCCAGGGAGACCGTCGGCGGCGGCCTCGTCGAGGTCCGCTACAGCGAGACCTGCGGGGCCGCGTGGGCCCGTATCACCCAGGCGTCCCCGGGCGACACCGTGAAGATCACGGACGGCTCGTCGGAGCAGGAGGGCACGGTGGACGCCGACGCCGACGCGTACACCCCGATGGTCGCCGTGAAGAAGGCCTCCGACGCCAAGGCGTGCGCGACCCTCGCCTCCGGGACGACCGGCTGCACCACGCCCGAGTGACGTAAGGGACCGCTGCGCAGTGTGACCGACTGTGCGCGGTCCCACAGGGGGGCGGGCTGTCCGGGCGGCGAGGGTCGGATAGCCTGACGGCTGGATATCTCTTCACATCAAGATTCAGGGATGTCCAGCACCAGGGGCAGGGACCCCCACCGCCAGCTGTCTAACGGAGATCGCCATGACCCGCACTCCCGTGAATGTCACCGTGACCGGCGCAGCCGGCCAGATCGGCTACGCGCTGCTCTTCCGCATCGCCTCCGGCCACCTGCTCGGCCCGGACGTGCCGGTCAACCTGCGACTCCTCGAGATCCCGCAGGGCCTCAAGGCCGCCGAGGGCACCGCCATGGAGCTCGACGACTGCGCCTTCCCGCTGCTGCGCGGCATCGAGATCACGGACGACGCCAACGTCGGCTTCGCCGGCGCGAACGTAGCCCTCCTCGTCGGCGCCCGCCCGCGCACCAAGGGCATGGAGCGCGGCGACCTGCTGTCCGCCAACGGCGGCATCTTCAAGCCGCAGGGCAAGGCCATCAACGACAACGCCGCGGACGACATCAAGGTCCTCGTCGTCGGCAACCCGGCCAACACCAACGCCCTCATCGCCCAGGCCGCCGCCCCGGACGTACCGGCGGAGCGCTTCACCGCGATGACCCGCCTGGACCACAACCGCGCGATCTCGCAGCTGGCCGCCAGGACCGGTGCCGCCGTCTCCGACATCAAGCGGCTGACGATCTGGGGCAACCACTCGGCGACCCAGTACCCCGACATCTTCCACGCGGAGATCGCCGGCAAGAACGCCGCCGAGGTCGTCAACGACGAGGCATGGCTGGCCGACACCTTCATCCCGACCGTCGCCAAGCGCGGCGCCGCGATCATCGAGGCCCGTGGCGCGTCCTCGGCCGCCTCGGCCGCCAACGCCGCCATCGACCACGTGCACACCTGGGTCAACGGCACCGCCGAGGGCGACTGGACCTCGATGGGCATCCCGTCGGACGGCTCCTACGGCGTCCCCGAGGGCATCATCTCCTCCTTCCCGGTCACCACGAAGGACGGGAAGTACGAGATCGTCCAGGGCCTGGACATCAACGAGTTCTCCCGTGCGCGCATCGACGCCTCGGTCAAGGAGCTCACCGAGGAGCGCGACGCGGTCCGCGAGCTCGGCCTGATCTGATCCGGCTCCGGCCCCGGCCGGAACGGAAGCGGTACGAGGGCGCCCCCGGCAGCAGCAGCCGCCGGGGGCGCCCTCGTCGTACGGTCAGCGGCCGAGCAGCCGTTCCGCGAGCTCCCGCACGGCGTCCGCCGCCCTGCGCTGGAGCTGGGGGCCGAAGGTGATCCGGGTCGCGCCCAGCTCACCGAGCCGGCGGACGGCCGAGGGGCCGTCGGGGGCGCCGACCGCGTTGACCGGCACCGGGACCGCGGCGGCCAGGCCGGGCAGGGTGTCCGGCGGGGCCATGATCGGGTAGACGCAGTCGGCACCGGCCTCGGCGTAGAGGAGGGCGCGGGCCACGGTGTCCGCGGCCACGTCACCGGCGCCCGGGTCCCCGTGGACGTAGGTGTCGATGCGGGCGTTGACGAAGAGGCGCCCGCCCGCGGCGGCGCGCACCTCGGCGAGCCGGTCGGCCTGCCGGCGCGGGTCGACGAGGACGCCGTCCGTCGAGTCCTCCAGGTTGCAGCCGACCGCGCCGGCCTCCAGGAGGCGGTCGACGAGCTCGCCCGGGGCCAGGCCGTAACCGGCCTCGATGTCCGCCGACACGGGAACGGACACCGCCCCGGCGATCCGGGCCACCGCCGCGAACATCTCCCCGGCGGGGGTGTGCCCGTCGGCGTGACCGAGGGAGGCGGCGACGCCCGCGCTCGGGGTGGCCAGGGCGGGGAAGCCGGCCTCCTCGAACACGCGGGCGCTCGCGGCGTCCCAGGGGCCGGGCAGCACCAGCGGGTCGCCCGGGGGCCGGCCGTGGTGCAGGGCGCGGAAGACGGACGCGGGGTCGTTCATCGGGGCTCCCGGGGCAAGAGGCGTGGGGAAGTGGGCGGCGGGGCGGGGTCCCCGGCCCGTCGCCCGGGTGCGGCGGCTCGGCGCACTCAGTGCTTGATGTCGCCGGGCGTGTAGTGCCCCGGCGCCATCCGGGTGGTCACCCCGAAGCGGTTCCAGGCGTTGATCACCGTGATCGCGGCGATCAGCTGGGCCAGTTCGGCCTCCTCGAAGTGCTTCTCGGCCTCGGCGTAGACCGCGTCCGGCACGAAGCCGTCCGTCAGGACCGTCACCGCCTCGGTGAGCTGGATCGCCGCCAGCTCCTTCTCCGTGTAGAAGTGCCGCGACTCCTCCCAGGCGTCGAGCTGGATGATCCGCTCGACGGACTCGCCCGCCGCGAGGGCGTCCTTCGAGTGCATGTCCAGGCAGAGCGCGCAGTGGTTGATCTGCGAGGCGCGGACCTTCACCAGTTCGAGCAGGGTCGGGTCCAGTCCCTGACGGGAGGCGGCGTCCAGCCGGACCATGGCCTTGTAGACGTCGGGGGCGAGCTGCGCCCACTGGAGGCGGGCGGGGTGCTCGGCGGCGTTCCCGGTGGTCGTGTGGTCGTGTGTGTGCGTGGTCATGGGTTCGACGCTATCGGCGCGATGGCGCAGCGGTATGGTCCATTTCCATGACAGATTCCTGGGCCGCTTTCGGTGCCGACCTGCACATCGAACCGGTCGGCGCCGGCCTGCGCAGCGGGCTGATGAACGCGCTGCGGGAGGCGGTGCGCACCGGGCGGCTGACGCCCGGCACCCGCCTGCCCTCCTCCCGGACGCTCGCCGTGGACCTCGGGATCGCCCGTAACACCGTGGCCGACGCCTATGCCGAGCTGGTGGCCGAGGGCTGGCTCACCGCGCGGCAGGGTTCGGGGACCAGGGTCGCGCGGCGGGCCAGTGCGCCGGGGCCGGCCGCCCGGGGTGCCCGGGGCCGGCCGGTGCGCCGCCGTCCCGTCCACAACCTGATGCCGGGCTCGCCCGACCTCTCCTCGTTCCCGCGCGCCGAATGGCTCAGGGCCGCCAGGCGCGGCCTCACCACCGCCCCCGACGCGGCCTTCGGTTACGACGATCCGCGCGGCCGGATCGAGCTGCGGAGCGCGCTGGCGGACTACCTGGCGCGGGCGCGCGGGGTGTACGCGGACCCGGAACGCATCGTGATCTGCTCCGGGTTCGTCCACGGGCTCACGCTGATGGGGAAGGTGCTGCGGCGTCACCGGGTGCGGGGGGTGGCCGTCGAGTCGTACGGGCTGGACATCCACTGGAACCTCCTGGCCGACGCGGGGCTGCGCACCCCGTGCATCCCGGTGGACGCGCTCGGGGCGGCGACCGGGGCGCTCGCGGGGACACCGGGGGCGGGCGCGGTGCTGCTGACCCCCGCCCACCAGTTCCCCACCGGCGTCCCGCTCCATCCCGACCGGCGGGCCGCCGCGGTCGACTGGGCGCGGTCCTCGGGCGGTCTGATCCTGGAGGACGACTACGACGGCGAGTTCCGCTACGACCGCCAGCCGGTGGGCGCCCTCCAGGGCCTCGACCCGGAGCGGGTCGTCTACCTGGGGACGGCCAGCAAGTCCCTGGCGCCCGGACTGCGGCTGGCCTGGATGGTGCTGCCCGCGGACCTGGTGGAGGAGGTCTGCGAGGCGAAGGGCGGCTTCGACTGGATGTCCGGCGTCCCGGACCAGCTGACCCTCGCGGAGTTCATCGTCTCGGGGGCGTACGACCGGCACGTGCGGGCCATGAGACTGCGCTACCGGCGCCGCCGGGACCAGCTCGTCGAGGCGCTCGCCGAGCGGGCACCGGACTTCCGGGTGAGCGGCATCGCGGCGGGGCTGCACGCCGTGCTCGAACTCCCCGAGGGGACCGAGCAGTCGGTCGTCCAGGCCGCCACCTGGCAGGGCCTCGCGCTGGAGCGGCTCTCGCGGTTCCGGCACCAGGACGCGGAACCGGGCCGCGAGGGGCTGGTCATCGGCTACGGCACCCCGTCGGAGAGCGGCTGGGCGGGGGCGCTGGACGCCCTCTGCCGGGTGCTTCCCTGAGCGGGGACCCCGGGATGCGCGGAGAAACGTGCAGCACCGGGTTTCAGCCGAAGGAGCCGTGCATCTAATCTGACTGGGAGTTGGCGGGTGGGTGGACACCGGCCCGTAGGGACGACGGGGGAGAAGAGAACATGGACAGGCGCAAGCTGAGGTCGGGCACCGTCGTGCTCGGCGGCATGGGCGTACTCGCGGCGACGCTCGCCGCCTGCGGTTCGGAACCGGACCGGCGGTGCGTCGACCCGGTGACCCAGGAGATCCTGCCGAACTACGAGTGCAAGGACAGCACCGGGAGCGGCTCGTACTACTACGGCGGCAAGAGCCACAACAACCGTGTCTCCGGCGGCAGTTTCAACAAGTCCGCGGTCGAGAGCGGCGGATTCGGCTCCTCCCACTCCAGCGGCGGCTGACACCCCTCATGGAACGCCGCACCATCGAGCCGCGCCCCGACTGGCAGCGGACCGTCGAGGAGCAGGGGCTGATCTACCCCCTGACCCGCTACCCGGACGGCTCCCTGCGCCCGTACTGGGACGAGAGCGCCTACTACGTCTTCTCGCTGCCCGAGGTCGAGGCGCTGGAGGAGGTCGTGGAGGAGCTCCACGCGATGTGCCTGGCCGCCGCCGCGCACATCGTCGAGCACGACCGCTTCGCCGACCTCGGCATCACCGACCCCAGGACGGCGCGCCTGGTCGCCGAGTCCTGGCGGCGCCGTGCCGAACTGCCCTCCCTGTACGGCAGGTTCGACCTGCGGTACGACGGCACCGGCCCCGCCAAGATGCTGGAGTACAACGCCGACACCCCCACCTCGCTGGTGGAGGCCGCCAGCCCCCAGTGGTTCTGGATGGAGGACCGCTTCCCCGGCGCCGACCAGTGGAACTCCCTGCACGAGCGGCTCGTCGACGCGTGGAAGCGACAGGCCCCGCTGCTCCCGCCGGGCCCGCTGCACTTCGCCCACTCCGACGGCGACGAGCTGGGCGAGGACCTGATGACGGTGGCCTATCTGCGGGAGACCGCGGCACAGGCCGGGATCGACACCGAGGCGCTGTCCGTCGAGCGGATCGGCTGGGACCGGCTGTCCGGCCGCTTCGTCGACGAGCGCCTCCGCTTCATCCGCAGCTGCTTCAAGCTGTATCCGTGGGAGTGGCTGACGACCGACCGCTTCGGCCCGCACGTGCTGGACACCCTCGACAACGGCGGAGGCACCGGCAGCACCTGCTGGATCGAGCCGGCCTGGAAGATGCTCCTCTCCAACAAGGCCCTGCTGGCGGTCCTCTGGGAGCTGTACCCGGGCCACCCCAACCTGCTCCCCGCCCACCTCGACGGCCCCCGCGGGCTGGCCGGGCCGGGCGGGGCGGGTTACGTCGCCAAGCCGCTGCTCGGCCGTGAGGGCGCCGGGGTCACCGTCCACGAACCGGGCAGCGCTCCGGTACGCCGTGACGAGGCCTGCTGCTACCAGGAGCTGGCACCGCTGCCCGACTTCGACGGCAACCGGGTGGTGCTCGGCGCCTGGGTGGTCGAGGACGAGTCCGCCGGGCTCGGCATCCGGGAATCGGCGGGGCTGATCACGGACGAGTACGCCCGCTTCCTGCCCCACGTCATCCTCTGAGCCCGGACCGGAGCGGCCGGAGCGCCGCCCGGCCGTCCCGGATCAGCCGGCCAGTACGCCCCGGAGCTGCTCCAGGCCCCAGTCCAGGTCCTCCTTGCTGATCACCAGCGGCGGGGCGATCCGGATCGTGGAGCCGTGGGTGTCCTTGACCAGCACCCCGCGGTCCATCAGCTTCTCCGAGATCTCCCGGCCGGTCCCGAGCTCCGGGGCGATGTCGACCCCCGCCCACAGCCCCCGGCCCCGCACGGCCCGCACCGCGCCGCCCCCGGCCAGCAGCCCCAGCTCGTGGTGGAGGTGGTCGCCCAGCTCCGCGGCGCGCTGCTGGAACTCACCGGTGCGCAGCATCGCGATCACCTCCAGGGCGACCGCGCAGGCCAGCGGGTTCCCGCCGAACGTCGACCCGTGCTCGCCCGGCCGGTGGACGCCGAGGACCGCCGCCGAGGACACCACGGCCGAGACGGGCACCACACCGCCGCCCAGCGCCTTGCCCAGCACGTACATGTCGGGGACGACCCCCTCGTGCTCACAGGCGAAGGTCCGGCCCGTACGGCCCAGGCCCGACTGGACCTCGTCCGCGATGAACAGCACGTTCCGCTCGCGGGTCATCCCGCGCACCCCGGCGAGATAGCCCGGCGGCGGAACGAGCACCCCGGCCTCGCCCTGGATCGGCTCGATCAGCACCGCGACCGTGTTCTCCGTCATCGCCTCGGCGAGCGCCGTCAGATCCCCGTACGGCACGATCTCGAAGCCCGGGGTGTACGGCCCGAAGTCGGCCCGTGCCTCGGGGTCCGTGGAGAAGCTGACGATCGTGGTCGTCCTGCCGTGGAAGTTGTCTGCCGCCACGATGATCTTCGCCATGCCGTCCGGGACGCCCTTGACGCGGTAGCCCCACTTGCGGGCCGTCTTCACCGCCGTCTCCACGGCCTCCGCCCCGGTGTTCATGGGGAGGACCATATCCATGCCGCAGAGCTCGGCGAGCCGCGTACAGAAGTCCGCGAACCGGTCGTGGTGGAAGGCGCGTGAGGTCAGCGTCACACGTTCGAGCTGGGCCCTGGCCGCGTCGATCAGACGCCTGTTGCCGTGCCCGAAGTTGAGCGCCGAGTAACCGGCGAGCATGTCGAGGTAACGGCGCCCCTCGACATCGGTCATCCAGGCACCGTCCGCCGTGGCGACGACGACGGGCAACGGGTGGTAGTTGTGCGCGCTGTGCGCCTCGGCGGAGGCGATGGCGGTGTCCGTGGTCGACACGGGATCTCCGTTCGTCGTGCGGCGTGGGCGGGGGTGGTACCCACTGTCTATCGTCGGTCGGATTCGGGGGACGGAAACCTTTCCCGCGCGGCGCGCCCCGCCCCGCGTCCGCACATCTTTCGCGCACCGGTTGCCGGAGATCGGTTCGACACCTGAGACAATGAGTGCATGGCCTCTGATCGACCCCGCGTGCTCTCCGGAATCCAGCCCACCGCAGGCTCGTTCCACCTCGGCAACTACCTCGGCGCGGTCCGCCAGTGGGTGGCGCTGCAGGAGTCCCACGACGCGTTCTACATGGTGGTGGACCTGCACGCGATCACCGTGCCGCAGGACCCGAAGGAGCTCCGCGCCAACACCCGGCTCGCCGCCGCGCAGTTGCTGGCGGCCGGACTCGACCCGGAGCGCTGCACGCTCTTCGTCCAGAGCCATGTCCCCGAACACGCCCAGCTCGGCTGGATCATGAACTGCCTCACCGGTTTCGGCGAGGCGTCGCGCATGACGCAGTTCAAGGACAAGTCCGCCAAGCAGGGAGCCGACCGCGCCACGGTGGGCCTCTTCACGTACCCGGTCCTCCAGGTCGCCGACATCCTGCTCTACCAGGCCGACCAGGTCCCGGTCGGTGAGGACCAGCGCCAGCACATCGAGCTGACCCGGGACCTCGCCGAGCGTTTCAACGGCCGCTTCGGCGAGACGTTCACGATCCCGGCGCCGTACATCATCAAGGAGACGGCGAAGATCTTCGACCTCCAGGACCCGGCGATCAAGATGAGCAAGTCGGCGTCCACGCCGAAGGGCCTCGTCAACCTCCTCGACGACCCGAAGGTCACCGCCAAGAAGGTCAGGAGCGCGGTGACCGACACGGACACCGTGATCCGCTTCGACGCGGAGAAGAAGCCCGGGATCAGCAACCTCCTGGGCATCTACTCCACCCTCACCGGCACCGCCGTCACGGACCTGGAGCAGAAGTACGAGGGCAAGGGGTACGGCGCGCTCAAGACCGACCTCGCCGAGGTCATGGTGGAGTTCGTCACCCCGTTCCGGGCCCGGACCCAGGAATACCTGGACGACCCGGAGACCCTGGACACCCTGCTGGCCAAGGGGGCCGAGAAGGCCAGGACCGTGGCCGCCGGGACCCTGGCCCGGACCTACGACCGGATGGGCCTTCTGCCTGCGAAGCACTGAGTCCAAGGACCCTGGCGGGACCACGGCCGGAGGGGTCACACTGGCGTCGGCACGACCGGCGCACGACCTTCGAAGATTGAGGAGAACGATGTGGGGACCGTAACGCTTGGCGTTTCGATCGCGGTCCCGGAGCCGTACGGCAGCCTGCTCCAGGAGCGGCGCGCGAGCTTCGGGGACCCTGCCGCGTACGGCATCCCCACCCACGTCACCCTTCTCCCGCCGACCGAGGCCGAGGCGGCCGACCTGCCGGCGATCGAGACCCACCTGTCCCAGATCGCCACGGCCGGCCGCCCCTTCCCGATGCGGCTGTCGGGCACGGGCACCTTCCGCCCGCTCTCCCCGGTCGTCTTCGTCCAGGTCGTCGAGGGCGCCTCGGCCTGCTCCTGGCTCCAGAAGCGGATCCGGGAGGCCTCCGGGCCCCTGGTGCGCGAGCTCCAGTTCCCGTACCACCCGCATGTGACCGTCGCGCACGGCATCGCGGAGGAGGCCATGGACCGGGCGTACGAGGAGCTCTCCTCCTACGAGGCGGCCTGGACCTGCGGTTCCTTCGCGCTGTACGAGCAGGGCGCGGACGCCGTCTGGCGCAAGATCAACGAGTTCCCGTTCGGGGGCGGCGGCAGCGCGCCCGCCGTACCGGCCCAGGGCGGCAGCTCCATGGACCTGCCGTCCCTGCGGCCCTGAGGCGCCCTGCCCCCGCCGGGCCCTGACCCCGCTCTACCGCACCGGCAGCCGGCGGAACAGCGGACGCGGCAGGTGCCGCAGGGCCGCCATCACCACCCGCAGCGCCCCCGGCACCCACACCGTCTCCGAGCGTCGCCGCAGCCCCGCCACGATCGCGTCCGCGACCGCCCCGGGGGTCGTGGCCAGCGGCGCCTCCTCGCGCCCCGCCGTCATCCGCGACCGTACGAAGCCGGGGCGTACGACCATGACGTGCACCCCCGTGCCCTGCAGGGCGTCGCCGAGCCCCTGGGCGAAGACGTCCAGGCCCGCCTTGCTGGAGCCGTAGATGAAGTCGGCGCGCCGGGCGCGTTCGCCGGCCACCGAGGAGAGCACCACCAGCGAGCCGTGGCCCTGCGCCTGGAGCGCCCCGGCGCACACCAGGCCCGCCGAGACCGCCCCCGTGTAGTTGGTCTGCGCCACCCGGACCGCGGAGAGCGGCTCCTCCTCGTCGCGCGCCTGGTCGCCCAGGACGCCGAAGGCCAGCAGCACCATGTCGATGTCGCCCTCCGTGAAGAGCTTCCCGAGCACCTCCTCGTGGGAGGCGGAGTCGAGCGCGTCGAAGGCGACGGTACGGACGTCGGCGCCCAGCTCCCGCAGCTCGGCCGCCGCCCGGTCCAGGGCCGGTGAGGGGCGCCCGGCCAGCCGGACGGTCCGGGTGCGGCGGGCGATCAGGCGCCGTGCGGTGGCCAGGCCGATCTCCGAGGTGCCACCGAGGACGAGCAGGGACTGCGGGGCACCGAAGGCGTCCTTCACGGGATAACTCCTAGCGGGGTGACAAGGCGGTGGCGGACCAGCTCCCCGCGCGGGGCAGGGGCGCGGGCATGTTCGTGACCGTATCGCCAGGGAAAACCCGTTTGAGGTATTTGTTACAGCACTCACCGAAATGGGTGATTGCTCGGACGGGCCGCGCCGAACCCCGGTTTTCCGCGCCCGGAAGGGTACGCGTAGGGCATGGACTGGCTGAAAAACCTTCCCGTCATCGGGCCGCTCGTCGCACGGCTGATGGAGACGCACGCGTGGCGCTCCTACGAGACGCTGGAACGGGTCCACTGGGCCAGGCTCGCGGCGGCGATCACGTTCCTCAGCTTCCTCGCGCTCTTCCCGCTGATCGCCGTCGGTGCGGCCGTCGGCGCCGCCCTGCTCTCCCCCCGGCAGCTCGACAAGATCGAGGACAAGCTCGCCGAGCAGGTGCCCGGGATCTCCGACCAGCTCGGCATCGACAGCCTCGTGGCCCACGCGGGCACGGTCGGGGTCGTCGCCGGTGTGCTGCTGCTCTTCACCGGCATCGGCTGGGTCGGCTCGATGCGAGACTGCCTGCGCGCCGTGTGGGAGAAGGACGACGTGGACGAGGGCAACCCCGTCGTCCGCAAGCTGAAGGACGCCGGTCTGCTGCTCGGCCTCGGCGGAGCGGCGCTCGTGACCCTCGCCGTGTCCACCGTGGCGTCCACGGCCATCGGCTGGACGGCCGACCGGCTGGGCATCCCCGAGCACGGCGTGGGCGGGGTGCTGCTCCAGGTGGCCGCCGTGGCCGTGGCGATCTGCGCCGACTTCCTGATCCTGGTCTACATGCTGACCCTGCTGCCCGGGGTCGAGCCGCCGCGCCGCCGGGTGATCGTGGCCGGGCTGGTCGGCGCGGTCGGCTTCGAGCTCCTCAAGCTGCTGCTCGGCAGCTATATGCGGGAGGTCGCGTCGAAGAGCATGTACGGCGCTTTCGGCGTGCCGATCGCCCTCCTCCTCTGGATCAACTTCAGCGCGAAGCTGCTGCTGGTGTGCGCCGCCTGGACGGCGACGCCGAGCAAGGACGAGGGCGAGGGCGAGGTCGGGGACGAGGCCGAGGGCGGGAGCACCGCGGTAGGAGCCGGGAAGGACGTCAGCGGCGCGGAAGGCGGCGCACCAGGTCCGGCAGGGGCCAGCGCCGGTTGACCAGGAAGACCCCGGCCGCGAGGACCACCAGCAGACCGCCGACGACGGACAGCGCGGTCCAGACCCCGCTGGAGCCTGCCGGACCGGCCGTGGCCGCCGCTGCCGCGTGCTGCTTCTTCGGGTCCTTGGCCGCGCCCGCGGCCGGCTCCGAGCCCTTGGCGGCCACGGCGGACCTCGGGGGCACCAGCTCACCGACCGGGGTCACCTTGCCGTCGGAGGCGAAACCCCAGTCGAGCAGGTGGGCGGCCTCCTTGTAGACGGCATGGCTCTCCTCGGACGACGGGTTCATGACGGTCACCAGGAGCACCTTCCCGTCGCGCTCGGCGATCCCCGTGAAGGTGTTGCCCGCGTGGGTGGTGTAGCCGTTCTTGACGCCGGCGATGCCCTTGTACGGCTCCACCCCGATGTCACCGGTGATCAGCCGGTTGGTGTTCTGGATCTCGAAGCTCTCCCGCTTCTTCTTCCCCTTCTTCTGCTCACCGGGGAACTCCGCCGTCGCCGTCGCGGCGTACTCCCGGAAGTCCGCCTTCTGCATCCCGCTCCGGGCGAACAGCGTCAGGTCGTACGCGCTGGAGACCTGCCGAGGGGCGTCGTAGCCGTCGGGCGAGACGACCGTCGTGTCCAGGGCCTGGAGCTCCTCGGCGTGCCGCTGCATCGCGGCGACCGTGGCGGGCACACCGCCGTACATCTCGGACAGCACGTGCACCGCGTCGTTGCCCGAGCGCAGGAACACGCCGAGCCACAGGTCGTGGACCGTGTAGGAGTGGTCCTCCTTGACGCCCACGAGGCTGCTCCCCTCGCCGACGCCGGAGAGTTCGTCCTCGGTGACCAGGTGGCTCAGGGTCTTCGGCTGGAGCGCGGGCAGGACCGTGTCGGCGAAGAGCATCTTCAGGGTGGAGGCGGGCGGCAGCCGCCAGTGCGCGTTGTGCGAGGCGAGCACCTCCCCGCTCTCCGCGTCGGCGACGATCCACGACCGCGCGGTGAGGTCCTTCGGCAGGACCGGGGCGCCCGGGCCCAGGGCGACCTGGGTGCCCACCTCGCCCAGCCGCGCGCCGCCCACGGTCGACATCTGACCGGTCGGCTTCGGCTGTGAGTCGTCGGTCTTGTCCTTGTCGGCCGCCCCTGCGGGACTGACGACAGATACGGACAGCAACGCGGCAGAGAGGACCGTCAATACGGTCTTTTTCAGAGCAGGCACGGTCGGAAACGTACATGGCCTTGCTGAGGATGGGGATATGGATGGCCTGACCCGCCGTGCATACCGCCGGGACAGCCCACCCCGGACGATCGGACGTGAGCGCGGCGGCGATACTGAACCCATGAAGCTCAGCCGCCCCGTCTCCTGGTTCCTGCTCGTGTTCGGAGCGTGGAGCTGGGTCATCTGGGTCACCTTTGTCAAGAATCTGTGGAAGGACGGCAGCGGGCTCGCGTTCGACGACGCGGGAGACCCGACCGCCTACTTCTGGGTCCATCTCCTGCTCGCCGTCACCTCGTTTCTTCTGGGGACGGCTGTGGGGGTCATCGGGTTCCGTGGCGTCAGGGCTTTGCGCCGCGAAGGCGGATGACGGCCCCCGTGTGGGCGGCCGTCCGGACAGGATCGTTTCAGCGGGGGAGCGTACGTGGTCGTGGTCTTCGTACTGGTGGCGGTCGCGGTTCTCGTGCTGCTCGCCGGGGTGCACCGGTATGTGTGGCGCCGGCTGATCGGTGACACCACGGCCAGGGGCAGCGTCGCCCGCCGGGTGGGCACCGGCGCGGCCTTCGTGCTGCCGCTGCTCACCGTCGGGGCCTTCGTCTCCAGCCGCGCCGGGGTGCCCTTCCCGGTGCAGCAGGTGCTCGCCTGGCCCGGTTACCTCTGGCTGGCCGCCCTCCTCTATCTGACGCTGGCGCTGCTGGTGGGAGAGGCCGTCAGGCCCCTCCTGGGCCGGTTCCTCGCCCGCAGGGCCGCCGCGCGGCAGGCGGCGGCGTCCGCCGACGCCCCCGCCGTCCAGGTCCCCGCCACCACGGCCGCCGAGCCCGGCCCCACGGCGGGCGGCGACGCCCCCGTGGACGCCGCGCCGGGCACCGAGGCCCCCGCCCCGCCCGTCGCCGACCCCTCGCGGCGGCTGTTCGTCGCCCGTGCCGTCGGCGGGGCGGCGGCCCTGGCCGGCCTCGGCACCGTCGGCCACGGCACCTACGGGGTGCTGCGCGGCCCCCGCACCAAGCGGATCACCGTCCGGCTCGCCGGACTGCCGCGCTCCGCCCACGGCTTCCGGATCGCCGTCGTCAGCGACATCCACCTCGGTCCCATCCTGGGGCGCGCGCACACCCGGCGCGTCGTCGACGCGATCAACGCGACCGGCCCCGACCTGGTCGCCGTCGTCGGAGACCTCGTCGACGGATCGGTCGCCGACCTCGGCCGCGCGGCGGAGCCGCTCGCCGGGCTGGAGGCCCGGCACGGCAGCTACTTCGTCACCGGCAACCACGAGTACTTCTCCGGCGCCGCCGAATGGGTCGACCACGTACGCGAGCTGGGGCTGCACCCGCTGGAGAACGCCCGTGTGGAGGTCGCCGGCTTCGACCTCGCCGGGGTCAACGACGTGGCCGGCGAGAGCGAGGGGCAGGGGCCCGACTTCGCCCGCGCGCTCGGCGACCGGGACCGGGCCCGCGCCTCCGTCCTCCTCGCGCACCAGCCCGTCGTCATCGACGACGCCGTCGCCTACGGAGTGGGCCTCCAGCTCTCCGGCCACACCCACGGGGGCCAGCTCTGGCCCGGGAACCTGGTCGCCGAGCTCGCCAACCCGACCGTGGCCGGATACGAACGCTACGGCGACACCCAGCTGTACGTCTCGCGCGGTGCGGGCGCCTGGGGGCCGCCCGTGCGGGTCGGTGCCCCCTCCGACATCACCGTGGTGGAGCTCGCTTCCCCGCAGGCCTGAACCCGAAACCTGTGAACGTTCAACCTGGTCTTCCATATGTGAATATCGTGTGATTGGGTGAGGTCGAACATGCGGCGGTGATGTGCCTCTCTGTGCACGCGGGCCGGGGTGGGGTCGGCAAGGGAGCACGGGCACATGCGGTTCATCCGTCTACGGATTGTCGCGATTCTGGCGGTACTGGTCATCGCGGGCGTCGGCGCCTGGCAACTGCTCCCCTCGGACGACGAGAACCTGTCCCCGATCACGGTCGGTACGTCCGACGAGGTCACCTCGCTGGACCCGGCCGGTGCGTACGACGCCGGTTCCTGGGCGATCTACAGCAACCTCTACCAGTCCCTGATGACGTTCAAGTCGGGTGCGGTCGTGCCGGAACCGGACGCGGCCGAGAGCTGCGGCTTCATCGGCCAGAAGCTCCAGACGTACCAGTGCAGGCTCCGGGACGACCTGACCTTCTCCAACGGCCGCAAGATCACGGCCGCGGACGTCAAGTACTCCTTCGACCGCATGCTGAAGATCAAGGCGGACGCGGGCCCCTCGGTGCTGTTCCCCAGCCTCGGCAGCATCGTGACCGAGGGCCGCACGATCACCTTCAACCTCTCGGCCCGGGACGCGACGTTCCCGCAGAAGCTGGCCACGGGCGCCGGGTCCATCGTCGACCCCGAGCAGTACCCGAAGGACAAGCTCCGTACGGACGACCAGGTCGACGGCTCCGGCCCGTACACCCTGAAGTCCTTCGAGTCCGGTGTCCGCGCCGAGCTGGTGCCCAACCCGGCGTACAAGGGCGCGATCAAGGACGCGGGCGGCCCGGTCGACATCCGCTACTTCGAGGGGTCCGAGGCGCTCAAGGCGGCCTGGACCGCCGGGGACGTCGACGTCACGCACCGTCAGCTGCCCTCCGAGCAGCTCGCCGAGCTGGACCCGAGCGCCACCGACGAGCGCGTCACCGAGGCGGACAGCGCCGAGATCCGCAACCTCGTCTTCAACGTCCGGGACGACTCGGCCCTCGCCGACAAGAAGGTCCGCCAGGCCGTCGCCTGGCTCATCGACCGCGGCCCGCTGGTCACCAAGGTCTACCGGAACACCGTCGAACCGCTCTACTCGCTGATCCCGCAGGGCTACATCGGGCACAGCACCCCCTTCTTCGACTCCTACCCGGAGCCGGACCCGAAGCGGGCCAGGGCGCTGATGGAGGAGGCCGGGGTGGACCTTCCGCTGCACATCACCTTCGCCCACCGCGACGACGACGCCAACAAGGAGGAGTCCACCGAGCTGGTCCGCCAGCTGGAGAAGGACGGACTCTTCAAGGTCACCGAGAAGGCCGTGGAGTGGCAGGCCTTCCAGAAGGGCTACGCGGCCGGAGAGTACGACGCGTACACCGTGGGCTGGCTTCCGGACTACCCGGACCCCGACACCTTCAGCCAGCCGCTGGTCGGCCGCGACAGCTCCCTCCACAACGGCTACACCAGCACGAAGATGGACGCGCTGATCGCCTCCACGCAGCAGTACAGCGACCGGGGCAGGACCTCGGCCGACTTCAAGGAGCTGCAGCAGCTCGTCGGCCAGGACGTCCCGCTGGTCCCGCTGTGGCAGAAGAAGGACTACGTCGTCAGCAAGCAGTCCGTGTCCGGATCCCAGTACCTCTCCGACGGCACCGGGATCTGGCGGCTCTGGGAACTCAGCTGGATCTGACGTCCCGCGCACCGCGCGCGGACGCCCCGGGCATGAACTCCACCAGCACGTCGTGGACCTGCCGCACGAGCGGTCGCAGCACCCGGAAACGGGAGAGCGCGATCGCCCGGGCGGCGATCGGCGCGGTGCGCTCGACGAGCCGGCGGCTGCGCTCCGCGCCCTCGGACCGGTCGTAGACCCAGAACAGCACCAGGCCCATCTGCATCAGCCACATCAACTGCGGCAGCAGCGCGGCCAGTTCCGGATCCGCCTTGACCGAGGAGCCCGACAGGCAGCGCTCGTGCACCGAGACGACCGCCTCGCGGGCCGCGGCCGAGTCCTCCGAGAAAGGGGAGAGCGGGCTGTCCGGGTCCGCGGCGTTCTTGAAGAACTGCGCGGCGAAGCGGTGGTACGGGCCGGCCACGTCCAGCCAGCCCAGCAGCACGCCCCGGATGCGTACGGCGAGATCCGCGTCCCCGGCCAGCACGGGCTGCACCGCCGCCTCGTGCTCGGCCGCGATCCGGTCGTAGAAGCCCTGGACCAGGTGCTCCTTGGACGAGAAGTAGTAGTACGCGTTGCCTACGGAGACGCCCGCCTCCTGGGCGATCGCCCGCATCGTCGTACGGTCGTAGCCCCGTTCCTCGAAGAGCCGCAGCGCCGTCTCCAGGATGAGGGTGCGGGTCTGCTCGCTCTTCGGCGCCTTGGACTTCCCGGCCGCCCCGTCGCTCCCGGCCGGCTTCGAACCGTCCGCCGCGTTCTTCTCTTGCTCCACCACGGTCCCAAGGCTAACCGGGCGAGGGGGAGCGGCCGGCCCGGGCTCAGGCGCTCATGGACCGCGCGGTGTTGACCTGCGACATGACCCACTGGAAGGTCTCGGGACCCGTCGCCGGGATCATCGTTTGGTGGTGCCGGCCGCCGCTGGTGACGGTGATCTGCACGAAGCCGGTCGTGCGCTTCTCCTTCATCAGGAGGAACAGCAGACCGATCAGGCAGAACAGCGCGAAGACGATCGCCAGCACGATGCCCACGGTCGGGATCTTCTCCTCCGTGCGCGACATGTCCGTCGCCGTCCACACCGCACCCTTGAGCGGCAGCGTGCCCGACGGGGTCACGATGGCGTCGTTCATCACCGTGATGTCACCGAGCGAGAGCACCGGCACCCCGCCGCCGCCCTGCTGGGCCGGCAGGTTGAAGCCGGGCTCGGTCGGCTGGCCGCCCGGGTAGCCGTACCCGGGGCCGGGCTGCGCGGCGCCCTCGGGCAGCGGCTGCGGATAGCCGTACGCCGGAGGGGCGCCCGGCGCCGGGTAGCCGTAGCCCTGGCCGTCCGGCATCGTGGGCGGGTTGCCCGGCGGCTGGGGCGGGCCCCACTTGTATGAGTCGTCCGCGTACGGATTCGGATCGCTCACGACGTTCCCCGTTCTCCATCAAGCCGTCTGCTCCCGCGCTGTGCTGCGGCGGGAGAGGCGAGCCGGTCACCGGCTCCGCACGACCGTACCGTCCCGGCCCGCCGGACGCACCAAGAGGCCCCGCTTCCCGCACGGTCCGTGCGGGCAACGGGGCCTCCGGGGGCGACGCGTGGGTCAGAAGCGGCGGGTGATGAGCGCGCGCTTCACTTCCTGGATCGCCTTGGTGACCTCGATGCCACGCGGGCAGGCGTCCGTGCAGTTGAACGTCGTGCGGCAACGCCACACACCGTCACGGTCGTTGAGGATCTCCAGGCGCTGCTCCCCGGCCTCGTCACGCGAGTCGAAGATGAAGCGGTGCGCGTTGACGATCGCCGCCGGGCCGAAGTACTGGCCGTCGTTCCAGAAGACCGGGCACGAGGACGTGCACGCGGCGCACAGGATGCACTTGGTGGTGTCGTCGAAGCGCTCGCGGTCCTCGGGCGACTGCAGACGCTCGCGGGTCGGCTCGTTCCCCTTGGTGACGAGGAAGGGCATGACATCGCGGTAGGCCTGGAAGAACGGGTCCATGTCGACCACGAGGTCCTTGAGGACCGTGAGGCCCTTGATGGCCTCGACCGTGATCGGCTTCTCCGGGTTGATGTCCTTGATCAGCGTCTTGCAGGCGAGCCTGTTCTTGCCGTTGATCCGCATCGCGTCGGAGCCGCAGATGCCGTGCGCGCAGGAACGCCGGAACGTCAGCGTGCCGTCCAGCTCCCACTTGATCTTGTGAAGGGCGTCGAGGACACGCTCCTTCGGGTCGATCGAGATCTGGAAGTCCTGCCACTGGACCTCGTCGGAGACCTCGGGGTTGAAGCGGCGGATCCGGAACGTGGCCGTGATGTACGGGGTGTCGGCGAAGCCGGCCTCGGCCTTGTCGGTCTTGTCCAGGGTCGGGGTAGCCATCAGTACTTACGCTCCATCGGCTGGTAGCGGGTCGTGACGACCGGCTTGTAGTCGAGCCGGATCGACTCGGTGCCGTCGTCCGCGACCTCGCGGTACGCCATGGTGTGGCGCATGAAGTTGACGTCGTCGCGGTTCGGGTAGTCCTCGCGGTAGTGACCGCCGCGGGACTCCTTGCGGGCCAGCGCGGAGGTCGCCATGACCTCGGCCAGGTCGAGCAGGTTGCCCAGCTCGATGGCCTCCAGCAGGTCGGTGTTGAACCGCTTGCCCTTGTCCTGGATGGACACGTCGAGGTAGCGCGCCCGCAGTTCGGCGATCTTGTCGACCGCCGTCTTGATGGTCTGCTCGGTGCGGAACACCATCACGTTGGCGTCCATGCACTCCTGCAGCTCCGTGCGGAGCGCGTGGACCCGCTCGGTGCCCGTGGAGTTGCGCAGCCGCTCGACCTGGTCCTGGACCAGCTGGGCCGGGTTCTCGGGAAGCTCGACGAAGTCGGTCTTCGCGGCGTACTCGGCGGCGGCGATGCCCGAGCGGCGTCCGAAGACGTTGATGTCGAGCAGCGAGTTGGTGCCCAGGCGGTTGGCGCCGTGCACGGAGACACAGGCGACCTCGCCGGCGGCGTACAGGCCCGGGACGACGGTGGTGTTGTCGGCCAGCACCTCGCCCTCGACGTTGGTCGGGATGCCGCCCATGGCGTAGTGCGCGGTCGGCTGGATCGGGATCGGGTCCGTGTAGGGCTCGATGCCGAGGTACGTACGCGCGAACTCCGTGATGTCCGGGAGCTTCGCGTCCAGCTGCTCCGGCGGGAGGTGCGTGAGGTCGAGGTAGACGTGGTCGCCCTCGGGACCGCAGCCGCGGCCCTCACGGATCTCCGTGTAGATGGAGCGGGACACGACGTCACGGGACGCGAGGTCCTTCATGACCGGCGCGTACTTCTCCATGAAGCGCTCGCCGTCCTTGTTGCGGAGGATGCCGCCCTCACCGCGGGCGCCCTCCGTCAGCAGGATGCCCATGCGCCAGATGCCGGTCGGGTGGAACTGGAAGAACTCCATGTCCTCCAGCGGCAGACCCCGGCGGTAGCAGGCGGCCTGGCCGTCACCGGTCAGGGTGTGCGCGTTCGACGTCACCTTGAAGAACTTGCCGGTGCCGCCCGAGGCGTAGATGACCGACTTCGCCTGGAAGACGTGGATCTCGCCGGTGGCCAGTTCGTAGGCGACGACGCCGGCGGACTTCTTGACGCCGTCCACCTCGACGACCAGCTGGTCCAGGACGTAGAACTCGTTGAAGAACTCCACGCCCTCCTTGACGCAGTTCTGGTACAGCGTCTGGAGGATCATGTGGCCGGTGCGGTCGCCCGAGTAGCAGGCGCGGCGGACCGGGGCCTCACCGTGGTTACGGGAGTGACCGCCGAAGCGGCGCTGGTCGATCTTGCCCTCGGCCGTACGGCCGAACGGCAGGCCCATCTTCTCCAGGTCGAGGACGGCGTCGATGGCCTCCTTCGCGAGGATCTCGGCGGCGTCCTGGTCGACCAGGTAGTCGCCGCCCTTGATCGTGTCGAAGGTGTGCCACTCCCAGTTGTCCTCCTCCACGTTGGCCAGCGCGGCGGCCATGCCGCCCTGCGCGGCGCCCGTGTGGGAGCGGGTGGGGTAGAGCTTGGTCAGCACGGCGGTGCGGCTGCGCTTGGTCGACTCGATGGCCGCGCGCATGCCGGCGCCGCCTGCGCCGACGATGACGGTGTCGTACTTGTGGATCTGCATGGTTTCCCTCTGGTCCCTCTGTCCCGGCGCCTAGCGGATGTTCGGGTCGAAGGTGAAGATCACCAGCGTGCCCAGCAGGACGGTGAACACCGTGGCGGTGTACAGGAGCATCTTCAGCCAGAACCGGGTGTTGTCCCGTTCGGCGTAGTCGTTGATGACCGTACGGAGGCCGTTGGCGCCGTGCAGCATGGCGAGCCACAGCATCGCCAGGTCCCAGATCTGCCAGAACGGCGAGGCCCAGCGGCCCGCGACGAAGGCGAAGCCGATCTTGGACACGCCGCCGTCGAGCACCAGCTGGATCAGCAGGTGGCCGATGACGAGGACGACCAGCACGATGCCCGACAGGCGCATGAAGAGCCAGGCGTACATCTCGAAATTGGTGCGCGAACCCTTGGGGGTCTTGCCCGTGCGCTGACGCGGGGGCTCGATCACCGGGGCCGGGTTGTCGACGCCGTAGGGGCTGACGCCCTCGACGTCCCCGATCGCGGAAGTAGGTGTCTCGGTGGACATCGGCCTCAGCTCCCGAAGACTTCACGTACGGCGTGACCGAGGACGGGGTACAGGGCCCCCACCATCAGCACGATCCAGATACCCATCACGGTCCAGAGCATCTGCTTCTGATAGCGCGCGCCCTTGGACCAGAAGTCCACGGCGACGATGCGGAGGCCGTTCAGCGCGTGGAAGAGGATCGCGGCCACCAGGCCGTACTCGAGCAGCGCCACGAGCGGGGTCTTGTAGGTGGCCACGACGTCGTCGTACGCCTCGGGGGAGACACGCACGAGAGCGGTGTCCAGGACGTGTACGAACAGGAAGAAGAAAATGAGGACACCGGTGACTCGATGAGCCACCCAGGACCACATGCCTTCCCGGCCGCGGTACAGCGTTCCAGCCGGCACGGAAGAACCCTCCGGGAGCGGGGATTGGGGCCGGCCGGCTTGACTGTCGGTCTGACCCGGCCGGGTACGGTCCACCGGCCCCGGCCATCGTAGCGACGCTTTGTCGGTTCCATGGCGGCGGGGCCTCTGGTGTGATCAAAGCGGCAGGCAAACAGGCACGGACGGGCTACCGGGGGTCATATGCCACCGGGGGGAACGGGCCGGGCGTCAGGCCCGCCTCCGTCACCAGCTCGATGATGCGGCCCCGGGCGAGTCGTCGCATCTCCTCCGCGGTCAGGGCACGCTCCTCGTCCGGCTCGTGGGCCAGCCGGGTGCGGATGGCGGCCAGCACCTGGTCGACGTGCTGGGAGGGCCGCAGGCCGTCCAGGCAGATCACGAACGCGTGGCCGAAGCGGCTCTCGTACGCGGCGTGGGCGGCGCGCAGCGCCAGATGGGCCGCCCGGGGCGCGGCGTGGTGCAGACAGGGGGCGCTCTCGGCGGCGAGCGCCTCGGAGAGGTCGGCGGGCGCGAGGTCGTACCCCGCCTCGTCGGAGGCGGCGAGCAGTGTGCCCAGGTCCGGGTAGGGGCGGTGGGCCGCCATCCGCTGCGCCCAGCGGGTGCTGCCGCAGCACTCCAGCAGGGCGGCCTCGGCCAGGTCCTGGGGCCAGGCGTTGAAGCGGCCCAGCCCGTTCGAGTGGGCACCTGGGGCCGGGCTCACCGACACTGGTTCCGGAACGGGGGCCTCCACCGGGGCCTCCCGAAGGGCCGGGGCGGTGCCCCGGTTCTGGACGGGAACGGCCGTCCACCCGGCCTGCTGCGGTGGTTTCGGCAGGTCGGCGTGGGGCTCGCTGGACCTGGACAGCGGGACTCCTCGAATGAATGACATCTGTGACCCTGGAGAGGGGCCGGAGAGCGACGAGGTTGCGCGGGGTGGGAGTGAGGACTGTTTCGTATGTGCTGTCACGCTAACGAGCCCGGGCGACGCGCAACCGAAGGATGCGCGAAATTCACCCGGACGGGAGAGTTTCGGAACGCTTGATGGACGAATCGGTGGGGGAAATGCCCACCTTTCTCATCTTCTTTGACCTTCTTTAACCTGTTTCTCCCCCCGATCCGGAGGTTTCTGACCGATGTCGCCCTCACGCGCACCCCTGGTGGCCGGCGCCGCCGTCGCGGTGGCCGCCGCCGTCACCCTCACCGTCGTCGTCTGGCCCGAGGACTCCGGCCCCGGTGCGGGGAACGGCGCGTCGGCCTCGTCCCGTACGTCCGCCTCACCGTCACCCACCCGGAGCTACCCGCTCTCCTCGGCGCCGCGGACCATACCGTCGGTACGGGAGCACACTGCCGCGCGCGGGCCCGGCTGGAAGCCCGCCAAGGACAGCGCGGTCGTCGCGGCCGACCCCGAGCTCGCCGACGAGGCGAAGCTGCTCGCCAAGGAGCTGAAGATCGGCTACCGGGGCGAGAAGTCCGCCCGGTCCGGTGACGTCGAGCTGGCCCTCGGGGGCAAGGGCGACCCGGAGTCGTACACCCTCAGGACCGCCGACAACCGGGTGACCATCAGCGGTCCCGGCCAGGCGGGCGTCTTCTGGGGGACCCGCACGGTCAAGCAGTCGCTGAACGCCGACGACACCGTGCCCGAGGGCGTCGTACGCGACACGCCCGACCGGCCGCAGCGCGGGCTCAACCTCGACATCGCGCGCAAGCACTACACGGTCGACTGGATCGAGGACCGGCTGCGTCAGATGGCGGACCTCAAGCTCAACCAGCTCGGCCTCCACTTCTCCGACGACCAGGCCTTCAGGATCGAGTCCGACACCCACCCCGAGGTGGTGTCCGAGGAGCACCTCACCAAGGCCGAGGTCCGCCGGATCGTGAAGCTCGCGCAGAGCCTCCACATCACGATCGTCGCCGAGATCGACTCGCCCGGACACCTGGGCGCGGTCCTCAAGGCCCACCCCGACCTCCAGCTGCGCAACACGCAGGGCGTCGCGCGGCAGGGTGCCATCGACATCTCGAAGGCCGGGTCGGCGAAGATCGTCGACGACCTGCTCACGGAGTACGCGGAGCTCTTCCCCGGCAACTGGTTCCACGTCGGCGCGGACGAGTACCAGGCGCTCACGGTGAGCGATCCGGCCGCCTCCTACCCGCAGCTGGCCGAGGCCGCCCGTAAGAAGTACGGCGCCGACGCCACCGTCCAGGACCTGACGGAGGGCTGGCTGAACGACCGCGCCGCCGTCATCACCAAGGCGAAGAAGATCCCCAAGGCGTGGAACGACGGCTTCTTCAGCGGAGGGACGGTCACCGGCGACAAGGGCATCGAGGTGGAGTACTGGACGGGCAAGGAGATCGGCGCCCGGCCGCCGCAGGACTACCTCGCCGAGGGCCGCAAGGTGGTCAACCTCAACGACGAGTACCTCTACTACGTGCTCGGCCAGCCCAACGACTTCACCTACCCGACGGGCGAGCGGATCTACGAGCAGTGGACGCCCCTGGTCCTGCGGGGCACCGAGCCGGTGGCCGCGCGCTATTCGAAGCAGATCCTGGGCGCCCGGTTCGCGGTCTGGGGCGACTTCCCCGACGCGCAGACGCAGGCGCAGGTGGCGGAGGGGATCCGGATGCCGCTCAACGCGCTCTCCCAGAAGGTGTGGGACCCGCGGGAGCCGAAGCTGACCTGGGCGCAGTTCCAGAAGCTCGCGGACGAGACCGGCTGACCCCCGCCGGGCCGTGCCGGGACCCTCTGCGGCACCCCGCCTCCGGACCGGCCGGCCCGGCTTCCGTATGAGTTGACCCGTTTTCGCGCTTCCCCGTGGTCCCGGGCGGGAAGAATGGAGGCCCGGACCGCGGGGGGAGCAGGGCGTGGGTTTCTGGGGCTGCTATCTGGTGGGCCGCAGCGGTGAGCCGCTCATCGGCCATCCCGCCCTGCGGGAGGCGCGCGGGCTGCTGACCCTGCGGGAGTACCGCGCGGACGGCTGGCAGGTCTGGTCCCACCCTACCGAGCCCTCGCTCGGCAGCATGACCGCGCTCGCCGACGCCGCGCGGGCCCCGGTCCTCCTCGGGTTCGTCATGGACGGCGCCTGTGTGGCGGTCGAGGCGGCGGCGCCGCACAGCGGTTCCTGGTACGCCTGCCTCGGCCGCGCGCCGATGGCCGCGCTCCTCGGCCGGGACGACACGACGGTCGAGGACCTCTTCCTGCCGCCCGAGGACGCAGCGGCCCGCGCCGTCGGATGGGCGGCCGAATCCGGCCGCGGCGTCCTCGAAGGCCCCCTGCTCGAACTGCTCCGGATCGAGCGGCCCGAGTGGTCGGCGGAGGAACTTTTCTTCGCTTTCCTGGACCGTCTGGGCATCGAGAGCCTGTCCGACTGAGTCCCGCTGTGATCTCCTGTGTCGCAAGAGTGACGCTTTTCAGCCATCTGGCGCTGTAGGCGGTAACGGGAAGCGGTGCGCTTCCCCGACGAGCGAGGGACCGATGAACCGATCGGGGAGGCGTCGATGAGTCTGCTGGAGCTGATCGCTCGTGCCGACGAGCGTGGTCTGGCGGCGAGCGGGGTCGGCTGTCTGGACCGCTGTCTTCCGCCTCCGCCGGACGGGGACGACCCGGAGCCGCTGCGCCCGCTCTGGGCGGGCTGCGAGAGCGGCGCGGAATGGGCCGACCGGCTCGGCGCCGCACACGCGGCGCTGGAGGGCGCCGCCGCCGGGGACGCCACGGCGGCCCGCATCCGTACGCTGCTCGACGCCGCGCCCAGGGACTTCGCCGCCGGACCGCTGCGCGCGTGGGCGGACGCCTGCTCGCTCCTCGCACTGGACGTCCACCGGGAGTCCGACGTCCCCGCCGGTGACCTGGCGCGTACGTCGGAGATCCGGCGGGACGGCGGGGCCACGGGCGGCGGTCCGCTGGTCACGGGCGAACTCCGCCGCCAGGCCGAGATCCTGGAGGGCCTCGCGGAGACCGGGGGAGGGGCGGGCGGTCCGACCGGTCTGCGAAGGGCCCTGGACCTGTCGACGGAGGGGCGGCGGGTGCTGCGCGCGGTGATGTCCCGCCGTGCTCGCGGCCGCGGCCGGACGGGCGGCGTGACCCTGACGTGACGTCGGAAGGGGGAGGGGACGACGACCGGGGCCGCCACCCCCCACAGGAGAGGCCCCGGCCGTCTTCCACAGGGCCGCAGAGCGACCCCGTACTCATCTCAGCGTCAACGGTGCGTTTTCTGTCACACCGCACTGTGTCAGGAGACAGTTGCGGGTTGTACAAGTCATGGACGGGGCACCGTCCGACCACGTAGCGTGCTGAGTCGCGCAGCGTGGCGCAGTAGTGGTGACCAGCTACGATTCGGATCAGCAGGGCGGGTTGAGGGAGTGCTGGGGGACGACGCGGAGCTGACCGCCGCGGTGCTCGCGGCACAGGACGGGGACGAGGACGCCTTCCGGACTGTGTACCGCGCCGTGCACCCGCGGCTGCTGGGCTACATACGGACACTGGTCGGTGAACCGGACGCCGAGGACGTGGCGTCGGAGTCCTGGCTTCAGATAGCGCGTGACCTCGACCGGTTCAGCGGGGACGCCGACCGGTTCCGGGGCTGGGCGGCCCGGATCGCGCGCAACCGCTCGCTCGATCACATACGGATGCGGGGCAGGCGCCCCGCGATCGGCGGCGACGAGAGCGAACTGGCCGGTGAGGCCGCCGAGTCCGACACGGCGGGCGAGGCGCTGGAGTCGATGGCCACCGGGCGCACCATGTCCCTCATCGCCCAGCTGCCCCAGGACCAGGCCGAGGCGGTCGTGCTCCGCGTGGTGATCGGTCTCGACGCGAAGAGCGCGGCCCTGACCCTGGGCAAGCGGCCGGGGGCGGTGCGCACCGCCGCGCACCGCGGACTGAAGCGGCTGGCGGAGCTGGTCGGCGCCGATCCCGGCCCGGAGGACGAGATTCCGGCGGCGGGCCCGGAGCTCGGAGCCGTACCCGCACAACGCCCCGGCCGACAGGGCGCGGTGTCGCCCGCCGGTGTGACGCATTCGCGTCCGTGGACGCAGAAGGACATGTGATGGCCGACGAGCAGCACGAGTGGCTCGACGCGGACGCGGCGGAGATGTTGCTCCGCGGCGAGCCCGTCGAGTCCGTCGACGATCACGCCAGGGCCGAGGCCCGCCGGCTGGAGGCCGCGCTGGGCGCCCTGCGGGTCCCGCCTCCCTCCGGTGACGAACTTCCGGGTGAGGCCGCCGTGCTGGCAGCCTTCCGCGAGGCGTCCCGGAGCGGAAAGCGCGCCGGAGCGGCCGGCCCCACCGGCGTCGCCGGGCAGCAGGACGCCCTGCACACCGTACGGATCGGGGCGGCGCGCACGACGCCGCTCCGGCGCCCGCGCTGGACCCGCCCGCTGCGCTACGGCCTCGCCGTCTCGCTCGCCGGGTGCGCGCTCGGCGGGGTGGCGGTCGCCGGTACGGGCATGCTTCCGGCGCCGTTCGGCGGGGGCGGCTCCCCGTCCCCGGCGGTGTCCGTCTCGGCGGCGGCGACTCCCGAGGAGCTGGGGGCGGAGCTGCCCGACGCCGGTGAGCCGCCTTCGCCGCTGCCCTCCATCCCGCCCGGGGCGTCCAGTTCCCCGTCGGCCACGGAGGTGCCGGACGGCGGGACGGCCGGGGACGAGGGGCGCACCGGGCACGACGGCGGCGGCGCGACGGACCGCGAGGACGCCGGCCCGGAGAGCGGCACCGGCTCCACCCAGGACGATCCGGACGGACGCGAGACGCCCGGCGGATCGTCGTCGCGGGCCGAGGTGCTCAAGAAGTCGATCAAGGCGTGCCGTGGCTACCGCGAGGACACCCTGAGCCAGGAGGAGAAGTCACGGCTTCTCGAACTGGCCGACGGGGAACGCAACCTGGACCGCTTCTGCGACCGCCTGCTGGGCGCGGACGACGGTGACGGCCGGGACGACGAGGGCGGCCAGGGCGACGGCGACGGCAAGGGGAACGACGGCGGGAACGGTGGGGGCTCCCTGCCCTCGATCATCTTCCGCAGCCCGTCCGCGGAGGGCACGCAGGACGACGCCTCGCAGGACGACGGCTCGTCGCCGGGCGCCGGGGCCATGGCGGGCCCCTCGTCCGGGCTCTCCTCCGCAACGCGCTGACCTGCACGAATGCGGCAGCTGTAACGTTCTTAGGCTGTCCGGCGCAGTAGTGAGTGCCGACTGGTCATCGGCCGCGCAACGAGCCGGGGTTCCCCCCGTACCTTCGGCTCAGCGCATCCGGCGCGGGCGGGACACGTTCCCCCGGTCCCGCCCGCGCCCCTTTTTCGGTTGAACGCTCTACCAGTAAATGACGACCTTGTCGCCGTTGCGCACCTGGTCGAAGAGCGACGCGATCTTCCCCTCGTCCCGTACGTTCACACAGCCGTGCGAGGCACCGCTGTAGCCGCGGGCCGCGAAGTCGGACGAGTAGTGCACGGCCTGGCCGCCGCTGAAGAACATCGCGTAGGGCATCGGGGAGTCGTAGAGCGTCGAGACGTGGTGGCGGGACTTCCAGTAGACCGAGAAGGTGCCGTCGCGGGTCGGGGTGTACTGCGAGCCGAACCGCACGTCCATCGACGAGACGACCTTGCCGTCGATCATCCAGGACAGCGTGCGGCTGTTCTTGCTGATGCACAGCACCCGGCCCGTGAGGCAGCGGGCGTCGGGCTTCGCGACCGCCGGTCCGGGAGCCGGCGGATCGAGCTCCTTCGCCGTCGGCTCCCTGGTCATCGCGAGCAGCCGTTCCCAGGTCACGGTGTCGGTCCTGCCGGTGCGGGACAGGCCCCGCTTGCCCTGGAAGGACCGCACGGAGGCGACGGTCGCGGAGCCGTAGTACCCGGTGGGGCTCCGGTCGAAGTGGCCGATCTGGCGCAGTCGCGCCTGGAGTTCCCGTACGCGCTTGCTCCGGTCGCCGGCGGACATCAGGGTCCGGGGCGCCGGGGAGGGGCTCGCGGCCGGGGTCCGTGCGGGGGCGGCCGAGGGGCTCGCGGTGCCTCCCCCCGGTTTGGCGTCGTCGCTGGTGGCCGACGCCGTGGGGCGGGTGGTCGCCCCGGCCGGGGGAGCGGTGTTCCCCGCGCCGCCCGTGGTCTCGACCTTGCAGCCCGCCGTCAGCGCGGCGAGCACGAGTACGCCCACGGCTGCCGTGGCCGCCGTGCGCACGTCCCGCGCGTGTCCGTCCGTACGTGTGCGTCCCATCCTCGGCCCCCTGGCTCGTCCGTCGCCGCCCGGTCGCGCGTGACCCGTCACATGACCTGTCGTACGACCCGTCACATGGCCCGTCCCGCAGCGCGGATATCTCAAGGGACGGATTCCCGTCCTGCCCGGTTGCCGAATCGTGCGCATGATGGGAGACATGCGTCCGGGCGTCCGGACGCGCTGTGAGCAAGGTCCCGGCGAAGGGCCTCCGCAGGCCGTGGTGTCCGCCGCCAAGGTCCGTCGCGACGCTTGTTACCGATAAGTAGCTCGATTGAAGACGCTTGAACGGGAGGCACAGCAGATGACGCGTGAGTCCGAGTCGGGACTGCCCATCGAGCCGGTCTACGGGCCTGAGGCGCTCGACGGCTGGCGGGCCGAGGAGAAGCTGGGCGAGCCGGGCGCCTATCCCTTCACGCGCGGTGTCTACCCGACGATGTACACGGGCCGGCCCTGGACGATGCGGCAGTACGCGGGATTCGGCACCGCCACCGAGTCCAACGCCCGTTACAAGCAGCTGATCGCCAACGGCACGGCCGGGCTGTCCGTCGCCTTCGACCTGCCGACCCAGATGGGCCACGACTCGGACGCCCCCATCGCCTCCGGTGAGGTCGGCAAGGTCGGCGTCGCGATCGACTCGATCGACGACATGCGCGTCCTCTTCGGCGGGATCCCGCTCGGCGAGGTCTCCACCTCGATGACCATCAACGCGCCCGCCGCGCTCCTCCTGCTGCTCTACCAACTGGTCGCCGAGGAGCAGGGCGTACCGGCGGACCGGCTGACGGGCACCATCCAGAACGACGTGCTCAAGGAGTACATCGCCCGGGGCACGTACATCTTCCCGCCCAAGCCCTCGCTGCGGCTGATCGCGGACATCTTCAAGTACTGCCGGGCCGAGATCCCCCGGTGGAACACCATCTCCATCTCCGGCTACCACATGGCGGAGGCGGGCGCCTCGCCCGCGCAGGAGATCGCGTTCACCCTCGCGGACGGCATCGAGTACGTCCGTACCGCCGTCGCGGCCGGCATGGACGTGGACGACTTCGCGCCCAGGCTCTCCTTCTTCTTCGTCGCCCGTACGACGATCCTGGAGGAGGTCGCCAAGTTCCGTGCCGCGCGCCGGATCTGGGCGAAGGTGATGCGGGAGGAGTTCGGCGCGAAGAACCCCAAGTCGCTGATGCTGCGCTTCCACACCCAGACCGCCGGGGTCCAGCTCACCGCCCAGCAGCCCGAGGTCAACCTGGTCCGGGTGGCCGTGCAGGGCCTGGGCGCGGTCCTGGGCGGCACGCAGTCCCTGCACACCAACTCCTTCGACGAGGCCATCGCCCTGCCGACGGACAAGTCGGCCCGCCTCGCGCTCCGCACCCAGCAGGTCCTGGCGTACGAGACGGACGTGACGGCGACGGTGGACCCCTTCGCCGGGTCGTACGTCGTCGAGAGGATGACCGACGACGTCGAGGCCGCCGCCCTGGAGCTGATGCGCAAGGTCGAGGACATGGGCGGCGCGGTCGAGGCCATCGAGCGCGGCTTCCAGAAGGGCGAGATCGAGCGCAGCGCGTACCGCGTCGCGCAGGAGACGGACAGCGGCGAGCGCGTCGTCGTCGGCGTCAACCGCTTCCGCCTGGACGAGGAGGAGCCGTACGAGCCCCTCCGCGTCGACCCGGCGATCGAGGCCCAGCAGGCCGCCCGCCTGGCGAAGCTCCGCGCCGAACGCGACCAGGGTGCGGTGGACGCGGCTCTGGCGGAGCTGAAGAAGGCGGCGGAGAGCGACGCCGGCACGGCCAACGTGCTCTACCCGATGAAGGACGCGCTCCGCGCCCGGGCGACGGTGGGCGAGGTCTGCGACGCGCTGCGGGAGGTCTGGGGCGCGTACGTCCCGACGGACGCGTTCTGAGAACGCGCCGGGCAGGTACGGGAGTTCGGTGAGCCCGTACGTGCCCGGCGCGGTCCGCCACGGGGCGGGGCGGCTGTGACGCCCGTCACGGTCCTGTGACATGGAGCGGACGGCTCCGCCGGAAACGATCACTACATTCGTATCAGCAGCCCGCCTCACCTCACGGCCTCACCCGACCGGGGAAGCGGCATGCGACTCTCCCACTTCTCGCAGCCCACGAGGCTGCATTCCTCACGGAGGCGTCCATGTCCCTCATCACCTCGCGCCGTCGCGCGGCCTTTCGCGCGACCGTGGCCGCCGCGGCGCTCGCCGGGGCGGTCCTCGGCCCCGCGGCCGTCGCCTTCGCCGACACCGCACCGCAGGCCGCAAGCCCCTCGGCCGCCCCCGACGAGGGCACCTTCGTCCGCACCGTCCAGCTCAAGGGCGGACTCACCGCCAAGGTCCACCGGCACGGCGACACGGCCGTGTTCTACACGGCGGCCGTCCTCAAGGGCGACCGGCAGCTGGGCACCCTGACGGCCGGCGCGGGCAAGGCCGCGCAGGAGAGCCGGGTCTTCGAGGGGGTGCAGGTCACCCTCACGGGCACCGGCGAGGTCACCTCGGTCAGCGACACCGGCAGCGACGGGCAGGGCCCGGAGACACCCGCGGGCGTCCTCGTGCACAAGGACGCGCTCAAGGGCGGCCTGAGCGCGGAGGTCTACCGGTACGGCACGGACGACCCCTACTACTCGGCGACCGTCCGCTCCGGCAAGAAGGTCCTCGGCGTCCTGGTGGCCGGCCATGGCTTCGCCGAGGAGGAGACCAGGGTCTTCGGCGACATCTCGGTGACGCTGCACTCCGACGGCCGCGTCACCTCCGCGTCCGACCACGGCAGCGACGGCCAGGGCCCCGACACCCCGGTGAAGTGCGTGGCCACGACCGAGAAGAGCATCGGGGCGGGAACCCAGGCCCTGCTGACCATCAGCCCCTCCGGGCCGTCCGTGATCTTCCGGGACGCGGGCGACGGAACGGTCATCGCCCAGCTCGACCGTACGCACCCCGAACTGCCCGGGAGCGCCGGCTTCGTCGGGGAGATCCTCGCCCCGAACAGCCACGCGCCGCGGTTGCGCACCAACATGGAGGGCGGTGGCCACCCGGCGACCGTCAACGACTTCCCGAAGCTCCCCCAGGGGTGCAGCTTCACCTACGGGAACAGTGCGGGCGGCGGCGCCGGCGCTTCCGGCGGCAACGACAACGACACCCAGACCACGGTCGTCCCGAAGGGCGGTGTCGCGGCGGGCGCCGAGATCGCGCCGAGCGACGACCGGATGCTGGTGACGGCCGTGACCGGGGGAGCCGCGGCGCTGGCTGCCGCCGGCATCGGCTTCGTCGCCCTGCGCCGCCGGGCCGGAGCGGCCGGCCGTTGAGGTCCCGGTGCCGGGCCGGCCCCGGTCCGGCACCCTCTTCGTCGCCCCCTCTCACGAGCACGGTCCGCCGCGGCGAACGGCTGCCCGTGCGGACCGCACCGGAGGAGTCCTCCTTGCACATCACCCTCGGCCGCCGTCTCCTGTCCACCGCGCTGGTGGCGGCGGCGCTGTGCGCGACGGCCGCATGCGGTGCGGACGACCGGGCCGTCGGCACCCCGCCCGCGCACATCACGACGGCGTCCCCCGCGCCCGCCGGCTCCCCTGCGCCGGACGCACCACTCACCGAGCCCCTGCCGGCCGCGAAACCGGTCCGCGTGCGGATACCGTCGGCGGGTGTCGACACCGGTCCCGTCCTCGATCTGGGCCTGTCCCCGGACGGCACCGTCGAGGTTCCCACGGTGAAGGAGGCGGACCGGATCGGCTGGTACACCAAGGGCGTCACACCCGGTCAGACGGGCCCCGCCGTCCTCATCGGCCACTTCGACACGGCCGACGGCCCCGCGGTGCTGAAGAACATCTCGGCGGTCGGGACCGGTGACCGCATCACGGTGGATCGCGCGGACGGCTCCCGGGCGGTCTTCGCCGTGCGGGAGCTGGAGCAGGTGGACAAGGACACGTTCCCGACCGACAAGGTCTACGGGGACACCAGCAGGCCCGAGCTGCGCCTGATCACCTGCGGCGGGGAACTGGAGGACGGCCACCGGCCGGACAACATCATCGTGTACGCCGACCTCGTCGGGCGGTCGGCCGCCACCGCGTCCTGATTCCCGATTCCCGATTCCCGATTCCCGCGATGTGAACCACCTGGACGGAGTGTCGTACCCGCGTGCGACACTCCGTTCATGCTAGGTGTCACCGATCTCCCGACCTATCTCGCCGGCCTGGTGCTGATCATTCTGCTGCCGGGGCCGAACTCGCTGTACGTGCTGTCCGTCGCCGCCAGGCGCGGGGTGCGTACCGGTTATGTGGCCGCTGCCGGGGTGTGGACCGGGGACACGGTCCTGATGACGCTGTCGGCGCTGGGTGCCGCGTCCCTGTTGCAGACGACGCCGCTGCTGTTCGCCGTCGTCAAGTACGCGGGCGCGGGCTATCTGACCTGGCTGGCGATCGGGATGATGCGGGCGGCCGTGTCGATGTGGCGTGAGCGGCACCAGCGGGTGGCCGAGCTGTCGGACGGGGGCGAGGCGTCCGGGGCGGTGGCGGAGCACCCCTACCGGCGGGCGCTCGTGGTCAGCCTGTTCAACCCGAAGGCGATCCTGTTCCTGATCTCCTTCTTCGTGCAGTTCGTCGACCCCGGGTACGCCTACCCGGCGCTCTCCTTCCTGCTGCTGGGCACGCTGCTGCAGATCGGCAGCTTCCTCTACCTCTCGACGCTCATATTCGGCGGCACCCGCCTGGCCACCGCCTTCCGCCGACGCAAGCGGCTCTCGGCGGGGGCCACTTCGGCGGCGGGTGTGCTGTTCCTCGGGTTCGCGGCGAAGCTGTCGCTCAGCTGAGGGTCGATGCACCTAGTGGTGCCAGGCCTTTCCGCCGACGTTGTGGATCATGCGCTGGAGGACCTTGAGCGCGGCGACGTACTCCTCGTCCGGGATTCCGGTGTGGATGTCCGCGATCGCCCTGCCGACCCGTTCCGCCGCCTCGGCGCGCAGCGCGTGTCCCTCGGGGGTCATCCGCAGGCGGGTGGTGGGGTCCTGGGTGACCAGGCCCTGGGCGATGAGGCCGTCGATCTCGGGCTCCAGGGAGTCGCCGACGTTCAGATAGCCCCGGAGCGTCGCGACCACCTCGGCGCGCGGGCGGCCCTGTTCGTCCGCATCGGTGAGCTGGTTGAGGACCCACCAGGGCGGCTGGGTCAGGCCGTGTTCGGCCAGTGCGGCCCTGATGTGGGTCACGGTCGCGTCGTGCGCCGCCCAGCTCCAATAGCCGATGGGCTGCCGTGCCAGTCCCGCGTCGTCATGTGAGTAGTCCATGTCCCGGACCGTAGAACCTCAAGCGAAGTCGAGGTCAAGGCCCAGAGGGGCCGCGTACTCGGCGAGCCCCGTGGTGTCCTCGCCGGCCCAGCCGATGTAGCCGTCGGGCCGGACCAGGAACAGACCCTTGCCGTAGGCCTCGGCCGCCTCCGTGCGGAAGGTCCGCAGCAGGGCGCCGTCCCGTGCGGGCAGCGGGGCGTCCGTGCCGACCGCGAGCAGTGTGAAGTGCGGCCCCCGGAAGACGTCGAAGAGCCGCCCGCCCTCGCCCGCCGGGCCGTCCGGGGCCCGGTCGCCGGCTTCCAGGAGGCCCGCCCGGCCGGACGCCAGCGGGCCTTCGCGGTAGCCGAGGCCCAACTGCTGCGCCGCGGTGCCGCGTTCCTGCTCCCCCCGGTGGATGCGGGTCGAGAGGCCCAGCATCTCGGCGGCGACCGGGCGGCGTTCCTGCTCGTACGTCTCCAGCAGGGCGGCGGGCGCGCCGTGCAGCAGCACCTGGCCCAGCTTCCAGCCCAGGTTGTAGGCGTCCTGGACGCTCGTGTTCAGCCCCTGGCCGCCTGCCGGGGAGTGGATGTGCGCGGCGTCGCCGGCGAGAAGGACCCGGCCGTCGCGGAACCGGTCCGCCAGTGCGGCGCGCGGCCGGAAGTCCGACGACCAGCGCACCTCGGTGACGTCGTCCTCGCTCAGGTGGGTGCGGGCGGCGACCACGGCCCGTACGCCCTCCGGCGTGGTGTCGGGCGCCCCCTCCTCGAACCGGGCGACCAGCTGGAAGTCCGGGGTGCCGGGCAGCGGGCAGAGCGTGAGCAGGCCCGCCTCGCCCAGGAAGATGTGCCAGTCGTCCCGGTCGAGGGCCGCCTCCGCGATCCGTACGTCGGCCACCAGCGTCGGCGACGGGTCCACGGTCTCGCCCTCCATCGTGATCCCGAGCGCGCGCCGGACCGTGGAGCGTCCGCCGTCCGCCGCGACCAGGTAGGAGGCACGCACCTCGCCGGTGGTGAGCCGGGCGGTGACCCCGTCGGCGTCCTGCGACAGGCCGGTGAGGGCCGCCGAGAAGAGGACGTCGCCGCCCAGTTCGCGCAGGCGGGCGAGCAGGATCTCCTGGGTGCGCCACTGCGGCATCATCCAGGGCTCCCCGTACGGCTCGGCCTCGGTGGGCGCCGCGCGGCGGAACAGGTCGTACGCGCCCTGGCGCTCGCCGTCCTTCCAGGTCATCCCCACCGGTGCGGGGCCGCCGTGCTCCCGCACCGCACCGCCCAGCCCCAGGTCGTCGAACACCTCCCGGGTGCGCGGCTGGATGCCCTTGCCGCGCGACCCCGGGAAGAGCGAGGGGGCCTGCTCGACGACCAGCGCGCGCACTCCGCGGCGGGCGAGGTCGCAGGCCAGGGCGAGGCCGCAGGGACCCGCGCCGACGATCAGGACCCGCGTTTCCTTAACGTTGTTAAGTTCCATGATTCGGAGTGTGCGCTTAACGCTGTTAAATTGTCAAGGTGGGTACGACGAAGATCGACCGGGCGCGCGTCGCGGACGCCGCGCTGGAACTGCTGAACGAGGTGGGCCTCGACGGGCTGACCCTGCGCGGCATCGCCAGGGAGCTGGACGTCAAGGCGCCCGCGCTCTACTGGCACTTCAAGGACAAACAGGCGCTGCTCGACGAGATGGCCACGGTGATGTACCGCCGGATGCTGGCGGAGGATCTGCCCGGGCCGGCGCCCGAGAGCTGGCAGCAGCAGATGGTCACGTACCAGAGCGTGCTGCGCCGCGCCCTGCTGCGCTACCGCGACGGCGCCCGGGTCTACACCGGCGCCCGGTTCACCGGCACCGACCACGCCGACGGCCTGGAGGTCCACCTGCGCACGATGGTCGACGCCGGGTTCGAGCTGTGGCAGGCCGTGCGCGCCGGCACCACCGTGAACGCGTACACGTTGGGCTTCGTCACCGAGGAGCAGGGCGTCCAGCCCATGCCGGACGAACGCCGGGAGGGGTACGACGTCGAGGAACGGGCCGCGCGCCTGGAGCGCTACCCGCTCGCCGCGGCGGCCGGCGCCGAGATCTTCACGCGCTACGACGAACGCTTCGAGGACGGCCTGTGGATCGTCGTCGCGGGCGTCGAGGCGCGGTACGGCGTGGCCTGAGGCCCCCGCGCCCGCACGGGCAGGCCCCCGGGCCTGCACGGGTCACTCCCGCGACGCCCAGAGTTCACCGTTCGTCGGGCCGGACGACACCCTCTCCTCCATCCCCCTCACTAGCGTGTGCGGACCATGATCGAAGGTGAGGGCCCGCGTGCCGAAGCTGTCCGTTGTCGTTCCGTTCCACAATGTCGGCGCCTACGCCGACACGACGCTGGGCAGTCTTGCCCGTAACGCGGGCCCGGACATCGAGTTCCTGCTGGTCGACGACTGCTCCACGGACGACACACCGGCGGTCGTCGACCGCTGGGCCGACAGACTCCCGCACGCCGAGGTCATCCGGCACGAGAAGAACGTGGGCATCGCCGCCGCCCGCAACAGCGGCATCGACGCGGCCCGGGGCGACTTCGTCACCTTCCTCGACGGCGACGACTGGTACGCCCCCGGCCACCTGGACCGGCTGCTGCACGCCGCCACCGAGCTGGACTGCGACTTCGCCCGCACCGACCACGTCCAGGCCACCGGGACCAGCAGGGTCGTGCGCCGGGCGCCGGCCCGGCTCCGCGAGACCGTGATGGACCCGCGCGAGGGCATCGCCGCACCCGAGTGGGAGACCATGGTCGACTACCCGTTCGTCTGGGCGGGCGTCTACCACCGGCGGCTCTTCGAGGACGGCGGGCACCGATTCACCACCCGGCTGCGCACCGCCGAGGACCGCCTGTGGATCTGGCAGCTGCACCTGCGGGCCCGCACCTACGCGGCGCTGAACCTGTACGGCGTCTTCTACCGGCGCGGCGTCACCACGTCCCTGACCCAGATCAAGGACGCCCGCCAGCTGGACTTCTTCCCCGCCTACGACACGCTGCTCGACGAGATCCGCGAGGACCCGGACGCGGAGCTCCTCCTCCCCAAGGCGGTCCGCACCTACTGCGCGATGATCGCCTTCCACAACGAGAAGGCGGACGCCTACGAACCCGCGACGTTCCGGCGTCTGCGCCAGGAGTCGGCGGCCGCGCTGCACCGCATGCCGCAGCAGGTCCTCGACCGCACCTTGACGATGATGGACACCAGGCGCAGCACTCTGCTCGGCCGCCTGCGTGACAAGCAGAAGGCCGCCTGACCCATGCCCACGCGTACCCAGATCTTCCAGGTGTCGACCCTGTACGGGGCGGCCACGCTCGCGGCGGCGCTGGACGCCGGCCGGTTCGGACCCGGACAGGACAGCCACCGCGTCCTGCTGGTCTCCAACAACGCGGCGATCCCCGAGACCGCCCTCCGGATGGAGGAGATGCGGGGGTACGGGGACATCGCCGCCCGCTTCGACTCCGTCGTCGACTGGAACGAGGCCATCAGCCCGCACCACCCCAGCGGCTGGGGCCCGCGCGCCGAGGAGACCGAGCTCTGGCAGCGCGCCTTCCGGCTCGCCTGGGGCATCGACCCGGAAGGGCCCGTCGACCTCGCCGTCGAGTCCATCCAGGTCAACCCGGCCCGCGCGCTGGCCGCGATCTTCTCCGAGAGCGCCGTGCACGTCTACGCGGACGGCCTGATGAGCTACGGCCCGACCCGCAACAAGGTGCCGCGTTCCCTCGCCTGCCGCATCCAGCGGGTGCTCCACCTGGACCTCGTACCGGGGCTGCGGCCGCTGCTCCTCGCCGAGTCCGGCGTCGAGCCCGAGCTCGTCCCCGACGACGCCTTCCGCAAGGTGCTCGGCGAGATCGCCGGGGCGGCGGCCGGCGACCGCGGGCTCGCGGAGGCCGAGGCCGCCGCCCCGACGGCCGTGCTCCTCGGCCAGTACCTCGCGGCGCTGAACATCCTCACGGCCGACGAGGAGGAGGACCTTCACCTGCGCATGCTGCGCGGCGCGGCCCGGGCCGGCCACACCTCGATCCTCTTCAAGCCCCACCCCACGGCGCCGGCCCGCTACTCCAGGGCACTGGACGACGCGGCCACCGAACTGGGCGTACGGCTGACCACGCTGGACGGCCCGCTGCTCGCCGAGACGCTCTACGAGCGGTGCGCGCCCACGCTCGTCGTCGGCTGCTTCTCCACCGCGATGTTCACCGCCGCCGTGTACTACGGCATCCCGGTCGCCCGGGTCGGCACCCGCCTCGTCCTGGACCGCATCACCCCGTACGAGAACAGCAACCGGGTCCCGCTGACGATCGTCGACCACCTCGTGCCCGACCTGGACGAGCAGGGGGGCGACCCCGTGCCCCGGCTCGCCCCGACCGCACCCGGGACCCTCGCGCCGCTGCTCCGGACGGTCGGCTACTGCATGCAGTCCGGACTCCACCCGGCCCTGCGCGCCGAGGCCGAGGCCTGGCTGCGGGACCACCTCGACAGCGGCACCCAGCACTACTTCAAGCGGCGCCGCCTGCAGAAGCTCACCCTGCCCGGCGGCGGCCCGCGAGGAGCGGCGGTCCGGCTGCGCCGCACCGTACGGCGCACCCGCAGCAGCCTCGGCCTCTGACCCGGGACCGGGGCGCGCCCCGGCCGGCCACTGATCACAGAACGGCGGAACGAGCATGGGCCAGACCTTCAGCGGGCTGCTCAGGGCGGTGCGGGCGAGAACCGGGCAGGGCGGTACGGCGCGCCCGGCGCCCACGGCCGCCCTGCGCCTCTGCGGCGACTACCTCGCGGGCCTCGCCGCGAGCGGTCCCCCGGACGACGCCCGGCGGACCCGGCTCGTCGCCGCCGTCGGGGACCTCACCACCGCCACCGGCACGGACAGCCTGTTCGACGCCCTGCTCCGCACCGGGCAACGGGCCCTGGAGACCGGCGGGGAGGCGGAGACCCGCCTCGCCCTGGACCTCGCCGTCGAGGCCACCGGGCTGCGCCCCCGGTCCAAGGGCGCCTGGCGGCTGCGCGGGAGCGCGCTGGACGCCCTGGGCCGCCGCGACGAGGCCGTGCAGGCCTACGAACAGCACCTGACGCTCCAGCAGAACCCGGCGGCCTCCGAGGACATCACGCGCAGGACCGCCACCCTCAAGGAACTCCGCGCCTGCCTGGACGAGGCCGCCGGGCTGCTCCCCGGCGAGGACGGCGACCGGCTGCGGGCCCTGCACCACGCCCCCGCCGGAGCGGCCCGTACCGCCTTCGCCGAGGTCGTACGCACGCGGAGCGCCGAGGCCGGAGGAACGGCCGACCCCGCCGTACGCCGGCTCGTCGCGCTGTACGCCGCCCACCGCCGGCTGCTGGACCGGGACAGGATGGCCGACCCCCTGCTCGGCGGGGCGGAACCGGTCGGAGTCACCGGGCTGCGCGGCCTCGTCACCGGCCGCTCGGTCTGCCTGGTCGCCGGAGCCGCCCGCGTCACCGACGAGGAACGCGACCCCGGGAGCCCGCTCGGCAAACTGATCGACGGATACGACCTGGTGATGCGCTGCGACACCCTCCCGCCGGCCGCCCCGCGCACCGACCTGCACGCGGTCACGCTGCGCGGCGACACCCCCTGGACGGGCCCCGCCTGGCACCGGAAGGCCGGCACCCGGCTGGTCTTCGGCGACCCGCTGCCGCACTGGCGCCGCTCGCTGCGCGCCCGCCTCGTCGCAGGCGCGCAGGACCACATCGGCGACGCCTCGCTGCGGCGCCCGCTGGACGATCCGGCGCTGCTCGGCGAGGGCGGCAGGTGGCCGGGGACCAGCACCGCCTTCACCCTGATCAGGCTCCTGGACTTCCTGGACGCGGCCGACCGCCTGGACCTCGTCGGCTTCGGGCTGCCGGGGCAACTGGCGCCGGGCGAGCACGCGTGGGTGACGGCCCGCGCGACCCACCAGGACGAGACCGAGATGAGGACCGCGCTCCGATGAACACCCCCGCCGAGCCCACCGACGGCAGACGGCCCGGGCCGACCGCCCTCCACGGGCGCGCTCCCGCCCCCGACGACCGGCGCGCCGTCACCGGCAAGCGGCGGATCGCCTTCGCCGCGTACGCCGACGAGGCCCGGATGCCCGGCCTCCTGGTGCTGCTGCGCAGCCTCGCGCTGGCGGACCCGGCCGTCTGCGAGGACTTCCTCCTCCTGCACCCCGGACTGCCCGAGTCCACGCTCGACGCCGCCCGCCGGCTGCACCCGCGCCTCGTCCCGCGCACCGCGGGCAGCCGCCTCGACGTCTTCCGGACGACCGGGTACGACACCGTGATCGCGCTCGGCCCCGGCATGGTCGTCCTCGGCTCGCTCCAGCCGCTGCTGGCCCTCCGCACCGGGGTGGCCGCCGTGGCGCGGCCCGGCCCCGGCGGCGTACGGCCCGTGCGGGACGGCGGGCTGCTGGTGATCCAGCACCAGGACGTGACGGACGCCGTACGCGACGCCCTGGCCGCGGGCGAGGAGGCGGTGGACCGGGCGCTGGGCGAGGCGGGCGTCCTCGAACCCCTCGGCTCCCGGTACGACGTCCCGGCCGGCCCGCCGCACGACGACACCCCCGTACCCGGAAGCACCGTCGTCCTGCGCTTCACCGAGGACGCCGCCCCCGGCACCCCGGCCCGCGAGGCGCGCGAGCGATTCGATCTGGACGACGAGGCGTTCCGCGCCGCCTGCCGCACCCTGCCGGGCCCCGTCCACCCCGAACTGCTCCTGCACTGCGCCCTGCCGCTCCCCGAAGGAGGGCGTGCGCCGGTGGACCTGGTCCGCCGGGTCGCGGAGGTGCACCGGCAGCAGGGCCGCTACGACGAGGCCGTCGCCCTGCTGACGGCCGCCGTGGCGGACCGGCCCGACCGGCCGCGCTGCCACGAGACGCTGGGCATCAGCCTGATGGCGCTGTCCCGCTACGAGGAGGCCGAGGCCCACCTCCAGCTGGCCACCGTGTCCCCGGACTTCGCCGCCCGCGCCTACGGCCAGCTCGCCCGGCTCGCCTGGCTGCGGGGCCGGACCGCGGACGCGCACGCGTACGCCCGCGAAGGGCTCGACGCCGACCCCACCGACGGCAACTGCCACGCCTGGTACGTGCGTACGCGCCCTGTGGCGTCCCCCGCCACGGGCACCGCCGGCGAACAGCTCGCCCATGTCGCCCTGTTCGCCGACGGGCAGGAGAACGCGGGCGACAAGGTGCTCCCCGAAGCCGTACGCATGTGCTTCGGTCCCGACACCGGTCAGGCCCGCTGGCACGAGCGGCATGTGCACCGGCTGGTCGACGAGCCCGGACTGGAGGAGCTGAACGCCCGGCGCGGCATCGTCGTCGGCGGCGGCGGGCTCTTCCTCCCGGACACCGCGCCCAACAGCAACAGCGGCTGGCAGTGGAACATCCCCGACGACGTCCTGGCCCGGATCACGGCCCCGCTCGTTGTGTTCGCGGTCGGCTACAACGTCTTCGACGGCCAGCGCTACCGGCGGGAGCGCTTCGCGGCGAGCCTCACCGCCCTGGTCGAGAAGGCGGCCTTCTTCGGCCTGCGCAACCAGGGCTCGGTGGACCGGGTCAGGGAGCTCCTGCCCGAGGAACTGCGGGACCGGGTGCGCTACCAGCCCTGCCCCACGACCGTGGCCCGCCACCTCGACCCGCGCCTGGACGACGGCCCGGACGACGGCCCGGACCGGGACGACACCGTGCTGGTCAACTGCGCCTACGACCGCGCGGGGCTCCGCTTCGGCCACGACTACGGCCACTTCCTGGCCGAGACGGCCACCGCCGTGCGCGCCGTCGGCGAACGCGCCGAGGTCCGGTACGCGGCCCATATGCCGGCCGACGAGAAGTTCGTCCACGACCTGCGCAGGGAACACGGCATCGCGCTCCCCGTGGAGCCCCTGTACGTGTTCTCCAACGACCGCATCCGCGCGCTCTACCGGCGTACGCGCCTGGTGATCGGCATGCGCGGGCACGCGGGGATGATCCCCTTCGGCTGCGGCACCCCGGTCATCAGCCTGGTCTCGCACCCCAAACTCGCCTACTTCCTCGCCGACATCGACCGTCCCGAGTGGGGCGTCTCCGTCCACGACCGGTCCCTGGGCGCCCGTCTCGCCGAACGTGCGGCGGCCGTGCTGGACGACCACCGGGCAGCCGTGGCCGATGTGCGCGGCCGGCAGGAGCACCTGTGGTCGGTCACCCGCGCCAACCTCGCCGAACTCCGGGACGTCTTCGGCCCGGCCGGCCCCCTCGACGGGCCGCACGCGGCACACGTCCCCGGGCCGCGTGCCGGAGCGCCGGCACGCGGCCTTCACCTGCCCGACACCCGGACGAAGTGACTGTTCACCTGACCGGAGTTCACCCCGGACCCGCCCGTTCGTAGCCTTCGATGACCATGCCTTCCTCCGTCTCCCCGGCCGGCCCGCCCGCCCTCGCGCAGTCCCCGGAGCCCGCCGCCGAACCCCGCCCCCACCGCGAACACCGGTACGACATCGATCTGATCCGGCTGCTCTGCTCGGTCGGCGTGATCCTCTGCCACACGGGCTCCGCCTTCGTGAACACGGCGGGGCGCGAGGCCGCGCAAGGGCCCGGCACCTACTGGGCGGGCCTGGTCGCGGACTCGGCCGGCCGCTTCGCCGTACCGCTGTTCTTCGCGATCGCCGGCTGGGTCGTCCTCGTCGGCGCCCCCGTCCGGGACGGCCGGCAGCTGTGGCGGCGCATCGTGCGGATCGTGGTGCCGCTCGCCGTGTGGACGGTGCTCTACGTGGCCTGGGGACGGCTGCGCGGCACCAACGACGCGCCCGCCGGTGAACTGGCGCTCGACGCGCTGTTCGGCTCGGTGCGCCCGGCGTACCACCTCTGGTACCTGTACGCCTACATCCCCGTGATCATGCTGCTGGCCTTCGCCGCCCTGGTGCGGTCGGGCAAGCGCCCCTGGGGCCTGGGTGCCGCGCTCCTCGTCCTGGGCGCCGCGCCGAGCCTCTCCGGTGACCTGGCCGAGGTCACGGGCCTCGAACTGCCGCGCTTCGGCTGGGGCTTCGGCCCGTACCAGCTGATCTACGCCGCCCTCGGCGCCCTGCTCCTCGCGCTGCCCCCGCGCGCCTCCGGGAAGCGGCGCCTGTGGTGGCTGCTGCCCGCCGGCGCCTTCCTGGCCGCGATCGTGGCGTACCAGCACGAGGTGCACTACGCGATCCCGTACGCCGGCGTGCTGGTGGCCCTCTTCAGCGCGGGCGTGCTGCTCTCCCTGCACCGGCTGCGCGTCCCGGAACGGCTGCGTCCGGCGCTGACCAGGCTCGCGGGCGCCTCGTTCGGCGCGTACATGATCCACGTGCTGGTGCTGGGCGTCCTCACCGACGCCCTGGTCGACGCCGACCTGACGCTTCCCGTGGCGGCGGCCCTGGTGCTCGCCGTCACCGCCGCCACGACGGTCCTGTCCTTCGGCGCCGCGCTGCTCTGGACCCGGCTCGGGCTGACACGGCTGCTGGGCTGAGTCCCCGCGCTCAGCCCCGCTTCAGCGCCCGCGCGCGCCGTGCGAGCCGGCGCAGCACGGGGCTCCGGCGTACGAAGGAGAGGCGGGCGGGTACGACGCCGGGGAGGGCCAGCGAGCCGAGACGGCGGCGCTTGAAGTAGCGCCAGGTCCGGGCGTCGAGCCGGGTGGCGAGGTAGTGCTCGGCGGCCGGGCGGAGGTCCGGGCGGACGCGTGGCCGCATGGCGAACGCCACCGCCGGCAGCAGCCCGCCGAGTGCGTCGGCCACCGAGGCCTCCGTCAGTACCGGCCGGTCCGCCGCATCGGCGGGTCCGGCCAGGTCGGGCAGCAGGGCGTCCACGACCGTGACCGGGATCCTCGCCGGGTGCTCGTACGGGGTGAGGCGCTCCAGGAGGGTGCCGGTCCCGGCCCGGGCGACCGGCAGACCGTAGTGCACGGCCGCCGTCAGCAGGGCCGTCGCGTACGCGCCGACGACGAGCGCGGGGCGCAGCCGTTCGTGCAGGACCTCGGCCAGGACCGGCGCGCAGGGGTCCGGCCCGGTCAGCTCGACCCCCAGGCGCGCGGCCTCGGCGCGCAGGGCCTCGGTGGCGGGCGCGGGGCCGCCGGGGTCGCGGTGGAGCACGAGACGGGTGTGGCCGAGGGCGGCCGTGCCGCGCACCATCCGCAGGTGCAGCTCCGCCTCCTCGGCGGCGGGAAGCATCCCGGGCTCGGAGAGCAGCAGCAGCGCCGCACCCTCCGGGGCCCCGGACTCCGGCGCCTCCCGCGCCAGTTCGCCGAAGACCTTCAGCAGGGCGGAGGCGGGCAGCGGGTGGGGTACGGCGTCGAACTCGCCCAGCAGGAGCGGTGTCACCCCGGGCAGCAGGTCCGGGTGGATGAGCCGCCGGACGCGGGTGCCGACCAGCGGCGGGATCTTCCCTCCGGTCGGGCCGTAGGCGGTCAGGCCGTCCGCGTACACGGTCACCGGCCCGCCGGGGAGGACCTGGGCCAGAGCCAGGGCCGGCGCGGTGTGCGGGGACTCCAGGACCAGCTCGACCTCCTCGTCCCCGAGCCCCCAGGCGCGCCGCAGATGCCGCTCCCACAGGGGTACGTCGTCGGGGCGGGGAGTCCAGGCGGCCGGGTGGAGCGGGCGGACGGCGTCGTTCCACGAGAGCACCTCGTCGAAGCGGGCACCCAGCCGCCCGAACCCGGGCATCGCCCGGACCGGGACCCCCGCCTCGGGGACCGCCGTGGTGTCGCAGAGCAGCAGGATGCGGCGGCCGGGGCTCCCGAAGCAGCCCGAGTCGAGCGCCGCGGCGAGCAGGGCCACGCCGCGCAGGCCGGAGGCGACGAAGATCTGGACGGTCATGCGGCGGACGCTCCCTCGGAGACGGCGGACCTGCGGCGCAGCCTGCGCAGCACGGTCGCCCGTTCGGTGTCCATGGAGTCCAGGACGTCGTCGAGCACGCGCTGCGGCATTCTTCCGAGCGCCGCGGAGGCGAGCGATTTCAGGGTGCGGGCCACGGAAGGTTCGAATTTCTCGATGGAACCGATGTGGTGGGAAATCACCGCGCAATAGGTGCGTACGGCTTTCGGCATCAGAATGTCCGCGTCACGGTCCGTCGCGGTATCCGCGAGCACCTGGTCATAGGCCCGGATGAAATCCAGCTGGCGTTCGTCGCCGATGCGGGTGAGGGAGGTCGCGACCCCCCGCCGGTAGAAATGACTCAGCGTTCCCAGGACCGCGAAGGATTCCGCCTCCCGGTGCAGCCGCCAGATCCACGGCCGGTCCTCGGCGGTGCGCAGCCCGTCGGTGAAACGCAGCAGCCCCCGGTCGAGCAGACTCCGGTGGTAGAGCCCCGCCCAGGCGAACGCGTAGTCCACCGAGGTCGTCCGGCCGGCGGGCAGGATCGCGTCCCGGGGGTCGCTCACCACGCCCCGGGGGCCGTGCGGAACGTGGCGCACCGTGCGCGCCGTACCGGTGACCTGGACGTGGTCCGTGCGTACGAACGCGCAGCCCAGGGCCTCCGTACGGGCGAGCAGCGCGGCGTAGTGGCCGGGCGCCAGCCAGTCGTCGCCGTCCAGGAAGGCGATGTACTCGCCACGGGCCGCGTCCAGGCCGGTGTTGCGGGCGGTGGCCAGGCCCGCGTTGAGCTCGTGCCCCCGGACCACCACCCCCTCGATCTCGTCCCGGGCCCGGCGCAGGAGCTCGGCCGTCCCATCGGTCGAGCAGTCGTCGACGAGAATGAACTCGAAGTCCTCGCGGGTATTGGACCGCAGGCTTCTGAGCGTGTCGGGAGCGTATGCCCGGACGTTGTAGAACGGCACGATGACGGAGAGCTTGACCACCCGCAGCACGCTAGGGGCGGCCCCGGCATTCGCCTCGACACCCGCCCGTACGGAAAGTGAACGGCACGCGGCGGAAAAGTGAACCCGGCCGTTTCCCGGGCCGATTCACCCTTACGGGGAGCCGGATCTCCAAGCGTCGACCGGCTGTTAACCATCTGTTGCCACCGCGTTGGGCCACGGATCGAAATGGCTTCCTAGCTTTTACGACGTGCCCCCTCGTACCGATGACGCGGCCTCCCCGGCCGCCACCCCAGCAGCCGGCCGTGCGGCCCTCCGCATGGCCGTGCTCGCCGACTCCGACACCCGGTGGAAATGGGGCGCGCTCACCGCGCGCCGCCTCTCCGGGGACCCGGTGACCGGCGCGGCGGAACGCCCCGTCGAGATCAGCGGGCTGCTGCTGCGCGGACGGGCCACCCCGACGCCCCGCCAGCTCGCCGAGGTGGGCGAGGTCGGGGTCGACACGGGCCGGGTGCGTGAGGTGACCGCGGTCGAGTTCCTGCACACGGTGCGGGACGAGGCGTACGACGTCGTCGTCCTCGCCCTCGTGGGCGGCGCCGTCCAGGCGATGCTGCACGGCCTGGCCGCACTGGACCTGCCCCGCAGGCCCGTCGTCGTCACCGGCTATGTCGGGGTCGTCTACGAGAAGCTCGCGGACGGACTCCTGCTGCGCCACGGCGCGGACGTCGTCCTCGCCAACTCCCGCCACGACGGCGAGCGTTTCCGCGCGGTCTACGAAGGGGTCGGCGCCGACGCGTCGGCCGTCACCGAGGCCGCCCTGCCGTTCCTCGGCGGGGAGCCGCACCGGGCCCAGGAGGGCCGCGACACCGTGGTGTTCGCCGCCCAGCCCTCCGTACCCGCGTCCCGCGCCGACCGTACGTACCTGCTGCGCCGGCTCGTCGAGCACGCCCGGCTGCACCCGGGCCGCGAGGTGCTGCTGAAGCTGCGCTCCAAGCCGGGCGAGCACACCACGCACATCGAGGAACTGCCCTACCAGCGGCTCGCGGAGCGGATCCCGGGCGGCCTCCCGCCCAACCTCCGCCTCGTGTACGGGCACATGGGCGAGGTCCTGGACCGCACGGACCTCCTGGTCACGGTCTCCTCGACCGCCGCGCTGGAGTCCCTGCACCGGCGGATCCCGACCGCGATCCTCTCCGACCTCGGCGTACGCGAGGGCCTCGGCAACCACCACTTCATCGGCTCGGGACTCATCACGTCCTGGGACCACCTCGACGGCGGCTTCCGGCCCGAACCCGACGGGACGTGGCTCGCGGGCCAGGGCGTCGCCGCCGACGGCACGTACGGCGCGGCCTACGACACCGCCCGCGCCCGGGTCGCGGCGCTGCTCGACGCCGGGCCGCTGCCCCGCCTCGCCCCCTACTACACGCCGGCCACCGCACCCGGATACCTCCCCGGCATCCTCGCCCGCCACCACCTGGGCCCCGACGGCCACCCGCTTCCGGGCGCCGTCACGCCCAAGGAGACGGGCCGGGTCCGGGGCGCGGTCCGCGACACCGTACGCAACGCGGCGCGCGGCGCCTACCGCCACGGCGTCCAGCGGGTCGCCCCCGTGATCCGGCGGATGGGCGAGCTGTGACCACCGACTCAGGAGCAACCATGACCCCGCCCCCCACCGTGCTCGCCGTGATCCCCGCCCGCGGCGGATCCAAGGGCGTACCCGCGAAGAACCTCGCCCGGGTCGGCGGCGTGCCGCTCGTCGCCCGGGCCGTCCGCGCCTGCCTCGCCTCGGCCGAGGTCACGGACGTCGTCGTCACCACCGACGACCCGGCCATCGCCGCCGCGGCCAGGGCCGAGGCGGAGGCGCTCGGGGAGGACCCCCGGCTGCACTGCGTCCAGCGTCCCGCCGCCATAGCCGGTGACACGGCCACCAGCGAGGACGCGGTCCTGCACGCCCTGCACGCCTACGAGGCGACGACGCACGGCCGGAAGGCCGACGTGGTGCTGCTCGTGCAGTGCACGAGCCCCTTCATCACCCGTGAGGACATCGACGGCGTCGCCACCGCGGTCTCCCGAGGCGGCGCCGACACCGCCGTCACCGTCGCCCCCTTCCACGGCTTCGTGTGGCGCGACGGCAGCGCGGTCGAGGACGACACCTACGGCGTCAACCACGACAAGGCCGTACGCCCGCGCCGGCAGGACCGGCCCCAGGACCACCTGGAGACCGGCGCCGCGTACGCCATGGACGTCGAGGGCTTCCGTACCCACCGCCACCGCTTCTTCGGGCACACCGCGCTCGTCCCCACCGACCCGGCCCGGGTCCTGGAGATCGACGACCCGCACGACCTGGCCCGCGCCCGCGCCCTCGCGCCGCTGCTGGACCCCTCGCCGTACCCCACCCGGTCGGACATCGACGCCGTCGTCCTCGACTTCGACGGCACGCAGACCGACGACCGCGTCCTCATCGACTCGGACGGCCGCGAGACCGTCGCCGTGCACCGCGGTGACGGCCTCGGCATCGCCGCCCTGCGCCGGGCCGGCGTACCGCTCCTGATCCTGTCCACGGAACAGAACCCGGTGGTCGCCGCCCGCGCCCGCAAGCTCCAGGTCCCCGTCCTGCACGGCATCGACCGCAAGGACCTGGCACTCAAGCAGTGGTGCGAGGAGCAGTCCATCGCCCCCGACCGCGTGCTCTACGTCGGCAACGACGTCAACGACCTGGCGTGCTTCGGCCTGGCGGGCTGGCCCGTCGCCGTGGCGAGCGCCCACGACTCGGTACGCGCCGCCGCGCGTGCCGTGACCACCAACCCCGGCGGCTCCGGCGCCATCCGCGAGATCGCGGCCTGGCTCCTGGGCCCCACCCTCACCCTCTCCACCGAAACGACCCACGCCCCCACCACGTAAGGAAGCACCACCATGAGCAGCACCTCCCGCCTGCGCACGTTCGGCACCCGCACCGCCGGCCCCGGCCACCCCGTCTACGTCACCGGCGAGATCGGCATCAACCACAACGGCGACCTCGACAACGCGCTGGCGCTGATCGACGTGGCCGCCGAAGCCGGCTGCGACGCGGTCAAGTTCCAGAAGCGCACCCCGGAGATCTGCACCCCGCGCGACCAGTGGGACATCGAGCGCGACACCCCCTGGGGCCGGATGACGTACATCGACTACCGCCACCGCGTCGAGTTCGGCGAGGCCGAGTACACCGCCATCTCGGAGCACTGCGCCAAGCGCGGCATCGACTGGTTCGCCTCCCCGTGGGACACCGAGGCCGTCGCCTTCCTGGAGAAGTTCGACGTACCGGCCCACAAGGTCGCCTCCGCCTCCCTCACCGACGACGAGCTGCTCCGCGCGCTGCGCGCCACCGGCCGTACCGTCATCCTCTCCACCGGCATGTCCACGCCGAAGCAGATCCGGCACGCGGTCGAGGTCCTCGGCAGCGACAACATCCTGCTCTGCCACGCCACCTCGACGTACCCGGCCAAGGCCGAGGAGCTCAACCTGCGGGTCATCAACACCCTCCAGCAGGAGTACCCGAACGTCCCGATCGGCTACAGCGGCCACGAGACCGGCCTCCAGACGACCCTCGCCGCCGTCGCCCTGGGCGCCGCCTTCGTCGAGCGCCACATCACCCTGGACCGCGCCATGTGGGGCTCCGACCAGGCGGCCTCCGTCGAGCCGCAGGGCCTCACGCGCCTCGTCCGCGACATCCGCACCATCGAGGCGTCGCTCGGTGACGGGGTCAAGAAGGTGTACGAGTCGGAGCTCGGCCCGATGAAGAAGCTCCGCCGGGTCGCGGGCGTCGTCGCCGAGAGCGAGAACGCCCCGGCCGCCGAGCCGGTCGCGGTCTGACGGGCCGACCGGTGAACCTCGCCTTCGTCGAGAGCCCGGTCCAGCTCCTGAACGTCCTGGAGTGGACCCACACGCGGGGAGGAGCCGACACCACCGTCGTCGTCCTCCCCCCGGTCGACCCGATGTCGCGCGGACAGCTGCGCAGGATGGCGGAGCTGGCCCGCGACGAGGGCATCACCGTCCGCTGGCAGGAGGCGCGCGGGGAGACCGGCGCGCCTCTGAAGACCCTGCGGGCGCTGACCGGCCTGATCCGCAAGGCCGAGCGCATCGTCATCGGGGACCCGTTCTCCCGGTACGTGCAACTGCTCCTCACCCTGGTCCGCGCCCGCCGGATCACGGTCGTCGACGACGGCACCGCCACCATGGAGTTCGTCGCCCAACTGGCGCGCGGCGAACGCCTGGTGCGCTGGCACCGCCGGGGGAGCGGCGGCCCGCGCGAGCTGCTCCTGGCCCCGGTCACCACCGCGGCCCGCCGCAGCTTCACCCCGTCGGCGTCCCGCACGGTCGAGGTGTTCACCGCGATGCCGGTGGAGGCCCCCGACGGCATCGAGGTCACGGCGAACACCTTCGCCTGGACCCGGGAGCGCTTCGGGCCGCCCCTCATCACCAAGGGCGCCGACCTGGTCGGCACCTCCCTCGTGGAGACGGGGGTGGTCGACCCCGTCCCGTACGAGGAGGCGGTCACCTCGCTGGCCCGCACCCACGGCGCGACCCGCTACTTCGCCCACCGCCGCGAGTCGGCGGACAAGCTCCACGCCCTGGAAGCCGCCACCGGCCTGGAGATCGTCCGCCCCGACCTGCCGCTGGAACTCATCGCCCGCAGAGGCCCCATCGGCCACACGGTCCTGAGCTTCCCGTCCACCGTGGTCCACACCCTTCCGCTGGCCCTGGCCGGCACGGGCGTGAAGGTCGCGGTGTGCGACATAGCGCCGGAGTGGCTGCGCGACACGGCGTCCCCGCGCGCACAGGGCTTCCTGAGCGGGGTCACGGAGACGGCCAAGGACGTGCAGCGGCTGGCGCCCTGGCGGGTCACGGCGGTCGTCAGGGAGGGCTGACGCGGACGGGCCGACGGCCGGGGTCGCACAGGCGTACCTTCGTGCTGGACGTTCACCACCGGAACGTTCCCCACGCACACACACGAAGGAGCTCGTCGGGTGACACAGACTCTGAGCCTGCACGGGATGCGCCGGCTGAGGAACGCTCCCGGCGGGGAATTCGACTACCGGATCAGCTACTCCGACGGCGGGGGAACCTCGCGGACCGTCGCCTGTGTGGAACGCGAGTTGCCGCCCGGCGGCATACCCGCCTACCTCGCGGCCCGGGGGAGCGGCGCCCGGTCCTTCGTCCTGTGGGAGGACGAGCAACGCCGGGCGCGGGTCGCCACCCTGGTCACCGTCTCCGCGAACGGCGGGCACGCCCAGTTCCAGGTGCTCGGCGCGCAGGGCGAACCGCTCGGCACGTTCACCCGCGACAAGGCGTTCAGCCGGGGCGCGCGTTCACGCTGGACGGTGAGCACCGCCGGCATCCCGGAGGCGGTGGGTCACAAGGGCCGGCTCTTCTGGTGGGGCGTGTGGTGGTTCTTCTCGCCCCTGGTGCCGCTCATGCTGGTGGGCGCCCTGTTCGGCGGTGGCGGCGGCGACTACCCGCGCGGCCCCCGCCGCATCAAGTGGCGCTCCGGGGGACAGGTGCCCCTGGAGTTCAAGTCGTCCGGGAACACGGTGCATCTGCACGCACCGCACCTGGACTGGCGTGTCGGAGCCGCCCTTGCCGCCCTCGTCCCCTCCTTCGACGGCTGGATCGGCGACCCCTGGGACAGCAGGAAGGACTGACGGGGCCTGGGCGCCGTCGCCTCTACCGGCCCGCTCTACCGGTCCGCGTTCCGCCAGACCGTCAGGTCGCCCTGGAGGAAGGCGAGGTCCGCTATCGCGGTCGACTTCGTCTGGATCACGTAGAGCCCGATGTTGCCCTTGTCGTCCTTCATGCAGATCTCGGTGCCCGCCGCCGCCCCGGCCAGCGGCCACTCGTGCTTGGTGGCGCTGCCGAGCATGAGGCGGCACTCGTCGAGGGTGGTGCCATGGCCGCCGAATATCTGCATGAACACGGCACGGTCGCTCCTCAGTTCGCAGCCGGCCGTCCGGCAGCTGAAGCGGACATCACCCTTGCGGTTCTCCTGCGACGGCTCGGCGCTCCTGAGGCTCAGCGAGTTCTTCGCGTCCATCCACACCAGGGGGAACCCCTCCGGGCGGGGATCCTCGGGCGGGGCGGCGGCGTCCTCGACGGCACCGTCACCGGACCCGGCCGCGGAGGAACCGGCGGAATCCGAGGCATCGGTGGCACCGGCGGCACCGGTCGAATCCGAGGTGTCGGAGGGGGAGCCCGCGGAGGAACCGCGGGCGGATCCCGGAGCGGACGACTCAGCGGCCGGTCCCGTCGCGGACGTCCTGGAGCCGGACCCGTCCCGGTCGTCGAGCCGGCCCACCGCGTCCATGAGCGACCACGCCAGCGCGACCACCAGCAGCGCGCCTCCCGTCACACCGGCTGCCGTGATCAGCGCGGTGCGCCGTCTCCGGGTGCGGCGCTGCTCCTGCGTCAGCTGGGGCGGAGCGGGCGGCGGCGGGAACCCCGGCGCGCGCACCGGCGCGGACGTGAACCGGGAGGTGGAGGTGGACGCGTCGAGGGATGACGGCGCGGGCGCGGAGACGGGTGAGTGCGCGGGCGCGTCGAGCGATGAGGGCGCGGGCGTGGAGGGGGGCACCGGCGGCTGCGGGTAGGCCGGGGTCGGCTCGGGTACCGGCGCCGGAACCACGGTCTCCGGCCCGGTGAACTCCCGCCACACGGCAGGCCCCCCACCCGCTTCGGCATCCGCCCCCAGCCGGTGCCGGCACCACTCCACGATCTCCTCGGGTGTGGCCCGCTCCGCCGGGTCGGCCGCCAGGCACCGGGCGAACAACGGGCGCAGGGACTGCGGCAGCAGGGAGAGATCGGGCTCGGAGTGCACGATCCGGTACAGCACGTTGACGGCCGGACCGTCCCCGTACAGCGGCTTGCCCAGAGCCGCGTACGCCGCCGTCTGGGCGAGCGCGAAGACGTCGGCCGCCGCCGTGACCTCGTTCCCGGACGCCTGTTCCGGGGCCATGAAGGAGGGCGTTCCGATCGTGCCGCCGGTCGCCGTGTACGCGGTCCCGTCGGCGGCCAGCGCGATACCGAAGTCGATCACCCTCGGCCCGTCGGCGGCCAGCAGCACGTTCGACGGCTTCAGGTCCCGGTGCACGATGCCCTCGGCGTGGATGGCCTTCAGCGCCTCGGCGATCCCCGCCATCAGCCACAGCACCGCTGGTACCGGCAGCGGCCCGCGCCGGGTCACCGCCTCCGTCAGCGACGGCCCCGGCACGTACAGCGTGGCCAGCCACGGCGGTGCGCCGTCCGCGTCGGCGTCGATCAGCTCCGCGGTGTACGCCCCACGGACCTGCCGGGCCGCCTTGATCTCACGTCCGAACCGCCGCCGGAAGCCCGGATCGTCGGCCAGCTCCGGCCGCACCACCTTGATCGCCACGGGGCGGCCGCCCTGCGTGTGCGACAGATAGACCTGCCCCATGCCGCCGGCGCCCAGCCGCGCGGCGAGCCGATAGCCCGCCACCACGGCCGGGTCGTCGGTCCGGAGCGGTTCGAAGACGTCCATCGCACGGCTCATCGGCCCTGTACCCCCCACAGTGATGCGTTGGCCAACGACAGCAGCCTATGCGGGATGTCGACCACTCGGTCACGCGTTCTCCCCATGGCCGAGCCCCGGAAGAGGCCGGCAGGAGAGGCCGCTGTCCCTACGTCAGCTGTTGCCGCCCGGAGTCGGCGGAGGAGTCAGAGGTGGTGCCCAGGGGTTGCAGCAGGGGCCGTTTCGCGGTGCGGCCGTCGCCTGAGGACCGGCCGCGCAGACGGCGGCCGAGCCAGGGGCCGAGGAAGGCGGCGGCCCAGCGCACTTCGGCGCCGGCTGCCCGCAGGCGTGAAGGGAGCGGCTGTACCGGCAGGGGACGGGTCCAGGCGTCGTCGCTTCCGGGCAGCTGGAGGGCCTGGGCGACGGCGGCGGCGATCCGCTCGTGGCCGAGGGGGCTGGTGTGGAGCCGGTCCGTGCTCCACAGCCGTGGATCGGCGGCGGCCGCATGCAGGTCGATCTCGGCGACCGCGACCCCGTGGCGGGCGGCCGCGGCGCGGATGTGGGCGTTGAGGGCGAACACACGGCCCCGGACCGGCCGGGCGAGGGGCGCGATCTTGCCCACGTCGGGAAAGGTCATCGTCACCACCCGGGCCCCGGCAGCCGTCAGTTCGGCGAACATCTCCTCCAGATGCCCGACCACCTCCGCGGCGTCGAACCGGGGCCGGAGCACGTCGTTGACCCCGGCCACGACGCTGGCGAGATCGGGCCGCAGGGCCAGGGCGGGCCCCAGCTGCTCGGCGTGGACCTGGCCCGCGACACGGCCGCGTACGGCCAGGTTCGCGTACCGGAGGGCGGGGTCCACGGCCGCGAGCCGCTCGGCGAGCCGGTCGGCCCAGCCGCGCAGTCCGACGGTGTCGTCCCCGTCGCCGACCCCTTCCGTCTGGCTGTCGCCCAGGGCGACGTAGCGCACGTACTCACCGCTCGGCACGGGTGGACTGCCTTTCCTCGAGGACGGAAGCGATCCGCAGGCACCAGTCGCGGTGTTCCTGCTCGAAGGACAGACCGCGCAGGCACGTCAGATACGGTCCGATCCGCTCGCCGTGGCGGAGGAACTCGTCCTCCTCCATCTCGCCGCGGAGCTGCCGCAGGAGCTTGCCGAGCAGCTCGATCTTGCCCTCGGCCGCCGACGCCCGCTCCTCCAGCTGACCGATCACCGACGCGGTGCCGACACGGTCGGCGACCTGCACCTTGACCAGCAGGTCGTCGCGGATGGACGAGGGTTTCGACACGGCTGCGGCGAAGCCCTCCAGCTCGGCGCGGCCGGCGTCGGTGACCTGGAAGAGGCGTTTGTTGGGCCGGGTCTCCTGGACCACCTGCCGGCCCGCGATCAGCCCTTCCTTCTCCAGCTTGGCCAGCTCGGCGTACAGCTGCTGCGGCAGGGCGTGCCAGAAGTTCGCGACGCCGATGTCGAACGCCTTCGCCAACTGGTATCCGCTGTACTCGCCGTCCAGCAGCGCCGCCAGCACCGCGTGGCGCAGGGCCATGGAGGCACCCCCTTTCCTCTCCTGTCCTGCCGCATCATACTCAAGAATCTGACTAATCAAATTCTTGAGTATGAGGAGGTGGAGGAAGGCGGAGTGTGCGGGGCGCCCTCCGTCAGCGGCGCGTCGCTCCCCTCCCCGCCGGGTCGATACGGACCCGCTCCGTGGCCGGTGCGGCCTCCAGGTCGTCCAGCTGCGCGACGATCGTGCCGCGCAGGTCGTCGTAGTCCTCGAAGCTGTGCTCGTTGAACAGGGTGTGGCCCGTCCACATCAGGTTGGCGCACACCCGCGCCGGCACCCGCCCCGTACGGGCGCCCATGCCGACCAGCGCCACCGATCCGATGCTCCCCGGCCCCCGCCTGTTCTGCAGATGGATCGCCTGGAAGGCCGCGGCGCAGGCCAGGGCCACGTTCAGGGTCTCGCTCACGTTCTGCGAGGACCCCTCCATCGTCGGCGTCGATATGAGGAACTTCGGGTTGACCGCCCCGGACGGCACGCACACCGCGCTCCCCACCGGAAGGCTCCCGCCGAACCCGTCACGGATCGCCCGCTGGACGCGCAGCTGGATCCCCGCGCCGAGGTGCCGCTTGACGGCGGCGTCGGTGCCCCCGTCCATGCGGCCGCGGGAGTTGGTCGGGGTGACCCAGGCGTCCACCTTCTCGTCGAGGATCGAGCCCTTGCGGATCTCGACCTCCGGGGTGTCGGCGAACGCGGCCCGCCACGCCTCCACGACACCGGCGCTGAGGTCGGTCAGGACCACCCGGACAGGCGGCGGCTGCATACGGTTCGCGGTCATCGTCCACTCCGATCGAGAGGTGGTTCCTCCACTGGTCAGGACGCTACAGCGCACCACTGACAACGCCTGCGGACGCGGCAGCAGTTGGCCCGCCGCCGTTGTCAGTGGCGCGGAGTACAACTCGTCCTGTGCGGGTCCACGGTGCGTACGGCGCCGGGCCGGCCCCGAGCACACCTCTGCCCTCAGCACGGACCGACACCGCGGAGCGCCTCCACCATGAACGACGCCAACACCCCGGCCCAGCCCGACCCGAACGACCCGCTGGCCCTCGCCGAACTCTTCGCGGGCGGCGGCGAACCGTGGCTGCCGCTGCTGAAGCCGGTCATCGAAGCGCAGCCGGACGCCGCCGAGTTCATCGGACCGGGACGGAGCCCGGGAGTCGTTCCCGTACGCGAGCTGACCTTCCAGGCGCTCAAGCCGAACGCGCCGCACCAGTGGAAGGTGGTCGTCTTCGGCCAGAACCCCTACCCGCGGCCGGAGAGCGCCACCGGCATCGCGATGTTCGACAACACCTTCCACGACTGGAAGGACAGCCAGTTCGGCCGGGTCGTCAGCATCCGCTGCATCATCAAGGCGGCGGCGATGTGGAAGTACGGCATACCGAAGAAGACCCCGATCGCCGACGTACGCGCGCTCCTGAAGGAGCAGGACACCGTCCAGCCGCCGGAGTGGTTCCAGGCGATGCTCACGCAGGGCGTACTGCTGCTGAACGCGGCCCTCACCGCCAGCAGCGACGGGGCGACGGCCACCGACCGGCACACCAGGTTCTGGCGCCCGGCGGTCGAGCGGATCGTCGAGGAGATCCTCAAGGCCAAGAAGGACGCCGATCAGGAGGACCGCTACGTCGTCTTCGCCTGGTGGGGCGCTCACGCGCGCAGCCTGAAGAACGTCGTCCTCCGGCTCCAGAAGAAGTATCCGGAGGTCGAGGTGCGGCACATCGACCATCCCAACCCCGCCGCGCAGGGCGACATCTTCTGCGAGGGCGAGCACTTCGGCACGGTCAACGCCGCACTCGCCTCGCTCGGCGCCGACGAGATCGACTGGCTGCCCAGCAAGGGGTGGAACGAGGCCGCGGAAGGGCCCGGCGGCGCGGACGACGGGGTCGCCGACCGCATGGGCGCGTTCATCGCGTCGACGATGGAGCTGCATCAGCTCTATCTGGACCGGCTCGCGGGGGTCAAGGACGAGGGGCTCGTCCTGCCCGCGATCACCGGGGTGTTCGACACCCCGCTCCTGGAGTTCCAGGAAGCCGTCGGGCCGGTCGTCTCCCTGCTGGCCGGCATCGACCGGCACGTGGGGCGGTCGTACGAGTTCGGGAAGAGGCGTGCGGACGAGGTGGCCGGCGAGCTGTCGGCGGACGCCGTCGCCGCACTCCACCTGTACACCTGCGAGTCCGCGTTCTACCGGGAGATCAACGCGGTCCTGCGCTCCCCGGACCGGACGAAGGTCGTCCCGTACCTCCCCTACCTGCGGCTGTTGTTCTCGGCCGTCTCCCGACTCCCGGCCCACACCGCGCCGTTGTGGCGCGGGGTCTCGCTGGACCTGCGCGCGCAGTACCCGCTCGGCCGGACGGTGACCTGGTGGGGCGTCTCCTCGTGCACGTCCGAGGTCGCCGTGGCGCGCTCGTTCCTCGGCAGCCGGGGCAAGCGGACGCTCTTCGAGGTGACTCCCGCACGGGCGGTCGGCATCCGGCGCTTCTCCGCGTTCACGGGCGAGGAGGAGTTCATCCTGTCGCCCGGTACCCAGCTGAAGGTGACGGCCGTCAAGGCGGAGCGCGGCGGTCTGTGCACGGTGAAGCTGACGGAGCTGGAGGAGCAGAGCCTCGTGTCCTGAGGGGCCCGGGCGGCGCGGCGGTGCGCGATCAGCCGGCGTCCTCCCGGGCGGGGGCGGGGGCGGGGGAGGCCGCCGGTTCCGCCTCCGGACGCGGGGCCGTGCGCTCCGCGCTCCGGCGCCGCCACGCGAGGGCGAAGCCGACCGCGGCCAGCAGCGCCGGGGCCGCCGACTGTGCCGTCAGCGACGCCACCCAGTCGGGGTTCATACGTTCCGTCATGCCGCTGCCGTACTGACAGGTCGCCTGGGGCGGAAAGAAGCTGTACCCCAGTGTGCTGGGCGGATAGCTCCCCCAGTCCGCGCCCGCCGAACAGGCGTCCGACGGCCCCACGAGCAGCTTCCAGCCGGCGAGTGCGTACAGGAGGAGGAACAGGGAACCGGTCACGGTCAGCGCCGTCCCCGTCCGGCGGAGCTTCTCCGTCCTGGACATCGGCATCACCAGCGGGCTGCCGGGGCGCGGATCGAAACACTCCGCGAGGAGGGCCAGGAACAGACAGGCCACCATGATCAGCATGGTGCTCCACAGCAGCAGGGCGAGCACCCCGTGCCCACCGAACGAGACGATGTCCCCACCCGTGTACTCACAGACGGTGGCGGGAGGGAACGCCTGGCTCCGCGTCCGCAGAAGCCGTCCCGGCCCCTCCGTGATCCCCCGCGTGCACCGCTCGTCGAACTCCAGCATGGCGAACAGGGCGACCGCCGACTCGGCGATCAGCGCGGCGAACGAGATCCCCACGGTGGCCCACAGGCCGCCCGTCCGGTAACCGCTGGGCGTGCGCACGTATGACATGCACGCACCGTACGCGAACGCACCCATGGGAAATAGGCGAGTTTACCCACCGGAACCGCCCGTCACACGCCGCCGCACCCTCTTTTGTTCCGCTGAGCGGCTGAACTTTTGTTGATCTGTGGCCAGTTGTGGGTGCCAGGGGCCTACCCTTGACTAGGTGAACCAGTTGAAGTCCCGTGCGCCCCACGCCGAGGCCGTCCTGCCCGGCACCCTGCCCGACGACCTGCGTGCCGAGCTCATCGCCTTCCGCCGTGATCTGCACATGCACCCGGAGCTCGGCAACCAGGAGTTCCGTACCACCGCGGCCATCAAGGCCCGGCTGGAGAAGGCGGGGCTGGAGCCCCAGGTGCTGCCCGGGGGCACGGGACTCGTCTGTGACGTGGGGGAGTGGGACGGCGTGACGCCGATGCTGGCGCTGCGCGGCGACATCGACGCCCTGCCGATCCCGGACACCAAGGAGGGCGTCTCCTACCGGTCCACCGTGCCCGACCGGGCACACGCCTGCGGGCACGACGTCCACACCAGCTGCGTCCTGGGCGCGGGGCTCGTGCTGAGCGACCTGGACCGCCAGGGGCTGCTGCCCCGGCCGGTGCGGCTGCTGTTCCAGCCCGCCGAGGAGGTGCTGCCCGGCGGCGCCGCCGACGCGGTGGCCGCCGGGGTGCTGGAAGGAGTGGGGCGGATCATCGGGGTGCACTGCGACCCCAAGGTCGACGTGGGCAGGATCGGTCTCCGGATCGGACCGATCACCTCCGCCTGCGACCGCCTGGAGGTCTCCCTCGACGGCCCCGGCGGCCACACCGCCCGGCCGCACCTCACGACCGACCTGGTCACCGCCGCGGCCCGGGTGGCCACCGACGTGCCCGCGCTGCTCGCCAGGCGCGTCGACGCCCGCGCCGGCCTCGCGGTCACCTGGGGCAGGCTCCAGACCGGCCACGCCCCCAACGTCATCCCGCAGCACGCCGAACTCTCGGGCACGGTCCGCTGCCTCGATCTGGAGAGCTGGCGGCAGGCGCCGGACCTGGTGCAGGAGGCCATCGACGAAGTGGCCGGAATGTACCGGGCCAAGACGGTGATCGACTACGTCCGCGGGGTCCCGCCCGTGGTGAACGAGGCCGAGACGATCGGCCTTCTCGACGCCGCGATGACCATCCGCCGCGGATCGTATGCGATCGAGGACACCGAACAGAGCCTGGGCGGCGAGGACTTCTCCTGGTACCTGGAGAAGATCCCCGGCGCCATGGCCAGGCTCGGCGTACGGGCGCCGGGGGACACCCGCGGTCTCGACCTGCACCGGGGCAACTTCGACGTGGACGAGGAAGCGATCACGGTCGGCGTGGAACTGTTCACCGCGGCCGCGCTGCTGGACGCCTGACCGAGGTGGAGCGGGGAGGCCGCGGACGGGTGGCGTGGCCTGCTGTTCCCTGCTGGTAACGGCTCGTAACCGGACAGGACACCTCCTGTTCGCGACGATCCGATAACGGCTTCCGTAGGGGTCTTTATCTGACATCTACGCGCGTTACGATCGCCGCGAAACCAGCGCCGGAAGAGGCGCTTCGGTCAGGTTTGAAGGAGCCTTCCCTTGCGCCGCGTATCCAAGATCGCTGCTGCGTGTACCGTCTCCGCGGCTCTCGCCTTCACCGCTACCGCGTGTGGTGAATCGTCCACCGAGAGCACCGGTTCCGACAAGGACCAGTTGAAGATCGGCATGGCCTACGACGTCGGTGGCCGTGGCGACAACTCGTTCAACGACTCCGCCGCCCGTGGCCTGGACAAGGCCAAGAAGGAGTTCAAGGCCGAGACCAAGGAGCTCACCGCCAAGAGCGGCGAGACCCCGGCCGACCGCGAGCAGCGCCTCGCGTCGCTCGCCGAGGGCGGCTACAACCCGGTCATCGGCGTCGGCTTCGCCTACCAGGCCGCGCTCGAGAAGGTGGCCAAGGCCCACCCCGAGACCACCTTCGGCCTGATCGACTCGGTCTCCGAGACGAAGAACGTGGCCTCCATCGTCTTCACGGAGGAGCAGGGCTCCTACCTCGCCGGTGTCGCGGCGGCCCTGAAGTCCAAGGACGGCCAGGTCGGCTTCATCGGCGGTGTCGACCTTCCGCTGATCAAGAAGTTCGCGGCCGGCTTCCAGCAGGGCGTCACGGAGACGAACCCGAAGGCCAAGGTCCAGATCCAGTACCTGTCCACCGGTTCGGACCTCTCCGGCTTCGGCAGCCCGGACAAGGGCGAGGCCGCCGCCAAGGGCATGCTGGACAAGGGTGCCGACGTCGTCTTCGCCGCCGCGGGCGGCTCGGGCGCCGGTGCGATCGAGGCCGTGGCCGGCAAGAAGGGCGCCTGGTCCATCGGTGTCGACTCCGACCAGGCCAAGGACCCGGCCCTGTCGAAGTACGCCGACACGATCATGACCTCGGTCGTGAAGAACGTCGACAGCGGTGTCTACGACCTGGTGAAGTCCGTCAAGGACGGCAAGCCGCTCACCGGCACGCAGACCTACTCCCTGGCCGAGGACGGCGTCAGCCTGACCACCACGGGTGACCACCTCAAGGACATCCAGGCCAAGATCGACGAGGCGAAGAAGAAGATCGCCGACGGCTCGATCAAGGTCAAGACCACGACCTGACCGGCCCGCTGAAGTCGGGGTCCGCAGGCGCGGTTTCCGCCGCGCCTGCGGACCCCGATTCACGTATACCTCCGGGCCGGGGTCCCTCGGCGTGTGTCGGTATCGTTCCCCTGGTTCGCCACCTGTCGCCGGGTGGCCAACGATTCGGTGGCGCTACGCGCGTAGTGCCCGCCGAGCGCGGTAGCTTTCGCCACCGGTCCCCGCGCTGTGTCCGTACATCGCCCGCCCTCCGCTCCTGCCAAGGAGAGTGCGCCATCAAAGCGTCCAGCAGTCCTCATGCCGTAGAGCTCCGCGGCATCACCAAACGATTCCCCGGCGTCGTGGCCAACCACGACATCGACATCACGGTGAGCCGTGGCACCGTCCACGCCCTCGTCGGTGAGAACGGCGCCGGCAAGTCCACCCTGATGAAGATCCTTTACGGGATGCAGAAGCCGGACGAGGGCACCATCTCGGTGGATGGTGAACAGGTCTCGTTCAGCAGCCCGGGCGACGCCATCGACCGCGGTATCGGCATGGTGCACCAGCACTTCATGCTCGCCGACTACCTCACGGTCCTGGAGAACGTCGTCCTCGGCTCCGAGAAGCTGCACGGCATCGGGGACAAGGCACGGGCGAAGATCAAGGAGATCTCCGACGCGTACGGCCTCGGCATCCGCCCGGACGCCGTGGTCGAGGACCTCGGGGTCGCCGACCGCCAGCGGGTGGAGATCCTCAAGGTCCTCTACCGCGGCGCCCGCACCCTGATCCTCGACGAACCGACCGCGGTCCTCGTGCCGCAGGAGGTCGACGCGCTCTTCGACAACCTGCGCGAGCTGAAGGCCGAGGGCCTCACCGTCATCTTCATCTCCCACAAGCTGGGCGAGGTGCTGTCGGTCGCCGACGAGATCACCGTGATCCGGCGCGGTACGACGGTGGGCACCGCCGACCCCGCGCACACCACCAGCAAGCAGCTCGCCGAGCTGATGGTGGGCAGCGAACTCCCCTCGCCCGAGACCCGGGAGTCGACGGTCACGGACACGCCGATGCTGGCCGTGGAGGACCTGCGGCTGACGGCCACCGACCCCGACGGTGTGGTGCGCGCCGTGCTCGACGGCATCACCTTCACCATCCACAAGGGCGAAGTGCTCGGCATCGCGGGCGTCGAGGGCAACGGCCAGTCCGAACTCGTCGACGCCATCATGGGGATGCGCACCCTCGACAAGGGCGCGCTGACGCTCGACGGCACGGACATCTCCCGTACGGCCACGCGCAAGCGCCGCGAGGACGGCATGGCCGTCATCCCCGAGGACCGGCACCGGCACGGCCTTCTCCTGGACGCGCCGCTCTGGGAGAACCGCATGCTGGGCCACGTCACCGAGCGGCCCAACAGCAAGGGCGCCTTCCTCGACCTCAAGGCCGCGCGCGCCGACACCGAGCGCATCGTGCGCGAGTACGACGTCCGCACGCCCGGCATCGAGGTCACCGCCGCCTCGCTCTCCGGAGGCAACCAGCAGAAGCTGATCGTCGGCCGCGAGATGAGCCACAACCCCAAGCTGCTGATCGCCGCGCACCCCACCCGGGGCGTGGACGTCGGCGCCCAGGCGCAGATCTGGGACCAGATCCGCGAAGCGCGCCACGAGGGCCTCGCGGTCCTGCTGATCTCCGCCGACCTCGACGAGCTCATCGGACTCTCCGACACGCTGCGCGTCATGTACCGCGGCAAGCTCGTGGCCGACGCCGACCCGGCGACCGTCACCCCCGAGGAGCTCGGCTCCGCGATGACCGGCGCGGCCGCCGGCCACCTGGAGGCGCCCGGCGCCACGGGCGCCACGGCCGCCGGTGACACCGCGGCCGACGGCTCCGAGACCGACCCCCGGGACGGGGGAGAGGACCGATGAAGAAGTTCGACAAGGAGCGGCTGCTCCTGGGGATCGCCGCCCCGCTGCTCGCCATCGTGGTCGCGTTCCTGGTGACCGCCCTGGTGCTCGCCGCCACCGGCAAGGAACCGTTCAGCGCCTTCGGCATCATGTTCGACTACGGGCTGAAGTCGGACAGCCAGGTCTACATCCTCAACAAGGGGACGACCTACTACCTCGCGGGTCTCGCGGTCGCTGTCGGCTTCCGCATGAACCTCTTCAACATCGGGGTCGACGGCCAGTACCGCCTCGCCGCGTTCTTCGCCGCCGCACTCGGCGGCGCGCTGACGCTGCCGGGCGCCCTCCAGATCCCGCTGATCATCCTCACCGCGATGATCGTGGGAGCGATGTGGGCCGGTATCGCCGGTCTCCTCAAGGTCACCCGAGGAGTCAGCGAGGTCGTCTCGACGATCATGCTGAACTCCATCGCGACGGCCATCATCGGCTACCTCCTCCAGCAGGGCCGCCTGGGCCACCTCGACAAGGCCGGCACGAAGGTCTCCACCACCCCGATCCCGGAGTCCTCGCACTTCTTCGAGTTCCCGACCACGCCGACGCCCGTCTGGGGCTTCATCGTGATCGCGGTCGTCGCCGGCGTCGGCTACTGGTTCACGCTCAGCCGCACCCGGTTCGGCTTCGACCTCCGTACGGTCGGGCAGTCCGGTTCGGCCGCCGAGGCCAGCGGTGTCGACGTCAGGAAGATGGTCGTCACGTCCATGCTGATCTCCGGCGGTATGGCCGGCCTGATCGGCATGCCCACACTGCTCAACGACAGCTACGAGTACAGCGGCGACTTCCCGGTCGGCATCGGCTTCACCGGGATCGCCATCGCGCTCCTCGGCCGTAACCACCCCGTCGGCATCGCGCTCGGCGCGCTGCTCTGGGGCTTCCTGGAGCGGGGCACCGGCAAGCTCGAATTCGAGGGCTACGACAAGGAGATCGTCGGCGTCATCCAGGGCGTCATCGTCCTCTGCGTCGTCATCGCCTACGAGGTCGTCCGCCGCTTCGGCCTCAAGCGCCAGCAGAGCAAGGTCGGCGCGGAACTCGCCGCCAAGGCCGCACGTAACTCCGACCAGCAGGAGGTGTCGGCGTGAGCGCCACGGCGACTTCCACCCCGCCGCCCGCGGCCCCCAAGGTCTCCGGCGGCAAGGGCGGCCGCACCCGCTTCAGCTTCCCCGTCGTCCTGCTGATCATCGCGGGCGCCCTGCTCGCGCTGTCCGCCGTACGCGCGATCACCGGCGCCCAGGACGTCACCTCGGCCGGGCAGATCAGCGCGGCCCTCGCGATGGCCGTGCCGATCGGGCTCGCCGGTCTCGGCGGGCTCTGGTCCGAGCGGGCCGGCGTGGTCAACATCGGCCTCGAAGGCATGATGATCCTCGGCACCTTCTTCGGTGCCTGGGCCGGCTGGCAGACCGACCCGTGGCTCGGCGTCCTGGCCGGAGTCGTGGGCGGCATGCTCGGCGGTCTGCTGCACGCCTTCGCGACCGTCACCTTCGGCGTCGACCACATCATCTCCGGCATCGCCATCAACATCCTGGCCCTCGGGTTCACGACGTACCTGGCCAAGCTGTGGTTCAACACCGGGGACGCGGCCGAGAAGGGCGGCAGCCCCAAGCAGTCGCCGCCCGCCGACAGCATCACGCAGGTGACGGTGCCCGGTCTCTCGGACTGGCTGCATTCGCTGGAGAAGCACCACTGGTTCTTCGTCTCGGACCTCGCGGGCATCCTCGGCGGTCTCGTCACCAACGTCTCGCTGCTGACCCTGGTGGCCGTGGTGCTCTTCGCGGGCACGTTCTTCGTCCTGTGGAAGACCTCGTTCGGCCTGCGGCTGCGCTCCTGCGGCGAGAACCCGGTGGCGGCCGAGTCCCTCGGCGTGAACGTCTACCTCTACAAGTACATCGCGGTGATCGTCTCCGGCGGTCTGGCCGGCCTCGGCGGCGCCTTCCTGTCCCTGGTCACCTCGCACATCTACAACGAGGGCCAGACCGGCGGCCGCGGATACATCGGTCTCGCCGCGATGATCTTCGGTAACTGGCGGCCCGGCGGACTCGCCATGGGCGCGGGCCTGTTCGGCTTCGCCGACGCGCTCCAGCTGCGCAACGGCGGCGAGTCCGTCCACGCGCTGCTCCTGCTGCTCGTGGTGATGCTGGCCGTCCTCGCGGTCTGGAAGCTCTACCGCAAGAGCTTCGTGCCCGGTGTCATCAGCGCGGTCATCGCCGCGGCGGTGCTGGTCTGGTACCTCGCCACCGACACCGTGCCCACCGAGTTCGTCAGTGCCACCCCGTACGTCGTCACCCTGCTGGTGCTCTCGCTCTCCGCGCAGCGCCTGCGGATGCCGAAGGCGGACGGCATGCGCTACCGGAAGGGGCAGGGGAAGTGACGGACGGCGCGACCCCCGTCGACTGGGACGCGCTGCGCGCGGCCGCCCGGGACGCCATGTCCCGGGCGTACGCCCCGTACTCGGGCTACCCGGTCGGCGTGGCGGCCCTCGTCGACGACGGCCGCATGATCACCGGATGCAACGTCGAGAACGCCTCGTACGGCATCGGTCTCTGCGCCGAGTGCGGCCTGGTCTCCCAGCTCGCCGCCACCGGCGGCGGCCGGCTGACCCACTTCACCTGCGTGGACGGTACGGGCGCCACGCTCGTGCCGTGCGGCCGGTGCCGCCAGCTGCTGTACGAGTTCGGCGGGCCGGGCCTCGTCCTGGAGACCCCGGACGGCTTCCGTACGCTCGACGAGATGCTGCCGCAGGCCTTCGGGCCGCAGCATCTGGGGTAGTGCCCCGCCGCCGCTCCGTTCATCCCGGCGGGCCCGACCGGCCCGCCGGGGGAACGCGGCGGCGGAACGTTCCCTCTCTATGCGCGTAGAGTCAACGGGACTCTCTCGCCCACCATCCGGCCGGAAGGACCCCCATCCCATGGACGCCATCTCCGTCATCCGCACCAAGCGGGACCGAGGCGAGCTCAGCCCCGAGCAGATCGACTGGGTCATCGACGCGTACACCCGCGGCGAGGTCGCCGACGAGCAGATGTCCGCCCTGGCCATGGCGATCCTGCTCAACGGCATGAACCGCACCGAGATCGCCCGCTGGACCGCCGCGATGATCGCCTCCGGCGAGCGGATGGACTTCGGCGCGCTCTCCCGCCCCACCACCGACAAGCACTCCACCGGTGGCGTCGGCGACAAGATCACCCTGCCGCTCGCCCCGCTGGTCGCCGCCTGCGGCGCCGCCGTGCCCCAGCTCAGCGGCCGGGGCCTCGGCCACACCGGCGGCACCCTCGACAAGCTGGAGTCCATCCCCGGCTGGCGCGCCCACCTCTCCAACGCCGAGATGCTGGACGTCCTGGACGGCACCGGCGCCGTGATCTGCGCCGCCGGCGACGGGCTCGCTCCCGCCGACAAGAAGCTGTACGCGCTGCGCGACGTCACCGGCACCGTCGAGGCGATCCCGCTGATCGCCAGCTCGATCATGTCCAAGAAGATCGCCGAGGGCACCGGGGCGCTCGTCCTGGACGTCAAGGTCGGCTCCGGCGCCTTCATGAAGACGATCGAGGACGCCCGCGAACTGGCCTCCACCATGGTCGCGCTGGGCACCGACAGCGGCGTACGGACGGTGGCGCTGCTCACCGACATGGCGACCCCGCTCGGCCTGACCGCGGGCAACGCCCTGGAGGTGCGCGAGTCCGTCGAGGTCCTCGCGGGCGGCGGCCCGCAGGACGTCGTCGACCTGACCCTCGCGCTCGCCCGCGAGATGCTCGACGCCGCCGGGCTCAAGGACGCCGACCCGGAGAAGGCCCTGGCCGACGGCTCCGCCATGGACGTGTGGCGCCGCATGATCTCCGCCCAGGGCGGCGACCCGGACGCCGCACTCCCCGTCGCCCGTGAGCAGCACGTGATCAGCGCCCCGTCCTCGGGCGTGCTGACCCGCCTCGACGCGTACGACGTCGGCGTCGCCGCCTGGCGCCTCGGCGCGGGCCGCGCACGCAAGGAGGACCCGGTGCAGGCGGGCGCGGGCGTCGAACTGCACGCCAGGCCGGGCGACACGGTGACCGAGGGCCAGCCGCTGCTGACCCTGCACACGGACACCCCCGAGAAGTTCGAGTACGCCCTGAAGGCACTCCCGGGCTCGTACGACATCGCCCCGGCCGGCACACCCTTCACCGCCACGCCGGTGGTGCGGGAGCGTATCGCCTGAACTGCGGCTTTCCCTTTCGGGTGAACGGGACCGGTGGACCACCACCGGTCCCGTTCGGCATGCTGGACTCGCCCTCGGGTGGCGCACCGATCAGAGGAGACCGCCGCGAAGGCCGGCGTCGAGCTGTTCCTCCTGCTCGACCCGTGGCACACAGGCCGCCCGACCGCGACGCTGTACGGGGAGCCGAGCGACGGCACCTACCGGGTCCTGGAAGCGGTCGAGTACGGCGAGACGCTGACACTGCCGAAGCCGTTCGGGCTGGATCTGGACACGGGGATCCTCCCGGTGAGCTGAGGCACACGCGCACGGGGGCCGATGAGTTTCGGGGTTCCCGGCGGTCTCCCTGGTGTGGATGCCGTGACCCCGTACGCCCTCGTCCTCACCGGCCGGATCACCCGGGCCGATGTGCCGGGCCTCTGCGCCCGGCTGGAGGCGCTGTTGAGCGGCGCCCCTGAGGCCGCCCTGGTGGACTGCGACGTCGGCGGTGTCGTACGCCCCGACCTCGCCCTGGTCGAGGCGGTCGCCAGGCTGGGGCTCGTCGCGCGCCGGGCCGGAGGTGTGGAGCTGCGGCTGCGCAACGTCACCGCCGAACTCGGCGCGCTGCTCGACCTGGTGGGGCTGGCCGAGGTCGTGGGGGGCCTCGGGCCCGCCCCGGAATGACCGAGGCTCAGCGGGCCACGGCGCGGTCACGCACCACGACGGTGGTGCAGTAGACCTGCCTGACATAGCCGTCGGCGTAGGCGTCGGGCACCTTGGCGGCCGACAGCGGATCGCCGCTCTCCGACGGCGCCGTCGTGCACGAGCTGTCCGGCTGCGGCCCCGGGGCGGGGTTGCCGTCCGGGGAAGTGGAGGACGGAGCCGGGCCGGGGCCCGCCGTGGCGGACGGCTCACCCAGCAACAGCGTCGCCGCCCAGCCCCCCGCCACCAGGAGCGCCCACCCGGTCACCACGGATCGCCCGACTCCCCTCACGCGTCCGCGTCCAGATGGTCCGGGAGCCCGAACAGCGGGAACCAGCGCGGGGTGTCCAGGAAGCAGTGCATCCCGGTGATGGCACCGTCCGAGATGTCGATGACCTGCACGGCCCACGGCACGAACCCCGGCCCGTCCGGATCCGGCTTGTAGTGCGCGAAGGCAGGCGTCCCGTTGGCCCGGGTCGCCACCAGCCGGGAACCCGCGCAGCTCGCACCGATGCTGAGCATGAAGCCGGTGATGTCGTCGTGCCCCTGGAGCCAGAGGTCGAACGGCGGCATGGTCATCACGGCGTCCTCATGGAGCAGCGCCGTCAGCGCCGCCATGTCGTATCCCTCGAAGGCCGCCACATAGCGGTCCAGCAGCTTGCGCTGCTCGTCGTCCAGCGGATTCGAGGGGTCCGGTGCCGTGCTCCTCGTCTCGGAGAGGGTCGCCCGGGCGCGCTGCAGAGCGCTGTTCACCGAGGCGACCGAGGTGTCGAGCAGCTCGGCGACCTCGTTGGCCTTCCACGCCAGCACCTCGCGGAGGATCAGCACCACCCGCTGCTTGGGCGGCAGATGCTGGAGCGCGGCGACGAACGCGAGGCGCACCGACTCCCGGGCCACGGCCGCCTCCGCGGGGTCGGCCACCGAGGGCAGGATGCGCCCGTCGGGCATCGGCTCCAGCCAGGTGTTCTCCGGGAGCGGGTTCAGCGCGGCCTGGGCCAGCGGGGTCGGGCCGGTCAGATCCACCGGCCTGGCCCGCTTGTTGCCCGCCTTCAGCATGTCGAGACAGACGTTCGTCGCGATGCGGTACAGCCAGGAGCGCAGGGAGGAACGGCCCTCGAACTTGTCGAAGTTGCGCCAGGCACGCACCAGCGTGTCCTGGACCGCGTCCTCCGCCTCGAAGGCCGAGCCGAGCATCCGGTAGCAGTAACCGGTCAGCTCGACCCGGTGTCCCTCCAGACGGCTGTCGATGTCAGCCGTCGTCGTCTGATCACTCATCGCTCCACCCCTGTTGCGCTGTGACACCGCTCACTCAGCACTGTGGAAGCTACCGCAGGGCACTGACAACCGGGGCGGGAAGCAAGGAAACCGGTGATCAGGTGCCGGGCTTGCGTCCGTAGACGAAGACGTCGTCCCCGTTCCTCAGCAGGTTCCAGTATGACTTCGCGTCCGCCGGGCGCATGTTGACGCAGCCCGCCGACCCCGGGTTGTTGTACATGGACTTGGTGACCGAGTGGAACGCCTGCCCGCCGTCGAAGAACTGGGCGTACGGCATGCGGACGTCGTAGAGCGTCGACCAGTGGTCGATGTTGCGCCAGTAGATCTTCTTCGAGCCGGTCCGCGTCTCCGCGCCGTTACGACCCGTACGCACCGGCACCGGACCGAACTTCAGCTTGGACCCGTCCTGGATCCAGCTCAGCTGCCTGGTCAGGTCCACACAGGCGATGCGGCCCTTGTTCGTGGGGCACTTCTTCGCCTTGTTCGGGTTCTTGCCCGCGGCCTTCTGCGCGGTGATCGTCTTCATCGTGCGCCAGGTGACCGGCCCCGCGTACCCGATGGCCGGGGTGATCCCCTTCGCGGTCTGGAACGAACGGATCGCCTTGCAGTCGGCGGCCGACTGCCTGCCGTCGGCCGTCCGGCCCAGCCACTTCTCCACCTGCTTCTGGTACGGCCCCTTCGCCGCCGTGCACGACGCCGCCTGGGCCGCCGTCCCGGTGCCCAGGACGAGGGCCGGTGCGGCCACCAGACCGGCGACGGACAGGACGGCTCCGCGCCGCACCCCTGCGCCGCGTATCTTCCCCATGCTTCCCATGTACGCCTGCTCCCCTTCGCGTCGTCCGCGGTGTGTGACTCCGCTTGTTGGACGTGCGTCGGGGAGCGGCGGTTGTGCGGGGGCAGGTCTCAGTTCGGCACAGCCGCCCGGAGCCGCTCCGTCCGGGCGGCCCGGCTCCCGAACAGGGTGATCGACAGGACGCCGAGGACCGCGAGGACCCCCAGCACGACCGTGCCCGCCCAGCCCCCCGCGTGGAAGGCGACGGCGCCGAGCGTGCCGCCCGCGCTGGAGCCCAGGTAGTACGCGGACTGGTACAGCGCCGACGCCTGGGCGCGGCCCGAGGTCGCCGTACGGCTCACCGAGGACGAGGCGACCGCGTGCCCGGCGAAGAAGCCGGCCGTGATCAGGACGAGCCCCGCCAGGACGGCCGCCAGCTGGTCGGCCAGGGAGAGCAGCAGTCCCGCCGCGGTCGTGGAGACGGCCAGGTAGAGCGCGCCCCGGCGGCCCAGCCGGGCGACCAGCCGGCCCGCTGCGGCGGAGGAGACCGTGCCGACGAGGTAGACCAGGAAGACCGAGCCGACGATGCCCTGGGGCAGGCCGAAGGGCTCGTCGACGAGCCGGTAGCCGATCACCGTGTAGACCGCGCCGAACACCGTCATGAACAGCGCGCCGATCGCGTACAGCCGGCGCAGCAGCGGGTTGGAGAGGTGACCGGTGACGGTCCTCGCCAGGGCCTTCGGGTTGAGCGAGGCGGGGCTGAAGTGCCGGGCCGTGGGGATCATGAAGTGGAAGACCACCGCGCAGGCCACGGCGAGCAGCCCGATCGCGCCGAGCGCCATCCGCCAGCCCCACAGCTGGGCGACCCAGCCCGCGAGGATGCGGCCGCTCATCCCGCCGATGCTGTTGCCCGCCACGAACAGTCCGATCGCGGCCACCAGGGCCTTGGGCCGCACCTCCTCCGCCAGATACGCCATCGCGGAGGCGGGCAGTCCCGCCAGCGCCGCGCCCTGGACCGCGCGCAGCGCGATCAGCCAGCCGAGCGAGGGCGCGAAGGGCACCAGCAGCCCGATCACCACGGCGACCGCCAGCGAGGCCGTCATCATCTGGCGCCGCCCGAAGCGCTCGGAGAGAGCGCTCAGCGGCAGGACACAGAGGGCCAGGGCGCCCGTCGCCGCGGAGACCGTCCAGCTCGCCTGGCCGGCCGTCGCGCCGAAGGACGCGGAGACGGACGGCAGCAGGGCCTGGGTGGAGTAGAGGAGGGCGAAGGTCGCGATCCCCGCCGCGAAGAGCGCGAAGCTCATCCGGCGGTAGCCGGGACCACCCGGTGCGAGGCGGTCCGGGACGGCCGGGGGGACGGCGGCGGTGGATGACGGAACGGCGGCGTCCAGCACGACGGTGGACGCCCCGGTACTGGCAGGAGGCATACGGCGAACGTAGACCGCGAGGTTTCATGCGTCCAATGCATGAAACCCTCATAATCGTTCCCATGGCGCATCAATACAGCTCACAGCCACGGCTGTCACCGAGCAGTTACGAAGAAGACATCCGGGCGGTCCTCGCGCCCCGCCTCGCGTACTTCGAGGCGGTGGCCCGGCACGAGCACGTCACCCGGGCCGCGCACGAGCTCGGCGTCCCCCAGTCGACCCTGTCGCGGGCCATGGTGCGGCTGGAACAGGACCTGGGTGTCGCCCTGTTCGCGCGCCGGGGCCGCACCGTCTCGCTCACCCCCGCCGGGCGCACCTTCCTGGGCTCCGCCGAACGCGCCCTGGCCGAGGTGGAGAAGGCCGCCGACTCCGTACGCGCCGACGCCGACCCCACGGCGGGCAAGGTCGCCTTCGGCTTCCTGCACACCATGGGGTCCGAGACCGTGCCCGCCCTGATCCGCGCCTTCCGCGCGGACCACCCCCGGGTCCGTTTCCAGCTCGTCCAGAACTACGGCGAGGCGATGATCGAGCGGCTGCGGGCCGGCGGCCTCGACCTCTGCCTCACCTCGCCCGTCCCCGACGCCCCCGACCTCGTCGCCATGCGCCTCGACGAGCAGCGGCTGCGGCTGGTCGTGCCCGACGACCACCGGCTGGCCGGGCGCCGGCGCATCCGCCTCGCGGAGGCCGCCGACGAAACGTTCGTCACCCTGGAACCCGGCTACGGCCTGCGGCGGATCACGGACGACCTCTGCGCGGAGGCGGGCTTCACCCCGCGCGTCGCGTTCGAGGGCGAGGAGGCCGAGACGCTGCGCGGCCTGGTCGCCGCCGGGCTCGGGGTGGCGCTGCTGCCGCCGCCCGCCGTCGCCCGGCCCGGTGTGGTCGAGCTGACGGTCACCGCGCCGCGCGCCGCCCGCGAGATCGGGGTCGCCTGGCTGGACGGCCACCCCGACACCCCGCCGGTGGCCGCCTTCAAGCGCTTCCTGCTGTCCCGCCGGGGGAGCCTGCTGCCGGACTGACCCCGCGGGCGACCGCCCGGTTCAGTGCCGCAGCGACCGCCCGAACCCCGCCGCGAGCGGCATTCGCAGCCCCAGCGGCGGCGGAGCCGCGAACGCGTCGGCGACCGGGCGCGCGTAGGACCGGGCGAACAGGGATCCCCGTACGAAGTCCGAAGCGAGCGCCACCACTTCGGACCGGTGCTGGCGCAGGGCATGCCCGTCCGAGTGGACCTCGAAGCGGCAGGTGTCCCGGTTGGACTTCTTGGCCCGCTCCGCCAGCCGGTAGGAGAGCTCCGGATCGGTCCGGGCGTCGTTCGTGCCGTGCACGATCAGCACCCGGCGCCCCGCCAGGTGCTTCACCGGTTCCGGCTCGGGCTCCGCGCCCTCGGGGAGCCAGGGGGCCATCGCCAGGACGGAGGTGACGGCGGCGTGCCCGGCGCCGCGCAGGGCCGCCCGGCCGCCCATGCCGTGCCCGGCCAGACACACCGGGATGTCGCCGTAGCGGCGTACGACCTCGTCGGCGGCCCAGTGGGCGTCGGCCGCCGGATCCGCGCCGGAGTTCCAGCCCCGGGTGCGGTACCGCACGACGTGCACCGCGAGCCCGTCGTCCTGGCCGGCGCGGGCGAGGGCCCGGGCGAACGGCAGCTGCGCCGCGTACGAAAGGGTGGAGGGACGGCGTCGCGAGTCGGTCTCGCCGTCCGGGAGCAGCAGGACGACGCCGCTGACCTCGGGTGCTGCTCCGGCCGTGAGGACGGCCCGTCCCAGCCTGGCGGCAGGCAGGGGAAGTGCGCGCTGTGCCATGACAGAACAGTGTCAGAAGGGCAGGTGTATTCCACCCGGCTTCGCGGTCACTGTTACGCATCGACGACCAGCGCTCTACGCGCGTAGGCGCTAGAGTGCCCCAATGACGAGCCAGACCCTGAACGTCCCCGGTCCCGACCAGATCCGCCGCGCGCCCAAGGTGCTCCTCCACGACCATCTCGACGGCGGGCTGCGCCCCGGCACCATCGTCGACCTGGCCCTGGAGCAGGGGTACGAGGCACTTCCCGAGACGGAGCCCGACAAGCTCGGCATCTGGTTCCGCGAGGCGGCGGACTCCGGTTCGCTGGAGCGCTACCTGGAGACGTTCGCCCACACCTGCGCCGTCATGCAGACCCGCGACGCGCTGTTCCGGGTGGCCATGGAGTGCGCCGAGGACCTCGCCGAGGACGGTGTCGTCTACGCCGAGGTGCGGTACGCGCCCGAGCAGCACCTCACCGCCGGCCTGACCCTCGAAGAGGTCGTCGAGGCGGTCAACGAGGGCTTCCGCGAGGGCGAGCGCAGGGCCCGCGCCGCCGGCCACCGCATCCGGGTCGGCGCCCTCCTCACCGCGATGCGGCACGCCGCCCGGGCGCTGGAGATCGCCGAACTCGCCAACCGCTACCGCGATCTCGGTGTCGTCGGCTTCGACATCGCGGGCGCGGAGGCGGGCTACCCTCCCACCCGCCACCTGGACGCCTTCGAGTACCTCAAGCGGGAGAACAACCACTTCACCATCCACGCGGGCGAGGCCTTCGGTCTGCCGTCGATCTGGCAGGCCCTGCAGTGGTGCGGCGCGGACCGGCTCGGCCACGGGGTCCGCATCATCGACGACATCGAGATCGCCGACGACGGCGGCGTGACGCTGGGCCGCCTCGCCTCCTACGTGCGCGACAAGCGGATCCCGCTGGAGCTCTGCCCGACCTCCAACCTCCAGACCGGCGCCGCGGCCTCGTACGCGGAGCACCCCATCGGGCTGCTGCGGAAGCTCCACTTCCGTGCCACCGTGAACACGGACAACCGGCTGATGAGCGGGACGAGCATGAGCCGCGAATTCGAGCGACTGGTCGACACATTCGGATACACGCTCGACGACATGCAGTGGTTCACAGTCAATGCGATGAAATCAGCGTTCATTCCTTTCGATGAACGTCTGGCGATGATCAACGACGTCGTGAAGCCCGGTTACGCGGAGCTGAAATCCGAATGGCTCTTCCGCCAGACGGCTGTGACCAGCGGGTCTTCGTCCTTCGCGGGCTGAGTGGGCGAAAAGCGTAACGGCCGGGAGCGTCCTGTTCCCGGCCGTTTTCCGTGTCCCGGCATGTTTGCGGGAGGGGCGAGCCGATGACTACGTTGCAGAGCCGCTCACATCCCCTTCCCCAAGGATGAATTTCACATGAAGCAGTCTGCTGTCAGGACCCTCGGTGTCGCCGCTCTCGGTGCCGCTTTCGCCGCCGCCGGCGCGGGCAGTGCCTCCGCCGTCTCCCTGCCCGTCGACGCCGCCGCGGCCGCCCTGCCCGCCGGTGTCGCGCTCGACTCCGTCACCGACGCCCTGCCCGCCGTGCAGAAGGCGGCCGGCGGCCTCCTCGACCAGCAGCAGCGCGGCAGCAGCGACCTCTCGGCCCCCGGCACCAACCTGCTCGGCGGGCTGCCCGCCGGCGGTCTCACGGGCGTTCTGCCGCTCGGCAACTGATCACCGCACACATCTGTGGGGCGCACACCCGGGCCGGGTGTGCGCCCCACAGTTCTTCCCCGTGGTCCCGACGGTCACCAGGCCGTCGCGGCCGGGCTCTTCTCCGACGGCAGCAGGATCCACAGCGCCAGGTAGAGCAGGAACTGCGGGCCGGGGAGCAGGCAGGAGACCAGGAAGATCACGCGCATCGTCCCTGCGGAAGTGCCGAAGCGCCGTGCCAGCGCTGCGCACACTCCGCCGATCATGCGTCCGTCACGGGGGCGGGCAAGTGCGGCCATGGTGGGCTCCTTCGCGAACCGGTTCGGGGAGCAGCTCCGTCGTGCTCCCGGTACCTCCATAGTGGCTCCGCCGAGGGGGACAAAGCATCGCTCTACGGTGCGATTCCGACCCTGGTAATCGTCGGGGGCGATCCCTGAGGGGCCTCCGCACGCGCCGACCGTGCCCCGATCCGGGACAGGTCACCGGCCCCCGCACGGTTCCCCCGGCGCAGCCGCGACCGAGACAGCGGGACGACCAGCAGATGGGCCAGCGCGACGCCGGACGTGTTCAGCAGCAGCGAGTCGACGTCGACGACCTGGCCGGGCACGCCCGTCTGCGCCAGCTCGATGGTGATCGAGATCAGGGCGCCCGCCGCGACCGTACGGGCCAGCGACGCCCACGGGGAGACCAGCAGCCTGCCCCCGGCCATCGGCAGCAGTATGCCCAGCGGCGCCAGCAGCAGAAGTCCCTCACCGATGCGGCGCGCCGCCTCGGCGGGGCCCAGGGCCAGGTCCGCCCTGATCCCGTCGAACGGCTGGAAGTTCGCGGCCGTCACCCAGGGCACGTCCAGCGGGCGCAGCGTCAGCCAGCAGACGAACAGAAGATGCGCGAGGAGGAGGAATACCCCCGCCGCGCGGAAGCGGATGACGGCCGGGCCGTCCGAACTGTGACGCACGTGCACCAAGACGCCACGACCGGCAGGATCGGTTCCGCGCCGCTCCGGGAAGCCTCTGTGACGAGTGGCACGGCCGCCGGGGCGCCTCCCGGCGGCAAGCCTCAGGACAGTCCTACGGCACCCAGCGTGGGCACCTCGCCCGGCAGGCTCTTCGTCTCCGACGTACACAGATACCCGCGCGGGGCGTAGTTGCCCGGGCCGCCCAGCAGCACCGAACCCCCGGAGCCGAGCGACTCGCTGTCGGCGTACGTGCACACCACCTGGGCCAGCGCCTCCGCCGGCAGGTCGTCCGGCTGCTCGCTGAGGCGCAGCGTGCCCTCCGGGTCGCCCTTGTGGGCGGCGCCGACCCGCAGTGCCGCCGGGACGTCGGTGGAGAAACCGGCGCGCCGCTCGGCGGCGGCCGGGTCGCGCTGCAGCTCACCGAGGAGCTTCTGCGCGATCAGGAGCGGCCCGGACCGCGACTCGTCGAACTCGACCGTGCGCTCCACCGTCACCAGCTGCGACGCGCAGACGAGATAGACCGGTACGGACACACTCCCCGCCGGCGGCGCGGTGGCCTCCGCGGAGGCCGTGCGGCACGGCATCCGGGACGGGGCCGCCCCGGCGTCCACCGGCACCGACGTGCTGCGGATGCCGCAGCCCCCCGCCAGCGCGGCGCAGGCCACGACGGCGGCCAGCGCGGCGACGGCCCGGCCGGGCCGTCGCAGGACCCCGCGCGGAACGCCGTAGGACCGCTCGCTGCGCCTCACGCGGAGTCACCCTTCTCGTTCCGGTCCGGGTCGTCGCCCGGTCCCTGCGCTCCGGTCAGCCGCTCCGCGTCCCTCGGGAGCCGCAGCACGAACACCGCGCCCTGGCCGTCCGGCAGGTTCGAGGCCGTGATGTCACCGCCGTGGATGTGCGCGTTCTCCACCGCGATGGAGAGGCCGAGCCCGCTGCCGTCGGAGCGCGGCCGGGAGGCGCTCGCCTTGTAGAAGCGGTCGAACACGTGGGGCAGGACCTCTTCGGGGATGCCGGGGCCGTGGTCACGTACCTCGATGACCAGGTCGTCCTCGTCGGTCCGTACGGACACCCGCACCGGGGACCCGCCGTGCTTGAGCGCGTTGCCGATCAGGTTCGCCAGGATCACGTCGAGGCGGCGCGGGTCGAGCCGCACCATGATGCCGCGCTCCGCGTCCAGGTCGACCGCGTCCAGCCAGGCGCGGGCGTCGATGCAGGCGGTCACCTGGTCGGCCACGTCGACCGTGTCCAGGACGAGGCGGGCCGTACCGGCGTCGAAGCGGGTGACCTCCATGAGGTTCTCGACCAGGTCGTTCAGCCGCCGGGTCTCGCTCACCACCAGGTGCACGGCCGGGGCGATCATCGGGTCCAGGCTGTCCGCCTCGTCCTCCAGCACCTCGGCGACCGCCGTGATCGCGGTCAGCGGGGTGCGCAGCTCGTGCGACATGTCGGCGACGAACCTACGGCTCGACTCCTCCCGCGCGCTCATGTCCGCGACCTTCTTCTCCAGGGAGCTCGCGGCCTTGTTGAACGTATGGGAGAGATCGGCGAGTTCATCGGTGCCGGAGACCACGAGACGGGTGTCGAGCTTGCCCTCGCCCAGCTTGCGGGCCGCGTCGCCGAGCCGCTGCACCGGCCGCAGCACCGTCGTCGCCGCCGCCTGGGCGAGGAGCGCCGAGCCGACGAGGGCCAGCGCGGTGGCGATGCCCAGGGACCACGCCAGCGAGTTGAGGTCCTCGCGCTCCTGGTCGAGCGACTTCAGCATGTACCCGGCGGGGCCACCGCCGATGATCTTCGTCCCGGCCACCAGGTACGGGGTGCCGCCCACGGTCGTACGCTGCCAGAACAGGTGGTACTCAAAGGTGTTGGCCGACGTCAGCGGCTGCTTCTTGTTCACTTGCCGTTGCAGCGAGGCCGGTACGTCGGCCTTGGTGAAGGCGTCCAGGTCGGAGGAGCCGGTGACGGGCTTGCCCTCGCGGGTGCCGATCAGCAGCACGTGGTAGCCGGGACCGCTGCTGGCCATCTGCTCGGCGGCGTCCTGCAGATCGAGCGCCGTGGGCTGCAACGACAGCGAGGCCGCCTGGGTCTGCATCTGACGGCGGAAGTCCCCCAGGGCCGTGTCCTGCGTACGCGTCAGGACCGCCTCGCGGTTGAGCCAGTACGCGATGCCCGACGCGGACACCGCCGCCACCAGCGCCACCAGCGCGAACACGATCAGCAGCCGCAGCCGCAGGCTGGTCCAGCGAAGACCCGCGAGTATGGAACGCTTCGCGGTATCGCTCACTGAGGCGAGTCCAGCCGGTAACCCACGCCCCGCACCGTACGGATCAGGGTCGGCGACGACGGCACGTCCTCCACCTTCGCCCGCAGCCGCTGCACGCACGCGTCCACCAGACGTGAGTCGCCGAGATAGTCGTGCTCCCACACCAGGCGCAGCAACTGCTGCCGGGACAGCGCCTGTCCGGGCCGGCGGCTCAGCTCCAGCAGGAGCCGCAGCTCGGTCGGCGTGAGCTGCAGATCCTCCCCGTTCTTCGTGACGGTCATCGCCGAACGGTCGATGACGACACTCCCGAACGTCGCCGAGTCCGTGGACTCCCTCTCCCCACGGCGCAGGACCGCGCGGATACGGGCGTCGAGCACCCGGCCCTGCACGGGTTTCACCACGTAGTCGTCCGCGCCGGACTCCAGTCCCACCACGACGTCGATGTCGTCGCTGCGCGCGGTCAGCAGAATGATCGGCAGTTGATCGGTGCGCCGGATCCGCCGGCACACCTCGAAACCGTCGATGCCGGGCAGCATCACATCCAGCACGACCAGGTCAGGCCGCTGCTCCCGGAGCAGCTCCAGGCCGTCCTCTCCCGTCGCCGCGGTGGCCACACGATGGCCCTGGCGTGACAGCGAGAGTTCCAGGGCTGTGCGGATGGCGTCGTCGTCCTCGATCAGCAACAGGAAAGGCACAGGGGCCATTCTGGCCCATGGTGGTGCCACCTTTCGACAGTCCCCCCGACTTGATCCGCCCGTTCCGGCCCCGACATGCCCTGTGACAGCCCTGTGACAGTCGGGGGACAGCGCCATGAAACTGCCCGGGCAAGCTCGTTGGCACACGGAACGAACGGACTCCACCGATGGGGGGCGCCAGATGAACGCACTGCACAGCACCACCTCAAGCGCAGTTGTCACGCGCCTTCACGACGTCGGGCGGAGCCCGGAGAAGTCCGGCGTCGGGGGACGGGGGCGCACACGCGGCGCCGGGCGTCAGCACTCGTCGTACCTGACGATGGTTGACGCGGCCACGGGGGACAACGGGGGAACCGCGTACGGGGAGGGCTCGGGGGAGCGGAAGCCTCTGGACCGGCCGGAGGACGCCGAAGCGGCGTTCACCGCCTACGTCCAGGAGCGCCGTGCCTCCCTGTACGCAACCGCCTACCACCTGACCGGCGACCGGTTCGAGGCCGAGGACCTGCTGCAGAGCGCCCTCTTCTCGACGTACCGGGCGTGGGACAGGATCAGCGACAAGGCGGCCGTCGGCGGATACCTCCGCCGCACCATGACCAACCTGCACATCAGCGCGTGGCGCAGGCGCAAGCTGAACGAATACCCGACCGAGGAGCTGCCGGAGACGGTGGGCGACACGGACGCGATGCGCGGCACGGAGCTGCGGGCGGTGCTCTGGCAGGCGCTCGCACGGCTGCCGGAACTCCAGCGCACGATGCTGGTCCTCCGCTACTACGAGGGCCGCACGGACCCGGAGATCGCGTCGATCCTCGACATCAGTGTCGGCACGGTGAAGTCGAGCATCTGGCGGTCGCTCCGCCGGCTGCGCGAGGACGAGGTCCTCAGCTTCGGCCGTGACGAGGAGGAGTCCTTCGGCGAGCTGGTGGCCTGAGGTCTACGGGGGGACACGGGGATAACGGGGGAACGGGGAAACGGGGGGACACGGGGGAACGGCCGCGGCTTCGGGGGAGGCGGCGGCACGGGGGAGAGCGCAGCGGGGGCGGACAGGCCGGGGGGTCCTGTCCGCCCCCGCCGCGTCATGTGGCGGGTGTTCTCCCGCCGCGCCGTCCGGGCCCGTGCCCGGTCGTCAGTTCGGCACCCGGCTGCGCGGGGCCCGGCAGCGTCCCGCCGCGGCGTCGGCCAGCCGGCCCAGGGCCTCCTGCTTGGCGCAGGGGTACGCGCCCAGCGCGGCCTGGCGGGCCACGATGCGCCGTTCGGCGCGCATCAGGCGCCAGCCCCGGCGCAGCAGGAACGGCACCGACTTACGGCCCTCCCGCAGGTCCCGCACCAGCCGGCGGCGGAACGTCGTCGACGGCCGGCCGCGCAGGCACAGCGCGTCGGCGAGCAGGCCCAGTTCCTGGCAGCGCTCCACGATGTCCGCCGCGAAGATGCCCTCCGCGACGAAGAGCGGCGTGCGCTCGATGTCCAGCGTCTCGCGGCCCGTCCGTGAGCTCGTGGCGATGTCGTACAGGGGAACGGACGTACGCCCCGTGCGGCACAGCTCCGCTATGGCCGCGACCGCGCCGTCCGCGTCCCAGGAGAGGGCCGAGTCCCAGTCGATGTCCGCGCTGCCGGTGACCCGGGGCAGTGTCGGATCGTTCTGCTCCTTGTAGAAGTCGTCCAGGCGTAGCACCGGGAGACCGCTGCGGGCCGCGAGGGACGACTTGCCGGAGCCGGACGGACCGGCGAGCAGCACGACGCGCGTGGGGATCGGTTGGGAACTCACAGAACAGAAGTGTGAGGCATTGACCCGCGTAGGGGATCCCCGGGAGGTCCTGTTGGTATCGAGCATCACACCTCAACTACTCTGCGCGCACGGATGATTACCCGACACGTCCCGATCAGGTGGGAAAACATGGCACGTCATGCACTGTCCAAGCCCCGGAAACGCACCCTGCTGCGTGCCGGTCTGACCCTCACCGCGCTGGGTGCGGCGCTCGGCGCGGGAGGCGCGGCGGCCCAGGCCGCACCGCTGCCCGCCCCGCCCGCCACCGGCTCGGACACCGCCGACAGCACGCTGGGGGCGGTCAACGAGGCGGCGGAGCCCGCGCTGAACAGCGTGCTCGGCTACGGGATCGTGGGCGCGGTCAAGCCCCTCACCGATCTGCAGCTCGACCCGTTGGCGGGGACCGGGGTCGACCCGCTGGACAACGCGGTGGGGACCCAGATCGCCGACTTCAAGCCCGTCACCACGGCGCTGGTCACCGACCCGCTGACCAGTGGCGCCGCGCTCGGTGATCTGCCCGTGATCGGAGAGGTGACCGGTCTGATCACCGGCTGATCCGGCCTGGACACGGGTGTGGGGCCGCCCGGGAGCGGCCCCACACCCGTGCGGGGAGATTCGGTGCCTCAGTACGAGGAGCCCGAGGCCCCCAGGGCGCCCGTCGGGTGCCAGACCGTCTTGGTCTCCAGGAAGGCCGTCAGGCGGCGCGTGCCGGGGTCCGCCGACCAGTCGCCCGTGTCCACAGCCTGTGGATGAGCAGCGCTGTGCGCTTCTCTCCCGGGGTGGTGGTGGGAGGCGGGTGGGCGCACCACGCGCTTCAGGTTGTCGGCCGCCGCGACCTCCAGCTCCTTCGCCAGAGTGGCGTCCGCGCCCGTGAGGTCGAGGGCGTTGACGTCCTGGTGGGAGGCCAGCGGGGCCGCGAGCTCAGCCGTCCGCCCGGACAGGATGTTCACCACACCGCCGGGCAGGTCCGAGGTCGCCAGGACCTCGCCCAGCGAGAGGGCGGGCAGCGGCGCGTCCGCGGAGGCGACGACCACCGCCGTGTTCCCGGTGGCGATCACCGGCGCGACCACCGACACCAGGCCGAGGAACGACGACTCCTGCGGAGCGAGAACGGCGACCACACCGGTCGGTTCCGGGGTGGAGAGGTTGAAGAACGGGCCCGCGACCGGATTCGCCCCGCCCACGACCTGGCCGATCTTGTCCGTCCAGCCCGCGTACCAGACCCAGCGGTCGACCGCCGCGTCGACGACGGCCGCCGCCTTGGACTTCGACAGCCCCTCGGCGTCCGCCACTTCCCGTACGAACTGCTCCCGGCGGCCCTCCAGCATCTCCGCGACGCGGTAGAGGATCTGCCCGCGGTTGTACGCGGTCGCGCCCGACCAGCCGCCGAACGCCTTGCGCGCGGCCACGACCGCGTCCCGCGCGTCCTTGCGGGAGGACTGCGGGGCGTTCGCCAGCCACCTGCCCTTGGAGTCGCTCACCTCGTACACCCGGCCGCTCTCGGAGCGGGGGAACTTGCCCCCGACGTACAGCTTGTAGGTCTTGAAGACGCTCAGTCGCCCGTCAGACATCGAGGTAGGCCTCCAGACCGTGACGGCCGCCCTCGCGGCCGAAGCCCGACTCCTTGTATCCGCCGAACGGCGAGGTCGGGTCGAACTTGTTGAACGTGTTGGCCCAGATGACGCCGGCCCGGAGCTTGTTCGCCACCGCGAGGATGCGGGAGCCCTTCTCCGTCCAGATGCCGGCGGAGAGGCCGTACTGGCTGTTGTTGGCCTTCGCGACGGCCTCGTCCGGCGTACGGAAGGTCAGCACCGACAGCACCGGGCCGAAGATCTCGTCGCGGGCGACGGTGTGCGCCTGGGTGACGCCGGTGAAGAGGGTCGGCGCGAACCAGTAGCCCGACGACGGCAGCTCGCACGGGGCGGACCACCGCTCGGCGCCCTCCGCCTCACCGGTCTCGACGAGCGCGCCGATCCGGGCGAGCTGCTCCGCGGAGTTGATCGCGCCGATGTCGGTGTTCTTGTCCAGCGGATCGCCGAGGCGCAGCGTGGACAGCCGGCGCTTGAGGGCGTGCAGCACCTCGTCGTGCACGGACTCCTGGACGAGCAGCCGGGAGCCGGCGCAGCAGACCTGGCCCTGGTTGAAGAAGATGCCCGTGACGATGCCCTCGACGGCCTGGTCGACCGGCGCGTCGTCGAAGACGATGTTGGCGCCCTTGCCGCCCAGTTCGAGCGTGGCCTTCTTGTCCGTGCCCGCGATCTGCCGGGCGATGGCCTTGCCGACGGCGGTGGAGCCGGTGAAGGCGACCTTGTTCACGTCGGGGTGCTCGACGAGGGCCGAGCCCGCGTCGCCGTACCCCGTCAGGATGTTGACGACGCCCTTGGGCAGGCCCGCCTGGCGGCAGATGTCGGCGAAGAACAGCGCCGACAGCGGAGTGGTCTCGGCCGGCTTCAGGACCACCGTGTTGCCGGTGGCGAGCGCCGGGGCGATCTTCCAGGCCAGCATCAGCAGCGGGAAGTTCCACGGGATGATCTGCCCGGCCACACCCAGCGGGCGGGGGTTCGCGCCGTAGCCGGCGTGGTCCAGCTTGTCGGCCCAGCCGGCGTAGTAGAAGAAGTGCGCGGCGACCAGCGGGAGGTCCGCGTCGCGGGTCTCCCTGATCGGCTTGCCGTTGTCCAGGGTCTCCAGGACGGCCAGCTCGCGCGAGCGCTCCTGGATGATCCGGGCGATCCGGAAGAGGTACTTGGCGCGCTCGGAGCCGGGCAGCGCCGACCACTTCTCGAACGCCCCGCGGGCCGCCTTCACCGCGCGGTCCACGTCCTCGGCGCCGGCCTGCGCGACCTCGGAGAGCACCTCCTCGGTGGACGGGCTGACGGTCTTGAAGACCTTGCCGTCGGCGGCCTCGGTGAACTCGCCGTCGATGAACAGGCCGTACGAGGGGGCGATGTCGACGACGGAGCGGGACTCCGGAGCCGGTGCGTAATCGAATGCGGATGCCATGCGTATCAGTCCACCGTCACGTAATCGGGGCCGGAGTAACGGCCGGTGCTGAGCTTCTGGCGCTGCATCAGCAGGTCGTTCAGGAGGCTGGAGGCGCCGAACCGGAACCAGTGGTTGTCCAGCCAGTCCTCGCCCGCGGTCTCGTTCACCAGGACGAGGAACTTGATCGCGTCCTTGGAGGTGCGGATGCCGCCCGCGGGCTTCACACCGATCTGGACGCCCGTCTGCTCGCGGAAGTCGCGTACGGCCTCCAGCATCAGCAGCGTGTTCGCCGGGGTGGCGTTCGTCCCGACCTTGCCGGTCGACGTCTTGATGAAGTCCGCCCCGGCCAGCATCCCGAGCCAGGAGGCCCGCCGGATGTTGTCGTACGTGGACAGCTCACCGGTCTCGAAGATCACCTTCAGCCGCGCGGAGCCGCACTCGGCCTTCACGGCGACGATCTCCTCGTACACCTTGAGATAGCGGCCCGAGAGGAAGGCGCCGCGGTCGATCACCATGTCGATCTCGTCGGCCCCGGCCGCCACGGCGTCGCGTACGTCCGCGAGCTTGACGTCCAGCGCGGCGCGTCCGGCGGGGAAGGCCGTCGCCACGGACGCCACCTTCACCCCGGAGCCGGCCAGCGCGGCGACGGCGGTGGCCGCCATGTCGGGATAGACGCAGACCGCGGCGGTGCGCGGGGTCGTACGGTCGGTGGGGTCGGGGTTGACGGCCTTGGCGGCGAGGGCCCGGACCTTGCCCGGGGTGTCCGCGCCTTCCAGCGTCGTCAGATCGATCATCGAGATGGCGAGATCGATCGCGTACGCCTTGGCGGTCGTCTTGATCGAACGGGTGCCGAGGGAGGCCGCGCGCGCTTCGAGGCCGACGGTGTCGACGCCGGGCAGTCCGTGCAGGAAGCGGCGCAGCGCACTGTCGGACGCCGTCGCGTCGGCGAATGCGGAGGCAGTGAGGGGCATGGTCACCACATGAGCATATCTACGCGCGTAGCGACCTGTACAGGGGGCTCCCCTTTTCCGCACCCTCCACGGGCCCTGCCGGGCCTCCCCGTGACCCGCCCGGCCGGTCAGGCAGAATCGGAGCCATGACGAGCCCCACACCCCCCGCCGAGCCCGCCCACGCCGACCGGACCTACCGGTCGGGCGCCGGGCTGGTCAGCGGCGCGATGCTGATCCTGCTGGTCGGCTGGATCGGCGGCGACGCGGTGGCCCAGGGCAAGGGATGGGTGCCGTGGCTGGCGCTGGCCGCGCTGCTGACGGTGATCCCGCTGATCGTGGCCTTCACGCTGCGGCCGGCCGTGTTCGCCGACGAGGAGCGGATCCGGATCCGCAATCCGTTCCGCACGATCGTGCTGCCCTGGACGGACGTCTCCACGGTCCGCGCGGCGTACTCCAGCGAGGTCTTCACCCACGGCGGTGCCAAGTACCAGCTGTGGGCGGTCCCCGTCTCGCTGCGCGAGCGCAAGCGGGCCGCGAGGAAGGCCGCCCAGCAGGCGCACGACGACCCGTACGGCCGGACCTCCGTGCACGCCGACGTCCGCGACTCGGCCGTACGCACGGCGGCGGCCGACCAGACGGTGAGCGACCTGCGGGAGCTCGCCGAGGGGGCGACCGCCCGCAAGGAACCGTCCACGGTCACCGCGTCGGTCCGCTGGGCCTACGAGGTGATCGCCCCGGCGGTGGTCGGCGCGGTGCTGCTCGTGGTGCTGCTGGCCATCGGCTGAGGCGGGGCCGGCCTGCCGGCCCCGGAGGCGCGGCGTGTGCCCCGAAGAATGAATGCCACTGGCAGCATCGGCGTCATGGGTAGCAAGAAGCACTCGACCAGCCTCCCCGAGAAGCCGCCGAAGCCGGTGGCTTCTCCCCGCCATGTTGCCGAAGCGCTCGAACAGCGGGTCGCCATGGACGAGCTTCGGGAGATCGTCGCCGACTTCGGGACCGACCATGACGAGCTCACCCGCGAGGAGGTCGAGGCCGCCCGCGTGCTGCTGCGCCACGACGACCGATAGACCGGTGGGGCTGCCGCCTGATGCCTGGCACCCTGCCGCTCGACAGTGAAGGACTCTCGAAGCTCTACCGTGCTGCGCAGCCCGGCCGGTCACCGTCCTGACCTCCGATCCCGAGGACCTCACGCTCCTGTGCGGCCCCGCTGTGGAAGTCGTCAAAGTCTGAACACCGTCCGGCAGGCGCTGAGCCGCAGGGCCGCTCGTAGCGAATCGCGGCGGGCTGCCGGAGCGGCCCGTCGCGCAGGCGGGGTCAGATCCCCGCCGCCGCCGACAGGTCGCGCTTGATGGCGGCCAGCAGCTCCTCGCCCTTCGCCCGGGCCTCGGGGAGCCCTTCGCTGTCCGCGACCGGGACCACGGCCTCCAGGTAGCACTTCAGCTTCGGCTCGGTGCCGCTCGGGCGGACGATGACCCTGGCGCCCGTGAGGTGGTAGCGCAGGCCGTCCGTGGGCGGCAGGCGGTCCGTGCCCTGCGAGAGGTCCTCCGCCGAGGTGACGGGGAGGCCCGCGAGTGCGGTCGGGGGCGTCTCGCGCAGGCGCCGCATGGCGTCCGCGATGACCGTCAGGTCCTCCACCCGGACCGACAGCTGGTCCGTGGCGTGCAGTCCGTGTTCGAGCGCCAGGTCGTCGAGCAGGTCGAGGAGGGTGCGGCCCTTCTCCCTGAGCACGGAGGCGAGTTCGGTGATCAGCAGGGCGGCCGTGATGCCGTCCTTGTCGCGGACGCCCTCCGGGTCCACGCAGTAGCCGAGCGCCTCCTCGTAGCCGTAACGCAGGCCGTCGACGCGGGCGATCCACTTGAAGCCCGTGAGCGTCTCCTCGTAGCCGAGGCCCGCCTTCTCGGCGATCCGGCCGAGGAGGGAGGAGGAGACGATCGACTCGGCGAAGACGCCGGTGGCACCCCGGTCCACCAGGTGGGCGGCGAGCAGCGCGCCGACCTCGTCGCCGCGCAGCATCCGCCAGCCGCCCTCGGCCGACGGGTCGGGCACGGCGACGGCGCACCGGTCGGCGTCCGGGTCGTTGGCGATGACGATGTCCGGATCCGTACGGCGCGCGGTCGCGAAGGCGAGGTCCATGGCGCCGGGCTCTTCCGGGTTGGGGAAGGCCACGGTGGGGAACGCCGGGTCCGGATCCGCCTGTTCGGCCACGAGTACGGGCGCGGGGAAGCCGGCCCGGGCGAACGCGGCCGTCAGGACCGAGGTGCCGACGCCGTGCATCGCGGTGTACACGGTCCGCGCGGTACGGGGCGAACCGGGGCTGAGGACCGCGTCCGTACGGGCGAGGTAGGCGTCCAGGACCTCGTCGCCGAGCGTCTCCCAGCCCGAATCGGGGCGGGGTACGCCGTCGAGCGGGCCCACCGCCGCGATCGCCGCGGCGATCTCCACGTCGGCCGGGGGCACGATCTGCGAACCGTCGCCGAGGTACACCTTGTAGCCGTTGTCGCGCGGCGGGTTGTGGCTGGCCGTGACCTCCACGCCGGCGACGGCCCCCAGGTGCCGTATGGCGTACGCGAGGACGGGGGTCGGCAGGGGGCGGGAGAGGACGGCCGCGCGCAGGCCCGCGCCGGTCATCACGGCGGCGGTGTCGCGGGCGAAGTCGGCGGACCTGTAGCGGGCGTCGTAGCCGATGACGACGAGACCGCCGTCCTCTCCCTGCGCCTTCAGGTACGCGGCCAGGCCGGCGGCGGCGCGGATGACGACGGACCTGTTCATCCGCATCGGGCCGGCGCCGATCTCGCCACGCAGGCCGGCCGTGCCGAACTGGAGCGTGCCGGCGAAGCGGTCGGCGAGGGCGGGGAGGTCACCGGCGTCGATGAGTCCGGCGAGCTCCGCGCGGGTCTCGGGGTCCGGGTCCTCGGCGAGCCAGGTCCTGGCCTGCGTGATGAGGTCCTGCTGCACGGTGTCCGCCTTTCTGGTGGTGGTGGGGGTGCGGGTGCGGGGTGGGTGTGCCGCTGCGCAGGGCTGCCGGGGGCTCTGCCCCCGGACCCCTGCGCCTCAATCGCCGGCGGGGCTTGATCGGGTGGGCCAGTGCCTTGGGAAGCGGCGCCCCGGCGCGGGTTTTCGGGGGCTCTGCCCCCGGACCCCCGCGCCTCAAACGCCGGCGAGGCTTGGATTGGCCGCCCCGTGCCATGTACGCCGGCGAGGCTTGAATTGGCCGCCCCGCGCCACGTACGCCGGCGGGGCTGGATCTGGAGGTGCTAGATCCGGTCCAGGACGCGGGCCAGGAGTGCGCCCATGCGGGTCGCCGAGTCGCGGCCGGCCTGGAGGACCTCCTCGTGGTTGAGGGGTTCGCCGCTCAGGCCCGCGGCCAGGTTCGTCACCAGCGAGATGCCCAGCACCTCGGCCCCCGCCTCCCGGGCCGCGATGGCCTCCAGGACCGTGGACATGCCGACCAGGTCGCCGCCCATGACCCGGACCATGCCGATCTCGGCCGGGGTCTCGTAGTGCGGGCCGGGGAACTGCACGTACACGCCCTCTTCGAGCGTCCCGTCGATCTCCTTGCACAGGGCGCGCAGCCGGGGCGAGTACAGGTCGGTCAGGTCGACGAAGTTCGCGCCGACGATCGGCGAGGCCGCCGTGAGGTTGATGTGGTCGCTGATGAGGACCGGCTGGCCGGGGCGCATGCCCTCGCGCAGGCCGCCGCACCCGTTCGTCAGGATGACGGTCCCGCAGCCCGCCGCGACCGCCGTACGGACCCCGTGCGCCACCGCGGCCACGCCTCGGCCCTCGTAGTAGTGCGTACGGCCCAGGAAGACCAGGGCGCGCTTCTCCCCGATCCGGTACGAGCGGATCGTGCCGCCGTGCCCCTCCACGGCCGGGGCCGGGAAACCGGGCAGCGCGGTGACCGGGAACTCGGCCTCCGGGATGCCCAGCGCATCGCCGGCGGGGGCCCACCCGGAGCCCATCACGAGAGCGACGTCGTGGGTATCGGCGCCGGTCAGCTCGCGCAGGCGGGCGGCGGCGTCGGCAGCGGCGGCGTACGGGTCGCCCTGGATGTGGTCCGGAATAACAGATGCGTTCACGCGGATGAGGGTAACCGCTGATTCCCTACGCGCGTAGATGTGTCCGGTGAGAGTCTGGCCGGTCACGTTCGTACGTTCGTACGGAAGTGCCGTGCGGGAGGGGCTCAGCAGGGGCGCTTGCGGAGGTTCATGACGTAGTCGTGGGGCGCGCCCGCGGACTCGGCGGCGTCCGCCACCTCGCCCAGGTAGCGCGCCGAGGGCAGCCCGCCCTCGTAGCCGTTGAGGACGTACATCCAGGCCGGCTCCTCGCCGTCCAGCGTGTGCACCCGCACCCGCATGCGCCGGTAGATGTCGAGGCCGACACCCTCCCAGCGGTCCATGGAGTCCTCGTCCATCGGAGCCAGGTCGTAGAGCGCGACGAACACCTGGGAACGGGGCGCCTCCACCACCGTGGCCAGCGCGCCCTCCCAGCCCATCTGCTCCCCGCCGAACGTCAGCCGCCAGCCGTTGAGCCAGCCCGTGCCGCGCAGTGGGGAGTGCGGTGCGCGGCGCGTCATCAGCCGCGCGTCGAGGTTGCCGGCGTACGCGGCGTAGAGCGACATGGGGTCGAGGGTACGGGAGGAGGCCGAGGTGTGCGGGGTTCCGCCGGGGAAGATGCCCGGTCGTGGGCGGTCCGAGGGCGACCGGATGCCGTGGCCCGGCCAGGGCCGTTCCCGTATGGAGGGCCCCGGGGCGAAGCAGCTTGGCGCGTGCGGGACAATGAATTACGTACTGCATACGCCGGGGCGATCCCCCGGACCCCCGGCCGGGGCGGCAGACGGCCGTGGGATGACACCACGCGAGGCGGACTTTTCGTGACCCGGATCGTGATCATCGGCGGCGGCCCCGGCGGCTACGAGGCGGCACTGGTCGGCGCCCAGCTCGGCGCGGAGGTGACCGTCGTCGACTGCGACGGCCTCGGCGGCGCGTCGGTGCTCACCGACTGCGTGCCCTCCAAGACGCTGATCGCGACGGCCGAGGTGATGACCACCTTCGACTCCTCCTACGAGGAACTCGGCATCATCGTCGCCGACGACACCCCGCACATCGAGCAGGCCGCCCGGGTCGTCGGGGTGGACCTCGGCAAGGTCAACCGGCGCGTCAAGCGCCTCGCGCTCGCCCAGTCCCACGACATCACCGCCTCCGTCACCCGCGCCGGTGCCCGGGTCATGCGCGGCCGCGGCCGGCTGGAGGGCCTCCAGGCCGCCGACGGGTCCCGCCAGGTCGTGGTGACCGCCGCCGACGGCACCGAGGAGCGGCTCACCGCCGACGCGGTGCTGATCGCCACCGGCGGCCACCCCCGCGAGATCCCGGACGCCCTGCCCGACGGCGAGCGCATCCTGAACTGGACCCAGGTCTACGACCTGGACGAGCTCCCCGAGGAGCTCATCGTGGTCGGCTCGGGCGTCACCGGCGCCGAGTTCGCCGGGGCCTACCAGGCGCTCGGCTCGCGCGTGACGCTCGTCTCCTCCCGCGACCGGGTGCTCCCGGGCGAGGACCCGGACGCCGCCGCCGTCCTGGAGGACGTCTTCCGGCGCCGCGGCATGAACGTCATGGCCCGCTCCCGCGCCCAGTCCGCCAAGCGCGTCGGCGACCGCGTCGAGGTCACGCTGGCCGACGGCCGCGTCATCTCCGGCACCCACTGCCTCATGGCGGTCGGCGCGATCCCCAACACCGCGGGCATGGGCCTGGAGGAGTCCGGGGTCCAGCTCAAGGAGTCCGGGCACATCCGGACCGACCGGGTCTCGCGCACCAGCGCCCCCGGGGTGTACGCCGCCGGCGACGTCACCGGGATCTTCGCGCTGGCCTCGGTCGCGGCGATGCAGGGCCGGATCGCGATGTACCACTTCCTGGGCGACGCGGTCGCGCCGCTGAACCTGAAGACGGTCTCCGCGAACGTCTTCACCGACCCCGAGATCGCCACCGTCGGTTACAGCCAGGCCGACGTCGACGCCGGGAAGATCGACGCCCGGGTCGTGAAGCTGCCGCTGCTGCGCAACCCGCGCGCCAAGATGCAGGGGATCCGGGACGGCTTCGTCAAGATCTTCTGCCGGCCCGGCACCGGCATCGTGGTCGGCGGCTGCGTCGTCGCCCCGAGGGCCAGCGAGCTGATCCACCCGATCTCGCTCGCCGTGGACAACAACCTGACGGTGGAGCAGATCGCCAACGCCTTCACGGTGTACCCGTCCCTCTCCGGCTCGATCGCCGAAGTGGCCCGGCAGTTGCACACCCGTAAGACCGCCGGCGAGGCGTAGCACCGAACCGCTCGTACGGACGACAGGGCCCCCTATATCACCAGGGGGCCCTGTCCATGTACAACTTCTGTTATTCGGCGCAAACTGCTGAAAAGCAACCTACGGCCAGGTTACTGTCAGTTTCGTGTTCGCTGCAGAACGTCGTCAATTGATCCTCGAAATGGTGCGCGCCAACGGGGCGGTATCGCTCCGTGAGCTCGCCCGCGTCGTCCAGACCTCCGAAGTGACCGTACGGCGGGACGTGCGGGCACTGGAGGCAGAAGGACTCCTCGACCGCCGGCACGGCGGTGCGGTCTTGCCGGGCGGTTTTACGCGGGAGTCCGGCTTTCCGCAGAAATCCCATCTCTCCACCGCGGAGAAGACGGCCATCGCCGACCTGGCGGCCGGGCTGGTCGGTGAGGGCGAGGCCATCGTGGTCGGCGCCGGCACGACCACGCAGGAGCTGGCCCGCCGGCTCGCGCGGGTGCCCGGTCTGACCGTGGTCACCAACTCGCTGCTGGTCGCCCAGGCCTTGGCCCATGCCAACCGGGTGGAAGTGGTGATGACGGGCGGCACCCTGCGCGGGAGCAACTACGCGCTCGTCGGCAGCGGTGCCGAGCAGTCCCTCCAAGGGCTGCGGGTGAGCCGTGCGTTCCTCTCCGGGAGCGGGCTGACCGCCGAGCGGGGGCTCTCCACGTCCAACATGCTCTCGGCGAGCGTGGACCGGGCGCTGGTGCAGGCCGCGGCGGAGGTGGTGGTCCTCGCCGACCATACGAAGCTCGGCTCCGACACCATGTTCCAGACGGTGCCCACGGAGCTGATCACCCGTCTGGTGACGGACGAGCCACCGGCCCACGACGAGCGGGCCGCCACGGAGCTCCAGGCCCTCGCCGACCAGGGCGTGGAGATCACCGTCGCGGGGCCCGACACGGACTCCGGGGCGGGTGAGCCGCTGCCGCAGGGGCGGCAGGCGCGGCAGGAGATGCCGCTGCCGGGCCAGCGGCGCACGCAGGGCGGTCATGGAGGAGGGCCGGGAGGGCTCGGACCGCAGCTGCGGAGTGCCGCCGCGCTCGCGGACGGCCCCGTGGGCCGGGTCGCGGACCTGCGGCGCCGGTAGGGGCGGAGCCCGGCGTGGAGGCTTCACGGACGTGGCCCCGGGAGGGGCCCTCCGTCAGTCGCCGGGCCGGGCCGAGGGCACGGGGTCGGCCCGCAGACCGCGGAGCGTCAGCCGCAGCAGCCGGCCGGCCAGACCGGGATCGGCCGGGGTCCGCTCCGCGGCCAGCGCGATCGCGTTCGTCAGTTGCAGAAGGTCGTCGATCGACACCTCCGCGCGCACCGAGCCGCTCGACTGCGCCCGCGTCAGCAGCCGGTCCCCGGCCTGACGCAGCGGTACGTGGCAGGACGTCAGGGCCGAAGTCTCGTCCCCCGGCGCCGACATGAGCGCCTGCGCCAGCCCCCGGTACTCACCCGCGTGAGTGACGATCGCGCCCAGCCACTCCACCAGCGCGGTGCACGGCTTGTCGGAGCGGGCCAGCTCGTGGGAGCGGGCGAGCAGCGCGGTCAGGGCCTCCTGGAACACCGCGTTCATCAGGGCCTGGCGGTTCGGGAAGTGCCGGTAGAGCGTGCCGATGCCGACGCCCGCCCGCCGGGCGATGTCCTCCAGCGAGGCATCCGTGCCCTGGGCGGCGAAGGACGTACGGGCCTCACCCAGCAGCCGGTCGTAGTTGCGGCGCGCGTCGGCGCGCATCGGCCGGGCCGGTGTCGGTGCCGTGCTCATCGCCCTCACCCTCTTCTCCTGGTGTCCGCTCCGCGTCACAAGGATGCCACTGGGGGCCCGGCGGTCGCCGGGCCCCCAGTGGCGAGGAGAGCGCGTACTCAGTCCTTGATCTCGCAGATCGCGGCCCCGGACGACACCGAGGTGCCGATCTCCGCCGCCAGACCCTTCACGGTGCCGGAGCGGTGGGCGTTGAGGGGTTGTTCCATCTTCATGGCTTCGAGGACGACGATGAGGTCGCCTTCCTTGACTTCCTGGCCTTCCTCGACGGCGATCTTGACGATCGTGCCCTGCATCGGGGAGGCGAGGGTGTCTCCGGAGGCCGCGGAGCCGGACTTCTTGGCCGCGCGCCGCTTGGGCTTCGCGCCGGCGGCGAGGCCGGTGCGGGCCAGGCTCATGCCGAGGGAGGAGGGCAGGGAGACTTCCAGGCGCTTGCCGCCGACCTCGACGACGACGGTCTCACGGCCGGCTTCCTCGTCGGTGTCCTGGTCGGCGGGGACCGCGTAGGGCTTGATGTCGTTGACGAACTCCGTCTCGATCCACCGGGTGTGGATCTCGAACGGGTCCGCGGTGAACGCCGGGTCGGTGACGACGGCACGGTGGAAGGGGATCGCGGTGGCCATGCCCTCGACCTGGAACTCCGCCAGAGCACGGGCGGCGCGCTGCAGGGCCTGCTGACGGGTCGCGCCGGTCACGATCAGCTTGGCCAGGAGCGAGTCCCAGGCCGGGCCGATCACACTGCCGGACTCCACGCCGGCGTCCAGGCGGACACCCGGGCCGGTGGGCGGGGCGAACAGGGTCACGGTGCCGGGAGCGGGCAGGAAGCCACGGCCCGGGTCCTCACCGTTGATCCGGAACTCGAAGGAGTGCCCGCGCATCTCCGGGTCGCCGTAGCCGAGTTCCTCACCGTCGGCGATCCGGAACATCTCCCGCACCAGGTCGATGCCGGTGACTTCCTCGGTGACCGGGTGCTCGACCTGGAGGCGGGTGTTGACCTCCAGGAAACTGATCGTGCCGTCCGCACCGACGAGGAACTCCACCGTCCCGGCACCGAC